>NZ_CP053746.1:3362500-4562500 GCF_013201545.1 Pseudomonas graminis
TGCTGACATGAGTAACGACAATGGGTGTGAAAAACACCCACGCCGAAAGACCAAGGTTTCCTGCGCAACGTTAATCGACGCAGGGTTAGTCGGTCCCTAAGGCGAGGCTGAAAAGCGTAGTCGATGGAAAACAGGTTAATATTCCTGTACTTCTGGTTATTGCGATGGAGGGACGGAGAAGGCTAGGCCAGCCTGGCGTTGGTTGTCCAGGTTTAAGGTGGTAGGCTGAAATCTTAGGTAAATCCGGGGTTTCAAGGCCGAGAGCTGATGACGAGTGTCCTTTAGGACACGAAGTGGTTGATGCCATGCTTCCAAGAAAAGCTTCTAAGCTTCAGGTAACCAGGAACCGTACCCCAAACCGACACAGGTGGTTGGGTAGAGAATACCAAGGCGCTTGAGAGAACTCGGGTGAAGGAACTAGGCAAAATGGCACCGTAACTTCGGGAGAAGGTGCGCCGGTGAGGGTGAAGGACTTGCTCCGTAAGCTCATGCCGGTCGAAGATACCAGGCCGCTGCGACTGTTTATTAAAAACACAGCACTCTGCAAACACGAAAGTGGACGTATAGGGTGTGACGCCTGCCCGGTGCCGGAAGGTTAATTGATGGGGTTAGCTAACGCGAAGCTCTTGATCGAAGCCCCGGTAAACGGCGGCCGTAACTATAACGGTCCTAAGGTAGCGAAATTCCTTGTCGGGTAAGTTCCGACCTGCACGAATGGCGTAACGATGGCGGCGCTGTCTCCACCCGAGACTCAGTGAAATTGAAATCGCTGTGAAGATGCAGTGTATCCGCGGCTAGACGGAAAGACCCCGTGAACCTTTACTATAGCTTTGCACTGGACTTTGAATTTGCTTGTGTAGGATAGGTGGGAGGCTTTGAAGCGTGGACGCCAGTCTGCGTGGAGCCAACCTTGAAATACCACCCTGGCAACTTTGAGGTTCTAACTCAGGTCCGTTATCCGGATCGAGGACAGTGTATGGTGGGTAGTTTGACTGGGGCGGTCTCCTCCTAAAGAGTAACGGAGGAGTACGAAGGTGCGCTCAGACCGGTCGGAAATCGGTCGTAGAGTATAAAGGCAAAAGCGCGCTTGACTGCGAGACAGACACGTCGAGCAGGTACGAAAGTAGGTCTTAGTGATCCGGTGGTTCTGTATGGAAGGGCCATCGCTCAACGGATAAAAGGTACTCCGGGGATAACAGGCTGATACCGCCCAAGAGTTCATATCGACGGCGGTGTTTGGCACCTCGATGTCGGCTCATCACATCCTGGGGCTGAAGCCGGTCCCAAGGGTATGGCTGTTCGCCATTTAAAGTGGTACGCGAGCTGGGTTTAGAACGTCGTGAGACAGTTCGGTCCCTATCTGCCGTGGACGTTTGAGATTTGAGAGGGGCTGCTCCTAGTACGAGAGGACCGGAGTGGACGAACCTCTGGTGTTCCGGTTGTCACGCCAGTGGCATTGCCGGGTAGCTATGTTCGGAAAAGATAACCGCTGAAAGCATCTAAGCGGGAAACTTGCCTCAAGATGAGATCTCACTGGAACCTTGAGTTCCCTGAAGGGCCGTCGAAGACTACGACGTTGATAGGTTGGGTGTGTAAGCGCTGTGAGGCGTTGAGCTAACCAATACTAATTGCCCGTGAGGCTTGACCATATAACACCCAAGCAATCTGCAGAGAGACAGCAGATTGCGGTGTGTGAAGACGCATGAAGACGAAAGTTTGCGAACACACAAGCTGCACCTTGATCACATACCCGATTTGCTGAAGCGTTCGAGAGGACGAGTCAGTACCCGAATTTCTTGACGACCATAGAGCGTTGGAACCACCTGATCCCATCCCGAACTCAGCAGTGAAACGATGCATCGCCGATGGTAGTGTGGGGTTTCCCCATGTGAGAGTAGGTCATCGTCAAGATTAAATTCCGAAACCCCATCTGCGAAAGCAGATGGGGTTTTGTTTTTGCGCGTGAAAAAGCTGCTAAGTCACGGTCCAAAAAAAACCACCCGATAGGGTGGTCTTTTCTTCTGCCAGCAATGGTCAGTCACCGCGATACACGCACCCGCTGGTGCATGTCTCATGAATCCGTATAGCGGACAGCTCTGGCAGCAGTGGTTTCAATTCTTTCCAAATCCACTTCACCAACACTTCACTGGTCGGGTTTTCCAGGCCGGGAATGTCGTTGAGGTAGTTGTGGTCCAGGCGCTCATACAGAGGCTTGAAGATTGTTTTGATCTCAGAGAAATCGCGAATCCATCCGGTATGGGGATCGGGTTCGCCCTGTAGGTAGATCGCTATACGAAAGGAGTGACCGTGCAGACGTCCGCACTTGTGCCCATCAGGCACGTGAGGTAGCCGGTGGGCGGACTCGAACGTAAACTCTTTAAAAATTTCCACGGTGATATAAGCCTTGAGAAGTGGCGATCGCCAGCGCGATAAATGCAAGCGGCGAGTTTATCAGTAATGGTTTAGCGAGTGACAGGCAGACCTGGCCGCGTGGTTAAACCAGAGGCTCCAGTCGTTGGGCGAGACGGCCCGTGTCAACGAGTTCAAGAAATTCGTCCCCCAGCCGCTGACTGCTTTCCATTGCAGCACGCCAGTACCATTGGCGATCCGCATCCCTGCCTACGAACCGTTTAAAGTCGCTTCGATCAGGCAGCTTGCCGTAGGGCAGCGTGGCCAGATACGCCTTGGAGGGCGCGAGCAGCACGACGTCTTGAAGCCGAGTCTGATCGCCTCTGCGCCAGGGCAGTGTCTTGTCAAACCAGCCAGGGATGATTTTGTCGGTGAAATGCGGATACAGCACGATGTCGCTTCCGCTGTATGGAAGATCCAAGTGGTAGTCGAGCAGGCCGCCATCCCGGAACATTCCTGCGCCGATACCGGGTATCTCTGGAACGCCCTCCATGACCATCGGAATGAAGCCTGACGCCAGCAATGCCTGGCGCAGGTTCGATGTGTCCAGTGGCAAGCATCGGGATGGGAAATCAGTCAATGGCAGGAGGGGAGGGGCAAGGCGCGGGTCGTGCATGATCAGCCGCTCGAAATGCCGTGACAGGCGCGCGCGCCCGATCAGGTTGTCAGCGATGACGGCCCCCAGTCCCAGACTCAACCCTGCGCGATGATCCCGGGCAAGCAAGCCCCGGCTTTTGACGATCATTACGTTGAGACGGTAATGGGGATTCGCCAGGACGTGTGCGTCATCCGCCTGCAAAAGCGCATCGAGCATCGTCACACAGCTGCGGGAGACCTGCGCCATCGTTACGCCTTTGGCGAAGCTCTGCTCGGTGTACAAACGCCCAAGTCGCTGAAGACCTGCAACGGGGTCCGGCAGGCATGCGCTTGCAAAGCGCCACGAACCGATGGAAGCACCAATCAATGATCGCTCCCGTTGAGCTCGGGGGAGCCATTCGCCAAACAGCGCCAGATCCAGGCCCTGAATGCCCAGTGCTTTCGGGCCTCCCGCCGCGCCAGGGATAATGCCAACGTCAATCGGCGACAGGCCTTGCTCCCTGATCCGCGTCATTGCGCGCCTGCCGGCCTTGATAGTCAATGAAGGATGTTTGATGTGAATGTTGCTCATGGCCCCTCCGGGGTCGGACTGGGGCGAATAATACCGTGGATCCCGCTTTCATCGACTGACGGTAGATAGGGTAGTGGCACGTAGCCAGATAAATTCAGCTTCAATTAAGTTCGCGCGTTTATGGTGGGCTCCGTAACCAACCAGAACCCAACGGAGATTCACCATGAAAATTCTGACTGCCTTCATCGCTGCCACCGCATTCACTTTCACAGCAGGTTACGTCCAGGCTCGAGACCTTGGTCCTGACGAGGCGCTGAAACTGCGGGATGCAGGTACTATTCAATCCTTTGAAAAGCTCAACGCCGTCGCTTTGGCCAAGCACCCGAAATCCACTATCACGGACACCGAGCTGGAACAGGAATATGGCAAGTACGTTTACCAGATCGAACTGCGAGATGCTCAAGGTGTGGAGTGGGACGTTGAAGTCGATGCCGTCAGCGGCCAGATACTCAAAGACCACCAGGACGCCTGATGATCGCCAGTAAGCGTCCCGCCAAGCGTTTCGTTTACTGTCTTGTGGCCGCCTGTGCGGTCGCCCCAAGCGTCGCGTGCCTGGCTCGGGACCTGAATCAGGACGAGGTGCTTGAGCTGCGCAGGAGAGGTGTGATTCTGCCGCTTGAGCAGTTCATCGATCAGGCACTGGGACGTTACCCCGGCTCCAAGCTGCTTGAAGCCGAACTTGAAGAAAAGCACGGCGTGTTGGTGTACGAGATCGAGCTTCTCACCGCCGATCATGTTGTGCGCGAACTCAAATTTGATGCCGGTGACAGCCGCCTGTTGCAAGACAAGGAAGACGATTGATGCGTTTGTTATTGGTTGAGGATCACGTCCCCCTGGCGGACGAGCTCATCAGTACGCTGGGCCGGCAGGGCTATGCGATCGACTGGCTGACCGACGGCCGCGACGCTATTCATCAAGGCGCCACAGAGCCTTACGACCTGATCGTGCTTGACCTCGGCCTGCCAGGCGTTCCCGGGCTTGAGGTGCTGCAGAAGTGGCGCGCGGCCGGGCTGTCCACCCCCGTACTCATCCTGACGGCGCGGGCCTCCTGGGCCGAACGTATCGAAGGTCTCAAGGCCGGCGCTGACGACTATCTGACCAAACCCTTTCACCCCGAAGAACTGCAGCTGCGCATACAGGCGCTGCTTCGCCGTGTCCGAGGTCTGGCCAATCAGCCGAAGCTCGAATCCGCTGGCTTGCACCTGGATGAAGGGCGCCAGTGCGTCAGTCGCGGGGAGGAGGAAGTCCAGCTCACTGCTGCAGAGTTTCGTCTGCTGCGTTATTTCATGCTGCATCCCGGACAGATTCTCTCCAAAAGTCATCTGGCCGAGCATCTTTATGACGGCGAGAACGAGCGGGACTCGAACGTAATCGAGGTCCACGTCAATCATTTGCGCCGCAAGCTTGGTCGGGCCGTGGTCGAGACGCGGCGCGGGCAAGGCTATCGTTTTGCCGGGACGGGCGAGTGAGGTCGATACAGCGACGCTTGAGTCTGGGCCTGATCAGCGTCCTGCTGATTGTTGGACTGGTCCTGGCGCAGATCAGCCTGTGGCTCTTCGAAGTTGGCTTGCAGCGTTATCTGGAATCAGGCCTGCGCAATGAGAGCGAGCTGCTGCTAGTGGCATTGGTGCGCGGCCCCGGCGGCCTGCAGCTCGATGAGCATCGGCTGTCGCCCGGCTATCAGCGACCCTATTCCGGCCACTATTTTCGAATTGATGTGGAACACGGTCATTGGCGCTCGCGCTCGTTGTGGGATCTGGAGTTGCCGCATCCCGGGCAACCCGGCCTGCATGCCGACCTTGCCTTGGAAAAGACCGATCAATCGCTGTTGCTGCTGCACACCGATTACCGCAAGTTCGGACAGACCATCTCCATCACCGTCGCTCAGGACTACACCCCGGTGCGAGACAGTTTCGCACTGGTCCAGCGCATCGGTCTCGGGCTGGGACTGATGGCCCTGGTGTTGATTCTTGTGCTGCAGCGCGTCACGGTTCGCCGCGCCTTGCGCCCGCTGGAAAGGGCCAGAGAGCAGATTTTTCAACTGCAACAAGGGCAGCGCTCGCAACTTGATGAGCGAGTGCCAGTGGAGCTTGAGCCGCTGGTTGCGCAGATCAATCATCTGCTGGCCCATACCGAGGACAGTCTCAAACGATCGCGCAACGCCCTTGGCAATCTGGGCCACGCACTGAAGACGCCGCTGGCCGTGCTGATGAGCCTGGCCGAAGGCGACAGGCTGGCGGGCCACCCGCACGTGCGCGACACGTTGCGCGATCAGCTGCAGCACATTCAGCAGCGGCTTGAGCGTGAGCTCAATCGAGCGCGCTTGTCAGGCGATGCCTTGCCAGGCGCACGGTTTGATTGTGCTGCGGAGATCCCCGGGCTGTTCTCCACATTGCGGATGATTCATGGCGAGCATCTGGAACTGAGCAGTGAGATATCTGCGGATCTGTTTCTGCCGTGGGACCGTGAAGACATCCTTGAGTTGTTGGGCAACGTCATGGACAACGCCTGCAAGTGGGCCGACAGCGAGGTCAGGCTAACCATCGCCAGAGGCGCTGATGGCTACTGGCTGTTGATCGACGACGATGGCCCGGGTATCCCTGTTCAGCATCGCGATGAAGTCATCGGCCGTGGCAATCGTCTGGACGAGCAAGTGACCGGCCACGGTCTGGGACTCGGCATCGTCAAGGACATCGTCGAGGCGTGGGGCGGGCGCATTCAGTTGCTGGACAGCCCACTGGGTGGGCTGCAAGTTCGTATCGATCTGCCCGAGCGACTCAGCCCGCAACTGCCGGGGACCGAAAGCGCTCGTCAACCCTCGTGACCTCAACTTTTTGTGCGCCGGGCCGTTAACCGTAAAGGAACCCCAACGACTCAACGCACAAAAACAAAGGGTCATGACTTCTATGCGGCTAAATCTCAAAGCCAAAGTACTTTCGCTCGCCGTGCTCCCCGTGTTGGTGTTCGCACTGATCATCAGCGCCAGCACCGTCATCATGCTGCGGGAGCAGGGCAAACGCGAAGTCGAGGAAACCCGCCAGCACCTGCTCGCGGAGGCCAAAGCCACGTTGCAGAGTTATGTGGCTGTTGCGCTAGGCACCATCAAACCGCTGTATGACGCCTCGGCTCCGGGTGACATGGAAGCCCGCGCGCAAGTCATCAAAATGCTTTCCCAAGTCAACTACGCCAAGGACGGGTACTTCTTCGGCTACGACTCGCAGGCGGTGCGGCTGTTCAAGGGCAATAGCCCCGACGGCATCGGCAAGAGCTTCAAGGACGTTCGCGATCCAAAAGGCGTTTTCGTCAATGCCGGCCTGGTTGAGGTGGCGAAAGCGGGTACTCATTACCTGGAATATTCCTCCGCGCTGCCCGGGTCGAGCGAACTGGTGCCCAAACTGGGCTACACCGAGTATCTGCCGAAGTGGGACATGGCCTTTGGGTCGTCGATCAACCTGGATAACATCGATGCCAAAGTCGCAGAGCTGCAGAAGAATGTGTCCGAGCGCCGGCAGAATATGCTCGTCAGCATCATTGGCATCACGCTGCTGGTATTGGTGATTATCGCAGCGGTGGGTTTCTGGATCGCGGGCGGTATTCTGCGGCCGCTGCGCCTGATGAAAGCCAACCTCGATGATATCGCCGCCGGAGAGGGCGATCTGACCCAGCGCCTGGCGGTGACCTCCCAGGACGAACTTGGCGAACTGGCCGGGTCGTTTAATCGCTTTGTCGACAAGATCCACGGCCTGGTCCGGCAGATTGCCGAGATGACCGCGCAGCTGACTGGGCTGGTGGGCGAGGTGACCGATCAGGCGCAGCGCTCCGAGCAGGCAATGGAGCGTCAGCGCCATGAAACCGACCAGGTCGCCACGGCGATCAATCAGATGTCGGCTGCGGCCCAGGAAGTCGCAAAGAGCGCGCAGGGTGCCTCGGTCGCGGCGCAGCAAACCGATGCTGAAGGTCAGGCCGCCAAGCGAGTGGTTGACGGCAGCATCCAGCAGATTCACGCGCTGGTAAACGACATCCGTCACAGCGGCACCTCGCTGGACAGCCTGCAAAATGATGTGACGTCCATTGTCGGTGTGCTTGGGGTAATTCGTTCCATCGCCGATCAGACCAACCTGCTGGCACTCAACGCCGCCATCGAAGCCGCGCGTGCCGGGGAAGCGGGCCGCGGGTTCGCGGTGGTGGCCGACGAAGTGCGTGCGCTGGCCAGCCGCACGCAGCAAAGCACTCAGGAAATCCAGGGCATGATCGACCGCTTGCAGCAAGGCACCCAAGGCGCGGTGCAGGCGATGCGACGCTCAAGCGAGGCGGGCGATGGGACGTCCGCCCGGGCTAATGAAGCCGGGGCATCGCTGGACAAAATCGGTCAGCTGATCGGCACGATCAACGCCATGAACGCGCAGATTGCCAGCGCCGCAGAAGAGCAGACGGCCGTGGCGGAAGAGATTAATCGCAGCGTTCACCAGATCGCGGTGGCGGTCGAAAGCGTGGCCGATGAAACCCGCCACAGCGCCTCCACGTCGCGCAATCTCACGGAGTTGAATCAGCGCCTTGGCCAGTTGGTCCGGCAGTTCAGAATCTAGGCCGGGGTGGCGGGCCAGGCTCGGGGCCCGCTGCCCGCACTTCCTCCATTGACCTTGCGCTTCAGGTGCGGCACTCCTGCGGCGATTGGCGGACTAAGCATCAGACCGTGTGCTTGGCGCGGTGTAATTACATGGAAGAAACATGAACGAAACCGCGCTACAAAGTAAAACCCTGTTGCTGTTATTGGTATTGGTGACCATCGCGTTCATCTGGATCCTTCTGCCGTTCTACGGCGCAGTGTTCTGGGCGGTGATCCTCGGCATCATCTTTGCGCCGCTGCAACGCCGCCTTCTGGCTCGCTTCAACTGGCAGCGCAACCTGACGTCCTTGTGCACGCTGATGATCTGTCTGGTCATCGCGATCCTGCCGGTGATCGTCATCGCGGCGTTGATGGTTCAAGAGGGTGCGACGCTTTACAAGAATGTGGAAAGTGGTCAGCTCGACATTGCCAAGTACCTGGCTGAATTTAAAGTCCTGTTGCCACCCTATGTGCAGCATTGGCTTGATCGGCTCGGCATGGGGGACTTCAACGGCCTGCGCGACAAGATCGCCAAAAGCGCGATGCAGGGCAGCAACTACCTGGCCACCCAGGCGTTCAGCTTTGGGCAGGGCACGTTCGATTTCGTCGTCAGCTTTTTCATCATGCTGTACTTGCTGTTCTTTTTCCTGCGCGATGGCCAAGAGCTGACACGCAAGATCCGCATCGCGATTCCGCTGGCCGAGCCGCAGAAGCGCCGCTTGCAGTTGAAGTTCACCCGTGTCGTGCGCGCGACGGTGAAGGGCAACATTGTGGTAGCGGTGACTCAAGGCGCGCTGGGCGGGTTTATTTTCTGGGCGCTGGATATCCCGAGCGCTTTGCTGTGGGCGGTGATGATGGCGTTTCTGTCGTTGCTGCCGGCGGTGGGGGCTGGGATTGTCTGGGCGCCGGTGGCGCTGTATTTCCTGCTCAGCGGGATGATCTGGCAGGGCGTGGTGTTGGGGCTGTTCGGGATATTCGTGATCGGGCTGGTGGATAATGTGTTGCGTCCGATCCTGGTGGGCAAGGACACGCGGATGCCCGATTACCTGATTCTGATTTCGACGTTGGGCGGAATGGCGGTGTTCGGGTTGAACGGGTTTGTGATCGGGCCGATGGTAGCGGCGCTGTTTATGTCGACGTGGGCGTTGTTTACCGGCGACAAGAAAACCGTTCGATTGCCTGGTTAGCCTTTAAAAGCATCTGCCTAGGGGCAGATATTTCGCCTTCGGCGAGTTACTTGGAAAAGCCCCCCAAGTAACCAAGGGGGCCTGCTCCTGGCTAGGCCCCTCGTTCCTCGGGGTTCCTTCACTCCGGTCCCGCTCCGTAGGCCCGCGCCGAACGGACATCCATGTCCTGACGGCGCTCTCGCCGCATCCATGCGGCTCGACCCACTGCGCGAGACCTGCATTCAGCCTGCACCCAAGTCGCGATTTGACGTCGTCTGGACTACCTGCGCATGAAGATCAAGATCAAAAGCTTCCCGGCTAAAGCCGGTCCCACATTAGAGGTCGCCTCGACTATCACTGGAGGCATGCGCTGCTGTTAGTGGGACCGGCTTTAGCCGGGAAGCCTGTGATCTGGTTTTGCCTTTGCCTTTTGCTTTTGATCTTCATACGCAGTTGGTCCAGACGACGCCAATCGCGACTTTGGTGCAGGCTGAACGCAGGTTTTGCGCAGTGTGCCGAGCCGCATGGATGCGGCGAGAGCGCCGTCAGGACATGGATGTCCGTTCGGCGCGGGCCCACGGAGCAAGACCGGAGTGAGGGTATTCCGACGAAGGAGGAACCAAACCGAGAGCAAGCACCCTTGGTTACTTGGGGTGCTTTTCCAAGTAACTCGCCGAAGGCGAAATATCTGCCGTTAGGCAGATGCTCTTGATCCTCTAAAATCCAAAGCCATAAAAAAACCCTGCTCGAAGGCAGGGTTTTTTGTGCATCACTCAATCATCACAAACCCGCATGGCCCACCAGGGTCAGCAGCGGTTGCGGGTACACGCCCAAGAAGAACGCCAACAGCGTAATCCCCAACAGCATCACACCACCTGCACGCTGCGCCCAGTTGAACGGGGCGTCGTGGCGCTGGATCTTCGAGTCCTGCAGATACAGCGTTACCATCACCCGCAGGTAATAGAAAACGCCGATGGCGCTGCCCACGACCAGTGAACCGGTCAGCCACCACAGGTGCGCTTCAACGCCAGTTGCGATGATGTAGAACTTGCCGATGAAGCCCGTGGTCAGCGGGATGCCTGCCAGCGACAGCATCATCACTGTCAGCACCGCCGTCAGGTACGGACGACGCCAGAACAGGCCGCGGTATTCGAACATCGCGTCGGCATCGCGGCCGCTGTACGGCGACGACATCAACGTGACCACGCCGAACGCGCCCAGGCTGGTCAGCACGTAGGTGACCAGGTAAACGTTGATCGCCTCGACCGCCATGCCCTTGCTCGCCACCATCGCGATCATCAGGTAACCGAAGTGCGCAATCGACGAATAACCCAGCAGACGCTTGAGGTTGTTCTGGGTCAGGGCCAGCAGGTTACCGACCAGGATCGACGCTACGGCGATAACCGACATCACGTCGGTCAGCACACCACTGGTGGCCGCCGGGGAGATCTGGAACAGGCGGACCAGCACGCCGATCACCGCGACCTTGCTGGCTGTGGCGAGGAAAGCCGCTACCGGGGCAGGGGCGCCTTCGTACACGTCCGGTGTCCACAAGTGGAACGGCACCAGCGACAGCTTGAAGCCCAGACCCACCAGCATCATGCCCAGACCCAGGCTGGCGATCGGGCTTGGCATGCCGGTGGCCGCGATGGCCTTGCCGATCTCGCTGAAACTCAGGCTGCCGGATTCGGCATACAGGAGCGCCATACCGAACAACAGGAACGCCGAGCCAGCCGCCGACAGCACCATGTACTTGATGCCGCCCTCCAGCGAACGCTTGTTGAAGAAGGCGTAAGCCACCAGGCCGTAGACCGGGACTGAAAGCAGCTCCAGACCGATGAACAGGCTTGCCAGGTGTTGCGCGGCGACCAGCACCAGGCCACCGGCCGCTGCCATGAGGATCAGCAGGTAAAGTTCTTCGCGGTTGCCCGGGTAACCTGCCTTGCCTTCACCCAGATAGGCGTGGGCCAGAGTGACACAGGCCAGCGTCGACACCAGGATGATGCCCATGTAGAGGCAGGCGAAGCTGTCGATTTGCAGCAATGGCGTGACCACCAGCGGCGCAACTTTCAGCGCCGGGTAGATGGAAAGCAAAGCCAGGTTGAGTCCTGCTACCGTCAGCAGGAATGATTGCGAGTGATTGCGACGCCATGCGATGCCCAGCATCACCACCACAATGGTGATGCTGGTAATCAGCAGCGGCGCCAGCGCAATAAAGTGTTGAATCGTCAGGTCCATAGCGCTCTTACCGGGCCGAAGCGAGTTGAGTGAAGGCGGTGCCGAGCCATTGCTGCACGCCATGCATGGTCGCCGAGGAGGTGTCGAGGATCGGTTGCGGGTACACGCCCAGCAGAATCAACAACACCGCCAGACCCAGCACCATGATCAATTCCCGGCCGTCCATGCCTTTATAGACCGCGTCGGATTTGGCCGGGCCGAAGTAGGCGCGGTGGATCATGATCAGCGAGTAGACAGAACCGAACACCAGGCCGGAGGTGGCGATGGCGGTGATCCATGGCGAGCTGACAAAGCTGCCAATCAGGATCAGGAATTCGCCAACGAAGTTACCGGTGCCTGGCAGGCCCAGCGAGGCGGCAGCGAAGAACAGGCTGATGGCCGGCAGGTACGCGATCTTGTTCCAGAGACCACCCATTTCGCGCATGTCCCGGGTGTGCAGGCGCTCGTACAGCTGGCCGCTGAGGATAAACAGCGCGGCAGCCGACAGACCGTGAGCGAGCATCTGAACGACGACGCCTTGCAACGCCTGCTGGCTGCCTGAGTAGATGCCGATCAGCACGAAGCCCATGTGGGAAACGCTGGAAAACGCGATCAGGCGCTTGATGTCGGTCTGGGCGAAGGCCAGGAAGGCACCGTAGAAGATACCGATCAGACCCAGCACCATCGCGATTGGTGCGAACTCGGCCGAAGCATTCGGGAACAGTGGCAGGGCAAAACGCAGCAGACCATACGCAGCGGTCTTCAGCAGGATGCCCGCCAGGTCCACGGAACCTGCGGTCGGCGCCTGGGCGTGAGCGTCAGGCAACCAGGAGTGCAGCGGCACGATCGGCAGCTTGACCGCGAAAGCGATGAAGAAGCCCAGCATCAGGATGTATTCGGTGCCGTGGGACAGCTTGGTTTTCAGCAGGTCCGCGTAACCGAAGGTGATCACGCCGGTCTGGTTGAAGTGCACCAGCACTAGACCCAGGATCGCCACCAACATGATCAGGCCGCTGGCCTGAGTGAAGATGAAGAACTTGGTCGCTGCGTAGATCCGCGTCTTCTTGCCATCTGCCGAGCTGTGACCCCAGAGCGCGATGAGGAAGTACATCGGCACCAGCATCATTTCCCAGAAGAAGAAGAACATGAACAGGTCGATGGCGAGGAACACGCCGACGACCCCGCCCAGGATCCACATCAGGTTCAGGTGGAAGAAGCCGACGTTACGTTGAATCTCTTTCCACGAGCAGAGTACCGAGAGGATACCCAGCAGGCCTGTCAGCAGAATCATCAGCAGGGACAGGCCATCGAGCGCCAGGTGCACGCTGATGCCGAAGCGCTGGATCCACTGGAGCTTGAATTCAAGGGCCCAGGTCGGATCGGCGCCCGGAACTGGAGCGTAGGTAAATGTACCGGTGCTCCAGACCCACAGGCCCAGAATCGTCTCGAGAGACATGGTCAACAGCGCAATCCAGCGCGGCAGGGTAGGGCCGAAGCGCTCACCTTGCCAGCACAGCAGGCCGCCGATGAAGGGGATCAGGATTAGCCAGGGCAGAATCATGACGGGCTCAATTCCTTTCGCAAAGTCGCAAGGTTCATGTCAGTTCGACTCATCAGACCAGCACAATCGCGCCGAGTACCAGTACGGCACCTGCGGCAATCGAAGCGGCGTACCAACGGAGCTGACCGGTTTCGGTGCGGGTCATCAAGCCGTTGCCGGCTTTGACCAGACGCGGAATCAGGCCGATTGTGTGGTCGAGCGGATCGCCACGCAGCAGGCGGCTGATCGCCAGGTAAGGTTTGACGAACAGCACGTCATACACCCAGTCGAAGCCCCAGGCCGCAAACCACCATGCAGACAGGAAACGACCCGGACCGCTGTTGGCGATGGCCGTGGCCAGACGACGCTTGCCGAGGAACAGCACCGCCGCCAGCAGGATACCGGCCAGAGCGATGGCGCCCGAGGCGATTTCCAGGCTGTGCTTGGCTTCGCCGCCAGCATGCCCCGCGCTTTCCGGCAGCACGCCGGCCAGTGGCGGATGAATCCAGGCGCCAATGAACGTCGACAGCACGATCAGCACACCCAGCGGCAACCAGTGGGAAATCCCGTGGCCGGCGTGGGCTTCGGTCTTCGCTTCGCCGTGGAAGGCGATGAAGATCAGGCGGAAGGTGTACAGCGAGGTCATGAACGCACCGACCAGACCGGCATAAAGCAGGTACTGATGACCGCTGGCGAACGCTTCCCAGAGGATTTCGTCCTTGGAGTAGAAACCTGCCGTTACCAGTGGCAAGGCCGACAACGCCGCACCGCCGACGATGAAGCTGGCGTAGGCCAGTGGCAGCTTCTTCCACAGACCGCCCATCTTGAAGATGTTCTGCTCGTGGTGGCAGGCAACGATCACCGCACCGGACGCGAGGAACAGCAGCGCCTTGAAGAAGGCGTGGGTCATCAAGTGGAAAATCGCGCCATCCCAGGCACCTACGCCCAGCGCCAGGAACATGTAGCCGATCTGGCTCATGGTCGAGTAGGCGAGGATACGTTTGATGTCGGTCTGCACCAGTGCGGCAAAGCCCGCCAGCACCAGGGTAACGCCGCCGACAATGCCGACCAGATGCAGGATGTCCGGAGCGAGGATGAACAGGCCGTGAGTCCGTGCGATCAGGTAAACGCCCGCGGTTACCATGGTCGCGGCGTGGATCAGTGCCGAAACCGGAGTAGGACCGGCCATTGCGTCCGCCAGCCAGGTTTGCAGCGGCAGTTGCGCGGATTTTCCGACCGCACCGCCCAGCAGCATCAGCGTGGCCAGCACGATCCAGAAGTCGCCGACCTTGAAGTGCTGTGGCGCGCGAACCAGCAGTTCTTGGATGTTCAGCGTGCCCAGTTGCTGGAACAGAATGAACAGGCCGATGGCCATGAACACGTCGCCGATGCGGGTCACGATGAAGGCTTTCAGGGCCGCGTTGCCGTTGTTGCGGTTGCTGTAATAGAAACCGATCAACAGGTACGAGCACAGGCCCACGCCTTCCCAACCGAAGTAGATGAACAGCAGGTTATCGCCCAGGATCAGGAACAACATGCTGGCAATGAACAGGTTGGTGTAGGCGAAGAAGCGCGAATAGCCGTCTTCACCGCGCATGTACCACGAAGCGAACAGGTGAATCAGGAAGCCAACGCCGACCACCACACCGAGCATGGTGATGGACAGGCCATCGACATACAGGGCGAAGTTGGGCTCGAAGCCGTCCACCGACATCCAGCGCCACAGCACCATGGTCAGGTGACCGCCTTCCGGTGGTGAGACATTGAACTGGAAGATCACGTACGCGGCCACGATGGCCGACAGGCCAATGGAGCCCACGCCGATCAGGGCTGAAAGGTTTTCCGACCATTTGCCGCGCGAAAACGACAGCAGCAGGAAACCGATCAGGGGGAATACGAAAGTCAGAAAGAGTAGGTTCATCCGCGCATCTCGCTGGCAGCGTCGATATCGAGCGTGTGGAAGCGGCGATACAGTTGCAGCAGGATCGCCAGGCCAATACTGGCCTCGGCTGCGGCAAGGCTGATCACCAGAATGAACATGATCTGGCCGTCAGGCTGTGCCCAGCGGCTGCCCGCAACGACAAAGGCCAGCGCGGCTGCGTTCATCATGATTTCCAGGCTCATCAACACGAACAGAATGTTGCGGCGTACCAACAGGCCCGCCAGGCCGAGGCAGAACAGGATGCCGGCAACCGCCAGACCATGTTCCAAAGGGATTGCTGAGTTCATGGCTTTACTCCTTCGCCTCGTTGCGGCCGACATGGAACGCCGTCACGGCTGCCGCAAGCAGCAGCATCGAGGCGAGTTCGACAACCAGCAGGTAAGGGCCGAACAGGCTGATGCCAACCGCTTTGGCGTCCACCGTGGTGTGACCGATGGAAGCGCCGGTGGAGTTGGCGAACAGCACGTAGATCAACTCCGCCAGCAGCAGGCCGCCCAGCAGAATCGGGCCGAGCCAGATGCCGGGTTTGAGCCAGGCGCGTTCTTGTTGAACCGAGGCCGGGCCCAGGTTCAGCATCATCACCACGAAGACGAACAGCACCATGATGGCGCCGGCGTAAGCGATGACTTCCAGGGCTCCGGCGAACGGCGCGCCGAGGCTGAAGAAAGTCATGGCCACGGCGATCAGCGAAATGATCAGGTAGAGCAGGGCGTGCACCGGGTTCGTGTTGGTGATCACCCGAAGGGTGGCCACCACAGCGATGCCGGATGCGAAATAGAAAGCGAATTCCATCTTTCTTCCTTAAGGCAGCAAGCTCTTGACGTTGATGGGCTGGGCTTCGTTCTGTGCATCGCCTTTCGGCTTGCCGGCGATCGCCATCCCTGCAACGCGGTAGAAGTTGTAGTCAGGGTTCTTGCCGGGGCCGGAGATCAGCAGATCTTCCTTTTCGTACACCAGATCCTGACGTTTGAACTCGGCCATCTCGAAATCCGGTGTCAGCTGGATCGCGGTGGTCGGGCAAGCTTCCTCACACATGCCGCAGAAGATGCAACGCGAGAAATTGATGCGGAAGAACTCCGGGTACCAACGACCGTCGTCGGTCTCGGCCTTCTGCAGCGAGATGCAACCCACCGGGCACGCCACGGCGCACAGGTTGCACGCCACGCAGCGCTCTTCGCCGTCGGGGTCGCGGGTCAGGACGATGCGGCCACGGTAGCGCGGCGGCAGATAGACCTGCTCTTCCGGATATTGCAGGGTGTCACGCTTACGGAAGCCATGGCCGAAGACCATGATCAGGCTGCGCAGCTGGGTACCCGTACCCTTAACGATGTCGCCAATATATTTGAACATGGGTCAAATCCTCACTGAGCCGCCAGGACGACCGCAGCGGTCACCAGCAAATTGATCAGGGTCAGTGGCAAGCAGAACTTCCAGCTGAAATCCATCACCTGGTCATAACGCGGACGAGGGATCGAAGCACGCAACAGGATGAACAGCATGATGAAGAACGCGGTTTTCAGGGCAAACCACATGAACGACAGTTGCGGCAGGATATCGAACGGGCCATGCCAGCCACCGAAGAACAGGGTCACCAGCAGCGCCGAGATCAGGATGATGCCGATGTACTCACCGACGAAGAACATGCCCCATTTCATGCCGGCGTATTCAATGTGGTAACCGTCGGCCAGTTCCTGTTCCGCTTCCGGCTGGTCGAACGGGTGACGGTGAGTCACGGCGACGCCAGCGATTAAGAAGGTACAGAAGCCGAAGAACTGCGGAATGATGAACCACAGGTGATCGGCCTGGTACTTGACGATGTCGCCCATGTTGAACGAACCAACCTGCACCACGATGCCCATCAGCGACAGGCCGAGGAACACTTCGTACGACACGGTTTGCGCGGAGGCACGCAAGCTGCCCAGCAGGGCGTACTTGTTGTTCGATGACCAACCGGCGAACAGCACCGCATAGACCGACAGACCGGCCATCGCGAAGAAGAACAGCAGACCGATGTTCAGGTCGGCGACCACCCAGGTCTGGGTCACCGGGATGACCGAGAACGCGATCAGCAGCGCGCTCATGGCCACCACCGGCGCCAGGGTGAAGATCACCCGGTCGACAAAGGGCGGGTTCCAGTCCTCTTTAAAGAACATCTTCAGCATGTCGGCAGCAATCTGGAACATGCCGAACGGACCCACGCGGTTCGGCCCGTAACGGTCCTGCCACCAGCCCAGCAGACGGCGTTCGACGAAACTGAGCAGCGCGCCGCAGACCACCACGGCGAGCAGCACCACGATGGCCTTGACGACGGCTATGATCGAGTCGATCACTTCAGGGGTGAACCAGGTCATTGAGCGGCCTCCTGCAGTGCGTCGACGGTTTTGCCGAACAACGCCGGAGGAATGCCCGCCAGACCGGACGGCAATGCCACCATGCCTGCGCCCAGTTCTTCACTGATGCGCAGCGGCAGACGCAGTGTCTGTCCGGCAACACTCAGGCTCAGCAGTGCGCCGTCGTTGACGCCCAGACGGTCCGCTTCGGACTTGGCCAGCGCCACATACGCCTGAGGAATGCGCTCTTGAACCGGCGCGGCTTTGGAGGAAGTCTCCTCGCTGCCGAACAGGTGATAGAACGGCACGACCTGCCAGGTTCCTTGTGCAGGGGAGAAGGCACGCGGGACATTGGCGAACCAGCCCAGCTTGTCGCCGCTGCTTTCGATCAGGCGCACGCCCGGATCGCCGGCACGCAGGTGACCACCGACTTCGTCCTGGAACTTGTTCCACGCCTGTGGCGAGTTCCAGCCCGGCGACCAGGCGAACGGCACCTGGGAGCGGGGTTCGGCAGAGCCCGAATACCCTTCCATCGAGAACGCGAACGCAGTGTCTTTGTCCTGCGGCGTACGCGGTTCGTGGACGCTGATGTTGGCGCGCATGGCGGTCCGGCCGCTGTAACGCAGCGGCTCGCGAGCCAGTTTCAGGCCCTTGATGCGGAACGCAGCAGACGGCGCAGCACCGACGATGCCGGCCAGTTGCGGATTGCTGGCGGCGCAGGCGGCAGTGACGTGGTCGAGCTGAGTCCAGTCAACCGGCTGATTCAACAGGGTAGCGCGCAGGGCATGCAGCCAGCGCCAGCCTTCGTGAACCAGAATGCTTGCGTCCAGGTAAGTTGGATCAAAGACCTGGAAGAAGCGCTGGGCGCGGCCTTCCTGGCTGACCAGCGTACCGTCGCCTTCGGCAAAGCTTGCAGCCGGCAGCACCAGATGCGCGCGGTCGGTGGTCGCGGTCTTCTGGTGATCGGCAACGATGACCACTTTGGCGGCCTTCAATGCTGCTTCAACCGTCGCCGCGTCAACGCGGGTGAACAGGTCGTTTTCCAGCACGACGATGGCGTCGGCCTGGCCCGAAATCACGGCCTGCAGCGCAGCGTCGACCGAGTCGCCACCGAACAGGGTCAGGCCCATGCTGTTGGCTTCCGGCACGATGAGGCTCAGCGAACCCTGCTTGTCGCGCAGCTTCAAGGCTTTGGCGATGTTCGCCGCGGCTTCGATCAGCGCGTTCGAGCCCAGCGAGGCGCCGGACACGATCAGTGGGCGCTTGGCGTCAAGCAACGCGGCGGCAATGCGCTCGGCCAGTTCCAGCGCTTCGCTGTCCAGACCGACAACGGCCGGTGCGCTCGGGTCGATGGCGTGGGCCACGGCGAAACCGATGCGCGCCAGGTCGTCGGGCGCCGCGTGCACGCACTCTTCGGCGATGTCGTCGAGGCGGGTGTCGGTGAGGCTGGCGATGAACAGCGGGTTCAACTCGTGCTGACCGATGTTCTTAACCGCAGCGTCGAGCCATGGCTGGACTTTCATCGCAGCGGCCATGTCTTCGGCTTTGTTCTTCACCGACTGACGCAAGCCGAGGGCCATGCGCGCAGCGGTCTGGGTGACGTCTTCGCCAAGGATGAACACGGCGTCGTGCTCTTCGACTTCACGCAGGGTCGGGATCGGCAGCGGGCTGTCTTTCAGCACTTGGGCGATCAGGCGCAGACGCTCCAGCTCCCCGGCTTCGATGCCCGAGTAGAAGTGCTCGGCGCCGACCAGTTCGCGCAGGGCGAAGTTGCTTTCCAGGCTGGCGCGGGGCGAACCGATGCCGACGATGTTGCGCCCGCGCAGCAGGTCAGCCGCTTTGTCCAGCGCAGCGTCCAGGCCCAGCTTGATGCCTTCGGCCAGCGGCTGGCGCGGACGGTCCGTGCGGTTGACGTAGCCATAACCGAAACGGCCACGGTCGCAGAGGAAATACTGGTTCACCGAACCGTTGTAGCGGTTCTCGATACGGCGGATTTCGCCATAACGTTCGCCCGGGCTGATGTTGCAGCCACTTGAGCAACCGTGGCAGATGCTCGGCGAGAACTGCATGTCCCATTTCCGGTTGTAGCGCTCGGAGTGGGTCTTGTCGGTGAACACACCGGTCGGGCAGACCTCGGTGAGGTTGCCGGAGAACTCGCTTTCGAGGGTGCCGTCTTCAACGCGACCGAAGTACACGTTGTCGTGGGCGCCGAACACGCCGAGGTCGGTGCCGCCGGCGTAGTCCTTATAGAAGCGCACGCAGCGATAGCAGGCGATGCAGCGGTTCATCTCGTGTGCGATGAACGGCCCCAGTTCCTGATTCTGGTGGGTGCGTTTGGTGAAGCGATAGCGGCGCTCGTTGTGGCCGGTCATCACCGTCATGTCCTGCAAATGACAGTGACCGCCTTCCTCGCAGACCGGACAGTCATGCGGGTGGTTGGTCATCAGCCATTCGACGACGCTGGCGCGAAACGCCTTGGATTCGTCGTCTTCGATGGAGATCCAGGTGTTGTCAGTGGCGGGCGTCATGCAGGACATGACGATGCGACCACGGGTGTCGTTCTCGTCGGTGTACTGCTTGACCGCGCACTGGCGACAGGCGCCAACACTGCCAAGTGCCGGATGCCAGCAGAAATAAGGGATGTCGAGGCCCAGCGACAGACACGCCTGCAACAGGTTGTCTGCGCCATCGACTTCGAGCGCTTTGCCGTCTACGTGGATAGTGGCCATGGTTCAAAGTTCTTCGTTGGCCCGGTGTCAGCGGGCGTGGCTAATGGAATCTCGGTGCCATCCGATTCAAACAGCCTCTCGGCGTCGTCGGATGCAGGGAAGGCGGCCTTGGGAGCCGCCGACCGTTTATCGTGTTATGCGCCGACCATGGTCGGACTGATGACCTGAGTGAGGTCGCCCGCACGTGCCGGTGCGATGCCTGCCTCGAATTCCGGCCGGAAATACTTGATCGCGCTGCCCAGAGGTTCCACGGCGCCCGGTGCGTGGGCGCAGAAGGTTTTGCCTGGGCCGAGGAAGTTGACCAACCCCAGCAGCGTCTCGATATCGCCCGGTTGACCCTGACCGTTCTCGAGGGCGCGCAGCATCTTCACGCTCCACGGCAAGCCATCGCGGCACGGCGTGCAGAACCCGCACGACTCCTGGGCGAAGAACTCTTCCATGTTGCGCAGCAGCGAAACCATGTTGACCTTGTCGTCCACCGCCATTGCCAGACCGGTACCCATCCGGGTGCCGACCTTGGCCACGCCGCCGGCGTAGAACTGGCAGTCCAGGTGTTCCGGCAACAGGAAGCCGGTACCGGCGCCGCCGGGCTGCCAGCACTTGAGCTTGAAGCCGTCGCGCATGCCGCCGGCGTAGTCTTCGAACAGCTCGCGAGCGGGCAGGCCGAAGGGCAGTTCCCACAGACCGGGATTCTTCACCTTGCCGGAGAAGCCCATCAGCTTGGTACCGTGGTCTTCACTGCCTTCGCGGGCGAGGGACTTGTACCAGTCGTTGCCGTTGTTGACGATGGCCGGGACGTTGCACAGGGTCTCGACGTTGTTCACGCAGGTCGGCTTGCCCCAGACGCCAACGGCGGCAGGGAAGGGCGGCTTGGAACGCGGGTTGGCGCGACGGCCTTCGAGGGAGTTGATCAGTGCGGTTTCTTCGCCGCAGATGTAACGCCCTGCGCCGGTGTGCACGATCAGCTCGAAATCAAAACCGCTGCCGAGGATGTTTTTGCCCAGCAGGCCGGCGGCTTCGGCTTCTTTTACTGCGCGGCGCAGGTGCACCGCCGCGGTGGTGTATTCGCCGCGCAGGAAAATGTAACCGCGGTAGGCTTTCAGCGCGCGGGCACTGATCAGCATGCCTTCGATCAGCAGATGGGGCTGTTGCTCCATCAGCATGCGGTCTTTCCAGGTATTCGGCTCCATTTCATCGGCGTTACACAGCAGGTAACGGATGTTCATGGATTCGTCTTTGGGCATCAGCCCCCACTTCACGCCCGTGGGGAAGCCAGCACCGCCGCGACCCTTGAGGCCGGAGTCTTTGACGGCCTGGACGATTTCGTCAGGCGACAGCGTCGCGAACGCTTTGCGTGCTGCGGCGTAACCGTCTTTCTTCTGATACTCATCAAGCCATACCGGCTCGCCGTCATCGCGCAGACGCCAGGTCAGCGGATGAGTTTCCGGGGCGCGGGTGATCAGGTTGGCGGGGCCGAAGGAAGTGATGGTCATACGTAACCCTCCAGCAGCGGGGCAACGCCCGCGGGCTGTAGATTGCCGAAAGTGTCGTCGTCGATCATGACCGCCGGCGCCTTGTCACAGTTGCCCAGGCAGCAGGCCGGCAACAGCGTGAAGCGGCCGTCGGCGGTGGTCTGGCCCAGGCCGATGCCCAGCTTGCTCTGAATCTCGCCGACGATGTCTTCGTGACCGGCGATGAAGCAGACCATGCTGTTGCAGACGCGAATGATGTGGCGGCCCACCGGCTGACGGAAGATCTGGCTATAGAACGTCGCCACGCCCTCAACGTCGCTGGCAGGGATGCCCAGCACCTCGCCGATCGCGTAAATCGCGCCGTCCGGCACCCAGCCGCGTTCTTTCTGGACGATTTTCAGGGCTTCGATGGACGCCGCGCGCGGGTCCTCGTAGTGATGCATTTCGTGCTCGATGGCCGAGCGCTCGGATTCGCTCAGGGCGAAACGGTCTGTCTGGATAAGCGTGCTGTTCATGCTTAGCGGTCCACGTCGGCCATAACGAAATCGATACTACCCAGGTAAGCAATCAAGTCCGCGACCATGCTGCCTTTGATCACCGAAGGGATCTGCTGCAGGTGCGGATAGCTTGGGGTGCGAATCCGGGTACGGTAGCTCATGGTGCCGCCGTCGCTCGTCAGGTAATAACTGTTGATGCCCTTGGTCGCTTCGATCATCTGGAAGGATTCGTTGGCCGGCATGACCGGGCCCCACGAAACCTGCAGGAAGTGCGTGATCAGGGTTTCGATGTGCTGCAGGGTGCGTTCTTTCGGCGGCGGCGTGGTCAGCGGATGGTCCGCCTTGTACGGCCCGGCCGGCATGTTGCGCATGCACTGCTCGATGATCTTCAGGCTCTGGCGCATCTCTTCGACGCGGACCATGCAGCGGTCGTAGGCGTCCCCATCGTGAGCCAGAGGCACTTCGAATTCGAAGTTCTCGTAACCCGAATAGGGACGTGCCTTGCGCAGGTCGAAGTCCAGACCGGTGGCCCGCAGGCTCGGCCCGGTGACGCCCCATTCCAGCGCTTCCTTGGTGTTGTACGCGGCAACGCCAACGGTACGGCCTTTGAGGATGCTGTTCTGCAGGGCTGCCTTGGTGTACTCGTCCAGACGCTTGGGCATCCAGTCAATGAAGTCCTTGACCAGTTTCTCCCAGCCGCGGGGCAGGTCGTGGGCAACGCCGCCGATGCGGAACCAGGCCGGGTGCAGACGGAAACCGGTGACGGCTTCGATCACGGTGTAGGCGCGCTGACGGTCGGTGAAGGTGAAGAACACCGGGGTCATGGCGCCGACGTCCTGGATGTACGTCCCCAGGAACAGCAGATGGCTGGTGATGCGGAAGAACTCGGACATCATGATGCGGATGACGTTGACCCGATCCGGCACGGTGATGCCGGCCAGTTTCTCGACCGAGAGCACGTACGGCAGGTTGTTCATCACGCCGCCGAGGTAATCGATGCGGTCGGTGTACGGAATGTAGCTGTGCCAGGACTGACGCTCGGCCATCTTCTCGGCGCCACGGTGGTGGTAACCGATGTCCGGCACGCAGTCGACGATCTCTTCACCGTCCAGCTGCAGGATGATGCGGAACGCACCGTGGGCCGAAGGGTGGTTCGGACCCAGGTTGAGGAACATGTAGTCCTCGTTGGTGCCGGAACGCTTCATGCCCCAGTCTTCCGGACGGAAACGCGCCGCTTCCTCTTCCAACTGCTGCTTGGCGAGGGTCAGGCTGTAGGGGTCGAATTCAGTGGCACGGGCCGGGAAGTCCTTGCGCAGCGGGTGACCTTCCCAGGTCGGCGGCATCATGATGCGGGTCAGGTGAGGGTGGCCCGGGAAGTCGATCCCGAACATGTCCCAGACTTCACGCTCGTACCAGTTGGCGTTTGGCCAGATGCCAGTCACGGTCGGCATGCTCAGGTCGCTTTCGGACAGCGCGACCTTGATCATCACGTCACTGTTACGTTCGATCGACATCAGGTGATAAAACACGGTGAAGTCGGCGTCCGGCAGCCCACGGCGCTTGGTGCGCAGGCGTTCGTCGACGCCGTGCAGGTCGTAAAGCATCACGTACGGCTTGGGCATCTGACGCAGGAAGGTCAGGATTTCAATCAGCCGCGCACGTTGCACCCACAGCACAGGCATGCCAGTGACGGTGGACTGGGCGCTGAAGGCTTCAGCGCCAAAACGGTTATGGAGTTCAACGACGACTTCTTGGTCGTCAGCCTTGTGAGGCGGGATGTACAGAGCGGTGTCTGCAGTCATAGGTCTCGATCGCTATCGGTCAACGTACAGAATGAACCCAGGTTCAGGCTTCTTTTTGTAAAAGAAAAACTGGATCAGACTTCGTCGGGGCTGCGCAGGTTGGTCACCGCAATACGCTGTTCGCGGCGCTGTTCCTTCTGCGACGGCATCTCGGCGCGATAAACGCCCTGATCACCGACGACCCAGGAAAGGGGACGACGCTCCTGGCCGATTGATTCCTGCAACAGCATCAAGCCTTGCAGAAATGCCTCTGGACGGGGCGGGCAGCCGGGCACGTAAACATCCACAGGGAGGAATTTATCCACGCCCTGAACCACGGAATAGATGTCGTACATGCCACCGGAATTGGCACAGGCGCCCATGGAGATGACCCACTTGGGCTCCAGCATTTGCTCGTAGAGTCGCTGGATGATCGGGGCCATCTTCAGAAACGGTGTGCCGGCGATCACCATGAAATCCGCCTGACGTGGCGATGCCCGGATCACTTCGGCGCCGAAGCGCGCGATGTCATGGGGCGCGGTGAAAGCGGTGGTCATTTCCACATAGCAGCACGACAGACCGAAGTTGTACGGCCAAAGGGAGTTCTTGCGACCCCAGTTGACGGCACCATTCAGCACGTCTTCGAGCTTGCCCATGTAGATATTTTTGTGGACTTGGTCTTCTAACGGATCGGAAACGACTTCGCGTTCGCCGATGGGGTACTGCTCGTTAGGAGCATCCGGGTCGATCCTGGTGAGATTATATTGCATTGCCAAAGCCTCATTGTTTTAGCTTCGCCTGCCGGTTACGACGACCAACGGGAGCCCAATCGAGCGCCCCTACCCGCCATAGGTAGACAAGACCTGCCAACAGAATTGCTATGAAAACGAGCGCTTCGGCGAAGCCGGTCCAGCCGCTTTCGCGGACGGACACAGACCAGGCGTACAGAAAGAGGGCTTCAATGTCGAAAATCACGAACAGCATCGCGACCAGATAGAATTTTGCCGAGAGCCGCAGACGGGCGCCGCCGGTAGGCAGCATGCCGGATTCGAACGGTTCGTTTTTGCTGCGGCCCCAGGCTTTGGAACCCAGCAGGCTGGAAAGGCCGAGCATGAAGGCGCAGAGGCCTACGACACCAAGGAGAAACACGGCGAAGCCCCAATTGTGGGCAATCAATCCTGTCGAGTCGGGCATGCTGGCAGTCCTTAACAGAGAGCAAAGGTCTCTGGGCTTGGAAGAAGTAGAAGCAGTGACGATATGTCGCAGTGCGATCAATTCCGGGATTTTATGTGCAAAAGGAGGGCAAGTAAATTTTCTGCATCAAATTTATTCGCAGGATTAATGAGATAGGTCACGGTTTTCATGCTTAGCCCCAGCAGGGGCGGGCGTCGAGGAGGGTTTCGAGAAATATGTATCTTACGACGGAGCGGCAGTTCGGCCTGGCTTAAATGATAATAAATATCATTTGGAAGGCTTGTTTGATGTGTGTCACTGGAACGTGACGAAGTTCCGTTTAATTAGCCGAGACAATAAGTCGGTAATTGATTGTGTGGTTAATTAACGTTTGTGCGCTGATTTGAGTTGTCTATCGTCAATAGTTGACTGGCTACGTAGGTTAAGTCAGTCATTGTCAGCAGACAGCCGCCCGGAGGCGGCCTCTGACTTCATACAGTGTAGTGGCTTAATGGAATTGTTCTTCTTCCGTCGAGCCAGTCAGTGCCGTCACTGAAGACTTGCCGCCCTGAATGACCGTGGTCATGTCATCGAAGTAGCCGGTGCCCACTTCCTGCTGGTGCGCCACGAACGTGTAACCCTTGGCCGCGTCGGCAAACTCTTGTTCTTGCAGTTTCACGTAGGCGGTCATGTCGTTGCGGGCGTAGTCGTGCGCCAGGTTGAACATGCTGTGCCACATGTTGTGGATGCCGGCCAGGGTGATGAACTGATGCTTGTAGCCCATTGCCGACAGCTCGCGCTGGAACTTGGCGATGGTCGCGTCGTCCAGGTTCTTCTTCCAGTTGAAGGAAGGCGAGCAGTTGTAGGACAGCAGCTGATCCGGGTATTCCTTCTTGATCGCTTCGGCGAAGCGACGGGCCTCGTCCAGATCCGGCTTGGCGGTTTCGCACCAGATCAGATCGGCATACGGCGCGTACGCCAGGCCGCGGGCAATCGCCTGGTCCAGGCCGGCGCGTACTTTGTAGAAGCCTTCCGGCGTGCGGGTGCCGGTCACGAACGGCTGGTCATACGGGTCGCAGTCCGAGGTCAGCAGGTCTGCCGCGTTGGCGTCGGTGCGCGCCAGAATGATGGTCGGCACGCCGGCAACGTCAGCGGCCAGACGTGCGGCGACCAGTTTCTGTACCGCTTCCTGGGTGGGCACCAGCACCTTGCCGCCCATATGGCCGCATTTTTTCACGGAGGCCAGTTGGTCTTCGAAGTGCACGCCGGCAGCGCCTGCCTCGATCATGCTTTTCATCAATTCGTAAGCGTTGAGCACGCCGCCGAAACCGGCTTCGGCGTCGGCCACGATCGGCGCGAAGTAATCGATATAGCCTTCGTCGCCCGGGTTTTTACCGGCTTTCCATTGGATCTGGTCGGCGCGACGGAACGAGTTATTGATCCGCTTGACCACGGTCGGCACCGAGTCCACCGGGTACAGCGACTGATCGGGGTACATCGATTCGGCGGAGTTGTTGTCCGCCGCGACTTGCCAGCCAGACAGGTAGATCGCCTGGATGCCGGCTTTGACTTGTTGCACGGCCTGGCCACCGGTAAGGGCGCCCATGCAGTTAACGAAATCCTTGTCGGGACGGAAGGAAGGCTTGGCCCCCTGGGTCACCAGGTTCCACAGCTTGTCGGCACCCAGTTTTGCAAACGTGTGTTCAGGCTGAACCGAGCCACGCAGGCGGACGACGTCAGCAGCGGAGTAGGTGCGGGTTACGCCTTTCCAGCGTGGATTCTGGGCCCAGTCTTTCTCGATGGCTGCAATTTGTTGTTCGCGTGTCAGTGCCATGGGGTAAACCTCGTTGCTTGGTGTTGTGGGTCTTGAGGTGAAGCTCCTTGCTTCGCCGGCGCCGCGTGTTTCTTCAAGGCGCACTGATGGCTGCTCGCTGAATCGGAAAGCATGGATTCTCGGTCAGATTTTTTCGCCCTCAGGATGATGAGGGGATGAAGCTGCCTTGTGGGCGGAAATGACGCTAATCGGCACGAACATGCTGAGTTCGAGCGCGATCAAGAGGCGTTCTGCGCGACCTCCGATCAGCGGGAGCGAGGCCATCATGCCTCGACGATTTAGCCTCGTCAAACACTTTGTAGTGCTTTTTTGGTTGTACTACATAATTCATCGAATGCGACTTGGCGGTCAGTTTCGGGCGTGCGGGGGCTGGGGCGGGGAAGTCAGCGTAGATACTGGGCGGTCACGGAATTAAAGCAGGATGTAGTGTCTGTTCAGGCACTACATAATTGGCGGTATCTAACCGGAATAGCACGGATGGCCACGGTCCATGTGGGAGCGAGCTTGCTCGCGAAAGCCTTGTGTCAGCCACCAGAAAGCCATTGGCTGAACCGGCCTCTTCGCGAGCAAGCTCACTCCCACAAGATTTGTGCAGTGGCCAGCACACCATGGGGCCTAGCGTCGTGATAACGAGCGGTTCCCCTCAATCCAGGCTATCGACCTTCACCCGCAGCTGCATGTCGTTGCTGCCTTGTGTCGAGTAGCGTCGGACGACGCCGCGCTCGTCGGCGCGAGATTGGTCGCTGGCGCCGGCCAGCGTGATCCACTCACCCAGCCGACCACTGACTTGCGTGTCGGTGCTCTGCACCTTGATCGCGTCGGCCTGTTGCTGACTCATGCGATCGTTGTTGGTGCTGATGCTCAAATGGACGATGTCGCCGGTGACTGTCGCCGTGACATAGAAACCCTGGGTCACGTTACGGTATTGCGTGTTGGTCTGCGGGTAGCCGTAGCCATCGGACTGCACCGAGGTGATCGGTATGCTCTGGCCCATCTGAATCAGCGCCGGCGTGCCTTCATTGGCCTGAACCTGTTGCACGCCACCCTCGCGGCTGGCGGTGCCGTAATTCTGGATGCGCGTGCGGCCGTCGGCACTGAGGCGTCCGTCCTGCGAACGCACGGTGCCGTTGACCGAGTAACCCTGATCGCTCTGTACCGTGCTGTCACTGGTGTCGACGCTGATCATCAGCCGTTTTGGCGCGGTGTCGAGTTGGCCGAGAAGGTCGCGCAGTTCACTGATTTTGTCCGGTTCGGCGTTGACGATCAGTTTGTTGCCATAGGCATTGACGCTGCCTTCGTTGCCCAGAAACGACTTTACGGTGGGCAGCAGATCGTCGCTGGTGCGGTAATTCAGGGGGATGACTTCAGTGGCGGCCGCGGCCGTGAAGCTGCAAGCCAACAACAGTGAAGCGAGCAGGGTGCGTAATGACATCGATGTGGTCTCCGCGAGGGGCGCGTCTGAACGACGAGTTTGCCAGTTTGTCGGCCTGGGCAGCACCAAGTTGAATCGCAGACAGCAAAACGCCCCGGTGCTTTTGTTTCAGCTTAGGCAGCTGAAGCGCGAACGCCGGGGCGCAACTGTCGCCAGGTGCAATCAGTGCGCGTTGCGCACCATGTCCACGTGGGGCAGGCCGGCCTCAAGAAACTCGTCGCTGACCACGGTAAAGCCGAAGCGCTCATACAGCGCCGTCGCATGAACCTGTGCGCTGAGCCGCGTCTGTTTCAGGCCGCGGCGTTCGGCTTCGGCGAGGATCGCGGTGATCAACGCCTCACCCACGTTCAGGCCGCGCCAGTCCTTGAGCACGGACAATCGGCCGAATTCACCATCGGGCAGCAGGCGCGCAGTGCCCACGGCGTAATCCCCTTCGAGCGCCAGAAAATGCAGGGCGCCTGCATCTTCCGAGTCCCATTCCAGTTCGGGCGGAACCGACTGTTCAAACACGAACACGGCGTCACGAATGCGCCGAATGTCGGCGTTGTCTTTCTGCCAGTCGGCTACCCGTACGTGGATCTTATTCATCAGCAAACCCCAGACTTCCTTGTTTGACCAGCTCACAGAGCAGGTTACGTCCATCGTCATCTGCCAGCCATTGGCCCAGATTGTCGATGTGCAGCGCATCGGCCGCGCAGATCATTTTCAGCAGTTCACGCAGATGGCCCGGCAACAGACGGCTCTGACCGCTGGCGAACAGCAGCAGGTCGTCGTCGACCTCCGACCACGCCAGTCGCGCGCTCGGGTTGCGAGTTAGCACGGCGCCTTGTTCAAGACTGTCGAGCAGATCGCTCTCGGCCAATTCGGGGCCGACCACCAGCTCGGGATAACGGGGCTCGGTCATGAACTGGCCGAACCAGGTCAGCAGCAGGCGCTCGTCACCCATGTGCTCGGCCAGCAAGCCCTTCAGACGGTCTAGGGCATCGTGTTGAATCTGGTGCGGATCGCTGACCGGCTGCGCGTCGGCGTCGGTGTAGCGTTCTTCTTCAGGCATGAACTGGCTGAGGAAGTCCGTGAAGTGGGTCAGCACTTCGGCGGCGCTTGGGGCGCGGAAGCCGACCGAGTAGGTCAGGCACTCATCCACCGCGACGCCGCAGTGCGCCAGACGTGGCGGCAGGTAGAGCATGTCGCCCGGTTCCAGCGTCCATTCGTCGGTACCTTGGAAGTCGGCCAGGATACGCAAGTCGGCGTGCTCAAGCAGTTTGCTTTCGGAGTCGCACATCTGGCCGATCTGCCAGTGACGCTTGCCGTGGCCCTGCAGCAGGAACACGTCGTAGTTGTCGAAATGCGGACCCACGCTGCCGCCGGGTGCGGCGTAGCTGATCATCACGTCATCGATGCGCCAGCTTGGCAGGAAGCGGAAGTTTTCCAGCAATTCGCTGACTTCAGGCACGAACTGATCCACGGCTTGAACCAGCAGGGTCCACTCGCGCTCCGGCAACTTGCTGAATTCGTCTTCGGCGAACGGGCCGCGACGCAGCTCCCACGGACGCTCACCTTTCTCAATCACCAGGCGCGATTCAACTTCTTCTTCCAGCGCCAGACCGGCCAGTTCGTCGGCGTCGATCGGGCTCTGAAAATCCGGGATGGCCTGACGGATCAGCAAAGGTTTCTTCTGCCAGTAGTCACGCAGGAACTCGCGCGCTGTGATACCACCTAGGAGCTGAAGAGGGATGTCAGGATTCATGTGTAACCTATTGAAAAAACGAGTTTTTACGACGGGAATAAAAACGCCCGGCTCAGCCGGGCGTTCAGAGCGTATGCAGCGGGGTCAGATGCGCTGGGCTTGCGCCACGGCGTTGCCGATGTAGTTCGCCGGCGTGAGCTTCTTCAGCTCGGCCTTGGCTTCGGCCGGCATGTCCAGGCCGTCGATGAAGGTCAGCAGCGCTTCAGGGCCGATGCCCTTGCCGCGGGTCAATTCCTTGAGCTTCTCGTACGGGTTCTCGATGTCGTAGCGACGCATGACCGTTTGGATCGGCTCGGCCAGGACTTCCCAGCAAGCGTCCAGATCGGCGGCGATCTTCTGCTCGTTGAGTTCCAGCTTGCCGATGCCTTTCAGGCTGGCTTCGTAGGCAATCACGCTGTGAGCGAAGCCCACACCGAGGTTGCGCAGCACGGTAGAGTCGGTCAGGTCACGCTGCCAGCGAGAGATCGGCAACTTGCTGGCCAGATGCTGGAACAGCGCGTTGGCGATGCCGAGGTTGCCTTCGGAGTTCTCGAAGTCGATCGGGTTGACCTTGTGCGGCATGGTCGACGAACCGATTTCACCGGCGATGGTGCGCTGCTTGAAATAGCCCAGGGAGATGTAGCCCCAGATGTCGCGGTCGAAGTCGATCAGGATCGTGTTGTAGCGGGCGATCGCGTCGAACAGCTCGGCGATGTAATCGTGCGGTTCGATCTGCGTGGTGTAGGGGTTGAAGCCCAGACCCAGCTCGTCTTCGATGAACGCGCGGGCGTTGGCTTCCCAGTCGATGTCCGGGTAGGCCGACAGGTGGGCGTTGTAGTTACCGACGGCGCCGTTGATCTTGCCCAGCAGCGGCACGGCGGCCACTTGAGCAATCTGGCGCTCCAGGCGGTAAACGACGTTGGCCAGTTCCTTGCCCAGAGTGGTCGGGGAGGCCGGCTGACCGTGGGTGCGGGAGAGCATCGGTACGGCGGCAAAACGGATCGCCAGCTCGCGGATGGACTCGGCGATCTGACGCATCAGCGGCAGCAGCACGGTGTCACGGCCTTCGCGCAGCATCAGCGCGTGGGACAGGTTATTGATGTCTTCGCTGGTGCAGGCGAAGTGGATGAACTCGCTGACCTTGGCCAGCTCCGGCAACTTGGCCGCCTGCTCCTTGAGCAGGTACTCGATGGCCTTGACGTCGTGGTTGGTGGTGCGCTCGATCTCTTTAACGCGCTCGGCGTGCTCTAGAGCGAAATCGTTAGCCAGGGCATCGAGGATGGCGTTGGCTTCGGCGGAGAATGCTGGAACTTCCGGGATTTGCGGGTGGGCCGCCAGGCGTTGCAGCCAGCGTACCTCCACCAGGGCGCGGAAACGGATCAGGCCGTATTCGCTGAAAATCGGGCGCAGGGCCTGGGTTTTGCCGGCGTAGCGGCCATCTACAGGGGAAACCGCAGTGAGCGAAGAAAGCTGCATGGGGTGTTCTCGGACTGTCAGGCGACGAAAAGGGGCGCGTATCATACATGAAAATTCCGGCCAGCCGAGGCTGGCTGACCGTTATGACTCGCGCGATGTCGGGTTCGGAGCGAGCTGAAGGGCGTTCGCCCCTCAGCGGTGAAGCAATGGATACAGTTCTTTCAATAACTTGCGGCGGCTGATGACCAGTTGCCAGCGGTGACCGCCCACTTGTCGCCAAAGTCGCGCGCAGCGAATCCCGGCCAGTAACAGCGCGCGGATTTTCGACGCATTGTTGGGTTGCTGCAGATTGCGCATGTCACCGTGGACCTGAATCCGTTGACGCAAGGTGCTCAGGGTGTCCTGATAAAGCGCGCCGCTGGCGGCAATGACGTTTTCGTGAGCGATACCGAAATGCTCGACCTGGGATTTGATCTGCGGCAGGCGCTTGCCGATGGTATCGAGCATGTCATCGCGCTTGGACAGTTGACGTTCCAGGCCCAGCATCGCCAGGGCATAACGCAAGGGTTCTCGTTGCAAGGTGGCCGGATCGCGCTCCAGTGCACTGGCGAGGGCGCGATAGCCCTCGTGCAGATTCAGGTCGTCGCCACCAAACACGTCCAGCGTGTCTTTCGGGTCCATGACCAGCAGCGTCCCCATCAGGCAGCCAACGGCGGCTTCACCGGCCTGGCCGGTCTTGGCGATGCGATCGACCAGCACGGCGGCCTGAAAGACCCCGGCCAGGGCGACAAGTTGTTCCTGGATCGGGGTCATCAACGTACATCCCTGGTGTGCCACGGCTCGGCGATTTCGATGACGCCGCCACCCAGGCAGACCTCGCCGTCGTAAAACACCACGGACTGGCCAGGCGTTACTGCGCGTTGCGGCTCGTCGAAGGTGGCGCGATAACCGGTTTCAGTGCGTTCCAGGGTGCAGCGCTGGTCGCTCTGGCGGTAACGCACTTTGGCGGTCAACTGGCGCGGGCTGCTCAGGTCGATCGGGTTGACCCAGTAGATCTCCGACGCGAGCAGGGCACGGGAGAACAGCCACGGATGCTCGTTGCCCTGGCCGACGATCAGCTCGTTGTGCTCCAGGTCCTTGACCAGCACGTACCACGGCTCATCGCCGGCATCCTTCAGTCCGCCGATGCCCAGACCCTGGCGCTGGCCGATGGTGTGGTACATCAGGCCGGCATGCCGACCGATGACTTCGCCTTCGGTGGTCTTGATCTCGCCGGGCTGCGCAGGCAGGTACTGCTTGAGGAAGTCGGTGAAACGGCGCTCGCCGATGAAGCAAATGCCGGTCGAGTCCTTCTTCTTCGCGGTCGCCAGCTGATACTTCTCGGCGATGGCGCGCACCTCGGGCTTTTCCAGTTCACCGACCGGGAACAGGGTCTTGGCAATCTGCTCACCGCCAACGGCATGCAGGAAGTAGCTCTGGTCCTTGTTCGGGTCCAGACCCTTGAGCAGTTCGGTGCGGCCATCAATGTCGCGGCGACGCACGTAATGACCGGTAGCGATCAGGTCGGCACCGAGCATGAAGGCGTAGTCGAGGAAGGCTTTGAATTTGATCTCGCGGTTACACAGGATGTCCGGGTTCGGCGTGCGACCGGCTTTGTATTCTTCGAGGAAATGCTCGAAGACATGATCCCAGTACTCGGCCGCGAAGTTCACGGTGTGCAGTTTGATGCCGATCTTGTCGCACACGGCCTGGGCGTCCGCGAGGTCGTCCATGGCGGTGCAGTATTCCGTTCCGTCGTCTTCTTCCCAGTTCTTCATGAACAGGCCTTCCACCTGATACCCCTGCTCCATGAGCAGAAGGGCGGAGACCGAAGAATCCACGCCGCCGGACATGCCAACAATGACGCGCTTCTTTTCTGTATCGGAAAAGGCTGAATCAGACATAGGAATTCGATTGGGTAGCAGCAGGAAAGGGCGCGATTCTAACAGGGAGTCGGCGCCAAGGCTAAAAGCTATTCAGTTGCGCTGGGCGGCCAGTCAGTCGCGCACGACCTGCAGACTGTGGATCGGGCCCGCCAGGTACTCATCGACGCAGCGCAAGACCAACTCGCTGCGCCAGCGCTCCGGTTGGCTGGCGAGTTCGTCGCGGCTGAACCAGGGCGCGCCGACGATGCCGGTGTCCAGTGCACGCTCGGGGTGGTGTCGCGTCGCTTTGGCCGAAAAGCACACGCGCTGATAGGTCACGCCATTGCTGGGCGCGGTGTACAGGTAAATGCCGACGACGCCAGTCAGTTCGACGTCCCAGCCGGTTTCTTCCAGGGTTTCGCGGATGGCCGCTTCACGCAACGTCTCATCAGGCTCGAGGTGCCCGGCAGGCTGATTGAACACCAGCTTGCCGTTTTTCAATTCTTCGACGAACAGGAAACGGCCATCGTCTTCGATGACGGTTGCGACGGTGATGTGGGGATGCCAGGTCATTGATATTTCGCTCATGCGGCAGGTGTCAAACATAGGTCGTGTATTCAGATTGCAGTGCTGCGCAGAAACACAAACCCCGGCACGGGGCCGGGGTCTGTGATCGAGCGTTACAACCTTACTTCAACGCATTGATCGCGTCGTTCAGGGTCTTGCTTGGGCGCATAGCGTTGCTGGCCAGTTCCGGGGTAGGGAAGTAGTAGCCGCCGATGTCCAGTGGCTTGCCCTGCACGCTGTTCAGCTCGGCGACGATGGTCGCTTCGTTGTCAGCCAGGGTTTTTGCCAGCTCCGTGAACTTGGCTTGCAGCGCCGTATCTTCGGTCTGTGCCGCCAGAGCCTGAGCCCAGTAGGTGGCCAGGTAGAAGTGGCTGCCACGGTTGTCGATACCGCCGACCTTGCGCGATGGCGACTTGTTGTTGTCCAGGAACTGACCGGTGGCCTTGTCCAGAGCAGTAGCAAGTACCAGCGCTTTCGGGTTGTCGTAGACGTTGCCCAAGTGCTCGAGGGAAGCGGCCAGTGCCAGGAATTCGCCCAGGGAATCCCAGCGCAGGAAGTTCTCTTCGTTCAGCTGTTGAACGTGCTTCGGCGCCGAACCACCTGCGCCGGTTTCGAACAGACCACCGCCACTCATCAGCGGCACAATGGACAGCATCTTGGCGCTGGTGCCCAGCTCCATGATCGGGAACAGGTCGGTCAGGTAGTCGCGCAGCACGTTACCGGTCACCGAAATGGTGTCCTTGCCCGCGCGGATACGCTCCAGGGAAACCTTCATCGCGTCGACCGGCGACTGGATGCTGATGTCCAGGCCTGCCGTGTCGTGATCCTTCAGGTAGTGCTCGACCTTCTTGATCATCGCCGCGTCGTGGGCACGCTCAGGGTCCAGCCAGAAAATGGCCGGGGTGCTGCTCAGGCGCGAACGGTTGACGGCCAGTTTGACCCAATCCTGAATCGGCGCGTCTTTGGTCTGGCACATGCGCCAGATGTCGCCGGCTTCAACGTTCTGCTCCATCAAGACCTGACCTTTGTCGTCGGTCACACGGACCACGCCATCGGTTTCGATCTGGAAGGTTTTGTTGTGCGAGCCGTACTCTTCGGCTTTCTGCGCCATCAGGCCAACGTTCGGCACGCTGCCCATGGTGGTCGGGTCGAAGGCGCCGTGTTGCTTGCAGTCTTCGATCACGGCTTGATAGATGGTCGCGTAGCAGCGATCCGGGATCACCGCCTTGGTGTCCTGCAGGACGCCGTCGTTGTTCCACATCTTGCCGGAATCACGAATCATCGCTGGCATCGAGGCGTCGACGATGACGTCGCTCGGCACTTGCAGGTTGGTGATGCCCTTATCGGAGTTGACCATCGCCAGCGCAGGGCGGGTCGCGTAAACGGCTTTGACGTCCGCTTCGATCTGCGCTTGCTGGTCGGCTGGCAGGTCTTTGATACGGGCGTACAGGTCGCCGATGCCGTTGTGCAGGTTGAAGCCGATTTCCTTCAGGACGTCAGCGTGCTTGTTCAGCGCTTCCTGGTAGTACTCGGCGACGAACTCACCAAACATGATCGGGTCCGAGACCTTCATCATGGTGGCTTTCAAGTGCACGGAGAACAGCACGCCGAGCTTCTTGGCGTCTTCGATTTCACGGGCCACGAAAGCGCGAAGGGCTTTCTTGCTCATGACCGCGCAGTCGATGATCTCGCCTGCCAGTACCGACGTCTTGTCCTTCAGCACGGTGGTGCTGCCGTCTTTGCCGATCAGCTCGATCTTCACGGCGCCAGCAGCTTCGATCAGCGAAGATTTTTCGCTGCCGTAGAAGTCGCCGTTGTCCATGTGCGCCACGTGGGACTTGGAGTCCGCAGACCACGCGCCCATTTTGTGCGGGTGCTTGCGTGCATAGTTCTTGACGGAGAGCGGCGCTCGGCGATCAGAGTTACCTTCACGCAGAACCGGGTTCACGGCGCTGCCTTTCACTTTGTCGTAGCCAGCCTGAGCAACCTTGTCGGCGTCGGTCACGACTTCATCCGGGTAATTCGGGATGTCGTAGCCCTTGGCTTGCAGTTCCTTGATCGCGGCCTTCAGCTGTGGAACCGAGGCGCTGATGTTTGGCAGCTTGATGATGTTGGCTTCCGGCGTGGTCGCCAGTTGGCCCAGCTCTGCCAGATCGTCGGAAACCTTCTTGTCACCCAGGCGCTCGGGAAAGCTGGCGAGGATGCGGGCTGCAAGCGAGATGTCGCGGGTTTCAACGGCGATGTCAGCGGAAGCGGTGAACGCTTCGATGATAGGCAGCAGTGAGTAGGTGGCGAGGGCTGGCGCTTCGTCAGTGAAGGTATAGATGATCTTCGAGCGGTTGGACATATTCGGGATAACTCTCTTCTTTGCTGAGCGTACACAAAATTTCGAGATGCGCAGGGTAGGCACTTTCGCCCAAAGTATCGATGAGCCGAAAGTCGAGAATTTCGTCGCGTGATAGGGGGTGCATCAGTCGAGCGTCAAGCGGTCGGACCCGGGTAGCGGTCTGGCCTGTCGAGGGCTGAACGCCTGGTTTCAGGTGGTCTGGCCCCCAATGACCCAATGACCCAACGGTCACCGGCGCTGAGTATATCACTGCACCCGGCCATTACTACGGTACTCGTATGACGGCTTTGCGGTGCCCGGGACGTTCGCGGTGGTCTCGGAAGGTGTCCGGATTCCCCATGAAAACCGTTTAGCCCTTGTAGTACGGGGCCTGCGGCAACTAGTCGCAGTTGCCTGGAGTCGAGACGTCATGGCCAGTCGGCTGCGGGATTTCGACTAAAGGACCATCTGTGCCGCGGTGGCAGTCGCGTGCTTCCATATAGATGCGCGCTTGGGAATAGCAGAAGCACAAAAAAACCGGCCAACCCTGAAAGGATTGACCGGCTTGTCGAATCTCGCGCTTGAACGGTCCGGCTCAGGCGTGATTGGTGCTCTAAGCTCGCTGTTTCTCCGGCTGTCTCTCGTGATGAGAGACAGACTCAGGGGTTGCAGCGATTACCTGAGCGCAGATCCCCACGGCGTGCTTGCCTTTAGGTCCCTGGATGATTTCAAACTGGACCGGCTGGCCGGCCTTCAGCGTTTTATAGCCCTCCATACTGATCGCCGAGTAATGAGCGAACAGGTCTTCAGACTCGCCGTCCTGAACGATGAAGCCATACCCCTTGGCGTTGTTAAACCACTTGACCTTACCGCTTAGCATAGTCACATCCCTCTGCAAAGGACTCCGATGGGAGTATCATCACCTCTCATCCGCCGGACCTAAAAAATTTTGGTTGACTGCGCGGACCCTTTTTACCCAATGTGGGTTCTATTGTTTGTAACACTGATTGGCCGATAGTCAAGGTCAAGCGGCGGTCCAGTTGAAAACGGGTATCGCCGCCACCACTTATTTCAATCACGTCCTCTGTGAACCTTCTTTACCATGCATGCAATCAGCAAGATTCGACTAACATTCAATCAGGATGACCCGCATCCCCATGAGGACGATGCGTCGGGCACCGCTGTACAGGAAGCCAAGCCGATATTGCAGGTGCCGCCTATGTACAAGGTGGTTTTGTTCAATGATGACTACACCCCGATGGATTTCGTTGTCGAAGTGCTCGAGGTGTTTTTCAACCTGAATCGTGAGCTGGCGACCAAGGTCATGCTGGCCGTCCATACAGAGGGACGGGCCGTTTGCGGATTGTTTACCCGCGACATCGCCGAGACCAAGGCTATGCAGGTCAACCAGTACGCCAGGGAAAGCCAGCATCCGCTACTCTGTGAAATCGAGAAGGACGGTTAACGCCGGACACTTGGGTATGAGGTGAAGCTATGTTAAACCGTGAGCTCGAAGTCACCCTCAATCTGGCTTTCAAGGAGGCCCGCTCTAAACGTCATGAGTTCATGACCGTCGAGCACCTCCTGCTGGCCCTATTGGACAATGAGGCTGCCGCCACCGTACTGCGTGCCTGCGGCGCAAACCTCGACAAACTCAAACACGACCTCCAGGAGTTCATCGACTCCACCACGCCGCTGATCCCTGTGCATGACGAGGATCGCGAGACCCAACCCACACTCGGCTTCCAGCGCGTCCTGCAGCGCGCGGTTTTTCATGTGCAGAGCTCCGGCAAGCGTGAAGTCACTGGCGCGAACGTGCTTGTGGCGATTTTCAGCGAGCAGGAAAGCCAGGCAGTGTTCCTGCTGAAACAGCAGAGCGTTGCCCGTATCGATGTCGTCAACTATATCGCCCACGGTATTTCCAAAGTGCCGGGGCATGGCGATCAATCTGAAGGTGAGCAAGATATGCAGGATGACGAGGGCGGTGAGTCTTCTTCCTCAGGCAATCCTCTGGATGCCTATGCAAGCAACCTGAATGAGCTGGCCCGTCAAGGCCGCATCGATCCGCTGGTAGGGCGCGAGATGGAAGTCGAGCGCGTCGCTCAGATTCTCGCGCGGCGCCGCAAGAACAACCCGCTATTGGTGGGCGAAGCCGGGGTGGGTAAAACCGCCATCGCCGAAGGCCTGGCCAAGCGCATTGTCGACAACCAGGTACCGGACCTGCTCGCCAACAGCGTCGTGTACTCCCTTGACCTGGGCGCACTGCTTGCCGGGACCAAATACCGTGGCGATTTCGAGAAGCGCTTCAAGGCACTGCTCGGCGAATTGAAGAAACGACCCCACGCGATCCTGTTTATCGACGAAATCCACACCATCATCGGTGCGGGTGCCGCGTCCGGTGGCGTGATGGATGCCTCCAACCTGCTCAAGCCGCTGTTGTCGTCGGGTGATATCCGTTGCATCGGCTCGACCACTTTCCAGGAATTCCGTGGCATCTTTGAAAAAGACCGTGCGTTGGCGCGTCGCTTCCAGAAGGTCGACGTCTCCGAGCCTTCGGTCGAAGACACCATCGGAATTCTGCGTGGCCTGAAAGGTCGTTTCGAACAGCATCACAATATCGAATACAGCGATGAAGCCCTGCGAGCCGCTGCTGAACTGGCATCCCGCTACATCAATGACCGTCATATGCCCGACAAGGCCATTGACGTCATCGACGAGGCGGGCGCCTATCAACGGCTGCAACCGGTGGAAATGCGCGTCAAGCGTATTGAAGTGCCGCAGGTTGAAGACATTGTGGCGAAGATCGCGCGGATTCCGCCAAAGCACGTCAACAGCTCCGACAAAGAGTTGCTGCGTAATCTGGAGCGCGACCTGAAGCTGACCGTGTTCGGTCAGGACGCCGCCATCGATTCGCTGTCCACCGCTATCAAGCTGTCCCGAGCAGGCCTCAAGTCCCCGGACAAGCCTGTCGGCTCGTTCCTGTTCGCAGGTCCGACCGGTGTCGGCAAGACCGAGGCTGCGCGTCAGCTGGCCAAGGCGCTGGGTATCGAGCTGGTGCGTTTCGACATGTCCGAGTACATGGAGCGTCACACCGTATCGCGTCTGATCGGTGCGCCGCCGGGCTATGTCGGTTTTGATCAGGGCGGTCTGCTGACCGAAGCCGTCACCAAGCAGCCGCATTGCGTGCTGCTGCTCGATGAAATCGAGAAGGCGCACCCGGAAGTCTTCAACCTGCTGCTGCAGGTCATGGACCACGGGACGCTGACCGACAACAATGGGCGCAAGGCGGACTTCCGCAATGTGATCGTGATCATGACCACCAACGCCGGTGCTGAAACGGCAGCACGCGCTTCAATCGGTTTCACCCATCAGGATCACTCTACTGATGCGATGGAAGTGATCAAGAAGAGCTTCACGCCGGAATTCCGCAATCGTCTGGACACCATCATTCAGTTTGGTCGCCTCAGCCACGAGGTTATCAAGAGCGTGGTGGACAAGTTCCTTACCGAGCTTCAGGCGCAGCTGGAAGACAAGCGCGTACAGCTGGAAGTGACCGACGCGGTGAGGAGTTACCTGGCCGAAGGCGGTTACGACGCAGCGATGGGTGCGCGTCCGATGGCCCGTTTGATTCAGGACAAGATCAAGCGTCCGCTGGCCGAGGAAATCCTCTTCGGCGAGTTGTCCGAGCATGGCGGTGTGGTACACATCGACGTCAAAGACGGCGAGATCACGTTCGATTACGAAACCACGGCTGAAATGGCCTGACGTTTCGCGTCCCTGCAACAAACCTGAAAGGCGCCGATTGGCGCCTTTTTTGTTGGCTGCGAATCTGCCGAATCCTGTAGGAGTGAGCTTGCTCGCGATTGCGATTTGTCTGAGACACATTAGGTGACTGACACGAAGCAATCGCGAGCAAGCTCACTCCTACATCTGTTGAAACGTGTCCGGTCTGATGGACCGAGTGAGCCGCTTTTTGCGACTTGCCGTGAGCGTGTAGGGTGAATCTCACGCACACAAAAACGCCCGGCAAATGCCGGGCGTTTTTGTTAAGACCTGTTAGCGGGCGCGGTAAGTGATGCGCCCTTTGCTCAAGTCGTAGGGCGTCAGCTCAACGCGGACCTTGTCGCCGGTAAGAATGCGGATGTAGTTCTTGCGCATCTTGCCGGAGATGTGCGCGGTTACGACGTGCCCATTTTCCAACTCCACACGGAACATGGTGTTGGGCAGGGTGTCGACGACAGTGCCTTCCATTTCGAAGCTGTCTTCTTTCGACATGCAGTAAAGCCCTCGGTATCCAATGAATGGCCCGGTGCAAACGGCAGCCAGGCAAAAGCGGGCTGCATTGTGCCCGAAAACTGAGGTTTAAGCCAAGGGCTTCAGTAAAGAGTGACCCATCTTTGATTGGTGAGCAGTTCGATGGGGCGATATTGGGTCTTGTAATTCATCTTTTTGCAGTTCTTTATCCAGTAGCCGAGGTACACCGCATGCAATTGCATGCGTGCGGCCTCGGCAATTTGCCAGAGAATTGCGTAACGCCCCAGGCTGCGGCGCTCCTCCGCCGGCTCGTAGAACGTATAAACGGCGGAAAGGCCATTGGGCAGCAGGTCAGTGACGGCTACGGCAAGCAGTCGACCCTCCAGACGGAACTCGTAGAAACGCGAAAACGGCAGGTCGCGGACCAGAAAGGTGGAAAACTGGTCGCGGCTCGGTGGGAACATATCCCCATCGGCATGGCGCTGCTCGATGTAGCGCTGATACAGATCGAAGTACTCCTCACTGAAATGCGGCTTGGTGCTCGTCACTTCGAGGTCGGCGTTTCTTTTGAAAATGCGTTTTTGCTGACGATCAGGCACGAACAGTCCGACCGGAATGCGCGCAGGCACACAGGCGCTGCAGTTCTGGCAATGCGGACGGTACAAATGATCGCCACTGCGGCGAAACCCCATGTCCGAGAGATCGGCATAAACCTGGACATCCATCGGCTGGCTGGGGTCGAGAAACAGCGTGGTGGCTTGTTCCTCGGGCAGGTAGCTACAGGAGTGGGGTTGAGTGGCATAGAACTTCAGCCGCGCCAGCTCGGTCATGATCAACCCTCGAGAAAAACTGTAGACATGAGTGTAAGCCAGCCCAATCAAACTCGCCTAGGCGACCAATCGGTGTAATTGCTCTCGTCGAGGTGTTTATGCAGGTAGTCGGCGAACGTCTGGCGCGCAATCGAGCGCGCGCCAAGGCTTAGCAGGTGCTCGGTAGGCATTTGGCAATCAATCAGGACGAAACCCGATTCTTTCAAGTATTCGACCAGCGTTGCGAAGCCAACCTTGGAAGCGTTGTCGGCGCGGCTGAACATCGATTCGCCGAAAAACAGCTGGCCCATCGCCAGTCCGTACAGACCGCCTACGAGCGCGTCGCCGTCCCAGACTTCGACGCTGTGGGCGAAGCCGCGGGCGTGCAGTTCAATATAGGCCGCCTGCATGGAGCCGGTGATCCACGTGCCGTCGGTGTAGGCCCGGGGTTCGGCGCAGGCTTGAATGACCGCCGCGAAATCCTGGTCGAAAGTGACCCGATAACGTCCGCGGCGCAGCAGCTTGCCCAGGCTGCGTGATACATGCAGCTCATCCGGAAAGAGCACGGTGCGCGGGTCCGGCGACCACCAGAGAATCGGCTGGCCCTGCTGATACCAGGGAAAACAACCATGCCGGTATGCGGCAATCAGGCGATCGGCAGACAGATCGCCGCCGCCGGCCAACAGTCCGTTGGGCTCGCGCATGGCTTTTTCCAGCGCAGGGAAATCAAGGGTGTCGCGTTGCAACCAGGTCAGCATGGCATCCAGACTTTACGAGAGGGGAGGGGAGTCAACGCAGGCTTGCAACCCCGGCTGCAACTCTCTGTCGCAGGCAGGGTCACAAGCCGCTTGATCATGCCGGGATCGTCGACCCGCTGTCTTCTTGATCCGGGGATGGCCTTTTGACAGTTCAAGGGAGCAAGAAAAACACGTCATAAGCCTTTGTCGACAAAGAAAATGCGTGCTCAAATTGTCACCACCCGGCGACGCTTGATCATCTGCAAGCACCGCGCCAGACTAACGTAGCGCGCGGCGCGCAAATCCGTACAATGCCGATGTTGTTTAACCTCATTTCAAGTCACCTGTCGAGCGTGCGTTATCGCAGGCGCGGTTTTCCCTACTGCCAGGACGCTGTTCTGGCCGATGTTCGGGAAAGCCACTGCCATTTCGCCAAGGCAGTCGTACACAGTCAATCATCAGATGTTCGCGCTTGCGCGCAGGAATTGAAGCGTTTTGAAGAAATCCACCATAGCACCCACCCCCGTTCCGCTCTGGCGGCAGCACCTGCACTACCGGCTCAAGGAAGGTGCACTGATCGCGTTCGGCGCGCTGTGTCTTTATCTGATCATGGCGCTGCTGACCTACGATCAGGGCGATCCGGGCTGGAGCCACACCAGCAGCTCGAGCAACTCGGCCCAGGTTCAGAACGCCGCAGGCTTTGCTGGTGCGTATTCTGCCGACATCCTGTTCATGATCCTCGGCTACTTCGCCTACATCTTCCCGTTGCTGCTGGGGATCAAGGCTTATCAGGTCTTCCGGCATCGCCACGAGCCGTGGCAGTGGAGCGGCTGGCTGGTTTCCTGGCGCATGATCGGTCTGGTGTTCCTGGTCCTCGCCGGCGCCTCGCTGGCGCACTTGCACTTTCATTCGGCGTCGGGCCTGCCGGGTTCAGCCGGTGGCGTGCTGGGCGAAGTACTGGGTGATCTGGCCAAGCGCGCGCTGAACGTCCAAGGCAGCACGCTGCTGTTCATCGCCTTGTTTTTGTTCGGTCTGACTGTGTTCACCGATTTGTCCTGGTTCAAGGTCATGGACAACACCGGCAAGATCACGCTGGACCTGATCGAACTGTTCACCGGCTCGCTCAACCGCTGGTGGACCGCCCGCAATGAGCGCAAGCAAATGGTCGCTCAGTTGCGTGAAGTCGACATGCGCGTCGACGAAGTGGTGGCTCCGGTTGCCCCGGATCGACGCGAGCAGGCCAAAGCCAGGGAACGAATCATCGAGCGCGAGCAGGCGTTGACCGAGCATATGGCCGCCCGTGAGAAGCACGTGCCAGCCGTGATTGCCCCTGCGCCTCCCCGCGCCCCTGAGCCGAGCAAGCGCGTCCAGAAAGAGAAACAGGCGCCGTTGTTCGTCGACAGCGCCGTGGAAGGCACCTTGCCGCCGATCTCGATTCTCGACCCGGCCGAGAAAAAGCAGCTCAACTATTCGCCTGAATCGCTGGCAGCTGTGGGTCATCTGCTGGAGATCAAGCTGAAGGAATTCGGCGTCGAAGTCACGGTGGATTCCATCCATCCGGGCCCGGTGATTACCCGCTACGAAATTCAGCCGGCTGCCGGTGTAAAGGTCAGCCGTATCTCCAACCTGGCGAAAGACCTGGCCCGCTCGCTGGCAGTCACCAGCGTTCGTGTGGTCGAGGTCATTCCCGGCAAGACCACGGTCGGTATCGAAATTCCCAACGAAGATCGCCAGATCGTGCGCTTCTCCGAGGTCCTGTCGACGCCGGAATACGACGACGCTAAATCGCCGGTCACCTTGGCGCTGGGTCATGACATCGGCGGCAAGCCGGTCATCACCGACCTCGCAAAAATGCCGCACCTGCTGGTCGCCGGTACCACCGGTTCCGGTAAGTCGGTGGGCGTGAACGCCATGATCCTGTCGATCCTGTTCAAATCCGGGCCGGAAGACGCCAAGCTGATCATGATCGACCCGAAGATGCTTGAGCTGTCGATCTACGAAGGCATTCCGCATTTGCTGTGCCCGGTGGTCACTGACATGAAGGACGCCGCCAATGCCCTGCGCTGGTCGGTGGCCGAGATGGAACGCCGCTACAAGCTGATGGCCAAGATGGGCGTGCGTAACCTGTCGGGCTTCAACCAGAAGGTGCGTGAAGCAGAGGAGGCCGGTACGCCGCTGTCCGACCCGCTGTATCACCGCGAAAGCATTCACGACGAAGCGCCGCTGCTGACCAAGCTGCCGACCATCGTTGTGGTGGTCGACGAATTCGCCGACATGATGATGATCGTCGGCAAGAAGGTCGAAGAACTCATCGCCCGAATCGCCCAGAAGGCCCGTGCCGCAGGTATCCACCTGATCCTCGCGACCCAGCGACCTTCGGTGGACGTGATCACCGGCCTGATCAAGGCGAACATCCCGACCCGCATGGCGTTTCAGGTGTCGAGCAAGATCGACTCCCGGACCATCATCGATCAGGGCGGCGCCGAACAGTTGCTCGGGCACGGCGACATGCTGTACATGCCCCCGGGCACCAGCCTGCCGATTCGTGTGCACGGCGCGTTCGTGTCGGACGAAGAGGTTCACCGCGTCGTTGAGGCGTGGAAGCTGCGCGGTACGCCGAACTACAACGATGACATCCTGGCCGGCGTAGAAGAGGCGGGTAGTGGCTTCGAAGGCGGCGGTGGCGGCGGTGATGGCGAAGACAGCGAAAGCGATGCGCTTTACGACGAAGCCGTGAAGTTCGTGCTGGAAAGCCGTCGTGCGTCGATCTCTGCGGTGCAGCGCAAGCTGAAGATTGGCTACAACCGCGCCGCGCGCATGATCGAAACCATGGAAAACGCCGGCGTCGTGACGCCCATGAACACCAACGGCTCGCGCGAAGTGATTGCGCCAGCCCCTGTGCGTGACTGACACTTCCCGGTCACGCATCACCGGGCGTCGCCATCGCGGCGGCGCCCGGCTTCAACCACACTCAAAGAGGAATCCCATGCGTCTTATCCGCATGCTGTTGGTATCTGCACTGGCTTTTTCTGCTGTCTCGGCCCACGCCGACAGCAAGGACGTGGCGCGCCTGACCCAACTGCTGGAAAACTCGAAAACCCTGAGCGGGCGTTTCTCCCAGCTCACCCTCGACGGTGGCGGCACCCAGTTGCAGGAAACCACCGGCGAAATGACGTTGCAGCGCCCGGGCCTGTTCTACTGGCACACCGACGCGCCGCAAGAGCAACTGATGGTGTCCGATGGCAAGAAGGTGTCCCTGTGGGACCCGGACCTGGAGCAGGTCACCATCAAGACCCTCGACCAGCGCCTGACCCAGACCCCGGCGCTGCTGCTGTCCGGCGACGTGTCGAAAATCAGCGAGAGCTTCGACATTACCGCCAAGGAAGCGGGCGGTGTGATCGACTTCGTGCTCAAGCCCAAGTCCAGGGACACCCTGTTCGATAGCCTGCGTCTGTCGTTTCGCAACGGCATGATCAACGACATGCAGCTGATCGACAGCGTCGGCCAACGCACCAATATCCTGTTCACCGGCGTCAAGGCCAACGAGCCTGTCGCGGCGAGCAAATTCCAGTTCCAGATCCCGAAGGGCGCTGACGTCATTCAGGAATAAAAGGGGTTCGCCTGTTTAATGGACCTGTTCAGCACTGAACCGATCGCGCAACCGTTGGCCGCCCGCCTGCGAGCGACCAACCTGGACGAGTACGTCGGCCAGCAGCATCTGCTCGCCCACGGCAAGCCGCTGCGTGAAGCGCTGGAGCAGGGCGCGCTGCACTCGATGATTTTCTGGGGGCCGCCCGGCGTGGGAAAAACCACGCTGGCGCGGTTGCTGGCGAAAGTCTCCGACGCGCACTTTGAAACGGTGTCGGCGGTGCTGGCCGGGGTCAAAGAGATCCGTCAGGCGGTGGAGATCGCCAAGCAACAGGCCGGCCAGTACGGCCGCCGGACCATTCTGTTCGTCGACGAAGTGCACCGCTTCAACAAGTCGCAGCAGGATGCGTTTCTGCCCTACGTCGAAGACGGCACGCTGATCTTCATTGGCGCCACCACTGAAAACCCGTCCTTCGAACTCAACAACGCGCTGCTGTCCCGCGCCCGGGTCTATGTGCTGAAAAGTCTGGACGAGGGTGCGCTGCGTCAGTTGGTCAATCGTGCGTTAACCGAAGAACGCGGGCTGGGCAATCGGCATCTGACCCTGGGCGACGAGGCCTTCCAGACGCTTCTGGCTGCGGTAGATGGCGATGGTCGGCGGATGCTCAATCTGCTGGAGAACGCCTCGGACCTGGCCGAAGACGGCAGCGAAATTGACCCCGAGTTGCTGCAAAGCCTGCTTGGCGACAGTCGCCGTCGCTTCGACAAGGGCGGCGAAGCGTTCTACGACCAGATTTCCGCGCTGCACAAATCCATTCGCGGCTCCAATCCCGACGCTGCGTTGTACTGGTTCGCGCGGATGATCGACGGCGGCTGCGATCCGCTGTATCTGGCACGGCGCGTGGTGCGCATGGCCAGTGAAGACATCGGTAACGCCGATCCGCGCGCCTTGCCGCTGTGCATGTCGGCGTGGGACGTCCAGGAACGCCTCGGCAGTCCGGAAGGCGAGTTGGCCGTGGCCCAGGCCATCGTGTACCTGGCCTGTGCGCCGAAGAGCAACGCTGTGTACATGGGTTTTAAAATGGCCATGCGCGAAGCCACCGAGCATGGCTCGCTGGAAGTCCCGCTGCACCTGCGCAACGCGCCGACCAAGCTGATGAAGCAGCTCGGTTATGGTGAAGAATACCGCTACGCCCACGACGAGCCGGACGCTTACGCTGCGGGTGAGGATTATTTCCCCGACGAGCTCGAACCGCGCCAGTATTACCAGCCGGTCCCCCGCGGCCTTGAGCTGAAAATCGGCGAAAAACTCAAACACCTGTCAGCGCTCGACCGCGCCAGCCCACGTCAGCGGAGAAAATAGTGATTCAGTTGATTCTTGCCGTGTCCGCCGGTGGCGTGGCTGGTACATTACTGCGTTTCGCGACGGCTAACGTCGTCGCTGCGAACTGGCCGCGCTATTTCTACACAGCAACGCTCGCCGTGAATCTGGTGGGCTGCCTGCTGATTGGTCTGCTCTACGGGCTGTTTCTGATTCGCCCGGAAGTCCCGATCGAGCTGCGCGCTGGTTTGATGGTTGGATTCCTCGGTGGTTTGACGACGTTCTCGTCTTTCTCACTGGACACGATTCGTCTGCTTGAAAGCGGCCAGGCTCCTCTGGCCATTGGCTACGCCCTCATCAGCGTACTGGGCGGGCTGCTCGCAACGTGGGCCGGCCTGTCTTTGACCCGAATTTAATATACGAGAGACCGATATGCTCGACTCCAAACTGCTGCGTACTCAACTTCAGGACGTAGCGGATCGCCTGGCTTCCCGTGGCTTCACGCTGGACGTCGCCCGCATCGAAGCGCTGGAAGCCCAGCGCAAGACCGTGCAGACCCGCACCGAACAGCTTCAGGCCGAGCGTAACGCCCGTTCCAAATCCATCGGTCAGGCCAAACAGCGCGGCGAAGACATCGAACCGCTGATGGCTGACATCGATCGCATGGCCGAAGAGCTGAGCACTGGCAAGAAAGAGCTGGACGCCATCCAGTCCGAACTTGATGCCATGGCCCTGAGCATGCCGAACCTGCCCCACGAGTCAGTGCCAGTGGGCGCTGACGAAGAACAAAACGTCGAAGTGCGCACCTGGGGCACGCCGGCGTCGTTCGATTTCGCGGTTCAGGACCACGTCGCCCTGGGCGAGAAGTTCGGCTGGCTGGATTTTGAAACCGCCGCCAAGCTCTCCGGCGCCCGTTTCGCGTTGTTGCGTGGCCCGATTGCGCGCCTGCACCGTGCGCTCGCGCAGTTCATGATCACGCTGCACATCAACGAGCACGGTTACGAAGAGACCTACACGCCGTATCTGGTCCAGGCGCCTGCGTTGCAGGGCACCGGCCAGTTGCCGAAATTCGAAGAAGACCTGTTCAAGATCTCCCGCGAAGGCGAAGCCGATCTGTACCTGATCCCGACCGCCGAAGTGTCGCTGACCAACATCGTCTCGGGTGAAATCCTCGACGCCAAACAGTTGCCGTTGAAGTTTGTTGCTCATACCCCGTGCTTCCGCAGCGAAGCCGGCGCATCGGGCCGTGATACCCGCGGCATGATCCGTCAGCATCAGTTCGACAAGGTCGAGATGGTGCAGATCGTCGAGCCGGAAAAATCCATGGAAGCACTGGAGAGCCTGACCGGTAACGCCGAGCGCGTTCTGCAATTGCTCGAATTGCCGTACCGCGTACTGGCACTGTGCACCGGCGACATGGGTTTCAGCGCGGTCAAGACCTATGACCTGGAAGTGTGGATCCCGAGTCAGGACAAATACCGTGAAATCTCCTCGTGCTCCAACTGCGGCGATTTCCAGGCGCGTCGCATGCAGGCCCGCTGGCGCAACCCGGAAACCGGCAAGCCGGAACTCGTTCACACGCTGAATGGCTCTGGCCTCGCAGTGGGTCGCACGCTGGTGGCGGTGTTGGAAAACTACCAGCAAGCCGACGGCTCGATCCGCGTGCCGGAGGTCCTCAAGCCGTGGATGGGCGGGATCGAGGTGATCGGCTAGATGGAATTTCTGCCGCTGTTCCATAACCTTCGGGGCGCCCGGGTGCTGGTGGTGGGCGGCGGCGAGATTGCCTTGCGCAAGTCTCGCCTGCTGGCTGATTCCGGTGCAGTGCTACGTGTGGTTGCCCCCGAGATCGGAGCGGAAGTGCGCGAGCTGATCGAGCGCAGCGGCGGGGAACAGATTCTGCGCGGCTACACCGAGTCGGACCTCAACGGCTGCGTGCTGATCATTGCTGCCACCGATGACGAGCCGCTTAACGCGCAGGTGTCAGCCGATGCCCGCCAGCGTGGTGTGCCGGTCAATGTGGTGGATGCGCCTGCGCTGTGCAGCGTGATCTTCCCGGCGATCGTCGACCGTTCGCCGCTGGTGATCGCGGTGTCCAGCGGTGGCGATGCGCCGGTGCTGGCACGGCTGATCCGCGCCAAGCTGGAAACCTGGATTCCACCGACCTACGGGCATCTGGCCGGTCTGGCCGCACGCTTTCGGCATCAGGTCAAAGGGCTGTTTCCCAATGTTCAGCAGCGCCGGGCGTTCTGGGAAGATGTATTCCAGGGGCCCATCGCTGACCGGCAATTGGCCGGGCAGGGCGCTGAAGCCGAGCGGTTGCTGCAAGCGAAGATCGACGGCGATGCGCCGGCCACGACCGGTGAGGTGTACCTCGTGGGCGCAGGACCTGGCGATCCTGATCTGCTGACCTTTCGCGCCTTGCGTTTGATGCAGCAGGCGGATGTCGTGCTTTACGACCGCCTGGTAGCGCCGGCGATTCTGGACTTGTGCCGCCGCGACGCTGACCGCGTCTACGTGGGCAAGCAGCGCGCCGATCACGCCTTGCCCCAGGATCAGATCAACCAGCAATTGGTGGATCTGGCCAAGCAGGGCAAACGCGTGGTGCGACTGAAGGGCGGTGATCCGTTCATCTTCGGCCGTGGCGGTGAAGAGATCGAAGAGTTGGCGGCCCACGGTATTCCCTTTCAGGTTGTGCCGGGTATTACGGCCGCCAGTGGTTGCGCGGCGTACGCCGGGATTCCACTGACCCACCGCGATCACGCGCAGTCCGTGCGTTTCGTGACCGGCCACCTGAAGAACGGCACCACCGACCTGCCGTGGAAGGATCTGGTTTCGCCCTCGCAGACCTTGGTGCTCTACATGGGTCTGATCGGGCTGCCGGTTATTTGCGAACAACTGATCAAGCACGGACGCGCGGCCGACACCCCCGCTGCGCTCATTCAACAGGGCACCACGGTCAACCAGCGTGTCTTCACCGGCACGCTGGCCAACCTGCCGCAGTTGGTGGCCGAGCACGAAGTCCATGCGCCGACCCTGGTGATCGTGGGTGAAGTGGTGAAGTTGCGGGAAAAGCTGGCGTGGTTCGAAGGGGCGCAGGCGAGCGTTTGATTCCACCGCAGTCTTTCAAAAGGTTCTGCGGTGGAGAGGCAGGTGGGGTTTCAGCGTTAACTGAAACCCATCAGCCGTTCTGCAAAATCCCTTTCCCGTTCAAACGCCCGCGATCATGTTCGCCGCTGAAATCCTGCTGCGGCCCTTTTGGCACGACGCCGGTCGGGTTGATGGTGGCGTGGCTCGCGTAGTAGTGATGCTTGATGTGCACGAAGTCCACCGTCTCGGCCACGCCCGGCAATTGATACATCTCCCGCACCCAGTTGCTCAGGTTCGGGTAGTCGGCAATGCGCCGCAGGTTGCACTTGAAGTGCCCGTGGTACACCGCGTCAAAGCGAATCAGTGTGGTGAACAGGCGCACGTCCGCTTCGGTCAGGTATTCACCCGCCAGGTAGCGTTTCTCGCTCAGCAGCGTTTCCAGCGCATCGAGCTCGGCGAACACTTCATCGAAAGCCTCTTCGTAAGCACCCTGTGAGGTCGCGAATCCGGCGCGATAGACACCGTTGTTCACGGCCGGGTAGATACGGTCGTTCAGCCGGTCGATCTCGTTGCGCAGCGGCTCTGGGTAGAGATCCAGGCGATTGCCGGTCAGGTCGTCGAACGCCGAATTGAACATCCGGATGATTTCCGACGACTCGTTGCTGACGATGCGATTCAGCTGCTTGTCCCACAGCACCGGTACCGTCACCCGACCGGTGTAATCGGCGGTGTCGGCGAGGTAGCGCTGGTACATGAAGGTGTGGCCATCCAGCGCGTCGCCGGTAGACCCTTTCTGCTTATCGAACGTCCAGCCGTTTTCGCGCATCAGCCAGCTGACAACGGAGACGTCGATCAAACCTTCCAGACCCTTGAGCTTGCGCACGATCAACGTGCGATGGGCCCATGGGCAAGCAAGGGAAACGTACAAATGGTAACGACCGGCCTCCGCTTTGAAGCCGCCTTCACCCGACGGTCCGGGCCGACCATCGCGGGTGACCCAGTTCCGCCGTTTGGCCTGCTCGCGCTGAAAAGCGCCGTCTTTGCTGCTTTCGTACCACTGGTCTTGCCAGCGTCCTTCAACGAGAAGGCCCATATCTGACTCCAAATTGAGCTGTACCGAAGTACGTTGGAGATCAGTCTAAAGACAATCGTTCGAACGAATAGCGCAAAGACTGGGGGGTAGCTATCGGCTAAATCGATCTGTTGCGGTTTGCCCAGTACTGCTCCGCCCGGGCGAAGGCTTCAGCCCGCGGCATCCCGAAGCCCCGCAGTGCCAGCGCCATGGTCGCAATCAGCGCCAGTTGCGGGTAACTGTCCTCGACATCGCCTTTCCAGATCGCGACCAGATGCTGCGGGTCGAGGGTCGCCGGCTTCACGTGGCGACGGTCCGACAACGCCGGCCATTCTTCGTCCCACGGCTGGCCATCGGTAGTGCCGTACAAATGACTGATGGTGTCCGGGTTGATCTCGACTTCACCACCGTCGCCCTTGATCACGATGGCGTGGTCGCCGAGCAGGCTGCTGGCGTCACGATGCACGCCCTGATAGCCCGGATGGAAAATACTCTGCAGCCCGCACCGCGCGCCCAGGGGATTGAGAATGCGCGCCAGCGAGTGGATCGGTGAGCGCAGCCCCAGCGTGTTGCGCAGATCGATCATGCGCTGCAGCTGCGGCGCCCAGTCGCCAAGGGGAAAGAACGCGATGTTCTGCTGCTCCAGTGCTTCACCCACCGCTTGCCAGTTTCGGCACAGCGGAATGCCCAACAGCTCCAGCAACTGCTCGCTGTACAGGCGGCCAGCGGTATGGGCGCCGCCGCCGTGCATCAGTACGCGGACGCCGTTCTGCGCCAGGCACTTGGCCGACAGCAAGTACCACGGCAGATGGCGCTTTTTGCCGGCGTAGGTCGGCCAATCGATGTCGACTGCCAGCGCTGGCGCGTGCAGACGTTCGCGCACGGCCTCGGTGAAGCCCGCGAGTTCGTCCGGGCTCTCTTCCTTGTGCCGCAGCAGCATCAGAAAAGCCCCGAGCTGGGTGTCTTCGACTTTTTCATCGAGCACCATGCCCATGGCCTCCCGTGCTTCGGCGCGGGTCATGTTGCGCGCACCACGTTTGCCTTTGCCGAGAATGCGAACGAAAGGCGCGAAGGGATGCTCGGCAGGGGTTTCGGTGACGAGGGAAGTGAAGTCGGTCATAGGCAATTGGTCGGCTTTGGCAGGCCCGCCAGCTTGGCGGCAAGTTTGGCGGGAGTGCCGTTGAACAGACGATTGAGGTGCAAACTGTTGCCCTTGTCGGCGCCCAGCTTCAGTGCGGTGTATTTGACCAGCGGTCGCGTGGCCGGGGACAGCTGAAACTCCGCGTAGAACGCCCGCAGCAATTCGAGGATTTCCCAGTGATCGGGCGTCAGGGCGATGTCTGCCTCAAGGGCCAGGGCTTCGGCGACTTCGTTGGACCAGTCGTGCAGGTCCTCAAGATAGCCGTCTTTGTCCAGCGCAACACTGCGCCCGTCGACGATGAGCGGGTTCATAGCCACGTGTTGACCTTGTCGTAGTGTACCGAGAGTGCGACGAAGCCGGCGTAGTCGACACTTTCGGCCCAGTCAGGCAGCGCGATGTCTCGAGCGGTGGCGTCTTCATCGAGCACGAACAGCTTCAGGCTGCCGGTCCTCGCGCTCAGTGCCTCAGCGGTGGCGGTGTCTGCGTGCAACGCATAGGTCGCGTCGCCGCACAAAAGGATCGCGTCTTGACTGCCGAGCACGCGCAGGCAACTGCTCAGGCGCGCGTCGGTAAAAGGGGAGTGAGAGAGTACGTGTAGGGTAGCCATCAGATCGTTATCACCTGGTCGTAACGGTCGATGAGCGCGGCGATTTGCAGGTCATCCAGTACCTCAAGTGGCTCGACACTCAGCGCGGTCGGCTGCATCCCTCGCTGATTCAGGCTGCTGCCGCAGGCGAACAGGTCTTCCACGCCGAACATCGACAACGCCTGGAGGTTGGCGGTCAGGTCTTTCTGCTGCACCTGACTGGCGTTCTGCGCCGTCGCCAACTGCAATACGCCGTCGTCCATGAACAGCATGGCCATCGGCAGATCGAACGCGCCGCCGGCCAGGGCAATATCCAGCGCCTCGCGGGCATCCGGACCCGCCCATGGCGCCTGACGGCTGATGATCAATAATGACTTCGCCACGTCATGGCCCTCCAAAGCAGATCAAGCGATCAGCCGCCTGGATCGCGTCATGCAGCTGACCCAGTCCCGACAACTCCCAGGGTGCCGCAAGGTTTGCCGCAGGTCGCGAGTAGCGCTCCGCTTCTTCAGCATTCAACACGCCCCGACGCAGGGCGGCGGCAATGCAGACCACGCCGTCAAGCTGGTGGGTGGTGACGAAATCACGCCATTGCGCGGCGGTGTCCGACTCGTCCTGGGGCGACACCACATTGCCGGACGCGCTGTGCACGCCGTCCTGATAGAAGAACAGGCGCACGATTTCGTGGCCCTGCGCCAATGCGGCTTTGGCGAACAGCAACGCGCGTCGGGAGGACGGCGCGTGGGCGGGCGAATGCAGGGCGATGGCGAACTTCATGGGCGGCTCGGTGGTGCGCTGACAGGGAACATGGACGCAATGATAAAGAATTCACGAACGCCGGACAGCAAAAAGCCCGCCGAAGCGGGCTTTTTGTTGAAGCGGGCAAACTGATCAGTCTTTGCTGCCCATGATGCCGAAGATCTGCAGCAAGCTGATGAACAGGTTGTAGATCGATACATACAGGCTGATGGTCGCCATGATGTAGTTGCGCTCACCGCCGTGAATGATCGCGCTGGTCTGGAACAGAATGCAGACCGACGAGAACAGTACGAAACCGGCGCTGATCGCGAGCTGCAGGCCGCTGATCTGGAAGAACATGCTGGCCACCACGGCCCCCAGCAACACGAAGAAGCCAGCGGTGATGAAGCCGCCGAGGAAGCTCATGTCCTTGCGCGTGATCAGCACGTAGGCCGACAGACCGCCGAAGACCAATGCCGTCATCGCGAACGCGGAACCGACGACTTCAGCGCCGCCCTGCATGCCGAGGTAACGGTTGAGGATCGGGCCGAGGATGAACCCCATGAAACCTGTCAGCGCGAACGCAGAAACCAGACCCCACGCCGAGTCGCGCAATTTGTTGGTAAGGAAGAACAGACCGTAGAAGCCGATCAGCACAACGAAGACATTCGGGTAACGGAAGTTCATCTGCTGGGAGACGAATGCCATGACGCCGCTGAAGGCGAGGGTGAGGGCCAGAAGGCCGTAAGTGTTGCGCAGGACGCGGCTAACCTCTAGCTGCTCGACCTGCACGCGGTTGTTGACTGCGTAATCCTGTTCGCGCATGGCGCTACTCCTGATGGTAAAAATGAAGGGTTTGAAACCTCAAGTTGCAAAGATCATAACAGAGGCGACGCAGTGCGCTAGCCGGAGAGTTTGACAGCTTGTTTCATTACGGTATTATGGCGCCCGCAAAGCGACGGAGGGGTTCACAAACCTCCAACGCCAGATGCTTCGGGGAATTGGCAGAGTGGTTGAATGCACCGGTCTTGAAAACCGGCGAACGTTAATAGCGTTTCTAGGGTTCGAATCCCTAGTTCCCCGCCAAACACAGTAAAAAGCCCTGCATCTGCGGGGCTTTTTTCGTTTCCGGGGTCTGGTTTCGCTGGGCTGCAGTTGATCGTAATCTATCGGAGCATCCTGCCCGGCCTGTTTGAAAATTAGCAAGCGCTAATTATACAAATGATAGCAGACCGTAATTTACTGTATGCTAACCGGAAGCGATGATGGGACATGGACATTAACAAGCTTAGAGCTGAAGCCCTTAAAGCCCTGATGGCCGGGGCCTCCCAGAAAGAGTTCGCCAATAAGCACGGCCTTGATGCGTCGTATCTGTCCCAGATTCTTAACGGGCACCGAAACCTCGGCGAGAAAGCCGCTGCGAATTTGGAAGAGAAGATCGGCCTCCCTTCGGGAAGCCTGGTCAGCCCTGCTGCGTCCGAGACTTCGGCGCCAGCAGTGAAGGCGGGGCTTTCAGCACTGGAACAGCTCAAACAGTCACTTGCCAAGGTGAAAGGCTTTTCAAATGAGGCGCGGGACCGGATTGTGGCGGCGGCTGCCGACCCGGATGGGCATAACACAGATGTGCTTCCGGCCAATTTTGCCGCTCTTCGTCCTACCAATGAAGAGATTGTCATTCGCCAGTACGACATACGTGCAGCGATGGGTCACGGACAGGTGCCGCCTGATTACAATGAGGTGGTACGCAACCTGGTTGTCAGAGAGGAGATTCTTCGCGAGAAAGGTGTGACTTACACCTCGAAGACAGCTCTGGCCATGATCAGTGGCTGGGGCCAGAGCATGGAAGGAACCATCAACGATAAAGACCTGGTGATCGTCGACAAAGGCGTGCAGGACTTCATCGGTGAGGGCATCTACGTACTGACCTGGCACCAAGAGCTGTACATCAAGCGCGTGATGCGACTGGACGAAGAGAATTACAGGCTGATTTCAGACAATCAGCATTATGAGAACCAGACGGCAAGGATCGACGACGTGACGATCCATGCGAAGGTTTTATTGATTTGGAACGCAAGGAAGGCCTAGTTGCGTTAACGGACGTTGCCAACCAGGACCGGCACAGGCGGTTTGTTGAAGGTACAGACGCCCGCTTAACAAGCGGGCTTTTTTGTGCCCTTAGAAAGGCGCGGCTTCCTCCAATACCTCGAATTCGTCCCGCACCTGGACGCGCGGATCGTTATCTGACGGCGCCACCCACTTCAGCGTGACCGAGCGGTCTTCATCGTTGAAAACCATGTCTATCCCATCCACTTCCGCAATTGCCCCCATCACCTCGTTCCACTCTCGATCGCCGTCAGTCTCCAGCTTATGGATCGTCACCCACATCTGATCCTGGGCGATTGGGTGGTTGATCATGCCCGCCACCCTTAGGTTCAGGCGCTCCAGGCTGGACATGGGCTCGCGCTCTTGAGGCTTTTTCTTCTCTGGTAGGGACATCAGTTTCTCCTTGGTTACTGTATATACGTACAGCTTTCGTAAGCATAACGGCAGTCAGCTGTTTGCAAAACCCCTGTCAGAAATATCGGCCTACCTCGAGCGACCGACATCCATCACAGCCGCGTAAAGAATTTAGCATTAGCTGTTGACGCGCCATTTAGCGTTTGCTAATTTACACCCATCGCAGCGATATACCGCAGCGGTACATGACTGGTGAAGCCGCCAGATAGCCAGGGACCAGCGAAGTGGTCTCCCAGCCCCGACAAGGGATCGACTGGATCAGAGCTCTTCAAGCAGAACGGAATCACCGATTTCACTGGCTGGCCTTGGCAGCAGGGTCAGACGGGAAATCAACGAAGAAAGAGGGGGCAGTCAGGCGGGGTGCACTAACACTCACAGGGATCGCCAGATCGCAGGTTTTAACTGCAAACCGGCCGAGGCTTTTACTCTCCGCGCGAGCGGGGCGGAGTCTGGCAAAAACCAAAAGGCTTCGCAGAATGTTGAAAGATTGCAGATGTGGAAAGTGCAAAAGACTTCTCGCCCGTATCGGTGAGATGACACAGCTCCAGATCAAGTGTTCCCGATGCGGGACGTTGAATCATGTGAAGGCCACGAGCCCCGAGCTATCGCCTCTGAGCGACATGAATGCGGAATCCTCCGCACAAAATCATTCGACTCAAGGGTAATAAAATGAAAAATCCAGCACCAACTCTATTCGCCGGTTCAGGTACATCGACACTGCCTCCTAGGCAATCAATGGCTGTAGGCCAATACCTGGTTTCTCCAAATGGCCGGTATCGACTTGTCCTTCAGTCGGACTCTAATCTCGCGCTCTGGGACGGTGATACTGCTCTGTGGGCCGCGAATAACGATCAGCCTTACAGTAGTGACTACGTACATCAACCTTTCAAGATGACTCGTCTTTACGTAGCCGGTAACGCTTGTTTGGAGGATTCACTGCGTCAACGCCAGTGGCAAACTTTTGGGAACGTCACTAAAGAAGATCAGGCGGACCGATGCCACTTGGTGGTTCAGGATGATGCGAACGTAGTGATTCTGGATATTCTCCCTGTTTACTCCAGTGCTCACGTGGATCTGCAAGCCGGTACGCTCGTGAATATCATCCCGCCTGGAACCTCTCTGGAAATGGGACGGCAGTATCCAGCAGGCAATTTCTTTTTGGTCTTCCAAGCCGATGGTAATCTGGTGGTTTATACAAAAGCGGGCGCGGTCGTCTGGCACACCAATACCTATGGCAAAGACGCCAAGACCGCGGTTATGCAAGGTGACGGCAACTTCGTAATTTATTCGTCTACCGGCGTACCGCTGTGGAACACTCAAACTGGCAAATTTCCCGGAGCTTACGCACAGTTGCAAAGCAACGGCGCATTTGTAATTTGCACCGGTGTTCCGGTCTGGGCGCGATTTGGATGGGAGCCGAAGAAAACGAAATCCCGGCCGGTCTTCTACCCGGATCATACGGATCCGGTCGAAAACGGTACTGATGCGTTTCCAACCTACTTTCACATTGGCTATGAGTTCTAATCGGAATTAAAGCGGCTCACCCGCCTGTCTCGACCCTAACGTATCTTCAAGTGGGTTTTGGCGTGCGGGGCTGGGCAAATGTGAAAAGCGCAAAAGACTTCTCGCCACTGTCGGTGAGATGAAGCAGCTCCAGATCAAATGTTCCCGATGCGGGACGTTGAATCATGTGAGGGCCTCGCGCCCCGAGCTATCGCCTTTGAGCGACATGAATGCGGAATCCTCCGCAGAAAATCATTCAACTCAAAGGTAATCATTATGAGCGTAGTTAAAATCGGCAAACACTTCCGCACCGTTATGCCTAACGGGATGGTTCAACTCGTTGCCCCCAGCGAAAACACCGACGGCTTGGTCATCCAGACCGCGTCAATCAACCCTGCAAGTGGTTTTGTGAACCTGTATGCATCTCTCACTCCACCAGCATCGATTGGCGACCTGAACACTCGCATGATTTTCAATGGCAACGGCAACGGCGTCTCTGGCGTCAACTCCCAGGTTGAAATGCCAAACCCGTTGTTTATTCCTGCAGGGATGGGGCTGTGGGTAACGAGCGGCAGCTGGGGTTCAACCGCTGTAACCGGCTCGCTGGCTATCACTTGGGATGTGGTTGCAGCGTAAGCACCCCGTTGTTGATGTAGAAGCGAAGCCCGGCAATTGGGTCGGGCTTCGCTCATTAGTTCCGGGGCCGCTTTGGCGCGCACCGTGGCAAGACATGCACTTATTCAGAGCCTCGGCATTTACCGAGGCTTTTTAGTTTTCAGCCCTGCCACGCCTATCGCTCTGAGCCAGGAGTGCTGCAGGGCTGCCCCATTCCCCGAGCCCGAAAGGGCGGACTGTCGGAGGTCGACGAAGATGCCGGAAAAAACACCTGACTTCTGGGCGCACGTCTGGCTGATCATCACGACGCCGCTCTGGCAAGGAGCGATCATGGCCGCAACCATTTCCCTATTGCGCGTGCTCTATGAAGGCAAAGAAGCCAACAAATGGCGTGTTGTGCTCGAGGCGCTGATCTGTGGTGCATTGAGCCTGTCAGCCAGCAGCGTCATCGAATGGATGGCTTGGCCGTCGAGCCTGTCCGTAGCCGCCGGCGGCACCATAGGGTTCATCGGCGTGACGGCGATCCGCGAGCTGATCATCCGGTTCCTCGGACGCAAGGCGGATTCGTTATGAGCCTCGAACCCGTTGTCGCAGTTGCCAAGGTAGGCGCCACATTGCGAACCGTTGCGGTCGCCATCGTCATTGCCATCGTCATGGGCCTGCTGATTGCCATCCAGCAGATCCGCGTGGTCACGTTGCAAGGGGCCATCACTGTCGAGGCCAATGCCAGGCAGGAAGCAGTCGATGCCAATAACGAAAGCCAGGCCACGATCACCACGCTGCGCGCCGAAGCGCAGCGTAACGCCAACTACACCGCCGATCTGAACAAGCGCATCAAGGCCAGCGAGGACAAAGCCAAGAAGGCGAGGAAAGAATTCGATGATCTCAAGCGCTACAGCAAACCTGTTCGTGATTGGGCTGCTCAGCCTCTGCCTGACGGCCTGCGCGGCAAAGCCTCAAGTGGTGACAAAGACAACCGCCATAAGGCTGGAGGCCCCTGAGCTGATTCCGTGCGAGCGGGTCAATGCGGAGGATACCGATTTGCGTGACAACGGCGACGTATGGGAGCTGAAAGATCTGGCCATCGAGCTGCTCGACACATGCGCCGACCAGGTCGATGCGCAGATTGTTCGAAGCAAGAATAAATAAGCTCATTTCATTTGAGATGCGTCGAATCTGGACGTGGCCGTGAACCGTGAAAGGTCTTGGTTCTTCTTCGCGCCTGGCTTCGAACACTCCCGATGATCATGCAGGAAAACCGTATTGGACCGCTGCCTGTCGCGCGCAGGCGATTCTCCAACTCCCGCCTAAAAAAGCACATCCGATTTGCCTGGTCTGCCGTTGAGCGGGCTATTTTTTTGCCTGGAGAATAGTCATGACCGTGACTGATAAAGATCGCGACGTGCTCGCTCGCACGCTGTATGGCGAAGCTCGTGGGGAAGGGCTTGCGGGAATGCTGGCCGTGGCCTGGACGATCCGCAACCGCGTGAATGATGGACAAGAAAAGTCATGGTGGGGCGAGGGCTACGCCGGGGTATGCCTGAAGCCCTGTCAGTTCAGTTGCTGGAACAAGGGCGACCCGAATTATCCGTTCCTGAGCGGCGCGCGACAGATCCCGCTCCGCGAATTGGCGCAGTGCCAAATTGCTGCTGACCAAGTGATCGACGGAAAGGTGCCAGACCCCACCGGTGGGGCGACTCACTACTACGCGACCACTCTGTCGACGGCGCCGGCATGGGCTGCCAGTGCCAAGCGGACGCTAACACTCGGGAGCCACCTGTTTTTCAAAGACGTTCCGTGATCTGCGGCACAGTCATCACCAAGTCGTCGGGGCAGGCTCGTCTGTGAGCGGCGGGCCCTTCACCGTAAACGGCTTCGCGATTTCGCAAGCCTACTGATTTACCCACCCCTCAAACAACCGCTCCGGCGATTTTTGCATCTATGGAGTAATGAAAATTGACCGTATCGACGGCCGACACCGCCAGCTCGGACAACGGTGGCACTATCACCGTGGCTGCCGACGGTGCCCGGTGGAAGCTGGCACGCCAGACGGCAATATCGGTAAAACGGTCGGCGCCAAGGGCGATGACGCTGCAGTCGATTTAGGAATCAAGCGGCTGCGCCGATATAAGTTGCACGTTCGATGCATCCAAGGCATACCCATGTTCAATCGCTTCTCTATTCAGTGGAAAATCACGCTGCTCGCAGCCCTTTGTCTGTTGTTCATCGTTACGCTGCTGGTCGGTGCTTCGTTGTATCAGTCGCAACGCAGTGCCCAGGTCGTCCAGGCTTCCAGCACCGCCATGCTCCAGGAGTCCGCGCAGAAACGCATGGCTGCTCGCGGCGAGACCCAGGCCCTGCGCATCCAGCGTTATTTCATGGACGTTTACCAATACAGCGACGGTTTTGCCCGGCAAGTGAAGATGCTGATGGCGCAAGCCCGGCAGCACAGCATCGACCCGAAATCTGTGCGTGCTGATCTGTCCTCACAAATACACGATGCTCTTCAAGGCAACCCTAATCTGCTGGGACTGTATGTGGTGTTCGAGGCCAATGGTCTTGATGGGAAGGACGAGCAGTTTGCAGACCAGCCGACTTTAGGCAGTAATGAAAAAGGCCGCTTCGCCTTGTACTGGTCCCAGTCCAGTGATGGAACACTCGAAGCCGAGGCCATGAAGGAAAAAGTACTCACTGACACCACAGTGATGAGCAACGGCGCTCCTTATAATTTCTGGTACACCTGCCCTGTTGCCAACGGAAAAACCTGCGTACTCGATCCCTATGTAGACGAAGTGGACGACGTCAAAACTTTAATGACCAGCATTGCCGTCCCGCTTGTCGTAGAGGGCAAGGTCGTGGGTGTGGTTGGCGCTGACATTAGCCTGGCCAGCCTTCAAGAGATCAGCAACCAGGCAAATGTCGAGCTGTACGACGGCCATGGTCACATCAGTATTGTCAGTCCCTTGGGTCTTTTCGCTGCCCATAGTGGCGATGCCTCGTTACTGGGCAAACCCTTAAGCACGGGCTTTGGTGCCCAGAGTGATGAGCTCGTTCGCCTGACGGCGGGTGGTCGCTCGCAGATGCTGCATCAGGGGCCGATGCTGCAGGTGCTGGAACCGCTGCTACCCATTCCAGGCGCCAAGCCCTGGAGTGTCCTGCTCGAAGTGCCCGAAGAAATACTCACCGCGCCGGCGAGACAGCTTGAAGCCGAACTCGACAGCCGTCGCTCCAGCGACAGCCGTGTGGCGCTGGGCATCGGCTTGTTGGCCGTTATCGCCGGTCTGGCACTCATGTGGCTGACCGCCCGTGGCGTAACTCGCCCAATTCTGAAGGTGGCCGATATGCTCAAGGACATCGCCACCGGCGAAGGGGACCTTACTCGGCGCCTGGACTACAAAAAGGACGACGAGCTGGGCAAGTTGGCTGGCTGGTTCAACCGGTTCCTCGACAAGCTGCAGCCGATCATTGCCGACGTAAAGCTATCCGTTCTGGACGCACGGGCCACCGCTGACCAGTCGGCCGCCATCGCAAAACAAACGAGCGACGGGATGCAACAGCAGCTGCGTGAAGTGGATCAGGTGGCGACCGCTTTTCAGGAAATGAGCGCCACCGCCCATGATGTCGCGCACAATGCCGCGCAAGCCGCCGAAGCCGCCCGCAGTGCTGATGACGCGACCCATGAAGGGCTGGCCGTCATCGACACCACCACCACGGCCATTGAATCGCTGGCCAACAAGATGACTGAGGCCATGGGGGAGGTCGAGGGTCTTTCCAACAGCAGCCAACAGATCGGCTCTGTACTGGAAGTGATCCGCTCGATTGCTGATCAGACCAATCTTCTGGCACTCAACGCGGCCATTGAAGCTGCCCGTGCCGGTGAGGCCGGGCGTGGTTTTGCTGTGGTGGCTGACGAGGTGCGCAACCTTGCCAAACGCACCCAGGATTCGGTTGAAGAAATCCGCCAGGTTATCGAAGGCCTTCAAAGTGGCACGCGCGAGGTCGTCGGTACCATGGGCACGAGCCATGAACAGGCGCAGAACAGCGTACGCCAAGTGGAGCTTGCGGTGAGTGCTCTCAGGCGCATCAGTGCCGCGGTCGGGATGATTACGGACATGAACCTGCAGATCGCCAGCGCCGCCGAAGAGCAAAGTCTGGTGGCGGAAGAGATCAACAGTAACGTGGCCGCCATTCGCGACGTGACGGAGAGCATTTCCCGGCAGGCGGGCGAATCGGCGCAGGTGAGTCAAACGTTGAATAAACTGGCCAACCACCAGCAAGCCCTGATGGGTCAATTTAAGGTCTAGGAAGCCGACGTATCTCGGCTGAACGTCAATCTCGTCGTTACCTCAATTGAGGCAGCTGGCTTCCCGGCGCATTCCCTTAAAGGTCGGCGTCGCCCAGAAGCTCGCCGGAGTTTTTCTTGCCGGCCAGCTTTGGTTGACCCTTGTGTCGGCCAAACACGAAATCCGGCCCGCTGTTGCCCGCCACTACGGCAAGCAATGTCCAGCCTTTGCCTAATAGATCGTTGGCACCCGAGGTGCTGCTGGTGGTGATCACTTCGGCTACGTCTTTAAAGTCCATCGATGCGGCTCCTTTGCTGGGTGGATGGCCGCGCCAGCATGGCGCGGCCGGGGCTTCTGTCTGCGATCTGCGAAACAGCGCGGCAGTGTTACACCTGGGTTGTTGCTCCGGCATCATTCCCAGAGAGCCCCATTCACGTTATTCCGAGAATGGCCTGAGCCGTTAGTTCCCGGTTTTAGAAGGGGTAGCACTCAACCGGCGATTTATCGTCGATGGGTGGCAGTAAGTGCTCAGGGCCGCAGAATAGCGGCGCGAGCCGCCGAGAAAAGCATGCGAACCCCCTGCAACGCCCGTCCGGTTGAACACATCCGTATGCTCCTGCACAATTCGCCGTGCCCATTTCGCCCAGCAGCGCGCTGCAGTCACCTTCCAAGGAACCCCATGCCGTTTAAAGACCTGTGCCTGGCATTGCTCGTCATCATTGCGTGGGGTTTGAATTTCATCGTGATCAAATACGGCCTGGATGGCCTGCCGCCGATGTTGCTCGGCGCGCTCCGCTTCACGCTGGTCGCGATTCCCGCCGTGTTTTTCATCCGCCGCCCAAAGCTGCCGTGGTTCTGGCTGCTTGCGTATGGAGCGACCATTTCTTTCGGTCAATTCGCCTTTCTGTTCGAGAGCATGGCCCGTGGAATGCCACCGGGGCTGGCCTCCTTGCTCCTGCAGGCGCAGGCATTCTTTACTCTGCTGTTCGCCGCGATATTCATTGGTGAGAAATTACGCGTGTACAGCGTGGCTGGCTTATTGATCGCCGCAGGCGGGCTCACCCTCATCGGCATGGGCACGGGGGCCGCAACTCCACTGCTGGCGGTGTTGCTGGTGTTGTGCGCGGCGTCGATGTGGGCGTTGGGCAATATCATCACGCGCCGGTTTGGGAACGTCGATCTCGTCGCCCTGGTGGTCTGGGGTGCGATCGTGCCACCGCTGCCGTTCCTCGCGATGTCGTTGTGGCTGGAGGGGCCAGCGCTCATTGAGCATTCACTGCTCAATCTGGGATGGAGCTCGGTGCTGTCCCTGGCTTATCTGGCCTTCGTCGCCACGCTCTTCGGCTACATTAGCTGGAGCAAGCTGCTGTCGCGCTACCCTGCGGGCAAAGTCGCGCCGTTTTCCCTGCTGGTGCCGGTGGTCGGCCTCAGTTCCTCGGCGTTGGTGCTGGGCGAGCGACTCAGCGTGCTGCAATGCGCGGGGGGTGTGCTTGTGATGCTGGGTCTGACAGTCAATTTGTTGGGCCCTAAATTATTCGGTAGAGGGCGCCGCGCGGTGGCTTGATGACGGGTGACGCGGGATCACTTTCGCACGCCACGCCTATCTATTGCAGCGCTGCGTCTCTGCGCAGCGCAAGCCGTTGCCAAGCCTTCCCGGCGTCACTATTGACCGTTTTGCTGCGGTCAGTGCCCCATTGGCGTCTCTAAACCGCCCGGTTTGTCATGAATGCCGAAGCGATCCACGAGGGTTGCACTGGCCTGGTTCATCCCAATGACATCCACATGGACCCCCAGTCGACGAAGTTTGAGTACGACTTTGTCCAACGCCGCAACCGCCGTGATGTCCCAGAAGTGCGCGGCGCGAAGGTCAATTGCCAACGTCTCGAGGGGCTCCTTGAGATCAAAGGATCGGATAAACCGGTCCGCTGATCCGAAGAACACCTGACCGGTTACCTGATACGTGCGGTGAGGGTGCTCGGGATCACGGGTTGAGCTCACATCGAGGTGATGGCCGATCTTGTTCGCGAAGAACATCGCCGCCAGCAATGTGCCCGCGACAACGCCAAAGGCCAGGTTGTCGGTGGCGACCACTACCACGACCGTTACCACCATGACGATGTTGGTTGAAAGCGGATACTTGTTGAGGTTGCGGATCGAATCCCAACTGAACGTGCTGATCGACACCATGATCATCACCGCCACCAGCGCCGCCATCGGGATTTTCGCAAGCCAGTCGCCGAGGAAGACCATCATCACCAGCAGCGATACCCCGGCGCTCAGTGTCGACAGTCGGGTGCGGCCGCCGGATTTCACATTGATCATCGACTGCCCGATCATTGCGCAGCCTGCCATGCCGCCTATCAGGCTGGAGGCAATATTCGCGATGCCTTGTCCCTTGCACTCGCGGTTCTTGTTGCTGGAGGTGTCAGTCAAGTCGTCGACGATGGTCGCGGTCATCATCGACTCCAGCAGTCCTACGATCGCCAGGGCGGCAGAGTAGGGCAAAACGATCAGCAGGGTGTCGAGGTTCAGGGGGACGTCCGGCCACAGAAATATCGGCAGGCTGTCAGGCAACGATCCCATGTCGCCCACGGTGTGTACGGTCAGTCCCATTGAGATTGAAATCCCGGTGAGTACGATAATGCACACCAGCGGCGAGGGGAGCAGCGTCCCCAGCACCGGCAGTCGGGGAAACAGGTAAATGATGGCCAGCCCGCCCGCCGTCAGGGCATAAACCGGCCAGGTCACTCCTGTGAGTTCCGGCAGTTGGGCCATGAAGATCAGGATCGCCAGAGCGTTCACGAACCCGGTCACGACGGAGCGGGAGACGAAACGCATCAGCTCGCCCAGGCGCAGATAGCCGGCCATGATCTGAAGCACCCCGCACAGCAACGAAGCTGCCAGAAGGTATTGAAGGCCATGGTCCCTGACCAGATTGACCATGAGCAGGGCCATCGCTCCGGTCGCCGCCGACACCATCGCCGGGCGGCCGCCGACGAAGGCGATGACGGTGCAGATGCAGAAAGAGGCATACAGGCCGACCTTTGGGTCGACGCCTGCAATGATGGAGAAGGCGATCGCCTCGGGGATTAGGGCCAGCGCAACAACGAGTCCAGCGAGTACGTTCGCTCTGGCGTCGGACAGCCAGGCGGTTCTGATGTTTTCAAACATTAATTCACCCATGGCAGGCACGGCATGACGCACAGCGACGGGCGCCGAGCGATACACGTGTGTCTGTTTCAATTGAGTTGTGGATTAGCCGCGGCCAGAAAATCAGGCGCAGCAGAATTCGACCGCAGTCAGGTGGCGGTCAGGGTCAAGCGAGGGGGGGCGTAGCGCTAAGGCGGCGTAGGCAGCCAGTTGAAACGGGGCAAGTTCGTACCTTTTGATGACTTATCGTGAGTCGTGAGGCCGGGGCATGATAATCGTCCTCTCGGCGCTTGGTCCAGCATGGGTTAGCCCGCGCCGACTGATGGACATAAATGCAGTAAAGCCAAATCACACGCTTTTACAAATGGAAACGCTTTGCATTAACAATTCATGAAAAGGTTGTTACGATCGGCGCCCTCATAGCTTTTCGCCATGCGGAACGTCGCTCGTCAGGGTGCCGTGCCGCGGATCAGCACGCCTTCGTCCTCTCCAGGAAGCACCCGATGCTACGTCCCGTCCTGCCAGCTTTGTCGGCACTCGTTGCCCTTGGTTTCTCCAGCCAGTCCATCGCAGCGCCAGTGCAGCAGGATTTGCCCGATCGGCCATCGGCGACCTCGCCCGCTCAATCAGGCAGTGACAGCGCCAACCCGGCGCCGGGCGCAGTGGCGTTGGAAGGCCTGAGCATCAACGCCGATTACGGCATCGCCGGCCAGGCGACCACGGAAAGTTCGGGCTCTTACACAACGGGTTCCATGAACACGGCGACCAAGCTGCCGTTGTCCATCCGCGAGACGCCGCAGTCGGTGAGTGTGATCACCCGCCAGCGCATGGACGATCAGGGCATGAACGACCTGAACGACGTGGTGAAATACGCGCCCGGCGTGACGTTGCACCGAACGGCGTCTGACCGTCAGGAGTTCCTGGCGCGCGGTTTCAAGATCGACAACATCATGTACGACGGCCTGCCGAGCAGCATCAGCGCGTACACCCAGGACGTGATTTCCGGCGCGGATCTGGCCATGTATGACCGCGTCGAAGTGGTGCGCGGGGCGACGGGACTGATGACCGGCGCGGGCAGCCCGGCGGCGACGTTGAACCTGGTGCGCAAGCATCCCACCGCCGTGCCACAGGTCAGCGTGACCACCAGCGCTGGGAGTTGGGACCGCTACCGCACCGAGGTCGATGCCTCGAACAAGCTCAATGATTCCGGCACCGTTCGCGGCCGCGTGGTGGCGGCGTACGAAGACGACAAGAGCTTCTCCGACATCCGCAAGAACCAGCGCCAGACCTTTTACGGGATTCTTGAAGCCGACCTCAATGACTCGACCACCTGGACCGTGGGCGCGTCGAAGCAGCGTGACGACAACACCTCGGACTGGGGCGGTCTGCCCAGTGGTCCGAACGGCGAAGACCTGCACCTCAAGCGTTCGACGTTCCTCAGCAACGACTGGTCGTACTGGAACAAAGACAACATCATGTTCTTCACCGACGTCACCCACCGTTTCGACAACGGCTGGTCGGCCAAGCTCGCCGGGCAGAAGATCTGGGCCGAGGCGGATACGTTCTCCAGCTACATCGGCAACTACGACGGTCTGGGCTTTCAGCAGTACCACGGCAAGTACCGCGACGACGATGACCAGACCAACCTCGACGCCTCCCTCACCGGTCCGTTTCAGATGTTCGGTCGAGAGCATGAACTGGTCGTGGGCGTGAGCCATCGCCAAGAGAAGTTTCACCAATGGGGCGGCTGGACCGACGGCACGCCGATCGACCTTTACAACCCGACCCATTCACTGCCCAAACCTGACGTCGATACCAGTCTGTACGAGACCCGCAACGCTGCCACCGAAGAAGGCGTTTACGCCGCCGCGCGCCTGAACCCGATCGACCCGCTGCACGTCATCCTCGGCGGCCGCGTCAGTTGGTATGACTACGACAACCGCGTGGGCGATGGCGATTACAAGGTGGTCCGCGAAGTCACGCCGTACGCCGGCGTCATTTATGACCTGAACGAGACATACTCGGCCTATGCCAGTTACACCGAAATCTTCAAGCCGCAGACCGAGACGGATTCATCGCGCTCGGTGCTCAAGCCAATGACCGGCAAAAACTACGAGATCGGCCTGAAGGGTGAGTATTTCGACGGTGCCCTGAACGCCTCGGTGGCGCTGTTTGAAATGGAGCAAGAGAACCGCGCCTATCAGGAGCAAAATCAAAGCGCCGCTACTTGCCCGGGTTTCCCGGCGACCAGCTGCTATGCGGCAGCGGGCAAGGTGCGCAGCCGCGGCATCGACACCGAGCTGAGCGGCGCGCTGACGCCGGACTGGCAGGTCTCGGCGTCCTACACCTACGTGCTGAGCCAGTTTGTCGAAGACGGCATCAAAAGCAACGAAGGCAAACTGTTCGCCCCTGAACAGCCGAAGCATCTGTTCAAAGCCGCGACCAGCTACACCTTGCCCGGCGAGCTGCACAAATGGCGCGTGGGGGCTGATGTGCTGGCCCAGAGCAAGACCTTCAACCGCGTCGGCGACGGTCAGGCGGACCAGGACGCTTACGGCATCGTTGGCCTGATGGCCGGTTACAAGCTGAACGAGCACTGGGACGGCCGGGTCAACGTCAACAACCTCTTCGACAAGCGCTACTGGCAGGGCATCCCGAAAGAGTCCGGGACCGGCGTTTACGGCGATCCGCGCAACCTGATGTTCTCGGTGAAGTGGACGCTCTGATCACGCAGCTGTCGTGCAACGTTTGACGGCGCAATGCAGCGATCAAAAGTCGAGCGTGGTTTGACTCTCTGCCAGATCGGGCCCCTCCAGGGGCTCGATCAGCCTGGCGCCGTCGTTGCGCACATTGCCCACGTCCCGGCCCACCGCGTGCCAGCGAAAATCACTGACCGGTCGGCAACCTTCCTGAGCGATTTGCGCAAGCCGTGATGCCGGCGTCTGCGGATCGATCCACTCCCGAGCGAGCTCCGGCGTCAGCACCAGCGGGCGACGGTCGTGGATGTCGAGCATGCCGGCGTCACTCGCAGCCGTAATGATGACGAAGCCGTCGCGTTCGTCCGGTTCAAGCCCGGGCCTGACCTGTCCCAGCGCGGCGAAGTACATAGGCTGTCGGTCTTTCAAATGGATGAACCAAGGCTGTTTGCGCTTTGCATCGTTCGGGTCTTTGACCCACTCAAACCAGCCGTTGGCCGGCGCCAGCGCGCGACCTTCCGGCCACAGTTCTTTGAAGAATTTGCCCGTCATCACGGTTTCGACCCGCGCATTGATCGGGTCGGGCCGTTTGCCCTTTGCCCAATGGGGCGACCAGCCCCAGCGTACTTTGTCGACGCTCAGGCCGTCAGCGACCGGCCGGATGATTTCAACGCGGGTGGTCGGCGCCACGTTGTAACGCTCGATGGGCCAGAGATCATAGCCGTTGATGACCAACTGCTCTGGCGCCAGCGTCTTGAGGTAATGGTCCATTGGCTCGTAGATCGAATAGCGTCCGCACATGTGTCACCCGTCGAATTTTCCTGCCTACCAGATTGACCGCGCGCGGCTGAGAACGTTAACTGTATATACGTACAGTTAACAAACACAAGGTCAGTCTCATGAGTGTCACCATCCTTGGCCGGTTGTCGGCAGCGGGCGAACGGTTTCCCCTTTACGCCTTTCAGGTGCCGGCGGGTTTTCCTTCGCCGGCGGCCGATCACATCGAGCGGCACATCTCGCTGGACGAGCTGTTCGACATCCGCGCACCCCACGTCTACCTCGTGAAAATAGAAGGCGACAGCATGCAGGGCGCGGGCATCTATTGCGGCGACCTGGTGATCGTCGACCGCAGCCTGTATGCCGAGCATGGCGACATCGTCATCGCCGCGCTGAATACCGAACCGGTCTGCAAGCGCCTGCACATGCGGGGAAACGAGGTCATCCTCAAGTCCGAGAACAGCAAGTACCCGCCGCGCTACGTCATGGAAGGCGACGAGTTGCTGATCTGGGGCGTGGTGAAATACAGCGTTCGCGATCACGACAAAGTGATGCATTCGTGAGGAACGAGCTTCCTTATAGAGAGAGCAGGCAAGGCGCTAGGTAAAACGCTCAATGTGGTGGGAACCCTCCGGGCGTCGGCAGCCACACAGGCGGACGCTTCCATGGATTCCTGCTCATGCGCTTTGATAACCCGTTGCGATCGCTTCAACACTTCGGTGCCTCGGTCTTTCGCCGCCATGACGGCGCGCAGCAGCCTACCACCGGACCAAACTCCGGTGTTCCCCTGCAGCCGTTGGGCCCACCGACTCGTCTCGCCCTGGCGGTCAACGCGCAGGGGCGGGTGGAGGTCAGCGATAGGGCGACCATTGGAGGGCTGGACAACGAACAGCGCCTGTTGAGCGAGATCCTCAACAAGCCGGGCCAGTCGTTTGCCCAACATCCGGGCGGTCAGTTGATCGACGCCCACGGCTTTGCCGTCAGGGCCGATGCGTCCGCCCATACGGTTCATGCCTATGTTGCTTCCAGGCCTCATCGCGCCGGCGGCACGCCGCCACCGATCCCCTTCGATAAAGGGCATCTGGCTCAGAAAAGTGGCATTTTCGAGGGCGCTGGCAGGGACGTCTGGACCCTTCATGACAAGCAGCTTTTCCGCTTTGGCGGCGACGCCAGCTGGCACGCCGCCGGACTGCCCGATGGCCACGAGGGCAAATTCAAATCATTGAGCCTTGATGGCAACGATGTCCACGCCCTCGATGAAGCAGGTGTTGTCTGGAAGCTGGGCGACAGTCAGCCAACGCGCGTGATGTTTGCCCATCCGGTCAGTGCGACGGCCGTACAAGGCAACGAGTTGCTGGGGGTGTCGACCCACGACGGGGCTGTTCACCTGGAGGAGCCGGAAGGTCGCTCCACGGAACTGACCCTCAACAACGCGCCGTTGGGTGATAAAAAAGCCGACAAGCCTTCAGCCATCGGTACCGCCGGATCCCATTTACTGATGGTCGACGGCGGCGGGCGTTTGTACAGAGGTCGGTTGCCGACTGGCGACCCGTGGCCGGATACACTGAATCTACAGCCCCATGCAGCGACGGAGTTGGCGGTCGCGGAGTTTGGCAAGCTGACCTTCAGCGGTCTGTTCAATGACCAGGCCGGCAACTTGAACGCGCGGTTCAAGGACGGTCATGGCAAGGAGCACACCGCTCAATGGGACGCGACCAAGGGTGATTTCGTGCCGGGCTGGAACCTCAGTCAGTCCACGGCGGTGGTCAAGCAACGGAATTTGCCGGCGCTGGTACCCGACGCCCACGAAATGATCCATCTGGACGGTGGCAGCGTGGCGCACAAGGACGGTCAGCTGCTGGTGAAAGACCCGAGAACCGACGAGTGGAGCAAAGGTTCGGAGTCGAATCTGCAAGACCTGCATCGGGGCAACGATGGCTTCGCCTATGTGGTCGACAAAGAAGGTGCGGTCAAGCGTCTGGCGGTGCAGGCCCAGGCGTTGTCGCGAACGATGGGCAGCGGCCCGGACCTCACCACCGGGCATGGCACCGAGGTGAAAGCGGGCGCGACACTTCGGGGCGCCCAGGATGTTGTCGCGGAAAAAATCGCGGTGCTCAACGATGATCGTTACGTCACTCTGAGCGACGGACACCTGCGCGCCCACGACCAGAAAGGCACGCGCCAGGCGCTGCCGCCGTTGCCGGGCTTTGGCGACGACGAAACGCTGGGCATTCCGGATCCCCATGAGGTCGACCAACGTCACATCCAGGACATGACCATCGCGGGCGGCGATCTCTACGTGCTCAAGGCCGGCGCGCTGTTTCGCATGGCGGCGCAGCACTGGCAGGGCGGCAAGCAGGGCTTGGGGGTTCATCACCAGGATCAGTCCGCCTGGGAACTGGTTGAGCCGAATCTGCCAGCGGGTGTCTCGGTGGACAGCATTCGCACTGCCCCCGATGGGGCGTTGCTGCTGAAGCATGGCACCACCGAGCAGCAATTGGGTGCCGATGGCAGCCTGATCGCGCCTGCGCCGCAGGACGCCAGATTGACCCGACAGCATGCCTTGCATCAACGCCTCGCCGACCGTGAAGACGCCTTGGGTCGGTTTACCCGCCACGGTAATCTCAAGGTCAACGCTGCCGTGCTGGGGCGGGCGAACATGGAAACGGTCACGCCCCGGGAAGCGACGCCCGGCCCGTTGAACTACCTGAGGTCGCACCTGCGCGTCGGGTCGGGCCTGCGCAAGCCGTTCGACAAGGCCACTCATGCGTTTAAGGGCCGCAAAGGTCTGGCGGAGGTCTATCAAACCGAATCGGACATGCTGGCCCGACTGGACCAACGCTGGAGAACGAGGCCCACGTCCAGGGTCCCGGCGATGAGCGAGCGATTGGAGCAGATTCGCGGCAACGGCGCTTTCATCAAAAACCCCAAGGCTGACTTGCTCGCCGACGTCATAGAGCGAGCCACCCAGACGGTTGCCGAAGACACCGAGCGGTTGCTGCGTTCGCTGGCCCAGGACCATGGCGTGCTGATGAGCGACGGGCAGGACAACCCGACGTTCACGCCGTCCAAACCGGTTGCCAACGACATGGTTGCCGGGCTGGCGCACTCCCTGGCGGTTTCCGGCGTGACCGGGACACCGTTGAACGGGTTACTTGAACAGTTGACGTCCCAGCGCTTTCAGGTCGGCCATCGCAAGCCCGAGGGTGATCGCGACCGTGGCGATGCGCAGGCGCTGGTGAAGGCGCGGCTGGCGCTCAACGCCGATGTGCTCTTTCAGTTGAATCAACAGCTTGACCTGCTCACGGCGGCCGCCCGCGAAGGCAATGCCTCGAACGCGCTGCTCGATGGCGTGGCAAATACCCTTGAGCAGACGTACGCCAAGGAATACGCCAACGCGCCGCTGAAGAAATACACCGACGCCGGGTTTCGCAGCCACACGGAACTTGAGGCCAGCTACGACGCCAGCAAGACGATGCTCAAATACTTCCGCGATGAAAAGCACCCGATGACGCAGAACCTGCGCGCCGGAATGGACGTCCCGCCCGCGCGCATGAGCGAAGAGCTCAGCACGGCGCTGCGTCAGCTCAAACCCCGGGAGAACCTGAAAATTAGTCGCAACTATGCCGGCAACATCAACGCTGGCGTCAGCGGCCCGGTCACAGGACCTGCGTACCTGGGCGGACGGGTCAACGTCGAGCCGGAGCGTACTTATGGCCTGACCTTCACCCGGTACGAGCGCGGCCTCAAGGTCTCGATGAACCGCGACGGCGCCGTGGCCGGCGGCGGCAACATTGGCTTCGGCGCCGGCTTTGCCGATCACGCCGCGCCGAAACAGGACACCTCCGCCAACCTGATACAGAACGGCAGCTGGTTAGGCGTCAGTGCCGACCTCAAATACAAATACACCGAGAGCAACGCGCTGAGTTTTTTCGTGCGCGACGAGGACATCGAAGGCTTCGTGCGCGACCTGACCAGCACACCGTTGCAAAGGAGTGGCGACGCGCAGGGGGCAGTGGCCAGCCGGCTGCATCCCCTGTCTTTCCTGGATGAAAGCTCCGAGCAGGAAGTGCGCACCGGCACCAAGCACAACGCCGATGTGGACCTTAATCTTGGCGCCGAATACCGGCTCAATGCAGGGCAGATAGGCGCGAAGCCGGTCAAGGGCTTCTTGCGTGTCTCAGCGGGTGCTGTGGGCACCGCCAACCTGGCCAGCTACGAGCGGGAGCGGGTGGAAGGGCGCGGGTCGGACGGTTTGCGCACCGACATCCGCAGCGACAACAGGGTGCGTTTTCTGGAGAAAGGCGGCGCGACTGCCTATGCGCGGCTGTTCGATGCAGCGTTCAGCTCGCAGCCTAACCACGTGTTTCTGTCGGGCGGGGTACCGACGGGTGTCACTGCCAGCGTCGTGGTGGAGAACAAGACCGGCAAAGCGTTTGATATCCGTTTCAAGGACACCTTGCCGTTGCTGCCGGCGGAGACCAAAGCACTGGCCAGCACACTGGAAAAGGCGTTTCCGCTGATCGATGCGCCCGACCTGTCGGGCAAGGACGCAAAGGCGCAACTGGATGCGCTGGCCTCGACCTACGCCAGGGTGACGATCCCGTCCGCCGAACCGTTGACCAATGCGCAATACGCGGCGCTCAACAGCCTCAGCCAGACCCAGCGCCAGGACAGGGCGGCGGATCAGAACACCCGGCTGATGACGACCATGGATTTCACCACCAAACAGAGCAACGTCAACCGCATCGACCGTGCCAGCAACAGCAAACGCGCCACCGATCCGGTGCGCGCCTGGCTGGGGGGGACGACTAACCCGGGCAACGCCGAGAGAATCGCCGGCCTGATGAGTCAGGACCCGCAACTGGCCGGGTTGCTGAAGGAGCTGCAGGACCGCCGGGGCACGACCCGGGCGGAGATCAAACTGGAAGTGACGGACGACGCCAAGGCCGAGATCGATCAACAGGCCATCGCCGGGACACTCACCGACGCCGGGTTGAAGAGGATTCTGGACAATGAGCAAAACCTGCGCATCAAGAGCATTTCGGTGTTCCGCAACGCAGCCAAGGAAGACTCGTTCACCTTGCCGGGGGTGTGGACCAATTTCCGCAGCGGCAGCAACCTGAGTGTCGAGCGGCTGCGCGGCGAGATCACCTTCGACTACGCCGAGGCCCAGCAGGCACCTGTAGGCTACAAACTGGAAGGGCAGTTGACGGCCGAGCGCGACACGCCGTCATTGAGGGACATGGCGGCCACGGGGGCGGGCAGCTATCGGCCGACGTAACCCCAACGTTCACCCGCTTCGGTCGGCGTTGTCAGCCCGGCCGAAGCCTGAACTTTCCGCGATTCAGCCCCTCGCCACGGAACCGTTCAGGCAGCCGTGCCACACAGCATAAACCTCTCAGGATGACCTCCCATGCCGCCTGCCTTCCGCCCGTACCCGGGCGCTTTGCGTGTCGTTCGCCCGATGCGCATCGCTTCACTGACTGTCGCGATGTTGTGTGCCGGTTGCCAGTCTTACGGGCCGCCCGAGGCAAGTACCGAACGCACGCCGCGCCTGGTGGCGGGGCTCCATCGCAGTGCAGAACCGGTGGCGTATTCACGGCCGACGCAACCCTACGACGGCAGTGATATCTGGCAGCGGATGGGACAGGATTTCCGCCTGGCCGACGACAACGGCGTCAACGAACGCATCGTGCGCCAGCGCGACTGGCTGCTGGGCAATGCAGGGTTCATCCGCAATGCCAGTCAGCGGGCCAGCCCGTACCTCCACTTCATCGTCGACACCCTTGATCAGCGCGCGATGCCGGCGGAGCTGGCCTTGCTGCCGATCATCGAAAGCGCCTACAACCCCAAAGCCAATTCGACCCGTAACGCCGCAGGGCTGTGGCAGTTCATGGCTGCCACCGGGCGTGATTTCGACCTGCGTCAGACCGCCTGGTATGACGGTCGGCGGGACGTGGTGGCGTCCAGTAAAGCGGCGATGGATTACCTGACCCGTCTGCACACCCAGTTCGGCGGCGACTGGTTGCTGGCGATGGCGGCTTATAACGCGGGGGAGGGCACGGTGAGCCGGGCCATCGACGCGAATCAGCGCCGAGGTCTGCCTACGGATTACTGGCACCTCAGCTTGCCCAGGGAAACCCAGGATTACGTGCCGCGCCTGCTGGCACTGTCGTTGCTGGTGCGCGAACCCGAGAGCTATGGCGTGAAGCTCAGCCCGGTGGCCAATGTGCCTTATTTCACGGTGCTGGAGCTGGCGCGGCCGGTGGACCTTGAGCGCCTCGCGGTCAGTGCCGGCATCGATCGCTCGGTGCTGTTGAACCTCAATCCGGCGTTTCTGCGCAAAAAAACCGCCGATGGACCCTCCCGCGTGCTGGTGCCCCGTGACCAGTTCGAGCAGCTTTCTGCCACCCTCGGCAAAATGACCGACGATGTCATGCCCGGTAACGAGGCACTGGCGGTCAGCACTGCTGCCGTCCCAGCGGGTACAGTTCGTCCCTGACACAACGCGTCCGCCAGGCGATTGTCCGCCTGGGGCCTATTTTTGGCAGCAATGAGCCCGTCGTGTGTCAGCCCGGACACATGCTTGCTCGCCTGCTTTTCAGCCTTCCTCCGCCCCCAGGTCAGCCGGTTGGCACTTATTCACGCAATCAATTAACCCGACTCTCACCGAACTTTCGGGCGATGTGTAAAAGCGCTGATACATCGTGGCCGGTTGCCGCTGAAGACACAATTAGAAACATCCGTGGCGGTGGGCGGATAAAGGCTGTGGGTTAATTGGCGTTACCTGCGGAGCGACCATCCGGGACAGTGCGTAGTTGGATCCTATTATCCAGTCAGTGTCGACGCGCAAACCTTTGCTTTGCTTTTAATAGCCCAGATGAACGACCGCTTGTTGTCCGACCCGCTAGATTCAAGGGTTCTAGGCCTATACGCGGGAGTACAGTAAATGGCGTTCGGAAAACCGAGTTGAAGCAGTCGGATTTCCGAACACAGTTAAACTAGCAGTGTTATTAACTAATCAATAAGGTTTAAATGATTTGGTAACTTCGATGGTTGGCGACGTGTTACATAAGTTCAGTGAGGTGACGCGATATGAGTTGGGCGAGTTAGCGAGGTTTAGTAAGTGGTCGTTGGGTAATATAGTTACAAAGTCGAGTTAAAACGCGGCCCTCCGATAAGTACGAGTTTACGCAAGCTTAATTAATAAGTTTGACGGTTGCCGGTGACGCGAAGGAAGGAGCAACCTCGCCATTCAGTACGGAGTGCACCATGGCAGAGCATAACCCGCTGATTGTTAAGCTATTGTGATGCACGCGCCAGGCAGTCCGGGCCCTCGGCACTCCCGCGTAAGTCATCGCCCAGTCGGGGGCAAGGGATAATTTGAAATAGCCGTTTGAATGTTTTGCGGATAATTAGTTGGTGTCCTTCAATAAAGTCAAAGTGCTATCACCGAGGTGTATCTCGCGACGTCGGGGAACTAAAATTAATTATTGCTGCCTTTGGAATGCGTGGTATTAATAAATCGCTTGCCCCACTACAAGAGGTATCGATGAGAGAAGAAATCGATGTAAGCGACTGTCCGCGTCAGCCTGAAACTGTAGCGCTGGATATCCAGCAGATAGCATTGAATACCGCAAACCTGAGTATGGATTTGCTGCTGTGCGGGGAGACGGGAACAGGCAAAGACACGCTGGCCAAACGTATTCATGACCTGTCCGGTCGGACAGGTTCTTTCATCGGTATGAACTGCGCTGCGATTCCGGAATCCCTGGCGGAGAGTCAGTTGTTCGGGGTGGTGAACGGCGCGTATACCGGCGTCAGTCGGTCCCGGGAGGGGTACATCGAGGCGGCCTGCGGCGGCACGCTGTACCTCGACGAGATCGACAGCATGCCGCTGAGTCTGCAGGCCAAGCTGCTGCGGATTCTGGAAACCCGGGGCATCGAGCGACTGGGCTCGACTGACTTCATTCCGGTGGACCTTCGGGTTATCGCCTCGGCGCAGCGGCCTCTGGATGAACTCGTGGAACAAGGGCTTTTTCGTCGCGACCTGTTTTTTCGGCTCAACGTGCTGACCATTCAAATGCCAGCCTTGCGCAAGCGTCGCGAACAGATCCTGCCGTTGTTCGACCAGTTCACCCAGGAAGTCGCCGCCGATTTCGGTTGCCCGGTACCCGAACTGGATAATCGTCTGGTGCAGCTGCTCCTCAGCCATTCATGGCCGGGAAACATTCGCGAATTGAAGTCCGCGGCCAAGCGTTTTGTGCTGGGTTTCCCGCTGCTGGGCGGCGATGCCCCTCCGGATCGCGATCAGGAAACGGGGTTGAAGACCCAACTGCGGGTCATCGAAAGAATGCTCATCGAAGACGCACTCAAGCGTCACAAGCACAGCCTGGAAGCGGTGGTGCAGGAGCTCGACATTCCCCGGCGCACCTTGTATCACCGGATGAAAGAGCTGGGCATGAATGACGAAGACTCAGCAGCAATTTTGTAGGACCGGCTTCAGCCGGGAAGGGGCCGGTGTGGGCGGCATCAAACGTGTGGTGTAACGCCTGACGCCTTCCCGGCTGAAGCCGGTCCCCCCAACCTCGCAGCCAATCTCGCGCAGCCAATGTCGCGCAACCCTGAAATGCCAGAGGTCGTGGATGAGTGTGTACGAGTTATTCGATGAGCAACTGGAGGACGACCATCAGGTGCCGAACCTGCGCGTGGTCGCCCGCAGTCTCGGTCAGTTGGGGATCGACCTGTTGTTGTCAGGCGAAACCGGTACCGGCAAGGACACGGTCGCCAGCCGGATTCACGCGCTGTCCGGTCGCAAGGGCCGGCTGGTCGCGATGAACTGCGCGGCCATCCCGGAATCCCTGGCCGAGAGCGAATTGTTCGGCGTGGTCAGCGGCGCCTACACCGGCGCTGATCGGGCGCGGGTCGGGTACATCGAGGCGGCGCAGGGCGGCACCCTGTACCTCGACGAGATCGACAGCATGCCCCTGAGCCTGCAAGCCAAACTCCTGCGGGTGCTGGAAACGCGCTCCGTCGAACGGCTTGGCTCGACGACGCCCATTGCACTGGATGTCTGCGTCATCGCCTCGGCCCAGCGCTCCCTCGACGAGATGGTCGAACAGGGGCGTTTTCGCCGGGATCTGTATTTCCGCCTGAACGTATTGACCGTGACCCTGGCGCCGCTGCGCGAGCAGCGGGCGCGCATCCTTCCGCTGTTCGCCCGTTTCGCTGAGGCGGCGGCGCAGGAGTCGGGTATTTCGGTGCCCGAGACCACCGGCGTGCTGCGTCACGTCCTGCTCAACCATGACTGGCCTGGCAACATCCGCGAACTGAAATCAGCGGCCAAGCGTCACGTCATGGGCTTTCCGCTGCTGGGCGGCGAGTCCGGCGAGGAGGGCGAGTCATCGGGGCTTAAATCGCAGCTGCGGGTGATCGAAAAAGCGCTGATCCAGGCCGCGCTCAAGCGTCACAACAACAGCGTCGAGGCCGTGAGCCAGGAGCTCGACATTCCCCGTCGCACGCTCTACCACCGCATGAAAGAACTCGACGTCTGACCTTCGCTCACCGCGCGGCTTCCGGCGACACAGGCTCGTCGACACGTCCCTGTCCGCAGCTTGCGTGAACATCCCGAATTTTATTGAGCCCCATGCGGAACCGATCCCGAGGTCCGGGCCACCCATTGGCACCAAGCACTTTCGCTGGTGATGACTCAGGAGTGTTCGACATGAATCCAATCTCAATGGTCGGTGGCTTCGCCAACAGCGCGATCAACGCGGGCGGGCAAATGACTCAGCAGGCAGCCAGCGCTGTGACCAACGTCAAGCAGGAAAACCAGATCACCGAGTCCGCTGCCCCTTCCAAGGCCGAAGCTGCACAAAACGCCGCTACCGAGAAGGCCGATGCAAGCCAGGCGCGTCTGATTGCCATGCAGACCGAAGCCGACATTCGCAAGCAGACCAACGACGTCCTCAGCGCCATCCGTTCCGGCAAGGAAGACAGCGCCAACAAAGCGATCAGTGCCGAGGCGCAGAACGCCAAGGGCATCAGCTACTGATCGGTCCGAGCGCCCCCTGAAAAAGGGGGCATCCACTTGAGGATGGAGGTCTCATGCTAAGTCTCAATGCCAATACCAATCCGCTGCAAAACCTGCACATCGGTACCGTGGTTTCCCAGCCCGCGCTGGGCGGCGACAAGACCCCGCAGTCGCTGAAGGACGTCATCGATCAGCTCGCTCAGGCGCTGACCAAAGGCGGGCACCTGGACAAGGAATCGCCGCTGGGCCAGATGGTCGGCAAGCAGATGGAGAAGAACAACCCGCTGGCGTCGCTGATCGGCGGCAATCCGGACATGATCAAGGCCGCACTGGGCGACCTGATCAAAGACAAGCTGGGCGACAACTTTGGCGCCGCAGCGGATGCAGGCCAGGCGGGTGCCGGCGCGCCGGACCTGATGTCGCAGACCCTCAACGGTCTGGCCAAGGCGTCACTGGATGACTTGCTGACCAAGCAGGGCGAGGGCACCACCTTCTCCAAAGGCGACATGCCGCTGCTGGAAAAAATCGCCGAATTCATGGACCAGCGTACGGCCCAGGACCCGCAGAAATTTCCCGCGCCGGACTCGGGCTCCTGGAAAAACGAGCTTAAGGAAGACGCCTTCCTCGACGGCAAGGAAACCGCTGCATTCCGCTCGGCACTGGACTCGCTGGGCACTCAGCTCGGTCAGCAACAGAACGGCGTGGGCGATGCAGGCGGTGGCGGGGGGCTTAACAATCCAGTAAGCAGCCTGTCCCCGACCGATCCATCGGGCGGCGCTGCGCAGACCCCGAACAGCGCGACTCAGGACCTCGGCCAACTGCTGGGTGACCTGCTGCAGAAAGGCGTCAACGCCAGCGTCGGCGGCGGCCTCGGTACGCCGATGAACGATGCGTCACAGTCCGGCGGTGCCACCAAAAGCGTGACCCAGGACCTGGGGCAACTGCTCAGCGGCCTGATCAAGAAAGGGCTGGAAGCTGAACAGAACGGTGCCGGCGTCAACGGCGCAGGCGGGCAACCCAATCCGTTCGCCCAGCACGATCAGCAAAACATGCTGGTCCAGGCCGCTTCCGCCCTCGTCTCGGCACTGGTGGGCGGTGGTAACACCAGCAACAGCCTGTCCTGAACCCAGCCGCGACCCTCGACACCGTCTGCCGGAGAACACCCGTGACCCTTTCCAATGTCAATCAACTCAAATCGCCGTCCACCGATCTTGAGCCGCGCCTGGATCAGGGATTGGTCAGCGGGCCTTCGCAGGCGGACGTCGATCTGTTCAATGCCGCCATGCGTCCCGAGCTGTCGATGCAGCAAAGTCATTTGTCCGAACAGATCGCCAGCGCGCTGTCGGAACGCCTTGGTGCCACCGACAAGCTTTCGCAGCAAGCCGCGCGCAAGATGAAACGGGCGTCCACCACCGACGACCCGCTGGAAATTTCCCAGATGAGCCGGTCGCTGTCGCAGTATTCGCTGCAGATGGCGCTGACCACCAAAGTCGTCAGCAAGAGCGCCCAGGCCCTCGATAAACTGACGAATCTGCAGTAGAGGCATGCCGTGAACTACCTGACTGCGGGACTGATCTGCCTGATGCTGCTGCTCAGCGGGTGCAGCGATGACACGGACCTGTTCACCGGGCTGTCCGAGCAGGATTCCAACGACGTGATCGCCAGCCTCGCCGACCAGCACATCGACGCGCGCAAGCGCAGCGAGAAGACCGGCGTGGTCATCAGCGTGCCGACCGCCGAGATCAATCGTGCCGTGCGGATCCTCGATGCTGCCGGCCTGCCGCGTCGCTCGCGCACCAGCCTGGGCGAAATCTTCAAGAAGGAAGGGGTGATTTCCACCCCGCTGGAAGAGCGCGCGCGGTACATCTATGCCTTGTCCCAGGAGCTGGAAGCGACGCTGTCGCAGATCGACGGCGTGATCGTCGCCCGCGTTCACGTGGTATTGCCCGAACGCATCGCGCCGGGCGAGCCGGTGCAGCCTGCGTCGGCGGCGGTGTTCATCAAACACACCTCGGCCCTGGATCCCGACAGCGTGCGCGGGCGTATCCAGCAGATGGTCGCCAGCAGCATTCCCGGTATGTCCGGCGAGCCCCTGGATTCGAAAAAATTCGCCATCGTGTTCGTGCCGGCGGCAGAGTTTCAGGACACCGAACGGCTGGTGAATTTCGGGCCGTTTCTGATCGACAGCGCCAACATCGACTTTTGGAATCGCATGCTGTGGCTGGCGCCGTTTGCCGCGCTGTTGCTGGTTGCCTTGATCGTGCTGATCCTGCGCGGTGACTGGCGCAATGCGCTGTTGCAACGCATCGGTCTGCGCCGCAGTGCCCGGACGAGCATGCCGGTGCGGGCGTGATGTCAGGCGCCGAGGAGCACTGGATTCGTTGGTGGTGTGCGCCCTGGGAATGGGCCCATGCCGACTGGATCGACGTGTTCGCCGACCATTGCGGCGTGACCCGTGAAGATTGCGCCGAGCTGCTCGGCACCCGACACAACGTCTTTCTGCACAGCGTCGGTGTGGTCCCGAGCCAACCGCCACCGCCTGTTGAACCGCTGATGCAATGGCTGCAACTGGATGAAGCGCAGCAGCACCGGGCGCTGTCCCTGGCGGGCCGAATCTGTTTCGGCCAGGGCGGGGAGGCGAGCGTTGACGACGCCGTGCAGGTGCATGAGCCCTGGTGTCGGGCGGTGGCCAAGGCGTTGCGGCCCGGTTTATGGCTCGATGCCTCGGTGACCGATGCGCGGGTGTTGCTTGCGGCGTGGGCGGGTGAGCCTTGCTGGTCGCGGCTGCGGCTGTCATGGGCGCCGGATGCCTTGCCGTCGCCGTGCGCCAAGCTGTCCGAAAACGCGCTGCCTGAAAACAAGCTGCAAACCCTCTGGCACTCGGTGTTATGGCGGGTGACGACGCCTTGATGATTGCCGTTACCTCATTGTTTTTCAGGAGCTGAACATGCTCGCCAAGCGTCGTCTCGTGTTGTCTTCTTCCGCCGTGCTGGTCACCAACATCCTGCGTCGCGAAGACTTGGCCGGTACCGTGCTCGCCGCCGAAGTGCTGGACAATGCCCGCGCAGAAGCCGAGCAGATTCTGGCTGCCGCCCACGCCCAGGCTCAGCACGAAAAGGATCAGGCGCTGGCGCAATTCTGGGAAAGCGCCAACGGTTTTCTGCAGCAACTGGAGCAGCAGCGACTGGCCTTGGCCGAGGAGTCGATGGAGGCGGTGGAAGCCTTGCTCAACGAAGCCCTCGCCGAGTTGCTCGATCAGACCACACTCGCTGAACGCAGTCGCGCGCTGATGAGGAATCTCGCCGCCAGCCAGACCGTCGAAACCAGGGCCGTGCTCAGCGCTCATCCCGACATGCTCGACAGCCTCGGTGAGTGGCTGTCGGCCAGTCGCTTCGCCGAGCACTGGCAGTTAAAAAGTGACCCGGCGCTGGCGCCACAGACCTTGCGCCTGAGCGACGCCAATGGCGCGTTCGACATCGACTGGGACAGCCTGCGCCGTGGGCTCGCGGGGCCAACGGCACATTCGTGATTTTTTCTTGACCCGGTTGTGACGGTTCATGGAACCGGAGCGGCCGCAGGTTCCACTCAGGGGTTGAATCCCTCAGTTGGAGCACCGGCATGATCAGTTTCAAATCCCTGCAAAACCACCTCGATCACTCCTATTCCCGCGCCCAGGACGACATGCAGGACGCCGCCGAAACCGCCTCGGAAAGCGGCACCATGGAAGACTTCCAGGCGTTCAGCGATGCCTCGCAGCAGACCAATGTCGCCAACATGATTCTCAATGAAGGACTGCGCGCCAAACACGGCATCACCAAAGCGATCATCGATGGAATTCAGTGAATTCAGCGCGATCCTCGCTCAGTGGTGCGAGCGACGTCCGCTCGCGCCGCTGGACTGCTGGATCGATGACGCCAACGCGCGACTGGCGGTGTCGGGCAACGGCATTCGCTTGAGCCTTGATGTGCTCGATCCCTACGACGGCAGCGACCCGCAACGACTCGACGCCGTGCTGAGCCAAGGCGGTGCCGGCGTGGCCTGTGCCTGTGAGGGTGGGCTGGCCATCGACCCCGACACCCGCTGCGTGGTGTTGGTGAGCTGGATTCCCGACCCCTGCAATCCCACGCAACTGCTCGAACGTCTCGAACGCCTGGCCAATCAGCGCGCCGCGATGCTCAGCCTCATGCAAACCTCGATTCGCAGCGCGACCGCCTCGCCGTCCCGCTCGACCCTCAAAACCTGGCAACCGGGAGTGTGAAATGCGCAAGGCCTTAATGTGGTTGCCTTTGCTGATGATCGGCATCGGTGCGCCGGCGCTGGCCGCGGTGCCTGACGCCTGGAAACACACCGCCTACGCCTATGACGCGCGGCAGACCGAGCTGGCGACTGCGCTGGCAGACTTCGCCAAAGAGTTCGGCATCGGCCTGGAAATGCCGGCAATGCCGGGCACCCTGGATGGGCGTATTCGTGCGCAGAACCCCCAGGAATTCCTCGACCGGCTGGGTCAGGAGCATCACTTCCAGTGGTTCGTCTACAACGAAACCCTGTACATCAGCCCCACCAGCGAGCAGACCTCGGCGCGCATCGAAGTGTCGCCGGAAGCGGTCGATGATCTGCAGCAGGCGCTGTCCGATGTCGGCCTGCTGGACAAGCGCTTCGGCTGGGGCGCATTGCCCGACGAAGGCGTGGTGCTGGTGCGCGGCCCGGCCAAGTACGTCGACTTCGTGCGCAGTTACAGCAAGAAGGTCGAGGCCCCGGAAAAAGCCGAGAAGCAGGACATCGTGGTCCTGCCGCTGAAGTATGCCAACGCCGCCGACCGCACCATTCGTTATCGCGATCAACAGCTCACCGTTGCCGGCGTGGCCAGCATTCTTCAAGAGCTGCTGGAAAGCCGTTCCCGAGGCGAATCCATCAACGGCGTCAATCTGCTGCAAGGGCAGGGCGGCGCCGGCCGTTCGCTCAATGGCGGCACCACGTCCTCCGGCCTGAATTACGGCGGCATGGACGGGCAGGGTTTTGACACCGGCGCCATCGAACAGGGGCTGGATCGGGTGCTGGGCTCCAAAGGCAAACGCGGCGGGTCCTCCAATGAAGAGAAGGGCCGCTCGAAGATCCGCGTCAGCGCCGACGTGCGCAACAACTCGGTGCTGATCTACGACCTGCCCAAGCGCCGGGCGATGTACGAGAAGCTGGTCAAGGAACTGGATACGCCGCGTAACCTGATCGAGATCGATGCGGTAATTCTCGACATTGATCGCAACGAGCTGGCGCAGCTGTCCAGTCGCTGGAATTTCAAAGGCGGCAGCGTAAGCGGCGGCGCCAACTTGTTCGATCAAGGCACCAGCACCACGCTGTTCATTCAGGACGCCGGCAAGTTCTCCGCCGACCTGCATGCCCTCGAAGGCAACGGCGCAGCGTCGGTGATCGGCAACCCATCCATTCTGACCCTGGAAAACCAGCCGGCGGTGATCGACTTCAGCCGCACCGAATACCTCACCGCCACCTCCGAACGCGTCGCGGACATTCAGGCGATCACGGCGGGCACCAGCTTGCAGGTGATTCCGCGGTCCCTGGACCAGAACGGCAAATCCCAGGTGCAACTGATCGTCGACATCGAAGACGGCCAGATCGACACCTCGCAAATCAACGAAGACCAGCCGGCGGTGCGCAAGGGCAACGTCAGCACCCAGGCGGTGATCGCCGAGCATGGCTCGCTGGTCATTGGCGGTTTTCATGGGCTGGAAACCACCGACAAGGTCAACAAGATCCCGCTGCTGGGCGACATCCCGGTCATCGGCAAACTGCTGTTCCAGTCCCGCAGTCGCGAGCTGAACCAGCGTGAGCGCCTGTTCATCCTGACGCCGCGGCTGATCGGCGATCAGATCAATCCGGCGCGCTATGTGCAGAACGGCAACCCCCATGACGTCGATGACCAGATGAAGCGCATCAAGGAACGCCGCGACGGTGGCGAACAACCGACCCGCAGTGACGTGCAGAACGCTTTCACCCAGTTGCTCGACGGCGTGACCCCGGTGGGCTTCAACAGCGGCGAGACCTTGCCGTTCGAAGCGGACAGCCTGTGTGATCCGGGTGTTGGTCTGAGCATGGATCGCCAGCGTTCCCAGTGGTTTACCCGCAAGGATTGGGGCATTGCGGTGGTCGTGGCACGCAACACCACCAGCAAACCGGTGCGCATCGACGAAAGCCGCTGCGGGGGTCGCTGGGTGATGGGTGTCAGCGCCTGGCCCCATGCGTGGCTGCAGCCGGGGGCGGAGAGTGAAATCTACATCGCCCTGCGTCAGCCGCAGGTGTCGAGCAAGGCCAAACAGAACCGACCTTCGCTGCTCAAGGGGGCTACACGATGAACCTGCGCGGTTTGCTTTTGCTGTTTCTGGTCACCGCCACGTTGGCGGGGTGTGCCACCCATGGGTGCTCGGGTTATTCGTGCAAGCGGCCGGATTCCAATGACCGGGAGCTGGTGATCTGGTGGCCGCCGGACATGCGTCAGGGGATTGATGAGCGTGACCATGAGCAGGATTTTACTGTGGTGCCATTGAAGGACTGAGCATGATTCGGGTATCGGAAAAAGCAGCGTTTTACGCCCACGTCGCCGCTGAGCGCGCGGCGATCTGGCCGGTGGCGACGGGTGTGGCGTTTGTCAGTCGACGTGAGCATCGGGACTGGGGCATCGCGCTGCATATCGAGGGCCGGGCCTTGCGCCCGGAGCAGTTGCGCGATGCGTTGGAGCGGCGGTTTTCGCAGGCGGAGTTGTTCAATGACTTCTTTTTGTTTTTGGATGTGCAGCGGGATTTTGTGGTCTGGCATGCGGTGCCTGGGGCGCAGGAGTCGCCGGTGAGTCTGGACAGTATTCGCCGGCAGGAGCTGGAGCTGGCGGGGTTGGGGCATCTCAGTGATGTTTTGCAGTAGCGCGCTCGCGGGGCCCTCGTTTTCCAGATCAACATCAAGAGCGTCTGCCTAACGGCAGACATTTCGCCTTCGGCGAGTTACTTGGAAAAGCACCCCAAGTAACCAAGGGTGCTTGCTCTCGGTTTGGTTCCTCCTTCGTCGGAATACCCTCACTCCGGTCTTGCTCCGTGGGCCCGCGCCGAACGGACATCCATGTCCTGACGGCGCTCTCGCCGCATCCATGCGGCTCGGCCCACTGCGCAAGACCTGCGTTCAGCCTGCACCCAAGTCGCGATTGGCGGTGACTGAGCCTTTTGCGCAGGAAGATCAAAAGCGCGCTTACGCTTAGTAGGACCGGCTTTAGCCGGGAAGAGGCCCGTCCAAACGCTGACATTCGATCGTCCCCACGCTCCGTGTGGGAATGCATCCTCTGACGCTCCGCGTCACCCCCCCAAGCATGAATGCGGGTTGAAAATCTGCAGTCGGACGCCATCCCTGTGGGAGTCGAGCTTGCTCGCGAATGCTGTGTTTCAAACACCAACTATTCGGCGGATGTACCAATGCTTTCGCGAGCAAGCTCGCTCCCACAGGAGGGAGTCGTGTCTGCAAAACTGCCAGCGCCCATACCGGCCTCTTCCCGGCTAAAGCCGGTCCCACTAAAAAGCAACGTGGACACCCTGTGGGACCGGCGGTGTCTCTCGTAGGACCGGCTTCAGCCGGGAAGCTGTTGCTTTGCTTTGCTTTTGATCTTCGACGCAAGAAGTCCAGGCGACACAAATCGCGACTTGGGTGCAGGCTGAACGCAGGTCTCGCGGAGTGGGCCGAGCCGCATGGATGCGGCGAGAGCTGCCCCCCGCCATGGATGGCGGATGGCAGCGGGCCCACGGAGCGGGACCGGAGTGAAGGAACCCTGACGAAGGAAGGGCCAAACCAGGAGCAGGCACTTTTGCTTACTTTTGGTGCTTTTCAAAAGTAAGTCGCCGAAGGCGAAACAGTCTGCCCCCAGGCAGACGCCCTTGATCTTGATCTTGATCAAACATCTTCGATTCGAATGACTTCGTCCGTCACTTCCTCCAGCTGCCGCACGATCTGATAAATATTCGCCACCGCCAGCAGCGTCGTCCGCGGGATGTACTTGCCCGCCTTGACCTTATAAAGCGTCCGCGCCAGCCAGATACTCTGCACCACCGGAATCCCCGCCTTCTTCGCCCGCGCGATCAACGCCAGCGCCTCATCATCCTCACCCTTACAGTGAATCTGCGGCAGCGGCGTCGTGCCGGGCCGGTAATACAGCGCCACCGCATAATGCGTCGGATTCACCACCAGCATGTCCGCATCCTCCACCGGCTTGGCCGGCGCGGTCGGCGCCTGGTTCAACAACTCGTGGGCCAGTTGCCGACGATGGCCCTTCACGTGTGGGTCACCCTCGGCTTGCTTGTACTCCTTCTTGATGTCCTCGTGGCTCATCCGCAGCTTCTTCGCGTGGAAATACTTCTGCAGCGCAAAATCCACCGCGCCGATCACCAGAAGCAACCCCAGCGTCGCCCGCAAGATATGCCGGAACACCTGCAACAGCGCATGCCAATAGGTCGTCAGGTCCGTGCTCGAGAGCAAAATCAACGTACCCAGCGACGGCTTCACCACGACATACAGCGTCGCGGCGATGGCCGTGGCTTTCAAAATGCTGAGCAACAAGGTCGTCAGGCTCTGCGCCGAGAACATCTGCTTGGCGTGGGTGAAAGGGTTGAGCTTGTTGAAATCCAGCTTCAATGCCTTGGGCGCAAACAGGAACCCGATCTGTATCCAGCTGCCCACCAGCCGCATCAACATCGCGATGCCGACGCTGCTCAGGATGAAGCCGACCAACACGCTCGCGCCTTCGCTGGCGACCTGTTCCAGCGTATGCATGAAGGGCTGGCCAACACCCTGGAACGACAGCGTCATCAAGTGCAGCAAGCGCGCGACGCTTTCGTCGGCCAGGCCGAAGGTCACTTCGCTGACCACCAACAGCACCAGCAGTTTGCTCAGGTCCTGGCTCTGTCCGACCTGGCCCTTTTCCCGGGCGTCGCGCAGCTGTTTGGGCGTGGCTTTTTCGGTTTTTTCGCTCACGGCACATGCACCAGTTGGCCGAGCAAATGCTTCAGATCGGCGAGTTGCATGATCTGGCCGTTGCCCAGTTCCAGCAGCGTCGGCAGGTAGATGAGCAGGAAGGCGATGCCCGCCATGCTCTTGGCCGGCATGGCCAGGATCGACACGTTCAGTTGCTGCGCGTACAGGCCGATGATCGCCAGCGCGGCCTCGATCAACAGCAGCAAGCCAATGAACGGCGCGGCGTAGAGCATCATGTGCTGAAGGGTCTGGTTGAGTTGTTCGAGAAACAGGTCCAGTCCGTCGACGGTCATGCCGGGCAGCCAGGCGGTGGGCGGCCAGACCTGATAACTGTCCCAGATCACCTGCGTGATCAGCGACAACCCGCCGGACAGGATCACCAGCATGATCAACGTCTCCTGAAACAGCTCGCCCAACGGCGTCGCGTCAGGCCCCAGCGCCGGGTTCAGCTGACCGCCGCTCAAGGCGCCGCGCTGGCTGTCGAGCAGCGCGCCCACCGACGCGAACATCCAGAACGGCGCGTACAGCAACAGGCCGAGGAGGGTGCCGAGGACGGCCTCTTTGAGCAGCAGCGCGCCGATGGAAAACCAGTCGTCGGTCATGCCCGACAGCGCACGGCTGATGCTCGGTGCGGGCACCATCGAGACCACCAGCACCACGGCGTAACGCAGCGGACCCTTGAGGTATTTGAAGCAGAACGCCGGCACCAGAATCATGCACGGCAGGATGCGCGCCGCCGCCAGGCCCATGCCCAGCATCAGTTCGAACAGGCCCTGGGCGTCGAAGGGCATCTAGTGCGCGCCGCCGGATCGGGCAATGAGGTCGAAGGCCAGGTTGATGAACTGGATCAGCTCGACACCGATCCAGCGCCCGGTCATGGCCAGGGTCAGGCCGACGGCGGCGAGCTTGATGCCGAAGGGCAGGGTCTGGTCCTGGATCTGCATCAACGCCTGCAGCAGCGAGGTGATGACGCCGACCAGCACGGCGACCCCCAACGGCGGCGCCGTGAGAATCACTACCAGAAACATGCCCTGTTTGAACAACGCCAGCGCTTCCATCACCGCCTCACATGTACGAGTAGAAAAGGCTGTCGAGCAGGCGCGTCCAGCCTTGCACCAGCACGAACAGCAGCAGTTTGAGGGGCAGCGAAATGGTCATCGGCGAGACCATCTGCATGCCCAGCGCCAGCAGCAGGTTGGAGACGATCAGGTCGATGACGATGAACGGGATGTAGATCAGAAAGCCGATCTGGAAACCGGCCTGCAACTCGGACAACACGAAGGCGGGCACGGCCAGCAGCAGGTCGCTTTTGCTGGCCTGATCGGCCATGTCCTTGGGCCACATGCGCTGGGTGTTGTCGAGCAGGTGGGCCACGACTTCCGGGTCGGTGTTGCGGCTCATGAAGCGCTGCAACGGCTCGATGACGGTGCTGGCGCTGGCCTGCAACTTCTCGGTGCTGCCCATCTCCAGCGGGTGGTCGTGAACCCGCTGTTGAATTTCATGGGCGACGGGGGCCATGACGAACATGGTCGCGGCCAGGGCTATGCCGTAGAGCGCCATGTTCGGCGGCACTTGCTGCACGCCGATGGCGTTGCGGGTAATCAGGAGGGTCATGGCGATCTTGAGAAAGGCCGTGCAGACGATCAACAGAAATGGAATCAACGACAGGGCGCCGAGAAACAGCGCCAGCATCACCGGGTTCATCCCGTCCATGATCATGCTTGGGACGCCATGCGCGTAATTTGCAGACCGAGGCGGCCCTCGACGCTGACCAGTTCACCTTCGGCGACGACGCGATCGCCGTGGCACAGGGTGGCGAAACCGGGCGTGACGCCGTTGACGGGTAATACGGTGCCGGCAGCGATGCGGCGCAGGTCGCCGAGGGTCAGTTCGAGGCTGCCGCAGCGCAGGGTCAGGGCCAGCGTCAGTTGACCGAGGGAATCGAGGGAGGCCTGGGATTCGGACGGTTGAGGCTCGTATGGCTCGTCCGCGTAGCCATCGGAGGCGGTTTCAGCCTGCCACTCGTTTTCGGTGGCGTGGTGCTCGGCGTCGTCAAAAGCTTCCCGGCTGAAGCCGGTCCCACCGTTTAAAACGTGTTCGGTCGACTCCTCGTCGGCAAGATCCTCGATCTCGTCTTCGTACAATTCTTCATTGACCATGTCCCAAGTCTTCCTCGTGGCTGAACCGTACATACAGCTGCTCGGCGCGGCTGTCCGTCTGCACTGCCCATTGCCGACCCGCCAGTTGCAGGCGCCCGCCGCCTTCCTCGTCGAAATGACACAGCGACGGCAGCAGCACGTCCCCCGGTTGCAGCGACGCCAACTGATCGAGGCTCAACGACAGCTCGCCCAACACCAGCGGCTGTCGGATGGGCCAGTCTTGCGCGACGTTCTGCCGGTGCGGCTGCCAGTGGTGGCTGCCGAGCAGTTGCAGCATCACCCGCGCATCGGCGCAGAGCTGTGCGTGCAACACCTGCGAACCCAATCGCAGTTGCAGTCGGCAGGTCATTGGCGCGTCATTCGGGCTTTCGCCATCAATGGACAGCGCAGTGATATCGCTGAGTGGCCGCAAGGGGCAAAGCAGTTCCGCCAGTTCTGTACTCAGGCGTTGATTCACCAACTGCCAGTACCACGGCTGATGGTCGCCGCCGAGGGTGACGGGTAGTTCGCCCAGCAGACTGAGCACCGCTTCGGCGTCGCTCAGGGCGAAGGGGCCGATGGCGCTGTCGAACCAGGTCAGCGATGACGCGCTCCTGGATGAAGCCGGTGCTGCCGAGGGCGCGCGGTCATCGCCGGGGATCAGTCTCAGGCTCAACTCGCCGCGCTGACTCTGGGCGGTGTAGCCGCAGCTCACGCCCGCGCCCAGTAGACGCGAGGCCTCGGCGACGTCGGCGCTGATTTCCCGCAGTGTCAGCGGACTGAATGACGGGTTCCCGGCTGAAGCCAGTCCTACAGGGTTCGGGCGGCTGGTGTTCAGGGGGTTCATGTTCAATCCACCCATGTCCACGTTGCTCACGTCCGAATTCACGTCCGAATTCATGTCCGAGTTCATTGCCTATCCCTCCTCGTGCAACGACAGATCAACGTCACAGCCCAGCGCCTGCTCCAGCGCGCTTTCGCAGTTGCGTTGGTGGGGCTGCAAGCGTTTCAGCACGCCACGTCGGGCGAAGCCCAGTTCGATGCTCCACTGGTTGTCGCGCTTGTTGGCGTTGACCTGCACCTTGCCCAGATTGGGCATCAGCAAGGTCAGGCTCAACGGGCCGTCCGGTTGCTGGGGCAGGCGTTGCGCGAGTTCGTCGATCAATTGCGTCGGCACGCCTTCAGTGGGAAACAACGTGCTGAAGCTGCTGCCGGCGAAACCCGACTTGCTCTGCTCTTCCGTCACCGGCGGCACCAACAGCTGGGAAAAAAACATCCCGTCCGCACTCAACGACGCAGGCGAAGCGGACTCATCGCACAGCCGACGCAGGCGCTCGGTATCGGCGCGACGCACAGTGGCCGGCGGCTGGCGCGTTTCACCCGGGGACGCGGGAGAGGGCGAGGGCGTCCGGGACGGTTCAGCGCGCGGTTGCGGCTGTGGGCGAGGCGTATGTTGCACCGGGCTGTTCATGACGATTCACCTTGTTCGTTGAGGGCCTCGGCCAGACAGGCGAGTTTTTCCACGGCCCGTTGGGACGCTTTCGCCGCATCTTTCGCCTCGGCCAGACGCTGCTGTTGTTCCTCGATACCTATCTCTTGGCGGGCCATGTCCTGACGGATATAGGCGAGCCGGTCGAGCATGCGGTTTTCCTTCTCGTGCCAGCGCTCGAGGTCGTCCAGCGACATCGCTTTGTTGACGTGGGCGCTGCTCAGCACCTGGCGGCGTTCGCGCTGGTTATGGCGTTCCTGGGTGTAGGAATCGCGAGTCTGTTGCAGGTGTTCGTGCAGGTGCTCCAGGGTTTTTTGCGCCTGCCGTTGCGCCCGTTCGGCGCTGGCCTGGCGATGCTGGCGCAAAGGCGTGAGCACGCTGATGACCTGCTCCATGGCGAGGGTTTGCGGATCGACTTCAAGCTCTTCTTCCACGCGACTACTCCGGCAGTTGCGAGGTGAGTTGCATCAGCGCCGCCAGGGTCTCTTCCAGCGGCACCGGCTCGCGCAGGTCTTGGCGCAGGAACGCGTTGATCGGCTCGTTCAGCCGCACGGCGCAGTCGGTGACCGGGTCGCTGCCGGGCTGGTATTCGCCCAGGCGCAGGAGCATTTCCACCTGCTTGTACGCCGCCATCAACCGGCGCAACCGGTTGTTCGCCTGCTGGTGCTCGCGGCCGGTGACGTTGCTAATGATCCGGCTGATGCTGGCCTGCACGTCGATGGCCGGGTAATGCCCGCGCTCGGCCAATTTACGCGACAGCACAATGTGGCCGTCGAGCAGCGAACGCACCTCGTCGGCGACCGGGTCGTTCATCGAATCCTGTTCGATCAGCACGGTGTACAGCGCGGTGATCGAGCCTTTCTCGCTCATGCCGGCCCGTTCGACCAGGCGCGGCAGCAGGGTGTAGACCGAAGGCGGCAGGCCGCCGCGCCCGAGGGGTTCGCCGGCGGCAATGCCGATCTCGCGCTGGGCCCGGGCGAAACGGGTGAGGGAATCCAGCAGCAACAACACCTTCAAACCGCGCTCGCGGAAAGCCTCGGCGATGGCGGTGGCGGTAAAGGCCGCGCGGGCCCGCTCCATGCTGGAACGGTCCGATGTGGCGCAGACCAGTACCGAACGCGCGCGCAAGGTAGCGTCCAGCTCGTGGTCGAGAAACTCGCGCAGCTCACGGCCCCGCTCGCCGATCAGGCCGAAGACGATCACGTCGCAGTCCATGTTGCGCGCCAGCTCGGCCATCAGCGTGGTCTTGCCGCAACCGGCGCCGGCGAACAAGCCAACGCGCTGGCCTTCGCCGAGCAGAATCGCGCTGTCGATGGCCCGCACGCCAGTGGGCAATGCTCTGCTGATCCGTGGGCGCTGGGTCGGCGGCAGGGCGTCGGCGATCACCGGCAGGGTCACGCGCCGATCACCGGGGCCGGCGAACGCGCCTTCTGAATCGCCCAGCAGCGGGCGACCGAAACCGTCGAGCACGCTGCCCAGCAAACGGTCATCGACGCCTATGCGGTGGGCCATGCCCAGGGGCCGAATGTGCGCACCCACCTGAATGCCGTCCGGGGTGCCGAGGGCACTGAGCAACGTACAATCCCGTGTGAAACCGACGATTTCCGCGAGCATGGTGCTGCCATCGGATTTGCTCACTTCACACAGGTCACCGACCTTGGCTGCGGGGATCTGGCACTCCAGCAAGATGCCGCTGACGGCACTGACACGGCCGCTGACTTTCACCGCAGAAAAGCCCTTCAAGCGCTGAACGTGAGCGGATTTCCATTGATCCAGCGCCGCGTTCACCAGCTCACCTCGTAGTGGCGGTCGCCGTCGAACTGGATGCGGTTGTCATCGATGCGGGTCAGGCGCAGCCCGGCCAGTTCGTCGCCGACGTACAGCCGTCGACCGTCCGCCGTGACCAGGTGGGCGTGGGGCCCGGACATGATCTGCACGATGGTGAACGGCAGGCCACTGGTGCCGGCGGCGACGTTGTCGATCAACGCGACCGGCGTGTCATAGCGGTCTTTGAAACGCTGGAGCATGCGCTGATAAACCAGCTGCGACTCCGGTTTGAGATTGCCGCTCAACGCCAGGCCCTCAGGCGTCTGCTCCACGCTGACATCGCTCAGCAGTCGTTCGCTGAGCATGGTGTTGAGCTGGCGTTTGACGTCATCGACGCTGGCCAGCCGAATGCGCTTTTTGCCGGGTGCCTCAGTGGTTTTGGTCTTCTCGTTCGAAGGCCTGACTGGCTGATTGCCCTGCTGCGCAAGTTGCTGCGCCGGAGAGCTGATCGCCAGTTGCTCCGAAGCGGGCGCTGCGCTGCGGCTCAAGCTCCAGGCGCTGCCGGCAATGCCAAGCAACACGCCGATGACCACGCCGGTGGTGCGGTTGAAAAAGCGCGAGCGCGACTCGACTTTCTCCAGCGGCGCGCTGGCCGGCGCCTCGGCCTGCGCCGCCTGCTCGGCCCGCGCCTGAGGAATCACTGCAGGCAGCGAAGGCCAGGGGTCCTGCGCCGGAGACACGCACAGCCAGACCGAGCCCAACACAAACGCGGTGTTAGGAGTGAGCAGGGTGCTGGCGTGAAGATGCCCCTCGTCGTCAGCGATCTGGCCGTCGGCAGCGTTGAGCAGCCAGCCTTCGCCCTGGCGTTGCAGGCGACAGTGCAGCTGTTCGACGCCGGGATCGTGCAGCGCCAGATCCTGATCGGCGTCAGCGCCAATGCCCCATTGCTCACCCACCAGCGGCAGCGCGGCGCCTTGGTGCAGGCCGGTCAATACGCGTAATTCAAACATGTGACGCTCTCCAGGCACTCAAGCGGCGTACTCGTTATCCAGCGCGTGCGGATCGTCTTCGTGGTCGCTCTCGAAGTCGTCTTCCAGGTCGAAGCGCCCCAGCACCTTGACCTGCGCGGCATTGCTGATTTCGGCAAACGACAGCACCGGCACGTGATAGAACTCCTCCTGCAGCAAGGTCCGCAGCGGGCTGCGCAAATCCTGAGCGACCAGCAACACCGCGCGCTGGGGGGTGCGCAGGGGAAAGGCGATATGCAGTTGCTGCACCAGCAACTGGCTGGTTTCGTTGTCCAGCGCGAAGAAGGTTTCGGTCTGGGTCTGGCGCAGGCCGTCGCGCAGAATGCCTTCGCTTTCTGGCGTCAGTACCCAGACCAGCAGGCCCTCGGGGCCGCAATACTGGTGGTAGATCTGCGACTTCAGGGCGATGCGCACGTAGTCGGCGAGCACCGTGACCTCGCGCTCGTGCTGACCGTGCTCGATGAGGGTTTCGGCGATCACGCGGATCGCCCGCAGCGGCACGCATTCCGATGCCAGCCGTTGCAGCACCGCCGAGAAGCGCGCCAGCGGCAGCACCCGCTGCATTTCCTGGGCAAGCTCCGGCTGCTCCGACTCCAGCCAGCCGAGAATCGCCTTGGTTTCCTGCAGGCCGATGAACTGCGGCCCGCACGATTGCAGCGCGCGTTCCATGCGCTCGATGATCAGCGTGGTCGCGTCGATGCGCTCGATGTGGGCTTCCTGCAATTGCGGGGCGTCGGTCGGCAGCCACAGCCACTGACCTTCCTCGCGCTCCAGGCTGCCGTACACCGCCGATTCCAGCGAGGCCGACTCCGGGGAGCCTTCTACAGAACGTGCGTCGACCGCGACGTGGGTCTGGCTGAGCGTGGCCCGGAGCAGCGGCACTTCGTAGACCGAAAAGCGAAACTCGTCCGGCGGCAGCAGCTCGCTGGTTTCGATGATGAAGGAGGGCAGGGTCAGGCCGTATTGCACCACCAGCCGATTGCGCCGCTGACGGATTTCGCTGACCAGCGCCTCGATCTGCGCGGGGTTCTGGCTGGGGTGAAAATGCAACACGAACTGGCGGCTGGGGGAGAAGGTGCGCAGGTCTTCGCGGCCGTTCATTTCCGGCGCAACGGCCACGGCCTGGGCCTGCTCGGCCTTGGGCTTGGCGCGGTGCAGCTGGAGCAGGCCGCCGACCCCGCAGATGATCGAGATGACCACGAATACTGCCGTCGGCATGCCCGGCAGCGCGGCAAATCCCAGCATGGCCACCGCGGCAATGATCCACGCCTTGGGCTGGCTGGTGATCTGCTCGGCAATCTCCCGGCCTATGTTGGCTTCGACGCCGTTCTCGCCGCTGGGCACGCGGGTGATGATCATGCCGCAAGTGACCGAAATCAGCAGCGCCGGGATCTGTGCGATCAGGCCGTCGCCGATGGTCAGCACGGTGTAGACCTGCAAGGCGTCGCCGGCGGTCATGTTGTGCTGCACCACGCCGATGGCGATGCCGCCGATCATGTTGATCGCGACGATGATCAGGCTGGCGATGGCGTCGCCGTTGACGAACTTCATGGCCCCGTCCATGGCGCCGAACAGCTGACTTTCCTTGCCCAGTTCGGCACGTCGTTTGCGCGCTTCGTGGACGCTGATCAGGTTGGCGCGCAGGTCACTGTCGATGGACATCTGCTTGCCCGGCATGGCGTCGAGGGTGAACCGCGCGCCCACTTCCGCCACCCGCTCCGAACCTTTGGTGATCACCAGAAAGTTGACCACGGTGAGGATCAGGAAGATCACCAGGCCCACCGCCAGGTTGCCGCCGACCACGAACTGGCCGAACGCCTCGACGATGTGCCCGGCGTCCTGGTTGAGCAGGATCAGGCGGGTGGTGGAGATCGACAGCGCCAGTCGAAACATCGTCGTCAGCAGCAGCACCGCCGGAAACGTCGAGAACGCCAACGGGCGCGGCAGGTGCATCGCCAGCATGATCAACAGGCACGAGATGCAGATGTTGATGGCGATCAGCACGTCCACCAGACCCGTCGGCAGCGGCGTGATCATCATGAACACAATCGCGATGACCACGAACGCACCGACGATTTCCGAGCGGCGCATGGCGGCGTGCGCGATCGCATTGAGCAGGTTAATGACACGATCCATCAGGCGAGGCCCCCCTGGAGCTGGTTCTGTTCCTGCCGAGTCAGTTCGGCCATGAGAATGAGCAGGTTGCCCAAGGCGTTCTGGCGGCTTTTCAGGTCGCGCCAAAGCAGAATCGGCAGCTGTTGCAGCATGGGCCGCAGCCCGTTGAGAAACGCCAGTTGATGCTTGAGCTGAGTGCCGCCGATGTGTTGCGTCAGTTGCAGGGTTTCGCCCAGGCTCATGCCCTTGCCCGACAGCGCCAGCAGGTGTTTGAGAAAGGCCGCTGCGTCCACTTGCAGCCCCGGGTTCTTGTTGCGCATGCGGCCCAGTAGATGTTCGCAACTGCGCAGCAGGGTGGTGACGTGCCGCGCGGTGTTCAGGCCATGCATCAGGGTGCGCAGTTGCGCCGGCGAGGTGGACGGCGTGAGGGAGGAAAGATCGTCGGCGAGGGCGCTGCGCATGTCCCGCAGGTTCAACTCGAATTCACCGGGTTCTTCCTGCTCGTTGATCAGCGCGTCAATCAGCCCGGTGATGTTCTGCTGCCCGGCCACCGCCACGCTGTAAAGATTGCGCAGGGCGCCGCGCCGCTTTTCCGAGGTCGGCCGGGAAAACGCCTTGGCGCTGTTGATGCCGGCGCGGGTGCGTTTGCCGTATTGGCGACGCAACTGTTTGAGCTGCTGGCTCAGTACCACGTGCTCGCCCATTTGACCGTCGGCCTGGGCCTGTTTTCTCGCCGCTTGCAGCATCACGTGGGCCCTGGCCGGGTCGCCGTCGGTGTAGCTCAGAATCTGCGCCAGACTCGAGGCGTTCTGCTTTTGCAGCTGTTTGCGCAGGTTGCGCGCGGCATCGTCGAGGCCTTTGTCCTGGCTGCCCATCAACAGCTGATACAGCTCGCCCAGTTTCACCGCCCGCGACTGCAGCGCGTTGCCGCTGGCCAGCAGCTCCCGCTGGCTGAGGCTGCGGCTCTGCTGAACCAACGCCGAGGCGAACCGCGCGACCTGTTGCGGCGAAGTGCCGTTGACGTTCGGCGCATTGGCATGCAGCGGCGCGGGCGCAGGCGCCTGCATCTTTGCCGGCGCGATCGCGGGGGGTTGCAATGCCTGTGGGGCAATCGGGGCGGCGATCTTCATAAGTCGGCTCTGGATAGCTCGGTTCGGGGCCTGGTCATGGGCTCTGAGTGGAGCACGGCCGCAAAGCGGTTCCATCTATTTGCGGGCAGAAGGATCTGTGCCAAATCTCGTCGAAGAAACAGCGTGTTCGCGCAAAGTTTTGCACGGCGCCGTTTAAGGTGGCTGTTTTAGTTGTTGAATATCAATGAGTTAGATTGTTTGTATGTGTGGCACGCATATCGCTATAGGGCTATTACACTCAAAACAAGGAAGAGCCCTGATGTTTTCCAACCTTGCGATTCTCGATATTGACTCCCCCGTGCGCCGTCCCGCCCAGGGGATACGTCACCTGACCAGTGATCAGATCAAGATGATTCGCGGCTTCATTCAGAAGCGGGTCATGAACCCGGAAGATGTCGACGACATTCTGCAAAGCACCTTTCTGGAAGCGCTGCGCAGCGAGCACAAGTTTCAGCACGCAAGCAAACCCCAGACCTGGCTGTGCGGCATTGCGCTGAATCTGATCCGCAACCATTTCCGCAAGATGTACCGCCAGCCGTATCAGGAAAGCTGGGAAGACCATACCCATTCCGAACCCGACAGCCATGGTGACATCGGCCACCAGGTCGACGGCCATCGTCAGCTGATGCAGGTCGTCAGGGCCATCGGCACGCTGCCGTCGAACATGCAGCGGGTGATCGAGGTGTCGCTGGAAATGGACGGCAATTATCAGGAAACCGCGTCGTCTCTTGGCGTGCCGATCGGCACCGTGCGCTCACGCCTGTCCCGGGCCCGGGAGCAACTCAAGCGGCAGATGGACCCGTTTGCCTGAGCGCTCAGTGGGACTGGCTGAACGCGAACCTTGTGGGACCGGCTTCAGCCGGGAAGGCGTCAGACGTCACGCCGCAGGATGGATGGTGTTCACACAGGCCTCTTCCCGGCTGAAGCCGGTCCTAGCAAAGCATTGCGTGCATCCAGTGACACTGACGGAACGCGAACTGTGTGGGACCGGCTTTAGCCGGGAAGGTGTCGGGCGTCACGCCGCAGAATTGATGGTGTTCAAGCAGGCCTCTTCCCGGCTGAAGCCGGTCCCACGCAAAGCATTGCGCGTATCCAGTGAGACTGGCAGTGACGCGGAATTGTAGGACCGGCTTTAGCCGGGAAGGCGTCGGGCCTCACGCTGCAGGATTGAGGGTGTCCACACAGGCCTCTTCCCGGCTGAAGCCGGTCCCACTAAAAAGCATCGCGTGCATCCAGTGAGATGGGCTGCTCCCTCGGTATTCTGGAAACAAACTGCAACATTATCGGAACCGCTGCGGCGCAGCAGCCACACAGTTGCCATCCTTCACGCCCGGATGACGACTCATGCGTATCTCAAGCACTCCCTACAATGGCATTGCCCCTCAATCTGCCGGTGCCGAAGCCGTTCAGGACACGCCGCTGACCGATTCCAAACCGGCGCTGTTGCAGAAGGGTGGGATCGATCCGACTATTCGCTTCGGCGCCTTGCCCCAGCAATCGCCGGCGAACAGTGCTTTCCCCGGCAATAGTCCTTCAGGTAAAGCCCAAAGCACTGAGCAACAGTTGCTTTCATTGCTGACCCAGCTCACGCAGTTGTTCAAAGGACAGGCGCCATCGTCGCCCGAATCCGCCACGACATCTCCCAACGCCGCCGCGCAAAACGCTCCCACTTCCGGTGCCGTTCCCACGGCCAGTCCGCAACCTGTCGCCCAGGCGAACGCCGCTGCCCCGGCAGCGCCGGTCGAGGCGGCGAAGCCGGCCGAGGACGCTAAAGCCGATGAACCCAAAGCCACCGAAGCAGCCTTTCTCGATGACTCGAAATACTCATCGCCCAAGGAGCTTGAGCGCTGGGCGCCGATGGTTGCCAACCTGCCGCCGGACCAGCGCGAGCAGGCCGCCAAAGAGCTGAATCGACCCATCGCCGCCGCGCGCATGGCTGCTGAAAAAGGCCCGGACGCGGCCAAGGCCATGGACTTCATCAACGCCAACCCGTCGCTGAAAACCGCTGTGGACACCGGCAAGCACGGCGGCAAAGCGGACGGCAAAATCACCGATGGCGACCTCAAGGCCTTCGCCAAGAACATGCAAAAAGCCGCCGACAGCGCGGACAAGGACATTGGCAGCTACCAGAAAGACCATCCGGACGCCGACCCTCAATCTCTGGAAATGGTCCGCAGCGCTGCGTTGATGCGCGCCAACGAGCCGCTGACCAAGGCTGCCGATCCCAAGCATGCCTTGGGCGCCGACGGCAAAACCAAGGTCGATGGCCTGACCAGCGCCGATGGCCTCAAGGCCATTCAGAACGACAACCCGGGCCTGGCCGGACCGTTGAAGCAGGCGGCGAAAACCTGGTCTCAACCCGGCTTCCTCACCCAGATCGACCAAGGCGGTTTGAGCGGTCGCTCGCTGGCGGCCCACAGCCCGGACAAGCTGTTCAACGCGAAGAACATCAGCGACTGGATCAAAAAACAGGCGCCCACCAACGGCGGCGAATTTGCCAGTGTGCTCAGCGATGCGGCCACCCTCAACTCAGTGGCCAACGTCGACATCTCCAAGCTGGGCAAGGACGTCTTCGACAACCCCTCGGCCTACAGCGGCGAACAGAAAGCCGCAGTCATGATCAAGCTGCAGCAGACCCAACAGAGCGTCGTCGCCGGCCAGGACCTGCGCAAGACCGGCAAGACCGAAGAGGCGTTGAACGAGAAGATCGGTCAGTTGCAGGCCGATCCTGACGTGCAGGCGTTCCTCGACAAACAGATACCGCAGCAGTCGCGGGCGCTGGTCGCGAGTACGCCGACGTTGCAGAAAGCCGTCACCGAGCAGATGCAGAAGGTCAACAGCGGCGAGGCCCTGCAGGCGGACCTGAACACTGCCGACAAGGCCACCAAAAAGGACAAGCCGAACGCCGACTACAGCAGCGCCCTGGGCGGGTTGTCGGCGCAGTTGCAGATGCAGAAAGACCTGCTCGGCGACGACGCTCCTGTGGCAACTACGCAGCAGGTACTGGGTCAGCGGCCTGACCTGCAGGGCAAGATTCAGGACTCGTACGTGCGCAACTTCAGCGAAGGCGGCGCCGTCCGGCAGTTGCTCGATCAGAAGAAAGCCGATGGTGAAGAGGCGTTGCAGAGCGCCGACGCGCAAAAGGCTGCGTATGACAGCGTGCTGCCCGACACCTTCGTGCAGAGCCAGCAAACGCGCTATGTGGATTCGACCTTCCACCATCTGGAAGACACGAAGAGCGGTCGCAAGGTGCTGGAAAACGCCAAGGGCGACAAAGACCACGCGCCGTCGATGGCCGCCCAGGTCGCTTCGAACATGGGACCGTCAGCGCTGCGCTCAGTGGCAGGTTTTGCCTCGGTGTCCGACATGCTCGCCCGCGGCGACAAAGCTGATGCCGCCAGGACCATTTATGACAGCACCAAATCCGGCCTCTCGGCGGCCAAGCATGGCTATGACGCGGTGGCCAAGTCCGCCGGGCGCGCAGGGCTGGGCGAGGTCGCGGCGAAAGTCGGCGGCCGCGTCGCCGGCATGGTCGTAGGAGAAGCAGCGGGGCTGGCTGCCGGGGCTGCCATCGGTGCCTCCATTCCGGTGGTCGGCTGGATCGCCGACGCGGCCATGGCCCTGGGTTTCGGCATCTCCGCCATCATCGAAGCCGTCAAGAAACACAAGGCCCAGAAGGCCTTCGATCACAACGTCGACCCGGTCCTCGATCAGTTCGGCATCCCCAAAGCCCATTGATGTTTCCTGACCCGAAAGAGGTAAGTGATCATGAGTATCGGTATTTCCCAGATTCGGCCGTTGAGCGAGCCCGGCCACCCGGACTTTTCGTCCCTGAGCGGCAAGCCCGGCCAGAGCAACTCGCTGGGCGGCGGCGGTGGCGCTGGTCAGGCCCTCGACGCGAGCTCGATTCTGTTTGCCCATGCCGGGCAATCCCAGGTCAACTTCGGATCGCCTGAGAATCAGGACCCGGCGACCAGCGCAGCGAACCCCCTCGCTGGGGGCGCCGACCAGAACGGCATTGCCCAGCAGCTCATGGCGCTGATCATGCAGTTGATGCAAATGCTGATGCAGAACAACCCCAACCAGACTGGCAATCCTGCGGCGCAGAACAACGCAGTGACCGGTGGCGGCGGTGGCGGCGGTGGTGGCGCGACCGAGGGAGCGGGCGGTGGTGGTGGCGGTGGCGCTGCAGAAGGGGCGGGCGGTGGCGCGCAAGGCGCTGGCGCTGCTCAGGCACCCGCTGCGCTTGCGGCCAACACCGACGCGGTGTCGAACGACACGGCCCTCAGCGGTTCGGGCGGTTTGCATTTACCGCCTCAGCTTGAGGACTACCGTAAGGACATCATGGCAGCGTCCAACGCAACCGGCGTGCCGCCAAACATTCTGGCGGGTCAGATCTGGGCCGAATCCCGTGGTCAGTTGGGCCAGGACACCACCAATGTCAACGGCAAGAAGGATGCAGGCGTGATGCAGGTCAACGCCGACACTTTCGCCGCCCTCAAACGAGACAACCCCAAAGAGCTCGGCAATGCCGACGTCAACAACGCCCACGACAACATCATGGCCGGCGCGCTGTACATGCGTGATCAGAAGAAGGAGTTCGGTGACTGGGATTCGGCGCTGCGTGCCTACAACTCGGGCCCGGACAAGGTCAACAAGGGCAATCTCGCGGACGCCGGCGGCATAGGCGATCCGAAGTACGTCGAGAACGTCATGAACTTCGCAAAAATCATCGAGAGTGGGCAGGGGCAATTGCCGGCCTGATGCGCGTCGCTAATCCAATCAGGGGTGGAGCGGACAGGTGTCGCGCCCCTCTCAACGCATGAATCAATTCATGCCGACTGATCAGCACGACATTTGTACATTCCAGGCAGGATTGCCCTGCCTGGAATCATCCTTCATCGATTACGAGTGACCCGCCATACGGTGTTCGCCAGGTCATCGGCGATGATCAGTGCACCTTTGGGGTCCACCGTCACACCCACTGGCCGCCCGCGGGTTTTCCCGTCAGCACCCCGAAAGCCGGTCGCGAAGTCAATCGGCGCACCGTTCGGACTGCCATTGCTGAACGGCACGAAAACGACTTTGTACCCCACCGGATTCTCCCGGTTCCAGCTGCCGTGTTCGCCAACAAATACCCCGTCAGCGTACTTCTCGCCCATCGCCGGGATGGAAAAATCCACGCCAAGGGCTGCGGCATGGGACCCGAGGCTGTAGTCGGGCTTGATGGCGGCGGCGACCATTTTCGGGTTCTGCGGTTGGGCACGGGTGTCGACGTTCTGACCCCAATAGCTGTAGGGCCACCCGTAGAACCCGCCTTCGCGAACCGAGGTCAGGTAGTCCGGGACCAGATCCGGGCCCAGTTCATCGCGCTCGTTGACCACTGCCCATAACTTCCCGGTTTGCGGCTGAATGGTCAACGCCGTCGGGTTGCGGATGCCGGTCGCGTACGCTTTGTGGGCACCGGTCTCGGCATCCACCTGCCAGACCCTGGCCCGGTCGAGTTCGACCTCCATGCCGCGCTCGGTCACGTTGCTGTTCGAACCGATGCCGACGTACAAGGTGCGTCCGTCATCACTGATGGCCAATGACTTGGTCCAGTGGTGATTTATTTCAGCGGGAAGGTCAGTGACTTTGATCGGTGGGCCGTCGGCTTTGGTCTGCCCCTCCTGATAATCGAAACGCACCAATTCGTCTTGGTTGGCCACGTACAATTTGCCGTTGGCAAATGCCAGGCCGTAGGGCGCGTTAAGGTTCTCCGCAAATACAGTCTTCGTCTCGTAGACGCCGTCACCGTCTGCATCTCGCAGCAACGTCAGGCGGTTACCGCCTTTGACCTTGGTGTTGCCCTGGGCCTTGATGTACCCCGCAATCACGTCCTTGGGCTTGAGTTTTGCGGCATTGCCGCCACGCCCTTCAGCCACGAGGATATCGCCGTTGGGCAACACGAGCGTTTGACGAGGAATCTGCAAGTCGGCGGCGATGGCCGTCACGCTATAGCCCTCAGGGACCGTGGGCTTCTGGTCGCCCCACAACGCCGGTTCGGCAATCTTCATGCTGGGTAAAAGACCGCGCTGGGCGGCCGGCAGTTTTGGATCAGGCCCCAATGCCTGGGTGGCATCGCCGGCGTCACCGCAGCCGCTTAACAATAACGCCATGCTGATTGCGGTCAGTTTGATCGAGTGATTCATTTTCCATCCCCCGTGCGCACGCTGGTGAGTCCCAGCCACGCTGTCACGCCAATCAGCAGCGTGGTCAGTGCGGAGAGAATGAGGCCCGACGGCATGGTGGCGAAGGCATCCTTGGCATGTTCAAAGGCGTTGACGAGCCCCAGTGCCCAGGTCACCACCAACAACACCAGATAGACCACAGGGCGCCCGGCCTTGCGATCGGCCCGGATCAGATTGACCAGCGCGAACAGCACGGCGAGTCCGCAGAACACCAGACCCCCGGCGATAAGCCAGGAGGCGAAGTTGCTCCATTGAATCTGGTACGTCTGAAAGTAGGTGATGTCGCTCAGCAATGCGCCGAGAAACAGCGGGACGGTTCCGGCAAGCATTATCGCGTGTAGCGGGCCTGGCGGGTTTCTGTAGACAAGATGGGCGGTAGTGTTCACGACGACTCCCTATTTTGCTGACGCTTATGCTGTGCAAATGAACTGACCCATCAGGGCCGCGCAGGGTGCGCATCGTTTGGGATCAATGGGTCAGGAACATAGTTCAGCCTATTTGGGCGTTATGCATATGCAGTTACATCTACACGTTCAGCGACCGCAGCGCTTGATGACTTCAAGCACCCAGTGCATCAGCCAGGGCAACCTGGCTGTGCTCAAGGGCGGCTGCGTTCACTGCGGGCGCCAAAAAACACGGTTCAGGTCGCCTTGACCGTCCACAACTGATCAACCCGCGTCGTGTAACTGCTGCTCATCAGGTCACGGCGCATGGCCCATTCCGGCGCCGCCGGGACGCTGGCCGAGCGCAGTGTGCCGCGACCCCATCGCGTGTTGATTTCATCAAGCACCTCCATCACCTTGCCGGCGTCGGTGGGCTGCGAATGGGCGAACAGGTCATCGGTGAATTCGCCCGGGTGGCGCAAATCCATCAGCAGCACTTCGGCTTTACTGTATTTGAAGCCCGGCCGAAACAGCCGATTGACCGCTTCGGTCGCCGCTTTGGTCATCAGGCGCACATCGTTGGTGGGGTAGGGCAGTTCCACCAGGGCGGCGTTGGCGTACTTGACTTCCTCGGGGTTGAACATCCCGGTGCGAATGCTGACGCGGATCTTCTTGCACAGCGAGTTCTGCGCTCGAAGCTTTTCGGCGGCGCGCTGGGTATAAGTCGCGACCGCCTCTTTGATGGGCTCGATGTCGGTGACCCGTGCGCCAAACATGCGGCTGCAACAGATTTCCTGTTTCGGCGGCGTGACGTCTTCGAGCTCCAGGCAAGGCGTGCCGGCCAACTCGCGGGCGGTTTTTTCGATGACCACGCTGAAAGTCTTGCGCAAGGTCCACGGGTCGGCCCGGGCCAGGTCCATCGCTGTCTTGATGCCCATGCCTTCGAGGTGCGCCCTCATGCGTTTGCCGACGCCCCAGACCTCGCCAACGTTAGTGTTGCGCAGGGTCCAGTCGCGCTTGAACGGATCGCTCAAGTCGACCACGCCGCCGGTGATGTGCGACAGCCGCTTGGCGGTGTGATTGGCCAGCTTGGCCAGCGTCTTGGTCCGCGCGATGCCTACGCCCACCGGGATGCCGGTGCATTTGAACAGTCGCTCACGAATGTCCCGGCCAAACTGTTTCAGGTCGCCGGGGATGCCGGTCAGCTCGGCGAACGCTTCATCGATGCTGTACACCTCGAGGGCCGGCACCATCGACTCGATGATCGTCATCACCCGCTCGCTGATGTCGCCGTACAGCGCGTAATTGCTGCTGAACGCCACCACCCCGGCACGGCGCAGGTCGTCCTTGATCTGGTAATACGGCGCGCCCATTTTCACGAAGGGTTTGGCGTCGTAACTGCGCGCGATGACGCAGCCGTCGTTGTTGGACAGCACGACGATGGGTGTCCTTATCAGGTCCGGGCGGAAAACCCGTTCGCAGCTGGCGTAGAAACTGTTGCAGTCAATCAGCGCGAAGGTTCGTTCATACGGGATCATGATGGGCCACGCTGAACCGGGCAGTCGCTGAATTGACCGGCGGATTCATCGGCGCGCGGCGAGTGCAGGCCCGGGGCAGGGCGGCCGGAGCGGCTGGACGTGCTGACGTAGGGCGTTGGCTGCGGGGAGTTGCGGAAAAACCGGGGAAAACGACGTTCATGATGAAGCCCTCCTGTTTGTTAGCTGTATGTATATACAGTTAAGCGGCTCTGCCAAGAGGGGTCAACCGTTGGCACTGAAAGACCGACCGACGCGCATGGATGGCGATTCTCGTGGATTCAGCAGGACCGGCTTTAGCCGGGAACACGTCGGGCGTCACGTAGTAGGTAGGACTGGCTTTAGCCGGGAATGCGTCCGGCGACACACTGCAAAATCGAGGGTGATCGGACGGGCCAGATGAACAATAAGTCGGCGATATCTCTCTTGGTCTGAACTTTGCTACATCCCTGTTACAGGCGGCCTCGATCACAGAAAATTGGCGCGAAGGCACTCCTGAAATCACCTTTAGTTTTGAATTGGCATGCTCAACAACGCGCATGCCCAGGAGCTGGCCATGAGTACTCTCTCGGAAATTGCAGCAAACCTCTTGAAACGCGAAGACAGCCCCGAGCAGGCTGGCCCCCGTGGCCCGATGGGCTGGGAACAACTGATGATGCTCTCCAAAGAGAAGGACATATTGAAGTGGCAAGCCGCGCTGTCCCGGCTCATTGCAGACAATCCCGGCCAGCGTCGAGTGACCGTGATGCGTGTGATTCAGGGCGGTCTGGCCTGAGGTAACCCGGAGTATCGTTGATCCGCCTGTCGACGCACTGTCTGGCAGGCGGCTTCGGCTGCTTCCAGTGGGACCGGCTTCAGCCGGGAAGGGGCATCTGGCTGCAGCACTCGAGTGGATGTGTCCGTTAGCCGCTATTGATCGACATATTGGCGTTAGTCGGCAGGTGCATTGCGCGCTAAAGTGGCAGGCATGTTCCTGGCAGCTTCGGATAACGCAGATGACCCGCCCCCGTTTTCTCCCCGACAACTTCACCCTCATGCTGATCACCGTGGTGATCATCGCCAGCTTCCTGCCGGCCACCGGGCAAGTGGCCGTTGGCTTCGGCTGGTTGACCAACATCGCCATCGCGCTGCTGTTCTTTCTTCACGGCGCCAAACTGTCCCGCGAATCGATCATCGCCGGCGCGGGGCATTGGCGCCTGCACCTGCTGGTCTTCGGGCTGACATTCGTCCTGTTCCCCTTGCTCGGCCTGGCACTCAAACCCGTGCTGTCGCCGCTGATCGGCAAAGACCTGTACATGGGCATTCTGTACCTGTGTGCGCTGCCCGCGACGGTGCAGTCGGCGATCGCCTTCACGTCACTGGCACGCGGCAATATTCCGGCGGCGATCTGCAGCGCGGCGGCCTCCAGCCTGTTCGGTATATTCCTGACCCCGCTGCTGGTTACGCTGTTACTGAACGTCCACGGCGAAGGCGGCTCGACCCTCGACGCCATCGTGAAAATCAGCGTGCAATTGCTGCTGCCGTTCATTGCCGGCCAGATCATGCGGCGCTGGATCGGCGCCTGGGTGGGACGCAACAAGAACTGGCTGAAATTCGTCGATCAGGGCTCGATCCTGCTGGTGGTCTACGGTGCGTTCAGCGAGGCGGTTAACGAAGGCATCTGGCAGAAAACACCGATCTGGGACCTGGCCGGGCTGGTGGTGGTGTGCTGCCTGCTGCTGACACTGGTGCTCGTGACCGCGACCTTGCTGTCCAAGCTGTTCGGCTTCAATCAGGAAGACCGCATCACCATCCTGTTCTGCGGCTCGAAGAAAAGCCTGGCCACCGGCGTGCCGATGGCGCAAGTGCTGTTTGCGGGGAGCACCATTGGGCTGCTGATTTTGCCGCTGATGCTGTTTCACCAGATTCAACTGATGGTGTGTGCGGTGGTGGCGCAGCGGTATGCCAAGCGGGCTGAGCCGGTGGCGGAGTTGATGGCGCAGGTTGATCCTTGATGCTGGTGATCAACTCACTGGCGTGATGAAAAAGCCCCGATGATTCGGGGCTTTTTGCGTTTGGAGCGGAATGGGCTATAGCCAGTTAGAGGTTATGGCTAATTACCAGAATGTCTCAATTAGCAATGAAGGACAGCACGCGGTGAGTGGCCGTCATTTAAACAGCTCTACAACAGCGTCGGAATATAAAGTTGGATGAGTCTCGGCCGACTTGAGTACATGCTCGCGTACCGTTTGACCTTTAACCTCCGGATCTTTCAATGCATATTCTGGCGTAAAGGCTGGTGCATCTTTACTGGCGCCGGCATCCAGCAAGGCCTTTATGCAATCGGGATTACGACTCATCGCGCTCTCGGCCAATGGCGTTCCAATGGGCCACGGCCTCTGCTGGGGTGAGAGGGCATCAATCGAGGTTCCTTTCTTGTGCAACAGTGCTATGCGCTCTGCAGCTTGTGGATCTGGCTGATCCCTCAGCTCAAAGGATCGCGTGCAGACATAATGAAGAGGGGTTGAAGCAACTCTGCTGACGCCGTATGGATCGGTACCGGCTGCGATCAACAGTTTGATCACTTCAATATTCGTAGCCCCCTTGCCCATTAGCGGGGAAAACCCCTGGGGACTCAACAGCTTGGGATCAGCACCGTAACGCAGCAGCATCTTTACCAAAATCGGCTGGGGGAACGGCTGTGCTTCGAGTGCCGCTTTAAGCGGCGTAGTAGTACCACCTTGGGCAAAAACATTAGGATTAGCGCCCGCTTTGAGCAAACTTTCCACAATGTGTAGTTCATCCTTTGATACTTGCGGATCTTTGCCGTGCTTGAGCGCCGTTAGCAAGACGGTTTCGCCGCTGGTTTCAAAAGTTTGGTTTACATCAATCGGAAATTCGAGCAGGCGATCAACCAGATCGGGCCGTTGATAATAGGTCGCATGCCACAGGATCTTGATGTCCGGTCGCGCGCCGCTCGCAAGTAACGAATTGACGATAGCCAAGTCTGCGGCATCCTTGGAATAAGCGTATTCCATCACCGCATCGTCTAGCTGACGGACTAGATCTTTTCCAGATTCAGTTTGCGCCATGGCTGAGCCCGAGAGCAGGGCAAAGGTCAGGGCAGAGGCCCTGCAGAAATTGAAGGCGAGTTTATAGGTAAACATGCGATGTCTCATAGAGTGAAAGTTGAGGGTGTTAATTGTGTTGCGGTGAGATTTGAGTCGAGTGAATCTCCCCATTGGATAAATAATTAGCGAAATTTAAAGAAGCTGTTCCTTTTTGTGTATGAAAAATCGAGCTGCCAGCAAATGGTTAATTTGTGGGTTAAAGGGGGCCGTCCCCTTTATCCTAATTAAATTACGGCGCATAGCAATTACATTTACATGCGATCTATTGAGTGGCTGCTAGTTTAAAAGGTTTGTCTGTTTGATTTTTAATATTTAGATTAAAAGGGGTCCGTCCCCTTTAACTGAATGCTTTTATGTTTGGTGATTTCTTTGCAACCTTCAAGAGTGACCAATCAGCTTACTCAGGTTTAGATTGTTCTGATGTAGCTACTGAGAATTAATCCATTCGACCATCTCTTCGCTGATTTGCTTCAACAAAGCTATTCTCGCTATGATTACGAGCTCACAGCCCATGTCTTTGTCGTGATACGTCACTAATGGAACGTCATCTTCGTCAAGAACTATTCTCAGAATCTTGCCGGTTACTTCGTTTCGTGCTGAGAATATAGGGTTGCCTTCCCTGAAAGGCGTGCCATCTGAAAAAGCCGTGTTGTAAAAAGGTGCCTTGAAATTTTTTGATTCAACCCCCCTCGCGTCACACTCGAGGAAAAAAAGATCATATAGATATCGCTCGAGTCGGATATAGCTCTGCTCATCATTCAAATAGTCATCAAACATTCACTTACTCCGTAAACGCCTTGCCAGTGATTATTTCAATATCAACACGCTCATGCTTAGTGCCTTGCACCCTAAAGGAGTGACTGATGAAAGCATCTGCACCCCCGCACTTAGTTGCATTGTCTATGTATTTATCAGCCTTTTTAAAAGCATCCTCGCGGACGGCAAGATCCTTCCTGTGGAGTTTTGCCTTTAACTCACTCAGCTTTTGTTTGCCTTCACTCGCCGTCAGGGGTTTATCTTGGTTCCAAGCGACCGACTCCTCAAGCTTGGCGCCTTGAGCCTGGATCCGGCCACGGTGGGCCGCCAACCCCAAGGGATCAGTCCAAACCAGTGGGTTCGGGGCATATTGGTAAACATTAATGCCACCCTCATACCCAATCGGATCCTTGCTAATAAAGCGCCCGACTCTTGGATCATAGTACCGATGCCGGTTGTAGTGCAGGCCGGTTTCGTGGTCGTGGTACTGGCCCTGGAAGCGAATCGGATTGGTTAGGCCAATTTGTTGGGCGAACTCCGAGCGCTGTTCGGTTGCTTCGCCCCACGCTTTGTACTGCGCGTTCCAGGCGGTGTTGCCGTTCTGGTCGGTGATTTCCTGCGGGGTGCCCAAGTGGTCGCATTGGTACCAGGCGAGCGCGTCGACGGGCAGTGCGACCGGTTTGTAGGTCCAGAGCGGGTCTTCTTTGAAGTTGTAGCGCCCGGTGTAGGTCGGTTGGCTTACGAGGCGGATGGTTCCGTGGCGGATGGCCTGGGCCACCGGGACGAAAGTGCCGGGTTCGTGGATGTAATGGACGGTTCGGCCTAACCCGCCTGCATAGGGCGGCGGGCTGCTTTCCCACGCGAGGTTGTCGCCATCCCAGCCGTACAGGGTGAACCCACAACCCAGTTCCCGCTCTTTGCGGGCGTGTTCGTTTTCGTTCCAGCCAGTGCCGGCTTCCGGGCGTGGGCGGTAGTGGGCCTTTGAGAGTTTGTAGAGGCGCCGTCCGAGAGGGTCGTAGCCGAAGTCGACTCTGAGGCGCGGATCGCGGAAATGCGCGAGGCGATCGAAGAGGTCCCAGTGCAGTTCGCTGCGCAGGCCGTTGGTCCAGCGCTCTGTCTGGTTGCCACGTTCGTCGTATTCGTAGTGGCCGCCGGCGTAGTCGCGTAGAAGGTTGTCCACAAGTTTGTTGCGGACAGGTTCGGGATCTAAAGGCCTCCGAACTGGCGCTGCGCTGTCGTCAAGCAGGTTGCTCGCGGGGTCGAAGGCGAAGGTTTCTGTGCCTAATCGACTGGTGGCGCTGAGTAGGCGGCTGACGGGGTCGTAGCGGTAACTTAATTGGCCGCGACGGCTGTCGTTGATGTCGGTGAGCTGGCCGGCGGCGTCGTAGGTGTAGGCGCGCTTGATGAGCGTGGTTTTGTCGTCTGCTCGGCCCAGGAGCTGTTCTTGAAGGCGTCCCGCTGGGTCCCATTGCTGGGTTTGCAGCAGTTGATTTCCCTGATGACGGGCGACTTCGCGATGCAGGTCATCGCGCTCGTAACTGAGCAGTTCGTGCTCGTCGAGCTTCAGGCCCAGCAGATGGCCGCTGCCGTAGGTCAGCCAACTGACGCGGTGACCGTCCGGGCGGATGGTCGCGACGCGGTTGTTCAGCGCGTCGTATTCATGCTGCCAGACGGCAACCAGTGGTTTATCCAGATTCGAGTAATGCTGGTGCTCGCGCACTAGATTCCCGGCGGGGTCATGGAACCACTGCAACCGGCTGGCGGCGTTGGTGGCCATGACCAGATGGCCATTGCCGTCGTAGGCAAAAGTTTCGCTTTGGGACTTTTCGCCGAGCGTCGCACGGCGTTCGGTCAGGCGGCCCACGGGATCGAAGGTCAACGCAATCGTGCGCTGGCCGTTAACAGTCTGAGCGAGCCGTCCGGTTTCGGGATCGTACTGATAGCGGGTCGAGCGATTGTCGAAGCCGCGCTCTTCCAGCAGGCGCCCGACCGGATCGTAGTGAAAGTGCGCGCGGCGCTCGTTTTCGTTTTCCAGCGCAACAAGACGACCGAGTTTGTCCCAGCGATAGCGCAGGGTTTGCTCGGCGGCGTCGACGCGCTCGGCGATAAAGCCCGCAGCTGAATAGCGCCAAGTGGTGCAGCGTTCAAGGCCATCGGAATGGGCGAGCAAACGACCTTCGGCGTCGCGGCTAAAGCGCTCTTCGGTTTTGTCCGGGTGCTTGATCAGGACCAATTGGCCTGATTTGTATTGGTATTCGGTGCTGTGCCCAGCAGGATCGGCGAAGCGAACCATTTGGCCGCGTTCGTCGTAATCCCACACGCTGACCTTGCCAGAGCAGTCGACGTATTTCAGCAACTGGCCGGCGGCGTTGTACTCAAGTTTCTTGGTATTGCCGTTGGCATCCTTGATCGCTGTAGGAAGACCGAACGAGTTGTAGGCGTATTCAGTAACGTTCTCTAGCGGATCAATCGCTTCAATCAGATTTCCGCGATGGTCATAGTCCCGTTTCCACAACCCGCCTTCACCATCGCTGATCTTGATCAGATGGCTTTTGTCGTCGTAGGCGTAATTCATCACGCTGTGATCCGCGCGGGTGTGCTCGGTCAGCTTGCTCAGCTTGTCGTAGCGATAGCGGTCGGTGCTGCCGTCGGTGTGAACGTGGCGGATGATGTTTTTCGCGGCGTCGCGGAAGAACCATTCGGAACGGCCATCGGCATGACAAATGCGGTAGGTGTAACCCAGGCTGTCGTAGTAGTGCCGGGTTTCGTGGCCCAAGGCATCGGTGACATAGGTCAGACGGATGTTTTCATCCCACGCCAGCCGGGTATCAAAACTGCCATCGTCAGCCCATTCGCGTATGGCTTTCGCGTCGGGCCCCGTGCCTTGCCACTGCAAATTCAAGCCACGATTAGTGCGGTCGGTATAGCGGGTGATCAAGTGGTCTTGATACTGGTAACGCCACGCGGCGCCGTTCTCGTCCTGAGCGAGGACAAGGTCACCAAAATCGTCGTACTGATACGCACACAGTTGGCGTTTGACGTCGCCGTCACGTATTTCCCACAGACCGGTCAGACGGCCCTGATCATCAATCAAAGTGCCCAAGCGCAAGTGGACTTTGCGGGCGTCCTTTTCCCGGTAAGTGACCAACTCAGAGAGCATCAAACGCCCATCATGACGATGCTCGTAATGCAGCATAACCCCGGCTGCATTGGGCAGAACCTTGTTGATCAGAACAAAGCGCTTGCCCCGCCGAACATAGGTTTCCCTGTGTTCAAGCCCGCGCATCAGCATCACGCGGTCCTTGCTCAAGCGAATGACGGTCAGGTTTTCAATGGCGTTGAAATGAAACAGCTTGACCTTGGGAAGAGGAAATTCATGGCTACGTCCGTCGGCGTCATGAAACACCAAACCATCGCCGACGAGATCAAACCGAGTGGTAAACGGCGTGATCCATCGCGCGCCCACCACGTCATGATCGAAGGCATCCAGACTCGAGCAATAAGTCCGCGTCCACTCAATGGGAAACGGCCCCGGTAGGCTGAAATCGGTATGACTGACCGACTCCGAGCCCATCGCAAAACTGATGCTGTTCCCCGTTGAGCCGCAGTTACAGGCGCAAGGACAGGCACATGTGCACTTCTTCAGTACGTTGGGCCGGCCCTTGGCAGGCTTCTCACGCTGAACAACTTCGAGTTTGCCTTCGCTGCCCCGACGCTTGGCCTGATTGGTCACTCCCGGCTTGATGTTGAACGACTGACCATGCCCATTGCGGGAACGCCAACTTACAACCGCTCCAGCCAACGTCTGCAGCAACGCTCCAATCGAGTTTTGAACCTCAGGATCTGCTAGACCATTAATCTGGGTCCGAAGCTCTGACCCCATGGCACGCAACGACTTAGCCTGTCTGCGTACCGGGTCTTTCAGCGCTTCAGGCACAAGATGTTCGACGGTGCCGTTGACGATTTTTTGGCCGGCTGCGATGTAAACATCGGCAACCGCGATGAAGATGTTGGAAATCGCGCCTTTGGGATCGTAGTCCCACTGCTTGCGCCCATCGCTGATCAGTTGCACCGCCTCAAGCAGACTGCCCTCGGCATCGAGATCGCCGTTGACCACGCTTTCCAGACCCTTGGCGATCTCGTTCAGCACGCCTTCGCCCAGCTTCCCCGCGTCATCGAGAATCCCGGGGAGCTTGGCCTGCGCCTGCGTCACAAAGTCATCAAGGGTCCCGACAATGGTGGCATTGAGGTGCCCGATCAGAATCTCGATCAGCGCATCCCCCAACACCATCTTTCCTGCCTGACGCATCTCCTGACGCACCAGAAACAGCATCGGCCGCAAGCTCATCCGCGCTGCCGCCATGGTCGGCGGTGTCGGCAAGACGCCAATCAAATTGATGCCCAGACTCACCCAGTCCAGAGGGTCGCGTTTCTCACTGGTCGCCAGCCGGACGATGTCATTCAGCGCATCAACCAGCGCCATGATGTTGCCCACCACAGGCAAAAAGCCCGCAGCGCTCTTGATCCGTTCAAGCGAAACGACCCCGCCGCTGATGTCCCGAAGCCAGGCATCGACATTGGCAGCGCCGGCCCCGACGTCCTCAAGCTGAATCAGATCAAGCGGAACGATCGCCAGCTGAGGCTCGTTTTTTGCGTCGCTGCCGGACGTAACTGCGGGGTTTGCCAAGGATGCTCTCCGTGCTCAAAAAACCATCCGAAAAGGCGTGAATGCCAATCCGGGGGCCACGGAGATATCAAAGGCTGTGCCAATTATGAATTAGCCAAGCAAAATCAATAGCTTAAGGAGAAAATCAGGAGGATTTAGCGAACGCCAACCCAGACGACAAGGCAAAGGTGCGCAAGAAGTTGCGCACCCCTGCGCAACTTCTTGCGCACTTGTCTGCACGCCCCAAACGACGTGGCCTGCAGGGCATTGAGCCTTCCATTTTCAACAAACAGGTGCGCAACTTCTTGCGCACTCCGCCAAACCCGCACGCGACCGCTTTTCACCAGCAACGCCGCACAGCGAACAAAACTACGGCGAAAAAACGCAGCCGAAAAAAAGCCCCGAACAGTCGGGGCCTTCAGCATTCAGAGCGGCTTAAGCTTTAGCCAACTGCTCCTCATACTCCTTGTGATACTCACGGGCCAGCGACTGCTTCTGCTGGTCGTCCAGCAACTTGCCCGCTGACTGGAAGAACTTCTGCTCTTCTTCCTTCAGGTGGTGATGAACCTTCTCTGACAGCTTTTTGGCCGTGGCCATCCATGACGGGCTGGACATCTCGGTTTCGTCGAGCTCTTCCATCATTTCGTCCATTTCATGGTGCTCGGAAATGGCATGGCGACTGAGGTCAACACCGTTGTCGTACTGCATCAGCGGGATATAGAAGAAGCGCTCTTCGGCGGTTTCATGGGCCTGGAGTTCAGCTTTCAGCTGTTTGTAGGCCTCGACACGCTCCTCACTGTCGCCATGGGTTTGGATCAAGGCGTCGGCATAGCCGCGTTGCCGTTCATGACTTTCTCTCAGCGCTTCAAAAATGTTCACGGGTGCTCCTGGGTTCGGCAACGGACTGATGTGCTTCTCCCTAGACCGCAGCGGGTATTCAGCCGTTCCATTGCGCTTCGGGCATATGCATAGATCTATAAGTTTCTTTCATAACCTGCGCCGTTTTTTATAATAAAAATGAAGCTGCTCCGATGTGCTCGTTCGTTTTCGTGCTGAGCGCTCCTCTTGTGCCCGTTCAAGGATCCTCATGCCCCTGCGAAAGATCATCGTCGCCGCCGCATTAATGCTGGCGACCGTCACCGCTCACGCCGAGCAGGTCATCAACATCGGTTACCAGCGTTCGTCCACGCTATGGATTCTGCTCAAGAACGACGGCCAGTTGGAGGAACGACTCAAGCCGCTGGGCTTTACCGTCAACTGGCATGAATTCAGCAGCGGGCTGCTCAGCGCGATGAACGCCGGCAGTGTCGACCTGCACGCCGACGTCGCCGATGCGTTTGCCTTGTTCACGCAGGCGGCGAATGCACCGCTGACCTACTACGGCCGTGAGAATCCCTCCCCGACGGCGCAGGCCATCATCGTCCCGGACAACTCACCGATTCACAGCGTTGCCGACCTCAAGGGCAAAACCGTTGCGGTGTCGAAGGGCTCAGGCAGTCATTTTCTGTTGATTTCGGCCCTGAAGAGCGCCGGGCTGACCCTCAAGGACATCAAGCCGATTTACCTGGAGGCGCCCGACGGTGTCGCCGCGTTTGCCAGCGGCAACGTTGACGCCTGGGCGATCTGGGACCCGTTCCTGGCGACCCAGCAGCGTGAGCATCATGTTCGCGTGCTGACCGACGGCTCCGGCGGCATTGCCAATTACAACCGTTTTTATGTGGCCAACACGAGTTTCGCCAAGGCCCATCCCGAGGTGCTGCAAGTGGTGTTCGACACCTTGCACGATGCCGGGCAGTGGGTGAAAGGTCATCCTCATGAAGCCGCGGCGAATCTGGCGCCGCTGTGGGGCAACATCCCGCCTGAGACCGTCGAGCTGGCCAACAGCCGGCGCAGTTACGACATCGTCCCGGTCAAGGTGGATGAACTGGCCGAACAGCAGCGCATCGCCGACTTCTATTTCGAGGCCGGGATGATCCCCAAAGCGCTGAAGGTGTCCGACATCGCTGTCTGGACCCCGCACGCCCACTAAGTCAGGAGCGCGATCATGAGTCGTCACATTCACCTGTCGGCGTTCCTGCTGACCGGGCCGGTCATTCACAGTCATGCGGTCTGGCGCCATCCCGAGACGGTCGGCCATTACCTTGATCCCGAGTATTACGCCCGCACGGCGCGGGTGGTGGAGGAGGGGCTGTTCGATTTCCTGTTCTTCGCCGACCGGCTGGCGGTGGGCGATCAGATGGGCGGCTCGCGCGACCTGGCCCTGCGTTACGGTGCGCAGGATGCGACGCGGCTGGACCCGCTGCCGATTCTGTCCTATCTGGTCGGGCAAACGAGCAAGCTGGGCCTGGGCGCTACCCGCTCGACGACGTATTACGAGCCGGCGCACATCGCCCGGGAGTTCGCCACGCTCGATCATCTGTCCAAAGGCCGCGCTGCCTGGAACATCGTCACGTCGATGAACGACAGCGAAGGGCGCCTGTTCGGCAAGGACAAACACCTTGAGCATGACCTGCGTTACGACCGCGCTGACGAGTTCGTCGAAGTGGCGCTGAAGTTGTGGCGCAGCTGGGCGCCGGATGCGTTGAAGCTGGACCGGGAAAGCGGCGTGCTGGCCGACCCGTCGAAGATCACTTCGGTGCAGCATCATGGCGAATGGTTCAAGGTCGAAGGTCCGCTGAACATTCCGCGTACGCCGCAAGGGCGGCCGGTGCTGATTCAGGCAGGCTCCTCGGGCCGAGGACGGCGGTTCGGCGCGCGCTGGGCCGAGGCGATTTTCACCATTCACCCGCACCTCAAAGCCATGCACGCGTTTCGCCAGGACGTGCGCGAACAGGTCGTCGCGCAAGGCCGCCACGCCGACAGCTGTAAAGTGCTGACGGCTGTGATGCCGTTTATTGGTGGCAGCGAAGCCGAGGCGCGGGCCAAGCGCGACAAGCACAACGCATTGGCGCGCCCGGAACTGGGGCTGGTCACGCTGGCGTCGCAACTGAACGTGGACCTCTCGCCGTTTCCGCTGTCGGCGACCCTGGCGGAGATCGCACGCGCGCCGTCGATACCGCCTGCTGCGGCGGAGAAGCTGCTGATGCAGGGGCCGGACACGACGCTGGAGGAACTGGGCCGGATTTTCGCCAGCAGCGTCCGGGTGCCGCAACTGGTCGGCACGGGGGCGCAGATCGCCGATCAACTGGCGGAGATGTTCACGTTGGGTGGCTGCGACGGGTTCGTGATTTCTCCGGCGTATTTGCCGGGCTCGTTCAGCGAATTCGTCGAAAGCGTCATCCCGCACCTGCAACGCAAAGGGCTGTTTCGCACAGCCTATGAAGGCTCGACCCTGCGTGAGCATCTGGGGTTGGAGGCGCTGGACTCCTGAACCCTGCGCCTGAGAAATTCATACTCCGTACAGCCACCTGACAGCTTTGCGCGATCATTGACGGGCTGACATTCGCGACATGCTGCGTATGATGAGCCCGACGTTTTTCGCAAAAGGCTCACGCTCATGATGAAGTTTTTCGCCGCGCTGCTGTGTGTGTTTACCGGCATGGCCCACGCAGAACCCGCGCTGCTCACCGATCTTGCGCTGCCGTACCTGGCGGCGGCGTCCGCTGAATCCAAAGACAAGCCCCTGATCATTTTCCTGCACGGCTACGGCAGCGACGAGCGCGACCTGCTAGACATCAAAAACGATCTCTCTCCGAGCTACACCTACCTCTCCGTGCGGGCGCCGCAGGAAGTCGACGGCGGCGGCTACAAGTGGTTCACCCAGGACACCGATCAGGCCGAATACGAAGGCGTGACCAGCGATGTCGACAAAAGCACCGACCTGCTGCGGACTTTCATCCAGCAGGCCACCGAGAAATACCAGACCCAGCCCGACAAAGTGATCCTGGTCGGCTTCAGCCAGGGCGCGATGATGAGTTACCAGATCGGCCTGCAATATCCGGAACTGGTGCACGGCATCGCGCCCTTGAGCGGCAAGATTCTCGCGTCCATCCATTCACGCCTGAAACCCGATGAGCGTCTGAAACCACTGAAGGTGTTCATCGGCCACGGCTCGGCCGACACCCGCGTGGCTTACTCGGGTGCAACCGACGCCAAAGCGGTGCTGGAGAATTTGCTGATCGTTCCCGAGTTTCATTCTTACGCGGGAGCAGGGCATACGATTACAACGGCTGAAGTGGCGGACTTGAGGCACTGGCTGGAAGCGCAACTGCAGAAATAACCCCGTGGAAGAGACCAGGGCCGCTATAGGCCCTGACTGCCACGAATCAGCTCATACGCCCGGCGCGCCAGCGGATTCACCGTATTGGGACGAATCCACAGGTAATAAGTGACGTCGGGCATTCTCGGCAGACCGTCGGCTTCCCCCAGCACCCGCATGTCCGGCCCGAGCATTTCCATGCTTCGCGCCGTGACCCCGAGGCCCGCGCGCGTGGCGGCCTTGATGCCGATCAGGTTCGACGCCAGGTACGCCTGACGCCATTCGATGTCGGCGCGCTCCAGTGCTTCGATGGCATAGCGCCGGTAAATACTCGGCTCGTCCACCAGAATGAGCGGTATCGGTTCTCCAGGAACGTGCAGGTACTGCGCCGAGCAGATCCACCACACCGGCGACGTGCGCAAGGCGAACCCTTCCAGCGCCGGATCCTCGCGGGTTGAAATCACCATGTCGACCTTGCCGCGATGCAAATCCTCCATCAGAAACGGGCTCCGACCGACGTCGATCTCCAGTCGCAGCTTCGGCGCAGAACGGGCGATGTGGCTGAGGATCGGCGGCAGGATGGTGTCGGCGATGTCGTGGGGCGAGCCGATACGCAGCACGCCGCTCATGCTGCTTTCGCGAAGGGAGTTGAGCGCGTCGTCGTTCAGCGAAAGCATCTGCCGGGCATGGCGTAACAGCTGTCGACCGGGTTCGGTGAGTTGCTTCTGACGGCCCTGTTTCTGGAACAGACTGACGCCAATCTGTTGCTCCAGACGCTGCATGTGCTGGGTAACCGACGACTGCGTGCGTGACAGATGCGCCCCGGCGCCAGCGAAGCTGTGGTGATCGACGACGGCGACGAAAGTGCGCAGCAGTTCGAGGTCTAGGGTAGAGGACATCGTGTTTACTCGTTTGAACGGTTTATTACCCGCAGCGCCATTGCTTGTAGGCGTGAGCGTGCTCGCGATCGCGATCTGTCAGGCCAATCATCGGCGCAGATACACAGCAATCGTGAGCAAGCTCACTCCTGCACGCCTGTATTACATCAGCTGAACGGGCAAATACATTACGGTTTTTTATGAATGGGGAAAGCCCAGTCTCAAAAAATGTCGATAAAGCTCAATAAAACAGTGCTTATGCTTTTTTGCTTTAAGGGCCGAAACCAGAAAGTTATAACCATATTTGATATTTGCATTTCCGCTCCGGCAGTTCCCTCCCTAGCATGCAGCTCATTACAAGGCGCTGACGCATTACCCGTCGCACGCGCCGAGCCGATGTCCATCTGAGGGGAAGTCCATGCCGTCCACGCGTTCGCCACTTGCTCGTATCCTGCCGCTGATGATCGGCGCCACCGTGACGCTGGGCGCCAGTTTTGCGGCGCAGGTCGATGCCACTCTGGACAAGATCGAGCAGCGCCACCGTGTGGTGGTGGGGGTGCTGCTGTCCGGCGGCCCGTTTGGCTCCATTGACCCGACGACGCAGAAACCCGAGGGCCTGAACGTGGACCTGGCCGAAGACGTGGGTCGTCAGCTCGGCGCCGAAGTGGAACTGGTGTCCGTGCTGCCCGCCAACCGTGTGCAGTTCCTGCAGCAGGGCAAGGTCGATCTGCTGATCGCCAACATGGAGTGGACCGCTGAGCGCGGCCAGCAGTTGGGATTCGTACCCACGCCGTTCTATCGCGTCGGCGGCACCGCAGCGTTGCTCAAAGACAGCAAGATCACCCGCTGGGAAGACCTCAAAGGCCAACCGGTCTGCACGTCCCAGGGCAGCAGCTACGTCAAGCCGCTCACCGAATTCGGCGCTGAACTGAAAGCATTCAAAAGCTCCTCGGAGTCGTTGCTCGCCTTGCGGGGCAACAACTGCGTCGCGGCCGTGCACGACGCGACGCTGATCAATCCATTGGTGGCCGACAGCCCGGAATGGCAGAACTACCGCGCCCTCAGTCCCGAACTCAATCCTGCGCCGTCTGTGATCTGGACCCGCCCCGGCGAGACCGACACCCAGGCCAAACTCGACGCCATCGTCAAAGGCTGGCACCGCACCGGCTGGCTGATCGACGCCGAGAAGCGCCACCACATCACCCCGGCCTCGCCAGCGCTGGTCGAGCTGCACGACAAGTTCCAGGCCGCGGGCGCCTGAGTTGCTGCTCTTTTTCGCCCGGTTTTTCAGGTTTCCTACAAGGCATTCGTTCATGAGCAGCTTTTCCATCGGCAAGACCCTGTCCGCTATTGGCCTCTCGATCGGCCTGGCAATGGGGGCGACCCTGGCCCACGCCGACGCGACGCTGGACAAGATCAATCAGCGCCACAAAATCAGCATCGGCGTGATCCTCAGCGGCCCGCCGTTTGGCACCATCGATCCGAAGACCGGCGAGCACCTGGGCTACAACGTCGAGCTGGCCAAGGGGATCGCACAGAAGCTCGGCGTCGAAGTCGAAACCGTTTCCGTGCTGGCCCCCAACCGCGTGCAGTTTCTACAGCAGGGCAAGGTCGACATCCTGATCGCCAACATGCAGTACACCGATGAGCGCGCCGAGATTCTCGACTACGCGCCGACGCCCTACGAAGAAGTCGGTGGCGCCGCGCTGATCCGCAAGGGCGCGGGCATCAGCAAATGGGAAGACCTCAAGGGCAAGCCGGTTTGCGTGTCTCAGGGCAGCAACTTCATCAAGCCATTGCAGGAAACCTACGGCGCTGAAATCAAGGCGTTCCGCAGCCAGTCCGAGTCGCTGTTGTCCTTGCGTGGCAACGGTTGCGTGGCCGCCGTGCACGTCAGTCCGACCATGCATGCGCTGCTGGATGATCCGGAGTGGGCCGACTACAACCTCCCGCTGGCCAACGACCTGATCCCGTCGAAATCGGTGATCTGGGTGCGCAAGGGCGAGCACGATACCCAGGCAAAAATCGACGCGATCATTCGCGACTGGCACCGCAGCGGCTGGCTGATCGAACTCGGCGAACGCACTGGCATGGCCTCCTCTCAAGCCCTGCGTGACCTGCACGAACAGTTCCGCAGCGCAGCGCCGCTTGCCACCAAATGACCCCAGGAGGCCAGCGATGAACAGCGATCTGTTCCAGACGTTGCAGCAACTGATCGGCGCCAGCCATGTGCGGCCGGGCGCCGAATCTGCGGCGCAACTGACCGACAAGCAGGGCAGTTACGTCGGCCAGGCACTCGCTGTGGTGCGTCCGGCCGACACCGACGAGGTCGCGGCGGTGGTCCGCGCCTGTGTCGCCCACAGGGCACCGATTGTGGTGCAGGGCGGCAACACCGGGTTGATGGGCGCGGCAACCCCGGATGCCAGCGGGCGTTCGGTGTTGTTGCTGCTCGACCGCTTGAATCGCGTGCGCCAGATCGATACCGACAACGACACCCTCACGGTCGAGGCCGGCTGCATCCTGCAGAACATTCAGGAGGTGGCCCGGGAAGCGGGGCGTCTGTTCCCCCTGAGCCTGGGCGCGGAGGGCAGTTGTACCATCGGCGGCAACCTCGGTACCAATGCGGGCGGCACCGCGGTGCTGCGTTACGGCAACACCCGCGAGCTGACCCTGGGCCTGGAAGTGGTCACCGCCGAAGGCGAGATCTGGCATGGGCTGCGGGGTCTGCGCAAGGACAACACCGGTTACGACCTGCGTGACCTGTACATCGGCAGCGAAGGCACCTTAGGCATCATTACGGCGGCGACGCTTAAACTGTTTCCGCTGCCCAAAGCGCAAAGTACCGCGTTTCTGGCGTTCGATTCGCTGACCCAGGCGGTGAGTTTCCTGTCCCATGCCCGCGCCGGTTTCGGTGCCAGCCTGACCGCATTCGAACTGCTCACCGCCGATTGCCTGGCGCTGCTGCGCGAGCAGTTTCCCGAAGGTCCGCAGCCGTTTTCGAATGCCGCTCAACCTTGGTTCGCTTTGCTGGAACTGTCCGATAACCACAGCGAAGCCCATGCCCGTCAGGCGTTCGAGGACGTGTTGGGCAGCGCCTTCGAAGAGGGCCTGCTGGCTGATGCGCTGATTGCCGAAAGTCTGGCCCAGAGCGAGGCGCTGTGGCTGCTGCGCGAGAACATGAGCGACGCGCAGAAGCGGGCCGGACGCAACATGAAGCACGACATCTCGATCCCGATTTCGCGCATCGTCGAATTCGTCGAACACACCGACGCCATGCTGCAACAGCACTTTCCCGGTGTGCGCAATTTCACCTTCGGTCATCTGGGCGACGGCAACCTGCATTACAACGTCGCCCACCCACTCGACTCCACCGTCGAGGCACACATGACCCGCTACTCCGAACTCAGCCAGCGGGTGCACGACAGCGCCCATGCCCATGGCGGCTCGATCAGCGCCGAGCATGGCATCGGCCAACGCAAACTGAGCATGCTGCCGCGCTACAAAAGCGCCGTCGAACTGGACCTGATGAGCCGCGTTAAACAGGCGCTGGACCCTCTCAATCTGCTCAATCCAGGCAAGGTCCTGGCGAGCGTCGAAAGCCGGAGCACCGCCCCATGAGTGTTCGTTTGTCCAAGCGTATCCAGCGCGTTTCGCTGTCCGCCAACGCGGCGGCCAAATCCCGGGCCAACGCCTTGCGTGAGGCCGGTCACGACATCCTTGACCTGACCACCGGCGAGCCGGATTTCGACACGCCCGAGCACATTAAGCAGGCGGCGTACACAGCCATCGACGCCGGTGCGACCAAGTACACGCCGACGCCGGGGGTTAAGAAGCTGCGTGAAGCCGTGCAGCGCAAGTTGCAGCGTGAGAACCGTCTGGACTATGCGCTGCCGTCGATTGTCATCGGCAACGGCGCCAAGCAGGTCATTTTCAACGCCTTCGCCGCGACTCTGGACGAAGGCGATGAAGTGCTGGTGCCGGTGCCTTACTGGCCGTCGTTTCCGGACATCGTGCGGGTCAACGGCGGCGAGCCGGTGTTCATCGAATGCGGCCTGGAACAGGGCTGCAAACTGACCCCCGCGCAACTGGAACAACACATCAACGAGCGCACCCGCTGGCTGATCATCAACGGCCCCGGCAACCCGAGCGGCGCGGTGTACAGCGAAGCGGAGCTGCTGGCGCTGGCCGACGTTTTACGTCGTCATCCCCCCGTGCTGGTGCTGCTGGACGAGCTGTACGAGCACATTCGTTTCGACGGTCAATCTGCGCTGAGCCTGCTCAACGTCGCGCCGGACCTGCAATCCCGTGCCCTGTTGATCGGCGGGGTTTCCAAGACCTATGCCATGACCGGCTGGCGCATCGGCTTCGGCGCCGGCCCTCAAGCCCTGACCGGCGCGATGACGGTCATGCAGTCGCAATCCACGTCCGGCGCTTCGTCGGTGGGGCAGGCGGCGGCATTGGCAGCGTTCGAAGGCGGCCTGGCTTTCTTGCCGGACCAGATCCAGGCTTACCGGCAACGCCGCGATCTGTTGGTGGCCGCGTTGACCGACGTAGACGGCCTTGATGTGCTCATACCCGAAGGTGGATTTTTTGTCTTTGTCCGCTGTGCCGGATTATTGGGACGCGTTCGTCCCGATGGCCAGCGCCTGACTAACGACAACGACGTGGTGGATTACCTGCTGGAGCAGGGCGTGGCCGGGGTGGCCGGCAGTGCTTACGGTCTGTCTCCGTGGTTCCGTTTGTCCATCGCAACGGCCACCAGCAGCGTCATCGAGGCTGGACGGCGCATCGCCAACGCCTGCGCCCGGTTGCGGGTCGAGGCGCTGGCATGAGTCATTGGCTTGAAGGGTTCGTGCACTGGACGGCCGCGTTCGGCCTGAACTACAGCTTTTTGCTGGACGCCTATCAGCGCGGTTCGATGGTCAATGGCGCGCTGACCACCGTCTTGCTGTGCGCATTCACGATCGTGGGCAGCCTGTTGGCAGGTCTTGCGCTTGCCGCGATGCTGACCAGCGGCAAGCCCTATCTGGCCAGACCTGCGCGGGCGTTCATCGAAGTGACCCGCAACACGCCGACGCTGGTGCAGCTCTACTGCGCGTTCCTGGTGCTGAACATGCTGCTGACTCAGGCCATTGGCGCTGCGAACCCGCTGACGCCGTTCGCCTGGGTGGTCATCGTGATCTCCCTGCACAAGGGCGCGTTCCACGCCGAAGCCTTGCGCGCCGGCATTGAAGCGGTGCCGAGCGTGACGCTGGAAGCGGCGAGCTCCCTGGCCTTCAGCAGCCGCCAGTTGCTATGGAACGTGCAACTGCCGCTGGCGATGCGTTTCGCGCTCCCGTCGCTGATCAACAACCTGATCGATCTGGTGAAAATGACGGCGGTGGCGTCGGCCATTGCCGTAGGCGACATCACCTACGCCTCGATCATGATCTGGACCCAGAGCGACAACGTGCTGGAACTGATGATTCTGCTGCTGGCGTTTTTCGGCCTGCTCAGCTTCGTCGTCAATTGCGTGGGCCGTGCCCTCGAAGCCAAATTGAGGATGCCCGGTTATGGCCATTGATTCGTCTGTGCGCGTGCTGGCCGGGTGGCCGCGTCGGCATCCGGGCACGCTGGCGCTGCTGGCCGCGGTGCTGCTCTGGCTGGTCTTCGGCGCCCCGAAAAGCCCGGTGTTTGCGGCGCTCCGGGAGTGGTCGCCAGCGCTGGCGACGGGCTTTGCCCAGAACATTCTGATCAGCCTGCTGGCGATTGCCATCGGCTCCGTGCTCGGCCTGCTGGTGGGCGCGCTGGCGGTGTCGCCGCTGTGGATCACCCGGCTGCCCGCGAAGATCTGGGTGCAGGTATTTCGTAACGCGCCGTGGCTGGTGCTGATCTATTTCACCACTTACGTGTTTCCGTTCGAGCTGCACATCGGTACGTCCTGGATCTCGTTTCCGGACTGGGTGAAAGTCACCCTCGGCCTGGCGTTGCCCGCCAGCGCCAACGTCGCGGAAATCTTTCGCGGCGCCATCGGTTCGATACCCGGTACGCAGTGGGAAGCCTCCCGCTCGCTGGCCTTCACACGCGGGCAGATCTTCCGTTCGATCATCCTGCCGCAGTGCTTCAAGCGCATGTTGCCGCCGTGGATGAACCTCTACGCGGTGATCACCATGGGCACCGCGCTGGCCTCGCTGGTGGGTGTGCATGACCTGATCGACACCGCGCAGATTGCCAGCAATACGGTCAACCGGACCGGCTTCACGGTGCTGATCTACTTCAGCGTGCTGGCCCTGTTTTTCGCCTACTGCTATCCGATTTCCCGATTCACTCAATTCCTGGAGCGACGTTATGCCTTCTCCTGACACGCGCGCCGAGCAACCGCTGGTCAGTCTGCGCGACATTCACCTGTCGTTTGGCAGCAATCGGGTGCTCAAGGGCATCGACCTGGACGTGCAGCGCGGCCAGGCGGTGTCGATCATCGGCCCTTCGGGTTCCGGGAAGTCGACCATCCTGCGCTGCATCACCGGCTTGCTGCAGACCGAGCGCGGCAGCATCCGCGTGGGCGACACCGATGTGCACACGCTCAAGACCGAGGCGCAGCGCATCGAACTGCGCAAGCGCGTGGGCTTCGTGTTCCAGCAGTACAACCTGTTCCCGCATTTGTCGGTGCTGGAAAATCTGGTGATCGCGCCGCGCAAAGTGCTGGGCGAATCAGCGGCCAACGCTGAAAAGCACGCGCACGAACTGCTCGCCAAAGTGCGCATGGAACACAAGGCCGATGCCTATCCGGGTCAGCTGTCCGGCGGTCAGCAGCAACGCGTTGCCATTGCGCGGGCATTGGCGATGAGGCCGGAACTGATCCTGTTCGATGAAGTGACGTCGGCCCTCGACCCGGAGACCGTCGGTGAAGTGCTGACGGTGATTCGCGAGCTGACCGAAGAGGGCATGACCTGCGTGCTGGTCACCCACGAAATGCGTTTCGCGGAGGACATCAGCGATGTCGTGTATTTCACCGAAAACGGCCTGATCGTCGAGCACGGCAGCCCCGAACACATCTTCCAGCGCCCGACCCATGAGCGGACCCAGACGTTTTTGCGCCATGCCCTGGGCGACGCCGGACGCCGTCCGGTCGCCAGTGGCGATCCGCTTCTGTTGAGCAATATCAGCCGTTACAGCCTGTCGGTCTGAGCCGGACCTGTTGGCCTGAACCCACATAAGGAGCACCTGATGAGCATCGAGAACCGCAGCCAAGTCGTCGAAGCCTTTCTGCAACAGATACGCGCGATTCACCAGCGCGGCGTCGATCGCGAGGCATTGAAAAGCATCGTCACGCTACTCGAGGGACTGGCGGAGCGTCGTGATCTGTTCAACTTCGACACCTTTCCTGCACCCGTACCGGGGGAGGGCGACACCGCGTTCCGGTACCGTCTGAACGACGACGGCGAGACCCCGACGCTGTACATGAACTCACTGCTGCCGGGCAAAAGTACGCTGCCCCACAACCATGAAACCTGGGCGGTGATCGTTGCGGTCGAGGGGCAGGAGATCAATTACGTGTGGGCGCGCACGGACGACGGCAGCGATCCGGCCTTCGCCCGGCTGGCGCTGGAAAAGGAAGTGGTGGTGCAACCCGGAACGCCCATCAGCTTCCTCGGTGAAGACCTGCACGGCATCAAGGTCGAGGGCGACAAGCCGACCCTGCATTTCCACTTGTACGGGCGCCCGCTGGAATCCTTGAACGGGCGCTATGGCGTGAACCAGGAAGGCAAGGTGCTGAATTACAACGCTTCGCAAATGGCCCCGTCGATCAAGGCCTATGCCTGATGGCGCTCTACAAAAGGATCACGAGAACGTCATGAGCCAGAAAGTTACCCCGCACCAATTACACGCCTGGCTGTTCGACGGGCAGGAAATCGCCGTCTTCGACGTCCGCGAACATGGCCAGTACGGTGAAGCGCACCTGTTTCACGGGGTGAATCTGCCGTACAGCCGCCTCGAGCTGGACGTGCATCGCCTGGCCCCCAACCCTCGGGTCCGTCTGGTGATTTACGACCGCGATGATGGCGACCTCGCCTTACGTGCCGCGCAGCGTCTTGAAGCGCTGGGCTACAGCGGTGTGCACATTCTCGAGGGCGGCACCGATGGCTGGCGCGCCGCGGGGCGGGAGCTGTTTGCCGGGGTACATGTGCCGTCGAAGGCCTTTGGCGAGTTGGTCGAAGAGGCCCGCCATACGCCGCATATCAGCGCCTCCGAGCTGGCGGCGATGCAAGCCAGTGGCACGCCGCTGGTGTTGCTGGACGGCCGGCCGTTCGATGAATACCGCAAGATGACCATTCCCGGTTCCATCTGCTGCCCTAATGGTGAGCTGGGCTATCGGCTGACCGAGCTGGTGCCGGATGACACCACGCCTATCGTGGTCAACTGCGCCGGCCGCACGCGCAGCATCATCGGCGCGCAGACGCTGATCGACCTGGGGGTGAAAAATCCGGTCTACGCCCTCGAAAACGGCACCCAAGGCTGGTATCTCGCCGACTTGCCGCTGGAGCACGGCAGTGATCGCCGATACCCGAATGTCCCGGTCGGCGCGTCGCTGGATAGCCAGCGTCAGGCAGCTCAACAGTTCGCCCGGCGCGCCGGGGTGCAGGCGGTGGACGCGGCGCAGGTTCTTGCATGGTTTGCCGAAGAGTCCCGCAGCCTGTTCCTGTGCGACGTGCGTACCCCTGAAGAATTTGCGCTCGGCAGTTTGCCTGGCGCGCAACACACGCCGGGTGGGCAGTTGATCCAGAGCACCGACCTGTATATCGGCGTGCGTCAGGCGCGGCTGGTGCTGGTGGACAATGACGGCGTGCGCGCACCCATCGTCGCCGCCTGGCTGCGTCAACTGGGCCACGACGCTTATGTACTTGAAGGCGGGTTGAGTAGCGGCTTGCACCTGCCGATCGACAATTCAGGGGCTGTCCCGGCCCTGGCTGGAATAGAAGCCGCCGAACTGGCGGAGGCGCTCAGAGACAACGCGGTCACGCTGATCGATCTGCGCGGTAGCATGGCGTTTCGTAAAGGCCACATCGAGGGGGCGCGCTGGTCGATTCGCCCTCGGCTGGCTGCGGACGTGCTCTCGGAGGGGAAACCTGTCGTGCTGGTGGCGGAGCAATCTGCCGTGGCGGCGCTGGCTGCACTGGAGTTGCCGGAGGAGTTGCGCGGCTCGGTGCGCTGGCTGGATCTCAATGCATGGCAGACGGCAGGTTTCAACCTCAGCGAAAGCGCCGGTGATCCGCCTGACGAGGACTGCATTGATTTTCTGTTCTTCACCCATGACCGTCATTCGGGCAACAAAGCGGCGGCTCGGCAGTACCTGGCGTGGGAGATCGGCCTGCTGGGGCAAATGACCGAGCAGGAGATCGCCAGTATCAAGCCCTTGTTGGCCGTTGCGGAGGAAGATCGCGTTCGTACCCGGTTGGTGCATGCCGCCCGAGGCGCAAAGGGCGACGGGCCGCGCGGCGTGAACCCGCCGGTCACGCGAATGAGCACCGTGTTATTCGATAGCCTTGGCGACATGCGCGACGCACGAAAGCGTCGCGACACCGAGCGCGTGTTGAGCTACGGCGCGCGAGGGAACCCGACCGCGTTCGAACTGGAAGACCTGATCACCGAGCTTGAAGGCGGCTACCGCACACGCCTGTTCGGCACTGGCCTTGCGGCGGTGGCGCAGACATTCCTGGCTTACCTGCGACCGGGCGATCATGTGTTGATCACCGACGCGGTGTATTCACCGGTGCGGCAAATCGCCGAAGCATTCCTTGCGCCGTTCGGTATTCAGTACAGCTACTTTTCTGCCGACGGCAGCGGCCTGGAACTACAGCTGCAAGCCAACACCCGAATGGTCTACACCGAGGTTCCCGGCTCGCTGTTGTATGAACTGTGCGACCTTCCGGCGATTGCCGCGTTGTGCAGATCGAAGGGGATTCTGCTGGCGGTCGACAACACTTATGGCTCCGGGTATCAGTACCGGCCGCTGACCTTGGGCGCCGACATTTCCATCATGGCCCTGACCAAATACCTGTGCGGTCACAGCGATGTGGTCATGGGCAGCGTCTGTACCACCCAAGCCGTCTGGCAGCGTCTGGCCGTCATGACCGACACCTTCGGCAATACCGTCAGTCCGGACGATGCATATCTGGTGCTGCGCGGTGCCCGTACCCTGGCCGCGCGGCTGGACGTCCATGAGCGTCAGGCCTTGCAGGTCGCGCACTGGCTCCAGCAACAGCCGCAGGTCAAAAACGTGTTCCATCCAGCGCTGCCCCACCATCCGGGCCACGCTCTCTGGAAGCGCGACTTCAACGGCAGCAACGGCTTGCTCACCTTCGAACTCGCGGACACCGACCCCCGCCATCTGGAACGCTTCATCGACGCGCTGCGACTGTTCGGCCTGGGTGCGTCATGGGGCGGGTTCGAAAGCCTGATCATCGTCGCGAACGTGGGTGATCGTGACAACGCGTCGGATAAATCCTTGAACCCGTTGCTGAGGCTGCACATTGGTCTGGAAGATGTGGAGGCGTTGATTGAGGATTTGCGGAGGGGGTTTGCGGCGATGGTTGATAGGCGACATTAAATTGGTAGCTATAAATATGTAACGCATGTGGCGCGGATACCTCCGTCATCATTCGCTGCTTTGGTATGCGGTGAATTTGGCAATGAGGAGACAGGGAAAGGGGACTGACCTGCGCAATCAGGTCCTCAAGTCGAAAGCGCGCGAATTGGTTAATCAAACCGTCGAGAAGTCCGCTGGAGTACGATCACTCGGTATCAACGGCGAGGCAGTGAAATTCTTACCTATTGATCCCGCGGCGCTCGCAATCAGCGATGGCTGGGAGCGCTGCCATTATCCTTGGCGAGCGGTGCCTGAGTGGAAGCTAAAAGATCCGAAAGGTCTTGACCTCGCCCTGTGGCATGCTCAGGAGCTTTGCGGTTTATGTTACGCAACACCTCGTCGAAGCCGTTTGCGGATCAAGATTATCTTGCTGGAAGGTCAACCGACCGAGAGTCATCCCCTGAAAGGGTCGGTTGCCCCATTGATGTTGATGGCGGTAAGGGTTTACGCGCAGTTGCTGAGATGCAAAGTCATCCAGATCGAACGCCCCGAGCCAGGCGTGGTGAACTACTATCAGGCACTGGGGTTCGAGTTCGACACGGCTGGATGCCTTGTTATTTCAGCCGATCGTTTCTAGGATGTCCCCCAAGACCACAGCAGGGAGGTGCTCATGAATATCAAAAAACGCAAGGCCAAGATTCGGGAAATGACGGAATTCAGTGCCGAAGCGCACAAGCGTGCTGCGGAGTATGCCCAAGCTCAGCTGCACTTTCTGCGCGTAGCGATCGAAATTGGAAGAGACCTTGAACCAGCCGGTCCAATGGCTGGGTTCAGGGGCTGAACCTTCAAAGAAAACCGCCGATATCGGCGGTTTTTTCTTGGGCGGCGATCAGCGTCTCACGTTAATGGCCTGAGCATCCGTTGAGTGCCGCGCTCCGTTCTTCATGGCCGTGAGTTCTTCAAAAAACCCACCAACGCCAGCACCGGAAAAGCGCTCCCGACAATGACAACCCACACCCAGCCACCATGGTCATACAGCGCGCTGGCCACCACCGAACCGATCGCGCCGCCGATAAAGATGCTGGTCATGTACAGAGCGTTAAGCCGGCTGCGGCTTTTGGCGTCCAAAGCGTAGACCGCGCGCTGGCCGAGGACCATGTTCATCTGCACGCAGAAATCGAGGATGACGCCGGTGACTGCCATGCCGATCACGGCGTAGGCAGGGTCAATCAGGCTGGGCAGAAAGCTCAGCGCGGCGAACAGCATGGCGCACAGGCTGGCGACGCGGGTGTGGCCGGCGTCAGCCAGGCGTCCGGCAATGGGCGCGGCGATGGCACCGATGGCCCCCACCAGGGCGAACAGGGCGATCTGGCTTTGCGACAAGCCGTGGTTGCGCGCCAGTTCCAGCGGGACGGCGGTCCAGAACAGGCTGAAGGTGGCGAACATGCAGGCCTGATAAAACGCGCGCTGGCGTAGGACTGGCTGTTTGCGCAGCAGGGTCCACAACGATTTGAGCAACTGACCATAGGTTGCGGTGTGGGCCGGCTGATGTTTCGGAATGGTGGTCGCCAGTACCACGCTGATCAGCAGCATCATCACGGCGGCGGTGCCGAACACCGCGCGCCAGCCAAAGTGGTCAGCGATCAGACTGGCGGCGGGTCTCGCCAGCAGGATGCCCAGCAGCAGGCCGCCCATGATGCTGCCGACCACGCGCCCGCGTGTTGCTTCCGGCGCGAGGTTGGCGGCCAGCGGTATCAGAATCTGTACCGCCACCGAGCTGAAACCCACCAGCAGCGAGGCGACCAGGAACAGATTGGGCGTTTGCGCGAATGCGGCGCTGAGCAGGCTGAGAATGGCGACGCCGGTGGTCACGATCATCAGGCGACGATTTTCCAGCAAGTCGCCCAGTGGCACGAGGAAGAAAAGGCCCAGCGCGTATCCGATCTGGGTCAGTGACACGATGAAGCTGGCGAGTGTGCCGGACAGGCCGATGTCCGGCGCAATCAAGCCAATGATGGGTTGCGCGTAATACAGGTTGGCAACGATTGCGCCGCAGCAGAACGCGAACAGCATCGCCAGGCCCTTGGTCATGGTGGCGGCGTGGGTTGCGGGAGAAATGGACGTCATGGGAATACCCGGAGAGGTTGCAGGCCTGGCAGAAACGATTCTGTTACGGCGCGCAGAAAAGAGTGGCGCGAGGTTAACGCTTTTTCGTTGCGTTAAGAAGAGGGGTAGGGGAATGGCGCAGCGTTGGTCAGCGCGAATATGGCCGGACGCCTTACCCGCACCAACGCCGTGCAGCCCACGACAATAGCGACGTTCCGGTCGCTCGGCCGAAACTTTTCCGCCTGCGCTTCGGTCACTGCTTACACATACCCCTTCTCACACCCATCGGAAATAAAAACTATGCCTCGGGCAATCTGGAAAGGCGCGATCAGTTTTGGGCTGGTGCATATTCCTGTGGCGCTGGTGTCGGCGACGTCGCGGCAAGGTGTCGACTTCGACTGGCTGGACAAACGCAGCATGGACCCGGTCGGTTACAAGCGCATCAACAAGGTCTCCGGCAAGGAGATCAATAAAGAAAACATCGTCAAAGGCGTGCAGTACGAGAAGGGGCGCTACGTCGTTATCAGCGAGGACGAGATTCGCTCGGCGCACCCGAAATCGACCCAGACCATCGACATTTTCGGTTTCGTCGACAGCGACCAGATTCCGCTCCAGCACATCGACACGCCGTACTTCCTTGCCCCCGACAAGCGCGGCGAGAAGGTGTATGCCCTGTTGCGGCAAGCGCTGGTCGACACCGGCAAGGTGGCGCTGGCCCATGTGGTGATTCGCACCAGTCAGCACCTGGCGGCGGTGATGCCGCTCGACTCTGCGATCGTACTCGTACTGTTGCGCTGGCCCTCGGAAGTGCGCGGGCTCGACAGCCTCGAGCTGCCCAAGGAGGCCACTGACGTCAAGCTCAGCAAAAGTGAGCTGGACATGGCCAAGCGGCTGATCAAGGACATGAGCACCGAGTGGACGCCGGACGCCGAAGAGTACCGCGACACCTTCCAGGACCAGATCATGTCGCTGGTGGAAACCAAGGCCCGCGAAGGCAAGATCGAGAATGTGGAGACAGACGCCGGCGACACCGAGCGTAAGTCGGCGGACGTCATCGACCTGACCGAGCTGCTCAAGCGCAGCCTGGGCGGGCGCAGTGGTGCGGCCAAGGCGCCTGCAAAAGCCAAACCGGCCAGCAAGAGCAAAGCCGAGTCCAAGGACGATGCGCCAGCGAAACGCCGTGCGCCGCCCCGGAAGAAGACCACCAAGGCCTCTTGAACGCGTGTCCTGTTGTAGCGTTAAAAGATGCACCGTTCCAATGCGCAGAGGTTCATCGTCATGACAAAACCTGTGAGTGAATACACCCGCAAGCGCAACTTCGATGTCACATCCGAGCCGGCCGAGAGCGAGGGCAAGACGCGAAGCAAGAAAGGCAAGGCGCTGAGTTTCGTCATTCACAAGCACGACGCGCGCAATCTGCATTACGACTTTCGCCTTGAGCTGGATGGCACGCTGAAAAGCTGGGCAGTGCCGAAAGGACCGAGCCTGGACCCGAAGAATAAGCGCCTGGCGGTGCACGTCGAAGACCACCCGCTGGGCTACGGCACGTTTGAGGGCAGCATTCCCGAGGGCGAATACGGCGCAGGCGATGTGATCGTCTGGGACCGCGGCATCTGGCAGCCCCACGGCGATCCTCAGGAAACCTACAAGGCCGGCAAGCTCAAATTCACCCTGATCGGCGAAAAACTCACCGGCGACTGGGCGCTGGTGCGGACCCGCTTGCCGGGCAACAGCGGCAAGGAGCAGTGGCTGTTGATCAAGGAAAAGGACGACGCTGTGCGCTCGGGCGAGGAATACGACATCGTGGCTGACAAGCCGGCAAGCGTGGTCAGTGGCGCGACGGTGGGCGAGGGGCGCGCGCCGGCCAAGACCGCCAAACGTCGATCGGCAGCGTTTGAGCCCGCCACTGAAACGTCGACCGGGAATAAGCCTGCAAAAAAGCCTTCGGCGAAAAAAGCGAAGACGCCTGGCGCAAAGAAAAGTGTCGTGCCGGCCAAGCTCTCGCCTCAGTTGGCGACGCTCATGGACACCCCGCCCGAGGGCAAGTGGTTCTACGAAATCAAGTACGACGGCTACCGGATTCTGACTCGCATCATTGATGGCGAGGTGAAGTTTTTCACCCGTAACGGCAATGACTGGACCGAGCGACTGCCGTTGCAGGCCAAGGCCGTCGGTGAGTTGAAACTGGACAACAGCTGGCTGGACGGCGAAGTCGTGGTGCTCAACGACGCCGGGTTGCCGGACTTTCAAGCGCTGCAGAATGCGTTCGACATCGACCGCAGCATGGACATCATCTACTACCTGTTTGACGTGCCGTTCCTGAACGGCGAAGACCTGCGCGAGACGCCCGTGGAAGAACGCCGCGCCGCGCTGAAGAAAGTGCTGGGGCGACAGAAAAAGGGTCTGCTGCGATTCTCCGAAGCCTTCTCCGCCGGCCATCGCGACATCATCGAAAGCGCGAGTCTGATGTCCCTCGAAGGCGTCATCGGCAAGCGGGCCGGCAGCGTGTACCAGTCGAAACGCAATGCCGACTGGATCAAGCTCAAGTGCAAGCTGCGGCAGGAGTTCGTCGTCGTCGGCTTCACCAAACCTCAGGGCGCGCGCAATGGTTTTGGCGCGCTGTTGCTGGCGGTGAACGAGGAGGGCGCGGGTCTGGTGTATGCCGGTCGGGTCGGCACGGGGTTCAATCAGCAGATGCTCGGCGACTTGCTTGAGCAGATGAAACCGCTGGAACAGGACGCCTCGCCGCTGGCGAAAAAAGTGACCAGCGCCCAGGCCCGGGGTGTGCACTGGATAAAGCCGACCTTGGTGGCGGAGGTCGAGTTCGGCGAATGGACCCGTGACGGCATCATTCGTCACTCGGCGTTTGTCTCGTTGCGCAGCGATAAGCCGGCCAGTGAAGTGGTCCACGAATACCCCAGGACGCCGAGAGACATCAAAGCACCGTTCAAACCCAGCGCCGCCAAAGCCAAAGCGCCGAGCAAGAAATCCGCGACCCGCGCCGATCCTTCAGCCGAGAAGCCAAAGCCGGCCAGCAAGCGTGCAGGCAAGGACCGCATCGACGTGGCCGGCGTGATGGTCAGCCACCCCGAACGGGTGATCGACGCCGAAAGCGGTCTGCACAAGATCGAGCTGGCGCAGTATTACGAATCGGTGGCGGACTGGATTTTGCCGCACCTCGACCATCGGCCCGTGGCGCTGTTGCGCTGCCCCGAAGGCGTGGAGGGCGAGCAGTTTTTCCAGAAACATTCCGAGCGCATGGCGATCCCCAACATCAAGCAGCTGGACCCCAAGCTCGACCCCGGCCACGCGCGTTTGATGGAGATCGACAGCGTCAAGGCACTGGTCGGTGCGGCGCAGATGGGCACCATCGAACTGCACACCTGGGGCGCGACCTACGATCAGATCGAGCTGCCGGACCACTTCGTCCTGGATCTCGACCCGGACGACCAGTTGCCCTGGCGCAGCATGATCGAAGCCACGCAACTGACGTTGTCGACCCTCGACGAGCTGGGCCTGGATGCGTACGTCAAGACCAGCGGCGGCAAGGGCATGCACATCGTCGTGCCGCTGGCGCGCCGGGCGGATTGGGAGTCGGTCAAAGCCTTCGCCAAGGCGCTGGCGCAATTCATGTCGCGGGAGCTGCCGGACCGATTCACTGCGACGTCCGGGCCGAAGAACCGCGTCGGAAAGATTTTCATCGATTACCTGCGTAACAGCCGGGGCGCCAGCACCGTGGTGGCCTATTCGGCGAGGGCGCGGCCGGGGTTGCCGGTGTCGGTGCCGATCAGCCGTGACGAGCTGACCGAGGTGAAGTCCTCGGCGCAGTGGAACATCGCCAATCTGCAGCAGCGGTTGCGCAAGCTGAAGGCTGACCCGTGGGCCGGTTACAAGAACACCCAGCGGCTGACCAAACCGATGTGGAAACGCCTGGGCGCCACACCGCCGGCGTGAAGCATGGGTCACCCGCCGACAGCGCTGATCAGGCTGCGCCGCATCTGACCGGGCGCTATCCCGTAGGTGTCCTTGAAGACTTTGCTGAACGCCGCCTGGGATTGGTAGCCGACCTGGGCGGCGATGTCGCTCAGGCCTTCTTTCGACGCACTTAATAACCCATAGGCCCGTTGCATGCGAACCTGGGTCAGCAACGTCCACGGCGAGCTGCCGCTGAGTTTCGTGAACGCGCGCATGAAGGTCGCGCGGGACATGTTCGCTCGTTCAGCCAAGGCGTCGACGTTCCAGTCATGGGACGGATTTTCCAGCATTGCCTGCCACGCCCGACCCAGCCGTTTGTCTGTCAGCAGCGCGAGGCTGCCGGTGTGTTGCGGGAACTGGCCAAGGTGCTCGCGCAAGACGAGGGTGAACAGCGCCGAGGTCAATGCATTGACCATGAACTGGCCCCCCGCCAGGTTGGCGTCCGCTTCACTGCGCAACAGCGCGACCAGCGCCGGCACCGGATCGCTGCTGCCCAGCGCCTGGGTCGAGACCTTCATATGATCGGGGAGGGACGAGAACAGCATCGCGTGGGGCTGATGGATGAAGCGGCCGCACAGTAAATCCAGCTCGACCCCGTCGCCGAAGCGTTGCATCGGCAGTAAGCCTGCGTCAGTCCGGCGCTGGGGCCGGGAAGGCGTCACGCGCTGGCCGGGGCTCAACAACAGGTGCTGGCTGCCTCGCGGCAGAACCAGAATGTCCCCTGCCGTCAGGGTCAATCGTTGTCGATCGGCCATCTCAACGTGACAGTGCCCGGCCAGCACAATGTGGTAGGGCGACGTGCCGGCGGGTTCCTGTGCATGGTCGAGGGCCCAGTCACCCTGAAACTGACAGCGAAGGTCGAGGCTGCCGCGGATGTCAGCGAGGGCGATGAGCGTATCAATGGCATTCATAGGCGACTTTCGGACAAAAGAATGAGCCAAACGAGCAAGTCGCCGCGCCGTGACTGGCGGAGACTGAAGGTGTTCCGGCGCAGTCTAGTCGCCGCCCTCAGGAGATACCATCATGTTCAGCAATTGGCCCGATCTGGTTTCCACCATCAAGCAGTCGTTTGGTGCGCTGTCCAAATCCAACCCTAAAATGGTCAAGGCCTACATGGCCCTTGGCGAAGCCGCCGCAGAGAACAATGTTCTCGACGCCAAGACCCGCGAGTTGATTTCCCTCGCTGTTGCCGTCACTACTCGCTGCGACGGCTGTCTCGGCACCCATGCCCAGGCCGCGATTGCCGCTGGCGCGACCCGCGAAGAAGTCGCCGCCGCCCTGGCCACCGCGATCTCGTTGAACGCAGGCGCGGCGTACATCTACTCGATGCACGCGCTGGAAGCGTATGACGCGTTGAAGTCATAAATCGCGTTAGCTCGCGGCGATACGCAAAGGCTGGCAGGGTGCCTGCCGGTCTTACGCGTCGCTTCCGCACTTGGTTAGATCACTTGACCCCGTCAGTCCGCTCGCCCACTTCCGCCGGGTAGAACTCCCCTTCAAGCCCTGCGGTCAGCAGGCGTTCACGCACTTGTGTTTCGACTTCAAGCACCTGCTCAGAGTCGTCGATGTCGTCAACCACCAGCCAGACCGGCATGACGTTCTGACCATGGGTGCCTTCGCTGAGCATGTCGTGGGAGAAGACTTGGTTGGCGCGCCACAGGCACAGTTCGTCATCGGTGTGGCCGGGTTCGCGAACGGCGGTCGGCGAGGTCAGCCAGATTTCGGTGTAGGGGCGCAGGTCGGCGTTGGCGAGTTCGTTTAGGGTAATGACGGTTTTCATTTGGTGTCCTCCAGTGTTCAAGATGGAGTTGTGACGCATGGGGCTGCCCAGCGTTCCCGCGATCTGCGCAGGTGGTCGCGGTATTTGCCGAGATCAAGAGCGTCTGCCTGGGGGCAGACTGTTTCGCCTTCGGCGACTTACTTTTGAAAAGCACCAAAAGTAAGCAAAAGTGCCTGCTCTCGGTTTGGCCCTTCCTTCGTCAGGGTTCCTTCACTCCGGTCTCGCTCCGTGGGCCCGCCGCCATCCGCCATCCATGGCGGGGGGCGGCTCTCGCGGCATCCATGCCGCTCGGCCCACGGAGCGAGACCTGCGTTCAGCCTGCACCAAAGTCGCGTTTTGTGTCGTCTGGAATTGCTGCGTACGAGGATCAAAAGCAGGGCAAAAGCAGGGCAACAGCTTCCCGGCTAAAGCCGGTCCTACGGGGGGAGGGGGTTTCACTGACTGCACGCAGTGCTTTTAGTGGGACCGGCTTCAGCCGGGAAGAGGCCAGTCCAGGCGCTGATGTTTGATCGTTCCCACGCTCCGCGTGGGAATGCATCCAGAGACGCTCTGCGTCATTCCGGGTAGTTAGGGGAATGATTTGGTTCCAGCGCAGACCCGCGATCTGCGCAGATGGTCGTGCGGACTTGAACCGAGGCCGCCTGCGTGGGGTCGACCACTGTGCGTTCACGTCAGCCCGCCCCGGAGACATGCCCGTGACCGACCCACGCCCGCTCACCCGCAGAAGACTGATCACTCTGGCAGCAGGTGCCTGGGCGGCGCTTGCTCTTGACGCGTTCGGGCGCCGTGCGCAGGCATTCGAAGCCCCACCACCCGGCACATCCCCCGGTCAAACAGGAGAGCGGAACATGCTCACGCGAGACATTCCATCCAGCGGCGAAGCCTTGCCGATGATCGGACTTGGCACCTATCGCGGGTTCGATGTCGAACCCGCGAGCGACGGGTACAAACTGCTGCCCGCCGTGGTCGACCAGCTGTTTCAGGCGGGCGGCACGGTGATCGACAGTTCACCGATGTACGGCCGCGCCGAGGAAACCACCGGCGAGTTGCTGTCGATCCATCAGCCGTCATCGCCAGCGTTCCTGGCGACCAAGGTCTGGACACGAGGACGGGACGAAGGCATTGCCCAGATGGAAGCGTCGTTTCGGCTATTGCGAACCGCGCGCATCGACCTCATGCAGATCCATAACCTGCTGGACTGGAAGACCCACCTGCCGACGCTGCGTCAGTGGAAAGAGGAAGGGCGCATTCGTTACATCGGTCTCACGCACTACACCCCATCGGCCTACGACGAGGTCGAAGCTGCGCTGAAGGCTGAGGCGTTTGATTTTCTGCAGATCAATTACGCACTGGACGATCGCGCCGTCGAGGCACGGCTGCTGCCGCTTTGTCGCGAGCGCGGGGTGGCGGTGATTTGCAATCGGCCGTTCGGTGGCGGCGGTCTGCTCGGCCGCTTGCGCAACACGCCGCTGCCGGGCTGGGCGGGGGAGGTTCAGGCCAGGAGCTGGGCGCAGCTGGCGCTGAAGTTTCTGATCTCACACCCGGCAGTGACGTGCGCGATCCCTGGTACGGGCAATCCCAAATACATGAAGGAAAACGCCGAAGCTGCGCGTGGTCCGCTGCTCACCGACGCCCAGCGGCAACAGCTGATTGCATTGGTGGGGTGAGCACCCGTCAGGGGGCTGATTTATTTACAACGCTTCAGCGTCAATCAATCGGTCCTCGGTCAGGAGGCTTAGCCGACACCGGCCCCGTCATTACCTATTCACCAGCTTCGCCGGCAACGCCACCACCAGCAGGCTGCTCAACATCAAACACCCGGCAAAGAACCACAACGCCCCGGCGCTGCTGCCAGTGACGTCGATCGCAATGCCCATCATCGAGTTGCTCACCAATCCCGCAATGTTCGCCAGCGAGCAGGCCAAAGCAAAGCCTGTGGCCGCCGCCCGGCCTTTGAGGAACGTGGCCGGCAGGCTGAAGAACACCGGCACGGCACCGATGATGGCGGCTGAAGCGACGGCGAACAGCGCGACGGTCACGACCAAGTTATGGGTGAAGAACGGGCTGGCGGCCATGGCCACGGCGCCGATCCAGAACGGCACGATGATGTGCCAGCGACGTTCGCGCCGGCGGTCGGAGCTGGCGCCGATCATCAGCATGCCGATCAACGCGGCCACGCTGGGCAATGCGGTCAGCACGCCGATGTGGAAGGTGTCGGTGACCCCGGCGTTTTTGATGAACGTCGGCATCCAGAAGCCCATGGCGTAGGCGCTGAGCAGGATCGAGAAATCGATGCCGCCGAGCATCCACACTTTCAGATTGAAAAAGCCGTCACGAAAGCTGTGCTTGCTGTCTTTGCCCTCGGCATCGTCCAGGCGCAGTTCGCCTTCCAGCAACGTTTGTTCTGTGCTGTTCAGCCATTTGGCTTCTTTCGGATTATTCGGCAGCGCCCAGAACGTCATCACCCCCAGCAGCACGCTGGGAATGCCCTCGATCAGGAACAGCCACTGCCAGCCGCGCAGGCCGGCGGTCTGGTCGAAATGGCCCATGATCCAGCCCGACAGCGGGCCGCCGATGACGCTGGAAAGCGGCAGGCCGATCATGAACAACGCGATGATGCGGCCACGGCGATAGGTCGGGAACCAGGTGGTCAGGTAGAACAACACGCCCGGCAGAAAGCCCGCTTCAGCGGCGCCGAGCAAAAACCGCAGCACGTAAAACTGCGTCGGCGTGCTGACGAACAGCGTGCAGGACGACAGCAAACCCCACGTGATCATGATCCGCGCGATCCAGATTTTCGCGCCGACCTTCTCCAGCACCAGGTTGCTCGGCACTTCGAAGAGGATATAGCCGACGAAGAACAGCCCGGCGCCCAGCCCGAACGCGGTCTCGCTGAAGTGCAGCTGGTCGAGCATCTGCAGCTTGGCGAAACCGATGTTGATGCGGTCCAGGTAAGCGGCCAGGTAGCAGAAGCACAGGAAGGGAATGAGCTTCCAGGTGATCTTGCTGTACAGCGCCTTGATCGGGTCCGCGGCTAAGTTCGCGGAGGTTTCTACATTCGCAGAGGGCATGGGTGTCTCCTGGCGGTTCTACGACCGGTGAGCGCGGCGGCTGATTTTGCCTGCGTTTGCGGTGTTGTCATATGGGGGAAGAAGCGGCAAGCGGTAAGCCTCAAGCTGCAAGAGGGGACCGCGTGCTCTTCACTTGCGGCTTACCGCTTGTAGCTTGCAGCTCATCGCTTACCGGTTGCCGCTCGCATGTGCGTCATAGCCTCCTGCTTACCAACCACATCCCCGTACTTGCTGTCGATGTCGAACAGGTTCGCTTCATGGGGATCGGGGTGACGGTCGCCCACGCATTCGCGCACCACGATGGTCCGGAAACCATGCTGCACGGCATCCACCGCCGTTGCCCGGATGCAGCCGCTGGTGGAGCAACCGGCCAGCACGACGGTGTCGATGCCTTGGGCGTGCAGCATTGATGCCAGTGACGTGCCGAAGAACGAACTGGCGTACTGCTTGCTGATCACGACCTCTTCGGGCAATGGCTGCACGGCCTCGCAGAACGCGGCCAGCGGGTTGCCTTCGACCATGTCCTTCATCACCGGCGCTTTTTTCACCCACATGCCGCCGTCCGCGAAATGCGTGGGGTGGTAGCGGATGTTGGTGTGCACCACCGCGATGCCGTGTTCCCGCGCGCAGGCCAGCAGCTCGACGCTTTCGGCCACCGCACTGACCACGCCGGGCGCATATAAAGGCGCGCCGGGTTGGGTGTAGCCCTGCATGAAATCGATCATCAGCAAGGCCGGTTTCGCACCAAAACCGATGCGATTGCCCCAGACGCCCTGATAGTTGGCGTCCGCGCTTTGTGGGTCGGTCATTGCGTTCTCCTGTTCATCGTTTTAAGCAAGGACCGTCAGGTCAGCGGCGTACCGAGAAAGTCACCGAACGCGGCGAAGAAGCCCGGCAGGTTGTCCCACGGAATCATGTGTCCGGCGTTTTCCACTCGCGCGATCAGGATGTTCGGTTGCAGCTGTCGGATTTCGGCTTCGTCTTCCGGCTGAATCACGCCGCCGCGGCCAGCGACGATGAGCAGGGCAGGGACCGGAAGGTTCGGCAGGTCCTGGTGGAAATCCACGTCGTGGAAGTCATTGAAGGCGCGGACGATGGCGGGCTCGTAGCAGGTGTGCAGCCACTCGGCGCGTAGTTGCAGTTGTTCCTCTGTCCAGGTCGGGCAGAACGCGCGCATGTGTTCGGCGCTCATGCCCTGTTGCGACTGGCGGATGGAGTCGACGTACCACGGCAACTTCGCCGGGTATTCACGACGGCCCGGCCCGGACACCGGCGGATCAATCAGCACCAGGCTTTTCAGGCCCTGGGGGCAACGAATCGAAGCCCGAACGGCAAAACGCGCGCCCATGGAGTGACCGGCCAAGTGATAGCTGTCGATGCCCATGGCGGCGGCAAACGCACCGATGTCATCGGCGCAGGTGTCGACGCTGTAATCCAGATCCGGCCCCGTGGAAGAAAGCCCGCGACCGCGCGCATCCAGCACGTAGGTGTCGAAAGACTGGCCCAGGCGTTCAGCGACGAACCCCCAGGTGATCGCCGGGCTGGTGATGCCCGGGATCAGGATAAGCGCCGGTTTGCCGGAGTGAATGTCGCCGCCGTAGCGCAGGTAATGCTGACGGATGCCGCTGGCCTGAACGTTACCACCCTGAATGAAGGTGCTCATGCCGCCACCCCCGATTTCAGCTCCTGGCCGTACAAGTCATAACCGTAGACCCAGGCCGGGTCTTCCTGGGTGCGCAGCCAGGTGTTGGCGTTGGAAACCGCCTGAACGCGAGAGGCGCGCTCCTTGCGATTGGCTTCGTAGAGCTGGAACGCGGTGCGGTAGTCGCTGAGGCCGGTTTCCTGCAGGCAGCGGGTGAGCATCGCGGCGTCTTCGATGGCCATGCCGGCGCCCTGGGCCATGTGCGGCTTCATCGGGTGGCAGGCGTCGCCCAGCAAAACGAGGCGGCCGCGACTCCACAATGGCAGTGGGTTGCGGTTAAGCAGCGGCCACTTGGTCACGGTTTCAGTGGACTCGATCAGGGCCTGCACGGTGGGGTGATACCCGGCGAAGGCTTCGTACATTTCGTCCCGGCTGCTGTCGACCCAATTGCCCTCGAAGTCCCACGCTGCATGGGGCACGCCAGTGACGTAGTAGTACTCATCGCGCTTGCCGGTGGTGTGGTAAACCATCATGTGGCGGTCCTCGCTCCACCACTTCACGCAGTTCTCGAACTCAACGTCGTACTTGGTCAGCACCTCGCTGGGGATCAGCGCGCGGTGGGCGACCCAGCCGCTGTACAGCGGTTTCTCGTGGCCCAACAGCTCTTCGCGAATCCTGGAATTGATGCCATCGGCGCCGATCACGATGTCGGCGTCGGCATGGGTGCCGTCGGCGAAATTCAGACGCACGCCGTTTTCGCGTTCCTCCAGGGTGGTCAGGCACTTGCTGAAGTGCACGCTGCCCGGCGCCAGCGTCGACATCTGCAGTGCGTGCAAATCGCCACGGTGCACGGTGATGTAGGCCGCGCCGTATTCTTTGAGTGAAAACTCGCCCAGGGCGATGCGCGACAGGTAGTCGCCGGTCGCACCGTCGCGACTGAACCAGAAATCCGGGTGCGAACCCATGTCGCTGAGCTGTTGCTCGATCCCCATGCGCCGGAAGATTTTCATGATGTTCGGGCCCATGTGGATCCCGGCGCCGATGCGTGAAAACGCAGGGGCCTGTTCGTAGATGTCGACGTGGAAACCGGCTTTCTGCAACAGCGTCGCAGCCGCAGCGCCCCCCAGACCGGATCCGACGATGGCGATTTTTTGCGTGGTAGGCATGGCGCGCATTCCTTCGTGTTTCATGAGTTCTGGATGACGACGAGGCGAAAAGGGTCTATCGCATCGCTGGGTTTTTAAAGTGTATACGCTGATATTTTCAAAAGTGAACCGATATTTCCAGAAACGGCCGGCGGTGTCGCAAACAGGCATGTCACTCGCTGTAACCCATATATGCCGGTGTCTGTGTGGTTGGGTAACAGAATGGCGTGCCTATTGCAGCGGCGCACGGATTGATGTCTTATCGCTTTTAATAAGTGTGTACGCTTTAAAAAATGCACTGGTCTGATGCGCGACGCCTTGCAATGGTGCATCCGGCTCGTCATCCGCCCCAGAGGAGAAAAGAGATGCCGGTTAGCGATTGCGAATTGACCCAGATGTTCGAGCACGTCCTGAAACTGTCGAAAGTGGACGCGACCCAGAGCGTGGCAGTGCTCAAGAGCCACTACTCCAATGCGCGTACGGTGCGCGCCGCGATGGACGCTGCTCAACGCCTGGGCGCCAAGGTTTATGCGGTGGAGCTGCCGTCGTTCAATCACCCCAAAGCCATGGGCAACGACATGACCGCCTACTGCGGCGACACCGCGCTGACCGGCAACATTGCCGCACAACGTGCCCTTGAGGCGGCGGACCTGATCGTCGACACGATGATGCTGCTGCACTCGCCGGAGCAGGAGCAGATCCTCAAGACCGGCACGCGGATTCTGCTGGCGGTGGAACCCCCGGAAGTGCTGGCGCGGATGCTGCCAACGGTGGCGGACAAAGAGCGGGTGCTGGCCGCCGAACAGGTGCTGAAGGCGGCCCGGTCGATTCAGGTAAAGTCCCGCGCCGGCAGCGATTTCCGTGCGCAATTGGGGCAATACCCTTCAGTGACCGAGTACGGTTTCGCCGACGAGCCGGGCCGCTGGGATCACTGGCCCAGCGGTTTTCTGTTCTCCTGGCCCAACGAAGAGACCGCCGAGGGCACGCTGGTCATTGATGTCGGCGACATCGTGCTGCCGTTCAAAACCTATTCCCGCGAGCAAATCACGCTGGAGATCGACAAGGGGTTTATCACCGGGATTCACGGTGGTTTCGAGGCGGAGTACCTGCGCGAATACCTGAAGTACTTCAACGACCCGGAGGTCTACGGCATTTCCCACATCGGCTGGGGCCTGCAACCGCGCGCACAGTGGACGGCCATGGGCCTGCACGAGAAGAACGACGGCATGTGCATGGACGCCCGGGCGTTCTATGGCAATTTCCTGTTTTCTACAGGGCCGAATACCGAAGTCGGCGGCACCCGCAAAACCCCGTGCCATCTGGATATCCCGCTGCGTCGTTGCGATATATATCTCGATGATCAGGCCGTGGTGTTGGCGGGAGAAGTGGTGGCGCCCGAAGCGTCAAAGGCCTGAGGCAAATCTTCAGGCGACGGTGAGACCTGTAGGAGTGAGCTTGCTCGCGATCGCGTTCATTCGGGCAATGTAGGGGTAAATGACGCCCCGGGATCGCGAGCAAGCTCACTCCTACAGTTCGGGGATGCCCGGTCCATTTAGCTCTGGCCCGGTTGAACGAGATTCCCCTCAAGCCACGCAAACGTTACTGTAGCCACCATTTCTCCGATCCTGTCGAACGAGCCATCCGTGTCCACTGACCACCCTTCCGATAACAATCCGTCCTACACCTTCTCCGAGCAGGTCGGCCATCTGCTGCGCAAGGCCTACCAGCGGCATTTGGCGATCTTCCAGCAGAATGTCGGTGATTCGCAGCTCACGGCGGTGCAGTTCGTGACCCTGTGCGCGCTGCGCGATCACGGCCCCAGCTCGCAGACCGAGCTGGTCAAGGCCACGGCGGTGGATCAGGCGACCATTCGCGGCATCGTCGATCGCCTGAAAGCCCGGGACTTGATCAGTCTTGAGCCGGACCCGCAGGATCGCCGCAAAGTCATCTGCAGCCTGACCGACAGCGGCCTGCAACGGGTGCAGGAAACCGTGCCCCGCGCCGCGCAGATCAGTGAGCTGACCCTGAGCAAACTCAACCCTGCCGAACGCGTGGCTGTACTGTTTCTGCTGCGCAAACTGATCGATGAGGGCGATGAATAACGCCGCCTGACCCTCTCGCCAGGCGTCATCTCCCTCCCGAAAACTCCATCGTCCTACAGCCTTTTCTCCGCTGGCATGCTTCCTGCTCTCGTTTCATGAAGTAATCACTTCATCAAATGCAAGGTACAGCAGGTAACACATGACGGCTGACACAAGCGAGCCACAGCGGGCGGCAGAGAAGACCGTGACCCTGAACGTCAACGGTCAGGCGACGAGCGTCACGGCAATGCCTGACACGCCGCTGTTACTGATCCTGCGCAACGACCTGCACCTTAATGGCCCCAAATACGGCTGCGGCCTGGGCGAGTGCGGCGCCTGCACGGTGATCATCGATGGCGTCGCTGCACGCTCCTGCGTGTTTCCGCTGACGGGCGCACAAGGGCGTGAGATCACGACGCTGGAAGGCATCGGCTCGCGAGACCGCCCGCATCCAGTGCAGCAAGCCTTCATCGACGAACAGGCCGCGCAATGCGGCTACTGCATGAACGGCATGATCATGACCGCCAAAGCGTTACTCGACCGCAACCCGCACCCCACCGAAGCGCAGATCCGCAACGAACTGTCGGCCAACCTGTGCCGCTGCGGCACGCACCTGGAAATTCTCCGCGCGGTCCTGCGTGCCGCGCGTCATCAGCCCAGCCCGGATCCCGTCCAATGACCCAGACTTTGCCCACGCGCGATGAGTTGCTCGCCCAAAACGGCGTGCTGTTGATCGTCGACGACATCCTGCCGCCATCCGGTCCGGTCGCCAAAGGCGGCACCCCCACCGTCCGGCCCGTGGAATTGGGGCTGTTCATTGCCATCGATCAGGACAGCCGCGTCTACGCCTTCAACGGCCACGTCGATCTGGGCACCGGCATTCGCACTTCGCTGACGCAGATCGTCGCCGAAGAGCTGGACCTGCAAATGGATCAGGTGACGATGATCCTGGGCGACACCGAACGTGCGCCGAATCAGGGCGCGACCATCGCCAGCGCCACGCTGCAGATTTCCGCCATTCCCCTGCGCAACGCGGCCGCCGAGGCGCGGCGCTATTTGCTGCAACAGGCCGCGCAGCAGTGGTCGGTCGATGTGGATTCGTTGGTCATCGACAGCGGCGTGATCAAGGCGCAGGACGGTCGCGAACTGACCTTTGGCCAGTTGCTGGTTGATCAGCGTGTCGAGTTGCGCATCTCCGGCAACGCACCACTCAAGCGGCTGGAAGACTACAAGCTGGTGGGGCAGGGCGCCGCCCGGGTGGACATTCCGGGCAAGGCGACCGGCGAATTGACCTACGTGCACGACATGCGTCTGCCGGACATGCTCCATGGCCGTGTCGTACGGCCGCCCTATGCCGGTTACGACACGGGCGACTTTGTCGGCACCAGCTTGCTGGAAGTAGATGAATCCTCCATCGCCCACATTCCCGGCATCGTCCGCGTGGTGGTGATTCGCGATTTCGTCGGCATCGTCGCGATGCGCGAAGAGCAGGCGGCCAAGGCGGCGCGCGAGCTCAAGGTCACCTGGAAACCGTGGCAGCATCAGTTGCCGGACATGAGCAACATCGAGCAGGCGATTCGCGACAACCCGAGCATTCAGCGGGTGGTGCTCGATCAGGGCAATGTCGAAGAAGCGTTGGCCCAGGCCAGCGAGCGAATGACGCGAACCTATCTGTGGCCCTACCAGATTCACGGCTCCATCGGACCTTCGTGCGGGCTGGCGGACTACAGCGAAGAAGGCATTCGGGTCTGGTCCGGCACGCAGAACCCCCACATGCTCCGCGCCGATCTGGCCTGGCTGCTGGAATACCCCGAAGAACGGATCGACATCATCCGCATGGAGGCGGCCGGCTGTTACGGGCGCAACTGCGCTGACGACGTCTGCGCCGATGCCGTGTTGCTGTCCCGCGCCGTGGGTCGGCCGGTGCGCGTGCAACTGACCCGCGAGCAGGAACACGCGTGGGAGCCGAAAGGCACCGCCCAGTTGATGGAAGTCGACGGCGGGCTCAACGCCGATGGCGGCATCGCCGGTTACGACTTCAGCACCCATTATCCGTCGAACAATTCGCCGACGCTGGCCTTGCTGCTGACCGGGCGCGTGGAACCGGTGGCGACGATGTTCGAAATGGGCGATCGCACGTCGATCCCGCCCTACGACATCGAGCACATGCGCGTCACCATTCACGACATGGCGCCGATTGTGCGGGCGTCGTGGATGCGCGGCGTGTCGGCGCTTCCCAATACGTTTGCTCACGAGTCCTACATCGATGAGTTGGCGTTCGCCGCCGGCGTCGACCCCGTCGAATACCGCCTGCGTTATCTGCACGACGAGCGCGCCGCTGAATTGGTTCGTGCCACGGCGGCGCGGGCTGACTGGACGCCGCGCACCGAGCCTATGCAGATTCCCGAAGAAGACGGCGTCTTGCGCGGGCGCGGTTTTGCCTACGCGCGCTACATCCACAGCAAGTTTCCCGGCTTCGGCGCGGCGTGGGCGGCGTGGGTCGCAGACGTGGCGATCGACAAGCACACCGGCGACGTGTCGGTAACCCGTGTGGTGATCGGCCATGACGCCGGGATGATGGTCAACCCGGCCGGGGTGCAGCATCAGATCCACGGCAACGTCATCCAGTCCACCAGCCGCGTGCTCAAGGAGCGAGTGACGTTCGAGGAGTCCACGGTGGCGAGCAAGGAGTGGGGCGGCTACCCGATTCTGACGTTCCCGGAAGTGCCGAAGGTCGACGTCATGATGATGCCGCGCCAGGCCGAGCCGCCCATGGGCGCCGGGGAATCGGCATCGGTGCCGAGCGCAGCGGCCATTGCCAACGCTGTGTACGACGCGACCGGGATTCGCTTTCGCGAACTGCCGATTACCGCCGAGCGCATCCTTGCTGCATTGAACAGCGCAGGCACGCAATCCAATAGCCAACCGCCGCAATCGCCAACAGCCAAACGTTCGAAATGGCTGTTCGGTTCGTTGTTTGCAGCGTTCGGCGCGTTGCTCGGCATGGCGGCCACCGCATTGCCCTGGCGTGCGGAAATCGCGCCCATCACGCCGCCCGCAGCGGGCACCTGGTCGTCGGCGACCCTGGAGCGCGGGCGGTTACTGGCGGCCGTGGGCGACTGCGCGGTATGTCACACCGCCCCGAATGGCGCCAGCAATGCCGGCGGGCTGGCGATGCAGACGCCATTCGGCACTGTATATAGCAGCAACATCACCCCGGACCCGGAGACTGGCATCGGTAACTGGTCGTATCCAGCGTTCGAGCGGGCGATGCGTGACGGCATCAGTCGCGATGGCAAACACCTTTATCCGGCGTTTCCCTACACGGCGTTCAGAAATATCGAGGACGCCGACATGCAGGCGCTGTACGCGTACCTGATGTCGCAAACCCCGGTGAAACAGGTGCAGCCCGCCAATGACATGCGCTTCCCCTTCAATGTGCGACCGTTGATGGCCGGTTGGAACGCGCTGTACCTGCGCAAAGGCGAGGTGCAGACGCAGCCCCAGCAAAGCGCGCAGTGGAATCGCGGCCAGTATCTGGTCAATGGATTGGGGCATTGTGCTGCCTGCCATTCACCTCGGGATCTGCTGGGGGCGGAGAAGGGCGGCACGTCGTTTCTCGCGGGTGGCATGGTGGACGGCTGGGAAGCGCCGGCGCTCAACAGCCTGTCGAAAGCGCCGACGCCGTGGACCGAGGATCAGTTGTTCAATTACCTGAGCAGCGGGTATTCCGATGCCCACGGTGTCGCGGCGGGACCAATGGGGCCGGTGGTGTCGGAATTGGCGAAACTGCCGAAGAGCGATGTGCGGGCGATGGCGGTGTATCTCGCGGCGTTGAATGAGCCTGCGTCTGGCAGCGCTGATGTCGGTCCGGCGACGGCGACCCGTCTGGCAGAGAAGCCGAGCGTTTCGCCCCAGTCGTTGAGCAATGGCCAGCGAGTGTTCGAAGGCTCGTGCCAGGGATGTCATGCCGACGGTCTGGGGCCGAAGTTGTTTGGCGTGAGCCCGTCGCTGGCGACCAATACCAACGTCCACAGCGCGCTGCCGGACAACCTGATCAAGGTCATTCAGCAGGGGATCGACAAGCCGGCGACGGCAGATCTGGGTTACATGCCGGGCTTCAAGGACAGCCTGTCCGATACCCAGATCAGCGATTTGGCCGCCTACCTGCGCAGCCGCTTTGCGCCGAATGAGCGGCAGTGGACGGGGTTGCCAGAGAAAGTGGCGCATTTGAAAGCCAATCCCGGAACGCACTGACTCGGCGAGCCTCTTTGGGTGGCATCTCGCTTCAGGCAACACGCTGACGCCCGGCAAAATACGGTCCCGTGGGAGTGAGCTTGCTCAGGAAGACTGCATTTCAACCGCTAAATATCTAACGGATGTACTGGCCTTTGTGGGAGTGAGCTTGCTCACGAAGACTGCATTTCAACCGCGAAATATCTGGCGGATGTACTGGTTTCTTCGCGAGCAAGCTCGCTTCCACAATTTAGACTTGTGGCGTCTGAGGGGCCTTCGCCACACCCCGCATCACCAGGTCCTGAATAAACGCCAGCCAGTCCGTGCGCTCGCCCTCTGCGGCCATGTCCTGGCCCAGGAACGAGCTGAGGGTGTGCAGGTTGGAGTTATAGAAGTAGCACAGCGACGCGATCATCAAATACACGTGCTTGATGTCCAGGTCCTGCCGAAACAAACCCTGCGCTTGACCGGCGTCGATGATCGGTCTGAGCACGCCGACGGCTTCGCCTGACAGGCGTCGCAGCTCCCCGGACTGGCGCGCGTGCTTGCCCTTGTGCAGGTTTTCGATGCTGAGGATGGCGACGAATTCCGGGTGGCTGACGTAATAGTCCCAGACGAACGCCACCAGTTGGCGCAGCGTCTGTACCGGCGTCGACGGGTCCAGTGACAGCAGGCTTTCGGCGCGGTTGAACTGCTCGTAGGTGTGCTCAAGCACTTTGACGAACAGCTTCTCCTTGCTGCCGAAATAGTAATAAATCATCCGGTCGTTGGATTCGGCTTCGGCGGAGATCTTCTCGATGCGCCCGCCGGAATAGCCGTCGCGGGTGAACACCGTGATCGCCGCCTGAAGAATGCGCGCGCGGGTTTGATCGGCCTGTTGCGCGCGAACGCCAGTGCTTTTGCCCATGGTCGTCAGAGAATCCGGTAGAGCAGGCGCTCGACGCGGACCCGGCTGACCCGGCGCAGAAAGGTGCGCACGCCCACCGGGTATTCGCTCAGGGTATCGAGCTCGTCGAACTTGCCGACCCGATGGGTATTGCGCATCAGCAGCGCGATTTCTTCCGCGCGGGGCTTCAGCCATTCACCCTTGGGGTCATCGATCAGCACGGCGTTTTCCAGGTCCAGCTGAAAGGCTCGAGGGTTCAGGTTGTTGCCGGTCAGCAGGGTGTAGCGGTCATCTGACCACAGGCCCTTGAGGTGATAGGTGTTGTCGCCGTCTTTCCACAGATGAATATTCAACTGGTGCTTGGCGATCGCCGTCTGATGCTTCTGCATGAAGCGACGCAGGCTGATCTCATACAGATACGGCAGCGCGGAGATCACCTTGAACGGCTCCTCCGGCGAAATGAAAAAGTCGTTGGCGGTCTTGTCGCCGATGATGATGTCGACCTTCACGCCCCGCTTCAGCGCGCGATTGATCTCGCGTTTCACCACCAGCGGCATGTTGAAGTACGGCGTGCACAGCGTCAGTTGCTCATCGGTGGCGGCAATGAGATCGCAGAGGGTTTTACTCAGCGGATTCTTGTTGCCGATGCCCAGTAGCGGAATGACACGCAGCTCGCCGTTGTCACGCACCCCATCGTTGACGTCGTAGCTGGCGCGCTTGAGGTGCTGGCGGAACTGACGAATCTCCCCGCGCAGGCTGCGAGAGCTGGGCGGCGAGGGCAGGTCGAGGCGATGCACGGCGTCGGACGGCAGAATGTCCTGCTGCACCAGACGCTGGAACGAGTCGGCCAGGCCTTTGCTGTCGATCAGGTGATAACGATCGAGCCGGTATTTGCCGAGTTTGTGCAGATAAACGTTATTGATGCTGGCGCCGCTGTAAATCACGCAGTCGTCGATGACGCAACCCTTGAGGTGCAACACGCCGAACAGCTCGCGGGTTTGCACCGGTACGCCATACACCGGCACCTCCTGATCGTGTTCCAGGTTCTGCGCCTGATACCACGCCGAGTTCCCGGCCTGCTTGCCCGCGCCGATCAGGCCGCGTTGGGCACGGAACCAGTCGACCAGCACCACGACGTCCAGCTCCGGGCGCGCAGCTTTGGCGGCATACAGCGCATCGAGCATTTCCTGGCCGGCTTCATCCTGCTGCAAGTACAGGGCAACGATGTAAATCCGCCGGGTGGCGGCGGCAATCTTCGCCAGCAGTGTCTGCCGATAGTCGGCTGCACTCGGCAGAATCGTGATCGCCGTGCCGGAGGATTCAAAACCGCGCAGCGCTGCAAGGGTAGAACGTCGGAAGGGAGCCCGCATAAGCCTCTCGATGGGTTGGATCAACAGCGCACGAGCTTACACCAGAGTGCGCCCTCTGGTGGTTTTGGCAGCGTTATCCGTGAGTTGTTCAGCGGATTATCAGCGACGGCTCACCCCTTGCGGTCTCGCCTGCACCTCATACCTTCAGAATCAGCTTGCCGCTGTTTTCGCCCTTGAACAGCATCTGCAGGGTTTCGGGGAAAGTTTCCAGGCCGTCGACGATGTGCTCTTTGCTCTTCAGCTTGCCCTGGGCCAGCCAGCCGGCCATTTCCATCCCGGCCTTGGCGAAGTGTTCCGCATGGTCCATGACCACGAAACCTTCCATGCGCGCGCGGTTGACCAGCAGTGACAGGTAGTTGGCCGGGCCTTTGACGGCTTCCTTGTTGTTGTACTGGCTGATGGCGCCGCAGATCACCACCCGCGCCTTCAACGCCAGGCGGGTCAGGACCGCATCGAGGATGTCGCCGCCGACGTTATCGAAATACACGTCCACGCCTTTCGGGCATTCGCGTTTCAGCGCCGCGTGGATGTCTTCGTTCTTGTAATCAATGGCGCCGTCAAAGCCGAATTCATCGATCAGGGTCTGGCACTTTTCCTTGCCGCCAGCAATGCCGATGACCCGGCAGCCTTTGATTTTGGCGATCTGCCCGGCAATGCTGCCCACCGCACCGGCCGCGCCGGAAATCACCACGGTGTCCCCGGCCTTGGGCTGGCCGACTTCCAGCAGAGCGAAGTACGCCGACATGCCGGTCATGCCCAATGCGGCCAAGTACACCGGCAGCGGCACGAGGTTGGGATCGACTTTGTTGAAGCCCTTGGGCTCGCCGACGAAATAATCCTGCACGCCGAGCACGCCCTGCACGTAATCGCCCACCGCGAATTTCGGGTGTTGCGACTCGATCACCTTGCCCGCCCCCAGCGCGCGCATCACCGCGCCCAGCTCGACCGGCGCGATGTAGGACTTGCCTTCATTCATCCAGCCGCGCATGGCCGGGTCCAGGGACAGGTATTCGCTTTTCACCATGATCTGTCCCGGGGCGAGCTCCGCAACGGGCACGGTCTGGAAGGTGAAATCTTCACGGCTGGCAGCACCGACCGGGCGGCGCGCGAGGAGGAATTGGCGGTTGTTCAAGGCGGTCATGGCAGGCTCTCGGTTGGAGTGGCTGAAAGGTTTTAGGGATCGCAGCAGTGATAGACCGTAACGTTCCGGACGGCAAGGATTGCCGCTGTACGGAATGCTCGTCGATCCATGCTTATGATGGCGTTCTCCGCTGATCATCATCGCCACCAATGGCCCGGCAACCGGCCTTTTGATAGTGCTGACGTTGATTGTGTCGTGACCGCTAAGCTGCGGCCCATCGCCGGCCTGTGCCGAGCCTTCCATCAATCAGTACAAAAGGACGAAACCATGAGCATGACGTTTTCCGGCCAGGTCGCGTTGGTCACCGGCGCCGCCGCGGGCATCGGCCGAGCCACCGCGCTAGCCTTCGCCGAACACGGCCTGAAAGTGCTGGTGGTGGATCTGGACAGCGCGGGCGGCGAGGGCACGGCCGAGCTGATTCGTCAGGCGGGCGGCGAAGCGCTGTTTCTGCCGTGTGATGTGACCAAAGACGCTCAGGTGCAGCAGATGATGACCCAGGCCGTGGACGCTTATAGTCGCGTGGATTACGCGTTCAACAACGCCGGCATCGAGATCGAAAAAGGCCGCCTCGCCGAAGGCAGCGAAGCCGAGTTCGACGCGATCATGGGCGTCAACGTCAAGGGCGTCTGGCTGTGCATGAAATACCAGCTGCCGCTGATGATGGCCCAGGGTGGTGGGGCAATCGTCAACACCGCATCGGTGGCCGGGCTGGGCGCGGCGCCGAAGATGAGCATCTACAGTGCGTCCAAGCACGCGGTGATCGGCTTGACCAAATCGGCCGCCATCGAATACGCCAAGAAGCACATCCGGGTTAACGCCGTGTGCCCCGCGGTGATCGACACCGACATGTTCCGCCGCGCCCACGAGGCCGACCCGCGCAAGGCCGAGTTCGCCGCGACCATGCACCCGGTCGGGCGGATCGGCAAAGTCGAAGAAATCGCAGCCGCCGTGCTCTACCTGTGCAGCGACGGCGCCGCGTTCACTACCGGGCACTCGCTGGCGGTGGACGGGGGCGTCACGGCGTTCTGATCGGCCAGACCGTTTCAGCGAAAAGCAGACCGGCACTTCCGGCGAGGTATTCAGCTAAGCTCCACGGGCTGTCCACCCTCAGGGAATGTCGATGGATCATTTGTGGTTCGCCTATCCGTTGATCAGCGCTGCCGTGCTGCTGGTCATCGACCTCACGCTCTGGCAGTGGCTGCACCCGCGCTGGCGCCGGCGCAAGCTGGTGTGCCGGCTGGTGCTGTTTGTGCTGTTCAGCATGGCGCTGCTTGATGGCGGGCTAAGTCCGCTGTATCCGGTGCCCGCCGACTGGTCCGTTCCGCGACATGTGCTGGCGACCATTCTGACCATCGCCTGGTGGCTCTACGGCGCGCGAACCCTGACCGTGCTCGCCGTGGTGGTCATGGAGCCGCGCATCGGCGGCAAGGGCCATCTGCTGCAAGACGTCATGGGCGCGATCATCTTCCTTGTTGCAACCGTGGCGGCGGCCGCTTACGTGCTCGACATGCCGGTCAAAGGGCTGCTGGCGACCTCAGGCGCCGTGGCGATCATCCTGGGGCTCGCCGTACAAAGCACCCTGGGCGATGTGTTCTCCGGCATCGTCCTCAATGCGACCAAGCCGTTTCGGGTGGACGACTGGATTCGCGTCGACGACATCGAAGGCAAAGTCATCGAAATCGACTGGCGCTCCACCCACCTGCTGACCTCCGAGGGCAGCATGGCGGTGATCCCCAACGCCATGGCCGCCAAGACCCGCATCGTCAACTTCAGCCGGCCGGACCATTTCCATTCGGTCACCCTGTCCATCGAACTGTCGACCCGCCTGCGACCCAGCCTGGTGCTGGACTCCCTGGAGAAAGCGCTGCTCGGCTGCCGCGAATTACTGGCCCAGCCCGCGCCATCGGCAGTGGTGGTCAAGTCCGGCCTGCGCATCGCCGAATACCAGGTCACCGGCTACGTGAAATCCCGGGACCGAAGTTCAGCGGTGCGCAACCAGTTGTTCGACCTGATTCACCGACAACTGGCGTCCACCGAAACCCGCCAGGACCAGCAACGCCCTGCCACGCGGCAGTCTGCCGTACTGAATACCGTGAATGCGCTGCGCATGCTCAGCGACGCCGACCGCGCGCAACTGGAACAGCACATGCGCCTGGGCGCTTATCCGGCGAAAGACATCGTGCTGGCCGAGGGCGTGGTGCCTGATGCGCTGTTTATCATCGAGTCAGGCGTCGTTTCAGTGTCGCTGCAAAGGCCGGACGGCTGGCTTGAAGTAGGGCGCATGGGGCCGGGGGAGTTGCTGGGTGAGAGTGGGTTTGTTGATGGAGCACCGACGCTTGGGCGCTTTTGTGCGTACACCGACTGCATGATTTACCGGATCGACAAGGCCGATCTGGAGCCGTGGTTGGCGGAGCATCCGGAATTGGTTGGGGCGCTGGCAGGGTTGGCTAAGTTTCGTGCGAAGGCGAGGGCGGCGATGCTGGAGGCCAAGCCGGTGGTGGCGGATGCCAATGGGTTTCTGGGTTGGTTGCGCAAGAATGTGAGGCGGTTTGAGGTGACGCGGGGCCCGGGATCTGATGACAAGAAGCGCTGAAAAAGAGAGCGGGTTATCGAGAGGTAAAACTCTCCCAGGCAACCGACACCCCGAGGCGTACCTTAGACGCTGCTGAACGCTTGACCTGAGCTATGCCTTGGGCGCTTGGGTCTGTCCGCTGGCTGACCTGAATTCGACTCGTCTAAAGACACTTGCTCCCAAGGGAATGATCATGCCTATTCCTTGGGAGCTCTGATTTAGAAGTCTATGGTGCCTGAGAGTTTGACCAGACGCGGGTCGCCCTGGCTGAGATAGCCGCCGTTGGCTGAGGCCCAGTAGTTCTTGTCGGTGATGTTCTCCACATTGACGCGCAACGTCAGGTCCTTTTGATCGACCTTGAAGGTGTAGCGCGCGCCGGCATCGAACCGATTCCAGGTGGGAAGGCTCAGGTTATTGGCCTGGTCCGCATACTGGCCTCCAGTACGAAGCATACGGGCGCTAAGGGCAGCTCCCTCCAGGCCAGGAACGTCCCAGTCGACGCTCGCATTTAGCTGGAAGGTGGGCACCCCGATGGCATGGTTGCCATCAGCGAGCCCGCCCGCAGTCTTCTTCAGCTCCGAGGTCATGCGCGTGCCGCCTGCCATCAGGCGCAGGCCTTCGATGGGCTCACCAAACACGCTCAGCTCAACCCCTTTGTTCACCTGCTCGCCGTCGCGAATGTAGAGGCGCTGGGTAGCATCGACGTAGCCATCGCTGGGCTTCTCGATTCGGAACACACCAAGATTTGCGCCGAACGATTGCATGTCCAGCTTGATACCCGCTTCCAGTTGCTTGGTGCGGCCAGGCGGGAAAGCCTCCCCAAGGTTGGTGACGGTACCGGATGCGACCGGCCCTTTGGCCAAGCCTTCAATGCGGTTTGCATACAGGGAAACGGTGTCAGTCGGTTTATAGACGATGCCGTACACCGGCGTGGTGATGGATTCGTCGTAAAGTGAAGTACGGCTGCCGTCATTGGCCGCGTTAGCCGCTCCGTTGGAAGTGGTGCCGTCGTATGAGTAGTTCTCTACGCGCAGCTGCTGACGGCGTACGCCATAGGTCAGCAGCAAACTGTCGTCGAACAAGCCAACTGTGTCGGAAACGGCCAGGCTTCGGTTGCGGGTTTTGCCGGTGACACCCGGATCGCCCATATCGCCGCCAGTGCTGGAGACCGCCGTTGGCTTGGGCAGACTAGGTGTGGTGTAGATATTGGTATTCCCGGTGACCGGGCGGTAGAAGGTGTAGGCGTTCTCTTGCTGGGTCCAGATGGTAGAGGCGCCAATCGCGATCTGATGACTCACCGGCCCGGTTTGAACATGACCGTTAAGCCCCGCTGCAAAGCTGGTGTTGTCCTCATTGTGCGGGATCTCAGAGCCGCCGACAGTTGCAACTCCGTTATTACCTACGAGGGTTGGCGTGCCGTATACGCCCGTTTCACGCGTATGCTTGGCGCCCCCTGCAAGGTAGGCAGTCCAGTTTTCATTCAGGTCCCAGTCGCCACGCATCATGCCGAACGTGTCTTCGGTTTCGGCATTAGTCCAATCCTGGCCGTAGTTGTGGCTGGCGTCAGGGGCGGTCGGGATTTTTGTCGCATTACCCAATTGCACGGTGTTGCGTAAACCGTTGATGCGCTGTTTCTGGTAGCCAAAGTCGGTAGAGACGCGAAAGGTGTCACCCCGATAATCGAGTCCCGCGACGAACAACTTGGTGCGCTGGTTTTCGTCATCAATCGCAGTGTCGCCTTCGCGTTGGCTAAGGTTGACTCGCGCTCCGAATCGGTTGCCCTCGCCGAAGCGTTGGCCAAGGTCCAGATGCTCACCAACGCGGCCGTCAGAACTGATGTCTTGGGTGTAACGGCGAGTCGGCACGTCTTCAGCACGGTTGGGCTGCAAATTCACGCTGCCACCCAAGCCCGTACCGGTGGGGCTCACGCCGTTGATAAACGCGTTGGGACCTTTGAATACTTCCACCCGCTCAATGGCGTCCGTGGAGAGAATTTGCCGAGGAAGGACCCCGTACAAACCGCCGTACGAGATATCGTCGCCTGCCAACGGCAAACCGCGGATCACGAATATCTGCGACTGGTTACCGAAGCCGTAAGACTGGCGCACCGACGGGTCGTTGAGGAGTACGTCTCCCACATCTTCAGCCTGCTGATCCTCGATAAGCTGGGAGGTATAGCTGGTCATGGTGAAAGGGACGTTCATGTTGTCCTGATTACCCAGAACACCCATCTGCCCGCCACGAGCGACCTGACCACCTGCGTAGACCTCAGGCAGCGTGTTGGAATTAGCCTTGACGGCATCCGCGTTTATGTCAGTAGCGCCGAGCTCAAGCGCCGAATCGGCAGCATTGGCGATGAAGCTCGCAGAGCAGCAAAGCGCAAGCAGGGTGGGGCGAAACGGATGCGAAAGGAACATTACGGGCTACCCAGCAAAGTGATCAGAACGGGTTGACGCCTCCCTGGCAATGCGAAGTATTCGCAGGTGAGAATGATATCAGAGTGCTTTTAAGTTTGTTGCCACTGACGACACATTTTTCACATCGTGTGAAACGCCTGACGATGTCGAATGCAAAGCGCTGCCATCAGCAGAGCCGCCTGTCCTTCCTGTTTTCACACTCCCGTGGAAAACTACGCGCGCTTTGCACTCATTTCTTGTCTGTTTTGATGGAGCCACGGATGGAAATCATGAACAACCAGCAAGAAAACGCCCTCGAACAAGCACTCAGGCTGGCGGCGGATGAGCCGGCCCATCGACCTGAGTTTTTCAACACGCTGCTGAACTCAGTTGTCTATGTGCTTGGCACTGCCGGGACTGGCAAAGGTCATGTAACGCTCGAGGCGGGCAGCAACATCAGCATCGCGAATTGGCAGAAGGCTGACGGCTCACCTGTCATCCCGTTTTTTTCTTCGTTGAACGTATTGCAAGGGTCCATAGACAGCGAAGAATCCTACGTAGAAATCCCGGCCAGATCGCTGTTTGAAATCACACTGGGCGCGCCTCTTTTCCTTAACCCGGCTTTACCGTTGCGCGCGCTGTATGGAAACGGGAGCGGGGGAATGGAGCCATGACAGCGGGTCGGTAGTTAGGATGGCCAGATGCCTACCCCGAAGTGGGCGAGCACAGTCCCTTCATAGTATGGTTGCGGCCATCAACCATCGCAGAATATGGATATTACCCATGCGTTTACTCATGCCGCTGGCCGTAAGCCTGACCCTTATCGGCTGCGCCAGTACTAAGACCGATGTCCGCAACGAAGCACAAATCAGCCAATATGACCCGTCTAACACTGCTCGCGTGCGCCTGATCACGGGCGACACCACCCATGCGGGCTTCATCAGCGGCCAGACCTGCGAGGCGTTTTACAACGATTCCCTGCTCACCAAAACGCCTGAAGAAGCAGGTTGGCAAACGGCGCATGTCGACTCGGCCGGACTCTACCCTTTTCGGGCGACAGACAGCCAAAACAGCGTGGTTGGCATGCCTGCAAGTAAGGCGAGCAAAGCCATCAATCAGTCATCCAAGGTGTTTGACGAGCATGTCATCCCGGCTGGAAAACCCTTTATTGCAGGATTCGGCATGGGCGGCTCGCAGATGTCATGCTTTCCCGCACCTGTCACGTTCATTCCCGAACCCGGCAAAGACTATGAAATGGAACTTCAAATAATGAAAGTCAGCACGTGGAAAGCAGGCTGCGTGATTGCCGTTCGACAACTATCCACTCAGGCCGACACTACCGTCGAAACCCCGTTAAGACCGCAAGTATGTGCAAAGACACCGTCGGGCTGGTATACGGCCAACGCAGCACCTTCGCCGTAACAGTTAAGCGAATAGTCATCACTCAAGGTCCGCTGCAGCTTAAGTGGCGCAGGCTGCCATCAGCCACTCCTGACCATAAGCAGCCAATCGAACGCTTATAGGCACGGCACTTGCGCAAGATCGCGTGGTACGCCGGACATAAGGAAATGACATGAAGGAATGGCGAACCTGCGGCATTCACGTACAGCATCTGCAAGCCGTTTCTGATGGCGTCATAAATCATGGTCAGAACTTGTCCCGTGAGCAGGGCGGTGTCGCGAACCCTATCGCTTGTACGGTGTTGGATGATGAAATCTTAATAGGTGGCGTTACCGGCCGCACCGAGTTCGACCGTCTTTTTATCAATACCTGTGGGTGGATGCAGCTTGGCGAGGGCGGAAAATCGGCACTGAGCTTTTGCACCGACTTGAGGCCCTGGCTCGAGCGCGTGGCTGACGGGATGCAGTTATTGAGACCCTCGATGATGGCGTGGCTGACTGGTATAAACGTTGCGGTTACCAAGTCGTTGCACATCTTCCGGGATACTGCGGGCCGTGGAGTCGTCACACACTTTTAAAAACACTGGATCGGGGGAGTGATGCTTGAGGGGGCTGGAGAAGTCAGCTGACCCAGATCAGGACGTTTACGCTCAACGCCCCGGAGCGCAAAGGCTGCACTGGTGCGCAGGTGAGTGTGCTCCAACACCTGGCAAAGGTAGACGCGCGTTCGTCATCGATCCTTATCTGACTCAGGCAACTGTGGATTAAACCCGATGACTGCAGTCGTTCATCCACGGCGAAATCACATGCGAAGTCCCGGCCGCATTATCCTCGTCTCCGACGACGGCGGCCGGCGATTTCACACCTTATCGTCCCACCCCCTCAAACCGGGCTTTGCGGCGGAGTGTGGTAGACGGATCCGTTATCCGACGTCGCAGTGTGGAAGCTGGCGTCGTCATCCGAGGAATCATCCACCGGCACCGGGGTTTGAACCTGAAGGGGGGCAGGTGCCGCCGAAGACCTCGACCCTGGCCGCGCTGCTTCGCTGGAGGGGCCGCCGCTGATCGTGGGCTGCGCCTGCTCACCCTTGAGGCTAGCCCGAAGACTGCCTGCTGGAGACTTGGTAGAGGAGGGCGCCGGGTTCTCGGCATTCGTGATCCGGTTGCCGGTGAGGCTGGTTCGTGGAAGAGAATTCGAGTCAGACGCCGCCCGCTGGGATCGTTGACTGGACGGTCTACTGGTGCGGGTTGCCTCGTCGGCGGGAGTCTCGCCGGCAGCGTCGGTCGGATCTTCATGCACGGATTGAGCGGTCTCGGTAGCGCCCGTCGTGGGTTCCGCCGCTGTCTTGCGTCGCGATTTGAAGTCGTCAACCAGCTTGTCCCCGACTGCCACACCTGCAGCGTTGCTGCCGAACACGACCGAGCCGCCCACTGTATTGACGGCGTGTTTTGCAAATGAACTCAGCGCGGGGTGCTGCGCGCTCAAGGCATTGACCGCAGCGCCTTTACCGGCTTCCAGTGCGGTGAAGCCAGCGGTCAGCGTGCTGACATTAGCGGCGCCGGAAGGGGTGAAGGTGGCTTTGGCGGTTCTCGATACCGCTCCGAGCGGATCGGTTACCAAGGTGCGGCCGGCGTCGGCCAGACGTCCCACTCCATTGGCGAGCGGCGTACGAATGGTTTTCGCGTCCCGCAGTGCCTTCAACGTGTCGATCCATTCTGTTTCCTGACTCAGATCCTCTTTGGCCTCGGCATCTCTCCGTCCCAGCAGCAGCGCAGGGCCACTGGTGCCTTGTTCGGTGCGCCGACTGTTGGCGAGGTACCCGGTGCCGGTCCCGGCAGCGAGTCCACCCGCAATGGCAATGGCTGTGTCCACAATGGGCTCGGCCTTCGGATTGATCGCCGCCACCACTGGGCTGACAACCGTCCTTAGTGCGTTTCGCATCGTGAACGTCTGCGCCTCCTTGGCGTTCTGGATGGCCAGGTTCGCGGTGGTATCGATAGTCTCCAGCGCGGCATTCAACGAATCATGCAGTTTGTCCGCAGGCGCATGCAGGTAGTACGCGTCTTCTCGAAGTTTTTTAATGGAAGCGCCGCCGACCTGATCCATCGCTGACGCCGCCGCGAGTGAAATCGTCCCCAGGGCTGCCGCTTTTGCTACCGGGTTCTGTATGTTTGCCCCAATCCCCGTGATCACGGGAATGGCCGCCTGGAGCGACGACGCCACCGCGAACGGCACCCCGCCCGCCGTCCCCGACACCATTGAAGCGTTGCGGTCCATTTTCTGGGCTTTTTCCATCAACGTTCCAAGCTCCTGGAACGAGATGTTCTCCTCCATCAGCTTGTTGACTCGGCTCTCTACGATTCGATCGATCTCCCCCCGGTGCCCCGATTCAGGATCCAGGCGATCTTTGTAGGGCTGGAACTGACTGCTCACATAGGTAGTGAGCAAATGCTTCATGCTTTGGGCCTGGTTCAGCGCCGCTGCGCTGACCTCAGCGGATTGAGGATGACCCTGCTCGACGGAAGCTTGGCCGGTGGCAGCCGTTGAATTTGACCGTTGCTGAAGTTCGATGGAGGAAGAAACGGGGGGTTGCTGGCCAGACACGCGCATAGGGAGGTCCTCTCTGGTTATAGGGATGCAGTACGACATCGCTGCTATCAAGGATGGTTTTCCAGAGGGTGTGTGGCTGAATGCGGTGTTCCGGTTCCTGTTGGAACGGCGGTATTTGACGTTTGTGTTTCAGAGTGATGACGTTTTGCTTTCGATGAAAGGGCCCATGAACAGAGCCCGGTCCAGCGTCACTCCCACGCAGATGCAGTTACGGGAGGACTTCCTATAAAGGAACCGGAGATGACAAGAGTGTGGTTCAGGGCCTTTTTGCACATGAGAGACGAAGGTAAGGAAAAAGATTTATTTTCTTGGAATAAATATGCACCCTTATCGTCCTAATTTTGCCAATCCTGCATCACGGTCCGTTCCGTGGTGCTACACCTATGCCGAAATCGGGCTCCATCAACGCTAGACGCCCTTTCGGTGCAACTGTCGTCTGAACTGTCTTGGCTATCTGCAGAAAATCCGGTGAGAATTCGAAGTCCGAGGATAGAAAAATGACGTTCGAACTGAAATGATCAAATGCAGCTTCTAAAATTGTCGGCGGATGCCCTCCAACAACCAGTGAAAATTTCATTCCTAGCATATCGAAGTTGTGAACATAACAGCCTTTAGTTTTGCCCGCATACGGGAGCGAAATAAGTCCGTTCAAGGTGGTGGAGTTATTTAAGATCACCAATAACCTTACGTTAGGTAGTTCGGCAACTCCTAATAGGTAGCGCCTAAATGCCAATTCGTATTTGGATCCCAAAGCTTTTCTATACGTATCAGTTTGCCTTGTCCAATCCCAAACTTGAGCTCGCCAAAATATGCTCACAGCAAAATAGAACAGCGCATCTCGTATTTTTTTATCGATTTTTGACGAATCGTATACGCCAATTCTTTTCCCAGTAACAATATGCGCTTGTTGTTTCAACATATTTAAAAGAGGAAATTTGGTGTGAGTGGCCCACAGGTTACCCATCGCTTTCTCCCCATTCTTGGAGAACAGATCCTCACAGTTTGCGCAGAGGAGAAAGCTCGTAATCTGTTTCTCGTTATAATTCGCAGAGCCTATCTGCGTGTCAATTCTCACGGGTGGATCCCCACCCTCTGCAGGTGAGTTTTTCACAAATTTGTAGGCGGCTTTCGGAATTAGATGACTATTGATGAGCTTAGCTTCTGATTGACACAGCCGACATTGCATATTTGATCTCCCCAGGCTTGTCGCTTAACTCAGATTAAATACAGTTCGGGTGAGCCCGTGTATACACGATCCGGTGATCGCTAAAATTCGTTAAGCACGCGCGGGTTCAAGTCAGACGAAAAGTTCGCGTGCAATTCATATCGAAAAGAAATTGCCGCATTTCGCAGCGGCAATCTCCGATCGTTAATAAACCACTTGCACTAACGAGAGTTGCTACTTAAAACCGTTTTGCTAAAGAGGCAACACGTCTAGAATCCTCGGCTAGCTTTGTCTCATCTCCATCTCGCCAGTAAACATCACCTCCATAGTACGACAGTTCTCCTTGCGGTGGGATCGTAATCACAATTACGCCGAGCCCAAAGTACGTATTGTAATCGATATTAGATAGCACAGATGTTTTCAATGGTTCTGATAAATCAGAATCGCTTATATATGACTTCCATCGCGCATAATAATCTTCGACGCTGATCCCGAGCTGCTTAGCTTCTCTGGAAATTCCAACAATATGGCGGCGGGCTACTTTGACTGCCTGAACGCCATCAAGTTTTAGTACCCGCTCAGAATCTGCGACCTTATCAGTAACGCCAAGGATAAGCTTCCCAAACTGGCCTGCACCGTTATTTGCGATAGCGCAGATTGTCTTTACGACCTTCTGTATCAGGTTTTCATCGATATGGCGGTCATCAGCTAGCGAGAGCATGCCTTGCTTCAGCTCATAGTTAGACAGTTCAATCTCTGAGCGCCTAATCACAGCATCGATATCAGCAGTAGCGTGCCCACCAAAAACTGGCCGGTCTGCACCCATGTCCACACAGTGTGGATTTATCAATGTCTTGATTGTATTTACACTAATTCTTCTTTCGTCGGATGAAGTCGATTGCCTACCCGTAGAGATTCGTCCGTTAAGGTTAGTAATAGCCTTCCGTACCGCAGCATAATCGGATATTTTCCGATGCTCCTTAAATACCAGTTCATGTACTGCAATTATAATTACTGCAAAAAAAGATGGGAAAGCATTAGTACTACTCGTCTCGAAAACAATGGTTCTCAGTTTTGCCACCGGATGGACCTGGCAAATTTTTAAAATCTCGTCTACGCAGTATTTGAACTCATGAGCAAAACGCTCAGTTCCATAAACCTCAACAGCAGCAAGAGCCTGATTGCTCTCTACCGAATTGGCAGTATATATTTTATCTAAAGCGTCCTTTGATCTCTCAATCAAAGCAGGGCTCACAATACAAACGGCCACATCCGCTATGCATTGTTCATCCATGCTATCGCGTAGATCGGTGGACTTTAGAATGCCCTGAGCGACCCAGAAAACCTCATCAGCTTGAATCTCATAGCCATGCTTAGTTTTAGGGAGATCAATACTTATTGAAGGCATAGCTCGAAGCACAAGAGTGTTTGAAGACTCGTCGCCCCTCAAACTGCATGCCACCAAGCGCACCATATCTGACAAATCATTCTGAACGCCGGCTTGCCGCCTTTCCTGATCGCTTAGCCGATGACCGTAGGTATTGATTCTGTCGAAAACGTCATTGATTTCAGCATCCGTGGCCTTGCGCATAACTGAAAGTGCCAAAGGATAATCTAATAATGTACCAATCTCTTTTTGCCCGATATAAGACTGGGCTTCCTCGGGCGTAAAATCGCCAGCATCCGCATGCGCTTTAGCGGTAGGGAAGTAAGTAAGGTCGAAATGATTCCCTTCAAGGGTCGGGAACGCTGTCTCTATAAACGAGACTATCGCATGGAGGCGCTGCAGTCCGTCAATAATTTCGTATGTACCTGGCTCTTCCTCTCTTTCGGCTAATAATATAGCTGGAATAGGGTACTTTTTGATGATTGACTCTACCAGCTTTTGTTTCTCTTCTAGCGTCCAAACTAGCTTTCTTTGATATCGCCGATTTACGTACAGCTTATCTTCCCGATACCAATTATAAACCGACTGGATAGGGGTTTGTTGCGAAGCTAAGTCTGCCATTCGTCCTTGCCCTTAAAAATACTTCTCGACTGGGTATCGCAGCATAGTGAATATCATGGAGTGAAGGCAACCGTGTACCGAAGGGAGCGAGATATTTTAATCGACAGTAGGTCAGGCACTCCGCCCAGTGCCGATATCCACCACGCCTTCTGTTCCATCACGCAAGCACTTCGCGGTGTCAATGGCTGCTGTAAGAGGTGAATACGACCATCTGCTGTCCGATTTCTCCCGTTGTCGTTGAGCTGCTATGGGTCGATAGCTGCCGCTCGCATTGGGTCGCAAAGCAGCTGCGCGCCGTACGCCAGCCAAGCATCTATGAGACGTGAGTCTTCACTAACTATCAGTCAGGCATGCGCGTGGTTAGAGCGTCAGTACTTCATCTAAACCCCCTCAATAAAGCTGTGTGCCGCGATCTTCAATACACGCGGCGACAGCGGTGAGTCCTTAAAAACCACCACGGTGCGCCTCCATTAATTCCCCCTTGACAAGCCTATCCTGCACACCACATGCGCACCCTCCACTGGATTCACTCCCCCCAGTGCTCTACATTGCACCCATCACCAAACACCCGCCGAGCCCCCAAAAATGCCTGCCTCCCGCCCAACCCTCCACCCTAAAGTCCTTCGCGCTGGCGACGCCGTAGCGCTGGTGTCCCCAGCCGGCCCAGTCGCCGCAGCCCGGGTCGAGGCAGCCGTACGGGAACTCACCTCCTGGGGATTACGCCCCCGCGTCTACCCCCACGCTCTGGACAACATCGGGTTCCTGGCAGGCACCGACGCCAATCGCATTTCCGATCTAAACGACGCCCTGGCCGACCCCGAAATCCGCGCTGTCCTGTGCAACCGTGGCGGCTACGGCGTTCAACGCATCCTCGGCCAACTCGACTACAACGCGGTGCTTCGTGATCCAAAACTGGTGGTCGGCTTCTCGGACATCACTGCCTTGCACGCCGCACTCTGGACCCACACGAGTCTCGCCACGGTTCACGGCCCGGTGGCGGCGCAGTTGGAGAAGGGCGGCATCTTCGCAAGCACGCTCAAGCAGGCATTGATGAGCACCGAGCCTTCCGTCATCCATGCCGCCCCGGCAGAACCCACCTTCAGCGTGCGCACGTCCGGCTCCGTCGAGGGCGTGCTGCTCGGCGGCAACTTGAGCATGCTGAGTACCTGCATCGGCACGCCGTTCATGCCGGATCTGGAAGGCGCAATCCTGCTGCTCGAAGACGTTGGCGAGCTGGCGTATCGGGTTGATCGCAATATCACCCATCTGCTCAATTGCGGGATTCTGCAACGGCTTGGCGGCATCGCGTTGGGTCAGTTCAGCGAGCCGGGTCACGGCAATAACCCGATCCGGCCGCCCGATGTCTTGATTGAGCGCCTGGGCGATCTGGGCATTCCGGTCTTGGGCGGTCTGTCCATCGGCCATGGCGACCGCAACTTGGCGGTGGCGTTGGGCACTCGTGCGGTGCTCGACACCGAGGCGGGCACCCTGACGGTGGCCCCGGCCACGCGCTAGTACGACGATCACCGTTCTGTAAGCGACCTCGCTCTAGCTATTTGCCATCATTCAGGCGCCAACACCTTGTTTTGCCCCTTGGGCATTGCGAATCTCCACGGATATTGATTGGCCGCGCGCGGATGGCCTTGCCATGTGCGCCCTCAAGCTGTGGAGCGGAAACTGATGATGTCTGCCGTGAAGACGCGTTTCGCCAATCTGGGGATGGCCAAGAAGCTGGGCATCGGGTTCGTGCTGGTGCTGCTGTTGACGGCGCTGGTCGCGGCCATCGGGGTCTGGTCGTTGCGCTCGATCAGCGCGCATTTCGACAGCCTGAAGGCGATGACCACTCTCAACGGTGACGTGAATCGCGTGCGGCTGCTGGAGCAGGATTACGCCTTGCACGGCGATCCGAAGGTGGTCGATCAGGTTCACGCCGGGCTCGATGGCCTGAATGCCCAGGCGGAGCAGCTAAAGGCGGGTGCGCCGATCAACGAGCAGGTGATGGGCCAGGTGCAACAGGCGCTGGCGGCCTATCGTGCTTCTTTCGACGAGTTCGTCAGCATCAGTCAGAGCAAGGACCTGGCGCTGGAAATGGCCAGTTGGTCGGTGTCCAGCGTCGCCAATAACCTCGACGTGTTGCAGGCGGGGCTGGCCGATGATGGCGCCTACACGCTGAAGGATTCCCAGGGCCAGCAGGGCGCGGAGTTCATCGAGCAGGCCGGTCAGGTCAGCCAGGTGTCCAAACTGATGATGCAGGCCATGGACGAGGCCCGGGTGCGCCTCGACAAGAGCCGCAAGACGGGCTCGGGCGAGGAGGTCAAGACCGGCAAGATCGAGCAGGCGGTTCAGGCGCAGGAACTGGCCGAGCAGCTCAAGGGCGTGATCAAGGACGCCGGTTACCTCACGGTGCTGACCGAAGTGGGCGGGCACATCAGCAATTTCAGCGACAAGCTCAACGAATACACCGGGCTGCTGGAGTCGGAAGCGAAGGTCTCGCAGCAACTGGCGAGCAACGCCAAAGCCGTGGTGCAGCAGGTCAATCAGGCCTACGACGCCGAAGGCCAGTCGATGCAGAGCGAGTTGCAGGCTAACTCGATGATGATCATCGCCTCTTCCGTGCTGGCGCTGGTGGTCGGGCTGATCGCGGCGCTGGTGATGACGCGCCTGATCGTCGCGCCGCTGCGCAGCGTCATTGCCACGGCTCAGCGGATTGCAGCCGGCGACCTGAGCCGCACCGTGAATGTCACCCGCAAGGACGAAATCGGCCAGTTGATGCAAGCGATGCAGCAGATGGGCGCGGGGTTGAGCACCATCGTCAGCGGCCTGCAGGCGGGCATTGAGCAGTTGGCGACGTCCGCCCATTCCCTGTCGGCGGTGACCGAGCAGACCAATCTGGAAGTCAGCAGCCAGAAGGAGGAGACCGAGCAAGTGGCCACGGCGATGAACCAGATGACTGCCACCGTTCACGATGTCGCACGCAATGCGGAAGAAGCGGCGCTCGCGGCGCAGACCGCCGACGCCAAGGTCGACTCGGGCCAGACCGTGGTGCGCCAGAGCATGCAGCGGATCGAACAGCTGGCCTCGTCGTCTCGTTCCGCCAGCGACTCCATCGAGAACCTCAGCGCGGAAATCCAGAACATCGGCACAGTGCTCGGCGTGATCAAAAGCGTCGCCGAGCAGACCAACCTGCTGGCACTGAACGCGGCCATCGAAGCGGCACGGGCCGGTGAGCAGGGCAGGGGCTTTGCGGTGGTGGCCGATGAAGTCCGCGCGCTGGCCAAGCGCACGCAACAGTCCACGGAAGAAATCGAGCGCCTTGTCAGCCGTCTGCAAAGCGGTGCCCAGGCGTCGGTGGCGCAGATTCAGAGCAGCGGCGAGCTGGTCAAGCTGGCGGTGAGCGATGCGCTGCAGACCGAGAGCGCGCTGGGCAGCATTGCCGCGGCGGTGTCGATGATTCAGCAAATGAACCAGCAGATTGCCGCTGCGGCGGAAGAACAGAGTTCGGTGGCGGAAGAGATCAACCGCAGCGTCACCAGCATCCGCGCCAGTGCCGACCAGTCCGCGCTGGCGATGCAGGGCAACGCGGCTTCCAGCATCGAGCTGGCGTCGCTGGGCATGGAATTGAAAGGCATGGTGGGGCATTTCAAACTGTGAAATCGGCGGCCCGTTCTTCGGGCCGCACGGCATGATCCTCAGGCGTTGCGATAGTTGAGAATCAGCAGCGTCAACACCCCCGCGACAATCCCCCAGAACGCTGAACCGATGGAGAACAGCGTGAGCCCCGATGCGGTGACCATGAAGGTGATCAGCGCCGCTTCGCGCTCCTTCGGCTCGTTCATGGCCACGGTCAGGCCATTGATGATCGAGCCGAACAGCGCCAGAGCCGCAATCGACAGCACCAGTTCCTTTGGAAACGCTGCGAACAGTGCCGCCAGCGTCGCGCCGAACACCCCCGCGGTGGCATAGAAAATCCCGCACCAGATCGCCGCCGTGTAGCGCTTGTCGCGGTCTTCGTGGGCGTGGGGGCCGGTGCAGATGGCGGCACTGATGGCCGCGAGGTTGATGCCGTGGGCGCCAAAGGGTGCGGTGATCAGCGAGATAATCCCGGTGGCGGTGATCAGGGGCGAGGCCGGCACCTGATAACCGTCTGCGCGCAGGACCGCAACGCCCGGCATGTTCTGCGAGGTCATGGCGACGACGAACAGCGGAATGCCGATGCTGACGGTCGCCGCGATAGAGAACGACGGCGTGGTCCAGACCGGCATCGCCACTTCCAGGGCGAAGCCGCTGAAATTCAGCAGGCCGAGCATGCCCGACAGCGCGACACCGACCAACAACGTCACCAGCACGGCGTAGCGCGGCGAGTAACGTTTGACGATCAAGTAAGTGAAGAACATGCCCAGCACCAGGCCGGTGCGGTGTTGTGCGGCGACGAAGATTTCGCTGCCGATCTTGAACAGAATCCCCGCCAGCAGTGCCGCCGCCAGTGATGTGGGCAAGCGCTTGACCAGCCGTTCGAAGCTGCCGGTGACCCCACAAATAATCACCAATACCGAGCAGGTGATGAACGCGCCGATCGCTTCGGGGTAGGCGACGCCGCCCAGGCTGGTGATCAGCAACGCAGCGCCCGGTGTCGACCACGCCACCGTGATCGGCGAGCGATAGCGCAGCGACAGCCCGATGCTGCACACCGCCATGCCCATGAACAGCGCCCAGATCCAGGAGGAAATCTGCGCCGAGGTCAGCCCGGCGGCCTGACCGGCCTGAAACATCAGCACCAGCGAACTGGTGACGCCGGTCATCATGGCGATGAAGCCGGCGACGATGGCGGAGGGCGAAGAGTCGGTCAGCGGTCGCAATGGCGCGAGGGGCACTTCAGTCATGCGGGTCTATCCTTGGCGCAACGGTTGAACAGAACCGCCAGCCTATACGCAGTGGTCATGCCCCGTTGCAATACAGCCATCGGCGCAATGGTCGGCACAGTTTCGGCCGCGGTCTGTAAACCGGCGGTTCAGCCGCGGGCCATCGTATTGCCCAGCGCCTGATTCACCGCCATCCAGCCATCCACCGCTTCGCGACCGGCTTCGGCAAACACCCGCTGCAGCAGCTTGACCTGCTCGCGGCGCAACGACTCTTCAAATTTGCGTCCCTCGGCGGTCAGCTCCAGCAGGCGCTTACGTTTGTCGTCCTCGGGCGCGACGCTGAGCACCAGCTCCATCTCGATCAACTGCCGCAGCGGCGTGTTCAGCGCCTGCTTGCTCACCCCCAGCTTGCCGAGCAGTTCCTTCACGCTCAGGCCCGGATAGCGGGCGATGAAAAACACAATGCGCTGGTGCACCCGACTCAATCCACGACGGTCGAGCATTTCATCGGCCTTGGCGGTGAACGCCTGGTAGCCGAAGAAAAACGCTTCCATGGCAATTTGCTGGGTCGATGAATTTTTAAGGTCAAGCATATTGACGTATCCGTGCGCAGCATCGTAATTTCGGTCAACCAGTTTGACGTATTCCCCTTTCTCTCCGCCAGCGGTGATCCGATGCCATTTTCCGAACGCGTTACCCGTTTGAAGAGTTCACTGATTCGCGAAATCCTCGCCGCCGCCCAGCGCCCGGAGATGATGTCGTTCGCAGGCGGATTGCCGGCCGAGGCCATGTTGCCCAAGAGCGAGTGGGCTGACATGCCGCGCAGCATCGGCCAGTACGGCATGAGCGAAGGCGAGCCGCAGCTGCGTGAGGCGCTGGCCGCTCAGGCGCGGGCGTTGGGCATCGACTGCGACGCGAGTCAGGTGATGATCGTCAGCGGTTCCCAGCAGACGCTGGATCTGGCCGCCAAGCTGTACATCGACAAGGGCACCGAGATCCTGCTCGAAGCGCCGACCTATCTGGCCGCGCTGCAGATCTTCCAGTTGTTCGGCGCCGACTGCCTGACCGTGCCGCTGCTCGCCGAAGGCCCGGACCTCAACGCACTGCGTCAGCGACTGGAGCAGCACTCGCCGTCGTTCGCGTACCTGATTCCCACCTTCCAGAATCCGTCGGCGGTGCGTTACAGCGAAACCGCGCGGGATGCGGTAGCGGCGTTGCTCGACGAATTTGGCGTCACCCTGATCGAAGACGAGCCGTACCGCGAGCTGACCTTCGACGGCGGCAGCGCCCGGCCCATCGTCAGCCGCCTGAAAAAAGCCAGCTGGATCTACACCGGCACCGTGTCGAAAACCCTGATGCCGGGGTTGCGCGTGGGCTACCTGATCGCCACGCCTGATCTGTTCCCGCATCTGCTCAAGCTCAAGCAATCGGCTGATCTGCACACCAATCGCGTGGGTCAATGGCAGGCGTTGCAGTGGATCGGCAGCGAGCACTATGAGCAGCATCTGCTGGAACTGCGCAGCTTTTATCGCACCCGTCGCGATGCGTTCGAGGCCGCGCTGCAACGGCACTTTGCTGATCTGGCCGAGTGGAACAGTCCCCAGGGCGGCCTGTTTTTCTGGCTGACGCTCAAGCACAAAATCGACACCCGCACGTTGCTCGACAGTGCCCTGGCGCAGAACGTGGCGTTCATGCCGGGCGAGCCGTTCTTTGCCGATCCGGACGCGAACCCGGGTTATCTGCGGCTGAACTTCAGTCACATCGACCCCGAGCGCCTCGACGAAGGCTTGAAACGACTCGCCGCCGTCATTCGGCACACACAGCTTTCACAGGCGGCCTGATACATTGCGCACACGCACGACCGGCACGACTGACGGCACACGATTGAGGGGAGAGGGTTGATGTACAAGGTTTACGGCGATTACAACTCGGGCAACTGCTACAAGATCAAGCTGATGCTCCACCTGCTCGGCACTCAATACGAGTGGGTCCCGGTGGACATCCTCAAGGGCGAGACCGAAACCGAAGCGTTTTTGGCGAAGAACCCGAACGGCAAGATTCCGGTGCTTGAGCTCGAGGACGGCACCTGCTTGTGGGAGTCCAACGCGATTCTCAATTTCCTCGCCGAAGGCACGCCTTACCTGCTGACCGAGCCGCGCCTGCGCACGCAAATGCTGCAGTGGCAGTTCTTCGAGCAATACAGCCACGAGCCGACCCTGGCGGTGGCGCGCTTCATTCAGTTTTACCTGGGGCTGCCAGAAGAGCGGATGGAGGAATACCACTCGCTGCACCGGCGCGGTAATAAGGCCCTGAAAGTCATGGAGCAGCAGTTGCTGCGCACGCCGTTTCTGGTAGGGGATAGTTTCTCCATCGCCGACATTGCGCTGTATGCCTACACTCACGTGGCCGATCAGGGCGGCTTCGACCTGGCGCAGTTCCCGGCGATTCAAGCCTGGCTCGCGCGGGTCAAGCAGCAACCGGGTTACGTCGGCATGCTGGATTGACGATTGGCGTTGTTCATTAAAAGGAGATGAGACATGCAGTACAGGATGATCGCGGTCGGCATGCTGATGGCGCTGGGCATCGGCTGCTCGGCCCAGGCTCAGGAATGCGACGCCAATCAGGCGTCGATGAATCAGTGCGCGAGCAAAGAGTACGCCGCGCTGGACGCGGAGTTGAACACGCAATACAACACGCAGATGGGCTATCTGAAGACGCCGGCACGCAAGAAAGCGCTGCAGGGTGCGCAGAAGAAGTGGATCGCGTTTCGTGACGCCGATTGCCAGTATCAGGCCGGCAAGCGGGAGGACGGCGGAAGCATGTGGCCGCTGGTTCAGGCGCAGTGCCTGTCAGCCCAGACCAAAGTGCGGGTTGAGCAGTTGAAGGCGTATACGGCGTGTCGTCAGGAAGGGTGCCCGAAGTAAAGGCGGAAGAGGCCGTGGCTTTCGCTGAATCTCCACCAGCAGACACGCCACCTTCGCGAGCAAGCTCGCTCCCACAGGCTTTGCGGGATGGCTGAGAGCGTGGGTGATCCCCGCTCTCACAAGTGGATTGCGTCAAACCGCTGAGAATCGCTTCTCCAGATAATCGATGATCACTTTCGATTCATACATCCACACCGTCTGACCTTCTTCCTCAATCCGCAGGCAAGGCACCTTGATCCGGCCGCCGCCGCTGAGCAGTGCCTGGCGATCCGGCTCGTTGTTCTTTGCGTCACGAAGGGCCACGGGCACGTTCAAACGGCGCATTGCCCGGCGGGTTTTCACACAAAACGGGCAGGCGTGGAACTGATACAGCGTCAGCGCTTTGGCCGACGCATCGACGGCAGCCTGGGCTTCGGGAGAACGCTTCTTCTTGCTCGGCCGGGTCAGGAAATCGCCCGCGATCACGAGCTGGCCGAGACCGACTCTCACTGCTTTCATCAACACGCTAAAACCTCACTCGGCGGCACGCGCCGCCAGACAGCCGCAGCCTGATGCTGCGGCCTTCAGGATGCCGGGATCACTTGATCAGGCTGAGAAACTCGGTGCGGGTCGCGGCGTTTTCACGGAACTCGCCCAGCATCACCGACGTGATCATCGATGAATTCTGCTTCTCGACGCCGCGCATCATCATGCACATGTGCTTGGCTTCGATGACAACCGCCACACCCATCGCGCCGGTGACCTGCTGAATGGCTTCGGCGATCTGGCGGCTGAGGTTTTCCTGGATCTGCAGGCGACGGGCGTACATGTCGACGATGCGCGCGACCTTCGACAGGCCCAGCACTTTGCCGCTCGGGATATAGGCGACGTGGGCCTTGCCGATGAAGGGCAGCAAATGGTGTTCGCACAGCGAGTACAACTCGATGTCCTTGACCACCACCATTTCGCTGTTGTCGGAGCTGAACAGCGCACCGTTGGTGACTTCTTCGAGGGTTTGCTCATAGCCGCGGCAAAGGTACTGCATGGCTTTGGCTGCGCGTTTCGGTGTGTCGCGCAGGCCTTCGCGGGAGACGTCTTCGCCGAGTTGGCCGAGGATGGCGGTGTAGTTCTGTTCCAGAGTCACAGAGTGTGTTCCGTGTGGGTTCAAAAAACGCAGGGTTGCGGGCCTGCAAAGGCGCACATAGTAGCGTAGCTGGGCGCGCAGGGGTACGGCAGGCGGCCGAGAGGCCTGCGGCATGGCGCCGCCGTGCCAAAAGCTCGCGCTCGGTCCCTTGAGAAAGCACAGCTCTGCGTATCAGTTTCGATACGCGATCGGTACCAAACCGCGACGCGGATTTACGGGCGCGTGCTGTCTCAAGCAGCAGGTGATGAATACCTGTGATCAAGCCCGCGTTAAGAGAGAAATCGAAATGTTGAGTCGTATAGCGAAAGTCGCGATGGTCATCGCGGTGATGTCGGCCATGTCCGGATGCTGGCCATTCTGGGGCCCGGGCGGGGGAGGCCATGGGGGGCACGGAGGCGGTGGCGGCGGTGGTCACTATGAAGGCGGCAGCCCTGGTGGCGGCGGCGGTGGCGGCGGTCCAGGCCCGCGCTAATTGTGATGTCGCTCTTCACTCGGCTGAGCAACTGGTTGAATGAGCACTGCAGAATCCGTAGGAGCCGGCTTGCTGGCGAACGCGTGGGGTCAGTCGATATTTGCGTTTCTGATTCAACGCGTTCGCCAGCAAGCCGGCTCCCACAGGAATAATCCGCTCAGGCAAACCACCCGCGGCAACCTGAGCACAACAGCAAGGCCTGCCTTACTCGTCACGCCCTTCCATCATGGTCCGCTTGAGGATGACGTACACCGCGCCGGCCCCGCCATGCTTGGCAATGCACGACGCAAACCCCAGAACCTGCTGATGCTGACGCAGCCATGTGTTGACGTGGCTCTTGATCATCGGCCGCTTGCCATCCAGCCGCATCGCCTTGCCGTGGGTGATACGCACGCAACGTACTTCCAGCTTGGCCGCCTCCGCCAGAAACTCCCACATCGTCTCGCGTGCCATTTCGACGCTCATGCCATGCAGGTCCAGGCTGCCTTCGAAGCTGATCTGCCCAAGCTTGAGCTTGCGCATCTGGCCTTCCTGCACCCCGTCACGCGCCCAGTACAGCGTGTCTTCAGGGCCGACGTCGATCACGAACTGGTCTGACAAACCATCAACGGTAATCGTCGCATCGGAGCGCACGGTGGCCGCCTGACGCAGCTTGGCCAGGTTCTTACGGTCGGTTTTGGGTTTTCCTACGTCCGCATGTTCAGTCTTGATCGGCTTTACGCCGCGAATCTCACTTCTGAACAGGGAAAAATCGTCGTCTTGCATGGTGGTCTCCGCGAAGGGGGCCAGTTTAACCGCGTCACGCCGGAATCGGCGCGACTATCGACGATTAAGACTATCGGGGATTAAACGGCAGCGGATGACGCGAAGGTCAGTCGTGTTTCTTCATCAGGTGGGGAGACATGTTCAGCTCGCCGGCACGACGACGGCGACGACGACTGCGGCGCCAGAACCAGATGCCTACGTACAGCATCAGCAAACCGACGATGACCGTGACCACGGCGCCCGCCGGACTGGCATTGAGTTCGCCCAGTGCGACAGGGTTGCCGATCAGGCTGGCGACACCGGCCATTGCCAGCAGCACGCCAGCGGTGGCCAGGACGGCCGAAATCGCAGCAATAATGCGCATCCGCCAGCTACCCTGGCCCTTGGAGCGCAGGCGACGGGCATCAAAACCATCGGATATTTTCATTCCGATTTCCTCTATGGGTATCGGCGCTCTGACCAGCACAGGGTGGGGTGGTTCCCGCCTGGCCAGGTTTCAGGGGCATCACGGGTAGATTACGGATAGGCGGTCTGGTGAACGGGTTAACCCCGCCTGACGACTGCATTTGTACGCCTTTTCTACAGGAACTGCCGGAAAATGATCGGTGCGAGGGCACACACAGTCAGCTCGGTCGCAACAGCTCCTGTCGAGGGAGGAATCAGATCAGGTCTTTGGTGAGCGCCAGTTTGGCGAAATTGTCGTTCATGATTGCCATCTCCGCCTGCTGCACCAGCTCGGCCTTGATGACGCCGCTTGGGGTCGGCAGGTCGCGGGTGGCGCAGGCGTCTTCAACCAGCGTGCAGCGAAACCCGTAATCCTTGGCCGCGCGCACAGTGGTGCTGACGCTGGAATGGCTCATGAAACCGCACACCACCAGATCCAGCCGGCCGCGGCTTTCCAGCAGGCTGTGCAGGGTGGTGCGGTCGTCGGTGGAAACGGTGCCATTCAGCGCATTGGGCAGGCGTTTTTCAATGATGATTTCATCGCCCTGCGGCTGCAATTCGGGGACGAACTGCCCGCGCTCGCCCTGAGGATCGAACATGCCGCCGACGGTGCCCAAATGACGGACGTGAATGATCGGCGACTTCGCTGCACGGGCTGCGGCGACCAGTTTGACGATGTTATTGATGGCGTCCTGAACACCGGTCAGGGCGAGGGGGCCGCTGAGGTATTCCTTCTGCGCATCGATGATGATCAGTGTGGCATTACTCAAGGTGGCCGCCGCGTATTCGCGGCCACTGAGTTGAAACATGGTCTTCGGACCAGTGTTTGGAACAGACATCGGGGGGCTCCTTCGAGTGGGGCTTTTGCCACATTGTCCACTGGCAGAGCGATTCTGTGAATCGCCATGCTCACAGGCCTCGCTTTTTTGCCGGGCTTCAAGCCGTCGAGCAGGTCGCGGTTGCTGTCATAGTGCCTGCAAAACGAGGCAAAGACTGAGGAAAATTTTGCGCGTGGCCGCCGCGCCCGGTGCGGGATCGTTTGTTGCGTGGAGGGCTGATAGAATCGCCCGTCGTTTTTTCAAGGAGTCTGCCGTGATCACTTCCCGCCTGCGCACCCTGCGCGATCATATCCGTTGGGCTGTCAGCCGTTTCCACGGGGAAGACCTGTTCTTCGGCCATGGCACCGACAATGCGTGGGACGAAGCTCGCCAATTGGTGCTCGGCGCCCTGCATCTGCCGTGGGAAATTGCCGACAGCTATCTGGACTGCAACCTCGAAGAGGAAGAGCTGGTGGCGGTTCAGCACCTGATCAAGCGACGCATCGAGGAGCGCGTGCCGACGGCGTATCTGCTGGGTGAGGCGTGGTTCTGCGGGATGTCATTCATCGTCGACGAACGCGTGCTGATTCCGCGCTCGCCCATCGGTGAACTGATCGAGCAGCGTTTCGCACCCTGGCTGGCTGATGATCCTGCGCGGATCCTCGATCTCTGCACCGGTTCCGGTTGCATTGGCATCGCCTGCGCCGACGTGTTCCCCGACGCTGAAGTCGTGTTGGCCGACCTGTCGTTCGAAGCGTTGGAGGTGGCGAATCAGAACATCGAGCGCCATGGCGTGGATCAGCGCGTTTACACGGTGCAGGGCGATGGGTTCGACGGCTTGCCGGGTCAGCGTTTTGACCTGATCGTGTCCAACCCGCCGTACGTCGATGCCGAAGATTTCGCCGACATGCCCGACGAATACCAGCACGAGCCCGAGCTGGCGCTGGCCTGCGGTGAAGACGGCTTGAATCTGGTGCGGCGCATGCTGGCCCAGGCGGCGGACCATCTGAACGAGAAGGGCTTGTTGATCGTGGAAGTCGGCAATAGCCAGGTTCACGTCGAAGCGCTGTACCCGGAAGTGGATTTCGCCTGGCTGGAATTCGAGCGTGGCGGCCACGGCGTGTTCATGCTGACGGCAGAGCAGTGCCGCAATCATCAGGATCTGTTTGCAGCGCGGATCTAGTCAGGCAGTCGGCGGGCCTGTTCCCGGCTGAAGCCGGTCCTACTCACCGCGCGGAATTGTAGGACCGGCTTCAGCCGGGAAGGCGTCGGTATTCACACAGCAAATCTGATGGCGAGCACACAGGCCTTTCCCGTCTTAAAGCCGGGTCACCGATGCGTCGCAATCCAGATCAGCAGGCCGGCCTGAAACACGGCAAACGTGACCAGGCAGGCGATGGTGAAGCGCAAGCCGCTGTCGTCCCGGCGGTATTTGCTGACCTTGTCTTCGGACTTCTTGATCGTGACGTCCTGTTCCTGAATTCGCTGTTCGGCCTGTTGCAGCATCTGCGCGGCGTCGAGGATCTGCACGATCTGGATTTTGTCGGCATTCCAGGTGTTATTGAGGTTGCCGACCTTGGCGTCCTTGAGGGTGCCTTTCAGGTGCTGGGCATCGGCGTAGGCGACTTCGAAACCCTGGGTCTTGAGGAAGTGATCGCGACGCAGGCGCGTGTCTTCGTTGAGTGCATCCTTGTTCGCCAGCGCGACACCTTCAATCTTGTACTCGGCGCATCGTTTTTGCGCCCAGGCAATGCCTTGAGCCAGCATGAAGCGGCCCAGGCCACGGTTCCATGGATCGATCTGCAGGCCGGACGCCGGGCCCACGCGAACGCTGCGATTGGCGTGATCCACCCAGATATCCAGACAATTCTGTTCTTTGCGGGTCTTCTGCCCCGGCAATTGGTAGCTCATGCGCAGCAGGCTGAATTCCTTGCTGTGGCGCTCGGCCTTGCCGAACTCGACGAAGCGTAGCGGGCGTGCGCCGGTTGCGCGATCGGTTGGGAGCGGCGCCAGACGCAGCATCGAGAAGTGCTCGGCGTGTACTTCTTCCCACAAGACAGGCGCGGCGACTTCGCCTTCTTGGGCATCGGTCGGCTCGACCGCGTCGGTTTGCATGGTTGCTTCTGTCATCACGGCGATCCTGTTATCGACATTGCCTGGCACATGGCACCGGCACACGATGCCAGCAGACTGCTATCGGCCGTTTGTGACGAAGCTGAAGGGATCGTGGGTCGACTCGCGCGCGGAAGGAAACCGGCCTCAGGCGGCCGGGATCGAGTCGAGGAATTTCAGGATGCGGTCAGTCACTTCACTGGCCAACGGCAACTGCGGATCCTTGTAGGACGCCAACTGACGCTTGATGTCCATGGGCACGATACGCAGCACATGGTTCATGCCGTCGATAATCGCCAGTTGCGAGTCGGGCTTGGCCTTGTGCAGCAATTCGGCGTCGCCCACCCCGACCTGCATGTCGTTGCGCCCCTGAATGATCAGGGTCGGGATTTTCAATTGCCCGAACGCCGCCGTCGGATTCTGCCGGAACAGTGAAATCAGATAAGGCTGCACGCTGGGGCGGAACACCACTTGAAGGGGCTCGGGCACGTCGTTGTCGGTCTTGCCGGCTTTGATCTCTTCGATCAGTTGTTCGCTGCGTTCCAGCAGGGGGGGAGGGAGTCGATCCTGCAGTTGCTCGCGGACCACTTGATCCACCGGGCGACCGGTGCCCGCCACGGAGATCAACGCCACGGCGCCCGCACGTTCTGCTGCCAGGGTGGCAACCAGTGCGCCCTCGCTGTGACCCATCAGAATCAATGGCCCCAAGCGCGAGTCAGTCTTGAGTTTGGCGGCCCAGGCGACCGCGTCGTCGACGTACTTCTCGATGCTCAGATCGCGCTCGTCCGGGGTGGCAGGGCGACTGGCCGCTACCCCGCGCTTGTCGTAACGCACGCTGGCGATGTTGTGCTTGGCAAGGATCAGGGCGAGACGCTTCATGCTGTCATTGCGTCCGCCGTCGGAGTTGTTGCCGTCACGGTCGGTCGGCCCTGATCCGGCGATGATCAACACCACCGGCACCGGTTTCGCGGATTTGGGCAGCAGCAGCGTGCCGAATAGCTCGCCGCTGCCGGTGTCCAGGCTGATGGGGCGCTGCAGCACGACGGGCGTGCCGGCGTGGGCGATGGATGACAGCAGGGTCAGGCTCAAGATGATCGCTCGCAGCGGCCAGAAGCCGCGAATCAGGGGTAAGGCGCTTAGCATTGCAGGACCGTCATCAATAAAGTGTCAATTGGACGCGGGCAAATGAATAAGGTTCGAGGATGAACTGCGCCATAAGCCTGCGTATACTGGCGCGCTTGAGTTTTTGAACGTCCTCGGAGCCTCCCGCATGTCCGGCAATACCTACGGCAAGCTGTTCACTGTCACCACTGCCGGCGAAAGCCACGGTCCGGCGCTGGTTGCCATCGTTGACGGCTGCCCGCCCGGCATCGAGCTGTCGCTGGAAGACCTGCAGCGTGACCTCGACCGACGCAAGCCGGGGACCAGCCGTCATACCACCCAGCGTCAGGAGCCCGACGAGGTCGAGATTCTCTCCGGCGTCTTCGAAGGCAAGACCACCGGTGCGTCCATCGGCTTGCTGATCCGCAACACCGATCAGAAGTCCAAGGACTATTCGGCGATCAAGGACCTGTTCCGGCCCGCCCACGCCGATTACACCTACCACCACAAATACGGCATTCGCGATTACCGTGGCGGCGGCCGCAGCTCTGCGCGGGAGACCGCCATGCGCGTCGCCGCCGGGGCCATCGCCAAGAAGTTTCTCGCCACCCAGGGCATTACCGTCCGCGGCTACATGAGCCAGCTCGGCCCTATCGAAATCCCCTTCAAGACCTGGGATTCGGTGGAAGACAACGCCTTCTTCAGTCCCGACCCGAGCAAGGTGCCGGAGCTGGAAGCCTACATGGACCAGCTGCGTCGCGACCAGGACTCGGTGGGTGCGAGAATCACCGTCGTGGCCGAAGGCGTGATGCCGGGCCTGGGCGAGCCGATTTTCGACCGTCTCGATGCCGAACTGGCCCACGCGCTGATGAGCATCAACGCGGTTAAGGGCGTCGAGATCGGCGCCGGCTTTGCCTGCGTTGCCCAGCGCGGCACCGAGCATCGCGACGAAATGAGCCCCGAAGGCTTTCTATCGAACAACGCGGGCGGCATCCTCGGCGGGATTTCGTCCGGGCAGCCGATCGTTGCGCACCTGGCCCTGAAAGCGACCTCCAGCATCACCACGCCGGGGCACTCGATCGACGTCGACGGCAACTCCGTCGAAGTCATCACCAAGGGCCGCCACGACCCGTGCGTCGGTATCCGCGCCACGCCGATTGCCGAGGCAATGATGGCGATCGTGCTGGTTGACCACCTGCTGCGCCATCGCGGGCAAAACAGCGACGTGCGTGTCACGACGCCGATTCTGGGTCAGCTGTAATGCCTGAGCCGGGCGCTGCTGCCGCGGTCATCTGAGCGTGGCGGCGCTTCCTTACTGGCGGCTCGCCAGCTTCTACCTCTTTTATTTCGCCCTGCTTGGGGCCACGGCGCCTTACATGGCGCTGTATTTCAGCCATCTGGGTTTTTCCGCCGCGCGTATCGGCGAACTGGTCGCGATCCCGATGCTGATGCGCTGCGTCGCACCCAACGTCTGGGGCTGGCTCGGCGATTACACCGGCCGACGTCTGGCCATCGTGCGTTTTGGCGCCCTCTGCGGACTGGCCTGTTTCAGCCTGATTCTCGTCGACACGTCCTACGCCTGGGTGGCGATGGTCATGGCGCTCTATGCGTTTTTCTGGCACGCGGTGCTGCCGCAGTTTGAAGTCATCACGCTGACGCATTTGCAGGGCCAGACTTCACGCTACAGCCAGATCCGGCTGTGGGGATCGATTGGTTTCATCCTCTCGGTGGTCGTGCTGGGCCGGATGCTGGAGTGGTTCAGCCTGGATGACTACCCGCAATTGCTGCTGGTTATTCTGATCGGCATTGTCGCCAGCAGTTGGTGGGTGCCGAATGCTCAGCCGGTTGCCTCTGGCGTTCGGGTCGCGGGCGACGGGTTTCTCAGGCAACTGATCAGGCCGGGGGTGCTGGCGTTTTATGTCAGCGTCGCGTTGATACAGCTGAGCCACGGGCCGTATAACACCTTTCTCACGCTGCACCTGGAACACCTCGGTTACACCCGCGGCATGATTGGCCTGCTGTGGGCGCTGGGGGTGATCGCCGAGGTGTTGATGTTCATGCTGATGAGCCGTGTGTTGCAACGGTTCAGCGTCCGGCAGGTGCTGATGACCAGTTTCGTGATCGCCGCCTTGCGCTGGCTTTTGCTGGGTAATCTGGCCGATCATCTGGCGATTCTGATCGTTGCCCAACTGATGCACGCGGCCACGTTCGGCAGTTTCCATGCCTCGGCCGTGCATTTCGTGCAACGCAGCTTCGGCCCGCGCCAGCAGGGGCAGGGTCAGGCGTTGTACGCCGCCCTTTCCGGCACCGGCGGGGCAATGGGCGCTTTGTATGCCGGGTACAGCTGGAACGCGCTGGGCGCCAGTTGGACCTTTGCCATTGCGAGTCTGGCGGCCGTGGCCGCTGCTGTTCTGACCGCCACATGTATGAAAGAGGAGCGCGTATGAGTCGCGAAGCACTGGCTCGGGAAATCATCGAAGCGGGGCAGTTTCTGTACGCCCGGGGCTGGTCGCCCGCCACCAGCAGCAATTATTCCGTGCGCCTGTCGCCGACCGAAGCGCTGCTGACCGTCTCCGGCAAGCACAAGGGTCAGTTGGGCATCGACGACGTGCTGGCCACCGACCTGGCCGGCAACAGCCTGGAACCGGGCAAAAAGCCGTCGGCTGAAACCCTGCTGCACACACAGCTTTATAGCTGCAAGCCGGGGGTGGGCGCTGTGCTGCACACCCATTCGGTCAACGCCACCGTCCTGTCCCGGCTCACTGCCGGTGATCATCTGGTGTTCGAGGACTACGAGCTGCAGAAGGCCTTCAGCGGAGTTTCCACCCACGAATCAAAAGTGGTGGTGCCGATTTTCGACAACGATCAGGACATCGCCCGGCTCGCCGCCAAGGTTCAGCCCTGGCTGGATCAACATCCTGACTGCGCCGGCTACCTGATTCGCGGTCATGGTTTGTACACCTGGGGCGCGAAGATGAGCGACGCCTTGCGCCAGATCGAAGCCTTCGAATTCCTGTTCGAATGCGAGCTCAAGACGCTGTCCGTCCTCAACCGCTGATCCCTGTTCTACGCACCGATCAATGCACCCAGCGTTCCCCAATGCCTGAATCAACGCGTCGGATCGGCCCCAGAGCCGGCAGACGCGGACTGAACCGAGGAAGCCCCGAAATGAGCAGTCTGTCCGTTTACCACGTGTCATCCCCCGAGCTGCCCAACAAGGTCCTGACCCATCTGGAAGACATCGCCTCGACCCTGGCCGAGCATGGCGTTGGGTTCGACCGCTGGCAGGCGGCGACGCCGATCACCCCCGGCGCCAGTCAGGAGGAAGTGATCGCTGCCTACCGTACCCAGATCGACCGGCTGATGACCGAGCGCGGTTACGTGACCGTCGATGTGATCAGCCTCAACAGCGATCACCCGCAAAAAGCCGAGCTGCGCGCCAAGTTCCTTGACGAGCACCAGCATGGCGAAGATGAAGTGCGTTTCTTCGTCGCCGGCCGTGGGCTGTTTACGTTGCATATCGACGATTACGTTTACGCCGTGCTGTGCGAGAAAAACGACCTGATTTCAGTGCCGGCCGGCACCCGACACTGGTTCGACATGGGCGAGAATCCGCACTTCGTCGCCATTCGCCTGTTCAACAACCCGGAAGGCTGGGTCGCCAAGTTCACCGGCGAAAGCATCGCCAGCCAGTTCCCGCGTCTGGAAGACTGATCAACATGACCATCAAAGCGATCCTGACCGACATCGAAGGCACCACCAGCGCGGTGAGCTTCGTCTTCGACGTGCTCTTTCCGTATGCCAAACAGCATTTGCCCGAGTTCGTTCGCGCGCATGCCGACGAACCCGACGTCGCCGCCCAGCTGCAGGCCGTGCGTCACGACAGCGGCGAACCTGACGCGAGTGTTGATCGCGTGGTCGAGATCCTGCTGCAATGGATCGCCGAAGATCGCAAAGCCACACCGCTCAAGGCGTTGCAAGGCATGGTCTGGCAGCAGGGTTACCAGGCCGGGCAACTCAAGGGGCACGTTTACCCGGATGCGGTTGAAGCGTTGAAACGCTGGCATCAAGCGGGGTACGCGCTTTACGTCTACTCGTCGGGCTCGATCCAGGCGCAGAAGCTGATTTTTGGTTGCTCGGAGGCGGGCGATCTGTCCGAGCTGTTCAGCGGCTTCTTCGACACCACCTCCGGGCCCAAGCGCGAGGAGGCGTCCTATCGATCAATTGCATCGAGTATCGGCCTCCCGGCGCAGTCCGTTCTGTTCCTGTCCGATATCGTCGAAGAGCTCGATGCGGCGCAACTGGCTGGCATGGCCACCTGCGGGGTAGCGCGCGACGGTGGAAAGCTGAGCGGCCACCTCACCGTCAGCAGTTTTGCGTCGATCGAGCCCAGCGTTTTCTGACGTTTCGGGCGTACTGCAAATGACGGCTGATGTCTTTGACATTGGCCGTTTTTGTTTCTAAATGCGGAAAACTGTAAGTAGGTTTTTGTTCTTTTGTGGGAAGTTGCTTGTTTCACGGTCAGGCATGCCTGTTTGTTTTCGACGCTGTGTTTAACCCATCTCGACTGTGTAACCCTTCGCCTGTCGGACCCTGACAGCTTTTGAATGCGCCGCGTGCGGTCGTGCTGACGACAGTACCTGGCGCTGTTTTCGAGCTGCCATGCATAAAAAATCCAAGGGGCATCAGGGCCGCGCATTTAGTTGTTTATACGGGAGGGGAAATGAAAAACGTGCAGACAGGGACGCTGAGTCCGTTGATCCAACAAATGGTCAGCAGCATCACTGAACAGGATGGCGATGCGGCCATCGCCAACGCGCTTGACTGGCTGCGGGCCGAATGTCGCAGCGAGCGGGCCATGCTTTATCAGTATCGCAATGGCGTGCTGCTGAGCTGTATCACGTCGAACGTCGACAGTTACTGGAAGGATCTTTATTGCCAGGGACGCCTGATGATCGAAGACCCGGTCATCCGCTGCTACCGTCACACCATGGGCTTTCTGAATTGGGAAGAGGCGTTCAAGACGTACCCGCCCTCTGCGGCCTATATGGCGGCGGTGGAGGACTGCGATCTTTTACCAGCGTTTTCCTACGGCTACAGCAGCCAGACCCGAGCCAATCAGGGCGTCATCACCATCTGCACGCTCAACGGCATGGAGCGCCCGCTGTCCCACAACGATCGCTATCTGCTGACAAGTCTGGTGCCGATGCTTCATGTGGCAGGGAAGGGGCGTCAGTTGCAGACGCGGGCGCTGTCTCCAAAAGAGCTGGAGATTCTCAAATGGGCGCGGGAAGGCAAGACGGCGTGGGAGATCGGACTGATAAAAGAAGTCTCGGAGGCAACCGTCAAGCATCACTTCAAGAGCATCTACGCCAAGCTCGGGGTAACCAACCGCGCTCAGGCGGTGGGCGAGGCGTTGTGTCGGGGGATCATTCAGTAGCACCTGACTCGGTATCCGCCAGCGCTTGAGGTAAGCCTGGCAGAAAAAGCCTAAAAAAAAACCGCGATAGCATCAACTATCGCGGGAATCTACAAGGGATGCTTCGATGAGAGTGAAACGTGTTGCTGCCGGAACGCTAGGTTGCGGCGTACTACTTATCGGGTGTGATAAGTAGGCAAGTCAAAGCGGTGCTGGCTTTGCAACATCGAGATAGCGGGCAGCTCACTGGCTTGAGCGGCCAGGTCGCGACGAATCGCGCTGATCACCCATTCCAGCTGCACGGGGGTGTGCAGTTGAGCGTAGGACACGCAGCGGCGGATGTTGGTGCCTTCTTCGTTGCGCAGAGTCAACAGAACGCCACCGTCCGGACGCGGCTGGGTGGTGACTTCGAAATCGGAAAATACGGATGCGAATTTTTCTTGGATGAAAGTCATGTCTAGAGGCTCCATTGCTCATGGGATAACAAGCTTGGAATGACTAGTGCAGTGACTGTGCCAGCTTTTGAGCTTAAATAAATATCAATTAAATCAACGGTTTACAGATTTCTGAAAAATATTGCCTCGTGCAATATGCATGAATGCCGCTCGTGCATCCTGCAATTTACCGGAGTGGGGAGTAGGGGATGGGTGTGGCGAGGGGAGCGCTTGCCCATTGCGGACATAACTGAGACAGCGGTATCCCGGATTTATTTCACTACGTTGCTGAAATTTTCGCAGCACACCGTTGGCCGCCCCTATCGGTCTGATTGAAACCGCTGACTGGGCGCCCGAAACTGAAGCTGACATTGTGGATGCCCATTGTGCGGTGGCGCCATCAGTGGAACTAGACGCTTTGTCCAGGGCTCCTAGAGTGCCTGGCCTTAGATCGCCGCACCCGTTGATTGATCCCGCGCAATGCCTTGCGCTACTGGAGTTATGTAATGTCTGAAGCCCCCAACACGCCCGGTTCTGCCACGCGCATGACAGACGAAGAAGCACTGGAGTTTGCCGAGCAGGTATTCGACCGGGCCCGTGCCGGCGACGCCCCGATGCTCGACCGGCTGCTGGAAAACGGCTTGACCCCCAACCTTCGTAATCACAAAGGCGACACGCTGTTGATGCTGGCCAGCTATCACGGTCATCAAGACGCCGTGCGTGTACTGCTCAAGCACAAGGCTGACCCCGAGTTGCGCAATGACAACGGTCAGAGCCCGATCGCAGGGGCTGCTTTCAAGGGCGATCTGGAAACCGTGAAGATCCTTGTCGAAGGCGGCGCAGATGTCGAAGGCGCATCGGCCGATGGTCGGACAGCATTGATGATGGCGGCGATGTTCAACCGTACGGCCATCGTCGACTACCTGATCTCAAAGGGTGCCAATCCTCACATTCAGGATGCCAAGGGCGTTACTCCCTTGATGGCCGCGCAAACGATGGGCGCGACCGAGACCGCCGAGCAGCTCACCCGTCTGGGGGCGTAAGCGATAGAGGCGCGCAGCATTTCCAGCTATCCTGCGCGCCTGTTTCCTGCCCTCGGACGATCTGCCATGAACGCTTCACTCATCGAATTCATCAGCAAGATCAGCTCCGGCTGCATGAGCGATGAAGAAATCGGAAAAATCGCCGACGAGGCCGCCCAGGCTTACGCCGACCCCGATGCATTCCTGACCGCCAATCCCGATATCAATTTTGACGACACGTTCCCGATCCCGCTGGGAGAGTGGGTTGTCATCGGCAGCCTCCCCGACACCGTCTTGCTTCAGGCCGATACCTATCCTGACCTGCTCACCGAGATCATGGCGTCGTTCGGCCCGAACGTTCCGTTCAATATCAAGCCCAAGCAACTGGTCAAGGCCGAGCCGCTGGTGGCGTTGAACCGCATTCAGGTGCAGCTTTCCAGCATGAACAAGGACATGGGCGGTTATGTGCTGATGGACATCAGCGAGCCTCTGGACCATGTGTTGCAAACAGTGCTGGTCTACGGCACCGACGTTGAGCGGGTCATGGCCCTTGGCGTCGAGCTCGGGATATTGATAGAGCCTGCGCTGGAGGCGCTCAAGGCGCAGATTTGATCTTCGCCAGCGGCCTTTGCTGCGCCGCTAAATATCCCTGCCAACCCACGGAACCCTCATTGCAGGCCACCACTCTCAAGTGGGCAAGCCTTCAATAAGGAGCAACACCATGGGTTCTACCTTCAACGGTCTGATTGGCCTCATTATTCTGGCGCTGGATATCTGGGCCATCATCAACGTGCTGAAAAGCGGCGCGGAAACCGGGAAGAAAATTCTCTGGATTTTGCTGATTGTCATCCTGCCAGTGCTGGGCCTGATTATCTGGGCAATCGCCGGCCCGCGTGGCAACGTGCGTATCTAGTAACATGCATCTCTAGAAGCGCAGCTAGGCTTCAGAACACATGACGCCCGACTGGCCTGGCCAGTCGGGCGTTTTTGTCTGGGCGGATCACCCTCGCGCCACCACGACATTCGACCTGTCATGCTCCGCGACGTAGAATGCGCGCCTTCTTGTGGGCGGCCTGCCGTCCTGTCATCAGTAGTTATCGGGGACTCCCTCCATGAGCGATTATCAAGAAACGTTGTACGAAGGCTACGGTCAGCGCTTTCGCATGGAAAAAATGCTGCATGAAGTGCGCACCGAGCATCAGCATCTGGTGATTTTCCAGAACCCGCGCATGGGCCGCGTCATGGCGCTGGACGGCGTGATTCAGACCACTGAAGCCGACGAGTTCATCTATCACGAGATGCTCACCCACGTACCGATCCTGGCCCACGGCCGCGCCAAACGCGTCCTGATCATCGGCGGTGGCGATGGCGGCATGCTGCGCGAAGTCGCCAAGCACGCGACGGTCGAGCACATCACCATGGTCGAGATCGACGGCACCGTGGTCGAGATGTGCAAGGAATACCTGCCGAATCACTCCAAAGGCGCTTTCGATGATTCGCGTCTGAACCTGGTGATCGACGACGGCATGCGCTTTGTCGCCAACACCGAGGAAAAATTCGACGTCATCATTTCCGATTCGACTGACCCGATCGGGCCGGGCGAAGTGCTGTTCTCGGAGAACTTCTATCAAGCCTGCCATCGCTGCCTCAACGAAGGCGGCATTCTGGTCACGCAGAATGGCACGCCGTTCATGCAGCTGAGCGAAGTGCAGACCACGGCAGGGCGTATGAATGGCCTGTTTGCCGACTGGCATTTCTATCAGGCAGCGGTGCCCACCTATATTGGCGGCGCAATGACGTTCGCCTGGGGCTCGACGGATTCCCAGCATCGCAAGATTTCACTGGATACCTTGCATCAGCGATTCGCCGGCAGCGGCATCGTCACCCGTTACTACAACCCTGAGGTCCACATCGGGGCCTTCGCATTGCCGCAGTATGTGCTTCAGGCGATCAGCAAACCTAGCAACGCCTGACGGCTGCTGGTGTTACGTAAACCTGACATCCCCGCCTCAATGTCAGGTTTGCGTAACTTTTACTTGCTCGTCACTCATGTCACGTATACCTTCCATTCATTCTTGAATGTTATGCAGGCGTGACAAATGGACGCGACGTTATTGCTCGAACGTCTGGGCCGTCAGATCGAGGAAATGCGCAAATCCCGCGGCCTTACTCAGGTTCAGCTGGCCTACCAGTCGGGCATGACTCGGCAAAAGCTCGCCGAAGTTGAAAAAGGCAGCCCGACCGTGGCGGTGAATTTCTACGCCAAGGTCCTGGCCGCGTTGAATGCCGAGATAAAAGTCGTCTCCGCCCGACGCCCGACCTTTGAAGAGCTGCGCGAGGTGTTCCAGTGAAACCGCTGGATCGCGTACGCATTTTTACCCCGGAGGGTGAGAGCGGTGAGCTGTCGGCAGCGGAGTCAGGCGACTACCTGTTTCGCTACGGCCTGGACGCGAGTCCGGCGGCGCAGATCAGCCTGACCATGGGCGTGCGCGATGCGGCCTACGTATCGCGCAGCCTGCACCCGGTTTTCCAGATGAACCTGCCCGAAGGCTTCGTGCTGGAACAGTTGCGCAATCGCCTCGCCAAAACCACACCCATCAATCCCATGCTGCTGATGGCATTGACCGGCAGCGGTTCGCCGGTCGGCCGCGTGGCCGTGGCTTCGCCCATGATCGACGACTTGCTGGGTGGTGCGGGCCCGGTCGCAGGCAAAAGCCTGGGCCAGATACTCAGCTGGGACGGGACGCAGGATCTGTTTGCCGAACTGGTCGATCAGTACATTTTGCGCACGGGGATTTCAGGCGTTCAGCCCAAGGTCATCGTGCCCGACTCGGACTTTGTCACGGACCCGAAAGCCACGCTGTTGATGCCCGAATTGATCGTCAAGTCGGGGAGGGCGGACTTCCCAGGGCTGGCCGTCAATGAGTACGTGTGCATGGACGCTGCGCGCAGAGCCGGCATACCGGTACCGGAATTTTATCTGTCGGATAATCGCCAGCTGTTCGTGATGCGCCGTTTTGATCGGGACGCTGAGCAACGCGCCATCGGCTTCGAGGACATGGCCGTGCTGATGGGCCTGGGCACGGAACAGAAATACGATTCGAGCTACGAAAACATCGCCAAGGCCATTCGCCTGTTTTGCGCGCCGGAGCAGGTGCGTGATTCGCTGGACCAGTTCTTCGACATCGTTGCGCTCAGTTGCATGGTCGGCAACGGCGATGCGCACCTGAAGAACTTCGGGGTGCTGTACCGCGATCCTTTGGGGGCAGACGCACGACTGGCCCCGGCCTACGACATCGTCAATACCACCGCGTATATAAAGGATGACGCGCTTGCCCTGCGCCTGGATGGCTCGAAAAGCCTGTTCGGTTCAAGGCTAGGCATCCTGACCCTGGCGTCGACCTGTGACATCCGCAAACCGAACCTGCGCATCGCGCGGCTGATCGCGGCAGTGCAGGCGTCGCTGCAGGACAACGCCTCGCTCAGCACCCATGCACCTCATGTTTTCGAAGCCATCGAACACGCCGTCGAGCGGTATGCCCAGACATTCAAGGTTTGAGCGCCATTGAGGGCTTTGTAAGAAAATATGAGAGGCGGCATTAATGAACGGAATTTTCACCGTTTCTTCGGGAAGATTCGCGCCGTCTCAAGCCCGGCACCTGATTGAGGTAAATGTTTGTACCGATCCGTCATGAAGAATGCGCGGCATCGGTGGTAAACCGCGGAGGTTCACGTAATATTTGGCCCCCGCAGCCCGGACCGGCATTTTCGATGCGGTCGGGCGCACAGCTTTTTGAACCTAAACCTGAATCCAACGGATCCCACAACACATGGCCAAAACGGACGCCCCGGCGCGCGCGCCGCAACCTACCGTCAAATCGCACCTGGCCTATACGCTCCTGAGCGGCCTGGTGCTGATGGTCCTGTACACCCTTTTGCGCGTTGCGCTGCTGGTCTATAACCGCGAAGGCATCGGCGCGACGCCGGCTTCGACGTTCGTCGAGGCGTTCGGCAATGGCCTGCGATTCGATCTGCGTCTGGTCGTGTACATCCTGATTCCCCTTCTGCTGTCGCTGTTCAGCGCGCGCATGATGGCGGCCCGTGGGGTGTTTCGCTTCTGGCTGACGCTGGTTGCAAGCCTGACCGCGTTCTTCGGCCTGATGGAGATGGATTTCTACCGTGAATTCCACCAGCGCCTGAATGGCCTGGTTTTCCAGTATGTCAAAGAAGACCCGAAAACCGTTCTGAGCATGATCTGGTACGGCTATCCGGTGGTTCGCTATCTGCTGGCCTGGGCACTGCTGACCTGGCTGCTGAGCCTGGTCTTCAAAGGGGTTGATCGCCTGACCCGGCCCCGTGGCGGCTTCAACGTTGCCAGCGCCGACAACCGCGTGGTCGCGCCGCTGTACAAGCGCGCCGTGGTTTTTCTGCTGTGTCTGGTGGTGGCCGTCATCGCCGCTCGCGGCACCCTGCGTCAGGGCCCGCCGCTGCGTTGGGGCGATGCTTACACCACTGAATCCAACTTCGCCAACACCCTGGGCCTGAACGGCACGTTGACGCTGATCGCGGCGGCCAAGAGCCGGATGTCCGAGGACCGTGACAACATCTGGAAAGCGACCTTGCCTCAGGCCGAAGCCCAGCAGATCGTCCGCGACATGCTGCTGACCGCCAACGACAAGCTGATCGATCCAGAAAAAGCTGCGGTGCGTCGCGATTTCACGCCGCCGGCGGCCAACACGCTGCCGATCAAGAACGTCGTCGTGATCCTGATGGAAAGTTTCGCTGGCCATTCCGTGGGGGCGCTGGGTGATGAATCAAACATCACACCTTACTTCGACAAACTGTCCCAGGAAGGTCTGCTGTTCGATCGTTTCTTCTCCAATGGCACGCACACCCATCAGGGCATGTTCGCGACCATGGCATGCTTCCCGAACCTGCCGGGCTTCGAGTACCTGATGCAGACGCCGGAAGGCAGTCACAAGCTGTCCGGTCTGCCGCAGCTGCTCAGCGCGCGCAAGTATGACGACGTTTACGTCTACAACGGTGACTTCGCCTGGGATAACCAGTCCGGCTTCTTCAGCAACCAGGGCATGACCAACTTCATTGGCCGCAATGACTTCGTGAATCCGGTGTTCTCGGACCCGACCTGGGGTGTGTCCGACCAGGACATGTTCGACCGTGGCGCCGAAGAACTGAAAGCCCGCGAAGCCAAAGGCAAGCCGTTCTATGCCTTACTGCAAACCCTGTCCAACCACACGCCGTACGCACTGCCGGCCAATCTGCCGGTCGAGCGCGTGACCGGGCATGGCACCCTGGATGAACACCTCACCGCCATGCGTTATTCGGACTGGGCGCTGGGTCAGTTCTTCGAGAAGGCCAAGAAAGAGCCGTACTACAAAGACACGCTGTTTGTGGTCGTCGGTGACCACGGCTTCGGCAACAACGAGCAGATCACCGAGATGGACCTGGGCCGCTTCAACGTGCCGATGCTGATGATCGCCCCGGGCCTGCAAGACAAGTTCGGCAAGCGCAACAGCATCGTCGGCACGCAGATCGACATCGTGCCGACTATCATGGGCCGCCTGGGTGGCGACACCGTGCACCAGTGCTGGGGCCGCGACTTGCTCAATCTGCCGGCGGGAGACGAGGGCTTCGGTGTGATCAAGCCATCGGGCAGCGAGCAGACCGTGGCGCTGGTCACCGGCAACCGGATCCTGATCGAACCCAAGGAAATGGAGCCGAAGGTCTACAGCTACGAGTTGGGCACCAAGCCCCACGCCGAGCTGATGCCGAATGCGCCCGACGTCACCGAGTTGCGCAAGAAGCTCGACAGCTTCCTGCAGACCGCGACCAGGAGCCTGCTGGACAACACGGCAGGGGTCAAAGACGCCAAGCCACAATAACGGCAGCCACATGAAAAACGCCCCGAGACCGGGGCGTTTTTTTGGGGCCGCGCATTATGAGTTGAAGCTATGAAGCTCCGGCGTGCGCTGACGATTCGGGTTGAACGTCGTTGCGCCGCAAGGGTCAAGATCAACAGGCTGTAGTCAGGCCTTTACTGAGGAGACATTGATGAAAGTGTGGACTATTTCGTTTCTGGACAAAGACGGTGTGCAGCAAACCCTCGATCTTGAATCCGATCACCGTCCCAGTGAAGAAGAGGCTGCGCAGCAACTCCGTCCGATCCTGTTTCCGGTCGCCAGTGATCTTGATCTGATCGACCTCGACGGTCGCACTGCCGAGCCCACCGTGAAGACACTCAAAGAGCAGAACGCGGTACAGATCATCTCCATCGTCGAGGCTTCGTAAGAAGCCTGCATTTCACGGCATCCTGCCAATTGGCAACGCGCTATCAATGGGCGTACTCTGCCAGCGAGGTCGGTGATGCATCTACCCGAGTCCGCTCGCGTACGTATGCCCGTTTTGTAAAGCGCACCGGCCTTGTCAGCGACATGCTTGAGTCCCGGGCGGCAGATGACCTGCCGCTACACGCCTCGCCCTCGAGGGGTGTTTCGGGATAGTTGAAACTCTATCTATCGTTGCATAGGAGGACGTTTCATGAGCACAGCCTATCAAGAAGACGTCAGCAGCCATGTTCTGCGCTGCATGAAAGAAGGCGGTTTCGACTTCGCACGCATTCACCCCATTGAGTTCTATGCCACCTTTCCGGATGAGGACCGGGCGCGTCAGGCTGCGGAAAAATTTCGTGGCGAGTCAGTCAATGTCCAGCTCAATGCACTGGAAGACGGTGCCTGGCACCTGGAACTGAGCAAAGTGATGTACGCCACCTACGACGGGATAGGCGATTTCGAGCAGGATTTCCAGACCGCGATTGTCGGCCTGGACGGGGAGGTCGAAGGCTGGGGCGTCAAACAGGTACTCCAGCGCCTTCATTGACATTGAGGCGCTGACGCCATTGCGCCGATCTTCAAACGCTGTCTCCCGGCTCCACGACAAAAGTGGGGCGGGAGATGCACCGAGCTGAATCACAGGCAAAAAAAAGCCGCTCTCTTGGGAGCGGCGGAAAGGGAATATCGGTTGTCTGCAGCGATGCTGCGAATAAGGTTTTGTAGCCAATCGCCTTGTGTGATCCGGCGGGTTGGTCTGCGGTATGGGGCGATTATGCTCAGCTCACGTACCGCGCGGAAATGAACTCTGGCTATGCGCGCGATAGTTTTTCCAAGCGCGGGACGCTTCGCCATGGAGCGTCAGGTAACAGGTCAGGGCGCATCGCGCACAGGAATGGTGCGAGCGCTCCGGCTCTTTAAATCAACCCGTTGATTTTCAAGCGTTTATGCCGATGGCACGGGCCTTGCGAAGGCTCTGGTGTCCATGGTGACAAGGAGTACGGCATGATCCGCACCTTTTATGACGAGATGTACGATGCGGGCGGCATAGTCCGTCCGCATTATCGGGAATTCGCCCGCTGGCTGGGCGAAGCGCCGCCTGAGTTGCTCGCTCAGCGCCGGCGTGAGGCCGATTTGTTGTTTCATCGCGCCGGGATCACGTTCACGCTGTACGGCGACGAGCAGGGCACCGAGCGGCTCATCCCCTTCGATACGATTCCGCGCAGTATCCCGGCCAGCGAATGGCGGGTGGTGGAGCGCGGTTGCATTCAGCGCGTCAAGGCGCTGAACATGTTTCTCGCTGACCTTTATCATGATCAGCGCATCATCAAGGCCGGGATCATTCCCGCCGAACAGGTCCTCGCCAATGAGCAATACCAGTTGGCGATGCAGGGACTGAATCTTCATCGCGACCTGTATTCGCATATCTCCGGCGTCGATCTGGTGCGTGATGGCGATGGCACGTATTACGTGCTCGAAGACAACCTGCGCACCCCCAGCGGCGTGAGCTACATGCTCGAAGACCGCAAGATGATGATGCGGCTGTTCCCCGAGCTGTTCGCCGCGCAACGCATCGCGCCCATCGATCACTATCCGAATCTGCTGCTGGACACCCTGAAAAGCTCGAGTCCGCTGGATAACCCCAGCGTCGTCGTGCTGACTCCCGGGCGCTTCAACAGCGCGTTTTTCGAGCATGCGTTTCTCGCCCGTGAAATGGGCGTCGAACTGGTCGAAGGCGCCGATCTGTTCGTGCGCGATGACCGCGTCTTCATGCGCACCACGGACGGGCCGAAAGCGGTCGACGTGATTTACCGCAGGCTCGACGACGCATTCCTTGATCCGCTGGCGTTCAATCCGGATTCGATGCTCGGCGTGCCGGGCCTGCTGGCCGCCTACCGCTCCGGCAATGTTGTGCTGGCCAATGCCATCGGCACCGGCGTGGCGGACGACAAGTCGGTCTACCCCTTCGTGACCGACATGATCCGTTTCTACCTCGACGAAGAGCCGATCCTCAAGAACGTGCCGACCTGGCAGTGCCGCAAGCCCGAAGAGCTGTCCCACGTGCTCGCCAACCTGGGCGATCTGGTGGTCAAGGAAACCCAAGGCTCCGGCGGTTACGGCATGCTCGTCGGTCCCGCCGCCACTGCCGCCGAAATCGAGTCGTTCCGGGCGCGGCTCAAGGCCAAGCCCCACGCGTACATCGCCCAGCCGACCTTGTGCCTGTCGACCTGTCCGACCTTCGTCGAGAACGGCATCGCCCCACGCCACATCGACCTTCGCCCGTTCGTCCTGGCTGGCCGCGAAACCCGTGTAGTGCCCGGCGGTCTCACGCGCGTTGCCCTGCGCGAAGGCTCGCTGGTGGTGAATTCGTCGCAGGGTGGTGGAACCAAGGACACCTGGGTGGTCGAGGATTAAGGATGCCTGCCAATGCTAAGTAGAACTGCCTCGGATTTATATTGGATGTCGCGGTACCTGGAGCGCGCCGAAAACCTCGCGCGGATGCTCGACGTCAGTTACTCGCTGTCGCTGATGCCACAGGACGGACGCGGGGATGGCCTCAATGAAATCGCCATGCCACTGCTGATCACTGGAACCCTGGACGATTACCTGGAGCGCCACGGCGACCTGCACGCCGAGCGCTTGCTGCACTTTTTCGCGCTGGACGCCGAAAACCCGGCCAGCATCTTCAGCTGTCTGGGTGCGGCGCGGGCCAGTGCCCACGCAGTACGCGGGCGTATTACTGCGGACATGTGGGAAAACATCAACGCCACCTACCTGGAAATTCGCGGCATCGCCGAACAGGGGTTGAGTCGCTACGGAATGAGCCGTTTCTGTGAGTGGGTCAAGGAGCGTTCGCACCTGTTCCGCGGCGCCACCTATGGCACCATCATGCGCAACGACGCCTTCCGTTTCATTCGTCTGGGCACATTCATCGAGCGCGCCGACAACACCCTGCGCATGCTCGATGCGCGATATGAAATGCTCGAATTGCGCGGCCCGTCCGCCAACGCGGCGGCAGACAGTTCCGCCGCCGGCTATTACCAATGGAGTGCGCTGTTGCGCGCGTTGTCGTCATTCGAGGCGTACACGGAGGTTTATCGCGATGCACCGGGTGCCCGTCAGGTCGCCGAATTGCTGCTGTTGCGTGCGGACATTCCGCGCTCATTGCGTGCGTGTCTGGAGGAGCTGGACATCATTCTCGCCAGTCTGCCGGGGGCCAATGGCCGTCCCGCCCAGCGTCTGGCCGCCGAGCTGGACGCTCGCCTGCGCTACACCGGCATCGACGAGATCCTCGATGAAGGCCTGCATGAGTGGTTGAACGAATTCATCCCACTTCTGGCCCAACTGGGTAGCGTCATTCACACTTCTTACCTGGAGGCTGCATGAGACTCTCAATTAGCCACGAGACCACCTATCACTACGACGATCAGGTCCGCGCCAGCATCCAGTATTTGCGTCTGACTCCCCATGACAGCGAGCGCCAGCAGGTGCTGAGCTGGCAATTGGCATTGCCGCGCCCGGTGCGTGCTCAGATCGATCCCTTCGGCAATATTCTCCACGTCCTGACGCTGGACGAACCCCATGAAGCCATCGTCATTGGCGCGCGTGGCCAGGTCGAGATCGACGAGAAGCGCGAGGCGGAACATGAAAGCCAGTCTGCGTTGCCGTTCCTGCGCTTTACCCGCCTGACCGAGGCTGACGAAGCGATTCGCGCCTTTGCCATCGCGCAGACCCACAAGCGCACCGACCGCACCGCGCTGATCGATATGATGCACGCGCTCAACGAGCACATCACCTACACGCCAGGCTCGACAGCCGTCGACACGAGCGCCGCACAAGCGTTCGCCAATCGCGTCGGCGTGTGTCAGGACCACACCCATGCGTTTCTGGCCTGCGCCCGCAGTCTGGGGGTGCCGGCGCGCTATGTGTCGGGTTATCTCTGCAGCGACAGCAGCGAGCATCTGTCCAGCCATGCGTGGGCGGAGGCGTGGATTGACGACGCCTGGTACAGCTTCGACGTGACCAATCAATTGGCGATCCCGGAGCGGCATCTGAAGCTCGCCGTCGGCCTGGATTACCTGGACGCCTGCCCGGTGCGCGGCATGCGCCGTGGCGGTGGTTGCGAGCAGATGCACGCCAAGGTGGTGGTGTCGCCCTCGGCGCCGATCGCTATGCCGGCGGCTGCGAAAAAGCCAGCGCCGGCGCCGATGATTCAGGTGCAACGCCAGGGCTGATCAACCCGTAGCGGTCGAGCGTTCAGAAGAACGCTCGGCGGCCATCAGCCGAACGGCGCGCTACTCGGTGCGCCTGAATGCCACCCCCAAGATCCCAAAACTTCGCGAGTTCAATACGCGATACCCGCACGGCCGCCGGTGACCTGCAGGACACAGGCAAGTCGGGGGTCGGGGCTGCGCTTGCAAGCGGCAGGATGCTCAGCCAAACAGGCGGGTCATGTTGGGCAGGATGAGCAGCAGCGTAGTGGCGAAAACAATTAATCCAGCCTGGCGTATTTTCGAGCGTTTGAATTTGAACATAGTGGATGCCTTTCTTGTTATTCCTGAGCGACAGAAACCCATGGGCCTTGGGTATAACCAAAGCGAGGGTTGGCAAAGGTGAGGCAAAAGAGCAGGTGCCCCGATCAGCAGATCGCAAGCGGCAGGCGCTGGGTGAATCGTTTTTGTTGTGGCGCCACTGCTACTGACTAAACCTTAGAGCCCACGTGCTGTGCGGCTTAGATCGTTAAGGATTAACCCACTCGATTTTTATTGCTTTACCACATTTGGCGAATAGCTATCACTCAGATATTCGCTTGCTAGACACCTGCGTACCAAACCGCCCTGGTTCAATAGCTCGCTACCGTTCGTCAGAGTCCGAAACTTCCCACAACCAGCTACCCTGTCAACCGATCAGGCGAAAGATCGCGCTGTGTGATACCGCTTATGATAGACAGTGCTCCCATGACAGTTCGACTGTCGATCGCGCCAATAAAAAGACAGTTCATCGGGTTAACGAGGACAGGATGACCGAAGCGTTTATTTACGATGCCTTGCGCACGCCGCGGGGCAGGGGCAAGCCGGATGGCGCCTTGTACAGTGTCAAACCGGTGGATCTGGTGGCGGGGCTGCTGAAAGAACTGCAAGTGCGCAATCACCTCGACACCCACCACGTTGATGACATTGTGCTGGGCTGCGTGACGCCCATCGGCGATCAAGGCGCCGATATTGCCAAAACCGCAGCGCTGGTCGCCGATTGGGCCGCCAGCGTGGCCGGGGTCCAGATCAACCGGTTTTGCGCATCCGGGCTTGAGGCGGTGAATCTGGGGGCGATGAAGATCCGCTCCGGGTTCGAGGATCTGTTGGTGGTCGGCGGCGTGGAATCGATGTCGCGGGTGCCGATGGCCAGTGACGGCGGCGCCTGGATGCTGGACCCGCAAACCAGCCTGCACACTCACTACACGCCCCAGGGGATCGGCGCCGACCTGATCGCAACCCTTGAAGGCTTCAGCCGCGATGACGTGGATATGTTCGCCGTGCAATCCCAGCACAAAGCGGCGCTGGCCCGGGAGCGGGGCGCATTCCGCCGTTCGCTGGTGCCGGTCAGGGACCAGAATGGCCTGCTCTTGCTCGACCATGACGAGTTCATCCGCCCCGACACGACACGGGAGGCGTTGGGCAAACTGCGCCCCAGTTTTGAGGCGATCGGCAAAATGGGCTATGACGCCACGGCGCTGCGCGTCTACAGCCACGTTGAGCGCATTGAGCACGTGCACACGCCGGGCAACAGCTCCGGCATCGTCGATGGCGCCGCCTTGATGCTGCTCGGCACCGCGCAAAAAGGTCAGGCGCTGGGGCTGCGGCCCCGGGCACGCATTGTGATGACGGCGGTGACCAGCACCGATCCGACCATCATGCTCACAGGTCCCGCGCCCGCCACGCGCAAAGCCCTGGCGCGAGCGGGGCTGACCATCGATGACATCGATCTGTTCGAGGTCAACGAGGCCTTTGCCTCGGTGGTGCTCAAGTTCATCAAGGACTTGGACATCGACCCCGACAAGGTCAACGTGAACGGCGGCTCGATCGCCCTCGGCCATCCACTGGGTGCCACGGGCTGCATCATTCTCGGAACACTGCTCGATGAGCTGGAAGCCCGGCAATTGCGCTACGGCCTGGCGACCCTGTGCGTCGGCGGCGGCATGGGCATCGCGACGATCATTGAGCGGGTGTGAGCGTGAAGCACGATAACCACTTCGCCGACCGCCTTTATCCGACAACCGTTTCAGGAAGAACGACCGCATGACCGATGCCATTCGCTATGAAACCGGCCAGGATCAGATCGTCACGCTGACCCTGGACATGCCCGGCCAGCAGGCCAATACCCTGAACGCGGCGTACCGCCAGGCCATGGCCGACACCCTCGAGCGCCTGCAGTCAGACAAAGACGCCATCGTCGGTGTGATCATTCGTTCGGCGAAGAAGACGTTCGTTGCCGGCGGCGACCTCAACGAGCTGAGCCAGGTCGACGCCGCCCGCGCGGCCGCCTTCTACCAGATGACCATGGACCTCAAGGCTCAGCTTCGGACGCTGGAAACCTACGGCAAGCCGGTGGTGGCGGCCATTGAGGGCTCGGCTCTGGGCGGTGGCCTGGAGCTGTGCCTGGCCTGTCACCATCGCATTGCACTGAATGGCGGCCACATAAAATTGGGCTTGCCGGAAGTCACCCTCGGTTTGCTTCCGGGCGGGGGCGGCACGGTGCGGCTGGTGCGCATGTTGGGGCTGGAAAAAGCGCTGCCGTTGCTGATGCAAGGCCGGACGATGGGCGTTGACCATGCCTTGAAGACCGGTGTGATCGATCAGCTGGCCAGCGATGCCGAGGACCTGATGGCCAAGGCGCGCGCGTGGATTCTGGCCAATCCGGTACCGATCAAAGCGTGGGATCAACCAGGGTTTCAGTTGCCTGGCGGCACGCCTGCGCACCCGAACGTGGCACAGATGCTGGCCATCGCGCCGTCAATCCTGCGCAGCAAAACCTGGGGATGCTATCCGGCGCCGGAGAAAATTCTGGCGGCCGCTGTGGAAGGCGCCCAGGTGGATTTCCACACGGCAGAAAAAATCGAAGCGCGTTACTTCACCGAGCTGGCTACCGGACCCATCGCCAAAAACATGATCGGCAGCTGGTTTCAGCTCAACCGGGTCAAGGCCGCCGAGGCGCGGCCCAAGGCGCCGCCGGTGTTCAACATGCGCAAGGTCGGCATCCTCGGCGCAGGGCTGATGGGCGGCGGCATTGCCTATGTTTCGGCGGTGGCGGGCGTCAGCGTTATCCTCAAGGACGTCAACCTGGCGGCCGCGCAGAAGGGCAAGGATTACTCTGTGCGGTTGCTGAACAAGCAGGTTGCCAGTGGCCGCATCACCGAGGCCCAGCGCGACGCCGTGCTGGGCCGGATCAAGCCGACCGGCCGCGACAGCGATCTGGAAGGCTGCGATCTGATCATCGAGGCGGTGTTCGAAAATCGCGAGCTAAAAGCCCAGGTCAGCGCCGCTGCCGAGCAAGTGGTGGTGCCCAATGCGGTCATCGCGTCCAACACCTCGACGCTGCCGATCACCGGACTGGCCAGCGCCATCAGCCGGCAGGAGCGCTTCATCGGCCTGCATTTTTTCAGCCCGGTGGAGAAGATGCGCCTGGTGGAAATCATCAAGGGCGCGCGCACCAACGACATGACCCTGGCGCGGGCTTTTGACTTCGTTCAGCAGATCGGCAAGACCGCGATTCTGGTCAATGACTCCCGCGGTTTCTTCACCTCGCGGGTGTTCGCCACTTTCGCTGACGAAGGCATTGCCATGCTCGGCGAAGGTGTCAGTGCGCCGATGATCGAGACCGAGGCGCGCAAGGCCGGTATGCCTGTGGGGCCGTTGGCGGTGTCTGATGAAGTGTCGCTGCGGCTGATGCACCAGATTCGCCAGCAGGCGCGCAAGGATCTGGCCGAGCAGGGCGTCGACCTTGCCGGGCATCCGGCCGACGCCGTCATCGAGCAGCTGTTGAATGAATTCGATCGCGCAGGAAAAGCCTCCGGCGGCGGGTTTTACGACTACCCCGACGCCGCGCCCAAGCATTTGTGGCCGGAGTTGAAGACCCGATTCGAGAAGCCCGACGCACAGATCAGCGGCCAGGATATTCGTGACCGCTTGCTGTTCATTCAGGCGCTCGAAACCGTGCGCTGCATGGAAGAGGGTGTGTTGCGATCAACCGCGGACGCCAACGTCGGGTCAATGCTGGGTATCGGCTTTCCGGCCTGGACCGGCGGGGCGTTGCAGTTCATCAACCAGTATGGGCTCAAGCCGTTCATTACCCGTGCTCGCGCCTTGGCCGAGCGCTATGGCGAACGCTTTCAACCGCCAGCGTTGCTGCTGGAGAAAGCCGAGGAGGGCTCGCTGTTCTAGCGCCGGCTCCCGGTTGTGGCGTATGAAGTGCTGCGACAGCCGGGGTTCAGCTGACGACAGCGTGCGGCCACAACTGGGCCTTGCCTTGCCCTGGCCTTCAAGGCAGGCTTGGTCCCACGCATTTTCGCTTTGTCGCTTCAGGAATTTTTATGTCGTTACGCATCTGCATTCTGGAAACCGACGTTCTTCGCCCGGAGCTGGTCGATCAATACCAGGGGTACGGGCGGATGTTCGAGAAGCTCTTCGCCCGCCAACCGGTGCCTGCGGAATTTGTCGTCTACAACGTCATGCAGGGCGACTACCCGCCGGATGACGAGCAGTTCGACGCGTATCTGATCACCGGCTCCAAGGCCGATTCCTTCGGTACCGATCCGTGGATCGAAACCCTGAAAACCTACCTTCTGGAACGCTACAAGCGCGGCGACAAGTTGCTGGGGGTTTGTTTCGGCCATCAGTTGCTGGCGCTGCTCCTGGGTGGCAAGACCGAACGCGCGCCACAGGGGTGGGGCGTCGGGATCCATCACTACAACCTCACACCGACCCAGCCGTGGATGACGCCGGCGCTGGACAAACTCACGCTGCTGATCAGCCATCAGGATCAGGTCACCGCACTCCCTGAAGGCGCGACGGTCATTGCCACCAGCGATTTCTGCCCGTTCGCCGCGTATCACATCAACGACCAGGTGCTGTGCTTTCAGGGGCACCCGGAATTCATCCACGACTATTCGCGCACGCTGCTCGATATTCGCCAGGACGCGCTGGGCGAACAGGTCTACGGCAAGGGCATCGCCAGCCTGGAAGAAGACCACCATGGCACGGCGGTGGCGGAATGGATGATGCGGTTTGTGGCGAACAAGCGACCGGTAAACTGACAGCGTGGTTGTGCTCATTTTGCAACCACGCAGGTGCATCTGCTGAACGATCAATTGTGGGAGCGAGCTTGCTCGCGAAGGGGCTGGAACATCCGCTACATCTACGGCGGCTGAAACGCCGCCTTCGCGAGCAAGCTCGCTCCCACAGATTGAGAGTTCGTCAGTCCCCACGCCGAGCCCGGAGGGAGCACCCGGTGAGTCATTGAAGATTCAATACCATGGCGCGCCAACCCGTCAAAGCCACCCCGACCGCTTGAAGCTCGCGAACAACACCCCGCACCCGCCGACAATGACACCCAACACCATGTAATACCCGTAGTGCCAGGTCAGCTCCGGCATGTTCTCGAAGTTCATCCCGTAAATGCCGGCGATGGCAGTGGGGAATGCCAGAATCGCGGCCCAGGCGGCAAACTTGCGCTGGGTCAGGCTCTGCCGGGAAGACTCCAGCAGCAGGCTGATTTCGATGGTCTGGCTGGCGATGTCGCGCAGGTTGGACAGGTCTTCCATCTGCCGTTTGACGTGGATTTCCACGTCACGGAAGTACGGGCGCATGTTCTTGTCGATGAAGGGGAAGCTGAGCTTCTGCAGCTCCTCACCGATCTCGACCATCGGCGCTACATAGCGGCGCAGGCGCAGCAGATCGCGACGCAGAGCGTGGATGCGGTGGATGTCGGACTCGTTGAGGTCCTTGCGCAGCACGTTGTGCTCAAGCTCTTCGAGCTCGCAGTGAATGGCCTCGGTGACCGGCTGGTAGTTCTCGGTGACGAAGTCCAGCAGCGCATAAAGCACGAAATCTTCTCCGTGCTCCAGCAGCAACGGCCGCGCCTCGCAACGTTGGCGCACCGCCCCGTAGGACTTCGAATCACCGTTGCGCGAGGTGATGACGTAGCCCTTGCCGGCGAAGATGTGGGTTTCGATGAAGATCAGCTTGCCGTTCTCGCGGATGGGCGCGTAGGTCACGATGAACAACGCGTCGCCGAAGGTTTCCAGCTTAGGCCGGCTGTGGACCTCCAGGGCGTCTTCGATGGCCAGCTCGTGCAGGTTGAACTGCCGTTGCAGCGTGGTCAGTTCTTCCAGGCCCGGGTGCTCCAGGCCGATCCAGACGAAATGCCCCGGTTTCGCCGCCCAGGTCGCGCCTTCGTCGAGGGAGATATTGGTGACTTTCTTTCCGGCACTGTAAACGGCAGCGGCAACCACTCGACCCATAATGTCTGCTTCTTCTTTTAGGGAGAACTGACGCGCAGCTTAGCGCGCTCCCTGATCAGAGTCGGCGGATTTAAACGAGTTCGCAGGTTTTTTCAGTGCTGTTCAGCGTCCGTTTGGATGGCGGCCGTGAACCCTCGGAGTTGAGCGTCCATGCTGGCGATGCCGGCCTGCATCTGGCCATGACAGCGTGCGATGAGCTGCGGGATGTCTTCGCTCGTCAGGCCCGCTGTCGGGATCGCGGGCAGCGTGCGGATGATCACCTCACCACTGTCCCATCGATTCAAATTCATGCTGCGCACGTAGGTGCTCACGCACACGGGCACGATAGGCACACCGGCCTCGATCGCCATCTGAAACGCTCCACGCTTGAACGCCAGCAACCCCTGACCCTTGTTGCGTGTGCCTTCGGGGAACACCCAGATTGAAGTGTCTTTGTGCTGCAGGGTTTCGGTGGTCTGGAGAATGGCGCGGCGTGCCCGCTGCGGGTTGCCGCGATCGATCAGCACGTTGCCCGCCAGCCAGAATAGCTGGCCAAAGAACGGCACCCACTTGAGGCTCTTCTTGCCGATGCAGACCGTGCGCGGCGGCACGATGTTGCCGAGGACAAACAGATCGTAATTGGACTGGTGATTACAGATGATCACGCAAGGCCTGGCGTGCTCGAACTGCGGGCTGAGCTGCGCATTCAGGCGCAGCCCGAGAATTCCCATGGCGGGGAGGGCGTAGAGGCGAGCACACAGGCGGCTGTTGTCAGGGTTGAACGGGCGGCACAAGCCAAGCAAAAGACCTAGCGCGCCAGCGACAAGAAAGTGCAGGCCCATCAACAACATACGCAATACGAACAGCATGCAAAAACCACCCGGTAGGCGAAAAGCCGCGCAGTGTACGGATGTGCACTGGAATCGGCAATCGGCCACGGGCCGGGCGGAGGGTCAGGAATTTAACGGGATGTTTCGGGGGAATGCGCTGCAGGGGAATGCAGCGCGTTGTCGGTGATGCCTCAGAGCGGGATATGACGATCCAGCTCGATCGCCCGGTCGAGGGTCTCGAGGAATTCCTTGCGCACTTTTAGCTTGGTCTGCTTGTGGGCGCGCATGTTGATCTTCTTCATCTGCAGCGCCACGGTGCGCGCGGCTTCGGTGAGTTCTTCCGGGGCGACTACTTTGTCGAAGAAGCCGGCTTGCAGCGCGCCCTTGGGGTCGAACATTTCGCCGCAGATCACCGAGCGACCGAAGGCACTTTTGCGCAGGCGGTCACGGGCCAGTTCGATGCCGGCGTGGTGCATGGTCATGCCGATTTGCACCTCGTTCAGACCAATGCTGAACGGACCCTCGACGCCGATGCGGTAATCCGCCGACAGCAGCAGGAAGGCACCTTTCGCGACAGCATGGCCGCCGCACGCGACCACGATGGGGAACGGGAACGACAGCATGCGCCGCGCCAGCGTGGAGCCTTCGGCGACCAGGGCCATGGCGGCTTCCGGCGACGAGGTCATGATTTTTAGATCGTACCCGCCCGAGAGAATCCCCGGCTGGCCGGTGATGATCACCACGGCGCGGTCCTGCTCGGCGCGGTCGAGTGCGGCATTGAACGCGGCGACCACCTCGTTGCTGATAGCGTTGACCTTGCCGTTGGCCAGGGTCAGCGTCGCAACGCCGTCATCCAGTTGATAGGCGACCAAATCACTCATGGAGCGAGTCCTTTTTTGTTTTGAAGTGGCGCAGACGTTACCCACCCGGCAGGGCAAGGTAAAGCGCAAAGGATGACTGGCAAGTCAGGGGGCGGGTCGCCAGGCCTGGCGACCCTGAGATCAAGCGGAGAGGGCGCGGTTAAACCTCGACTTCGTTCAGTTCGCAGTACTCTTCCCAGTCCATGTCCAGTGCCTCGGCCGCTTCTTTGTGCGCAGCAAGGCGCAGTTCCTTCAGTTGCTCCGGGGTTTCGGCAATGAAGGTCAGCGCCAGCTCCCAGGTCGGGATGCCCAGATTTTCGGCTTCGTCTTCGAAGGCCCAGAGGGTCTGCTGTTGCTGCTCTTTCGGACTCAAATCCTGGATTTCAGCCTGCAACATCGGATTGGTCACGATGTACTTCGCCAAGGCAGCTTCGGTCCAGTCGTTTGCGTTCATGCGGGGGTGATCTCCTGTGGGTCGAGCTGACGTGTTGCTGTGGGTGGGATGCTGAGGTGAGTCGCGATTGTGCGTGATGTGAATCACTGGCGCCAGCGGCACGCGACCCGTCGGTCGGGGTAGCCTCGCGGGTAGGTTCTCAACGAAAAGGGCCCGCTTTGCAGCGAGCCCTGGGTCAATGGCGTCGGACTGTCAACCGATCGCCATCGGCTTCTTTACGTTGCGATGTGCGTTATTGCCGAGTAACGGGTGCGGACCCATGGCGCCGTACACGCCGACCGGTTCCGGGAAGGTGCGCAGCAGCGTGATGTACAACAGCGCCGCCAGGCCAAGGGTGATCGGCAGACTGATGTCGATGCCGCCCGCGAGATTGCCAAGCGGACCGATAAACTGCCCCGGCAAATTGACGAAGCACAGGCCCACCGCCGCGCTCGGAAGCCACGCGCCCAGTCCGCGCCAGTTCCAGCCGTGCTCGAACCAGTAATGACCGCCGCTCTGGCCACGGGTGAACACCTGCAGGTCTGCCGGGTGATAGAAGCCACGGCGAACGATCAGGCCCAGCACCATGATGACGATCCACGGCGAGGTGCAGGTGACGATCAGCACCGCGAAGGTCGACACGCTTTGCACAAGATTGAAGGCGAAACGGCCGATGAAGATGAAGGCGATGGCCGCGATGCCGATCAGAATCGTTGCCTGAGCCCGGTTGAGCAGGCGCGGAAACATGCTCGACATGTCCAGCCCGGTGCCATAGAGCGACGTTGTGCCGGTCGACATCCCGCCGATGATCGCGATCAGGCACACCGGCAGAAAGAACCAGCTGGGCGAGACCGCCAGCAGGCCGCCGACGTAGTTGTTGTCCTCGATGTATTGCGGCGCCTGGGTGGCCACGATGGTCGCCGTGCACAGGCCGAACAGAAACGGAATCAGCGTGCAGATCTGTGCCAGAAACACCGACGCCATGATGCGTTTTTTCGATGTCTGGCGTGGGATATAGCGCGACCAGTCGCCGAGAAAGGCACCGAAGGACACCGGATTGCTCATCGCCAGAAGCGCAGCGCCTATGAACGCCGCCCAGAATCCCTCGCTGCCACGATTGAGCGTACCGGCGAAGCCCGCATCGAAGCTGCCGCTGAAGGCAAGGATACCCAGCAGGAACAACAGGCTTGAAGCGAACACCGCGATCTTGTTGACCCACAGCATGAAGCGGAAACCGTAGATGCACACCACCAACACCAGCACGGCGAAAACGCCATAGGCCAGCGCCAGAGTGAAGTCGTTTTCCGGCAGGCCGACCATGCGTTTGGCGCCGCCGATCAACGCATCCCCCGAACTCCAGACCGACAGCGAGAAGAACGCCACCGCTGTGAGCAGCGACAGAAACGAGCCGACGATGCGCCCGTGAACGCCAAAATGCGCGCCGGACGAGACCGCGTTGTTGGTGCCGTTGAGGGCACCGAACAGGCCCATCGGCGCGAGGATGATCGACCCGAGCACAACGCCCAGCAGGATGGCCCAGACGCCGGCCTGGAATGACAGGCCGAACAGCACCGGAAAACTCCCGAGCACGGCGGTGGCGAAGGTGTTGGCGCCGCCGAAAGTCAAACGAAACAAGTCGAGGGGCGCAGCGTCGCGCTGATGGTCAGGGATCTGTTCGACCCCGAAGGTTTCGATCGTGGTGGTGGGGTGGCCCATGGGATGTTCCTGCGCGCTGTCGTGTTGTTATGGGGCCGACGCAAAAGCGCTGGCGCGTTATCTCGACCGGTGAACCCGATCGTGGCATTGGCAGTGGTCGGCATTGCGACCATGAATCAGATTGAGCAGCGTGTTGCAGGTGGGGCAGCCTCTGAGGGGCTACTCGCCACTGAGCGCGCGTGCGCGCTAGCCCGTCTTCACCGACAGGTGTTCGTGGCACGCCAGCCAGCGCGCGCCATATCGCCGAAAGACGATGGTTTCACGCTCGCTGAAATGGCTTTCTTCATCGCCGAAGCGAACGTGGGTGTCGACGTCATGCATGAAAATGGCCACATCGCCTTGCAGACTGATGTGCGCGTTGCGCGATTGGCAACCCAGAACGGCAAAGCCATCGGCTTGCCATCCCGCCCACACATCGCTGTAAGCGGCGCGGGACAGCAAGGGCGCGGGCAGCGTGTGGAAGAGGAAGGTGGCGTCTTCAGCGAATGCCGCAAAGTAGGCGTCCGTGTCGTTGCTGGCGAACGCGTCGATGAGCGTTTTTGCCGCGTGCTGAACGGCGTCGTGGCGGGTGTCGGTGGAGGTCATGGCCGGCTCGTTTTTGTGATTCTGGCGATGGGGTCCGACTTTAAGCAGCTCTCACGGGGCATCACATCGGCGCCGGTAAAAACTTAGTTCAGAGAATTGAGAAGTAATGGTGAGCGGCAAGCCTCAAGCGACAAGCCGCGGGTAATCAGTAAGCAGACGGCGCTGTCAGTTACCTGAGGATCTCATCAGGCCGCTTTTGACGGGCTGACGAACCCGGCCACCCGAAGGATCGAAGCAGGCGCTGTCGTATCGCGGCGCGGTGCAGGTGGAAGGCAGCGCGGGTGGCGGGGGGCGGATGCTTTGCAGGCGATCGGCAATTTCTCGCTCGTTGGTGATGATCAGCTTTCTGCGTCGGCTCACTTGTAGAATTTCGGTGGCGTTCTTGTTGAGACGGTAGGGGAAATCGGTCTCCTCCCACTCGCTGGAAAGCCGGGACGGAGGCGGCCGCTGAACGCTTGATTCGCCCACGTAGGTCGGGCAAGGGCTTTGGGCGAAACTGATAGCGCCGTTTGCGGCGACGCACTTGAAGACGTCGCCGTTTGCCATGTCGCACAAGAGCAACGTCATGACAGCGGCGGACAGTGCTGGAATTCTGATCATCGGAACCTCCCTGGATGGCGCAAGGCTACCATCTGAGAGGTTCGGCTGTCAGTCACGCTGATGGGGATCAGTGGGTTTCGTGGGCGGCTTTCTGGACTTTCGCCAGCGCGAGTGCTGCGAACATGTCGGCGTCACCTTGCAGCACCTTGAGGTGATCTTCGACATGGTCGGCGCTCGAGCGCGGTGCTTCGGAGTCAACCAGTCGGGTCACTTCGCACAATGCATTCGCCGTGATCCACAGGCTCTGGCGCAACTGGCTGATGATTTTCACCATGCTTTCCGAGCTGTCGAGATCGGCTGCGCTCTCCCTGTCCTGATTCGTCACCACCGTCGAAAACGTGGGTATTTCAGCGCGGGCAGAGGCGTCTACCCCAGTGACAACGCGGTTGATGTCCACTCCCGCGGCGGCGATCTTGAACAGATAATCTGCCCTGGGCAACCGCTGCCCGCTTTCGTAATGTCCCTGAGCGTTGGCTTCCACACCACCGATGGCGCCCAGCGCGCTTTGAGTCAATTTCAAACGTTTTCTTTCTTGGCGCAAACGTTTACCGATGCCATTCATTTACCTTCTCCTGCGAATTCGCACCCTGCATGTGTCTCTCGCGGGTGCGCAATGGGGGCCGGAATACGGACTGTTTTCTTTTGGGGTAGCGCTATCCGTGTACGGGAATTGGAGTCATTCACAGTACGACGGGTAGACCTTAGCTGCTAAAACACCCAAATGGCGATTTTTCCGACGCTTTGCGTGGAAAAATAAACGCGGGGCGATTCTAGTTATTCAGGTGGGTTGGGTCACGCAACGGTTTGCAGGGTGGAATGTTGCCAGCAGGGGCAGATACCACACCGCCCTACCAGTCAATGAGGGCGCAGTGGGAACGAGCCTGCTCGCGAAGAGACGTTGTGGCCTGAGAAGATCGGACGGTAGACATGCCGTCTTCGTGAGCACTGTTCACTCTTGCATGAACAGTGTTTACCAAGGGCCAGAAACAAAAATCCCCGCACGCCATGAGCGTTGCGGGGATCTTTTTAATGTGGCGGTGAAGGAGAGATTCGAACTCTCGATACAATTTCTTGTATACACACTTTCCAGGCGTGCTCCTTAAGCCACTCGGACACTTCACCGTATCTCTTCAGACGTTCAGTCTGTCGAGGCGCGCTAATGTAGTCGAAAGCTTTGTTGAAGGCAAAACTTTTTTTCAGAATTTTCATGCGCTTAAGCAAAAAGCGCGAAGCCCCGGCTCCTTACCAGCGTCCGGGGCTTTGCGTCGACGGCGAGGGCGCGTGGATCAGGCGCCGAAGCCGCCGTCGATGGTCAGGCTGGCCCCGGTGACGTAGCCCGCTTCGGGACCGGCGAGGTAGGCGACCATGGCGGCGATTTCTTCGGATTTGCCGTAGCGCGGGATGGCCATCAGGCCCATCAGTGTGTCGGCGAAGTCGCTGTCGGCCGGGTTCATGTCGGTGTCGACCGGGCCGGGCTGGACATTGTTGATGGTGATGCCGCGTGGGCCGAGGTCGCGGGCCAGGCCTTTGGTCAGGCCGACCAGCGCCGACTTGCTCATGGCGTAGACGCCGCCACCGGCGAAGGGCATGCGATCAGCGTTGGTGCTGCCGATGTTGATGATGCGACCGCCTTCTTTCATGTGCCGTGCAGCTTCCTGACTGACGATGAACACGCTGCGTACGTTGATGGCAAGGGTTCGGTCGAAATCCTCAAGGGTGAATTCTTCGAGCGGCGCAATGGCCAGCACGCCGGCGTTGTTGACGAGGATGTCGAGGCCGCCGAACGTCTCAACGGTCTTGGCGACGGCGCCGCGAATGTCCTCGGCGTTGGCGCTGTCGGCCTTGATGGCCAAGGCTTTGCCGCCGGCTGCGGTGATGCTGTCTTGCAGTTCCTGTGCTTTGGCTTCCGAGCTGACGAAGGTGAAGGCCACTGATGCGCCTTGTTCCACCAGCCGTTTGACGATCGCGGCGCCGATACCGCGGGAGCCGCCTTGTACCAATGCCGTTTTACCGATCAGATTAGTGGGGTGCGTCATGTCGATCTCCGATAGAGGTGAAGAGTGGGTTGATGGACATGAGTATCCGCCGGCGATTACCCGCGCGGTAGCCGGTAATCGAGATAGTCTGTGTAAACCGGAAGTTGTGAGTGAATGCGATGGAAAACTTCAGCAGCATTGAATGCTTCGTGCGCAGTGCCGAGGTCGGCAGCTTTGCCGAGGCTGCACGCCGGCTGAGCCTGACACCCGCCGCGGTGGGCAAGAGCGTCGCCAAGCTTGAGGCGAAGCTGGGCGTGAGACTGTTCCAGCGCAGCACGCGCAAGTTGACGCTGACCGAGGCCGGCCAGCGGTTTCTCGGCGAAGTCAGTGCCAGCCTCAACACCATCCAGAACGCTGTCGCCAACCTGGCCAGCGCCGAAGGCAGTCCCGCCGGCACGTTGAAAGTCAGCGTCGGCACCGTGTTCGGATGCCTGTACGTGGTGCCGCTGCTGGGTGAATTCCTGCGCCGCTATCCGGCCATCACCCCCGACTGGCATTTCGATAACCGGCAGGTTGACCTCATCGGGCAGGGCTTCGACGCAGCCATCGGCGGTGGCTTCGATCTGCCCCAGGGCGTTGTCGCCCGCAAGCTGGCGCCCGCTCACCGCGTACTGGTCGCGTCGCCGCAATGGCTGGAAGCCCACGAAGGCATCACGCATCCGGACGACTTGCACGACTGTGACGGCATTCTGATCCGTTCGCCGCAAACCGGGCGGATCCGTTCCTGGCCGTTGAGCCATCGCAGCCAAGAGCAAAGCCCGCTGCGCATGAAGGTGCGCATGACCCTGAGCGATTCCGAGGCTGCCTGCCGCGCGGCGAGCCAGGGTCTGGGCGTCGCGCTGGTGAGCATGCCGTTCGCGCTGCCACACCTGCGCAGCGGTGCGCTGCAACGGGTGCTGCCGGAGTGGTATGTCGAGGACGGCAACATTTCCATCTATTACAGTGGGCACAAATTACTGCCGGGCAAAACCCGCGCGTTCGTCGACTTCATCATCGAACAGTTCGCCGAACAGCAATGGGCGCGGCATTTCAGCGCTGTTTGATTATGCAAACGCTAGCTGCTGACGCAGCGCCTGAGAGCGTGCGGTCCCATTGAATTCAGCGTCAGACAATCAGCAAAGCGGGGTACGCCCCTACAGTCATGAAAGGAAGAGCAGTGGATATCCATCACAAAGCGGCGCTGGTCCTCATCGACATGCAGCAGGGCATCAACCACCCCAAGCTGGGCCGGCGCAACAACCCTGACGCCGAGCAGCGCATGCTGAAACTGCTGAGCGCCTGGCGCGACAGCGGCCGCACGGTGATTCATGTGCGGCATTTCTCCCGCTCACCGGATTCTGTGTTCTGGCCGCAGCAATCAGGTGTCGAGTTTCAACCGGCGTTTATGCCGTGGGACGACGAAGGCGAGTTGCACAAACAGGTGCCCGATGCGTTCTGCCATTCGGCGCTGGAAGGTTGGCTGCGTGCGGACGGGATCAATCAGGTGGTGATCGTTGGTGTGGTGACCAACAACTCCGTGGAGTCGACCGCGCGCACTGGCGGCAATCTCGGCTTCGAGGTCATCGTGCCCCACGATGCCTGCTTCACCTTCGACGGCGCGGACTTCTTCGGTCAGCCACGCAGTGCCGAGGACATCCACGCCATGTCGCTGGCCAACCTGCACGGTGAGTACGCGCAGGTGGTGGCGACCGAGGCTATTTTGCGTGCTATCAGCTAAGCCGCGCTTGAGGCTCGATGCTCATCTCAAGCGTGCTGCACACCCGCACGCTTGAGCAGTTTTTTGCAGCGTTCCGACAGATGCACCACGCGCAGGTGTTTGCCCGCCTTCTGGTAGCGCTCGCGCAGGGTTTTCAGCGCCGCGATGGCGGAATAGTCCACGAAGATCAAGTGGCGGCAGTCCAGCGTGACGTGCTGCGGATCGTTGAGGTGATCGAACTGATCCAGGAACGGCGTGGTGGAGGCGAAGAACAGCGTGCCGTGCAGGTGATACATCTTGCTGCCGTCGGGCTCGATATGGCTGTCGGCGTACAGCTCGCGGGCCTGTTGCCAGGCGAAGTTCAGCGCCGCGATGAGGATGCCGAACAGCACGGCGGTGGCGAGATCGGTGAGGACGGTGACGATGGTCACGGCGATAATCGCGAAGACATCGTTGAGCGGGACTTTGCGCAGCACGCGCAGGGAGGCCCAGGCGAAGGTCTGCTGGGCCACCACGAACATCACGCCGACCAGCGCCGCCAGCGGAATGCGTTCGATGAGGGGCGAGAGGAACAGCACGAACATCAGAATCATCACGCCGGCGACGATGCCTGACAGACGACCGCGGCCGCCGGAACTCAGGTTGATCACCGTCTGGCCGATCATTGCGCAGCCGCCCATGCCGCCGCACAGGCCGGACGCCAGGTTGGCGACGCCGAGGGCGACACATTCGCGGTCGGGGTAGCCGCGGCTCTCGGTGATTTCGTCGGTGAGGTTCAGGGTCAGCAGGGTTTCCAGCAGACCGACCAGCGCCATCAGGATCGCGTAGGGCGCGATGATCCGCAGGGTTTCCAGATTCCACGGCACGTCCGGCAGCGACAGGCCCGGCAGACCGCCGGCGATGTGCGCCATGTCGCCGAGGGTGCGCGTCGGCAGGTCGAACAGGTACACCAGCAGGCCGACGCCGAGAATGGCAACGAGTGCGGGCGGCACCGAGCGGGTCAGCCGCGGCAGCAGGTACACCACGGCCATGGTCAGGGCCACCAGGCCAATCATCAGATAGAGCGGCGTGCCGCTGAGCCAGCTTTCGCCGATTTTGAAATGTTCCAGCTGCGCCATGGCGATGACGATCGCGAGGCCGTTGACGAACCCGAGCATGACCGGATACGGCACCATCCGCACCAGCTTGCCCAGACGCAGCAGCCCGAACGCGATCATCACCAACCCGCCCAGCAACACCGTCGCCAGCAGGTATTGCACGCCGTGCTGCACCACCAGCGCCACGATGACCACGGCCATCGAACCCGCCGCGCCGGAAACCATGCCGGGACGCCCGCCGAACAGCGCAGTCAGCGTGCAGATAATGAACGCGCCATACAGGCCCATCAGCGGGTTAAGGTGCGCGACCAGCGCGAAGGCGATGCACTCGGGCACCAGGGCGAAAGAAGTGGTGAGTCCGGCGAGGACATCGGCGCGAAGACGGGCGGGTTTCATGAAATTCCTGAAGGGCGGGGTGCAAAGGGAGGGGATGTTACGGAATGTGAACGCAGACGGCCAGTCGGTGGGATGCCACACCCTGCCGCGTTTTACTCATTCTTCATGTGTCCCGTTACCCCTGATTGTGTAAGGATGTTTCCCTCGAACAGCACGCCGATTCCCGTCATCAAGGCTCGGCACGTCATGAAGGACAGAACACGGATGCTCGCTGCGCTCAGACACTACCCGGCTTCAGTCAATCTCCTGCTTTCTTCGTCGCTGTTTCTGACGCTGGGCAGGGCAATTACCTTGCCGTATCTGGTGATTTACCTTTCTTCGAATTTCGTTTTGAGCATGAGCGACATCGGCCTGGTCGTCGGTGGCGCGCTGATCGTCGGCTCGTTGCTGAGCCTGTATGGCGGCTATCTCACCGACAAACTGTCCAGTTATCGGTTGATCCTCAGCTTCACCGGGTTCTTCGTCGCCGGTTTCATCGGCATGTGCGTGACCGGCAAGCTGTGGCTGTTCTTCCTGTTTCTGGTGTCCTTCAATTTCGCGTATTCGGTCATCGATATCGTGGTCAAGGCGGCGTTTGGCAAGCTATTGCCAGTGGCCGATCAAAGCAAAGTGTTCTCGGTGCGCTACACCCTGATCAATATCGGCTATGCCGTCGGGCCATTCATTGGCGCAGGATTGGCGCACTGGAACATGAAGCTGCCGTTCGTGATGTCGGCCACTCTGGGCCTGGGTTTTTTCCTGGTTTACGCGATGTACGGAGACCGCAAGCTGAGCTCGGCGGACCCTGCCAACGCACCGATTTCCTTCATCGCCGTCGGACGCATCCTGCTCAAGGATTACCGGCTGGTGTGCTTCACCGTCGGCGGCGTGCTCAGCGCGGTGGTGTTCGGGCAGTTCACGGCCTACCTGTCGCAATACCTGGTCACCACGACCACGCCGGAATTCACTTATCAGGTGATCAGCTCGGTGGTCGCGGTGAACGCGGCAGTGGTGATCTGCTTGCAGTACCTGGTCGGCAAACGCATCAGCCATCAGTACCTCAATCAGTGGCTGACTGCAGGTTTCAGCCTGTTCCTGATGGGCGTGGTCGGGTTTGCCTTGTCGACGACGGTGCTGCACTGGTCGCTGGCGGTGGCGGTGTTCACCCTCGGCGAGATCATCGTGTTCCCGGCCGAGTACATGTTTATCGACCGCATCGCACCCCCCCATTTGCGCGGCATGTATTACGGCGCGCAGAACCTCTCCAACCTCGGCGGCGCCCTGGGGCCGGTGTTGTGCGGCTTTGTGTTGGCGGCGTTCATCATTGCCGGCGGCTGTTTCTATCTACTGGGCGCCTCGTATTCCAGACGCCACGACCAAAACTCCACTGCGCAGTGAAGCGTTTCGATGACCGTTTTGTCTCCACTTGAGGCCTGGCAGCAGGCCGTTGATGGCCAGGGTTTTCAGCCTGACGAAGCCCAGCGCAATGCCGCACTGCATTTGCAGGCGTGTTGGCAGGCGCTGAACGACGGCAAGCGCGGCGGCGCGGTCAAAGGCGTTTATCTGTGGGGCCCGGTGGGGCGCGGCAAGACCTGGCTCATGGACCGTTTTTACGACAGCCTGCAGGTCCCGGCCCGCCGCCAGCATTTTCATCATTTCATGCGCTGGGTGCATCAGCGCCTGTTCCAGCTCACCGGCGTGGCCCAGCCGCTGCAGGTGCTGGCCCGGGAACTGGCCCAAGACGTGCGCGTGCTGTGCTTCGACGAGTTGTTCGTCAACGACATCGGCGATGCGGTGATTCTCGGCGGCCTGTTGCGCGCGATGTTCGACGAGGGCGTGGTGCTGGTGTGCACCTCCAATCAATTGCCCGAGCAACTGTACGCCACCGGGCATAACCGCGAGCGCTTCGTGCCTGCGATTACGGCGATCAACCACTTTATGGAGGTTGTGTCGGTCGACGGCGGCGAGGACCACCGGCTGCACCCCGGTCAGGCGCAGCAGCGTTACTGGGTGGTGGCCGAGCAGGGGCCGAGCGCGTTGGTGGAGGTGTTCGAGGCGCTGAGCAGCGGCGAGTCGGTGTCGATTCAGCCTGTGCCGCTGGGCCGTCGCCATGTGCCGGTGGTGCGCAGCAGCCGACCGGTGATCTGGTGCCGCTATGCCGACTTGTGCGAGCAACCGCTGGCGGCGATGGATTTCATCGAGCTGTGCGATCGCTACAAAGCGGTCTTGTTGAGTGAGGTGCCAGCGCTGAGCGCACCCCAGCGCGAGGGACGCATTGCCCGTGGCACCGAGGATGGCGTTGAACAGGTCACGGCGGGGGACCGCGAGCTGCCGCAACTGTCGCCCTATGACGATGGCGTGCGGCGTTTCATTGCGCTGGTCGACGAGTGCTATGACCGCAAGGTACCGCTGTACGTCGAAGCCGCGATGCCGATGGCCGAGCTGTACACCGAAGGCTATCTGGCGTTTGCGTTTCGGCGCACGCTGAGCCGGTTGCAGGAAATGCAGCTGGCGCGGTTTGGTGTTGATGGTCATAGCGGTTCGCTGGACGAAAGGTCCTCTTCGTGAGCAAGCTCACTCCCACAGGTCTGGCGGCAACAGAAGATGCGGAGTCAACTGACGATTCCGTGGGAGCGAGCTTGCTCGCGAAGGCTTACATTCAGCCGAGCCGGAGTGGCACTGGTCACTTGCCGAGAGCCATTCAAGCGCGGTGGCGTCGTCGCTGGGCCAATACATGCTTGGCGCCTTCTCCCACCAGCACCATGACCGCCAGCCAGATCGGCAAGTAGGTCATCCATTCATCGCGGCCGATGGATTCGCCCAGCAGCAGCGCAACGCCCACCAGCAGCACCGGCTCGACGTAGCTCAGCAAGCCAAACACGCTGAACGCCAGCAGGCGGCTGGCGCGAATGTAGCTGACGAGGGCCGACGCACTGATCGCCCCCAGCACCGGAATCAGCACATAGAAGCGTGGGAATTGTTCCACGACCGAAGGGTTGCCCTGGCAGATGAACAGCACCGCGACGGGCAGGATCAGCAACATGTCCCACCACAGACCGCCGAGGTTGTCGGTCTTGAGCTTGCGCCGCAACACGAAGTACAGCGGATAACCCAGGCAGACGAGCAGGGTTTCCCAGGAAAAACTGCCCAGGCGCAGCAGCTCGTTCCCCACACCGATCAGCGCGCAGCAGGCGGCGATCTTCTGCAGGTGCGACAGGTGCTCGCCGTACACCACACGCCCGGTGAGGATCATGGTCAGCGGCAGCAGAAAATACCCCAGCGACACCTCCAGGCTGCGGCCATGCAGCGGCGCCCACATGAACAGCCACAACTGCACGCCCATCAACGTCGCCGACAGCGCCATGCCTGCCAGCAGGGCAGGCGCCTGTCGCACCCGGAGGGCAAGGGCGCGGGCCAGCTTCCAGTCTCCGCTGGAGAGCATGAACAGCGTCACGCATGGCAGGGTCAGCAGCATGCGCCAACCGAAGATTTCTTCACCGCTCAATGGCGTGAGGAGTGAGGTGTAGTAGTACATGACCGCGAACAGGCAGGAGGCCATGACCGATAACGCAACGCCCTTGTACACAGGGGCTCCTTGTTTTCGATTCATCAGGTGTGGGATGCAGGAATGCTTTATCGGCGCGCTCTGACGACACGCTTTGACGGCACTTTATGAGGCGCTTTTTGAGGCATGGCGCGCTGCAAAGGCGCAGAGTTTATCCGAGGTGTGGCAGTCGGTCCGCAGCAATCTGGTAAACCGCAGGTGGGCTGGCAGTAAACGATGCACGTTTGGCAGAGAACGAGACCGCGCGCCGATTGAGCCGAGATGCGCCGTCGCCCAGACTTCTCTTCAACGCGCCACCCCGGTGCGGCCGCTGGAGAGATTCCCATGACTCAATCGATTGCTGGTATCAAGATCCCCGACAGCGCGCTGGCCCGCGCCACCACCGAGTACATCCGCGAGCAGGAAGATGACCTGCTGTTCAATCACTCGCGCCGGGTGTTTTTGTGGGGCGCGCTGACCGGTGAGCGCAAGGGGCTGGCCTACGACGCCGAGCAGCTTTACGTCGGGGCGATGTTTCATGATTTGGGTCTGGTGGCGCAGCATCGCAGCGCGGACCTGCGTTTCGAGGTGGATTCGGCCAATGCGGCGCGGGCGTTCATGCAGCCGTTCGGGTTGTCGGAGGGGGATGTGGAGCAGGTCTGGTTGTCGATTGCGTTGCACACGACGCCGGGCGTGCCTGAGCATTTGCGGCCGAACGTGGCGCTGGTGACGGCGGGCGTGGAGATGGATGTGCTGGGCATCAATTACGGGCAGTTCAGTGATGAGCAGCGGGAGGTGGTGACCCATGCTCACCCGCGCGGTGAAGACTTCAAGGAATGCATTTTGTGTGCGTTTGCGGATGGGTTTCGGCATAAGCCCGACACCACCTTCGGCACCGTTAACGCGGATGTACTGGTGGACGAAGACCCGTCGTTCAAGCCGCTGAATTTTGTGGAGATTATTCGGCAGTCGGCCTGGAAGGCGTGATCCTTCATCACGATCAAGGGCGTCGGCCTAACGGCCTCGGGTTTCGCCTTCGGCGACTTACTTTTGAAAAGCACCAAAAGTAAGCAAAAGTGCCTGCTCCTGGTTGGGCCCTTCCTTCGTCAGGGTGCCTTCACTCCGGTCCCGCTCCGTGGGCCCGCCGCCATCCGCCATCCATGGCGGGGGGCGGCTCTCGCGGCATCCATGCCGCTCGGCCCACGGAGCGAGACCTGCGTTCAGCCTGCACCAAAGTCGCGATGGGTGTCGTCTGGGCCTTTTGTGTTTGAAGAGCAAAAGCAGATCAAAAGCAGATCAAAGGCTTCCCGGCTGAAGCCGGTCCTACAGAATGTACGCAGCGCTTTTCGTAGGACCGGCTTTAGCCGGGAAGGCGTCGGGCGCCGCGCTGCAAAATGATGGGTGTACGCACAGGCCTCTTTCCCGGCTGAAGCCGGTCCCACTGAAGCAATCGATCGTTCCCACGCTCCGCGTGGGAATGCACCCTTTGACGCTCCGCGTCCGTGTCTTCGAGGGCGAGTGAGGCGTTTATGAGGCTGCTGCCTTCAACATCCCTTCTTCGGCATTGTTTCAAGCTTTGTTAGGCTGGTCCCTCTTTCGAGGGGGCTGATTTCATTTACATCGCTTCACCGTAAATGGATCCGCCTCCGTCCAAGCATTCAACGGAGCGGCAATGACTTCCATCAGCACCGCAGCGCCTGTGGTTCCGGGGCGGCTGGAGCAGTTTTCGACGCGTATCGCTTTTTTTGTCACCGGGTTCAGCATGTCGGCCTGGGCGCCGCTGGTGCCTTATGCGAAAAGCCGTCTCGGCCTGGACGACGCCGGCCTCGGGTTGTTGCTGTTGTGCCTGGGCATTGGCTCGATTGTGTCGATGCCACTGGCCGGGGCGATGACGGTGCGTTATGGCTGTCGGCGTCTGATCGTGATAACGGGCGCCATCGCCTGTGTGTGCCTGCCTTTATTGGCGACCCTCAGCTCGGTGCCGCTGATGGTCGCCACGCTGTTTGTCTACGGCGCGAGCATGGGTGCGCTGGGTTGCGTGACCAACATTCAGGCGATCATCGTCGAGCGGGCGAGCGGCAAGACCATGATGTCCGGGTTTCACGGGCTGTTCAGTTGCGGCGGGATTCTAGGGGCGGCGGGGGTGTCGGCGTTGCTGAGTGTCGGCGTCTGGCCATGGCTGGCGATGGCCTTCGTTGCGCTGTTCATTGCCTTGGCGCTTTATAAAGCCGCGCCCCATTTGTTGCCCTATGGCAGCGAGCCGGGCGGGCCGGCGTTTGCGATTCCCCGGGGCGTGGTGTTGTTCATCGGTTTGATGTGCTTCACGGTGTTCCTCACGGAAGGCGCGATGCTCGATTGGAGCGCGGTGTTCCTCAGCGCCCAGCGCGGGGTTGAACCGTCTTACGCGGGATTCGGTTATGCGGTGTTCGCGCTGTTCATGGCAATCGGGCGCCTGTGCGGCGATCCGATTGTCCGGCGCCTCGGTGTGCACAAGATCATTCTGTTTGGCGGGCTGTGCGCGGCGGCCGGGATGACCGTCGCGACGTTGATCCCGGTCTGGCAGGCGGCGTTGTGCGGGTACGCGCTGGTGGGCATCGGCTGTTCCAACATCGTGCCGGTGTTTTACAGCGCGGTCGGTCGGCAGAAGACCATGCCGGAAAACGTGGCAGTGCCGGCGATCACCACATTGGGTTACATCGGCATTTTGATGGGCCCGGCGGGGATCGGGTTCGTCGCCCACCTCAGCAGCCTCGGCGCGGCGTTCATGATCATCGCCTTGATGCTGCTGGGTGTGGCGGTCAGCGGACGGTTCCTGCGGGTGTGATGCCAGTAACGGGAATCAGCTCGGCATCATCGCAAAGCCGACGCCGAAACGGTTCCAGGCGTTGATGGTGGCGACGGCCAGGGTGATGTTGACCACCTCGGCTTCGCTGTAGTGCTTGAGCAACGCTTCGTACTGATGCTGCGGCGCGCGGTGCACGGGCAGCAGGGTCAGGCTTTCGACCCAGGCGAGTACGACTTTTTCCTTCTCGGTGAAGAATTCGGTTTCTTCCCACACGCTTAGGGTCTGCAGACGGGCCTCGGTTTCGCCGGCCTTGCGTGCGTCATTGGCGTGCATGTTGACGCAATACGCACAGCCGTTGAGCTGGGAGGCACGCAGACGGATCAGCTCCAGCAGCGAATGATCCAGCCCGGATTTGCTCAGCGCCGTCTCCAGGCCGAGCATGGCTTTATAGGCTTCCGGCGATTTCTGGGCCCAGTTGATTCGGTTGTTCATGTTGAGTGCTCTCTTCAAAGTGACCGGCGCAAGCCGCTGGATGTGGCGAAATGTTACGCCCGCGCTGCGGCCCGTCGAATAGCCAATGAAGGAGGTTTAGAGGAGACCAATCACGCCGCTATCGATCTGCGGCGCACGGTTGCGGGCGGTCGAGCAGACGCTCGCGAATCCGGTCGTACGCCAGGTTGAACAGCATCGTGTACGGCAGAAACAGCAGCAACAGGCCGATGTCCAGCACAAAGGCTTCCAGCAGGCTGATCGACAGCCACCACGCCACCATCGGTACCACCATGAACACCAGCCCCACTTCAAAGCTGATGGCATGCAGTGCCCGCGCCTTGAGATTCAGGGCAAGACCCAACCGGGCGCGCAGACGGTCGAACCCGGCGTTGAAGACCATGTTCCAGAGCATGGCGACCGTGGAAATCATCACCGTCATCGCGCCCATCTTGCCGATGGACTGGCCGAGCACCCAGGCCAGCCCGGGCGCGAACATCAGCACGCCGATCAGCTCGAACAGCAGCGCATGCAGGGCGCGCTCTTTGAGTGACTTTCGTGAAACGACCGGCTTCGCGGTCTTATGGGGCATGAGGGGGTTCAGAGGCATGTCGATGATCACTTTCTCGCGGGCAGGTGTGCATTGTCGGGGCGCAATAGACTAGAGTGAAAATCGGTCCCATCGGAAAAACCGATGGGGACGTCACATGCACTTCAGAGGTGTCCTTCCGTGAGCTATTCCCCCGAAGCCCTTGAAGCCTTCGCGCAGACCATCGCGCTGGGCTCGTTCAGTGCCGCCGCCCGCCGCCTGGGCAAGAGCCAGTCGACCATCAGCGAGGCCATTTCGCGGCTGGAAATTGATCTGGGCCTGGAACTGTTTGATCGCTCGACCCGCCATCCGGCGCTGACCGAAGCGGGCAGGGCGCTGGAAGGGCGCATCGAGGATGTACTTGCGGCGTCCGATACGCTGCGTCGCGCGGCGGGGCGTCTGGCGGAAGGCATGGAGCCGCGCCTGACGCTGGTGCTGTCCGATGCCAACCAGTTCGCTGAATTTCAGGCGCGCATGACCGAACTCGATCAGCGCTTTCCGGAGCTGGAACTGGAGTGTGTGTTTGCCGAACACGGTGACGCGATTAACTTGATCCAGAGCGGTCGGGCGTCCCTGGGACTGCTGTCGGCCCAGGCCTCGTACCCGCCGGAAGTGGGCTACGCGACCATCGTCGAGCGCGCTGACTTCGGCATCTTCGTTTCCCACAACCACCCGCTGGCGGCTGAGGAGGCCGTTGATTACCACCATCTGGCGCAGCATCGGGCGTTGCGCCTGAACACCATCGTTGACGAGAGCGTGCCCACCGACGACCTGCCCAGCGGCGCGCGACGCAGCTGGTCAGCGCCCAATTACCTGCTGTTGATGGACATGGCGATCTTCGGATTCGGCTGGTCGGCGCTGCCGCGCTGGTTGGTCAGCACCTGCGGTCAGGGCCGGTTGAAGGAACTCAAGGTGCCGGGCTGGCCGCGCAGTTCAGCGGTCGACGTGATCTGGTCCCGGCAAAAAAGCCTGGGCCCGGCGGGGACCTGGTTGCTGGATACGCTGCTGGAGGGTCGGGGAGGCTATTGATCCGGCTCACTCCGGTCCGCCCTCCAAAACAAACCCCTCCGGCATTTCCTGGGCGAAGGCGTTCACCACCTCGCGAGTCAGGCCGACGATGTCTTCCACCAGTTCCATGCCCGCGCCGGTGCGCCAGCTGGCGACGATGTCCATCAGCGGCGGCAGCGGCACGTTCTCGATCAGCGTCAGCACGCCTTGGGCCAGTTCGCCATGCACCAGTGTCACCGGCAGCGCGCCGATGCCGAAGCCATCGCGCACCAGGCGGGTAATGGCCGAGGCCGAGTTCACGCAGTTGATCCGTGGCGTGACGATGTTGGCGGTGTGCAGCATGTTGAGGATGTCCTGGTGCGGCCGCGAGTTGCGCGAGAACGTGACGATGCGCGCCTCGGCGATCTCCTCCAGGGTCACGTCCGGACGGTCGAACGCCGAGCCGGTCGGCACCACCCAGCGCAGGGGGTAGCGCGCCAGCACCGCGTTGCGCACGCTGTCGAAACGCAGCACGTCGGTCTGGAAAATGATGTCCTGATAACCCTTTTCCAGTTGCGAGCAGAGGTTGCTGGCGGTCTCGGCGGTGAGCTCGATTTCCAGGTTCGGGTAACACTTCATCAGGCGTGTTACCAAGGGGCTGAGCCAGGTGTGTATCACCGTATCCATGGCGCCGATGCGGATGCGGCCGCGCACTTGGCTCGGGTCCTTGATCGCCGCCTTCATGCTTTGCATCGTGTCCATGATGTGCTCGGCGTATTCCAGCACGCGCGCGCCCTCTTGGGTCAGTGACACGCCTCTGGAATCCCGGACGAACAGGCGCACGCCCATTTCGTCCTCCAGCGCGGCAATGCGGCTGGAGATGGAGGCCTGGGTGCTGAACAGTTTTTCCGCCGTCAGGCGAAAGCTTTTCAGTCGTGCGACCCAGACGAAGGTTTCCAGAAACTTGAGATTCACCGTGGGATTTCCTTGAGCAATTGAGCGCCACTGCAGGCACAGGATGAGGTGCAGACGGCACACCCGGGGCGGCACGGCCTGTGCAAAGACAGCACTGGAACAGCAGGTTACATGCCACTCCGGCAACAGAAAATCTTATGGCCCATAGCGGGTTTTTCCCGTTGGACGCCCCGGCGCGACTGCGGTGCCATGGGGCAACGGCGCTGTGACTCCGTTGGGCCTGGCCTGAGCATAAGTGCTGGCGTCCGCTTGTTTCTCAAACACGTTCCTCATTCGTGCCCCAGCAAGGTACCGCCACTGCCAACGAGAACCCCAACATGCAAACCGCTATCAACCTCTGGCCGCTGCTTGGCGTGCTGGTCATCGTTCTGGGCTTCGTCCTGCGTTTCAACCCGATGCTGGTCGTGGCGCTAGCCGCCCTGGCCACCGGCCTTGCTGCCAGCATGCCGCTGGAAACCATCCTGGCGACCATCGGTACCGGCTTTATCAAAACCCGCACGCTGCCGCTGATCATCCTTCTGCCGCTGGCGGTGATCGGTTTGCTGGAACGCCACGGCCTGCGTCTGCACGCGCAGAACTGGATCGCCCGGTTCACCGGCGCCACGGCCGGACGCCTCCTGATCGCGTACCTCTTCGTGCGGGAAACCACTGCAGCGCTGGGGCTGACCAGCCTCGGCGGCCACCCGCAAATGGTGCGGCCGTTGCTAGCGCCCATGGCCGAGGGCGCTGCCGAATCCCGTTTCGGTAAGTTGCCCGAGGCGTTGCGCATCAAGCTGCTGGCGTTGTGCGCGGCGACCGACAACGTTGGCCTGTTTTTCGGCGAAGACATCTTCGTCGCGTTCGGTGCGATTGCGCTGATGCACACCTTCCTGCTCGGCTCCGGTATTGATGTCGACCCGATGCACATCGCCTTCTGGGGGATTCCGACAGCGATCTGCGCGTTCGTCATCCACGCCATCCGCCTGCACCGTTTCGATCAGCGCCTGAACCGTGAATTGACGGTGCTGCCGCCGGCCTCCGCAGTGGATAGGGAGCTAACGCAATGATCATTTCCATTCAATACCTGTACTGGCTGGCGGGCGTGATTCTGGCGATCACGGCGTTCATGACCGCGACCGACCGGACCAACCCCAAGCGCTGGACCACCGGGCTGTTCTGGGGCCTGTTCGCCATCGCGTTTCTGGTTGGCGAGAAGCTGCCACCGGTGTGGGTGGGCATCGGCGTGATCGTCATGGCGGTCATCGCCGGGTTCGGCGGCGTGGGTTTCGGTCAGCATGAGAACCTCAACGACCGGGCGCGGCGGGAGAGTGCAGGGCGCTTGAAGAACAAGCTGTTCATTCCGGCGCTGGCGATTCCTCTGGTCACGGTGATTGGCGCGGTGCTGCTGAAGAACATCAAGTTCGGCGAAGTTTTTCTGCTGGACCCGGCCAACAGTACCTTCGTGTCGCTGGGGATTGGCAGCTTGGTGGCGCTGGCCCTGGCCTGCTGGCTGACCCGCGACACGCCGGTGCAGGCCATGCGCGAATCGCGGCGCTTGACCGAAGCGCTGGGTTGGGCGCTGGTGCTGCCGCAGATGCTGGCGATGCTCGGCCTGGTGTTCAACGACGCGGGCGTTGGCAAGGCCGTGGCGCACCTGGCGACGGCGTACATCAACCTGGATTTCCGCCTGGTCGCGGTGATGGTGTATGTCCTCGGCATGGCGCTGTTCACCATCGTCATGGGCAACGGCTTTGCCGCGTTTCCGGTGATGACCGGCGGGATCGGCGTGCCGGTGCTGGTGGGCATGTACGGCGCCAATCCGGCGGTGATGGCTGCCATCGGCATGTTCTCGGGCTACTGCGGCACGCTGATGACCCCGATGGCGGCCAACTACAATCTGATTCCCGCAGCGTTGCTGGAACTGCCCGACAAATACGCCGTGATCAAAGCGCAAATCCCCACCGCGCTGGCGATGCTGGTGGCGAATATTCTGCTGCTGTATTTCCTGATGTAGATGCAGCGCCTCGCCCGCAGGCTCCTGCGGGCAGCTTTTTGCGGGCAAACCCCTCCCTCAGCTCGTTCAACTGCGCAAAGTTCGATGATGTTTCATCTCCATCGCAAACGTTTGCGCGAATCCATGGTCTGTACGACCAGTGGCTGCAATCCCTCTGCCTCAGGGCTTCCGACCCGCTTCCCGCGAACGCCGTGTGCGCCCGATACCAAGCCGCATGTCTTCCTTGGAAGAAATAGGTTGAATAGTCACACAAAATGTTATTTAAATAACAAAAATAAAACCGCGACGGTGGCTCATTCTTCGGGCCCAGCGCGTGAACAAGGTACTCACACATGAACAAGATCGCGGTCATCGGCAGCAACATGGTGGATTTGATCACCTACATCGACCGGATGCCGGCGCAGGGCGAGACCCTCGAAGCACCGAATTTCGCCATGGGCTGCGGCGGCAAGGGCGCCAATCAGGCCGTTGCCGCGGCCAAACTGGGCGCTGACGTGTTGATGCTGAGCAAGGTCGGCGACGACATGTTCGCCGACAACACGCTGGGCAACTTCAAGCGTTACGGTATCGACACCCAGTTCGTGCAGCGCGTCCCAGGTGTTTCCAGTGGCGTGGCGCCGATCTTCGTGCAGAGCGATTCCCACAACAGCATCCTCATCGTCAAAGGCGCCAACGCGCACCTGAAACCTGCTGACATCGACGCTGCCCAGGCCGCGTTGCGCGACTGCACGCTCATCGTGCTGCAACTGGAAATCGAGCTGGAAACCGTCTACTACGCCATCGAATTCGCCAAGGCCAACGGCATTCCGGTGCTGCTCAATCCCGCCCCAGCGGTGAAGGGCTTGAGCCGCGAGCACTTGTCGCAGCTGGACTTCTTCATCCCGAACGAAACCGAACTGGCGCTGGTCACCGGGCTGGTTATCAACTCGGTGGATTCGGCCCGCGCGGCCGCCCTGCAACTGGTGCAGGACGGGATTCGCCACGTCATTGTCACCCTGGGTGAAAAGGGCGCGCTGTACGTCGGCGAAGAGGGTGAGTTTCGCGTTGAAGGCATCAAGGTCGATGCCCGCGACACCACCGGCGCCGGCGACGCCTTTATCGGTTGCTTCGCTCGCCACTGGAGCGAAGACGGCGACATGCGCAACGCCATGACCCGCGCCGTGGCCTATTCGGCTTGCTCGGTCACCGGCCTTGGCACCCAGAGTTCCTACCCGGACGCTGCCGCGTTCAGCCACTTTCTCGACACCCTTTGAGCCGCCGCGTCTTGCCGATCGCCTGATCGGCGGGGCGGGGTATTCCCTGTACTTCCCGGAGAACAACAATGACAAAGCCCGCGCTCCAACAATCACCGGACGGGTTCTACCTGAACCGCACGCCGTGGTTCGCCTTCCTGCTGCTGTGCTGCTGTTTCGCACTGTGGGCGGCGGCCGCGAGCATGAACGACGTGCTTATCGCGCACTTCAAGAAAGCCTTCCTGCTCAGCGATGTGCAGACCTCGTTCGTGCAATCGGCGTTCTACCTCGGTTACTTCTTCGTGGCGATTCCGGCGGCGATGGTCGTCAGACGTTTCAGCTACAAGACCACCATCCTCATCGGTCTGGTGCTGTACATGGCGGGCTGCTCGCTGTTCTTCCCCGCAGCGTCGATGGCCAAATACGGCATGTTCCTGATGGCGCTGTTCGTCATTGCGGCCGGCCTGGCCTTCCTCGAAACCGCCTGCAACACCTACTCGACGCTGATGGGGCCGCGTGAAACCGGGACCCGCCGCCTGAACATTTCCCAGACCTTCCACCCGTTCGGCGCGATGACCGGGGTGTACGTCGGCAGCTTCGTGATGTTCAAGGACACCGACGCCACCCGCGAGCAGTTGACGCAGATGAGCGCCTCGGAAGCCGCAGTCCAGCAACTGCAGATGATCCAGTCGACGCTGCTGCCGTACAAATGGATGATCGCGGTGCTGGTGCTGATGTTCGTGCTGATCGCGTTCACCAAGTTCCCGGCGTGCAAGGGCAAGGTCACGGCCAACGTCAAATCGAGCAGCATTGGCTAGAGCCTGTCGCGTCTGTGGCGCAACCCGCGCTTCACGTTCGGCGTGCTGGCGCAGTTTCTGTATGTCGGTGCGCAAGTCGGCGTGTGGAGTTTCACCATTCGCCTGGCGATGCAGATGGGCGGGATGAACGAGCGCAGCGCCTCGTGGTTCTTGCTGACCACCTTCGCCGCGTACTTCGTCGGCAAGATGGTCGCCAACCTGTTGATGCGCAAGATGTCCCCGGCCAAGGTGCTGGCAATCTACGGCGTACTGGCCATCGTCCTGTTGGCGTACACGATTCTGGTGCCGAACATCAGCGCGGTGTATGCGGCGGTGGGTGTGAGTATTTTCCTGGGTCCGTGCTGGCCGACCATCTATGGCCTGACCATCGACGGCTTGGGTGAAGACACCGGTGTTGGCGGTTCGCTGCTGGTGATGAGCATTGTCGGCGGCGGCGTGATGCCGATCTTCCAGGGCCTGCTCTCCGACGCCACCGGCGGCAACATGCAGATCGCCTATATCGTTCCGCTGCTGTGCTTCGTGGCGATCGTCGCCTACGCCATCAAGTGCATGCGTGATCCGCTGCCGGCCCAGGCTCCGGCGGGTGCGGTGACCGCATCATGAAGACGGCCGACAAGCGCACCACGATTTCGCTGCACCCGGAGCTGTTCAGCGGCGATGAAAAAACGTTGCTGGAATCCGCGGACTTCCGCGTGCTGGCCTGGACCTATCCCAGCGGCGTGAAAGCCTTGGCGCTGGAAAATGATCGCGGCCGGGTCGTGGTGCTGCCGTATCAGGGGCAGATGGTCTGGTCAGCGGTGTTCGATGGCTGCGACCTGACCATGCGCAACATGTTCGAGCAGCCGCGCCCGAGCCCGACGGTGATTGGCACCTACGGCTGCTTCATGTTCCACAGCGGGATTTTGCGCAACGGCTGCCCGACGCCGGAAGACGATCACCCGTTACACGGCGAAATGCCCTGCGCGCCGATGGACAGCGCCTGGCTGGAAATCGGCGAGGACGCGGGCGGTGGGTTTCTGCGCATCGGCGGCGAGTACGAATACGTGATGGGCTTTGGCGACCACTATCGCGCCAGGCCCAGCGTGACCTTGCGCCCGGGTTCAGCGCTGTTCGACATCGGCATGGACGTGCGCAACCTGGCCGGCAAGCCGATGGAGTTGATGTACATGGCGCACATGAACTACGCCTACGTCGACGGCGGACGTTTCGTCGAGCCATTGGGCATGGCGCGCACGCGGGTTCGCAGCAGCGTGCCGGCCCACGTCAAGCCGACGCCGGCGTGGTCGGCGTACATGGCCGAGCTGACAGAAGAACCTTCGCGGCTGGACAGCCTGAGCACGCCTGAGTTGTACGACCCGGAGATCGTCTGCTTCTTCGACGGCGTGCACGCGGACGCCCAAGGCAATGCGCATTTCCTGCTCAAGCACCCTAAGGGTCCGGCGTTTTACACGCGTTACCAGCCGGCGCAGTTCGACCATGCGGCGCGGTGGATTCTGCACAACGCTGATCAGCAGGTGGCCGCGTTTGTGTTGCCCGCGACCTGTGAGCCCGAGGGTTATCTGGCGGAGAAGGCCAAAGGCAATGTGCGCCAGTTAGGCGCGGGGGAAACCGCGTCGTTCAGCGTGACGACGGGGTATCTGGGGGCTGAAGAGGTGTTGTAGCTGGAAAGCGGGTTAAAACGCTGACGGCCTTTATTCGTGCCCAAATGCAGGGTCTGTACGCGGTCACTGTAGGAGCTGCTGGAGGTTACGACAGTGGCGAACGCGGTAGGTCAGTTGCCCATTCGCTGACAGACAGGTCGCGTTCGCCACCAAGGTGGAGCCCCACCCCGGCGGCTCCTACAGATTCGGCGCTCGCCAAAACAAGGCGGCGTGTTGCTCAAACCACCCACCGCGCTCCATACCCCTCAATCAAATCCCGATAGGCTTTGGGCAGCTTCTTGTCGCTGACCACCACATGAAAGTCCTGCAGCGTTGCGAAATGCGCCGTGCGCACGGCGTCGAACTTGGAGTGATCGGCCAGCAACATGCAGTGCCGGGCCTGGCGCAGGACCTTTTGCTTGACCTCCACTTCATTGAAATTGAAGCAGGTCACGCCAAGCTCGTCGCTGACCCCGGCCGCTGAAACGAACGCCCAGGTCAGGCGGATGCCATCGAGAATGGTCGCTTCGCTGTGGTGCTCAAACACCTGATTCTTGCGATGAAAGGTGCCACCGCACAGCACGATGGAACAGTTGGGCTTCTGCTGCAGCTTGAGCAAGACGTTGAGGGAGTTGCACACGGCGGTGAATTCCAGCTCGTCCGGAATGAAGTCGATGACGAAAGGGATCGTCGTACCGCAGTCGAAAAACACCGTATCGCCGGGTTGAATGAACGCGGCGGCGAGCTTGCCGACCCGGCGCTTCTCCTCGACGTGGCGGGTGCCTTGCTCGGTGACTTTGTAATCGCTGGCCTCGGACGGATCAAATGCCAGGGTGATATGCCCGCCCAGCAGGTGAAACTTGTCGGGGTGCCGGGTCAGGTCGCGACGCAGGGTCATCTCCGAAACGTCCAGCAGGGCGGCCATTTCCTTCAGGTGAATGGCCTTCTGATCTTGCAGGGCTTGCTGGATCAGCTTGATACGGTCGGATTTTTTACTGTCCACGGGCATTCCGATTGTCGAATGGATATGGTAAAAAAATAACATTCATTGTTATATTTACAACATAAAACGATGCGCTCAGGCATGAAGCTTAAAGCGTGTCGCCGGTTACCGCCTCACTATCAGGAAACGATTGTCCATGAAGATCGAACCCGCAGCACTCGCCCAGTACATCGACCACACCTTGCTGGCCGCTGACGCCAGCCGCGAGCAGATCGCAACCCTGTGCCGCGAGGCTCAGGAGCACGGATTCTATTCGGTGTGCGTGAACTCTGGCCAGGTGCCGTATGCCGCCTCGTTGCTGGAAGGTGCGTCCGTCAAGGTCTGCGCCGTAGTTGGCTTTCCGATGGGCGCCGGGCTGAGCGACACCAAGGCTTTCGAAGCGAAGCAGGCCATTGCCGCCGGCGCGGGCGAGATCGACATGGTGCTGAACATTGGCTGGCTGAAAGACGGCCTGTTCGACGAAGTACGCGACGACATCGCTGCCGTCAAAGACGCCTGTGGTGCAGTGCCGCTGAAGGTCATCTTCGAAACCTGCCTGTTGGACGACGCGCAGAAAACCCGCGCCGCCGAGATCTGCCGTGACCTCAACGTCGCCTTCGTCAAAACCTCCACCGGCTTCAGCCGCAGCGGCGCAACCGTGGAAGACGTGGCCTTGATGCGCAAGGTCGTGGGGCAGGGCGTAGGCGTGAAAGCGTCCGGTGGCGTGCGCGATTACACCACCGCAGTGGCGATGATCGAAGCGGGCGCAACGCGACTGGGCACCAGTTCCGGGATCGCGATTGTCAGTGGTGTGGCGGCCTCGGGCTCGGGTTACTGATTCTGCGGGGGGCGGGGTGGGGTGCTGACCCTCGCAGGGTGCTGACCATTGCAGGGTCCTGGCCTTTCGACAGAAAGAATGCCCCACACCGCCAATGAGTGGCAAACTGCCGGTGCACTTACTTCTGCACCGGACACCTTTCTCAATGCAAACATTCTCCCTGTCGCGGCTCAAGGCCCGCTGGTTCTTCTGGCTGTGCATGCTGGTGATCGTCGTCGGTCTGCCGGTCGGTTGCGCGGCGTTGCAGCACAAGGAGCGTGAGCTGGTCTTCATGATCGAGCCCGGCACCGCGAGCTGGTACCGCGGCCTGCCGTCCGATGTGCAAGAGCTTGAGCTCAAGGGGCCAACCTTCGGCCTCGGGCAGAACATTCATGCCTGGTGGTGGCCTTCGGAGAAGAACGACGCCCCAGCCATCCTTTACCTGCACGGTTCGCGCTGGAACCTCACCGGCCAGTTGTTCCGCATCGAACAACTGCGCGCCCTGGGGTTTTCCATCCTCGCCATCGATTACCGCGGCTTCGGCCAGAGCAAGGGCCAGTTGCCTTCGGAAGCGTCGGTCTATGAAGACGCGCGCATTGCCTGGGAGCGCTTGAAGCAGATCCAGCCGGACCCGCAAAAGCGCCTGATCTACGGGCATTCGCTGGGTGGGGCCGTGGCCGTCGACCTCGCCGCCGAACTGGGCCGGGACGCGCAGAAAGGTAACGAGCCCATTCAGGCGCGAGGCCTGATCATCGAATCGACCTTCACTAACCTCGCCGACGTCGCGTCCTCGGTCGCCAGCAAACGCACCTCGTTGCCGGTGCGCTGGCTGGTCTCGCAGAAATTCGACTCCATCGACAAGATCGCCGACGTGCACATGCCGGTGCTGATCGTGCATGGCACGGCGGATCAGTTTGTCGCGCCGCAATTCAGCGAAGCGCTGTTCGAAGCGGCGCAGGAGCCAAAGAACCTGCTGATGGTGCCGGGCGGTAACCACAACAACAGCATGAATCTCGGGCGCCAGGCTTACAGTCAGGCGATCCAGAACCTGCTCAACGAGAAGCCACCGGCGGTGCATGCGTCCAGTGCATCGGCGGCGTTGCTCAAGCAACCCGGTTAGGCCTTTTTCACGACGGCGGCCGGTGTCCTCTCAATGCACCTGCCGTCCACTGCCGCGAGCGCTGCCGATGGACACCCATGCAGACGAAGACGCCCACCTGACCCCTTCCACGCGGGACTGGGTACTGCGTGCCGCGCCGCTGCCGCAGATCGAGCGGATCGAGGCGTACTTTCATGGCCACGGCTTCGAGATGCACCGCCACGACACCTACGCCATCGGCCACACGATGTCGGGGGTGCAGAGCTTTCAGTACGGCAAGGCGTTGGTCAACAACCTGCCGGGGCAGACGATGGTGCTGCACCCGGACGAGGCCCATGACGGCCACGCCGGGACCGAAGACGGCTTTCGCTACCGGATGTTCTATCTGGAACCGGCGATGATTCAGCAGGTGCTCGGCGGCAAGCCGCTGCCGTTTATCAAGGGCGGGGCGTCGAATGATCCGCGCCTGTTCAGGGCGACGCAGGCGCTGCTTTCAGACCTGAACACCGCGCTGGATCCTCTGGAACTGGACGATGCGATCTACGACCTCGCCATCGCTCTGCAAGCAGCCGCCGGAGTGCGCAAAGGCCGCCAGAGCGTCAACTACGCCGGCGCGCAACGTGCGCGGGAAATGCTCATGGCCAGTCTGGAGCAGGGCGTCAGCCTCACCGATCTGGAACAGGCCAGCGACACCGATCGCTGGCGCCTGTCGCGGGATTTCCGCGTGCTGTTCGGCACCACGCCCTATCGCTACCTGACCCTGCGCCGGCTGGACCTGGTGCGTCATTCGATAGCGTTGGGCGTCTCGCTCAGCGACGCGTCGGTGATGGCCGGATTTTCGGACCAGAGCCACATGACGCGGCATTTCGTGAAGACCTTCGGCTACCCGCCGGGGCGGTGGTTGAAGATGTTGGCGGCGCGCGCATAAGGGGATTAAACACACCTTGTGGGACCGGCTTTAGCCGGGAAAGCTTCAGGCGTCACGCTGCAAAATGGATGGCGTACACACCGGCCTCTTCCCGGCTAAAGCCGGTCCCACTAATTTCACGCGGTCATCCTGTAGGACCGGCTTTAGCCGGGAAAGCGTCAGTTGCAACAACGCAAAACCGGATGCACCCATCGTGCAATAACGTACAAGACCCTACCCACCCCGCGCTCTAGATTGGCCCCACATCAACCCCTTCGGAGCCGCCCTTGTGTCCACGTCCAACATTCATCACACCCCCGTCAATTTCGCCCAGAAATACAGCCTGTTCACCGAGCAGTGGCAGCCCAAAGTCATTGCGCAGATGAACGACTACCAGTTCAAGCTGGCACGACTGGAAGGAGAGTTTCTCTGGCACAGCCACGCTGACACCGACGAAACCTTCATCGTGCTCGAAGGCCGTTTGCGCATCGATTTCCGCGAAGGGTTCGTCGAACTCAATGCGGGCGAGCTGTACGTAGTCCCCAAGGGCGTCGAGCACAAACCCTACGCCGAGAAGGAGGTGAAGCTGATGCTGATCGAGCCCAGCGGCGTCATCAACACTGGCAGCGACACCAACGAGCGCACCGCGCAGAACGACGTCTGGATCTGACTACGCCTCGGGCGGCGCGGGCTCGGTTTCAGCTTCGGGCGCAGGCAACAACACCGCAATCAACGCCCTGACCACCCCCGGCAGGGCGTCCAGTTCGCGGACCAGGATGCTTCGTTCGCGCACAGCCCACGGCTCGTCGAGCTCGATGGTCACCAGCTCCATCGTCCGACTGTGCCGCAACGCTGCCGACTCCGGGATCACCCCGATGCCTACCCCGGCTTCGACCATCCGGCAGATGGCTTCGAAGCTCGACACCTGAATCCGCAGCGACAGGCTCTGCCCCAGCCGCTCGACGTGATCGCGCAGAAAACTCAGCAGCGTGCTGCCTTCGTGCAGGCCGATGTGCTGGAACGCCAGGGTCTGCTTGAAAGTGACTTTTTTCTCAGTCGCCAGCTCATGGCCCACTGGCACGGTCAGCACCAGGCGGTCGGTGCTGAAGTGGATGACCTGCAAACCCGCCGCTTCCACCGGGCCGGCGATGATGCCCATGTCGGTGCTGCCGTCGAGCACGCCGCGCACGATGTCCCGGGACAGGCGCTCTTGCAGATCCACCGTGACGCCTGGCCGTTTCGCCAGAAACCCTGCCAGCACTTCCGGCAGAAACTCGGTAACGGCAGTGGTGTTGGCGAAGATGCGAATGTGCCCGGCCGAATCGGTGCCGTAGCGGGTGAACTCACTTTTCAGGTAATCCACCTGGCTCATGATCAGCCGCGCGTGTTTGAGCAAGCGCTGACCGGCAGGGGTCAGCTCGACCCCGCGGCTGTCGCGGTACAGCAGGCGCGTGCCGAGTTGGCCTTCCAGCGCTTTGATCCGCGCGCTGGCGGCGGCAGGTGAGAGAAAGGCCCGGCGCGCCCCCTGGGTCAGGCTCGGCGATTCGCCGATGTGAATGAAGAGACGCAAGTCAGCCAGGTCGAAATGCATGGTGGGTGTCCGGACGCTGCAGGAGGCGTTCAGCATACCCGAACGCCGCTATACGCAAATGCAAATTCACAGAATGCCGGCGCACTTCCATGATCGGGCCATAACAACAAACCCAGAGGGTTTACGCCCATGAGCGCTGCAGCGTCACCCGTGGATTTTACGGCCTGGATTGGCCGCACCGAAGAAGCCCAGGATCATCTGAGCGTGAACCTGATCAAGCGCATCGCGGCGACCTTTGGCGAGCCCACGCCCGCTGTCGGCGACCCGCTACCGCCCCTGTGGCAGTGGTGTTTTTTCCAGGAGCCGGTGTTCGAAGCGCAACTCGGCGGCGACGGCCATCCAGCGCGTGGCGGCTTCCTGCCTCCGGCGGACAATCGCAATCGCATGTGGGCCGGTGGCCGAGTCGAGTTCATCCAGCCGCTGAAAGTCGGCGCTGACGCCCATCGCCTGTCGACCATTCTGCACATCGAAGAAAAGCACGGCCGCACCGGCTCACTGCTGTTCGTAACGGTGCGCCACGATTACTCGCAACACGGCGAATTGTGCGTGCGTGAAGAGCAGGACATCGTCTACCGCGAACCCAATCCGCCGAAACTCAACAGTGGCGACGCGCCGGAGCAGGGCGAGTGGAGCGAGGTCATCGAACCGACGCCGACCCTGTTGTTCCGCTACTCCGCCGTGACCTTCAACGGCCACCGCATTCATTACGACCACCCCTACGTCACTGACACCGAAGGCTATTCCGGCTTGGTCGTGCACGGGCCGATGATCGCCACGTTCAACCTGCGCGCGTTCATTCGCGCCCATCCCGACAAGCGTGTGCGGCATTTCGCCTATCGCGGCGTGCGCCCGTTGAACGTGCCTGCGGCGTTCCGCGTCGGCGGCCGAATCGTCGAGCCGGGCAAGGCGCAGCTGTGGGCCGGTAATGACGCCGGCGTCGCCCAGAGTGCCGAAGTCGTTTTTGACTGAATCTTTCTTCTTTACAGCCCGGCGCGCCGATCCCGTGGCCGCCGGTCGATGCGAGTGGACACCATGAATCCCTACGAAAACGAAGACCTCAATGCCATCCGTGACGGCGTGCGCGCGCTGTGTGTGCAGTTTCCGGCCGAGTACTGGCGCAAGATCGATGAACAGAAAGGCTTCCCGGAAACCTTCGTCAAGGCGCTGACCGATGAAGGCTGGCTGTCGGCGATGATCCCGGAAGAATACGGCGGGTCCGGTCTGGGCCTGGCGGAAGCTTCGGTGATCCTCGAAGAAGTGAACGCCTGCGGCGGTAATTCCGGCACCGTCCACGGCCAGATGTACAACATGTTCACCCTCTTGCGTCACGGCAGCGACGCGCAGAAAAGTTACTACCTGCCCAAGCTCGCCAGCGGCGAACTGCGTCTGCAATCCATGGGCGTGACCGAACCGAGCACCGGCACCGACACCACCAAGATCAAGACCACGGCGGTGAAGCAGGGCGACAAGTATGTGATCAATGGCCAGAAGGTCTGGATCTCCCGCGTCCAGCATTCCGACCTGATGATCCTGCTGGCGCGCACCACGCCACTGGCCGAGGTGACCAAGAAGTCCGAAGGCATGTCGATCTTCCTTGTCGACCTGCGCGATGCTATCGGCAACGGTCTGACCGTGCAGCCCATCGCCAACATGGTCAACCACGAAACCAACGAGCTGTTCTTCGACAACCTCGAACTGCCCGCCGAGAGCCTGATCGGCGAGGAAGGCAAAGGCTTCCGCTACATCCTCGACGGCCTGAATGCCGAACGTACGTTGATCGCCGCCGAGTGCATCGGCGACGGCCGCTGGTTTATTGAAAAGTCCGCCGCCTACGCCCGTGATCGCGTGGTGTTTGGCCGCCCGATCGGGCAGAACCAGGGCGTGCAGTTCCCCATTGCCGAAGCGCACATCGAAATCGAAGCGGCGGACCTGATGCGCTGGCGTGCCTGCGAGGAATACGACAGCGGCAAGAACGCCGGTGCCAGCGCCAATATGGCCAAGTACCTCGCAGCGAAAGCGTCATGGGAAGCGGCCAATGCCTGCCTGCAAACCCACGGCGGGTTTGGCTTTGCCTGCGAGTACGACGTGGAGCGCAAATTCCGCGAGACCCGTCTGTATCAGGTCGCGCCGATCTCCACCAACCTGATTCTTTCCTACGTCGCCGAGCACCTGCTCGACCTGCCGCGCAGCTTCTGAGGACGCCAAAATGAGCCACACCCAGGCATTGGCGGGTTTCCTCGCCGAGCTGACCTACGAGCAGATTCCCGGCGTCGTGCTGGACCGCACCGAAGACCTGTTCCTCGACTGGATCGGCTCGGCGCTGGCCAGCCAGGGCGCGCGGCCGATTCCGTTGTTCGAGCGCTACGCCGAACGCATGGGCCCGCAACAGGGCAAGGCGAAGATTCTGGTCAGCGGTCGCGGCACCTCGGCGTACTTCGCCGCGCTGGTCAATGGCGCGTCTTCGCACTTGGTCGAGCAGGACGATCTGCACAACAGTTCAGTGCTGCACCCCGCGACAGTGGTGTTCTCGGCGGTGCTCGCAGCGGCTCAGGACCTCGGCAAAACAGGCCAGGATTTACTGCTGGCGTCGGTTGCCGGTTACGAGGCGGGCATCCGCATCGGCGAATTCATGGGCCGCTCGCACTACCGCATCTTCCACACCACCGCGACGGTCGGCACCCTCGCTGCGGCGGTGGGCGTCGGCAAGCTGCTGAATTTCGACAAAGAGCAGTTCATCAACCTGCTGGGCACGGCGGGCACCCAGGCCGCCGGGCTGTGGGAGTTTTTGCGTGACGCGGCCGATTCCAAACAGCTGCACACCGCCAAGGCCGCCGCCGATGGCCTGCTAGCGGCGTACCTCACCGAAGACGGCCTGACTGGTGCGCGCAACATTCTTGAAGGTGATCAGGGCATGGCCGCGGGGATGTCCAGCGACAGCGATCCGGCGAAGCTCTCCGATCGCCTCGGCAGCCGCTGGGCGCTGGTCGAGACCTCGTTCAAGTTTCACGCCTCGTGCCGCCATACCCATCCGGCGGCCGATGCCTTGCTGCACCTGATGCAGCGCGATGGCCTGCGCCACGAGCAGATCGCCAAGGTCGTCACCCGGGTTCATCAGGGCGCCATCGATGTGCTTGGTCGGGTCGATGTGCCGCAGACCGTGCACCAGGCGAAGTTCTCCATGGGCGCCGTGCTCGGGCTGATTGCGGTTCACGGCAGTGCGCAGTTGATCGAATTCCGCGACCTGGCCCTGAGCGATGCCGACGTCGCGGCCTTCCGCGAAAAGGTCACGATGGAGCTGGACCCGGAGGTTGACAGCGCTTATCCAGCGCGCTGGCTGGGTCGGGTGATCGTGACCACCACCGATGGCCGCACCCTTAGCGCCGGCATCGATGAGCCGAAGGGCGACCCGGGCAACACCCTGTCGCGGCCTGAGCTGGAGGACAAGGTTCAGCGCCTGCTGGCGTTCTCCGGCGCACGCACGGTGGAGCAGGGCACGGCGTTGATTCAGCGGGTCTGGCAGCTGCGCGATGCGCAGGATTTGGTCACTTTGATCTAGGGCGAACGCCAACCCTTGTAGGAGTGAGCTTGCTCGCGATTGCAGTGTGTCAGCCCCATCAGCCCTGACTGACAAAATGCTATCGCGAGCAAGCTCACTCCTACAGGGGATTTGAAGAGGTTTACGAACATGACTCAACAAAACCCGCGTCCTCTGGACGGCATCACCGTCGTCAGCCTCGAGCACGCCATCGCGGCGCCGTTCTGCACCCGGCAACTGGCGGATCTCGGTGCCCGGGTCATCAAGATCGAGCGCCCCGGCGTCGGCGATTTCGCCCGTGGCTACGACCAGCGCGTCGACGGACTGGCCTCGCATTTCGTCTGGACCAATCGCTCCAAGGAAAGCCTGACCCTGGACCTCAAGCAGGAACAGGCCGGTGACATTCTTCAATCGCTGCTCGGCAAGGCCGACGTGCTGGTACAGAACCTGGCGCCGGGCGCCGCGGCCCGCATGGGCTTGTCGTTCGAAGCCCTGCACGAACGCTTCCCACGCCTGATCGTCTGTGACATTTCCGGCTACGGCGAAGGCGGGCCTTACGAGAAGAAGAAGGCCTACGACCTGTTGATTCAGAGCGAGGGCGGCTTTTTGTCAGTCACCGGCGGCCCCGGCGACAACGAGATGGCCAAGGCCGGATGTTCCATCGCCGACATCGCTGCCGGCATGTATGCCTACACCGGGATACTGTCGGCGCTGATGCTGCGGGACAAGACCGGGGTGGGCAGCCGCATCGACGTCAGCATGCTGGAAAGCCTGGTGGAGTGGATGGGGTATCCGATGTACTACGCCTACCGCGGCGCGCCGCCACCGCCTCGGGCCGGCGCATCCCACTCGACGATCTATCCCTACGGGCCGTTTCCCACCGGCGGGGGCGGCACGATCATGCTGGGTTTGCAGAATGAGCGCGAGTGGGCGCTGTTCTGCGAGAAGGTTCTGCTTGATCCGCCGCTGGCCACTGACGAGCGCTTTTCGGCAAACTTCAAGCGCTCGGAAAACCGTGAGGCGCTGCGGGAGATCATCGTCGACGGCTTCGCCTCGTTGAGCGTCGATGAGGTGGTTGCCCGTCTGGAAGACGCTCAGATCGCCAATGCGCGGGTCAACGACATGCAAGGCGTCTGGGACCATCCGCAGCTCAAAGCGCGCGACCGATGGCGCGAAGTCGACAGCCCGTCCGGCCCGCTGCCGTCGCTGCTGCCGCCGGGCCAGAACACCGCGTTCACGCCGCGCATGGACGGCGTGCCGGGCCTGGGCCAGCACACCGGCAGCATCCTCGGCGAGCTAGGGTTTTCGACTGAAGACCAGGCGCGGATGGCAGCGGGCGGAGTGGTCTGAACCTCTACCTTGCCGCGCGGGCCTATCGTCACGTCTTGCAACTGTAGGCGCGCTTGCCCGCGAAATGGCCGCAACATCTGCCACATCATCAGCGGATGGAGGGCAGTCATTGCGAACAAGCGCCCACAGCGTCGGGATGACCCCCTTTTTCAGGAGCTTCAACTATGCCAAAAACCATCATCCGCTCCGCACTGTTCGTCCCCGGCAGTCGCCCCGATCGTTTTGCGAAGGCGCTGGCGGCGGGCGCTGACGCGGTGATCGTCGATTTCGAAGACGCCGTTGAAGAGCCCCTCAAGCGCCAGGCGCGGGACAATCTTGCGGCCTTTTTAAGCGACAACACACAAGCCTCAGTGTGGGTGCGGGTCAATGCGCCGACCCATGCTGAGCATGCGGACGATCTGGCGTTTTGCGAGCAATACGCGGGCGTCGCCGGGGTGCTGCTGCCGAAGGTCGAATGCGCTGCTCACGTCGCGGCCGTCTGGCAGACAGGCAAGCCGGTCCTGCCGATCATCGAAAGCGCCAAAGGCCTGCTGGCCCTGGAGCAGATCGCCCGTTCCCCGGGGGTTGAGCGTTTGTCGTTTGGCGGGCTCGACCTGGCGCTGGACCTGAACCTCAACAGCGGCACCCACGCCGCGCAGATGTTTCTCGATCAGGCGCGGATGTCGGTGCAATTACATTCGAGGGGCGCCGACCTGTTGCCACCGTTGGACGGCGTTCACCCGGCCATCGGCGACCCACAAGGCTTGCACCGCGCCATTCGCCACGCGTACGACATGGGATATGGCGGCGCGTTGTGCATCCATCCGGCGCAAGTGCCGGTGATCCACGCCGCTTTAGCCCCCAGCATCGATGACCTGAACTGGGCGCAAAAGGTGATCAATGCCAGCGCAGCGGCCAAGGGGGCAGGGGCGTTTCAGCTGGAAGGGCAGATGGTCGACGCGCCGGTGCTACTGCGTGCTCAGCGGCTGCTGGCGTTGGCGACGGGGTGAACCGCGTTGACTCGAGGTTTAACGCATCAGGGCGTTCAGCTAGCCCGAACGCCGGCTTACACAAATGCTGATTCTCTAAACACCGGGGCATCGTCATCGTGGGGGTGCACTATGCTCATGCACTCCACCTGCTCCTTCAAACATAAGCTCCTACAAAAATAAAAAGGTGATATCGATGTTGAAGCTGACCAAAGCGCTTTTCTGCGCGGCCGCGGTGTCTGTGGCCAGCCTTGCACAGGCCGCTGACCCCATCACGATCAAGTTCGCCCACGTGGTGGCGGAAAACACGCCGAAGGGGCAGGGTGCGTTGCTGTTCCAGAAGATGGTTGCCGCCGATCCGGCCTTGAAAGACAAGGTCAAAGTCGAGGTCTACCCGAACTCCTCGCTGTTCGGCGATGGCAAGGAAATGGAAGCCCTGCTGCTCGGCGACGTGCAGATGCTCGCGCCGTCCCTGGCGAAATTCGAGCAGTACACCAAGAAAGTGCAGATCTTCGACCTGCCGTTCCTGTTCAACGATCTTGCTGCCGTCGACCGCTTCCAGCAGGGGCCGCAGGGTAAGGCGTTGCTGACCGCGATGGACGACAAGGGCATTCACGGTCTGGCGTATTGGCACAACGGCCTCAAGCAATTGTCCGCCAACAAAAAGCTGGTTGAGCCAAAGGATGCCCGTGGCCTGAAATTCCGCGTACAGGCTTCCAGTGTGCTGGAAGCTCAATTCGTCGCCCTGCGCGCCAACCCGCGCAAGATGAGCTTCGCCGAGGTCTATCAAGGCTTGCAGACCGGCACCGTCAACGGCACCGAAAACACCTGGTCGAACTACGAAAGCCAGAAGGTCAACGAGGTGCAGCCGTTCTTCACCGAGTCCAACCATGGCCTGATCGATTATATGGTCATCACCAACTCCAAGTTCTGGAACGGCCTGCCGGCGGACGTGCGTGACGAACTGCAGAAGATCATGGATCAGGTCACCGTCGAAGTGAACAAGCAGGCCGAAGCGCTGAACCAGACGGCCAAGCAGAAAATCATCGATTCCAAAACCAGTGAAATCGTGACGCTCACCCCTGAGCAGCGCGCGAAATGGCGTGAAGTCATGAAGCCGGTCTGGGACAAGTTCTCCGAGGAAATCGGTGCCGACCTGATCAAGGCCGCCGACGATTCGAACAAGGCGCCTTGAGCCCTTCAGTCCCTTCTCGCTACAGACCGTGACGGCCCGGCGGCCACCCATGTCGTGGGTGGTCCCCCTTCACGGCCGTCTCTACACCCGGCTAGGTTCGGCTTCGTTCGGAGAATGCTTATGCACCCGCTGACGCGACTGTGGGAGCATCTGGAGGAGGGCATCATTGCCTTTCTGCTGGCTGCCATGACCCTCGTGACTTTCGTCTACGTGGCGTTGAACAACATCTACACCCTGTTTTATTCCCTCAGCGATCAGTGGGCGGTGAGCAGCGACTTTTTCGCCGCGATTGGCGACCACCTGATGGGCTACGCCCAAGGCATGACCTGGAGCGTGGCACTGACCAAAGCGCTGTTTGGCTGGCTGATCTTCTTTGGGATTTCCTACGGCGTGCGCACGGCGGGCCACCTGGGCGTCGACGCGCTGGTCAAGAAAACCAGCAAGCCGGTCCAGCGCATTCTGGCGATGCTGGCCTGCGCCTGCTGCCTGGCCTACGCCGGTCTGTTCCTCGTCGCCAGTTACAAGTGGGTGTCGGCGCTGTTCGTGGCCGGCATCGGCGCCGAAGACCTCGACCGGTTCGGCATCGAGGTCGCGTACATCGCGATCATCGTGCCGATCGGCTTTGGCCTGGTGATCGCGCGCTACCTGGAAATCCTCTACCGCATTTGGACGCACCGGCAGACCGGGTTGGGTCTGGCCGACGAAGCGGCTGAAGCGAGCAAACTCGCCAACCCTGCCGAGGAGCAGCACTGATGACTGTTATCTGCCTGTTCCTGCTGCTCTTCGTTTTCATGTTCCTGGGCGTGCCCATCGCCATTTCCCTGGGCTTGTCCGGCGCCGTTTCGATCCTGCTGTTCAGCCCTGACTCGTTGAGTTCGCTGGCGATCAAACTGTTCGAAACCTCCGACAGCTACACCTTTCTGGCAATTCCTTTCTTCCTACTGTCCGGCGCCTTCATGACCACCGGCGGGGTGGCACAGCGGCTGATCGACTTCGCCAACGCGTGCGTGGGCCACATTCGCGGCGGCCTGGCGATTGCGGCGGTGCTGGCGTGCATGCTGTTCGCGGCGCTGTCCGGTTCATCGCCCGCTACCGTTGCAGCCGTGGGTTCCATCGCCGTCGCCGGCATGGTGCGCTCCGGTTATCCGAAAGAATTCGGTGCCGGGATCATCTGCAACGCCGGGACGCTGGGGATTCTAATTCCGCCTTCCATCGTGATGGTGGTGTACGCCGCCGCGACGGAAACCTCGGTTGGCAAGCTGTTCATCGCGGGTGTGATTCCCGGCATCCTGCTGGGTCTGGCGCTGATGGTGGTGATCTACATCGTCGCCCGCGTCAAGAAACTTCCGGCCCAGCCACGGGTGACCTTCCGCCAGTGGTTGCACACGGCGCAACGGGCGTTCTGGGGGTTGATGCTGCTGGTGATTATCCTCGGCGGGATCTACAGCGGGATGTTCACCCCGACCGAAGCGGCGGCGGTGGCGGCGGTGTACTCGGCGTTCATCGCGCTGTTCGTCTACAAGGACATGAGCTTCAAGGACTGCCCGAAGGTGCTGCTGGAATCAGGGCGCCTGTCGATCATGCTGATGTTCATCATCGCCAACGCCATGCTGTTCGCTCACGTCCTGACCACGGAGCAGATTCCGCAGCAGATTACCGCCTGGGTCATCTCCGAGGGCCTCACCCCGATCGGCTTCCTGATCATGGTGAACATTGTCCTATTGGTCGCGGGCAGCTTCATGGAGCCGTCGGCAATCATCCTGATCCTGGCGCCGATCTTTTTCCCGATCGCGATGAAACTCGGCATCGATCCGATTCACCTGGGCATCGTCATGGTGGTCAACATGGAGATCGGGTTGGTCCACCCTCCGGTGGGGCTGAACCTGTTCGTGACGTCTGCGGTGACGGGTCTGACGTTGGGCGAGACTATTCGTGCGGCGCTGCCGTGGTTGTCGATCCTGCTGGTGTTTCTGTTGCTGGTGACGTACGTGCCTTATATCTCGCTGGCGCTGCCGAACTGGTTGGGGATGCCATGAGAGATGGGGGTCGTTCTTAGAGCCACATCAAGATCAAGATCAAGATCAAGATCTACGGCGGTCTGCCTAAGGGCAGACGTTTCGCCTTCGGCGAGTTACTTGGAAAAGCACCCCAAGTAACCAAGGGTGCCTGCTCTTGGTTGGGCCCTTCGTTCCTCAGGGTTCCCTCACTCCGACGACGCTCCGTGGGCCCGCGCCGAACGGACATCCCTGTCCTAGCGGCGCTCTCGCGGCATCCATGCCGCTCGGCCCACTGCGCGTCGTCTGCGTTCGGCCTGCACCAAAGTCGCGATTGGCGGCGTCTGAGCTTTCTGTGCATGAAGATCAAGATCAACAGCAGATCAAGATCAAGGGCAAATCAGGGGCAGATCAAGGGAGATCAAACGCTGAGGACTTGTAGGAGTGAGCTTGCTCGCGAAGGGGTCGGTACATTCACCGGATTTTTGGTGTTTGGAATACAGCATTCGCGAGCAAGCTCGCTCCCACCGGTAGGGGGCGCTCAGCAAAATTGTTGGCGCCTGGACTGGCTTCTTCCCGGCTAAAGCCGGTCCCACTAAAAGCAACGCGCGCAGTCAGTGGGATCGGCGCTGATTGTAGGACCGGCTTCAGCCGGGAAGCTCTTGATCTGCTTAAACCCGCTTTTGATCTTCGTACACAAAAAGTCCAGACACTGCCAATCGCGACTTGGGCGCAGGCTGAACGCAGACGACGCGGAGTGGCCCGAGCGGCATGGATGCCGCGAGAGCGCCGCTAAGACATGGATGTGCGTTCGGCGCGGGCCCACGGAGCGTCGTCGAAGTGAGGGAACCCGACGAAGTCGGGCCAAACCGAGAGCAAGCACCCTTGGTTACTTGGGGTGCTTTTCCAAGTAACTCGCCGAAGGCGAAATGTCTGCCCTTAGGCAGACGCTCTTGATCTACTGCTTTGTGGCAGACGAAAAAAATCCGCGCTGCCTCGGGGAGAACAGCGCGGATCTTTAATCACTCAATCAATGCACAAACAGTGCAATCAAAATAATGATCGGGATTGGAATGCCGAGGAACCACAGAAGTAGTGAACGCATGATGACTCTCCTTAATCAGCGAATGCTGGAAGTAGTGGAATAAGCACGGGTTTCGACATACGTCACCGCATCACGGCGACGACCACCCCAGATAGCGGCAAGGCTTGCCACGAACGCACCGCACAGCAGCGAAACGAAAGTCCACAGCGCAGCGGTTGCAGCGGCCTTGGCGGCAGCATCAGCAGCTTGCTGAGCTTTAAGCTTGGCGTCGGCCACAGCTTGTTTGGCCTGACCGTAAACCTGATCAACGCGCGCCTGGGCATCGGCCTGACTCAAGTTGGTACGCTGAGCGACCAGCTGTGCCAGGTAGGTGCGGTCTTCCGGAGCCAGTTGACCATCGTTGGCCATTGTCTTGGTGAAGATACGCACCACAACACCGTGGGCCGCATCATCGCTGACAGCAGCAGGGCGGTCATCGCGGAACAGCGAATCGATGTAGTAACCGTATTGATCACTGCTGGTATTGCCGGCTGCAGAACCAGCGGCAGTGGCGGCAGTACCGGCAACGCCCGCTACCGCAGTGGCGCCGGCTTTCACGCCGCTTCCGACGACGCCGCTGACAGAGCCCACGACCAGCACGGCAGCTACCAGCGTCGCGACAGCCCAGGACAGGAAGCCGTGCGCGGTGTCACGGAAATAAACTTCGTCGCCGTGCATGTTGGCCCATTTGACGCGCAGTCGACCAGCGAGATAACCGCCAAGACCGGACGCCACGATTTGCGTCAGCGCGAGCCAGACGACCGTCGAGATACCGATTGTCTTCGCGCTGGCGCCTTCGTTGGCCCAGGGCGACATCGCTGAAAAACCAAGGCCCGAGCCCAGCAAAATCAGGATCAGGGACAAGGCAGCGGCGCCGGCAGCGCCGGCAAAGATGGCACCCCAGGACACGCCCGAGACTGTGGAGGACTCTTCTACAGCGGCAGGATAAGAATCAGGTGAGACGTTCATTGTGCTGCTCCGTGCGAATGATGTTGTGCTTCTCCCCATTACGGTGCACTGCCTGTGCCAAGCGCTCACCCAGATAAAAACATAATAAAATCAATGGCATGCAGAATTTGATCGCTCGTGTCGTCGTGCAAAATGCATGAGTCACGAAAACGGGCGGAGGCGTTCTGCCCGGTGAGAGTATTTCCATGACTGTCAGAGGTTTGCGACAATCTTCTGCGGCGGATTCAGGCCATTTGTAACATTTCGGCACATTCACGCCTGGATGGTGTCTTATACCGTCAGCTCTACGGGATGACAGTTATAGTCCGCCCACGGCCCCTGTTTCTTCGAGAGGTAACTCACCATGTTTATCCATCGCCCCCTGGAAGAAAAAGACGTCCCTTTCATCTGCGATATGCCCCAGAGCATTGATGAGCTCTTCTATATGTTCCCCAAGGCGGTATTCCCGCTGACCCCGGAGCAGCTCAACGAGTCCATCGCCCAGCGTTCGGACAACACGGTCATCGAGCTGGACGGCCAGGTCGTGGGATTCGCCAACTTCTCCCGCTACGATTTCAGAGGCCGTTGCTCGATGGGCAACGTCATCATTGATCCGCGCTTTCGCTCCAAAGGCGTTGGCCGCTACATGATCGGCTGCATGATGGAACTGGCCTTTGGCAAACATGAAGCGGCGGAGCTGACTGCTTCCTGCTTCAACCATAACGTCCCGGGATTGCTGTTTTACCCCAAGCTGGGCTTCAAACCCTTCGCTATTGAAGAGCGTCAGGACAAGAAAGGCGCGCGCGTTGCACTTATTCATCTCAAGTTGCTACGCAGCTAACTCCGTAGACCGGTAAATGGCGTCGCTCGTCGGGCCTTTGACTTATGTCCGACGGATGGCTAAGCAGATATAGCACTCATTCCTCCGGTTATTCAGCCAATTAAAGCGTGAACGGGCCGAGTTCTACCGCAGTGAATCGATTTACCTCGGCATTCCGGCGGCGGGCGACCTGAAATGAACGCGACAGAGGCTATTTGCTTCACTTTGGGGCGCGGCGTATAAGTTAAATATCCCTGTTTGCCGACTAGCGAACGGGGCCCGGGAAACGTTTTCCCATTTGGTGTAAATGGTGATTTATGGTCAGGCGAGCGGCTGAAGGCGTCACCCAGTCCTGCCTGCGGAGGATTGGAAAATGATTGCCTGTACGCTCTCTAACCTTGAACTGCGCAACATTATAGAAAGTGCGTTTCTGCCTTGGCGTTGCAACTGCACGGTGATAGAGGATCGGATGACCGTTGAAGTCATCGACCCTGCCACCGAGCGCGTCGAGTTGTTCGCTTCCAATATTGCTCTGGACTCGCTCGATAATAGCCACGCCTTGTGCGCACTTATCCGTGACCTTCAGGCCGAGCTCGGGAAGGCCAGGCATTACCCGCACGCGCTGGCGAGTTGAGCGCAGGCCTCTAGCAATAATCACCGTTCCGCCTTATGTTGGTCTGCATCGGCCACGGTGGCCAGGCGGGACATTGAGGATTTGCATGGCGTACGCGCAACCCGAGATCGATGCAGTACCAGAGCACAACCGAGCGGCGCCAGCGCGCCGCCGTCGCAAGGTCATCATCGGCGTCAGCTGCCTGCTGGGCATTGTTGTGGTTGGCGCTGCGTCGATCATCACGATGCTCGATCGGCTCGAAATGCGGAACGCCAGCTTCCGACCGCCGATGACGTCCCTGGAGCGAGAGCAACTGCTGCCACCGGAGCCGGTGCTGGAAATCAAGCCTCAGGTTGACGGCCTGCGCTACGGGGCCGACGTGCTGCCCGCACGTCAAGGTGCGGGCGGGGAGGCCACAGCGCTTGATACAGCGCCGCCCTCTGCAGCAGTGCTGCTTTTAATCCCTCCGACCCTCGGCATTCCTGCAAACGTGGGGCCCCGATCCGGCAAACCCCTTGGCATCGCTCAGGCCGTCCACGTCCACAACGGCGCGCAGTAGCGCGAGCGTTTTCAATGCGTCCGGTGTAGGTGCTCATTCTCGAAGAGCAATTTGAAATGCTCTTCGCCGTTGCCTTTAACCGCATAGTGCTCGCGAACGGGCCCCGCCTCAATGCGGCCGTCCATCGCAATGCGAATGATCGATGACTTGGGCAAATAATCCGGCACATCACCAAGGATAGTCAGTTCGCGCAAGCTGTGCCCCTCGTGCTCTATCGTCGCGAGACGTACTCGGCAGGTCGCCTGCATCGGAATAGGTCCGAACAGCGTGTCCCGCGAATAATCAATTTCGGCGATGCTGGACTGATCGGTTTTATCATCATTCATAGGTCACCTCTCTGTCCTTGGGAAAGTGCTAACACACCACAATGGAGGTACGGCAGGGCCGAATAGTTCTCAGCTGGCCATACGAAAGTATTCCATTCATCGGATGCGGCAGGGTCCTCTTGCCATTGCAGACAGCTCATTCACTTAAGAAGATGAGTAATTCTGGCGTCAATAAATGCTGGGGAACATTAATGATCATAGAAAAGTACGAGCAATAAACGACTCAAGGCGCATTGCATGTTGCGAGCAGAGTTAGTTAATGCCGCAGCGACCCGCCATTCACAGTTAAATTGCAAGGGGCGGTTATTTTATAAATCCATGGACTCAGCACGGAGCGCCGAATGGGTGGCGTCAAAATAAAAATTCCTATACAAATCAGTTGTTTATGATCCCTAACGATCGTAATCCTCTTTGTCTCGTAAAATTGACACCTCGTCAGTTCTTTGCAACTATCACTTTACGTTTTCGACTTCGCTGAACGGCGCTTAGTGCAAGCGCCCGATACTTCTTGTTCCAGGATAAATCCGTTCAGGTGCGCGATGAGTTGGCGGTAGCGTCCCTTGGGGAAAGCTGACAACAGGCGGCGCGGACTGTCGGATCGACGGAGCCTCAGCAAGGAGGTGCCGCCGTAAAAGCGGCGTTCCAGAGCCTGCGCCGGATCAATTGACCCGGGTCGATGGTCCTGTTGTCACTGCCGCCAACGTGTCGCGCCTCATTGCGGTATTCATGCCTGCCAGATTTAGTCATTCAGTAAACAGCTCATTTTTTTCAACTCGAAAGTTCAGACATCGTCTCAGCGATAGCGGTTGAACGCGCACGGAAGTGCGGCTGTTCATGACGCAGGCGGCGATACGGTAACGACCCAGCGTGGAGTGACAATTATGCAAGGAGATCATCTGGAAACCGTTTGCGGTTGTGTAGTAGGAGGTGCCGGACCTGCAGGAATGGGGCTGCTGTTCAACGCATTGAAAAGCGGCGCCATGCCAGAACTGGCCAAGGAAGGTTTAATCATTGTCGACGCAAGTCCCACGCCGGGCACGGGTCGTCTGGGCGATTACCGAATCACCGCCAACTCGGTCGGCGATGTGTTTCTGGATTGTCTGCGCGACCCGGCGCTGCGTGATGTATTTGAACCCCTGGAACATTCGCCCGCCTATTGGCGCATCAGACACCAGGCGCAAAGCGCGCCGCAGTTGGCGGACGTCGCTGAACTGCTGGCGGAAGCCTCGAAGCTGGTGCTCGACTTTATCGTCGAGCGCTATGGCGTGAAGTTATGGAGCAGCACGACGATCACCGAGATCGTGCGCGAAGACGATGAGTATCAGGTGTGGGTCGAGTCAGATGGCCGCAGTCGGCGTATTCGCAGCCGCGCAGTCGTCCTCAATCTGGGCGGCTGGCAGGACCCTCAGCACCTGCTCGACAGCCTGGCGGATCAAGGCCTCGCGGTGCCACCTTCGGCGCGGATCGAGAGCGCCGACGCGCTGCTGAGAATGAACGCCGTGCAGTTGCGCCACCTTTTTGCGACGACCCTGGCGGCCAAAGGGCGGGTATGCGTCGTGGGCGGCTCCCACAGCGCGTTCTCGGTGCTGGAAAACCTGGCCGACGCGCTGGAGTTTGCCGGCCTGGAGGAGGTGACGCTGGTGCACCGTTCGCCGATCCGTCTGTTTTACGAAACTGCTCAGGCCGCGCTGGATGCGGGCTATGCGTTCGATGCGGCGAGGGACGTCTGCCCGGTTTCGGGTCGGGTCAACCGCTCCGGCGGTTTGCGCTACCGGGCGCTGGACGTGGGCCGTGAAGCCCTGTCCAAGGGCCAGATCGGCAAGACCGGCGTGCGCGTGCAGTTGCTGCAAACCCATCAGGGCCCGGCCGATCAGTTCGAGCGAGCGCGTCAAGCGCTGGCAGAAGCCGAGATTGTCGTGCAGTGCACGGGCTACCAGCCGGTGTTGCCGGCCTTGAGTCATGCCGGTGGCGAGGCCATCACGCTGATGGAGGTCAAGGGTGGGCTGGATTCCGATCCCTCGGGGTGTCCGCTCGACGCCAGCGGTCAGCGCTTGCATGGTCTGCACCTGTTCGGTCTGGGCGCAGGACTGGGCGTCGATCCGCGACTGGGCAGCGAAGCGTCGTTTGACGGCCGCATCTACGGCGTCTGGCAGTTCCATCACGACGCCAGCGGCGTCGTGATCGACTCGGTCCTGACCCGCCTGCAGACCCCGGCCGTGCAGCCTGTTCCTGCGGCGCCGCGACTGGTGTCCAGTCGCAGCGAAGAGCGTCTGCCGTTCCTCTGGCCCGTGCTGGCCAACGCGCAATCCTGACTCTCCTTGCAGCACTTGTATCCCGGCGCACCTTTGTTTGGGTGGTCCGGGATTTTTTTTGCCCGAGAGACGACCAGGCGTTGGTCACTTGCCCGGAGTGCGCGTCGCCAGCTCCATGATCATCCGCGTCAACAGGTAAATGCGCGGCGACACACTGTCGACTTCGGCATATTCCTCGGGCGTGTGAATGTTGCCGCCAACGATGCCGAAGCCGTCCAGCGTCGGCACACCGACCCCGGCCGAGAGGCTCGCATCGGCCGCGCCGCCGCTGCCCTCTATGGTCAGCTTGCGGCCGATCTCGCCGTAGATGCCCTGAGCGATATCGACCAGTTTGTCGGTTTCCGGTGTTTGCGGCATGGGCGGCAAGCCGCGCTCAAGACGGGTCGTCACTTGGGTGTCCGGGATCAGTTTGTCAGCTGAGACACGGGCCAGATCCTTCTCGATACGATCAAACTCCTCCGGCACGGCGGCGCGGACATCGGCCTTGGCGGTGGCTTGATCGGGAATCACGTTGGTGCGATCGCCGGCGTTGAGCACGGTGAAGTTGATCGTGGTTTTCTTCTCGGCATCGCCGAGTTTGCCCAGTTGCAGGATCTGATGTGCCGCCTCCATGGCCGCGTTGCGCCCCAGTTCCGGCGCGACGCCGGCGTGAGATGCCTTGCCCTTGACCTCAACCACTGCGGTGGCGCTGCCTTTGCGCCAGATCACCAGGCCGTCGGCAGGGCGTCCCGGTTCCAGGTTCAGGGTTACATCGTGCTGTTTGGCGACCTTCTGAATCAGCGCCGTCGCAGCGGCCGACCCGGTTTCCTCGCTGGCGTCCAGCAGGAAGGTAATCTGCGCGTAGTCCTTGAAGTCGAGCTTCTTCAAAATCTTCAGCGCATAAAGCCCGGCAACGATGCCGCCCTTGTCGTCCATCACCCCCGGCCCGTAGGCACGACCGTCCTTGATGTGGAACGGACGGGCGGCGGCGGAGCCTTCCTTGAATACGGTGTCCATGTGCGCCATCAGCAGAATCTTCGCATTGCCGGTGCCCCTGAGCGTCGCGACCACATGCTGGCTCTTGTCCGGCGCGGTGTTGGGGATCATCTCGATGGTTGCGCCAAGCGCCTTGAGCTGCGCGACGACGATGTCACGCACTTGGGTCAGTCCCGGCTCGTAGCCGGAGCCCGAATCGATATTCACCAGTTGCTCCAGCAGCTTCAGCGCTTCGTCCTTGTATTGCTCGGCATCCGCCTGGACCTGTTTGTTGGGCTCGGCAAAGGCAGGCGCTGCCGTGGAGAAGGCGATACCGAAGGCCAGAGCGCTGGCGAGAAGAGAATGGGAAAACGGTGAGGTCATGGTCGATCCTTGAATCAGCGTGAAGGGGCTGGAGAGACACCGTAGCCCGTTGCACAGGATCGTGCCTGTCAAAATGCGATATTCACATCGGCAAAAACGTCGAACCTTTAGGCTGGGCTACCCTCAACATGCCTACGACAGTCATCAGAGGAGAGGCATCCCATGCCGGTTAAGCACGATTTGTACGCGGACCTGAGCGTTACCAAAGAAGAACTCGCCAAGCTCAAAAGCGGCGACGCGAAGCTCAATGCCCTGGTCGAGCACTACGATGAACTGGACATCCAGATTGTCAGCGCCGAAGAGGCGGGCGATATTCCCGATGACGAATTGAAAAAACTCAAGGAAAAACGCCTGCAGGCAAAAGACACCATCGCCGGCCACCTGAACACGGCGGGCTGATCGGGTTAAACCGGTTGATAACTAAAAACGGCCGATCTCTTATGGAGGTCGGCCGTTTTAGTTGGCGATACCGGATGTCTGACAACTTGTCGCGGCATCAGGAAGTGCATCGTCCGATACGCAGATTCTCTGCATTCGCTCACGCTTAGTTATCAGCGAAGCTGACTTTGATGGATCCAAAGTCCGGACGAAAAAAACGGCGCCTGGTCAGTCGCCGTCGCCGATCTGTCAGCACCGGATGGCCGCTGACAGTTATCGAATAAGCATAAACCGTTGGGCTTATTGCGGATCCTGGTCGGTTGCAGTTTCGGCCTTGATGCGTTTGTAGATTTCTTCGCGGTGTACGGAAACATCTTTCGGGGCGTTGATCCCGAGACGGACCTGAAGGCCCTGAACGCCCAGAATGGTAACGGTGATGTCGTCACCAATGTTTATGCTTTCGCCGACTTTACGGGTGAGTATCAACATAATCTTTTCCTTGATGGCCTCATGAAGCGCCTCTGCCGGGAGGCTGGCGTGAGCCTTTGGGTGATGGTAATTGCCGATTGCATCCAAATGCGGTCATCAGTATGACGCCATTGGTACGATTTTAATTCCCCAGGTTCATCGTCTCGTCACAGTTAGCGTGGCTCCTGGGTCGAACGGCATGGGAATCTTGCCTGATGCTGGCGGTAATTTCCCCTACAAATCGGCTATCGCATTGATAGCCAGATGCAGAGCGGCGCCTATTCCACACTCCTTTGCCCTTTATTGCAAAGAACTCGTAGCGGCCGGCGATGAAATTTTCATTAGATTGCCTCGTACGAGTTCTCTGAGAGGAGTGTAGGAGACTTCCTAAATGAGTACCGGCAAAACGCCGTAACTTTAATCGAATTGATGACGGGATGTGTGAACGGTTTTGTATCAGGCCCGGCTGGGCTGCACCGAAGACTCAGGTGGCGTCATCAGCAGAGCGGCGGTGAGCGGTTTGAGTGGGTTAGAAATGACATGCCCACCGGGGAGGTGGGCATGGGAACAGCGGCAAGGATCGCAGCGTCAATTTGCCGCGATCAACGTATCAGACCACCATCGATAACAGCATGATCAGGATGATGCCCACGACCGACAGGATGGTTTCCATCACGGTCCAGGTTTTCAGCGTCTCGGACACGGTCATGTTGAAGTACTGCTTGACCAGCCAGAAGCCCGCGTCGTTGACGTGGGACAGAATCAACGAACCGGCCCCGGTTGCCAGGACCAGCAACTCACGGTTCACGCCTGGGATCATGCCGACCACCGGCGCAACAATACCGGCACCGGTGATGGTGGCAACGGTTGCAGAACCGGTAGCGATGCGGATCACTGCGGCCACCAGCCACGCCAGCAGAATCGGCGAGATCTGTGCCTGCACGGCCATGTGGCCGATCAGGTTACCGACGCCACTGTCCACCAGCATCTGCTTGAAACCACCGCCGGCACCGACGATCAGCACGATTGCGGCGACGGGCGCCAGGCTCTGGTCGAGCAGCTTGATGATGTGGTCGCGGCTGAAACCACGTGCCGAACCGAAGGTGTAGAACGCCAGCAGCAGGGCAAACAGCAGAGCAGCGATCGGGTGACCGATGAAGTCCATCCAGATGCGGAAGATGTGACCGGCTGGCAGCGCCACGTCTGCAAACGTCTTGAGCAGCATCAGGAACACTGGCAGCAGGATCGTAACCAGGGTAATGGCGAAGCTTGGCAGGTTGTCGTTGGTCGACTCCTTGGCAATCTGATCCATCAGCTCTTTAGACGGGTTGCCCGGAATGTGCTTGGCAATCCACTTGCCGTAGATCGGGCCGGCGATGATGGCGGTCGGGAACGCAACGATCAGACCGTAGAAGATGGTCTTGCCGATGTCTGCGTTGAAGATGCCGATGGCCAGCAACGGACCCGGGTGCGGAGGCACCAGGCCGTGTACGGCCGACAGACCTGCCAGCAGCGGGATACCGATCTTGACGATGGACACGCCGCTGCGACGGGCAACGATGAACACCAGCGGGATCAGCAGCACGAAGCCGATTTCGAAGAACAGCGGAATGCCCACCAGAAACGCCGAAAACATCATGGCCCAGTGCACGCGGTCCTTGCCGAAGCGACGGATCAACGTCTGGGCGATCTGGTCAGCACCGCCGGAATCGGCCATCAGCTTGCCGAGCATGGTGCCCAGGCCAAGAATGATGCCGACGAAACCCAGCACGCCGCCGAAACCGTCCTGGAATGATTTCATCACTTTTTCGACCGGCATCCCGGAGGTCAGCCCGAGAAAACCTGCCGCGATGGTCAATGCAATAAAGGGGTGGACTTTGAACTTGGTGATCAAAAGCACAAGGCCAATGATGGTCACCAACGCATCGACCAGCAGATACGTGTCTTGAGTCATGCCGAACATGGGGGTGTCTCTCCGTTGTATTTTGTTTTTTTGGAGCTACTGCTTGACGCTGTTGCTCTCTGCCCTGTGAAGCGAGGGCAGCGTCATCAGAGACAGCGCTACCTTTGTCGCTCACGCCTGATCGAGGATCAAGAGCCAGTGCGCGCGGTGACAGATGGGGCTTGTGGCTCGGCGCTGGACTCGCTCCACCAGGTGGCCGCTTCCTTACCGATGGTCTCGATGGATTTGGTCGCGTCCACCACCAGCGTGCGGTCCTCGTTGTAAGGAGGTTCGAGGGTCGCGAACTGGCTGTCGACCAGACTGGCCGGCATGAAGTGCCCCGGGCGATGGGAGCAGCGTTCGGTGGCGAGTTCCTTGGTCAGCTCCAGAAACACGAAACCCAGCCCCGGCACGGCTGCACGCAGACGGTCACGGTAGATGAGCTTGAGGGAGGAGCAGGTAAGAACGGGTTTTTCGCCGTTCTTCAAGGCGGTGGCAACTTCTTCGCCGAGGCGGGTCAGCCAGCCGGCGCGATCGTTGTCGTCAAGCGGATGGCCCGCGCTCATCTTGTCGATGTTGGCTTGAGGATGGAACGCATCACCCTCGATCAGGCGGCCGCCGCTGTTTTTTGCGATGGCCTCGCCGACGGCACTCTTGCCGCAGCCGGAAACACCCATTACCACGATGGCGGAAATAGCATGTGGAGCAGTAGTCATAAAAACCTCGTCCCGGAGACAGCGCTGTCTTCGCCGAATGGTGTGCAAGTCCGGCGAGACTGTTTCCAGGTGTAGTCATTGTTATGGGTATCTCGCTGATCCATGAGATGCAAAAACCCGGTCGTGGAATCGATCGAAAAGTTGCGGGCCTCCGTGAGATAGCGCTACCTTAGAGCCCATCCCACACAATCGCAACCCCCTCAGCTTTCTTCCAATCAGTTGGCAACGCATGACACGTATTGGTTCCCGATCCACCGGTCGTCCCACCCTTAATGAAGTCGCCAAACTGGCCGCCGTCTCGCCGATTACCGCGTCCCGAGCCCTGCGTGGCGTGACCACCGTGGCTCCGGAGTTGGTGGAAAAAGTCCGCGCTGCTGCGCTGAGTCTAGGCTATGTCGCCAATCCTGCCGCACGGGCGCTGGCGTCTTCGCAAAGTCAGTCGGTGGTAGTGCTGGTGCCGTCGCTGTCCAACCAACTGTTTATCGAAACCCTCGAAGCCATTCAGACGGTCTTGCGCCCGCGCGGGCTGGAAGTGGTGATCGGTAACTATCACTACTCGCCTATAGAAGAAGAGAACCTGCTGCGCAGTCATCTGTCTCATCGGCCTCGTGGGATTCTGCTGACCGGTTTCGACCGCAGCGTGGCGGCGCAGCAATTGCTCGCCGCCAGTGGTGTGCCGTGCGTGCACATGATGGAACTCGACCCGACCCGCGCCGAGCCATGCGTTGGGTTTTCCCAGCAACAGGCGGGTGCCGAGGCGGCGCGGCATCTCTTGAGCCGTGGCCGGAGGCGACTGGCGTACGTATCGGCTCAGCTCGATCCACGGGTGATTCAGCGTGGCGTCGGCTTTCGCGGCGTGCTGGAGCAGGAAGGGCTGTACGACGAAGCGCTGCAGGTGGCGTCGCCGCTGCCGTCATCCATCGGTCTGGGCAGTGAGTTGTTCGCCCGGTTGCTGGAGGCGCATCCGGATGTTGACGGGGTGTTCTTCTGCAACGACGACCTGGCCCAGGGCGCATCATTGGAGGCCCTGCGACGGGGCGTCCGCATTCCGGAACAGGTTTCGCTGATCGGCTTCAACGACCTGCCGGGTTCGGCCCATATGGTCCCGCGCCTGACCTCCATCCGCACCCCGCGCGAACAGGTCGGCCAGCGCGCCGCGCAACTGTTGCTCGGCTTGCTGGACGGCACGGTCCACGAAGCACAGGTGGATCTGGGGTTTGAACTGGTGGTGCGGGAGAGCACGTAGGTGCTTTCGTGGGCAGGCTCATTTCCACAAGTCCTCCATCCGCCCCGAACCAAAGTCAGACGCTGAACCTGTGGGAGCGAGCTTGCTCGCGAAGGCATTCTGTCGGCCAGCCTGAGTGCTGCTGACCCACCCCATCCCTGAGCAAGTCACCCCACTTCAAAATCCCCAGCGCTTCCGCTCGATCAATGCTCCTTCTTGAACGCCAACCGGAACTCGTGCAACAGCGGTTCGGTGTAGCCGCTCGGCTGTTCGCGGCCTTTAAACACCAGCGCGTTGGCGGCCTGGAATGCCACTGACTTTTCGAAATTGCCGGCCATTGGCGTGTAAGCCGAGTCCCCGGCGTTTTGCCGGTCGACAACCTTCGCCATACGTTTCAAGGCATCTTTCACATAGTCCTCGGAGACCACACCGTGGCGGAGCCAGTTGGCGATGTGCTGGCTGGAAATGCGCAGTGTCGCGCGGTCTTCCATCAGGCCGACGTTGTGAATGTCCGGCACCTTCGAACAGCCAACGCCTTGCTCCACCCAGCGCACCACATAGCCCAACAGCCCTTGAGCATTGTTCTCGACTTCTTCGCGAATCTGATCCTCGTTCCACTCCGCCTTTTCGACGACGGGGATGCTCAGCAGGTCCAGCAGAATGTCTTCGCTGATGCTGTCGAGATCGACCTGTTCAAGCTCCTGCTGCACCGCTTTCACGTCCACCTTGTGGTAATGCAGTACGTGCAGGGTGGCGGCGGTCGGCGAGGGCACCCACGCCGTGGTCGCGCCGGATTTCGGGTGCGCGATCTTCTGCTCCAGCATGTCGGCCATCAGGTCCGGCATCGCCCACATGCCCTTGCCGATCTGCGCACGCCCGCGCAACCCGCACGCCAGGCCCACCAGCACGTTGCTCCGCTCGTAGGCCTTGATCCACGGCGTGGCTTTCATGTCGCCCTTGCGCAGCATCGGCCCGGCTTCCATCGAGCTGTGCATCTCGTCGCCGGTGCGATCAAGGAAACCGGTGTTGATGAACGCCACCCGCGACGATGCCGCTTCGATGCACGCCTTTAGGTTGACGCTGGTGCGCCGCTCCTCGTCCATGATCCCCATCTTCAGGGTGTTGCGCGGGATTTTCAGCGCGTCTTCGATGCGGCTGAACAGGGTGTTGGCGAACGCGACTTCGTCCGGGCCGTGCATCTTCGGTTTGACGATGTAGACGCTGCCGGCGCGGGAGTTGGTGCGGTTGTGCAGGTCGTGCAGGGCAATCAGGCTGGTGATGACGCCATCAAGAATGCCTTCCGGGATTTCCTTATTGCCGTCGTAAAGGATCGCCGGGTTGGTCATCAGGTGGCCGACGTTGCGGATGAACAGCAGCGAGCGCCCGTGCAGGGTAATCGCGCTGCCGTCGGCCGCAGTGTATTGGCGGTCGGCGTTCAGGCGACGGGTGATGGTCTTGCCGTTCTTGACCAGCGCTTCGGTCAGGTCGCCTTTCATCAGGCCCAGCCAGTTGCGGTAGATCACCAGCTTGTCGTCGGCATCGACGGCGGCGACCGAGTCTTCGCAGTCGATGATGGTCGACAGCGCGGCTTCCAGCAGCAGATCCTTGATCCCGGCCGGGTCAGTGGCGCCGATCGGGCTGGCGGGGTCGATCTGGATTTCGATGTGCAGGCCGTTGTTCTTCAGCAGGATTGCGTTCGGCTGGCGCGGCTCGCCCTGATAGCCGACGTATTTCTCGGGCTGTGCCAGGCACGACTGGCTGCCGTCGGCGAGGGTGACCAGCATTTCGCCGCTGTCCACTGCGTAGGCCTTAGCGCCGACATGGGAGCCGGACGCCAGGGGCGCGGCTTCATCGAGCAGGGCCCTGGCGAAGGCGATGACTTTCTCGCCACGCAGCGGGTTGTACCCGGCCTTGATTTCGGCGCCGTTGGCCGAGGAAATGGCATCGGTGCCGTAGAGCGCGTCGTACAGCGAACCCCAGCGCGCATTGGCGGCGTTCAGGGCGTAACGGGCGTTGGCAGCGGGCACCACCAGTTGCGGACCCGCCTGCTCGCTGACTTCGATGTCCACTTTGTGGGTGGACACCTGAACCTGCGCCGGCACCTGCTTCAGATAGCCGATGCTGTCGAGAAACGCGATGTACGCCGGCATGTCGGTGACCGGGCCGGGATTGGATTTGTGCCACTTGTCCAACTGAGCCTGTATGCGGTCACGCTCTTTCAGCAGCTCGCGGTTGACCGGGGCGAGGTCGTGGACCAGCGAATCGAAATCGGCCCAGAACAGTTCCGGGGTCAGGCCTGTCCCGGGGATCACTTCCTCGTCGACGAAACGCTTGAGGTTGGCCGCCACCTTGAGGTTGTGGCAATTGACGAACTCGGTCATCTGGGGTCTCCATCATGAATTGGGTTTGCAGCATTGCTGCAGGCGATCGCTGCGGACGTTACTGCGCGCTTACCACCGCAACCCCGGCCTTGGCCACTTGCGCATCCTGATCGGCTTTCACCCCGGACACGCCCACCGCGCCGATGGTCTGACCGTCGATGATCACCGGCACGCCGCCTTCCAGCGAAGTCAGCAGCGGGGCGGTCACGAATGCGGTGCGCCCGCCGTTGACCATTTCCTCATAACCCTTGGATTCGCGACGACCCAGCGCCGAGGTGCGGGCTTTTTCGATGGCGATGTAGCCACCGATGGGCGCGCAGCCGTCGAGGCGCTCGAAGCCCAGCAGGTGACCGCCGTCATCGGTGACGGCGATGGACACTGCCCAGCCGTTGTTCTGCGCCTCGGTGCGGGCCGCGGCGAGGATCTGGGTGACTTCGGTCTGGGTCAGTACGGATTTGGTTTTCATGCAGTTCTCCTGAAGGGCAAAGGGTGTCATGAGTGTGCGTCTGATACGGAGCCAGGGCGCCTGCAATCAACTTGGAGGCAAGGCGTCCTCGATGAGTTCGATCCAGTGTTTGACCGGCGTGCGGTTGGCGCTGGCCAGATGGGTCTGACAGCCAATGTTGGCCGTCGCGATCACGTCCGGGTTGCCGCTTTCCAGCGCGTTCATCTTGTTGTCCCGCAGCTGTTTCGCCAGCACCGGTTGGGTGATCGAATAGGTGCCGGCCGAGCCGCAGCATAAGTGACTGTCGGGCACCGGTGTGAGATTGAAGCCCAGCCGGGTCAACACCGACTCGACGGCGCCGCCGAGTTTCTGCGCGTGCTGCAGCGTACACGGGCAGTGGAAGGCCAGGGTCTGGCGGGTGCAACCGCCGAGCTGCTCCAGGGGTTCGGCGCGCAGCACTTCGACCAGGTCCCTGGTGCGTTCGCTGATGGCTGCCGCTTTTTGGGCGTATGCCGGGTCGTGGCGCAGCAGGTGGCCATAATCCTTGACGAAGGCGCCGCAGCCGCTGGCGGTCTGCACGATGGCTTCGGCACCGGCCTGAATGCTCGGCCACCACGCATCAATGTTCCGCCGTGCCCGCTGCAGGCCTTGTTCCTGGGCGTTCAAGTGGTAATCCACGGCGCCGCAGCAGCCGGCCTGAGCGATGGATGTGACGCTGATGCCCAGCCGATCCAGCACACGCGCCGTGGCCGCATTGGTGTTGGGCGACAAACCGGGTTGCACGCAGCCTTCGAGAATCAACATCTGTCGCGCATGCTGCCGGGTCGGCCGCGCCTTGGCCGGGCGGATGTTGCCGGGCAGCTTGGTCTTCAATGCGCCGGGCAGCAGTGGCCTGAAGGAGTTACCCAACTGGGTCAGGGATTTGAACAGCCCGGCATTGGGAACAACGGCGCGCAGGCTGTCGCGCAGTAATCGTTGGCCCAGCGGGCGCGGCACGGCAGCGTCGACCACTTCCCGGCCGATGTCCAGCAGGTTGTGGTAGTCGACGCCGGAAGGGCAGGTGGTTTCACAGTTGCGGCAGGACAGGCAGCGGTCCAGGTGCAACTGGGTTTTCTCCGTGACCTCCTTGCCTTCCAGCACTTGCTTGATCAGGTAAATGCGCCCGCGTGGCCCATCCAGCTCATCGCCGAGCAGCTGATAGGTCGGGCAGGTCGCGTTGCAGAAACCGCAGTGCACGCAACTGCGCAGAATGCTTTCCGCTTCTTCGCCACGGGGCAGGCTTTTGGCGTGTTCGCTCAGGGTCGTCTGCATGGTTCAGATCTCCGCGTACATTCGGCCCGGATTGAAAATTCCGTGCGGATCGAGTTGTGCCTTGAGCTGGCGGTGGTAGCGCAGCAACGGCGTGGCCAACGGCTGAAACGGGCTGTCGTCGAGGCCGTGGCTGTAGCAGGTGGCGTGCCCGCCTGCGGCGCTGACGATGCGACGAATCTCGCTGCCGCTGGCGTCGGATTTGAGCCAGCGTTGCGCACCGGCCCAGTCGATCAATTGCTCCCCCGGCAGGTCCAGCTCAGCAGTGCTGACAGGCAATGACAGGCGCCACAACGGACGGCCATCGGTGAAGAAATCCAGACGGTGTTCGTTCAATTCGCGCCAGTACGCCGGGTCGATGGATTCGCCGCCCAGGAGGTCATGGGCCGCCGCAACTGAACCTTCACCGCCTTCAAGGCGCAAGCGCAGCACGCGGCCGTCGTGGCTGGCGGCGCTGATCGGCAGCGGTTGCTGACCCCACTGCGCGAGGCGGGCAAGGGCGGTGCTGCTGTCCATCTCCAGTGCGATGCTGGTGCACAGCCTCGGTTTGGGCAGGACTTTCAACGAGACTTCGGTGATCAGTCCCAGGCAACCGAAACTGCCGGCCATCAGGCGCGACAGGTCGTAACCGGCGACGTTCTTCATCACCTCGCCGCCGAAGCGCAGATGCTTGCCCAGACCGGTAATCACCCGCGTGCCCAGCACAAAGTCCCGCACCGAGCCCGACCAAGGCCGGCGCGGCCCGGACAAGCCTGCGGCGACCATGCCGCCGACGGTTCCATCACCTGCGCCGCCATCGCTGTAGCTAGGTGGCTCGCAGGGCAGCATCTGACCGGCGTCTTCCAGCGCGGCGTTCAGCACCGACAACGGCGTGCCGGCGCGGGCGGTGATCACCAGTTCGGTCGGGTCGTAAGTGACGATGCCGCAGTGGAGGCGGGTGTCGAGCACTTCACCTGCCACCTCGCGACCCAGAAATGCCTTGCTGTTGGCACCTTGAATGCGCAGCGGCAGGGCGGATTGAATCGCCTGATTAACCTGCTCCAGCAGCGCATCGCTGGCATCGCGCTCTTGGGCCACGAAGGGCGGCTGACGTTGGGCATCCATCAGAAACGCTCCAGTTCAGGGAAGGGCAGCTTGCCCATGTGCACGTGCATGGCACCGAATTCGGCGCAGCGGTGTAGGGTCGGGATGTTCTTGCCGGGATTGAGGGTGCCGGCCGGGTCAAAAGCGGCTTTTACCGCATGGAACAACGTCAGCTCGTCACTGTTGAATTGCGCACACATCTGGTTGATCTTTTCGCGGCCCACGCCGTGCTCGCCGGTGATGCTGCCGCCGACTTTCACGCACAGCTCCAGAATCTTCCCGCCCAACGCTTCGGCGCGGTCCAGTTCACCGGGTTGATTGGCATCGAAGAGGATCAGCGGGTGCATGTTGCCGTCGCCGGCGTGGAAAACGTTGGCGACCCGCAGTCCGTATTCTTCCGACAGCGCGGAAATGCCCTTCAACACGCCCGGCAGTTCCCGACGCGGAATGGTGCCGTCCATGCAGTAATAATCCGGCGAGAGCCGACCGACTGCCGGGAAAGCGTTCTTGCGCCCGGCCCAGAAGCGCACGCGTTCGGCTTCGTCCTTGGCCTGACGGATTTCGGTCGCCCCGGCGTTTTCCAGCACGGCGCGGACCCGGTCGCAATCGGCGTGTACGTCAGCTTCCACGCCATCGAGTTCGCACAACAGGATGGCTTCGGCGTCCACCGGATAGCCGGCGTGAATGAAGTCTTCGGCGGCGCGAATGGCGAGGTTGTCCATCATTTCCAGGCCGCCGGGGATGATGCCCGCGGCAATGATGTCACCGACCGCGCGCCCGGCTTTTTCCACCGAGTCGAAGGCGGCCAGCAACACCCGTGCGACTTGCGGCTTGGGCAACAGTTTGACGGTGACCTCGGTGATCACGCCGAGCATGCCTTCGGAGCCGGTAAACAGTGCGAGCAGATCAAAGCCTGGCGAGTCCAGTGCGTCGGAGCCCAGCACCATGTGCTCGCCCTCGACCGTGAGGATGTCGACCTTGAGCAAGTTGTGCACGGTCAGGCCGTATTTCAGGCAATGCACGCCGCCAGCGTTCTCCGCGACGTTGCCGCCGATGGAACAGGCAATTTGCGAGGAGGGGTCCGGCGCGTAATAAAGGTCGTAAGGCGCTGCGGCCTGGGAAATGGCCAGGTTGCGCACACCGGGTTGCACGCGGGCGTAACGCCCGGCGGGGTCGATGTGCAGGATTTTGTTGAAGCGCGCCATTACCAGCAGCACGCCTTTTTCCAGCGGCAGTGCGCCGCCGGACAGTCCGGTCCCGGCACCACGGGCCACCACCGGCACGCCGCGCTCGTGGCAGACCTTCAGCAGCGTCTGCACCTGCTCGATGCGCTGGGGCAGCACCACCAGCATCGGCGTCGTTCGGTAGGCGGAGAGGCCGTCGCATTCGTAGGGGCGCAATTCTTCCTCCCGATGGAGGATGTCCAGATCGGGCAGGCGGGTTTGCAGCGCTTGGAGCAGCTGTTGTTTGTCGATGGCCGGCAGAACGCCGTCGACCCGTTCGTCGTACAGGATATTCATGATGGGTTCGCAACCCTGTCTTGTTTTTATTGGAGGCCCGTTCCGTGGCGGAACGTGAATGGCTGGCTTGCATCATTGGCTCAGCGGGGCTTAGTGTCTACCGGCTGGAGCAGTGGTCGAACCAGTTTCGCGATGCGGGATCAGGAAATTTTCGGCTAATAAACTTGAATATCAACTAGATAGCGCTGGTCGCGCTCTTTGCTGTTCAGGTTGATATCCGCGGTCATACCAGTGCGGGGCCCGTTGTAGCAGTTGGCTTGTCGGGGAACCGGGCAATCCAGTTTGTTGGGATGCGACTGAAAAAATGTGTTCGCCAGCAAGCCGGCTTCTACGGATCGATTCGACCGAACGGACTGGACCCAGCGCTAACCCGAGGAACACTTAGCCATGGAAACTACCCAAACCCAGCGCCCGCAGCAGGTCGCCGATGTCGTCAGCGAGCGCATTGAGCGACTGATTGTCGACGGGGTGCTCAAGGTCGGTCAGCTGTTGCCTTCCGAGCGGCGACTGACCGAAAAACTCGGGGTGTCGCGCACCGCCCTGCGCGAGGGTCTGCAGTTGCTGCGCGCCCGGGGCATCATCGAAACCCGTCATGGCAAGGGTTCGTTTGTCGCGCAGATGGGCGGGCTCGGGCTGACCGCTGCCTCGCCGCTGATGCATTTGTTCGCCTCTCAGCCGCGCACGCTTTACGACCTGTTCGAGGTGCGCAGCCTGCTGGAGGGGGAGTCCGCGCGGCTGGCAGCGTTGCGTGGCACCGACGCGGATTTTGTGCTGATCACCCGGGCCTACAACGCGTTGGTGGCCGGCCATGACCACCCGATGCCGGCGTCCGAACACGCCCGTCTCGACCATGCGTTTCATCTGGCCATCTGTGAAGCGTCCCACAACCCGGTGCTGGTGCAGACCCTGCGTTCGTTGACGGATCTACTGCTCAACACGGTGTTCGCTTCGGTCAACAACCTCTATCACCGTGAAGCCCAGAAGCGACAGATCGACCGTCATCATGCCCGGCTGTACAACGCGGTCACCGGGCGCTTGCCCGAGCAGGCGCGCAAGGCGGCTGTGGCGCACATCCAGAACATCTGCGACAACCTGCGGGAGATCGAAAGCGAGGAGCAACGGCTGGTGCGCGCCACTCTGCGGCTGGAGGGCTGGGCTTGAGCAGATGGAGCTGAACTTGACAGGCATCCCGCATTGCCGCAGTTTACGCATTGCGTAAGTCGCTTACGCCGTAGTGAAAACCAAAACAACAATAACAGGCCATTCCCGTGGATCTTTTCACCTACTACCGATCGACTTCGAGCTACCGGGTGCGCATTGCCCTGGCGCTGAAAGGTCTCGCGTTCGACGCACTGCCGGTCAACCTGATTCGCGACGGCGGTGAACACCACCGGCCCGACTACCTGGCGATAAACCCCCAGGGCCGCGTTCCCGCTCTGAGGGTGGACGGCGGCGAGGCGATCATCCAGTCCATGGCGATCATCGAATACCTCGAAGAATTATCCCCCGAATTCCCATTGCTCCCCGAAGGGCTGCTCGCCCGGGCGGGCCATCGGCAGGTTGCCGCCCTGATCGGCTGCGACATTCATCCGTTGCACAACGTCGCGGTGCTGAATCGCCTGCGCGGCATGGGTCACGACGAAGGCGATGTGACGGCGTGGATCGGCCACTGGATCGGCGAAGGCTTCGCCGCAGTGGAGGCCCTGATTGGCGACGCTGAGTTTTGTTTTGGCGCGGTCGGCCTCGCCGATGTGTATGTGCTGCCTCAGGTGTATGCGGCGCGACGCTTCAACGTGGACATGACCCCGTATCCACGCATTTGCCGGGTCGAAGCGCTGGCGATGCAGCATCCGGCGTTTCAGGCCGCCCATCCCGATGCGCAATCGGACAAGCCGGAGTAATCTTTCCCCCATGAAAAGCTTCGGTCTGCAATTGATCTTCGGCGACTTCCTCGCCCGCAGCGTGCGGGGGATTTCCTGCGCGCCACCCGCTGAATCGTGATCCAAGCCGCTGTGCCTCTCACTTTTCAGCAGGAGCAAGACCGTGACTGATCTCTACGAAAATCCAATGGGCCTGATGGGCTTCGAGTTCATCGAATTCGCCTCGCCGACCCCGAACGTGCTGGAGCCTGTGTTCCAGATCATGGGCTTCACCAAAGTCGCCCAACACCGTTCCAAGAACGTGTCGCTGTACCGCCAGGGCGCGATTAACATCATCCTCAACAACGAGCCCAATAGCGAAGCGTCCTACTTCGCGGCGGAGCATGGTCCTTCCGTGTGCGGCATGGCATTTCGGGTCAAGGACTCGCAACTGGCCTACAAGCGCGCGCTGGAACTCGGCGCGCAGCCTGTCGAGATCGGCACCGGGCCCATGGAATTGCGTTTGCCGGCGATCAAGGGGATTGGCGGCGCCCCCTTGTACCTGATCGACCGTTTCGGCGAAGGCACCTCGATCTACGACATCGATTTCGTGTACCTCGAAGGCGTCGACCGTCACCCCAAGGGCGCCGGCCTGCAATTCATCGACCACCTGACCCACAACGTCTATCGCGGGCGGATGGCCTATTGGGCGAACTTCTACGAGAAGCTGTTCAATTTCCGTGAGCTGCGCTACTTCGACATCAAGGGCGAGTACACCGGCCTGGCCTCGAAAGCGATGACAGCGCCGGACGGCATGATCCGCATCCCGCTGAACGAGGAATCGTCCAAAGGCGCCGGGCAGATCGAGGAGTTTCTGATGAAGTTCAACGGCGAGGGCATTCAGCACGTCGCGTTCTTCACCGAAAACCTGATCGACACCTGGGATCGGCTCAAGGCGCTGGGCATGCGTTTCATGACCCCGCCGCCGGACACCTATTACGAAATGCTCGAAGGCCGTCTGCCCAACCACGGCGAACCGGAGCACGAGCTGAAAGCGCGGGGGATTCTGCTGGACGGCAATTCAGACGGCGCAAGCAAGCGACTGCTGCTGCAGATATTCTCGGAAACCCTGATGGGGCCGGTGTTCTTCGAATTCATCCAGCGCAAGGGTGACGACGGCTTCGGCGAGGGCAATTTCAAGGCGCTGTTCGAGTCGATCGAGCGGGATCAAGTGCGCCGGGGCGTGTTGGCGGTGGATTGAAGCTTAGTTCGATACAGGCTTTGTAGGAGCCGGCTTGCTGGCGAACTCGGTGCATCATTCACTGCAGCGGCGCGGGATTAATCGCATTCGCCAGCAAGCCGGCTCCTACAGGCTCGTGTTCATGCCGGGTGCAGTGCCTGGCCCTGACCTATTGGCGCAGGCATGTTCCCAAACGTTATTCATGATCGCGAGTTGACGCCAGCGGCGGCATTTCCCCACCCATCCGCGCGCTGATTGCCTGAGCCATCTGCAGCAGTTTCTGTGCAGCGAGGGCCTGACGCTGATCGGTAAACACCGATGCCGAACCCACCACCGTCACCACACCCACCAGCTTGTTGCCCATGGCAAACACCGGCGACGACACTGCGTTGACCCCGGCCATCAACATCCCATGAATCTGATGCACCCCGGTGCTGAGGATCTCTTGGAGGTGCCGATCAATCTCCTGCAACTGCGCCTCGTCCAACGATGCCGATTCCGCCTCCCTCAACCCGGCGGTTTCAGTCGCAGACAAGAAGGTCTCGAACACCAGCCCGGTGGACGAACTGAGCAGTGGCAGCACCGAACCGATCTGTGTGACCAGGGTGACCGCCCCCAGCGCCTGCTCGACGTACACCACCGTCGGGCCTTTGTTGCCCCACACGGCCAGAAAGCAGGTTTCGTTGAGTTCATCGCGCAGTGCGATCAGGGCTGGCGCAGACGTTTTCAGTACATCCAGTTGGCTCAGTGCGGCCAGGCCGACCTGTAACGCCGAACGACCCAGTCGGTAATGATTGTTGGCCGGGTCCTGCTCGGCAAAGCCGCTGTCCACCAGCGCTTGGAGGTAGCGATGCACCTTGCTGGCCGGCATGTCGACGTACTCGGCAAGTTTCGACAGCGACGTGGCGGGGGCCAGTTCGGCCAGCGCCTTGAGGATGCCGACGCCGACCTCAGCCGACTGGACTTTCTGCTGGCGTGGCGCGGCGGCGGGGGTGGAATCGTCGGTCATGGCAAGGGAGGCCCCCGGTCTGGAAAGGCTGCTTTATAGCTTGACCCTTCTGCAAACTCAAATTACGTTATGCGTAACACGCTTACGATAAAAACAATTAGAGGTCGTCATGTCGACAGCACCCCGGTCCGACTCCATGCGCTACCAGTGCGGCTTCGGCAATCAATTCAGCAGCGAGGCGATGCCGGGCGGATTGCCCCGCGGGCAGAACTCGCCCCAGCGTCACCCGCTGGGCCTGTATGCCGAGCAATTCTCCGGGACCGCATTCACCGTCCCTCGCGCCGAAGCCCGGCGCACCTGGCTCTACCGTATTCAACCGTCTGCCGCGCACCCTCGTTTTCAGCGACTTGAGCGGCAGATTACCGGTCAACAGCAAGGCCCCGTCACCCCCAATCGCCTGCGCTGGAATGCGTTCGACATCCCCGCCGAACCCACCGATTTCATCGACGGCCTGCACGCGCTGGCCAGCACCTCGTCTGCCGAGCAGGCCGAGGGCGTGAGCATCTACGTCTACACCGCCAACCTTTCTATGCAGCGCGCGTTCTTCAGCGCTGACGGCGAATGGCTGATCGTCCCCCAGCAGGGTCGCCTGCGCATCATCACCGAATTGGGCCTGCTAGAGCTTAAGCCGCAAGAAATCGCCGTGCTGCCAAGGGGGCTGAAATTCAGCGTCGAGTTGCTCGACGGCGCCGCGCGAGGTTATCTCTGCGAGAACCACGGCTGCGCCCTGCGTCTGCCTGACCTGGGTCCGATCGGCAGCAATGGCCTGGCCAATCCCCGGGATTTCCAGGTGCCCCACGCCTATTTTGAAGACAGCGTGCAGCCCACCGTGCTGGTGCAGAAATTCCTCGGCGAACTGTGGGCGACCACGCTGGGTCATTCCCCCTTCGACGTCGTCGCGTGGCACGGTAACAACGTCCCGTACAAATACGACCTGCGCCTTTTCAACACCTTGGGCACGGTGAGTTACGACCATCCCGATCCGTCGATCTTCACCGTACTGACCTCGCCGGGCGTTGTCGACGGTCAGGCCAACGTCGATTTCGTGATCTTCCCACCGCGCTGGATGGTGGCGGAAAACACCTTCCGGCCGCCGTGGTTTCACCGCAACCTGATGAACGAATTCATGGGCCTGATCGATGGCGCCTACGACGCCAAGGCCGCAGGTTTCATGCCCGGCGGCGCATCACTGCACAACTGCATGAGCGCCCACGGCCCGGACAACGCCAGCGCCGAGAAGGCCATGGCCGCCGAGCTCAAGCCGCACAAGATCGAACAGACCATGGCGTTCATGTTCGAGACCGGCAAGGTCCTGCGCCCCAGCTACCACGCGCTGGAAAGCCCACAGCTGCAAAGCGATTACGATGTCTGTTGGGATGGCATCGCCAGAACGTTCAAGCCTTTCGACACGGACAGCCAACGATGAGCACTTCACAGCACCTGCGCAGCTGGGTTGCCAGCGCCAACGACCATCCCGACTTTCCCCTGCAAAACCTGCCCTTGGGCGTGTTCAGTCGCCCCGGTTTCGGTAAGCGCGGCGGCGTCGCGATCGGCGATTTCATTCTGGACCTGCAAACGGCCCTGGAGGCCAGCCTGTTCAACGGCGCCGCGCGCGTGGCCGTCGAAGCCGCCAGCCAGGGGCAACTGAACGACTTTTTCGCCCTGGGCGGTTCGTCCCGGCAGGCGTTGCGCCATGAACTGCTGCACCTGCTCGAGGAAAAAAGCCTGCAACGTGAGCGCTTGCAGGCCATGGGCGAGCGTCTGCTGGTGCCGATGGCTGACTGCAAGATGCACATGCCGGCGCAGGTCGGCGACTACACTGATTTCTACGTCGGCATTCATCACGCGATGAACGTCGGCAAGCTGTTCCGCCCGGACAATCCGCTGTTGCCGAACTACAAATACGTACCGATTGCCTACCACGGGCGGGCCTCGACCCTGGGTGTGTCCGGGATGCCGGTCAAGCGCCCCAGCGGGCAAACCTTGAAGCCGGGTGCCGAGGCGCCGGATTTCGGGCCGAGCAAACGTCTGGATTACGAACTGGAAGTGGGCGTGTGGATCGGGCAGGGCAACGAGGCGGGCGAGCCTGTCCCCATCGGCAGGGCGGGCGAGCACATCGCCGGTTTCTGTCTGTTGAACGATTGGTCGGCCCGGGACCTGCAAGCCTGGGAATACCAGCCGCTGGGGCCGTTTCTGTCGAAGAGTTTTGCGACGAGCATTTCGCCGTGGGTGGTCACGGCCGAGGCGCTGGCGCCATTTAGTGCGGCCCAGCCAGCGCGTCCCGAGGGTGACCCGCCGCCGATGGCTTATCTGTTCGACGAGCAGGATCAGGCCGGCGGCGCGCTGGACATCGAGCTGGAAGTGCTGCTGCTCACCGCGCGGATGAAAGAGCAGGGTATCGCGCCCCAGCGTCTGTCCCTGAGCAACACGTTGAACATGTACTGGACCGTTGCGCAGATGGTGGCCCACCACAGCGTCAACGGCTGCAAGCTGCAAGCCGGCGATCTGTTCGGCACCGGCACCTTGTCAGGCCCGCAGCCCGGCCAGCTTGGCAGCCTGCTGGAAATGACCGAAGGCGGAAAGCGCGCCGTAGAATTGCCCAACGGCGAGACGCGAACCTTTCTGGAGGCCGGCGATGAGGTGATCCTCAAAGCGCGCTGCCGTAAGGAGGGCGAAGTGAGTATCGGCTTTGGCGAGTGCCGTGGGGTGGTGGTGGGCTAAAGCCGCATCCCATGTCTTAGTAGGACCGGCTTCAGCCGGGAATAGGCCAGTGTGTGCGCCATCAATTTTGAGCTATGGCCGCTTACGTCTTCCCGTTTAAAGCCAGTCCTACAGAAATTAACCAAACCCACCCACCAGAGATCCACTGCGCGGCAAGAACCTCCCTTGCCGCTCCCCCTGCGGTTTGCCTTCCGCGTAACTCAAATGCCCGTTCACCCAGACCGCATCGATCCCCTCGGCCGCGCGCTTTGGCTCTTTGAAATCCGCCACATCGCGCACGGTGTCGGCGTTGAACAGCACCAGGTCCGCGCAATACCCTTCTCGCACGAAGCCACGATCATGCAGCCCGAAGCGTGTGGCGGTCAGTCCGGTCATCTTGTGCACGGCGGTGTGCAGCGGGAACAGCCCCAGATCCCGACTGAAATGCCCCAGCACCCGTGGAAATGCACCCCACAGGCGCGGGTGCGGAAACGGGTCTTCCGGCAGGCCGTCGGAACCGATCATCGACAGCGGGTGCTTCATGATCCGCTGCACGTCATTCTCATCCATGCCGTAATACACGGCGCCGGCCGGCTGCAGTTTTCGGGCGGCGTCCCCCAGTGAAAGCCCCCAGTCGGCGGCAATGTCTTTCAACTCGCGGCCGCCCTGTTCCGGGTGCGGCGTCGACCAGGTGATGGTGATCGGAAATGCGTCCGTGACCTGTTTCAAATCCAGCGTCGAAGAACTGGCCGCATAGGGGTAGCAATCGCAGCCCACCGGGTGGCTCAGCGCGGCGTTTTCCAATGAGGCCAGCAGCTGCGGACTGCGACCCCAGTTGCCTGCGCCTGCGCATTTCATGTGGGAGATCACCACCGGGGATCTGGCGTGACGGCCGATCGCGAACGCCTCGTCCATGGCCTCCAGCACCGGCTCGAACTCGCTGCGCAGGTGCGTCGTGTACACCGCGCCGCACGCCGTCAGCTCCTCGGCCAGCTGTTTCACTTCGTCGGTTTCGGCCGAGAAAGCCGAGGCATAGGCCAGACCGGTGGACAGGCCCAGCGCGCCATCCGCCAGGCTGTCGCGCAATTGCCCGCGCATGGCGCTGATTTCATCAGCGCGCGCCGTTCGAAAAAGATCGTCCATGTGATTGCTGCGCAGCGCGGTGTGGCCGATCAGCGCCGCCACGTTGACCGCCGGACGCGCCGCGTCCACTGCGTTGCGGTAATCGATAAAGCGCGGATAAACGAATGCAGCGGCGGGGCCCAGCAGGTTCATCGGATCCGGCGGGTCGCCCGCCAGCGAAACGGGCGAGGCGCTGATGCCGCAGTTGCCGACAATCACCGTGGTCACGCCCTGGGTGATTTTCGGCAGCATCGCCGGCTGACGAATCACCACGGTGTCGTCGTGGGTGTGCACGTCGATGAAACCCGGCGCCAGCACGCGGCCGGCGGCGTTGATTTCTTCGCGGGCGGAGACGTCGTGGAGGTCACCGATGCGCTGGATGCGGCCGTCGCGGAGGGCTACATCAGCGCGGTAGCCGGGCGTATCGCTGCCGTCGATCACCAGCGCGTCGCGAATGATCAGGTCGTAAAGCATGGGGTCAGTCTCCAAGGGGCAGGCCGTCGTCGCCGCCGCGGTAGTCATCCAGCGCGAGCTTGATCCGTCGCAGCCGTTCGCGGTTGGCGTCGGGCGCAGTCAGTGCCAGCTCGGTGGCCAGCACGTCGATGGTCAGCAGCATGCCGTAGCGCGCGGCCGTGGGTTTGTAGATGAAATTGGTTTCGGCGATCTGCAGCGGCAGCAGGACATCCGCCCGCTCCGCCAGCGGCGAGCCGGGCAGGGTAATGGCGAGAATCTTCGCGCCATAGCTGCGGGCGAGATCCACCGCATCGAGCAGTTCAGGAGTGCGCCCGCTCAGTGAGCAGACAATGACGCTGTGCTCGGGACCCAGGGTCGCGGCGATCAGGCGCATCATCACCGGGTCACGGCTGGCGGCAATCGGGTAGCTGAGGCGCACCAGCCGGGTCTGCAGTTCTTCGCTGCACAGGCTGGACGCGCCGCCCATGCCGAAGCTATGAATCATCCGGGCCGGCGCCAGCAGGGCCACCGCCGCCTGGAAGCGTGATTCATCGAAACCGGCCAGGTGCTGACGCAGGGTGGACTCGATGTCGCCGACGATCTGGGTGAAAAACGCCGACTGTTCCGGCGCCTGCTCCGCGGTCAGGAAGCGGTTGCCCACGGCGCTGGCCTGGGCCAGTTGCAGGCGCAGGTCGCGCAGGTCCTTGCAGCCCACCGTGCGGGCGAAACGCGACAGCGTGGCGCTGCTGACTTCGGCGCGGGCGGCGAGGTCGTCGAGGCTGGCGCTGGCGGCAAACGCCACGTCGCTGAGCACCAGTCTGGCGATGCGGCCTTCGCCGGCGCTGAACGACTCCTGACGGGCGCGGATCTGGTAAAGAATGTCCACTCAGATCACCTGCGCCAGCCCGAGGGTCAGGACGAAAGCGATCACCGAAATCAGCGTTTCCAGCACCGTCCAGGTCTTGAAGGTCTGTGCCACGGTCATGTTGAAGTACTCCTTGATCAGCCAGAACCCGCCGTCGTTGACGTGGGAAAAAATCACCGAGCCGGCGCCGGTCGCCAGCACCAGCAGCTCCGGATGGGGATAGCCCAGGCCCAGCGCCACGGGGGCCACGATGCCGGAAGCAGTGGTCATTGCCACGGTGGCCGACCCGGTGGCGACGCGCATCAGTGCCGCAAACAGCCAGCCCATCAGCAGCGGCGACAGGTGAAAGTCCTGCGCCAGGCCGACGATCTCGTTGGTCACGCCGCTGTCGACGAGAATCCGGTTCAGACCGCCGCCTGCGCCGACCAGCAACGTAATGCTGGCCGTGGGCGCCAGGCATTCCTGGGTGAATTTCAGGATCGAATCGCGGGAGAAGCCTTGGGCAATGCCTAACGTCCAGAAGCTTAGCAACGTGGCCAGCAGCAGCGCGATCACCGAGTTGCCGATGAACAGGAGAAAGCTGTTGAAACCGCTGCCCGGCGTGGAAATCAGGTTGGCCCAGCCACCCAGCAGCATCAGCACCACTGGCAGCAGAATGGTCGCCATGGTAATGCCGAAGCTCGGCAGTTGGGCGCGGGGTTCACGGTCGAGAAATTGTTTGGCGAGCGGGTTTTCATCGGGCAAATGGATATGCGGCACGATGAAGCGCGCGTAGATCGGGCCGGCAATGATCGCGGTGGGTATGCCGATGAGGATGGCGTAGAACAGTGTCTGGCCGACCGACGCCTGATAGGCCTGTACCGCCAGCATCGCGGCCGGGTGCGGCGGCACCAGGGCGTGGACCACTGAGAGGCCGGCGACCATCGGCAGGCCGACCATCAGAATCGACACGCCGACCCTGCGCGCCACAGTGAATGCTATCGGCACCAGCAGCACGAAACCCACTTCGAAGAACAGCGGCAGCCCCACCAGAAATGCGATGCAGACCATCGCCCAGTGCGCGTTGCGTTCGCCGAAGCGGTCGATCAAGGTGCGCGCGACCTGCTCGGCGCCGCCGGACTCGGCCATCATTTTGCCGAGCATGGTGCCCAGCGCCACGACCAGCGCGATATGCCCCAGCGTCTTGCCGACGCCGCCCTCATAGGACGCGACGACGGCATTGGCCGGCATGCCGGCTACCAGCGCGAGGCCGACGGACACCAGGGTGATGACGATGAACGGATTGAGACGAAAGCGCGCGATGAGCACGATCAGGGCGATGATCGCGACAGCGGCGTAGACCAAGAGAGACAGGCCGGTTGAAGGAGGCATGCAACGGATTCCTTGCTGAGAATGAGGAGGTCAGGGCTTGGTGGCGACGGGGCTGGCCCGCTAGACGGGGTCAATCCCAGCGGATTAACCCGTGCGCCACCAGGCGGTGAAGACAAACTCGGCAGTGGGTGTTGCAAGCGCCATCATCGGCGATAGAGAAGCGGGGGCGGGACGATCACAGGCAGTCATTATTGTTATCTCTGATTTCGTGATGAAAATTAAATTACACGAAACAGGATAAAAATATCAATCTATGAAAATTAATTTCGTTCTGCGTATCTCAGTATGTTGCTCGCTACGCATTCCGTGCCGGCTTGTTGCGAACGCCTGCACCGGCCTCTTCCCGGCTAAAGCCGGTCCCACTGACATCAGGGGCTCATGCCGCAGTGAACCGCTCCCGATACGCCTGGGGCGTCACTGATACCGCGCGCATGAAGCTGCGCCGCAACGTCTCTTCCGTGCCAAACCCGCAGCGGTCGGCGATGCGCTTGATCGGCAGCGCGCTGTCTCCCAACAAACGCCGCGCCGCTTCGACGCGCAATTGCTCGATGGCCCGCGCCGGCGTGTTGCCGGTGTGGGCGCGGTAGTGGCGGACGAAACTGCGCTCGCTCATGCCCACCTGCGCCGCCAGTGTGGCAACCGACAGGTCACTGGCCAGATTGTCGAGAATCCAGGCGTGCAGGTCGCCAAAGCGGCTGCCTTGATCGCGGGTCTGGTGCTGCATCGACAATGCCGTGCTGAACTGCGATTGCCCGCCCGGGCGCTTGAGAAACACCACCAGATCCCGCGCGACCGCCAGCGCGATGTCCCGCCCCAGGTCCGCTTCAACCATCGCCAGTGCCAGATCAATCCCCGCCGTCACCCCGGCGGACGTCCACAGTTTGTCCTCGTTGATGAAGATCGGGTCCGGATCGACGCGCAGGTGCGGAAAACGCCGCGCCAGTTCATCGCAACTGTCCCAGTGGGTGACCACCCGATGGCCGTCCAGCACGCCGGCGGCCGCCAGCAAAAATGCGCCGGTGCACACCGACGCTACGCGCCGGGCACTGAGGGATTGCGTTCGCACCCAGGCCACCAGAACCGGGTCCAGCAGCGCGGCATGGACCCCGCCGCCACCGGCGATGATCAGCGTGTCCGAGGGCGTGGACGGCAGCGGGTGAGTGAGCAGGCCCAGCCCGGCGGAAGACACGATGCTGCCGGGTTCGCTGGCAATGACTTCGGGCCGGTAGGGAATTTTTTTCAGGCCGGCTTCGTGCGCCATGACGTTGGCCGAGGCAAACACCTGCAGCGGTCCGGTGACGTCGAGCAACTGAACGTTGGGAAAGGCCAGAACATGAACCGACCGGGGCTGATGAGGCATAACGCCCTCGCTGTAAAAATTGGCGTGAATTGTTGGCTTTATGGCGTATCCGCCAGAGGCTAGCTCGCTACAGTGGTTTCGTCCAGGCGCTGGCCCGAGTCCCATCGGCAGCGTCACTTCATACCGTCAGATGAATCACTTCTCGTACAAGGAAACACACCATGACCCTGCATATCGGCCTGCTGGTATTCCCCAACGTCCAGCAACTGGACCTCACTGGCCCTTACGATGTTTTTGCCACCATGCCTGGCGTGGTCGTGCATCTGGTCTGGAAGCACCTCGAGCCGCTGCAGTCCAGCACCGGCCTGACCCTGGTACCGACCGCGACCTTCGCCGACTGCATTGACCTCGATGTGATCTGCGTGCCGGGCGGGGTAGGCGTCGACGTATTGATGGAAGATGCGCAAACCCTGGCGTTCATTCAGCATCAGGCCGCCACGGCGCAATACGTGACGTCGGTCTGCACCGGCGCGCTGGTGCTCGGTGCGGCAGGGCTGTTGAAAGGCCGCCGCGCCACCACTCACTGGGCGTCCCATTCGTTGCTGGAGCAGTTCGGCGCGATTCCGGTACGCGAGCGCGTGGTGCGCGACGGCAACCTGATGACCGGCGGCGGCGTGACGGCGGGGATTGATTTTGCCCTGACGCTGATCAGCGAAGTGTTCGACGCCGATACCGCCCGGACCATCCAGCTGCAGCTGGAGTACGCGCCGGCACCGCCCTACGATTCGGGCCGCCCGGACTCGGCACCCGCCAATATCCTTGCCGTCGCCACTGATCGCGCCATGCAGGGCTTGCTCGCACGTCGGCAGATTGTCGAGCGCGTCACGGCGGCCATGGATAACGGACGGGTTTAGATCGAGGATTTATCGAGCGGGATTTCATACCAGCAGAGGAACAGGTCCAGCGCAGACTCGACCACTTCGCGCTGCTTGTCCGGCGCGAGCAGGGGTTCGTTGAGGGTGACTTGCGGCCAGAAAGCAAAGGCCTTGAGCAGCGCATGAATCTGCGACGCGGCGAACACCGGCTCGACGGCCTTGAGGCGGCCGTCCTGCTGGGCGCCGCGGACCCAGACGGTGAAGGTTTCTTCCCGTTGATTGAGCCGGCTGACCCAGACCTGCGCGCGGTCGGGAGAGTGGATGGTCGCGCCGATGGCCACGCGAGCCAGGTCAATGAAGTTACTGTCGCCGAGGGTCTTCATCTTCGCGTCGAGTAATTCGCGCAGTTGATCGCGCAGGGGCACGCCGGGTTTGTACACTGCATCGGTCTGCGTCGCGGCGGAGGACCACAGGCGATGGAGCATTTCGGAGAACAGTTCTTCCTTGCTGGGGAAGTGGTTGTAGACCGTGCGCTTGGAGACCTCGGCCCGGGCGGCAATCCGGTCCATGCTCGTGACCTCGAAACCGTTGTCGCGGAACTCGGCGATCGCCGCCTGAACAATGGCTTCGCGTTTACGGTCGGTCAGTCGCAGTGGGGCAGTCATGGATTCGCTTCTGTGAGGTGGCGCGGACGACTCAACCGCCCGACAAGAAAATTACACCGGGAAGTTTACTTCTCTTTGCGCATCGTGCAAGCTTGAAACTACACTGTGTAGTGTAAGAGCAGCTGGAAGCTTCAAGTTTTGAGCTCCAAGCTAAAGCCACAGCGAAATCAAAGCGTACGCCATGCTCTTGCAGCTTGCAGCTTGCAGCTTGCAGCTTGCAGCTTGCAGCTTGCGCAGCGCCACCTTCACCCGTTTTATGGAGTCAGCCCCCATGGCCTCGATCGAAAAAAACCTGGATTCAAATCCTGCGCTGCCTGTCCTGACTCGGCGAGAAGGTCGCTATTTCAATATCAAGCCAATGGCGCGCTCAAGCGTTGGCAAGACCTTGCGTATCTTCTGGAACGCTCTGTTCAATAAACCCCATCACACCCGCCCGGCCGGGGAGATCCCGGTGCAGCCGCTGTCACGCCAGCAACTGTTTGCCGCGCCTGACAACACGGTCTACCGCCTCGGCCATTCCACGGTGCTGCTGAAACTGCGTGGCGCCTATTTCCTGACCGACCCCGTATTTGCCGAGCGGGCGTCGCCGGTGCAGTGGGCCGGACCGCAGCGCTTTCACCAGCCGCCGATCCTTCTGCAAGACCTGCCACCGCTCAAGGCGGTGATCCTTTCCCACAACCACTACGACCATCTTGATCACATGACCATTCAGGTGCTCAAGGACAAGGCCGAGCATTTCATTACACCGCTGGGGGTAGGGGACACGCTGATCGAGTGGGGAGTGCCGGCGGCCAAGGTTCAGCAATTGAACTGGTGGCAGTCGACAGACATTCACGGCATTCGCTTTGTAGCGACCCCGGCGCAGCATTTTTCAGGCCGCACGCTGCGGGACGGCAACCAGACCCTGTGGGCGTCGTGGGTCATCCTCGATGGCGAGCAGCGGATCTTCTTCAGCGGCGACACCGGCTATCACGACGGTTTCAAGTTAATCGGTGAGCAGTACGGCCCGTTCGACCTGACCCTGATGGAAACCGGCGCGTACAACGAAGATTGGCCGGACGTGCACATGCAGCCTGAAGAGACGCTGCAAGCGCACATCGACCTGCGCGGCAGGTGGCTGCTGCCGATCCACAACGGCACCTTCGACCTGGCGATGCACGCCTGGCATGAGCCGTTCGACCGGATTCTCGCGCTGGCGTGGGACCGCAGCATCTCCATCACCACGCCAGAAATGGGCCAGCCGTTTTACGTTCAGTACCCCAGCCGAGGCGAGGCGTGGTGGCTGAAAGTGGACAAGGCTGCCGAGCCGGCGGCAGGCCGCTGCGCTAAACAGCGGCACGGTCGCCAGCAGGCCACCAGCCAAGGCTAGAGCGGCTGCCTCAAGGTTTGGCATCCGTAGGGTCTGCCGGGTGCTCCGTTTCCGGTGGTCGCTGTTGTTCACCACTTTGATTGGCTTGTTTGTGTTCCTCACCGACCTTGCCTGCGTTTTCAGGCTTGTGGTCGAGGTCTTCGCGGTTGGACTCTTTATCAGGCATGGTGCACCTCCAGTGCGCGGTTGAATAAGGGATGTTTGTCGTGCATCTCAATCGTCGATCTGACTAATCAGCATGAGCGCTTCGTCTTTGAACAGCGGTTGTTTCATGCGTTCGGCCAGCATCGCCATCGGCCGTTCACGTTCACAGCTGACCACGGCCGCGACGACGCCCTGCTTGCAGATGAGTGCCAGGAAATCAAATCGCTCCGGCTCGCCGAGGTAAACGATGTCGTCCCAGTCTTCGGCGTGGCCGAGATAGTCCAGACGCTTTTCGAAATGGTAGGTCCAGAAATACGGCACGTCGGCGTAGTGCAGGTCATCGCCGAGCATGTTGCCTGCCGCGATGCGTGCCTGTTGTTGGGCAAGGCGCCAGTGCTCGATGCGCCGTGGCTGCTGACTGAGGGGGAAGGTGGCAATGTCACCCGCCGCCCACAGATCCTTGCCCGCGCGCATGCCGTCGTCGACCGCCAGTGAGCCATCGTCCTCCAACTGAAGGCCGTCGATGAAATGCGTTACCGGGCTCACGCCGACGCCAACCAGGGCCAGGTCCACTTCCACCCGTTCGCCATTGCTGAGTACGGCTGTTCGCAGCACCTGCTGGCCATCTTGTTCATCGCCCTCGAAACGGCTGACGTCGACATGGGTGCGGAACAGCACGCCGTTTTGCTCATGCAGCGCGCGCAAGGCTTTGCCGACGCGCTCGCCCAACTGGCTGGCAAACGGCACCTCGTGATGGGCCAGAACGGTCACGTCGACACCCTGAGTGCGCAACGCCGACGCCGCTTCCAGCCCGATAAAACTGTCACCGACGATCAGCGCGTGGCTGCCGGGATGGACTGCTGCCAGAATTCGGCGCGCGTCATCACGGCTGCGCAAGGTCACCACTTGCGGCAGATCGGCGCCTTCCAGGGGCAACCCACGCGGCTCGCCACCGGTGGTCACCAGCGCCGCGTCGTAGTCATAGCGCCGCCCGTCCGCAAGTGTCACGCGCTTGTTGACCACATCCAGCTTCATCACTTCGCCATGAACCCGCTCGATTCGGTTGTTCAGATAGAACCCGTCGTCGCGCAGGGCAGGGATCTCATCGGTTTCCATTTCGGCGGACAGCACAAATTTGCTCAGCGCCGTGCGGTCGTAGCCGGGCGCGGCGTCTCTGTCGATAAGCAGTAACCGACCGTTGAAGCCCTTTTCCCTGAGCGCGCAAGCGGCAGCCGTGCCCGCCGCGCCGGCGCCAATGACGACGAAGCAGCGGCTGTCTTCGGCCAGGACCGGCGCATGAACGGTGATGGGTTGGTCCTCGACATGCACATGGCCGTCGATGACCTGAACGGGGTAACGGATAAGCGCGTCCAGTGCAGGCGGTTCGCACAAATGGCCGTCGTCGATGGAAAATTCGGCCTTGTGCCAAGGACAGATGAGATGACCGTTGCAGATGGCGCCGTCCGCCAATGGCGCGCCGGCATGGGGGCAGAAGGCTTGAAACGCGCGGACTTCGTCGCCGTGCAGAACCAGCAGCGCCTTGGTTTCGCCAAACTCGACCTGGAGACCGCGATCTCGCTTAATGTCGGTCAGGCTGGCGACTCGATGCAGAGGCATGTGCGCTTCCTTGTGGGCTTTTTTATTGGGCTTATGGGCTTTTAGTTCGGAGTCGGCAGTCAGGGGAGAGGTTCAGGGAATTATCGAGCGGTCGGTTGGGCGGGCGCTCTGTCCGCATTAATTGCAGAAGGAACGCCCAGAGGCCGCGGTGACTTCACCCGGCCAGGCTACCGGGTCAATTTCAGCCGCTCATGCCAGTCGGCGATCGACTCTTCAGGGAATTCCTCGAACTGCTGGTCATTCGGCCCTGCGGCGACTTCCACCCAGGGCGCCTTGGAGTTCAGCAGCAAGTGCGTGTGCTCTGGCGGGACCGGCAACGGAGTGTCGATGGCCGATGCGAAGGGATGAATCAGCTCAGGCCACTCGGGGCTGAACAACCACAGCCCGCTGCCGCACCGTTTGCAGAAATGCCGTTCGGCGCTGCTGATGTGGGTCTGGTGACCCTTATCGTCGCGCATCTTCGCGTGGTAGATGGCGATGTTGTCCTTGCCTTTGACCTTGAGGCTTTTGGCATCGCCGCCCAGGTTGATTGCGTAGCCACCGCCGCCTTGGGTCTTGCGGCAGATCGAGCAGTAGCAGCGTTGATAAGGGTAGGGATGGGCGCTTGTCAGGCTGAATTCGACGGCGCCGCAATGGCAGGAGCCTTCCAGATGCATGATTCACCTCCGCTTGAATGTGATGTCGGGCATAAGGGTCTAGACCGCTCAAGCGGGCGGGGTTCGATGTTTTCTCGAACAGGTGTTCGGATTCTTCACGGGCCAGCGCCTCAAGAAGCCTGCGGCGAAGTCGATAAGCGGTAGTCATATGACGACTTCGCGTCCCGCCCCTACAAGAATGAGCCGACCGTTATGAGCCTACGCAACCTGACCATCGCCCGCCGCGCCGGCCTTGGGTTTACCCTGATTTCCCTGTTGGTCGCGTTGCTCGGCTGGTTCGCCCTGAGCCAGATGTCGACGATCCGCCAGAGCGAAGTGGCCGTTGAAAGCAACTGGATGCCGAGCATGCGTCTGGTCAACGACATCCGCGAGGCCATGCTGCGCATTCGCACGATCTCGCTGCGGGTTGCTCTTGATGCCGATCCGAAAAACGTCAGCGTCTACAAGGGTCAGATGGACGCGCGCGCCAAGATCCTCGACGAGAAACTTACCAGCCTCGACGCCTTTATCGACACCCCGGAAGAGAAGGCGCTGTACGGCAAATTCCGCGCGACCCTGGTCGACTATCAGCGGGGGTTGACCCAGTCTTTTGTGCTCGCCGAGAGCGGAGACCTCAAGGCGCTGAACAAGCTGTTGCTGGTGGACATGAAGACGGCGGTCGACAACTCCGGCGCGCAATTGGGCGAACTCGGTGACTTCTACTCCCATCAGGTCGAGCTCGAAGGCGCCGCCGCAGAAACGCAATACGGCAACTCCCGAAACGTGGTGCTGGTGTTCGTGCTGATCGCGGCACTGGCCACGGTGGTCCTCGCGGTGTGGCTGACCCGCAGCATCGTTCGCCCGCTGCAGGAAGCGGTTAATGCCGCCGAATACGTCGCCAAGGGCGATCTGACCCATGACATTCGCGTCGAGGGCAATGACGAAGTCACTCGCTTGCAGAGCGCGTTGCAGCAGATGCAAGCCAATCTGCGCTCGACCCTGAGCCTGATCGGTAACTCGGCAAGCCAACTGGCGTCGGCCGCCACAGAGCTGAATTCGGTGACCGAAGACAGCCATCGCGGCCTGCATCAGCAGAACGCCGAAATCGAACAGGCCGCCACGGCGGTGAACGAGATGACCTCGGCCGTCGAGGAAGTCGCGCGTAACGCCGTGTCGACGTCCCAGGCGTCCAGCGAATCGAACACCGCGGCGCGCGACGGCCAGAGCCGGGTCATCGACACAGTCAATTCGATCCAGACCCTGTCCGGCAACGTGCAGCACACCTCGGAACTGGTGCAGAACCTCGCCGATCAGTCCCAGGACATCGGCAAGGTGCTGGACGTGATTCGCTCCATCGCCGAGCAGACCAACCTGCTGGCGCTGAACGCCGCCATCGAAGCGGCGCGGGCGGGTGAGTCCGGACGCGGCTTTGCCGTGGTCGCCGATGAAGTGCGCGCACTGGCCCACCGCACCCAGCAGTCGACCCTGGAAATCGACAAGATGGTCACGACCATGCGCAGAGGTTCTACCGAGGCGCTGGAATCGATGTCGATCAGCCGCACTCGCGCGACCGAAACCCTGGGACTGGCCCAGGGCGCCGGCGAGTCGCTGAACCGGATCACCACGTCGATCAACGAGATCTCCGAGCGCAATCTGGTGATCGCCAGCGCGGCTGAAGAGCAGGCCCAGGTGGCGCGGGAAGTGGACCGCAACATCGTCAACATCCGTGACCTGTCGATGCAATCGTCGTCCGGCGCCAACCAGATCAGCGCGTCGAGCAACGAGCTGTCCCGGCTGGCGGCGGAGTTGAATCAGGTGGTCACGCGCTTTCGGGTCTGATTGCAAAACTATGGCTGCTTGCTGCTTGCTGCTTGCTGCTTGCTGCTTGGCGCTTGCAGCTTGTAGCTGGCCAACCCTTTCACCTCATTCACTTGCCTGTCGCTGCCCTCGGCTTGCATGATTCGCCCCGACTAATAATTCCTGGCGGGCCGAACCTGCCGACGAGATAGGTGAAGGGCAATGGATGACGTGAATCGCGATTTCAGCAGTTGGCTGCGCTCCCCGGGTCACACGGCCTGGCTGATGCAGGAGGGCAATCGGCTGCTGGCGTTTGCCAAGGCCTCGAAACTGCCCCAGGGCTTCGGCAATCTGGATGACCTCGGCCGGCTCCCCGCCGATGCCGTCGCCGAAACCATGAACACCGCACGCATGACCCACAGTTTTGCCATGGCCCACATCAACGGTATTCCCGGTTGCGCCGCGCTGGTCGATCACGGCATCGCGGCGCTGGCCGGGCCGTTGCGCGATGCCGAGCATGGCGGCTGGTTCGCCAGACCCCTGGAGCACAGCGCCGAAACGGGCAAGAACGCCTACCTGCATGCCTTCGTTGCATTGGCGGCCAGCTCGGCAGTCGTCGCTCGACGCCCCGGCGCACAGGCGCTGCTGGAAGACGCGATTCAGGTGATCACCGGGCGTTTCTGGAGCGAGGAAGAAGGCGCCATGCGCGAGTCCTTCGACCGCGACTGGCGTAACGAAGAAAGCTATCGCGGCGCCAACAGCAACATGCACAGCACCGAGGCGTTCCTCGCCCTGGCCGACGTCACCGGCGATGCGCACTGGCTGGATCGGGCGCTGAGCATCGTCGAGCGGGTCATCCATCAGCACGCCGCGGGCAATAACCATCAAGTGATCGAGCATTTCACCCTGCAGTGGCAGCCGATTCCCGACTACAACGTCGACAAGCCCAACGACGGCTTCCGCCCCTACGGCACCACGCCTGGCCACGCATTCGAATGGGCGCGGCTGGTCTTGCACCTGGAAGCGGCACGGCGCAAAGCCCGGCTGGAAACGCCCGCCTGGCTGCTGGAAGACGCGCGCAGGCTGTTCGAAAACGCCTGCCGCTATGGCTGGGACGTCGATGGCGCGCCGGGGATCGTTTACACCCTCGACTGGGAAAACAGTCCGGTGGTTCGCCATCGTTTGCACTGGACCCACGCCGAAGCGGCCGCTGCCTCCGCCGCGCTGCTGCAACGCACCCACGAGCAGCAATACGAAGACTGGTACCGGACGTTCTGGGAATTCAGCGAGACGATGTTCATCGACTACGAAAACGGCAGCTGGCGCCACGAACTCAACCCGCAAAACCAGCCCAGCGCCGATATCTGGGCCGGCAAGCCGGATCTGTACCATGCCTATCAGGCGACGCTGCTGCCGTTGCTACCGCTGGAGCAAAGCCTGGCGACGGCGTTGGCGAGCCGGGCCTAGCCCGCAGCGTTTGCGCCCTCGGCCGGCAAATACATCCCTTGTGGGAGCGACCGGGGTGGCGCTCCACCTTGCTCGCAAAGACGCCAGTACATCCGCTATATCTTTAGCGTCTGAACTGCCGTCTTCGCGAGCAAGCTCACTCCCACAGGTTTGTGCGTGTGCTTTCTGTTGTGCGTCCGCCACAAAACCGGTGGTGCGCACCACCGCCGCTACTGGATCAGGCGCAGTTCCATGTGGGAGCCGAGCTTGCTCGCGAACGCGGTGTCTCAGCCGCTGAAGATGTAGCGCATGTCCCGGCCTCTTCGCGAGCAAGGTGGAGCCCCACCCCGGTCACTCCTGCAGGTTATGTGTTGTTTGAGGATTTGCGCATCTCGGTCAAACCTTCAACTCAATCCACGTCGGTGCATGGTCGCTGGCGTGGGGCAGGTCCCTGACCCAGCGGTCCACCCCAGCGTTTTTAAGCTTGGGCGCCAGATCCTTGCTCAACAGCAGGTGGTCAATGCGCAGCCCGGAGTTGGTCTTCCAGTGGTTGCGGAAGTAATCCCAGAACGTGTAAATCCGCTCGTCCGGGAATTTCGTGCGCAGGGCGTCAGTCCAGCCTTGCTCCAGCAAACGCTCGAAGCACGCGCGGCTTTCCGGTTGCAGCAAGGCGTCCTTTAGCCATGAGCGGGTGTTGTAGATGTCGTTGTCGGTGGGGATGACGTTGTAGTCACCGGCCAGCACCACCGGATGCTCGCTCTTGAGCAGCGAGTCGGCGTGGGTGATGAAGTGCTCGAACCATTCCAGTTTGTAGTCGAACTTCGGCCCCGGCTGCGGATTGCCGTTGGGCAGGTACAGGCAACCGACGATCACGCCCTGCACGGCCGCTTCCAGATAGCGGCTGTGTTTGTCCTTCTCATTGCCCGGCAAGCCCCGGCGGATCTCGAGCGGCTCACTGTCCCGGGACAGAATCGCCACGCCGTTCCATGACGGCTCGCCCTGCCAGATCACGCCGTAGCCGGCATTGCGGATGTCGTCGGCGGGGAAGGCTGTGTCAGCAGCTTTCAGCTCCTGCAGACAGACGATGTCAGGCGCTTCCTTTTCCAGCCATTGCAACAGAATGGGCAAACGCGCGCGGATGCCGTTGATGTTGAACGTGGCAATTTTCAACTTGGCCATGGCGTTCCCCTCCAATGAGTGTGCAGCGTTGGAGGTCGCCGGATCGCTGAAGATTCCATCGGCGTGCGTGCCGCTGGATTTGCCTGGGTTCATTCAGGCGAAGCGTTGCGACACACGAATCACTTGCCGGGCGATGTACGCGCCCGTCACGATCACAGCGAACAGCCGCAGGGTCTGCATCGCCAGCACGAAACCGACGTCCGAGTGGGTGTCGATGGCAATGATCGCCATGGCATCAAGGCCGCCGGGGCTGGTGGCCAGATACACCGAGAGAAAGTCCTTGCCCATGATTTCCGCGATGCCCCAGGCCGACAGGGCGCAGAGCAGAATCAGCACCAGCGCGCCGACGATCATCGCCGGCAGCCGCCGCCAGACATAGCTGATGGTCACCCGATCAAAGCGCAAGCCGATGTAACTGCCGATCGCGCCGTAGGCAATCGCCAGTACCCAAGTGGGCAGGGTGATCTGCAGCACGCCGCTCAGCTGCAACGCGCCGCCAAGCAACAAGGGCACCAGCAACGCCCCGGCTGGCAAGCGACTGCCGAGCGTCACGCCGACCCCGATCACCAGCAGGCTCAATCCCAGATTGAGCAGGTTCATCCCGTGCAGCAGTGCGTCCGTGCTGTGAGCCTCCGAACCGCCAGCATCGGCGCCGAGCAGCCGACTGACCAGCGCGCCGACCATTACCACGCAGACCACCCGCACGTATTGCATGGTGGCGACCACCCGCGAATCGGCGCCGTAATCCTCGGACATCGCAACCATCGCCGACGCTGCGCCCGGCGAAGTGCCCCACGCCGCGGTGCTGCTCTGAATGCCGCCCCACCGCGCCATGGCAATCCCGACCACCGCGCTCAGCGCGACGGTGAGCAAGGTGGCGAAGACCATCACATGCCACGACTGCATCGCCGCCAGCAGTACGCCGACCGTCATGGAATGGGCGACCAGCACCCCGACCGTGCCCTGACCGAGACGGAACACGTGCTTGTTCAGGCGAATGCTGGCCCCGGCGACGCCGAAGCCGATCGCCACCAGCATGGGCCCGAGAAACAGCGCGGCGGGTACGTGAAAGTATTTGAACAGTTGGCCGGCGCTACCGGCCATGAGGATGAGCAGCAACCATTGGATGAGCGGGTGCTGGCGGGCGAGGGCGAACGAGGTGGGGCGTGGCAACGCGGATCTCCAGAGCATTGGCGTTTCCTGATAGGTGTTTTCCAATGACGCCCAGTATCGACAGCGCAATCGATCAAGTCTATTTTCTAATAATCATGAATTGATAACTTTGGTTGATATATGGACCTGCGTGACCTGACCTATTTTGAAATCATCGCCGAGCTCGGTCACTTGGGGCGCGCGGCGGAAAAGCTCAATCGCAGCCAGCCGGCCTTGACCAAAAGCATCCAGCGGCTGGAGGAATCTTTCGGTACCAAACTGTTCCAGCGCGACGGCCGCAGAATCAAGCTCACCCCCGTGGGCGAACTGCTGCAGGCGCGGGGCAAGGTGTTGCAGCAAAGCATCGCCCAGACCCAGCGCGAGGTGCGGGATTTTGCCAGTGGCGCGGTAGGGGATATCCGTTTGGGCTGTGCGGCGACCATGGCCGAGTACCTGCTGCCGGAACTGACCAGTGCGCTGCTCAAACGCTCGCCGCAGGTCACGCTCAAGCTGGTGATCGGCCAGGACGACATGCTCCGCGAGCAACTGCGCTCCGGGCACCTGGACATGATCATCTGCGCCCAGCGCAGCGCCGAAGAGGAATTCACCTACTACCCGATCCTCACCGACGAAGCGGTGGTGATCGCCAGCCGCAATCATCCGATCTTCACTGCGCCATTCGAGATGCGCGACTTGAGTCGGTACCGTTGGGTGTTGCCGCCTGCGGGGGTGTCGTCGCGGATCTGGGTCGACGACGCCTTCGCCCGCCACGACCTGCCGCTGCCGGAAGTGCAGATCGAGTCCAACTCGATTTCCCTGCTGCCTCGGCTGATCGCGCAGACCAGCCTGCTGAGTTTCATCGCCCGGGAGACGCTGGAGTTCGGCAAGAACATGCAGGACCTGCGCGAGGTGCCGCTGGAACAGACCACCATGACCCGGACCATTTGCGTGATGCTGCGCCGCGAGGGCTATCTGTCGCCTGCCGCCCACGCCATGGTGCAGATGCTGCGCGATGACGGCGGATCTTTCCGCAATTGGTCCTGAGCTGTGCTTTTACCCCGCCGATTGGGTTAGCCTGCGTGGAGCCATTCACTTTCGGAGCCTCAATGATGCAGGTACAGATGCAGCTACAGACCCGCCAGCCAGACACCCAATCAGTGGCCTATCTGGCACACGATGGCGATCATTTCGGCGGTGATCAATCGCCCCTCAACGACGCCGATTCCGATGAAGACCGCGATCCCGAGGGCGAGCTGGATTTAAGCGAACTGGACCTGGACGAGTTTGCGGACACTGACAAGCTGGACATCAGTTCGTCGAACCTGGAATAGAAGAGGGCGTCAGCGCTAGATTGTCGGATATCTCCAGTCGTGAACCGCTCCGCGGTCTCGCAGCAGATGCAAACCTTGTGGGAGCGAGCTTGCTCGCGAAGAGGCCAGTACATCCGCTGGATATTCAGTGGTAAATACGACGCCATCGCGAGCAAGCTCACTCCTACAGGGGTTGGGTTCAGCCAGCCAGATGCGCAGCCAATGCCTCAATCGCTTCTTCGGCCGTATCGCTACTGCCGGCCCACGTACACGCCAGCATTAAATTGCGCGGCAGACCGAAATCTTCCACCTGAAACCCCTGCGCGTCGAAGCCCGCCGCGTCATGTTCGATCTGTTCGCGCAGCGACCCGCTTGCTTCAAAATACGCCCAGACCGGCTTGCCCAGCGCAACGGCCATGCCCACTTCGAAGGCGGTGCCTGAATCCGGCTCGGCACCACGAAATGCGTTTAGATTCGCCAGCACCCCGTCGCAGCGTTTGATCATTGCGATATTGGCGTTGCAAATGACCGCGGCCGCTTCTTCAGGCGTAAGCCCTTCGGGCACGTCGTTATCGAAAGGGTACAACCCCTCCAGACCGTGCTGATCGCACAACGCTTTCAACGCGCGGCCGTGCTCGATGGCATCAGCACGAAACACGTCGAAGCCCGCGAGATAAACAAGGGGTTTGCCGGTGGAAGGCATGGCGATCTCCTGAAAATACGTTGAGGAAGTGTAGCGGGTGGGCAGCGCCCTTTGCTCTGCGCCGTTGATCGGGCGGGCGCCATCCTACAGCAGGCAGGGCTGGAATCTGTACGGATAACCAGTATCCTGACGCTCTTCCGTCAGCCTTTACGTGACCTCGCCGTGAGCCTTTCTCCCCTCGACAATCCGTTTTACTACCTGGAAAACTTCCGCCAGGTGCTGAACTGGATCGCCCAGCGCTACGACGACCTGCTCGATGAAGACGAGCGGCGTTTCATCGACGATTTTGCCTTGCTGCCGCAATCGGCACAGGCGTTGCTGGTGCGCATGGTCATGCGCAAAGGCACGCTGTTTCGCGCCAGCAAGCTGGATTACGCAGAAATCGGCGATGTCCGACTGGCCGCCGCGCCGTTGCTGGAAACAGGCTGGGTCGACGGCCAACCCCATCTGGATCTCCACGCCCTGTTCGCGCTGCTGCGCAAAGACGAACTGGGCCAGTGTTTCAAAGCCCATGGCGTCAAAAGCGCCGAGAAAAAATCCGACCTCTTGCAGCGCCTGTTGCCGATCTACGAAGCTCCCCAACGACTGGAACACTGGTTTGCCGGCTTCGAAGAAGTGATCTTCGCCCTCCAGGTCATGCCCCTGTGCGACCGGCTGCGCTTGCTGTACTTCGGCAATCTGTACCAGGAATGGTCGGAGTTTGTCCTCGCGGACCTGGGCATCTATCGCTACGAGAAAGTCGAATTTTCCGTCGAGTCCCGCGGCATCAATCAACGCGCCGACATCGACATCTGCCTGCACCTGCACAACTGCCGACAGGCGCTGGACGACGGTATGGCACTGGCCGACCTGGCGCCGCAGGCGCTGGCGGTCACGACCGACAATCCCTGGCTGGCCATGCGTCGCGCCAAGTTGTTGTTCAAGATCGGTCAGCAGGCCGAACGCGAACAGGACTGGCCGCTGGCATTGAGCGTCTACGCGCAGTCCAGCTACCCCGGCGCCCGTGTGCGCAGGATTCGCGTGCTCGAACGTAGCGAGCAATTCCTCGACGCAATGACGTTGCTGCTGCAAGCGCAATCGGCACCGGAAAACGACGAGGAAACCCAGCACCTGCTGCGCATTCAGCCGCGTCTGATGCGCAAGCTGGGCGACGGCAGTGTGCAGAAGAGAATGAAGCGTACAGTCAGCCGGCTTGATCTGAGCGTGCTGCCGCTGCCCGATCACAGCGTCGAACGGCTGATTCAGCAGCACCTGGCGGAAGAGGGCAGCGAGGTGCATTACGTCGAGAATGCGCTGGTCAATTCGCTGTTCGGTCTGCTCTGTTGGCGGGCAATCTTCGCGCCGCTGCCGGGGGCGTTTTTCCACCCCTTCCACAGCGCACCGAGCGACCTCTACAGCCCGGACTTCTACCAGCGCCGCGCGGCCCTGTTCGACGAATGCCTGGCGCAACTCGACGACCAGCGCTACGAAACGGTGATCCGCGACACCTACGCCAGCAAATTCGGCCTGCAATCACCCTTCGTGTTCTGGGGCACCCTCACCCCGGAGCTGCTGGACCAGGCGCTGCACTGCCTCCCGGCGCAGCACCTCAAACGCTGGTTCCGCCGCCTGCTGCAAGACATCAAAGCCAACCGCACCGGCATGCCCGACCTCATCCAGTTCTACCCCGAACAACGCCGCTACCGAATGATCGAAGTCAAAGGCCCCGGCGACCGCCTGCAGGACAACCAACTGCGCTGGATCGACTTCTGCGCCGAACACGACATGCCTGTAGTGGTGTGTTACGTGAAATGGGCTGAAGAAGAGGTACGGGCGGCGGGGTGAAACCGGTTTCCCCGATCCTGTACATCCGCAACATTTCCAGCACCCACACCGGCCTCTTCCCGGCTAAAGCCGGTCCCACTAAAAGCTCCGCGTATACCCCGGGGGGCGGCGGCGTCAGCCGGAATGGACGCGGAGCGTCAGAGGATGCATTCCCACGCAGAGCGTGGGAACGATCAAATCAAAGGCTTCCCGGCTAAAGCCGGTCCTACTAAGCGTAAGCGCGCTTTTGATCTTCGTACGGAAGAAGACCAGTCACCGCCAATCGCGACTTTGGTGCAGGCTGAACGCAGGTTTCGCGGAGTGGGCCGAGCCGCATGGATGCGGCGAGAGCGCCGTCAGGACATGGATGTCCGTTCGGCGCGGGCCCACGGAGCGAGACCGGAGTGAAGGAATCCCGAGGAACGAGGGGCCAAACCGAGAGCAAGCACCTTTGGTTACTTGGGGTGCTTTTCCAAGTAACTCGCCGAAGGCGAAACAGTCTGCCCCCAGGCAGACGCTCTTGATCCAAAAAATAAGCTGCCTTAGCGCTTGACCTTTTTGGCCACCACCGGCAACGGCGCAAACAACGCCGCAATATCCTCATCCTGCAACTTCCAGTCCCCGGCCTGGCGCCCATCCAGCACACCGGCCGCCAGCGCCGCCTTCTCCTGCTGCAAATGCTGAATCTTCTCCTCCACCGTCCCCCGCGCAATCATCTTGTACACGAACACCGGCTTATCCTGACCAATCCGATACGCCCGATCCGTCGCCTGATTCTCCGCCGCAGGGTTCCACCACGGATCGTAGTGAATCACCGTATCGGCCGCCGTCAGATTCAACCCCGTGCCACCCGCCTTCAGACTGATCAGAAAAATCGAATGCTTGCCGCTCTGGAAATCCTGCACCGGCACCCGCCGATCCCTGGTCTTCCCGGTCAACAGCGAATACGCAATGCCGCGTTGCTTCAACTCCGCCTCGATCAACTCCAGCATCGAGGTGAACTGCGAGAACAACAGAATCTTGCGGTTCTCCGCAAACAACTCCTCCAGCATCTCCATCAGGCTATCGAGCTTGCCCGAACTGGACTGCCGCGGATTGACCGGCTCGCTGTTGACCAGCCGCAAGTCGCAGCAGACCTGACGCAGCTTGAGCAACGCTTCAAGAATGATGATCTGACTGCGCCCCACGCCTTTTCGGGTGATCTCGTCGCGGACCTTCTTGTCCATCGCCAGGCGCATGGTCTCGTACACATCGCGCTGGGTGTCATTGAGCTCGACCCAATGCACGATCTCGGTCTTCGGCGGCAGCTCGGTCGCCACCTGCTCCTTGGTCCGGCGCAGCAGGAACGGCTTGATCCGAGCGTTGAGGTGCTCCAGGCGCTGCTCGTTGCCCAGCTTCTCGATCGGCGTGCGGTAATTGCTGTTGAACTGCTTGGCATCGCCCAACCAGCCGGGCATCAGGAAATGGAACAGCGACCACAGCTCGCCCAGGTGGTTTTCCAGCGGCGTGCCACTCAGGCACAGACGCTGCCGCGCATTCAACTGCCGCGCCGCCTGGGCCGCTTTGCTGTTGGGGTTCTTGATGTATTGCGCTTCATCGAGCACCAGCACATGCAGCAGTTGCTGGCTGAGCACGTCGACGTCGCGGGGCAGCAGCGCGTAAGTGGTCAGGATCAGGTCGTACTCCTGCAGGTGCTTGAAATCCTGATGCCGCTGGGTGCCGAATAGCGCCAGCACGTTGAGTTGCGGCGTGAAGTGCTTCGCCTCGTCCATCCAGTTGGGAATAAGACTGGTGGGCATCACCACCAGCGCCGGCCGGTCCAGTCGCCCGGCCTGTTTCTCCAGCAGCAGGTGCGCCAGGGTTTGCAGGGTCTTGCCCAGGCCCATGTCATCGGCGAGCACGCCGCCGACTTCCAGCTCGCGCACTGCCTGCATCCAGCTCAAGCCCTCCAGCTGATAAGGCCGCAACGTCGCATTCAGGCCTTCCGGCACCTCGCCGCGCACATCCTTGATGTTCACCAGTCGCTCGGAGAACTGCCGCAGCCGGTCGCCGCCTTGCCACACCAGCGGCAGGTCATCCAGCTGCCGGAGCCGCGTGGCGTCGGCGGTGCTCAGGCGAATGGCGTTGTTGCCGTCCTCCCGCCAATAGAAATCGCCGAGGGTCGCCAGCACCGGTTTCAGCCGGCCATAAGGCAGCGCCACCTGAATCGGCACGCCGCCACGCTGGGTGAAATGGTTGAGCTGAACCAGCAACTGCTCGTCGTCCCGACGCTTGGCAATGCCGCTGGGGGTCATCAACTCGGGGTGGGTGCGCAGCAGGTTTATCAGGATCGGCAGCAGGCTCAGCCGCTCGCCGTTGACGATGATCCCCAGCTCCAGATCGAACCAGTCGCGCTCCGGCTCGTCGTCGACCACGGCGTACCAGTCGTCCACCGGGGTCACGTCGAAGCCGAAGTCTTCGCTCATTTCGATCTGCCAGCCTTCGGCGCGCAGCCGGGGCAACTCGTCGAGAATGAAGCTCAGCCAGGCCTTGTCGGTGGGCAGCTCGAACATTTCGCCGGCACTGTCCGGCAGCGCCTTGCTCTGCCGGGTGGCGATGCGAAAGCCCAGTTCCTGAAGCTGCTTGCGGTATTCGCCTTCACGCGCCGGATGCCGGCGCATACGCAGCGTTTCGTCCGGCAGGTTCCAGAGGATGTCGCCGCCACGACCAGGGGCGGGCACGCCGGACACATAGGACTCGCGGTAGCGAAACGCCAGGGCGGCGCGGTGCTGGATGTGCCGCTGCATCTTGCCGTTGCGCGGCTCGTAGGCGCTGTACTCGAAGCTGGCGAGAATCAGCCGCGGCTCGGGCTTGATGTTCTTTTCCAGACGCTCGGGCAGCTTGGGTTTTTGCTCGACGACTTTCGGCCTGCGCGCAACCGATTCGCCGTCGACCGCTGCCAGAATCCCGGGGCTGTTTTCCGGGTCCTGCATAAAGAACAGCGCCGCTGCACAATGCTTGCAGTTGTTCCTGACCGGGCAGGTGCATTTCCCGACGATGAAATTGCGCGTGCGCTCGGGGTCCTTGAACAGCAGCGTTTGGGTGTAGTTCTCCAGGCTTGAGCCTCGGCACACCGTGCGCACGATGTCTGCGCTCAGGTGTTCGAGGATGACGCGCTTCTGCCGCGCGTACTCCAGGCCACGCTCGACCGCCTGGGTTTTGAACAGCGGTTCCCACGGCAGGGCGAGGGCTTTTTCCAGGTTGGACGCCACGTCTAGGCCTGCGTCAACGCGATGGCTGGACAGGAGAAACCTTGATCAGCAGGGCGAGGCTTCCGTTGTCCATATAGGTGAGTTCTCCGTTTCTGACCCGGGTCGCCTGACGCATGCGCTCGCTGGTCACCAGCACGCCGTGGCTGTCCAACTGGTTGACCCAGAAGTTCGCATCGATGTCGGTAAAGCGCGCCAGACCCAGGCTTACGGTGCCCTCAATGGGGAAGTGGCCGAACTGTTCCTGACCGTCGCTGATCGCCACCTTGCTCGGGGTGGCGCTGAGGTCCTGTTGCCAGGCGGTGTGCAGCAGCACTTTATAGCCGTCGCTTGATTCCAGCTTGTTCGCTAGCGTGTCGAGCGCTGTGGGCGTCTGGTTGTCCGCGCCCAGTGGTTGCGCCCCGGCGGCCCAGTCTTCCGGCGCGGGTTGATTGGTCGCCGCCGGTTCGCCGTTCTGGCGGAACAGGATCAGTTCCACCTGATAGGTGCCATCGGCGAAGGCCGCCGGGGCAAACAGCACCAGCAGCAGGGTGAAGGAGCGGATCAAACCCATGGTGAATCCTTAAGCCGATTTTTTGGATGGCGGTGGGGTCAAGCGTTCGAACAGCGCCTCCAGCGTGGCGAAGCGCTCCTCGGGGCGCTCCATCGGCACCATGAATTTGAACAGCGTGGCGCCTTCGAACTTGTAGCGTTTGGGCTGGCTCTGGATCAGCTTGATCAGTGTCAGCGGGTCGACCGGGGTTTCCGCCGCGAATTCGATGCGCCCACCCTGGGGACCGGCGTCGACTTTCTTGATGCCCAGTTGCTCGGCCTTCAACTTCAGCGACGTCAGGCGCACCAGATTCTTGGTGGGCTCGGGCAACAGACCGAAGCGGTCGATCATCTCGACCTGCAGGTCCTTGAGACCCTCTTCGTCGGCGGCGTTGGCAATGCGCTTGTACAGAATCAGGCGCGTATGAACGTCCGGCAAATAGGCCTCGGGAATCAGCCCCGGCACCCGCAGATTGACCTCCGGACCGCCACCCAGCGGCTGGTCGAGGTTCGGCTGCTCGCCCTTGCGGATCGACTTCACCGCGCGTTCGAGCATTTCCATATAGAGGGTGAAGCCCACCGCCTGAATCTGCCCGCTCTGGCCGTCGCCGAGCAGCTCGCCGGCGCCCCGGATTTCCAGGTCGTTGGTGGCGAGCACGAAGCCTGCGCCGAGGTCCTGGGTGTTGGCGATCGCCTCCAGACGCTTTTCGGCATCCGGGGTGATCTGCTTGCGCGGCGGCGTCAGCAGGTAGGCGTACGCCTGGTGGTGACTGCGCCCGACCCGGCCGCGCAACTGGTGCAGCTGGGCCAGACCGAATTTGTCGGCGCGCTCAATGATGATGGTGTTGGCGCTCGGCACGTCGATGCCGGTCTCGATGATGGTCGAGGCGATCAGCACGTTGAACCGCTTGTGGTAGAAGTCGCTCATCACCTGTTCGAGATCGCGCTCGTGCATCTGCCCGTGGCCGATGCCGATGCGCGCTTCCGGCACCAGTTCGGCCAGATCGGCCGCGCATTTTTCGATGGTCTTCACGTCGTTGTGCAGGTAGTACACCTGACCGCCGCGCAGCAACTCACGCAGCAACGCCTCTTTGACAGTCGGCTTGTTCTGCTCCATGACGAAGGTGCGCACCGACAGACGACGCGCCGGCGGGGTGGCGATGATCGACAGGTCACGCATGCCGGCCACGGCCATGTTCAAGGTGCGCGGGATCGGCGTCGCGGTGAGGGTCAAAATGTCGACTTCGCTGCGCAGGGCCTTGAGCTGTTCCTTCTGACGCACACCGAAGCGGTGCTCTTCGTCGATGATCACCAGCCCTAGGTTTTTGATCTTGACGTCGTCCTGCAGCAACTTGTGGGTGCCGATGACGATGTCAATCTTGCCCTCAGCCAGATCGGCCACGGCCGCATTGATTTCTTTCGCCGATTTGAAGCGGCTCATGACTTCGACCGTCACCGGCCAGTCAGCGAAGCGGTCGCGGAAACTGTTGTAGTGCTGCTGGGCGAGAAGGGTGGTCGGCACCAGAATCGCCACCTGGCGGCCGCCGTGCACGGCGATGAACGCCGCGCGCATGGCCACTTCGGTCTTGCCGAAACCGACGTCGCCGCAGACCAGACGGTCCATGGGCTTGGGCGCGAGCATGTCGGCGCGCACGGCCTCGATGGTGGTCTGCTGGTCCGGGGTTTCTTCGAACGGGAAGCCGGCGCTGAAGGTGTCGTAGTCCAGCTTCGGATCGGCGAAGGCATACCCTTCGCGTGCCGCGCGGCGGGCATAGATATCGAGGAGCTCGGCGGCCACATCGCGCACCTGTTCGGCGGCCTTGCGCTTGGCTTTCTGCCAGGCTTCCGAACCCAGACGGTGCAGGGGCGCAAGCTCGTCATCGCTGCCGGTGTAGCGAGCGATCAGGTGCAGGTTGGCCACCGGCACGTACAGCTTGGCTTCCTCGGCGTAGGCCAGCATGAGGAACTCGGCGACCTGGTTCTCTACCTCCAGCGTTGCCAGCCCCAGGTAACGGCCGACCCCGTGGTCGATGTGCACCACCGGGGCGCCTTCACGCAGCTCGGCGAGGTTCTTGATCACGGCATCGCTGGCGTGACTGTCGGCGCGCTTGTCGCGGCGACGACGCTGCATCACCCGCTGGCCGAACAACGGGCTTTCCGCTACCAGCGCCAGCGCCGGCTCTTCCAGCACCAGACCTTCGTCCAGCGGCGCGATGGTGATCGCCAGACGCTCCTTGCTGTCGACGAACTCCTGCCAGCTGTCCAGGGTTTTCGGGCGCAGCTTCAGGCGTTCGAGCAGCTCCAGCAACACTTCACGGCGACCGGCGGATTCGGCAGTAAACAGCACGCGTCCCGGGAACTCGCCGAGGAACTTCGACAGCGCCGCCAGCGGTTGATTTGCCTTGGCTTCGATGGCCAGATCCGGCAGAACCTGCGCCGGAAAACGCTCGCGACCGACGCCGCTTTCGACGTCGTCCTGGCTCGCGACCACACGGGGCCAGTTTTTCAGGCGGGCAAAGCAATCGTCCACCGGCAGGAACAGCTCGGCCGGCGGCAGCAACGGCCGCTCGGGATCGACCCGGCGTTCTTCATAGCGGTTGCGCACGTCCTTCCAGAAGGTCTCGGCCGCCGCTTCGATCCCTGGCATCGAGAACACCTGGGTGTCCTGGGGCAGGTAATCGAACAGCGTGGAGGTTTCTTCGAAAAACAACGGAATGTAGTACTCGATACCGGCCGGCGTGATGCCGCTGTTCAAGTCCTGAAAGATCGGGCTGCGCCGGAAGTCCACGTCAAAGCGTTCGCGGAAACGCGCCTTGAAACGCGTCACCGCTTCCTTCTGCAGCGGGAATTCTTTCGCCGGCAACAGACGCACCGAATCGACCTTGTCGATGGAGCGCTGGGTTTCCGGCTCGAAGGTGCGCAGGGTTTCGATCTCGTCATCGAACAGGTCGATGCGGTAAGGCAGTTTGCTGCCCATCGGAAACAGGTCGATCAGCGCGCCACGGACGGTGAACTCACCGTGCTCATACACCGTGTCAACGTAACGATAACCGCTGGCTTCAAGGCGGGTGCGCATGGCGTCGACGTCGAGCTTCTGGCCCACGTCGAGGACCAGGCTGCTGCCCAGCAGGAAACTGGTCGGCGCCAGACGGTGCAGGGCGGTAGTGATCGGCACCACCAGCACGCCGTGCACCAGTTCCGGCAGCCGGTAAAGGCTGGCGATGCGCTGGGAGATGATGTCCTGATGGGGCGAAAACAGGTCGTAGGGCAGGGTTTCCCAATCGGGAAAATGCAGGACCGGGAGCTCGGGGGCGAAAAACTTCAGTTCCTGTTCCAGGCGCTCGGCGCTCTGGCTGTCTGCGGTGAGCAGCAGAGTGAAGCGTTTAGCGGCGCTGGCAGCCTCGGCAATGGCGAGACTCAGGGCGGCACCGGGGAGGTTACCCCAATGTTGTTTGCCTGCTGCAGCAGGCAGAATCGGTAGGCGCAGAACGGGCACGGAAGTTAAAGCTCCAGGCGTTGCGGCAAAGCCGGGGAGTGTAACTAATCCGCAGAGACGCTGTCAGTTTTGTGCGCTCGCAATTATGTAGTGCTCCAGGTCGTGGAAAGTCTGGATTGCTCATAAACAAAGGCCTGTGCATAATGTAGTCCCTTTTTTCAGCCCCTACATGTGGAAGGTTCCCGTGACTCAGAAGCCCGACCAGTGTCTTGGTGAATGGATCGATCGTGAAGCCCTCGCCGAGGCGATGATCCCGCTTATCGGTCAGCTCTACCGCAATAATAATGTGGTGAGTTCGATCTATGGCCGCAGCCTGATCAACCGTTCAGTCATCGCGATTCTCAAAGCACACCGCTTTGCGCGTCACCGCCAGGCCGACGCCAGCGAGTTGTCCGTACACGAGACATTCCCCCTCGTCAAAGCCATGAGCGAGCTCAAACTGGGCGCCGCTTCGGTGGACCTGGGCAAGCTGGCGGTTAAGTACAAGGCCGAGGCCAATGGCCGCACCCCTGAAGAGTTCGTCCGCGAAGAAATGGCCGAAATCATCGGTCAGCAGAACTCCGGCGAGCGCAAAGGCACTGACGTCGTGCTGTACGGCTTCGGTCGCATCGGTCGTCTGCTGGCACGCATCCTGATCGAAAAAACCGGTGGCGGCGACGGCCTGCGTCTGCGCGCCATCGTGGTCCGCAAGGGCGCTGAAAACGATCTGGTCAAGCGCGCAAGCCTGCTGCGCCGTGACTCGGTCCACGGTCCTTTCGACGGCACCATCACCATCGATGAAGCCAACAACACCATCTGCGCCAACGGCAACCTGATTCAGGTGATCTACGCCAAGAACCCGGCCGAGGTGGATTACACCCAATACGGTATCAAGGACGCGCTGCTGGTCGACAACACCGGCGTATGGCGTGACGCCGACGGCCTGGGCCAGCACCTGCAATGCCCGGGTATTGATCGCGTGGTCCTGACCGCACCGGGCAAGGGCAAGTTGAAGAACATCGTGCACGGCATCAACCACCAGCAGATCACCGCCGATGACAAGATCATCTCCGCGGCATCCTGCACCACCAACGCCATCGTGCCAGTGCTCAAGGCAGTCAACGACAAGTTCGGCATCGTCAACGGTCACGTTGAAACGGTTCACTCGTATACCAACGACCAGAACCTGATCGACAACTTCCACAAGGGCGATCGCCGTGGCCGCAGCGCCGCGCTGAACATGGTTATCACCGAAACCGGCGCGGCCACCGCTGCAGCGAAGGCGCTGCCTGAGCTGGCTGGCAAGCTGACCGGTAACGCGATCCGCGTTCCAACGCCGAACGTCTCGATGGCCATCCTCAACCTGAACCTGGGGACGGCCACCACCCGCGAAGAGATGAACGAGTACCTGCGCCACACCGCGCTGTATTCCGATCTGCACAAACAGATCGACTTCGTGAACTCCCTGGAAGTGGTCTCCACCGACTTCGTCGGCTCGCGTTACGCCGGCGTCGTCGATGCTGAAGCGACTATCGCCATGGATAACCGCGTTGTGCTCTACGTCTGGTACGACAACGAGTTTGGCTATAGCTGCCAGGTGGTCCGCGTGATGGAAGAAATGACCGGGGTCAACCCGCCAGCTTTCCCGAAGTAGGTTGAAAGCAGCGGTAAGCGGTAAGCCTCAAGCTGCAAGCTGCAAGCCGAACTGCGAAGTAAAAAAACGCCCCGACTGGTTCGGGGCGTTTTCATGTGTGAGCAAATCCAGCGAACTGGCAGAAATCCCGAGGCGACCCACGATCCTGTGGGAGCGAGCTTGCTCGCGAAGGCTGACTGTCAATCACCAGAGAAAGTGGCCGTGTCATCTGGAAACAAAAACGCCCCGAATTAATCGGGGCGTTTTTTTGCTTGAGCTTATGGCTTGAAGCTTGAAGCTTGCCGCTTACTGCTCTCGGCGATCAGCCGACCGCCGTCACGCCTTGAATCCGCGTCTGACCCTTGCGGAACAGCACGAGCGTGGCGATCAGGCCCAGCACTGCCGCGCCGCTTAGCCAGATGCCCGGTGCGGCTTTGTTGTCCAGCACGTGAATCAGGTACGTACAGGCCGCCGGCGTGAAACCGCCGAACGTCGCGGTCGCCAGGCTGTAAGCCAGGGAGAAGCCGGTGGTACGCACTTCGACCGGCATGATTTCGGTCAGTGAAACCACCATCGCGCCGTTGTACGACCCGTACAGGAAGGACAGCCACAGCTCGACCATCAGCAGGTTGCCAAAACTCGGGTTGGCGGTCAGCCAGGACAGGGCAGGGTACGCCGTGATGATTGCCAGAATGGTCGCCGCCAGCAGCAGAGGCTTGCGGCCGATCCGGTCCGACAGTGCGCCCATCACCGGCAGCCAGATGAAGTTGGAAATACCCACGCAGACCGTTACCAGCAGGCTGTCCAGATCAGACAGGTGCAGCTCGTTTTTGCCGAACGTCGGGGTGTAAGCGGTAATCAGGTAAAACGACACGGTGGTCATGACCACCAGCGCCATGCCGGCGATGACCAGACCGAAGTTCTGACCGATCGACTTGACCACTTCGCCCAGGCTTGGGCGGTGGTGTTGGGCACGAGCTTCGAACTCGGGGGTTTCTTCCAGCGAACGGCGAATCACGAAGATCGCCGGAACGATCAGGCAGCCGATCAGGAACGGCACACGCCAGCCCCATTGACCCATGTCTTCCGGGCTCAGCCAGTGGTTCAGGCCAACACCCAAAAGACCGGCGAAAACCACTGCCGCCTGTTGGCTAGCCGACTGCCAGCTAACGAAGAAGCCCTTGCGGCCCGGCGTGGAAATCTCCGCCAGGTACACCGACACACCGCCCAGCTCAACCCCGGCCGAGAAGCCTTGCAGGAGACGCCCGATCAGCACCAGCAGCGGCGCGGCGACGCCCAAGGTCGCGTAGCCCGGCACGCAGGCGATCAATACCGTACCCATGGCCATCATCGCCAAGGTAATCACCAGGCCTTTTTTCCGGCCGTGGTGGTCGATGTATGCACCGAGGAAGATGGCACCCAGCGGGCGCATGAGGAAGCCGGCGCCGAAGGTCGCCAGCGACAGCATCAAGGATGCGAATTCACTGTCGGCGGGGAAGAAGGTTTTGGCGATGGCCGTGGCGTAGAAGCCGTAGACCATGAAGTCAAACATTTCAAGGAAGTTGCCGCTGACAACGCGAAATATCGCCTTGCCTTTGCCCGTGTTCGAGGCCATCTGGAATTACTCGCTTAAGCTGTCTAGCTGGGGGGATCCGTTATATTTATGCGTCCTCTGCTGCGGCGCCCGCGCTTGGCCTTGGGCGCCCCAGATTTGTAACGATATGTGTAAAGCTGGCGGTTGGCAATCAGAACGCCCTGCGCATCGACCACGGACGTCCCGCTGCACCCGCGCAAAAAACAATATCTATGTATTCCACCTACGGACTCGTTGCCGGTTTAACTCCCCGCAAATCTGCTCAGTGCCCACAGGCCGCTGAGCGCTTCTTCATCCCTTGCACGAGTTAACTGGCAAATGAGCCCAACCTTTGACCTGATCGCTGTGGTTTCACAGCGCCCGACGTTGCATGACGTCGCGCTTCGGCAGCTGCATGCCGCACTGCAACGACAATTCCCGAACCTTGAAATCGATCCCGAGATTTGCGTCATCACCCGAACCGCCTCCGATGGCAGTCAGCGCACGGAAACGCTGTTCAGAAATCTGCAGCAGGCATTCCTGACGGGCAAGACTCCACTCTGGCGCTCCGAGACCAACACACTTGTCATCGATCCCGCCGTACAGGACGCGACCCCGACGCCCATCGATTTCGATCAGCTGAATATTCTGGTCGATACGGTTGCTCTGGCGCTGAACGAACAGTTCCAGCAGGCGCTGATGGATTTCTGGGAAGCGCCGACTGCCGATGGGCAGAGCCCTTGGGCGGGGCTGTCTGATGCACTGAAGAAGGGCTATCTGCGAGCGTTGAACGACACCCCGGCGCTGCACAAAAACGAGGGCGATTTCCTTCGTCCCATCGCTTATTTTCCCGACCAGACCCAACGCAATTTCATGCTGAGTATCGACAAGGTCCATGCGGACGATGTCGTTCGTGCCTGCATCCCCCAGGCAGTGGATGCTTCCTCACCGGCGTCAGTGCTGCCCGTGCTGGCAGCGACCGGCGTGTGGGGCGGCACGGAGATGTTTTTCACTTGGCAGTCGCCGGGTGTCATCGTCAGGCATGGTTCGCTGGCTGATCTGATGGCCAGCCTCGGTAGGTCTCCGTCAGCCACCCAGGCCGAGGCCTGGACGCTGCGCGAGGTTGAGGGTGACCTGTTCAGTGCGCTGGCCCAGTCGATGCTGGCCCTCCAGCTGCAGCAGGTTGCCCGACTTGACCACCCCGACGCTGAGGATTTTGCCGAGCTCGATCGCCGTATGGCCGCCGCTACCGACATCACGCCTTTTCTGCTCCCCGTCGTTCCGGGCCTGGAAAGCCCCGAAACGCTTCCAGACTGGTTGCGCAAGGCCAGCGTCGCCGACCGCATGGATTTCAGCCGTCGAATGATTGCGTTGGCGAGCGCTCCAGCGGGCGCAGCAAGCACGTTCAACGAAGACATTCCGCCGTTGCTCGATTACGCCAGTCAGCAACTGCAGCGCGAAATGCTCGCCGATCACCCGGAGGCCGCAGATCTGCTGATCGCCGATCTGGACGTCGTTATCCGCAAAGTGGTCGCCGCCGCGATTCCCGGCGGTGGTCAGGTGGTCACCGCAGGCCTGGTCGAACCGGTCCGCATGAGCCTCGCCGAGTTTGCGCTGGAGAATCTTTCCGGCGAGCCGGCCGGTGCACTGCAGGTGGTGCACAGGGACGGCACCCCAGCGCCTGACTGGTTCAGCGCCGATTATCTGCGGCTGCTGGTGTGTCAGGTGGACATCGGCCGCCACTACCCAGCGCTGCTGAAACGGGTGCTGGTCACTGACCCCGACGAGTCCGCCAGGCGCCAGGCGGCGTACATCGACCCGCTTCGTGCTCAACTGCCCCTGCAGGCGCTGGAGCTGAAAATCCGTCACGAGGCGCATTTTTGTGACAGCGCCTATCAGCGTGTGGCCGCCCTCGTGCAGCCTCCGGAGCAACGCCCTTCAGCGCTGCGCGACACGACCCTGCGTCCGCTGGCCTTCCTCGCAACGGTTGGCAGGACGGCCGATGTGGTCGCAAACACCTTCGTGATCAGTGACCGCGATACGGCCGCGGGCCCGGTGGTGCTGTATCGACCGTTTTCCCGTCAGTCGCTGATCGAATTCGAATCCTGGGGCGCCCTGCGCGCGGCCATCGTCGAACCCGGAGAGCTTCAGGACGACGTACTGACCTGGATGGACGATCACGCGCGGCAGGTGTACGCCAATGGCGGCTTCGATCAGCCGCACATCGTGCGCTTCGGCCAGGGTTCGGAGTTCGCGCCGCTGGAGACACCACCGCCTGCACAGCTGGCCGTCGACGAGGTCGTCGGCGACCCGCTGGTTGCACTGTTCAAGGCCAATGCAGCAGCGCTGGTCGAGCTGGCGGACAGGCAGTCCACCTCCAACGCAGAAAGTCGCTGGGCCTTGCTCAAGCGCGGTGGCTGGCTGGCGCTGGAGACCCTCATGCCGTTTGTCTCCGGCCCCGTCGGCAATGCGCTGTGGCTGGTGCAGATGATGAACGAGGCGCAAGGGGCCCTGGCCTCTGAGCGCAATGCCACTGACCGTGATCGTGAAGAATCCATGGGCAATTTACTGCTCACCGTGGCGATGTTGCTGCTGCATAGCACCCAGGCTAATCGTGTCCTCCCGGCGCGCGGGCGATCAGCAGGGGTAGCTCGGCCGAATCTGGCAGACCTGCTGGCTGCACCCAGTCCGACCCTTGCCCCGGAGCCAACGCCTGTAGCAGAGCCCGACCCGCTGCCCGGCACAGTGAGAACCCAACTGGATTTTTCCTGGTCGCGCGCCGATCTGAGCCTCACGGCTGCCCAGCAGGTTGCGCTGCAGGCGTTTGAAGTCCGGCCAGCGCCTTTGCTGCCGGAGCCATCAGGCGCCGCTGGCACCCAAGGGCTGTATAAGCTGAATGGCGCGTGGTACGCGCGCATTGATGGTGCGGTGTACAGGGTTCAGGTGAGCGACCACGTGCAGATTATCGACCCGCGAAACGATGAACTCACCGGGCCCTGGCTTGCGCGTGAGAGTGAGGTCTGGCGTCTCGACCTTGGGCTGCGCCTTCGCGGCGGCGGCCCCAAGCGCAGCGCCCGGCAACTCGCGCTGGAAAACGCCGCCCGACTCAAGCTGGCCATCGCGGAAAAGTCCGAGCTGCTCAAGCGCCAGAACGATCTTTACATCAGGATTGTGGAGAACGACAACCGTATCGATGCCCTGCCGCTCGAAAGGCACCATGAGATCACTTCGTTGCTGGAAACAGACATCCGCGCCGTGATGGAGATCATCGACCGCAAAAATGCTATCGACCAGTCATTGCGTCCTGCCGATCGCACCCCTGACAAAACCTATGCCAAGGACCTGCAGGGCATCGTCAGGCGGATCTGTCTGCTGGAAGGCGTGCTGCTCAGCGACATGCTCATCGTCGCCAAAGAAGAATTGGCCCGGATGCGCGCCGTGTCCGGGATTCTCTCTCTCGAGAATGTCGGGATCTATCTGGGGCTGTTCGAGAAGTCGCTGGTGCTGCAAGAGAGCGGAGTGCACTGGGCGCTGGTCAGGGAAGGGCTGTGGCAGCGGTTGCGCGAGGTGCCGAAAGTCGGCGAGGCATACTGGCGCACGGAAGCGCTGGAGTTTTACAACAACAGGATGTTCTCCCTCGTTGATTGGCGCGCCAGTCGCATGTGGTCGTCCCTCGAACTGTGTTTCAGCGCCGAGACCATTCTGGACACCCACAGGGCGGTGACGCTCAAGCGCATGCTCAACGACGACTCGCTGCACTCGGCGCTGAGCTCTCAGGCCGAGCTGGAAAGGCCACACGATTACACGATCGCCGAACAGATCGCTGTGCTGGAAAGCTCCCTCAGGGAATATGACCGGGCCTCGATCGTCGCCCTGGCCGCCTTCGAGAGCGAGCCCGAGCTGGTCGATCCCCCGCACTTCCACCGATTCTTCGAGGACCTGTCGGCGATTTCCGACCGTGCCGAGCACCGGCTTTCGGACCTGATCCGCGAGAGCGAGGAGCCCGCCGAGACGCCTGCGGAATATGTCCCGAGGCTCAAGCAGACACGCAAGCGGGTAATCAAAACCCGAGGGCACCGCACGTTGATCGGCCGATTGCGTGAAGGCGAGGAGCCTTCACTGGGTGAAGTCGTGGAGGTCAAGGCGGCCACCGGTGATCGGGTGGTCGGCGCGTACCACCAGCACGCGGAGGGGGAATGGGTCGAAATCGAGGAACAGCCACGCAAGCTGGGCAATCGCGACAGCATCGTCCCACTGGCAGAGCTCATGCGTCGAAGCCGCGCCCTGCTGGATCGGGTGGAGCCCGAGATTGCCAGCGCGGTGCGCCAGTCTCGCCGTGCCAATGAGCCCGAGGACATGGAAGACATCCTGGTGCAAAAGGCCGACAAATTAGGTGAGCTGGCGGAGAAGCTGCAGATTCATCTTGAAGATCCCCATGCGGTAGACGGCAAGGGTGAATCAGTACAGCCCCTGCTGGACGAAATGCGTGTCGCCGAACAGCGATTTCGCGAGCAGGGACGTCAGCTGCGTATCGAGATGATAAAGCGCCAGCCGCCGACGGCCAGTCGCGTCAGTTATCTGGATCGACAACATGAGGTGCGCATTGCCCGTGTCGACGGCCGAAAAAACATGTCGGGCAGTCGTCGCAACGATTTCGTGCAGGAATATGCGATCCGAGACAAGGATGACCACCTGCTGTGGTGGGCGCATTTTCACTACGCCAGCGAGGACGCGGCCTCGGATGCCTTCACCGCCGCCCACCTTAAACTGCCGGACCAGCGGCTGATGGGTTACAGGGCGATGCTCAAGGCGGCCAAGGACAACAAGGAAGTGGTGAGCATTTATCGCAGCGCCATCGGCAAGGAACTGGCGCACCGTCTGTTTCTGCATCTGGCCGAGTGAATTCCTCGGGTCGCCGTAGGGACAGATGCCTGGGCGTGCGATTTTTTTAGGAATCGTCACGCAAGGGATTTATCATCCGCAGCAATTCTGCAGTCGAGTGAGGTTTCCAGCGCTCGACCTGCGGCACCGCAGAGAGGTCTGCCGAGGGACGCGACCAAGGGTTAATGGTCGTTTGCCCTCGGTGAGACTAGACTGCGCCGCGAGTTTCGATCCTTCATGCCGCCCGGGCGGCATGATTCAGCCGGAGACACCAGAGTGGTGTCTCGGCCAGTTCTGAGGAGTACGCATGGCTGTCTACAACTACGACGTGGTAGTGCTGGGTTCGGGCCCGGCGGGTGAGGGCGCGGCGATGAACGCTGCCAAGGCCGGGCGTAAGGTGGCAATGGTCGACAGCCGTCGGCAGGTCGGCGGCAACTGCACCCACCTGGGCACGATCCCGTCGAAGGCCCTGCGTCACTCGGTTAAACAGATCATCCAGTTCAACACCAACCCGATGTTTCGCGCCATCGGTGAGCCACGCTGGTTTTCCTTCCCGGACGTCCTGAAGAACGCCGAGAGGGTCATCAACAAGCAAGTCGCATCACGCACCGCTTATTACGCCCGCAACCGTGTCGACGTGTTCTTCGGCACCGGCAGCTTCGCCGACGAGCGCAGCATCGACGTGGTATGCAACACCGGCGTCGTGGAAAAACTGGTTGCCAACCAGATCATCATCGCCACCGGCTCGCGGCCTTATCGCCCAGCTGATATCGACTTCTCCCACAAGCGCATCTACGACAGCGACACCATCCTCAGTCTGGGTCACACCCCGCGCAAACTGATCATCTACGGCGCGGGGGTTATTGGTTGCGAATACGCGTCGATCTTCAGCGGTCTCGGTGTAGAAATCGAACTGATCGACAACCGTGACCAGTTGCTGAGCTTCCTTGACTCGGAAATCTCCCAAGGCCTGAGCTATCACTTTAGCAACAACAACGTGATGGTGCGCCACAACGAGGAATACGAGCGCGTTGAAGGGCTGGACAACGGGGTGATCCTTCACCTCAAGTCCGGCAAAAAGGTCAAGGCCGACGCCTTGCTGTGGTGTAACGGCCGTACCGGCAACACCGACAAGCTGGGTCTGGAAAACGTCGGCATCAAGGCCAACGGTCGCGGGCAGATCGATGTCGACGAAGCCTATCGCACCAGCCAGCCGAACATTTATGGCGCTGGCGACGTGATCGGCTGGCCGAGTCTGGCCAGCGCGGCCTATGACCAGGGTCGTTCGGCGTCGGGCAGTGCGGTCGACAACGGCGCGTGGCGCTTCGTCAACGACGTGCCGACCGGGATCTACACCATCCCCGAGATCAGTTCCATCGGTCAGAACGAGCATGACCTGACCGTGGCCAAAGTCCCGTACGAAGTGGGCAAGGCGTTTTTCAAGAGCATGGCTCGCGCGCAGATTTCCCACGAGCCGGTTGGCATGCTGAAAATCCTGTTTCACCGCGAAACGCTGCAGATCCTCGGCGTGCACTGCTTCGGCGACCAGGCATCGGAGATCGTGCACATCGGTCAGGCGATCATGAACCAGCCCGGCGAGGCGAACACGATCAAGTACTTCGTCAACACCACGTTTAACTACCCGACCATGGCCGAGGCCTATCGGGTAGCGGCATATGACGGTCTGAACCGGCTTTTTTGAGCGGCTCCGGCCGGTGGCCTGAGCCGGCCGGGGAGACCGATTTCAGTACTTCCCAAGGGTGGCGCTGGCCAAACCGGGAAAGTCTGTAATCAGGCTGTCAACGCCGAAGTCGGCGAGTCTGCGCATGAGCGCGGGCTCGTTGACTGTCCACACCGACACATGCAGCCCTTGGTTCTGGGCTTTCTTCAAGCGCTCGGGCGTGCACAGCGTCCAGTTCAGCGCGAGGATCTCGCAGCCATACCCTTGAGCCACTTTCAGCGGGTCAAGCCAGGCGTATTCCGCCACCAGCCCGCGCGAAATATCCGGTGTCAGCTCCAGCGCCGCGCGCAGTACTTCCCGGGAACTCGACGTGATTGTCACTTTATCCAGCAGTCCGTGGCGCTGAGCCATTTCACGAATGGCCAGCACGGTGGTTGCCGCGCGGGTGCGTGACGCGCTTTTGACCTCAAGCTGCCAGTGATCGAAGGCGCATTTCTCGAACAGTTCTTCCAGGCGGGGAATGGGGCAGGGCTGCACCCAGCCGGGTCCGCCCTTGCGCGCGTCGTAGGTCATGAGATCGGCGGCGTCGTGCTCGACGACCTTGCCGCGGCGGTCGGTGGTGCGCTTGAGGGTCGGGTCATGGATCACCATCAGCTCGCCATCGCGGGACAGGTGCAGATCCAGTTCGCAGCGTTTGACGCCGTGTTTGAGGCATTCCTGAAAGCTGGTCAGGGTGTTTTCCGGTGCTTCGCCCTTGGCGCCGCGGTGGCCGTAAATAATGGTCACAATCACTCCTTGGTACGCATGGCGCGGGAATAGGTCGGGCTGGAATAAGGGGTGCCGGGGTCAGGTAGGCTTGGTGTCGGGGTCTGCCTGCTCACGGGCCAGCCGTCGCTGCGCGGCTTGTCGTTGCAGGATGTGTCGGGCGAGCAATTGGCGCTGGGCGTCAGTGAGGTCGATCCACTCCGCGCCGACGTCAAAATCGCCGATGGCCAACGTATCGCAATGTGTCACCCGGGCCCGCAGCATCATCCCCGACGCCTGGGGCATCAGTACCATTTTCACCGACAACACGGTGCCGGGCTGGAAGGGTTGAGGGGTTTCGAATTGCAGGCCACCCTCGGACATGATCACGCGCTGCGGCGCGCCCAGCTTGCCCAGTGCGGTGTGCGCCACCACTTGGCCGAGCAGATCGATGCGCTTGCTCATCGCTCGAAGGAAGCTGTTGGTAGTGCGGTCTCGATCATCCAGCTGGCGCAGCAGGTGCTGGGATTCAAACTCGGCGACGTGCAATTCGCTCAGCAGATCGAAGAGCGTGGACGTGTCGTGATGGCCAGGTTCCTCTCCCGTGCCAGGCCCGGCGATGCGGTTAATTTCCAGTGCGACGCTGTCCTCGATACGGTAGTATTCGCGGCGTTCTTCTTCATCTAGTGTCGGCATGGCGAACCCATGGTAGCGGCGGTTGTCAGAGTGATTGCTCAAAATCATAGCTCAGCTTTTCGAGCGTGATCCGGTGGTGATCCGAGTGTAAAGCCGCTTGCCCAGGCCCGCCACAAGGACGTTCCCATTCCTCCGAACAAGCCCCTAAATGTTCAGACCTCTTTTTGTATTCATCGGCACGCGCTACACCCGTGCAAAGCGCCGTAATCACTTTGTCTCCTTCATTTCCCTGACGTCGATGATCGGCCTCGCCCTGGGCGTGGTCGTGATGATCGTCGTGCTCTCGGTCATGAACGGCTTCGACCACGAGATGCGCACCCGCGTGCTGGGCATGGTGCCCCACGCTACCATCGAGTCCGGCGAGCCGATCAATGACTGGCAGGCCCTGGCCTCCCGGGTCAAACAGAACAAACAGGTCGAGGCCGTTGCGCCGTTCACTCAGATGCAAGGCCTGCTGACCAACAACGGCAATGTGCAGAAGATCCTGCTCAATGCCATCGACCCGGCGCAGGAGCGCAAGGTGTCGATCATCGACGGTTTCATGAAGCAGGGCAGCCTTGACGACCTGGTCGCGGGCGGCTTTGGCGTGGTGATCGGCGACAAGGCCGCGACCAAGCTCGGTGTCGGCATGGGCGACAAAGTCACGTTCGTGTCCCCCGAAGTCACCGTGACCCCTGCCGGCATGTTCCCGCGCATGAAGCGCTTTACCGTGGTCGGCATCTTTCATGTCGGCGCCGGCGAGCTGGACGGCTACCTGGGCGTCACCAATCTGCAGGACCTGGCGCGGCTGCACCGCTGGAAGCCGGATCAGGTGCAGGGCTTGCGCCTGAAATTCACCGATCTGTTCAAGGCGCCGCGCACGGCATACGACATCGCCCAGAACCTCGGCGAGCACCAGTATTACTCCCGCGACTGGACCCGCACTCACGGCAACCTGTATCAGGCGATCGGCATGGAGAAATCCATCATCGGCCTGTTGCTGTTGCTGATCGTGGCGGTCGCGGCGTTCAACATCATTTCCACGCTGGTGATGGTGGTCAACGACAAGCGCGGTGATATCGCCATTCTGCGTACCCTGGGCGCGACCCCGGGCCAGATCATGGCGATCTTCATGGTCCAGGGCACGGTCATCGGTGTGGTCGGGACGTTGATCGGCGCCGGTGTCGGCATTCTTGCGGCACTCAACGTCAGTTCGGCGATTTCGGCGCTGGAAGGTCTGATCGGTCACAAGTTTCTCAACGCGGATGTCTACTTCATCGACTATCTGCCTTCGCAATTGATGGCCCAGGACGTGCTGCTCGTATGCGGCGCGGCGCTGGTCCTGAGTTTTCTCGCCACCCTGTATCCAGCCTGGCGTGCTGCGCGCACCCAGCCGGCGGAGGCGCTACGTTATGAGTGAGTCGGGCATGAGTGATAAAGCTGTACTGAGCTGCCGCAACCTGGGCAAATCCTACGAGGAAGGTCCGGAATCCGTGGTCGTCCTGTCGGGCCTGCAACTGGAGCTGCACCCGGGCGAACGCGTAGCGATCGTCGGCAGCTCGGGCTCGGGCAAAAGTACCTTGCTCAACCTGCTTGGCGGCCTCGACACGCCCACTGAAGGCAGTGTCTGGCTGGCGGGCGAAGAGCTTTCGGCGCTCAACGAGAAGGCCCGCGGGCTGCTGCGCAACCGTGCCCTTGGCTTCGTCTATCAGTTCCACCACTTGCTGCCCGAGTTCACCGCACTGGAAAACGTCTGCATGCCATTGCTGATCGGCAAGACGCCGATTCCGGAAGCCCGTCAGCGTGCAACCGCGCTGCTGGAGCGGGTAGGGCTCAAGCATCGACTGGCGCACAAGCCGTCGGAGCTGTCCGGCGGCGAACGTCAGCGGGTGGCGATCGCCCGCGCGCTGGTCAACCAGCCGGGTCTGGTCATGCTCGACGAGCCCACCGGCAACCTTGACTCTCACACGGCGCAAGGGATTCAGGACCTGATGCTGGAGCTGAGCACGTTGTCGCGCACCGCCTTTCTGGTGGTGACCCACGACATGACGCTGGCCCGACAGATGGACCGCGTGTGGCGTCTTGAAGAAGGCCGTCTGGTCGAAGCCTGACCCGCACAACCGATGCCATTCGGGCATCGGCTTTTTACTTTTAGCTGCTCAGTTACGGTGCTCCACGAATGTTCAGACCGTTATCCATATTTATCGGTACGCGCTACACGCGGGCCAAGCGTCGCAACCACTTCATCTCGTTCATTTCCATGACCTCGATGATCGGGCTGGCGCTGGGCGTGCTGGCGATGATCGTGGTGCTGTCCGTGATGAACGGTTTCCAGCAGGAAATGAGTTCGCGGATCCTCGGCATGGTCCCCCATGCGGTGATCTCTGGCGTCAAGCCGCTCGACGACTGGCAGCCGGCGGCCAGGGCATCGCTCAAAGACCCACAGGTCACGGCCGCCGTGCCATTCACTGAAATGGACGGCATGCTGTCGTACAAGGGCTCGATGCAGCCGATACAGATCAACGGCGTCGATCCGGCCCTGGAGTCCAAGGTCTCCATCGTCACCCAGCACATCGTGCAGGGCCGCCTGCAGGACTTGAAGGCGGGCGAATTTGGTGTGGTGATCGGCGAAATCACCGCCCGGCGCTTTCGTCTGAACGTCGGCGATAAACTGACGCTGATCGTTCCGGAAATCAGCAGTGCGCCCGGTGGCATCACCCCGCGCCTGCAGCGCTTGACGGTGGTGGGTGTGTTCAAGGTCGGCGCCGAACTGGACGGTTCAATGGCGCTGGTCAACGTCGCCGATGCCGCCGTCATCCAGCGCTGGCAGCCCAATCAGGTGCAGGGCGTGCGCCTGGCGCTGACGGATTTGTACGCTGCGCCGCAGGTTTCAACGGCCATTGCCGCCGGACTCGGTGCGGACTACAAGGCGGATGACTGGACCCACACGCAGGGCAGTCTGTTCAGCGCGATGAAGATGGAAAAGACCATGATCGGCCTTTTGCTGTTGATGATTGTCGCCGTGGCGGCGTTCAACATCATCGCCACGCTGATCATGGTGGTGAATGACAAGGGCGCCGACATCGCGATCTTGCGCACCATCGGCGCCACCCCAAGTCAGATCATGACCATCTTCATGGTGCAGGGGACCGTCATCGGCATCGTGGGTACCGTGATCGGCGGCGTGTTGGGGGTGATCGCGGCGATCAACGTCAGTCAGATCGTCGGCTGGGTCGAGCGCGTGACAGGCCAGCACATTTTCACCTCGGACGTGTATTTCATCAGCAATCTTCCGTCGAAGCTCGAAGGCAGCGATGTGGCGCTGATCTGCAGTGCCGGCTTTATCCTCAGCTTTCTGGCAACGATCTACCCGGCTTACCGCGCCGCGCAGATCCAGCCGGCCCACGCCTTGCGTTACGAGTAGCAGATGGATCAGGGGCCGACGCGCGGTGGGGACGCACGGCCCGGAGCACGACACCGCGGCCATGAAGCACGACGCTCCCAATAGCGGGCTGTTCGAACCGGGCATGGTCGGCAAGGTGGCGATCAGTCAGTAAACGCTGAAAACCCGGAGCGAACCCGATAAACTTCGCGGCCTTGGTTTTTAACAGCCGCTTTTTTCAGGTCCAGGTCCCGCCATGCATCCCGCAGCCGAACACTCGCCGCTGGGCAAGTCCAGCGAATACATCGCCACGTACACCCCGTCTCTGCTGTTCCCGATTCCCCGTGCTGCCAAATGGGCAGAACTGGGCCTGACGGCCGAGACGTTGCCTTATCAGGGTGTCGATTTCTGGAATTGCTATGAGTTGTCCTGGCTGCTGCCATCGGGCAAGCCGGTGGTGGCCATTGGTGAGTTCAGCATTGCGGCAGACTCGGCCAATATCATCGAATCCAAGTCGTTCAAGCTGTACCTGAACTCGCTCAATCAGACCGCCTTTGCGTCTGAAGCCGAGCTGATCGCCACCCTGGAGAAGGACCTGTCGGCCGCTGCTGGCAAGCCGGTTGGCGTCCGCATTCGCAGCCTGAAGGACATCGAGGCCGAGGGAATTGTTTCGGTGCCGGGTGTGTGCGTCGATGACCTCGACGTGACTATTTCAAGCTACGACCGCCCTCAGCCCGAACTGCTTCGCTGCGATGAGTCGCGAGTGGTGGACGATGCACTGCACAGCCATCTTCTCAAATCCAACTGCCCGGTGACGAGCCAGCCGGACTGGGGCAGCGTCGCGGTTGAATACCGTGGCGCGGCGCTGGATCACGCCAGTTTTCTGGCCTACATCGTCAGCTTCCGCCAGCATTCTGATTTCCACGAGCAGTGCGTGGAGCGCATCTTCATGGACCTGCAGCGTTTGCTGAAGCCGGAGAAGCTGACGGTGTATGCGCGTTATGTGCGCCGCGGCGGGCTGGACATCAACCCATACCGCAGCACGGAAGCGCTGACGCTGGAAAACGGGCGTCTCGCGCGGCAGTAAGGCGTTACTGCCCCCATCTGTAGGAGCCAGCTTGCAGGTGAGCCCGAATGTTCAGACGATAGGGGTGACTGACGCACTCACTGCGTTCGCCGGCAAGCCAGCTCCTGCAGAATCGAGCCGGCCCGCCTCAATGAGGTGGGCCAGCAGACGCCTGAATCAGATCCCCATGCTCCCCAGCGTTACCAGGACATTGCGCAGCGTACCGGCGATGGTCGGGTGATCGACCTCAAAACGCTCGACCGCCAGGTTGACGCCATCGGCAATGCTCGGGTCTTGGGAGACGGTCTCGAGTTCGATCTGCGCCTGGATTTGCTCCATGACCTCGGTCAGGTTCGAGCGATCCTCTGCGGTCAGATCAGGATTATGCTCCAGCTGCTGGTTCAGGCTGTCGAGTTGTAGTTGCAAGTCACTGACGGACATGGGGTCTTCCTTAATCTGATTGGTCTCACGATGGACCGCAATGCGCAGGCAAAGGTCCTTCACCGCCCTAGACTAATCCACTCCAGGCCACTGTGCATGACCTCAGTCAGCTCAAGGCTTCTCCGACTTCTGCCGGCGCAGGGTGATATCCGCCAGACACGACTCCAGCTCGCCCAAGTGATCGATGACTGAATGTGCGCCGGCCGCATACAGCTCGAGGGTGGCTCGGCCGCGACGGCGCTCGCGATCCAGATCGCTCAATGCCTCCCATTGCTGAGGCGACAAACCGCACAGCGGGCCGCAAGACGCCAGCCCGACCGTCCACAGCCCTGCGTTGATGCCCGCCATGAGCAGACGCGGATCGCCGCTCACCAACACGCAGCCGTCCAGTTGCTTCACGCCCAGGGTCATCAGCGCTTGCCAGCATGCATCAGGTGCAGGCCAACGATGGGTCGGCGCGGGAGTGGGTAGAACCAGAGTGCTGAGCGGTGCCGCCAGCTGATCGGTAATCGAGGAGGGGTATTCATCGAGCCAGGCGCAGGGAATGCCGTGCTGTTTGAGATGCTTCAGGGCGTTGATTGCACCGGGCGCGAGCGCTGCGAATGGCTGGGCGTCCCGGGATACCAGTGACCTTCCATCGCTGCCCAGCAGCGTGCGCGCCTGGGCGCCGAAGTCGACAAGGCAACCGCTCAGTCCGAACAAAACAGCGGTGAACGATGGAGCAGCGACGGCGACCGGGGCGAGCATGGCATTCCCTCTCAAAGCCGTTGACGCTAAGGGATTGCCATGACAAATCGATGACCGAACGATGACAGTGGTTCCCGATGTTTAAGGCCCTACAAATCACCCACCATTTCAGCGACGTAAATAGTCACAGAACGCTTTATACTCCGGCCTTTGGTTTGGGGCGTAGCGCCCGCTTGATTACTTTGACTGGGAGTCTCAGCTATGCCCGAGAACGGTGCTGGCATTATCAATCGTCTGGTTCGAACGTGCGTGTGGGCCAGTCTGGCCGTGGCGCCGATGGCTGCAAATGCGGCGGACGAAGATCCGTGGGAAGGCGTCAACCGTGCGATTTTCCGTTTCAATGACACCGTCGACACCTACGCGCTGAAACCCATCGCCCAAGGCTATGAGTTCATCACGCCGCAGTTCCTTGAAGACGGCATCCACAACATGTTCAAAAACGTCGGCGAAGTCACCAACCTTGCCAACGATGTGCTTCAGGTCAAACCTGAAGCCGCGGGCGTCGATACCGCACGCCTGATCTTCAACACCACCTTCGGCCTGCTGGGCTTTTTCGATGTCGGCACCAAGATGGGCCTGCAACGCAACGACGAAGATTTCGGCCAGACCCTCGGTCATTGGGGCGTCCCAAGCGGCCCGTTCGTGATGCTGCCGCTATTTGGTCCGAGCACCGTGCGTGACACGTTCGCCAAATACCCGGACACCTACACCCAGCCTTGGCGTTACATCGATCACGTCCCGACGCGTAACACTGCGCTGGCCGTGAGCGTTGTCGACACCCGTGCCAGCCTGCTCTCAGCCGAAAAGCTGATCAATGGCGACAAGTACATTTTCATCCGCAACGCTTACCTGCAGAACCGCGAGTTCAAAGTCAAAGACGGCAAGGTTGTCGACGACTTCTGATCCCGCTGCGCTCGAAAGCGATGCAAAAAAAGGCGACCTGAGGGTCGCCTTTTTATTTTCGCTATTTTTCGAAAATGTGATGGAGTTCCGGACTGACGTCACTTCATCGCCAGGATCGTCAGCCCCAGTTTTTGCTCACCGCCCTCGATGTCGGCAATCCACACCACCTCGGTGTCCGCCTCCAGGCCCTTGAGCGCGGCGTGCTCGGAATCAATCGTCACGCTGATCTTGTCGCCCACCTGGAACGAGCGGGGCGCTTGTATCTGCATGCCAGAGCTGGATAAATCCACGCAGACGGCCGGGATAATCTGGCCGGCGTAGATCAGGCTGATGTCCGCATCGACCCGCATGCGAATGTAATCCCGTTTTTCTTCGTAATCGCGATCGAGCTGGCCCATGACGCATCCTTCGTTTTGATTGCTGATTTAACGGTTCTTATAACTCCGGGCGATTTGCGATGTAAAGACGCCGTTCGGCAGCGGGGCTGCGCTTGAAACGCCAGGCGGATGGGAGTACCGTCTGCGCCTTGAAGGACAGCTCTGTCATGTGAAGCGTTTGACCAAAAGTCCGCTACCTGAGCCAGAGAGGCTAGAAGCGAATCCAGTACGCGGGCTGACTGCAACCAGCCGCCTACGCCAACCTAATCTGGCGCCGTTTGCCCACATGCAAAAAACCAGTGCCACGCTGCTGATCATCGATGACGACGAAGTCGTGCGCGCGAGTCTCGCGGCCTATTTGGAAGACAGCGGGTTCAGTGTTCTGCAAGCCGGTAATGGCCTGCAGGGTCTACAGACTTTCGAGCGGGAAAAGCCCGATCTGCTGATCTGCGACCTGCGCATGCCGCAGGTGGGCGGTCTCGAGCTGATCCGTCAGGTCACCAGTCTTGCGCCGGAGACGCCGGTCATCGTGGTGTCTGGCGCGGGTGTGATGAGCGATGCCGTCGAAGCACTGCGCCTTGGCGCTGCCGATTACCTGATCAAACCCCTCGAAGACCTTGCAGTGCTTGAGCACTCGGTCCGACGAGCGCTGGACCGGGCGCGCCTGCTCCACGAAAACCAGGAATACCGGCAGAAGCTGGAGACCGCCAATCGCGAGCTCGAGGCCAGCCTGCACTTGCTGCAGGAAGACCAGGACGCGGGCCGTCAGGTGCAGATGAACATGCTGCCCATCAGCCCCTGGGCCATCGACGCGTTCGAATTCGAACATGAGATCATCCCGTCGCTGTACCTGTCGGGCGATTTCGTTGATTATTTTCGGGTCGATGAGCGACGCGTCGCCTTTTACCTGGCGGACGTGTCCGGCCATGGCGCGTCGTCTGCGTTCATCACCGTGCTGTTGAAATTCATGACCACGCGCCTGCTGTTTGAATCCAAGCGAGGCGGCAGTCTGCCGGAGTTCAAGCCGTCAGATGTGCTGGGCCACATCAATCGCGGGCTGATCAGCTGCAAGCTGGGCAAGCACGTAACGATGGTGGGTGGCGTGATCGACGAGGTCACCGGGCAGTTGACCTACAGCGTCGGCGGCCATTTGCCGCTGCCGGTGTTCTACACCCCGGGGGACACGCATTACCTTGAAGGCCGTGGTCTGCCTGTCGGGCTGTTCAATGAAGCGACTTACACGGATCACGTTATCGATCTGCCTGCGTCCTTTAGTCTCACCCTGCTGTCCGACGGCATTCTGGACCTTCTCCCAGGTGATACACTCAAAGAGAAAGAAGCCAACTTGCCCGAACTGGTCAAGGCGGCGGGGGGCAGCCTGGATGGTCTGCGCCAGACGTTTGGATTGGCCACGCTAGGGGAGATGCCGGATGATATCGCCTTGTTAGTGTTGAGCAGGAACCTTTAATGAGTACCGGTAGAATCCAGTTCGCCGAGCAAGACGGCACATTCGTCCTCAAGTTTGTGGGTGAAGTGCGTCTGACGCTGTGCTCGGCGTTGGATGCGACAATTGAACGGATCTTCACCTCGATGAATTTCTCGACGGTGGTTATCGATCTGACCGAAACCCGCAGCATCGACAGCACGACCCTGGGTCTGCTGGCCAAGCTGTCGATCCTCTCGCGCCAGAAGGCCGGGTTGTTGCCGACGGTCGTCACCACCCATGAAGACATAACGCGGCTGCTGCAGTCCATGGGCTTCGATCAGGTCTTCAACATCGTCGGGCGTCCTGTTCCGCGTCCCGAAGCCTTGAGCGATCTGCCGACCCAGGATCAGTGCGAAGACGTGGTCAAGGCCAAGGTACTGGAGGCCCACAAGATTCTCATGGGCTTGAACGATTCGAACCGCGAAGCCTTCCGTGATCTGGTCAACGCCCTCGAACACCAGTAGCAACGCCACCAGCAAGATCAGTAACACGCCCCGGTCCTGAACCGAGGCAATAAAAAAGGGCGGCACCCTCACAGGTGCCGCCCTTTTTACGTGCCTGACGCGTCAGGCTTTGGCCGACAGCATCTTTTCCAGTGCAACCTGGTCACGGGCGAACTGACGAATGCCTTCGGCCAGTTTCTCGGTGGCCATGGCGTCCTCGTTGGAAGCCCAGCGGAACTGGCTTTCGTTGAGGGTCACGCGCGGCTCGCCGCCATTGCCTGGCTTGAGTTTCTGCTCAAGCGTGCCGGTGTCTTCCGACAGCTTATGCAGCAGGTCAGGGCTGATGGTCAGACGGTCGCAGCCGGCCAGTTCTTCGATCTGGCTGAGGTTACGGAAGCTGGCGCCCATGACCACGGTCTTGTAGTCGTTGGCCTTGTAGTAGTTGTAGATGCGGGTCACCGACTGCACGCCCGGATCTTCTGCACCGACGTAGTCTTTGCCTTCGGCTTTCTTGTACCAGTCGTAGATGCGGCCCACGAATGGCGAGATCAGAAACACGCCGGCGTCGGCACAGGCCTGAGCCTGAGCGAAAGAGAACAGCAGGGTCAGATTGCACTGGATGCCTTTCTTTTCCAGCGCTTCAGCGGCCTTGATGCCCTCCCAGGTCGACGCCAGCTTGATCAGGATGCGGTCGCGGCCGATGCCGAAATCTTCGTACAGACCGACGATGCGGTCAGCGCGATCGATGCAGGCCTGGGTGTCGAACGACAGGCGTGCGTCCACTTCGGTGGAGACGCGGCCCGGGACCACTTTCAGAATCTCGCGGCCGATGGCGACGGCGAAACGGTCGCTGGCGACGTTGATGTCGTTGTTGCTGCCGGTGAACGCCTCTTTCAACCGGTCGCTGTTGCTGTCGCTGGAAGCGGCCTTGAGCAAGAGGGAAGGGTTGGTGGTGGCGTCGACGGGCTTGAGTTTTTCGATGGCAGCGAAATCGCCGGTGTCGGCAACGACGGTGGTGAATTGCTTGAGTTGTTCCAGCTTGGAAGTCATGAGCGTGCTCTGTCCTGTGGTTGTGCTGACATTACCCGAGCGCCGCCGGTCACTCAAGGGTGTACACCGCGACACGCGCACCGGTTTAGACGCCTGCGTTTGCGCAAACGGCGTGCCTGCGTGTCAGCCATGATCCGGGCGATGCGTGCTTTTTAAAAAGAGCGGCGCGGATGCATGGTCTGTCGGTTCCCGAGGAAGGCGGATACTCGATCCAGACTGGTTGGAGCCCGGACCGGCTGGGATGTTCCCGGGCGCTGACATCTTATCCGCCGACGGTCTGCGACGGCCCCGCAGGCATGTGCCCAATACGTGAATCCGCGCTCAGTGGCGTGGCCACACTCAACGAGCGGGCGTCTCGCCGCAGTCGCTGTCGACTGATTTGATCAGCGTGGTCCGATCGAAGACTTCCAGATGAACCTGACACGTCGCCTCGGCCGGAAGGCTCAAGCTAACGCTGCTCGCCGCGACCCCGCTCTGCAGATCGCCCTGCTGGTCGATGGCCGACGTGCCCTGGGCGCTGGTCTGCCTGACGGTCATTCGGTAGTGCAGCGTCAGCGGCGCAGGATTTTCGAGGTGCGGGCGGATCACCACCGTCGAGCCGCTGCGCTGAGCGTCAACCGTCACAACGAGCTGCGTGAAGTCCATCATCGTGATCACCGTTGGGTCGCGCTGGCTTTCATGTTGTCGCCGAACTGCTTGATGGACACGGCACCGCCGAATCCGGCCTGAGTGACGCTGGCCTGGTTGGCCTGACCGTATTGCCCGACGAAGGCCTGATTGTAGGCGCCGGTCTGCACCACGCTCGCGGCGTTGTCAGTGCCGTGCTGCGTCACGCCGGTCTGGTTGTTGGTGCCCGATTGGCTGACCTGCGCGGTGTTCGCCGTGCCGTTCTGCTGCGCGGTGACCGCGTTGTTCACCCCGCTCTGGTTGACCACCGCCTGGTTGCGACTGCCGGTCTGACTCACGGCCTGATTCAGTCGGGCCCCGCTTTGATCGACGCGCGCCTGGTTGTAGGCGCCGATCTGCAAGATGGTGGCGACGCTGTTGCCGACAGTGATGTCCGCATAGCGTGCCTCGCGCACCAGATCCTGGGCCTGTGCCTGGGCAAGCGTGCCGGTGAGCAGCAGTGCGGCGGCGACCCAGGCGAATCCTTTAGCGTTGCGTTCCATTCTTTTCTCCTGTCGTAACAATGTCCTGGTCCGCCTCAGCCAGCGGCAAGGTGGTCATTTGTTCGTCGTAGCTCTGCAGGTAACTCTGCAGCAGCGGCTTGTTCAGGTCAGCGGGGTCTTTCAGGTTCCAGCTACCGTCCCGGGCGCCTTGGGCAATCATGTGGATCAGCGCCGTTTCAATGGCTTCGCGCACGCATTGCTGCACGGGTTCGTTGCGCGACACGCCGGTCTCAACCTCCAGCAGATGCTTGAGGGAGACGAAGCGGAAGATGCCGAAATCGACTTGAATCGAGAAAATGGTCTTGGTGGTCGTGATGCTCTGGATGATGTCGCCGGTGCGGATGTCCACCGCCCTCAGGTTGACGGTCACCTGATCCTGGCGGTAAAGCTCGGATGGCCCGACACCGAGATAGCGAACGCCGATGCCGCCGGTGCGCACGTTGCTTTCGTAGGCGACGATGGCGCCTTCGATGATCATGTTCGCCGGCCGCAGCGCAGGCAGTTGCACCTGAGCCTGATCCTGGGGCTGCTCCAGCGCGCGGATGATCTTGCGCTCGGTGAGCAGGTCTTGAAGGTTTTCCCGCTCCACCGGCTTGAACCAGCGTGAGTCGCGCAGGGCGCTGATCAGCAGCGACGCGGCGCCCTGGGTCACCGAGGTGGAAAACGAGCTGTCGGGGGACGGTTTGTACTGCCCGGTCTGGTCGCGCAGGCCGTAGACCGCGACGCTGATGGGACCCGCGGGCGGCGGCAGGTGGGTCAGGTCACGCAGGCTCTGGGTGGCAGGCGACAGCGTGGCCGGGGAAATGGTCGCCGCAGGGCGAGACGTGGTACAGCCGGCAATCAGCATGACGGCAGTGAACATCAACATGAGGGGACGGACGCGCATACTTTCTCTTCCCGCAAGAAAACCCCGCCAGACCCTGGCGGGGTACATCATCTTAGTGTTGGTAGATCGTTGCCACGTTGCCGCTGCCGCCGGTCTGGCTGACGTTGGCGACCATGTTGTTGCCGGACTGGGTCAGGCCGACGATGTTGGAGGATGTGTAAGTGCCGGTGCCGGTCTGGCTGACGACCGCGCGGTTGTTGTTGCCGGTCTGGAGCAGGGTTTCTTCGTTATTGACGCTGGTCTGGGTGCTGGACGCGTAGTTGTTGTTGCCGACCTGCTGAACGTCTGCGGTCAGTGAAGTGCCGTTCTGGGAAGCGCTGACGGTGTTGAAGTCGCCGCGCTGTTGCACGTTGGCGCTGGTGAAGATGGAGCCGGTCTGCTGTATCGAGCCAAGGTTGTTGTTGCCGTTCTGTTGCAGAGTGGCGACGGTCTGCGCCTGGTTACGCTGTTGCGAAACGGTGCCGGTGTTGCTGTTGCCCGCTTGTATGACTTTACCGCCCACGCTGTTGCTGTTGCCTTGCTGCGAGACGCTCGCCAGGTTGTAGCTGCCGGCCTGGGAGATGGTCCCGCTGGAGCTCGAGTTAGCGGTTTGCGAGACGCTGGCGGTGTTGTTGTTACCGCCGCCCTGGGTGACGTAGGCGCTGGTGCTGTAGTTGCCCTGTTGATCAATGGTCGCTTTGCTATTAGCGCCGGACTGATTCAGGCTGGCGATCTGCGGTTGAGGGCCGCCGGCATTCTGCGTGATCGAGCCGGTGTTGTTGTTCCCGGCCTGTTTGGCGCCGGCGATGTTGTAGTAGCCGGTCTGATTGATCGTCAGGTTGCTGTAGGTCGCGCTCTGGCTGACAGGGCTGCCATTGAGGCTGGCGCCAGCGGCGTTACGGCCGCCGTTCTGATTGATCGTGACTGTCGACTGGGTGGCGCCTTGCTGCTCGACGCCCAATTTGTTGTCAGTACCGGCCTGGGTGGTGTTGACGGTGCTTGAGTCGGCCATGGCCGCACCGGATACCGCAAACAGGATAGCCAGAGACAGTAATGATTTGCGTGCTTGCATGATGATCTTCCTTATTCAGTGTTGTTGTGGGGTATTGCGGATACCGGATGCGACGGGTCTTACGGTTGATTCACTTGGAACTGGGTGGTCTGGCCGGTGTTTTTGTCGGTCGTGACGATCTGCAGCAGGCCGCCTTGCAGGTTGGTGATTGCGATGCGGAAGTCAGTGGTTTCGACGGTGCCCGGAACCAGTTGGCCGTTGGCGCCAACGATGCTGGACGTCACCGCCGACGACACCCGGCTGAGGATGGCGCTCTGCAACATGCTGTTGAACTGGGTCAGCGCGGTCTGCCCGGAGTAGGCGCCGGACGATGAGGACTTTTCGACGTAATGGTTTTGCGCCTGGGCCTGATTCAGCAGCACCGGGCCGTTCAACGGGTTGCCGCCAAACGACGGGTTGTTCGGGACATAGGCCAGTTCGCTGGCCTGGACGCCTGAACACATGCCGGCCATCAAGGCGAAGCTGGCGACCAACACGCAGCGGTCAATAGTGGGTGCTTTCATAGCTCGTCTCGTCCCATGTCCGGGTCGCCAAAGAATTGTGCCAATTGATAATCAAGAATGGCCTGGTACACCTGACCGGCAGCGTCGGCGGCAATGGCCGGAATAAGCGTGCGGTTGGGCGGGAGGAACATTTGAAACAAACGGCGATTGCCGTAATCCACGAAGACCTGACTGCCTAAACGCGCAGTGGGGCGCTCGGTAATGGTGACGGTAAACGTTTCCGCTTCATCTTTCTCGCGCCAGGTATTGGCGAAACTGTCATAAAACGTCCGGCCTGCCAGGGTCATGGTCTGCCCGATCACAATACCGCCGACGTCACGGTGGTTGAGCGTCCGGTGCTGCTCAACTGTCGCGGAAGTGTTCACGCTGGGCTGAGCAAGCGCCGTGGTTGCGGCGCACAGAGGCAGCAGCCATAGGCCAATAACGTTAAGGGTTTTCATGTGTGTACGATTATGGGTACAGGGTGTTACTTGTTATATCTCATTAAACTTGCTTTGCCAGTGCTTAATTAAGATAAAGTTCATTTATTTTGTTGGCGTCAACTTCCATTCTTATTTAATTAGTCCTGCTTAAAAACTAATGCCGTAACAAGGCTGCGAATTTATGGCGTCAAATATTTTTTCGGGAAAAGGCTTAATAAAGCCATCGTCTATGGATATGTATAAAGCGAGCGTCTTGAAAGAGGGTTGTTAGCTGGCTAATGCTTAGGGTGGTCGTGAAGTTTATGACCCTGTGGCAGTGATGAAGTTGTTATAAGTTTCAAGCGACTGCTTCATTACTTACCGTATGAGTTCGGCTCTGCAGAGCGCGCGTGATTTCAACATGACTCGCTTCAGCCGGGCGTGCGAGCTGTTAGAATGCGCGTCCTCTTCGCCCGACCTGCTCATTGCTGCCATGTTGCCTACCACAGAACCCCGTACCGACCGCCTGCCGTCCGAGCCCTCACGGCGCTTCTCCGTGGCACCGATGATGGACTGGACGGATCGTCACTGCCGTTTTTTCCTGCGGCTGCTGTCGAAAAACGCGCTGCTGTACACCGAGATGGTCACCACCGGCGCGTTGCTGCACGGCGATACCGAGCGCTTTTTGCGCCACGACGAAACGGAGCATCCGCTGGCCCTGCAATTGGGCGGCAGCAACCCGGCTGACCTCGCCGCCAGTGCGCGTCTGGCCCAGGCGGCCGGCTACGATGAAGTCAATCTCAACGTCGGTTGCCCGAGCGATCGCGTGCAGAACAACATGATCGGCGCCGTGTTGATGGGGCATCCGCAACGGGTGGCCGATTGCGTCAAAGCCATGCGCGACGCGGTGACGATTCCGGTGACGGTTAAGCATCGCATCGGCATCAACGGCCGCGACAGTTACGAGCAGCTCTGCGAGTTCGTCGGCACCGTGCGCGACGCCGGCTGCACCAGCTTCACCGTGCATGCCCGCATCGCCATTCTCGAAGGCCTGTCGCCAAAGGAAAACCGGGACATCCCGCCGCTGCGCTATGACATCGCCGCGCAGTTGAAGCAGGACTTCCCCGAACTGGAGATCATCCTCAACGGCGGCATCAAGACCTTGGAGCAGTGCCAGGAGCATCTGAATACCTTCGACGGCGTGATGCTCGGCCGTGAGGCGTATCACAACCCGTACCTGCTGGCAGGCGTGGACCGCGAACTGTTCGGCAGCACCGCCCCGCCGATCACCCGCGCCGACACCCTGGCGCTGATGCGCCCCTACGTGGAAGCGCACCTTCGCGACGGCGGCTCCATGCACCACATCACCCGCCATGTGCTGGGCCTGGGCACCGGTTTCCCCGGGGCACGGAAGTTTCGGCAGATGCTCTCGGTGGACATTCACAAGACGGACGACCCGCTAGGCTTGCTGGATCGGGCAGGGGAGTTGTTGGAAGGGCGTTGATGTTCAGGGAGCCGGCGGGCTCCCTGATTGCCGGATGATCGGCCGTACCGCCGCGAAAGTGGCCGCTGCGTGTGTTGCAGCGGCCGCTTTCGATTCACACCTTCATCGTCGGCGGCAACTCCATCAATTTGTCCAGGGTGATCGGCAGGTCGCGGATACGTTTGCCGGTGGCGTGCGAGACAGCATTGGCCACCGCAGCCGCCAGGCCGGTGATGCCGATTTCTCCGATCCCGCGCGCGCCGAACTCATTGAGCTCAAAGTCGGGGTAGTCCAGCAGGATCACGTCGATCTCCGGCTGATCGGCATGCACCGGCACTACGTATTCGGCGTAGTTGTTGTTAACCGGCATGCCGTTGCGCTCGTCGAAATCGGTGGCCTCGAACAGCGCCATGCCGACGCCCATGACGATCGCGCCTTCGACCTGATTGAGGGCGGTTTTCTGGTTGATCACCTTGCCCACGTCAATGGCACTGACCACCCGCGACACCCGCAGCCGCGAGATGCCCGGGTCCCAGCGCACTTCGACAAAGTGCACACCGAAGGAGCGGAACGAGTGCTTGCTGGTGTCGTTCATGCCGGTCTTGGCTTCACCGAAAGCGCTAGCCTGCTTTTGCGCCTTGAGCACGTCGGCGATGGCGAACGTCTTGTCGCCGCTTTTCAACTGACCCTGCTCGAAGCTCACCTGATCGGCCTTGGCCCCGGCAAACACGCCCTTGGGCGCGGTCGCAAACGCCTTCAACTGATCGACGGCCTGGCGGGTGGCCTCGGCGATGGCGGGCAGTACGCTTGCGGTCGCCCAGGATCCGCCCGACACCGGCGCTGGCGGGAACGACGAATTGCCCAGCTCGACCTCGATCTTGTCCAAGGGGATGCCGGTGATGCTGCTGACCACTTGAGCAATGATGGTGTAGGTGCCGGTGCCGATGTCCTGCACCCCGCAAATGGCCCACGCCGTGCCGTCGGCGCGCAGTGCGACTTGCGCCTCCGCAGGTGTGCGGTAGGCGTCCCAGTTACAGGCGGCCATGCCATAGCCGATGATCTCGGTACCGTCCTTCATCGAGCCGGGCGCCGGGTTGCGTTTGCTCCAGCCGAAGCGCTCGGCGGCCTTGTCGATGCACTCCTGCAGATGATTGCTTGACCACGGCAGGTTCTGGCTTTCGTCGCGCTCGGAGACATTGAGCTTGCGGAACTCCAGCGGATCCATGCTGACTTTTTCGGCCATTTCATCCATGGCCGATTCCAGGGCGAACAGCCCCGGCGCTGCACCCGGCGCACGCATGGACGTCGGCGTGCCGCGATTGACCTCGATGATCTTGTGGGTCACCAGCACGTTCGCGCAGCTGTAGAGGCTCTTGGTCGAGGTGCCGCAGTTTTCCTTGTACGGGTCGGTAAACGAGGTGGTGTTGATGGACTCGTGGCTCACCGACACCAGCTTGCCTTTGTCGTCGGTGGCCAGCCGCATGCGCTGACGGGTTTCCGGGCGATGGCCGGTGGTGGTGAACATCTGCTGACGCGGCACCACCAGTTGCACCGGGCGCTTGAGCACCTTGGCAGCGCCGCAGGCGGCGACCGAATGGGGCCAGATCCACAGTTTGCTGCCGAAGCCCGAGCCAATGAACGGCGCGCGCACTTCGACCTTCTCCGGGATCATGCCGAAGATTTTTGCCAGGGAATTGCGGTGGGCGACCACGCCTTGGGTCGCCTCGTAAACGATCAGTCGCCCGTCTTCCCAACTGGCAACGGTGGCGTGCATTTCCATCGGGTTGTGGGTTTCGACCGGCGTCGAATAGGTGGCGTCGATGCTGTGGGCGGCGCTGTCGAAGGCAGCGGCGGCGTTACCCCGGCTATGGTTCGGGCTGCCATCCTGCAGCGCGCCAGCTTTCAGGCCTTGTTCGAGATTGGCCACGGCGTCGGTCTTGCTGTAACTGACTTTGATCTTGTACGCCGCCGCCCGCGCGTGCTCGAAGGTATCGGCCACCACCAGGGCCACGAACTGGCCGGCGTAATGCACGGTGTCGTCTTCGAACGGCAGGCGGCTTTCGTCGGACTTGGCTGCCTTGAGGATCTGGGCAAACGACATCGGCAGTGTCGAGTTGTGGTAGAGCGCCGGGAAGTTGCCGTGGTGCAGAATCTCCAGAACGCCCGGCGATTTGCGCGCGGCGTCCAGTTCCAGGCCGGTAATCTTGCCGCTGGCGACGGTGCTGAACACGCCGTAGCCGTAGGCCATATTCTTCAGGTGGTGGTCGGACGCGTACATCGCGCTGCCGGTGACCTTACGTTGGCCATCGATGCGACGGGGTGCCGAGCCAATCATTGCGTCAGTCATGGTGAATCCTCCGGTCAGGCATTCAAGGTGCCGAGGTTGCGCACGATGGCCTGCTGCCCCAAGGCGATCTTGTAGGCGTTGTGGCGATAGGCTTTGGCGCCCTTGAGGGCGATGGCGGCGACTTTATCGAGGGTCTGCGGGGTCAGGCTCTGGCCCTTCAACGCCTGCTCGGCTTCGAGCGAGCGCCAGGGTTTGGTCCCCACGCCGCCCAGAGCGATCCGCGCGTCACGCACGGTGTTGCCGTCCATGACAACGATCACCGCGCTGGACGCCAGGGCGAACTGATACGAGGCGCGATCCCGCAGCTTTAGATAAGCGGACTTATTGCCGGCCAGCGGCGCGGCCAGCACCACGTGGGTGATCAGCTCATCGTCCAGCAGCGCGTGTTCTTTCCACGGCGTCGCCCCAGGCAACAGGTGGAAGTCGGCGAAATCGACACTGCGCTTGCCCTTCGGACCCTGCACCTCGACCGTCGCGCCAATGGCGATCATCGCCACGCACATGTCCGAAGGATGGGTGGCGATGCATTGGTCGCTAGTGCCCAGCACCGCATGCACGCTGCGATTATGGCCGTCGATGGCGGCGCAACCCGAACCCGGCTCACGCTTGTTGCAGGGCGAATAACCGTCGCGGAAATAGTTGCAGCGCACCCGCTGCATCACGTTGCCAGCCGTTGTGGCTTTGTTACGCAATTGAGTCGTGGCGCCGGACAGCAGCGCCTGGGACAGCACGGCATAGTGCTCGACGATGTGCGGGTGATGGGCCAGTTCGGTATTGCTGACCAGGGCACCGATGCGCACGCTGCCATCCTTCTGCACCTCGATCTGCTTGAGGGAGAGGTGGTTGACGTCGATCACTTGGTCGGCCGGCATGATGTCGAGCTTGACCAGGTCGAGCAACGTTGTGCCGCCGGCGAGGAAGAAGGTCGTCGGGCTTTTCGCGTGGGTCGTCACGGCCTGTTCGACGCTGTTGGCGCGCACATAATCAAAGGCTCTCATCAGCTCACCTCCTGGACTTTGATGCGCGCCGACTGGATCGCCGCGAGGATGTTCTTGTACGCGCCGCAACGGCAAATGTTGCCGCTCATGGCTTCGCGCACGCTGTGATCGTCGGTGCCGATGTTTTTGTCTTTCAATAACGCCGCTGCGCTCATGATCTGCCCGGAGGTGCAGTAGCCGCACTGGTAGGCATCGTGTTCCCAGAAGGCCTCCTGCACCGGGTGCAGCTTGCCGTTCTGCGCCAGACCTTCAATGGTGGTGATGTCGTCGCCTTCGTGCATCGCCGCGAGGGACAGGCACGAATTGATCGCCACGCCGTTGACGTGGACGGTGCAGGCGCCGCACTGGCCGTGGTCGCAGCCTTTCTTGGTGCCGGTGAGTTGCAGACGATCGCGCAGCACGTCCAGCAGCGCGGCGTTGGCCGGCAGGTTCAGGGTGTGGGCCTGGCCGTTGACCTTCAGGGTCATGCGCCGTTCGTCGGCCGCAGGCGGGTCGATGTCATCGGCGACGGCGGCCTGGGTTGCCAGCGCCTGGGTCCAGATCGGCGCCGTCGCGGCAGCGAGGCTGGACACGCCGATGGACTTCAGGAAGTTGCGGCGGGACGGGACGGTAAAGGCCTTGAGGTCACAAGACAGTTCTTCTTTGTTGGGGCGATCAGGCTGATCGGTCATGAGCGGGTTCCTCGTCAGCGTTGGGTCAGACCTGGCGGCCGACGGTGGGCGGACGCGCGGGCAGGGACGGCAGGTGGAACGGTATCCGGTATGGCTGGAGCCAAGGGCAGTCTTCAAAAGACGGCAGTCTTTAACGATAACCAATGCGCAGGCACTGCATTTGGTTGAATCCGTGCATGCACTTGTGAGTCGTGCTCTCTAATCCGTGGCGCTTGTGTCAGCAGCGAGGGCTGGCGCCTTGTCGGGATCAGGAAAGCAGGCGGTGCTGGCCATGGCTCAAGGGTTGTGACCGAAGCACCGGGGGATGGTTGCGGATATTTCACGAGCGGAAAAATCACAGCATGTTACGAGCCCCCGGGGCGGCGACACCGCACCCGGGAACCCCAGCCATCAGGCGGCTGACGCTTCTTCTTTCAGGGTAGCCATGTCGATGACAAAGCGGTACTTCACGTCGCCCTTGATCATGCGTTCGTAGGCTTCGTTGATGTCCTTCATGTGAATCATCTCGATGTCCGAGACGATGCCGTGCCTGGCACAGAAATCCAGCATCTCCTGGGTTTCCTGAATGCCGCCGATCAGCGAGCCGGCAATGCTGCGGCGCTTGAAGATCAGGTTGAACACGCCTGGCGACGGGTGCGGCTGATCCGGCGCGCCGACCAGGGTCATGGTGCCGTCGCGCTTGAGCAGGTTCAGGAACGGGTCAAGGTTGTGCGGTGCCGCCACGGTGTTGAGGATGAAGTCGAGCTGATTGGTCTGGGTCGCCATTTCATCGGCGTTTTTCGACACGATCACTTCATCGGCGCCCAGGCGCAGGCCGTCTTCACGCTTGTTCGGCGAGGTGGTGAACAGCACCACGTGGGCGCCCATGGCGTGGGCGATCTTCACCGCCATGTGACCGAGACCGCCTAGCCCGACCACGCCGACCTTCTTGCCCGGGCCGACTTTCCAGTGGTGCAGCGGCGAGTAAGTGGTGATCCCGGCGCAGAGCAACGGCGCGACGGCGGCCAGGTTATCGCTGTGGGAAATCTTCAGGACGAACTTCTCTTTCACCACGATCTTGTCGGAGTAGCCACCGAAAGTGTTCTCGCCGCCAAACACCGGGCCGTTGTAGGTGCCGGTGAAGCCGTTCTCGCAGTATTGCTCTTCGCCTTCCGCGCAGGACGCGCAGTGCTGGCAGCTGTCGACCATGCAGCCGACGCCGGCGAGGTCGCCGACCTTGAAGTGAGTGACGTTGGCACCGACGGCGGTGACCTTGCCGACGATCTCGTGGCCCGGCACCGACGGATACAGGGTGTTGTTCCATTCGTTTCGGGCGGTGTGCAGGTCCGAGTGGCAGACGCCGCAGAACAGGATATCGATCTGCACGTCATCGGCGCCCGGGTCACGGCGCTCGATCTGAAACGGAGCCAGTCTGTCAGTGGGTTTTTGCGCGGCGTAGCTGTAAGTCTTGATCATTGCGTGATCATCTCCAGTAGGGCAAAAAGACAGGTAACAGCAATCAGTGACAGGCGAGGGCGCACAAAGGTCAATGCGTAAGCATGAAACCGTCAGTGCCGGGCTGTTTGACGCGCTGTGTGAAGCGGACTGTTTAAACAGAGTGCCGGGTTAAATCTTTCAATTTGCAGGCCGCTATAGGGCCGTACGGCGGGTAATTCCAACAAATGTCGTGGAATTCGGATTTTTCGTCGCGAATAGACCGCAAATGCGAATATCCCGCTTGCAACCTTCCGTCACACCCCATGAAGATAGCTCAGTCCGACGCTGGCAATGGAGCGCCTATGAATTCCCCACTTCTTACCCCCAGCGGGTACACGCCGATTGCCGACGAGCGGATCTCTGCACCCGACGATAATAGTGCGCTGGCCATGGGTGGGTTGACCGGGGAGAGTTCGCTGGACGCCTTGCTGCGCACCGCCCGGCAGACCGCGCCGACGTTGAGCTGGGCCGCTTATCGTGCCGGCCAGCAAATGCACTTGCTGGGGCAAGGCTGTTCCGCCACGGACTGGCCGACCTTGATACCCCGTGAAGAATTCGACGGCTACTGCCGCCAGCATCATCTGCAGCGCTGGGTGACCGGCCATGGCGAGTCAGCCCTGGGCTGGCTGTTAATGCCGGATGCCTATTCAAACGATCCATTTTTCGCCGAGCTGGCAGGACGTCTCGGCCTGCGCCTGCAAACCGACGCGCTGGCGCGGGCCCAGGCGACCCAGCGGGTGCTCTATGAAATCACCTACCTGGCCAGCTCGACCCGTGACCGCGCGGCATTTTTGCAGGGCGTGCACAAACAGCTCTCGACCCTGATCGACGCGGAAAACTTCTACCTGGCGCTGTACGAAAGCCACAGCGGCAAAATCACTTACCCGTATTACATCGACATCACCGACCTCGATGCCCTCGAAGCGGAAACCTACGAGTTTCTCGATCCCGAGCGGCTGTCCATGACCGGTTATGTGCTGACGACCGAGCAAGCGCTGTTCGTCGATGCTGCCGGGATCGAGCGGGCGCGGGCGCTGGACCGCTTTCATTGCGTGGGCCATCGCCCGGAATTCTGGATGGGGGCGCCGCTGAAAAACGCTTCCGACGACGTGTTCGGCATGCTGGCGATGCAGGTCTATGACGTCGAGCGGGTCTACAGCGTCGAGGATCAAGAGCTGTTTCTGGTGGTGGCCCGTCATGTGGCCATGGCTCTGGACCGTATTCTGCACCGCGCGCAACTGGAAGAAACCGTCGCCCGCCGAACCCTTGAGCTGTCTCGCCTCAATGACGCCCTGCGCAATGAAGTGGCCGATCGTGAACGCGCCGAGCACTTGCAGAGTGCGCTGTTCCAGATCACCGAGCTGTCGAGCCAGCCCGGCGACATGGCCGACCTGTTCAAAAGCCTGCACGGCATCGTCGGCGAGCTGCTGTTTGCTCTTAACTTCTACATTGCGCTGTTCGACGATGCCACCGCCGAGGTGACCTTCCCGTATTACGTGGACGAGCGCCTGACCCGACGCCCCGACCCGCGCCGTGGCGAGCGCGGCTTTACCGAATACGTCATCCGCCAGCGCCGGCCGTGCCTGATCGACGGTGCCGAGGCGCGCTGGCTGGAAAGCATCGGCGAGATCACCCTGCAGAACGAGGTCAACCGCTCCAGCTCATGGCTGGGCATTCCGTTGTTCGATGGCGACGTGGTGCGCGGTGTACTGGCGGTGCAGAGCTATTCTTCCCACGTCAGCTATTCCCTGCGGGATCAGGAACTGCTGACCTTCGTTTCTCGCCACATCGACACCGCGTTGTCCCGGCGCAGTGCCGCCGAGGCCATTCACACGGCCAATCTGCGCCTGGAAGCGCGGGTTCAGGACCGTACCCGGGAGCTGGACTACGCCAACGCCAAGCTGCAACACGAAAACGCCCACGACGCGCTGACCGGGCTGCCCAACCGCAGCTATCTGCAGCAGCGGCTCAAAGGCGCGTGGCAGGATTTCTGCGAGCGGGGCGAGGATCTGGCGGTGATGTTCATTGACCTTGACCGCTTCAAGATGGTCAACGACAGCCTTGGTCATCACTCTGGGGATCTGTTGCTGGTGCAGGCCGCCGAACGGTTGCGCCATTGCATGCGCGACAACGATTTGCTGGCGCGGCTGGGCGGCGATGAATTCGCGGTGCTGGCCTACGCGGCGCCGCCGGACGTCACCGTGGCCATCGCCGAGCGCATTCTGCTGGCCTTCGACGTGCCGTTCTTCATCGACGGCCACGCAGTATTTTCGTCGTGCAGTATCGGCGTTGTCGGCGCCGACCTGCAGTTTCACAGCGAGCCGGCCGACCTGTTGCGGGATGCCGATACGGCCATGTACCGGGTCAAGAATGCCGGGCGCGACAGTTACGCGGTATTCAACCAGGAAGTGCGCCGCGAGGTGTCCGACCAGATGGAGCAGGAGACCGCGCTGCGCAACGCCCTCAAGCGCACCGACGAACTGCTGCCGTATTTCCAGCCGATCATCGACGTGGCCAGCGGCCGGATACTGGCCCTTGAAGCGTTGATCCGCTGGCGTCAGGCCGATGGCCGGATCGTCGCGCCGGGGCAGTTTCTGCCGGCGCTGGAAGGCCTGCGCCTGATCGGCCGGCTGGACCTCTACATGCTGCAGCAAGTGGTGGTGATCCTCGCCAATCCCGACCACGCGCACTGGCCCACGGTCCACGTCAATTGTTCCAGCTACAGCATCACCCGCCCGGAATTTTCCAGCGAAGTCCTGGGTTTGCTGAGCCAGCACGGCGTGGCGCCGTCGCGCATTTGCCTGGAACTCACCGAAGGCGCGCTGGTGGCCGAGCCCGAGCTGGCGCGTCAGGCCATGAAGCATCTGGCCGACAACGGCGTGTCGGTGGTCCTGGATGACTTCGGTGCAGGTTTTTCATCCCTCAGTTACGTGCACCAGTACCACTTCAGCGGCCTGAAAATCGACAAGTCGTTCACCCTCGAACTGACCACCAGTTCCCGCAGCCGGGCCATCGTTCGCGCCATTGTGCGCATGGCGGAGTCCCTGGGGCTGACGGTGGTGGCGGAGGGCGTGGAAGACGCCGCGACCCTGGAACTGTTGCGGGACATGGGCGCGGGCCAGGCCCAGGGCTACTACTTCTCGATGCCGGTGCCCCAGGACGAGCTGGATTTGAGCGCGTTGCTTTAGAAAACCGCCCCGCAGGACGGATCATCGCCCCAGCATTTTCCCCAGCGCGCGCACGACATCCGTCTTGCACTGCTCTGTCACGCCGCCCGGGTGCAGATCGAACATGTGCGGCACGCCGGGATAAACGTGCAGCTCGACGGGCACGCCGCTGCGAGAGAGATGGCCCGCGTAGGCCATGTCTTCATCCACAAACAGGTCCAACGCACCGACAGCGATGAAGCTCGGCGGCAGGTGGCTGAGGTCAGTGGCCAGCGCGGGAGAAAACAGCGCCGCCCGCTCATCGTTGCAGAGGTACTCGCCGCGGTAGCACTGCCAGCAGAATTGGTTGGCCTCCCGTGACCAGCTGAACGTACCGGTGCCGGGGTTTTGCACGGGTGCATCGGCGGTGCCGGTGCGAGGGTCGAGCATGGGATAAATGAGCACCGAGCCGGCGACGGAAATCTCGCCACGGTCCCGGGCGAGCAGGGTCAGCGCCGCAGCAAGTCCGCCGCCCGCGCTGTGGCCCATGATTGCGATGCGGCCAGGATCGACCCTCAGCGCAGCATGATCTCGGTGAAGCCATTCAAGTCCGCGATAGCAGTCCTCCAGCGGCGCGGGAAACGGATGCTCGGGCGCGAGCCGATAATCGACGGCGACGATCACAGCGCCCAACTCAATCGCCAGATCCGCCACGTAGTCGTCGGCCATTTCCGGGCAACCCAGCACAAAACCTCCACCGTGCACATAGAGGATCGCCGGGAGGTCCTGGGTCTCGGCCTCCCGCTCGGGGCGGTAGACACAGAGCCGCAGTTTGTGGGCGGCTGCGGGCTGACTGACCCAGTGCTGTTCACCGCGAGCAAGTCCGGCGGGTTTGAAGGTGGCGTGGATACGTGTGCGAATGTCGGCGAGATGGCTCAGCGTCCATTCGCTGGACACCTCGTCGCGAAAGAAGTGGTACTCGGGATCCAGCAGTTGGTCGGGGTCCACCCATAATCTCCTTGGCGAAGAGGGGGGACTCGAAGAGCCCCCCTGTTCTGCGCTTACAACCACGCCTTGATACGCGCGCACACCGCCGGGGTGGAAATCCCGTAGCGATCATGCAGTGTCGGCAGTGCGCCGGCGTCGAGGAAGGCGTCGGGCAGGGCGATCTGCCGGAACGTCGGCGTCACGCCGTTGCGCAAGAGCACCGTCGCCACCGCTTCACCCAGCCCACCGATGATGGAATGGTTTTCCGCCGTCACCACCAACCGCCCGGGTTTGCGCGCTTCGGCGAGAAGGGTCTGCTCGTCCAGCGGCTTGATGGTCGGCACGTGCAGCACTGCCACGTCCACGCCGTCGGCTTGCAGTGCCTTCGCCGCTTCCAGCGCGCGCATGGTCATCAGTCCCGTGGAGATGATCAGCACATCGTTGCCGGTGCGCAGGGTCTTGGCCTTGCCGATCTCGAAGGTGTAGCCGTATTCGTCGAGCACCAGCGGGACATTACCGCGCAACAGGCGCATGTACACCGGGCCTTGATGGGCGGCGATGGCCGGCACCGCCTGTTCGATTTCCAGCGCGTCGCAAGGGTCGACGATCATCAGGTTGGGCATGGCGCGGAAGATCGCCAGATCATCGGTCGCCTGATGGCTCGGGCCATATCCAGTGGTCAGGCCGGGCAATCCGCAGACGATCTTGACGTTGAGGTTTTCTTCGGCGATGGCCATGCAGATAAAGTCATAGGCCCGACGGGACGCGAACACCGCGTAGGTGGTGGCGAAGGGGACGAAGCCTTCGCGGGCCATGCCGGCCGCTGCGCTCATCAGCAACTGCTCGGCCATGCCCATCTGGTAGAAGCGCTCCGGGTGAGCCTTGGCGAAAATGTGCAGATCGGTGTATTTCGACAGGTCGGCGGAGAGCCCGACGATGTCCGCGCGTTGCTCGGCGAGGGCCGCCAGCGCGTGGCCGAATGGCGCCGGGCGTGTGGCCTGGCCTTCGGACGCAATGGAAGCAATCATCGCCGACGTCGTCAGACGTTTCTTGCCGGGCTCGTTGTGGGTCAGTGCGCTCATGCCGTTCTCCCGAGTTGCAAATTGTCCAGTGCCAGATCCCACTCGTTCTCATCGACGCGAATGAAGTGGGTTTTCTCGCGGGTCTCCAGAAAGTCGACGCCTTTGCCCATTTTGGTGTCGCAGATGATCACCCGAGGTTGCGCCCCGGTGTGGTTGCGCGCGGCGTCAAAGGCGCTGACCAGGGCGTCGATGTCATTGCCGTCGACACGCTGGGTGAACCAGCCGAAGGCCTGCCAGCGGTCAACGATGGGTTCGAACGCCAGCACTTCGCTGGAATGGCCGTCGGCCTGCTGGTTGTTCACGTCGATGATCGCGATGAGGTTGTCCAGCTTCCAGTGGGAAGCCGACATCGCCGCTTCCCAGGTCGAGCCTTCGTTCAGCTCGCCGTCCGAGAGCAAGTTGTAAACGAACGAGGCGGAGTGCTTGCGCTTGAGGCCCAGACACGCGCCGACGGCAATGCCCAGTCCGTGTCCCAGCGAGCCGCCGGTGATTTCCATGCCCGGTGTGTAAGCAGCCATGCCCGACATGGGCAGACGGCTGTCATCGGAGCCGTAGGTTTCCAGCTCGTCGAGCGGAATGATCTCGGCTTCGATCAACGCGGCGTAAAGCGCGATGGCGTAGTGACCGATGGACAGGTAAAAACGGTCGCGATCTTCCCATTCGGGGTCCTGCGGCTGATAGCGCAAGGCATGGAAATAGGACACCGCGAGCAGATCGGCCGCGCCCAGCGCCTGACCGACATAACCCTGGCCCTGAACCTGCCCCATGCGCAGGGCGTGGCGGCGAATGTTGAAGGCGCGCTGGGCCAGCGACAAAGCGGCGTGACCTGATGGACTGATGTTCATGTGAGTGGCTCCTTTAATTAGCGATTGACGGACGCGGCGGGGATGCGCAGCACCAGCAGGGCGCCGATGCACAACACGCCGGTGATCAGGTACATGCCGATGGCGCTTGAGCCAGTTGCGGTGGTGATCCAGCCGATCAGGTACGGCGAGCAGAAGCCGGCGAGGTTGGCGAAGCTGTTGATGCCGGCGATCCCTGCGGCGGCGGAAACCCCGCCCAGCAGCGTGGTCGGGAGCATCCAGAACAGTGACGATGCCGAGAGCACACCGGAGGCGGCGAGGCACAGGCTGAGCACCGACAGCAGCAAATTGCCCCCCAGCAACGCCGCCAGCGACAGGCCAATGGCGCCGGCGATCATCGGGGCCACCAGGTGCCAGCGCCGCTCGCGGTGCTTGTCGCCGCTGCGGCCCATCAACAGCATGGCCGCGATGGCGCACATGTACGGCAGGCTGGTCAGCAGGCCGATGTGCAGCGGGTCGGCGACGCCGGCGTTGCGGATCAGCGTCGGCAGCCAGAAGGTGATCGCGTACTGACCCATGACCACGCAGAAATAGATGCACGCCAGCAGCCACAGGCGCCGATCACGAATGAACTCCCCGACTGACGCGTGGGTGACTTTCTGGCTGTTGTCCTCGGCAAGCTCCTTGTTGACCAGCTCCTTTTCCTCATCGTTGAGCCAGGTAGCCTGGTGCACGCCGTCCTTGAGGTAACTCAGCACCAGCAGCCCGACGATCAGGGTGGGAATGGCTTCGATGACAAACATCCACTGCCAGCCGGCCCAGCCATGCACGCCGGCGAACTGGGTCATGATGAGCCCGGACAGCGGCCCGCCGATCATTCCCGACAGCGGGATGGCGATGAACCACAGCACAGTCATTCGCGCCCGGCGGTAAGACGGAAACCAGTAGGTCAGATAGAGCAGCAGGCCCGGTGCGAGACCGGCTTCGGCGATGCCCAGCAGAAAGCGCAGGCCATAAAACTGCCAGGCGGTTTCAACGAAAGCGAAGAGGGCGGAGATGATGCCCCAGGAAATCATGATGCGGGCGATCCAGCGGCGAGCGCCGACCCGATGCAGGATCAGGTTGCTCGGCACCTCGCACAGAAAATAGCCGAGGAAGAACATGCCGGCGCCGAGCCCGTACACCGCTTCGCTCAGGGCCAGATCGTTCATCATCTGCAGCTTGGCGAAGCCGACATTCACCCGGTCCAGGTAAGCGCACAGGTAGCACAGCATCAGAAACGGCATCAGCCGCCACGCGGTTTTGCGGTAGGCATTGGTGCGGACGGAAACGACCGCATCCAGTGAGAGGGTAGTCATGATGGTCTGATCTCTTGTTTTTATGGTCAGCTGCGGCTGAAACGTCGATTCAGAACAGCGCCGGCGGCCTTGGCCGGCGCAGAAGGCATCAATGGATGAGCATGCCGCCGTTCACGTCCAGGGTGATGCCGGTCAGGTAGGACGACAGGTCGCTGGCCAGAAACAGTGCGGCGTTGGCGACATCCTGCGCCGCGCCCAGGCGACCCAGAGGAATGCCGTCGATGATCGCGTGGCGGCGCTCGTCCTGCATCAGGCCGCCGGTGATGTCGGTGTGAATCAGGCCCGGCGCGATGGAGTTCACGCGCACGTTGTCCGGCCCCAGCTCCCGCGCCATCGCTTTGGCCAGGCCCAGTACGCCGGCTTTTGCTGCGCTGTAGTGTGGCCCGCCGAAAATGCCGCCGCCACGTTGCGCCGACACTGACGACATGCAGACGATGCTGCCAGCCTTTTGCTCGCGCATCAGCGGAATCACCGCCTGGGACATCTGCAAGGTGCCGCGCAGGCTGACGTCGAGCACTTTGTCGTAGTCGCCGGGGCGAATGTCGAGGGTCTTGAGGGGCTGGGTGATGCCGGCGTTGTTGATCAACACGTCGATGCGGCCGAAGTGTTCGATGACCCGCGCGACGGCTTGTTTGACCTGCGCTTCGTCGGCGACGTTGGCGGCGAGGCCCAGGTGACCTTCGCCCAGGGAAGCGGCGGCGTCGCGGGCGGCGGATTCGTCGAGGTCGAAGATGACCACGCGGGCGCCGTGTTGAGCGAAGGTGGCAGCGGTGGCGCGACCGATACCGCGAGCGGAGGCGGCGCCGGTGATGATTGCGATTTTGCCTTGAAGGAGCATGGGCGTGATCTCGTGTGATTATTGTTATGGGCTGGATCAGCGGGAAGCGAACCTTTTCGCTGTCCGAAGTCTCTGGCCGGATCAGCTTGTGCTCCGTGCAAGGGTCGAGCAATGACGCAAAAGTCATTGGATGCTGAAAAAAATTCAGCACTCGTCACGCCTCGTTCGGGGTGATTGAATGTCGGCTCCCGACATAACAAGAACTCACCCGGAGCCGGCCCATGAGGCGTATCGACGAAGCACCTGCCAGCGTGCCACCGCTGAAAGCCATTCAGGCCTTCGAGCAGACCGCGCGCTTTGGCAACGTCGCCCGGGCGGCGGAAGTGCTGGACCTGACGCCCTCGGCAGTCAGCCATCAACTCGCCAGGCTGGAAGCGATGATTGGCCGCCAGCTGTTTGTGCGTGCGGCGCGCGGGGTCACGCTGACGCCGGTGGGCGAGCAGTACCTGAAGGATATTTCCGGGTTGCTGCACAGCCTGGCCATCGCCACGGAGCGGGCGGGCAGCGACGTCAGCCTCGACTGCCTGCGGCTGCATTCCTCGCCCAGCTTCGGGCTGCTCTGGTTGATGCCGCGACTGGAGGCCTTCCGCCTGAGCCACCCCGACATTCAGATCAATCTGTCGTGTTCCTATGAGTCGCTGCATTTCAGTCGCGACAAAATCGACGTCGACATTCGCCACGGCGAGCCCAACTGGCCGAGCTTCGAAGTGCGGACGGTGCGCAACGAAACCTTCGCCGTACTGGCTTCACCCAAGCTCGTCGGCCAGCGTGCGGTCGCTCAGGCCTCCGACTTGCTGGACCGCGATTTGATTCTCTCGGAAGCCACGCTGCTGCGCTGGCCCGCCTGGTTTGCCCAGCATGGTCTGGCGCGCCCGGAAAAACCTTACGCGCTGAGTTTTGACCGCTCGTACATGACGCTCGAGGCCGCCAGCCACGGCCTGGGTTTTGCACTCGAAAGCACGTTGCTGGCGCAGAAATACCTGGCAAGCGGAGCGCTGGTCGAGGTGGCGCCCGAAGCGCTGTCAGCCCCGGTCGCGGCTCATCATCTGGTATTCCCGAAAGCGCACTCCGGATTTCCCCGGGTGCGGCGCTTTCTCGAGTGGATGGAGGGCGAGTTGGGGCATGGGTTTGTGTTCTAAGGGGCAGTCGGCGGAGGTGGATCATTTCTGTCATCACAACGCGTCATCCCAAATCGTGAAACATTCCGCAACATTTCCCTTCGTGGTGAGTCAACGCTACATCTCCCTGCAAAGAATTCTTCATGAAGACCCCTCGACCCACCGCCCGTATCAAGCCGCTCAATGAATTACGTAATCTGAAGATGGCCCGCTCGGCCCATGCGTATGTACGCGGCAGCACGGTGCAGTTTTACGAATGGCTGCACAGTCAATCGGGCCGGCGTCTGCCCAGCGGTCCGCCGGTGTGGATCTGTGGCGACTGTCATGCGGGCAACCTCGGCCCGACCGGCGATTCGAAGGGTCGCATCGACATTCACATCCGCGATCTGGATCAGACGGTGATTGGCAATCCGGCCCATGACCTGGTTCGGCTGGCGCTGTCTCTGGCCACCGCTGCCCGGGGTTCCGACCTGCCGGGCGTCGCCACCGCGAGAATGCTCGAAGAGATGATGCAGGGTTATGAGCTGGCGTTCGAAGACGGCGCCGATGAGGAGCCCGCGCGCCCGGCGCAGGTGAAGGCGGGCATGCGCAGCGCGGTGCAGCGGACCTGGAAGCACCTTGCTCAGGAGCGCATTGAAGACACGCGGCCGACCATTCCCCTGGGCAAGCATTTCTGGTCGTTGTCCCGCGACGAGCGTCATGGCCTGAAAGACCTGTGCTCGACGCCGGAGATTCATGCGCTGGTCACTTCGCTCAAAGGCCGTTCGAAGGATGATCGCGTGGAGATGCTCGACTGCGCTTACTGGGTCAAGGGCTGTAGCTCGCTGGGCCTGCTGCGTTATGCGGTCCTGTTGAGCGTGGGCGATGACGAAGATCAGGAATATTGCCTGCTCGACGTCAAGGAAGCCGTCGCTGCCGCCGCACCGCGCACCCCTCGCGCGGGCATGCCCCGGGACAACGGCAAACGCGTGGTGGAAGGCGCCCGGCATCTGTCTCCGGGCCTCGGCAACCGCATGCTTGCGACGCGCATGCTCGATCATGGCTTCTTCGTTCGCGAGCTCCTGCCCCAGGACATGAAGCTTGAGCTCGATCAACTGAGCGAACGCGAAGCCATGAAAGCGGCCGGTTACCTGGCCCGCGTCGTCGGTCTGGCACACGCCCGGCAGATGGACCTCGCCACGCGCACCTCGTGGATGCGCGACCTGCAGCTCAACCGCTCGCAGACCCTGGATGCGCCGTCTTGGCTGTGGAGCAACGTCGTGCATTTGGTCGGCAGCCACGAGCAGGGCTATCTGGAGCATTGCCGGCGGTATGCGCTGGAGAATTGATTCAAACGTCAGCGCCTGCTTGACCTCCACTTAGGTGGAGGTTCGAGACTGGGCGCCCTCACGTTCAGGATCACCGCCATGACGCAAACCCCCGCTGCTCCCTTCACGTTGTACAACCCACAAGGCTTGTACGATCCCGCCCCTAATGCGTATTCCCACCTCGCCGTCGTTGCCCCAGGCGCCGAGTGGCTGTTCATCGCGGGGCAAGGCGGGGAGGATGCTCAAGGCCAACTGTCACCTGTCTTTGCCAATCAGGCAGCGCAAGCCATCGCCAACGTCCGCACCGCCCTGCAATCTCGCGGGGCCGACCTTCACCATCTCTTCAAGCTGACGCTGCTGATGGTTGATCACTCAGAAGAACGGCTGCGCGCGTGGGTCGAGCAGGCCGATCTCGCATGGGCCGGCAATATGAAGCCGGTGTGCACACTGATCCCGGTCCCGCGCCTGGCGCTGGACGGAATGTTGATCGAGATCGAAGCGGTTGCGGCACTCATGCCCAGGCACTGATTGGTTTTCAGCGGGACCGGCTTCAGCCGGGAAGAGAGGTTCGCCAGTCCCACTGGGGGTACGCGGTCGATTAGTGGGACCGGCTTCAGCCGGGAAGAGGCCAGTGTGAACACTATCAATTCTGCAGTGTGAGCCGACGCCTTCCCGGCTGAAGCCAGTCCTACAGTCGAGGTTTGCCAGTCCCACTGGGGGTACGCGATCGATTAGTGGGACTGGCTTCAGCCGGGAAGAGACGCTTCACCTGCACGCCGCGGCAGCCTCACCGTGAAGGTCGTGCCTTCCACCGCGTCGGACACCACGGATACATCACCACCATGGGCCCGGGCGATTTCGCGGACGATGAACAGCCCCAGACCCACGCTGCGCAGGTCCGCATGGACGTCCGCGCCGCGGGTCAGCGGCTCGAAGAGGCGGGTGCGTTGAGCCTCGGGAATGACCGGGCCGAAGTTGTGCACGCTAATCGACACCGTCCCGACGTCCAGCGCAGAGGTAATGGTCACGGGTCTGGCATTGTCCCCATACGCCACGCTGTTTGCCGTGAGATTGCCGATCACCTGAAACAGACGGTCGTTATCCAGGGCCACCAGCCCGCTGCCGTTGGAGCGGTGCCCCAGCTCAGCACCCGGGAAGGCGACGCGCAGTTCATCAACGCAATGGCCGATGAAGGTGCGCAGGTCGACCTCTATAGGGTTGACGCTGATGCCGCGCCCGACCCGAATGACTGTCAGATCGAGCAGGTCGGCGATCATCCGGGTGGCGCGCTGCACCGAATCCCCGACGTGCTGCAACAGTCGGCTTTCCTGCGCCGTGCGTTGACCACGAGCGAGCAGGTCGGTGGCCATTTTGATCCCGGTGAGGGGGTTTTTCAGGTCGTGACTGACGATCGCCACCATCTGCTCGGCAAACGTCGCGCGCCGTTGAGCGGTTTCGTAAGCCTCGCTGAGTTCCGCCTGAGCCAGACGCAACGCGGCCTCGGCGGCGATTTTTTCCTGCAGCAGGTCCTCCGCCGCCTTGCGCGCCTTGAGCAATTCGCGCTCGTATTTGTCTCGGTCAGCGGTGCCGAAAAAGGCCAGCTCGTTGTAGACCTTGCCTTCATGCTCCCGGCGCACGCCATTGAGCAGCATGATGATCTGGCGACGGTCGCGGTGAACGATGCTTAATTTCACCTCCGCCACCGAGCCCTGCAAGCGCATCAATGGCGCCCAGTGGGTCTGGTGGAAAATGCGCCCGCCGACCGTGAGCAGATTCTGGAAAGGCATGCCGCTCAACTCGGCGTCGGTGTAGCCCAGCCAGTCACAGAAGGTGCGATTGGCGCGCAGAATGCGCCCGTCTTCGTCGGTGACGACCAGCCCGCAAGGGGCGCCTTCGAACAGCTCGACGAGGTCCGGCGCTGCGACGACGTCACTCGCCACGGACGGTCGCCCACGGCCTGAGGAAGTCATCCATCGAGTCTGAACAGGCCGCCGGCGCACTCAGGTGCGGACAGTGCCCGACGTTGTCCACCAGACTCAGCGTGCTGTTCGGCAACGCAGCACGCAGGTATTCACCCACGGCAACGGGGGCGATCATGTCATCGGTGGATTGCAGGATCAGCGTCGGCGTGGTCAGGCCGTCAACGTCCCTGCGGTTGTCCGAGAGGAACGTGACCCGGGCAAACTGCTTGGCGATCTCCGGATCGGTGCGGCAAAAGCTGTTGGTCAGTTCTTCGCCAAGCGCCGGTTGACCCGGTGCGCCCATGATCACCGGGGCCATGGTGCTCGACCAGCCGAGGTAATTGCTGTCCAGCGTATCGAGCAGCGAATGCACGTCCTCTTCGGAAAAACCGCCGATGTAGTCGCCGGAGTCAACGTAGCAAGGGGAGGGGCCGATCATCACGTGGGCGGCGATGAGCCCCGGGGTCTGGCGGTCCGCCAATACGCCAATCATTGCGCTGACCGAATGGCCGACGATGATCACCGGCCCGGTGGCAAATTCGTGGATGAGTTCGGTGAGGTCGTGGGCGTACCCGTTCAGCGTGGCGTATTTGTCCCGGTCGTAAGCCTCGATCGCCGAATTGCCCGCCCCCACAAGATCGTAGAGCACGACGTTGAAGCGGTCAGCGTAATGGGGGGTGAGCAAGCGCCACATGGCCTGATCGCAACCAAAGCCATGGGAAAAAATCAGGGTCGCCCGGCCTTCACCCATGACGTGCACGTTGTTGCGCTGCTGAAGGTTCATTGAGTGTCCGGAAAATAGCGATGGGCGCGAAAGGTGCCGAGCCTATAGGGTTACAGGGGATAAATCACCTGCAAAACCCATAACAGGCGAACCGCTTTAACCGCTTGCTGGTAAATTGGCGCACGCTTCATGTGTTGAGCCATCATGGGCGCCAGAAAGGCAGATTCGGGCAGGCACTCCAGCCCTTATCCTCGACGCTTGTTTTTGTCCAAACTCTCCTGCTAAAGGGATTTAAACCATGCGGCAATTTGCGGCCCTCGCTCTGTTTCTCAGTCTCAACGCCTTCGCCCAGGACGCACCCCAGCCGGTAGCCAGGTGGACGCTGCTGGATCAATTCGACAAGGCCTACACGCTGGACGACCAGGCCCAGGTGTTGTTGATCGCCCGCAGCATGTCGGCGGCGAAGATGGTCAACGCCGCCCTCGAAGAGGGTCCCGAGGGGTATCTGGAGCAGCGCCACGTCGTTTATGTGGCGGACATCGAGAAGATGCCCTCGCTGGTGAAAATGGTGGCAGTGCCCGCCATGCGTTCGGCCAAATACCGCATCCTGCTCGACCGCGACGCCCGGGTCGCCTCGGCCTACGACGGCGACCGCGACACGGTGCAGTGGCTGACGCTGAAAAACGGCGCGGTCGTGCGTCAGGAGCGCTTTTCCGACGGCGAACAACTCAAGCAGGCCATTGCAAAACTGGGTTCGCAGTCCGCTAGCCGTTGAGCGCGGCTTTCTCGAAGATCAGCCGCAGGTAGCCGGCGATGGTCGAGTCGTCGCCGTAGACCTCACGCAGGGCCTGCTCGGCGCTGGACAGGTGCAGGGCCAGTTGCCGCTTGACCTTGTCCTCGCCGTACAGCGAAACGAAGGTGGATTTGCCGTCGTCCTTGCCTTGATCCTTGTCACTGTCGGCGCAGCGGTCGCGCAGATCGTCGTACATCTGGAAGGCCTGGCCCAGCTCCATGGCGAAGTTCTGCAACAGCGGCCGCTGATCCTCCCGCGCGCCGCTGATCAGCCAGACCATGTCCATGATCGCGCCGAACAGCACGCCGGTTTTCAAGTTATTGGTTAAAGCGATCTCGTCCGCGTTACGGCTGCGCTGGCCGTCGCGCAAGTCCTGGAACTGTCCGCGCACCAGACCTTGCATGCCAACGGTGTTGGCCAGCACTTCGACCAACTCGGTACGAGTAGTGGCGGCCAGATCACTGATGGTGGCAACGACACCGAACGCCCGGCTGAGCAGGGCGATGGCAGTCAGAACCGCCACGTCTTCACCAAACTTCAGGTGGACCGTGGGCTGACCGCGCCGCAGCGCTGCGTTGTCCATGCAGGGCATGTCGTCAAGCACCAGCGACGCGGCGTGGATCATTTCGACAGCGCAGCCCAGGTCCACGGCCTGGCGCCTGATCGTGCGGCTGTTTTCACGGCCGTCCTCGACCAGCCCCTCGGCAGCAAGCACCAACAGCACCGGGCGCATGCGCTTGCCCGGCGCCAACGTCGATTCGCGCATGGCCAGCGCCACCAGATCACGCTCGTTGCCGGATTCGGGCAGAAGCTCCGAGAGCCGCGCTTCGATGGCCGCCCGGACGTCTCCCAGTCGCCCGGCAAAGCCCGATTTGATTGTTGTGTCGACGTTACCTGCCATCGGTCTTTCCCTATGCTTTAGCGGTAATACTGTTCATCGCGGAGCGGTTCGGCTTGCGAGACCGGTCGTCACGGAACGACTGCTGTTTCTAAATGCCTCAAGATACGGCAAAGTTGTACAGGAAAATCGGTTTTGTACAAGATTGCGTCTGCAGAAGACCGTATAGCCGGTTCAATAATTCAGCTGCATGGAGCGAGTATGACTCACAGCGATATGGGTCGTCGAAAAGACGATCACCTCGATATCGTGCTGGACAGGCGCGCCAGCGTGCGTTCTTCCTTCTCCGGACTGGACGACATCCGCTTCGAACACTGCGCGCTGCCAGAGTTGAATCTGGACGACGTTGACGTGAGCGGCTCGCTGCTGGGCATTGCGTTGCGCGCGCCGCTGCTCATCAGTTCCATGACCGGCGGGGCCGACCGGGCCACCGCGATCAACCGTCATCTGGCCGAAGCTGCCCAGGAGTTGGGCATCGCCATGGGCGTCGGCTCCCAGCGGGTAGCCCTGCAGAGCGGCGGTGATCAGGGCCTGACTCGCGAACTGCGGCGTCTGGCGCCGGACATCGCGCTGCTGGGCAATATCGGGGCAGCGCAGCTGATCGAGCCTGACGGCCTGGACATGGCCCGCCGAGCGGTTGACATGCTTCAGGCCAATGCGTTGATCATTCATTTGAACCCCTTGCAGGAAGCGGTTCAGGCCGGCGGCGACCGGCGCTGGGAGGGCATTCTCGACGCCATCCACCGTGTGGTGCTCAGTGTCGGCGTGCCGGTGGTGGTCAAGGAAGTGGGCGCGGGCCTGTCTGCCGATGTTGCGCTGGCGCTGGTGAATGCCGGTGTGCAGGTGCTGGACATCGCCGGCCTTGGCGGCACCAGTTGGGCCGCCGTCGAGGCCGAGCGCGCAGAGAACCCGGCGGATCGTGAAGTCGCCATGGCCTTCGCTCAGTGGGGCATCCCGACCGCCGTCAGCCTGGCCATGGTTCGTCAGGCGTTGCCGGACACGCCGCTGATTGCCTCCGGCGGCATTCATAATGGCATCGACGTGGCCAAGGCGATTCGGCTGGGCGCGGATGTTGTGGGTCAGGCGGCGGGCGTGCTGCGTAACGCAACGCTGTCCACCGCTGCCGTCATCGAACATTTCGACATCGTTATCCGCCAGCTGCGTATCGCCTGTTTCTGCACCGGTTCGGCTGATCTTCGCGCGTTGCGCAGTGCCCGTTTGCTGGCGCCCAACACTCTGCAGTCGTTGCTGTCATGACGCATTTCGCCGTCGTGGCACCGGCGTTCTACAGCCACTTTCAGGCGTTTCAGGCCCTGGCCGGAACGTTGATCGACCGGGGTCATCAGGTCACGTTTTTCCAGCAGGCCGATGCACGCCGCTGGCTGACCGATCCGCGCCTCGGCTTCCATGCCCTCGGCGCCCTTAGTCATCCGCCGGGCAGCCTCGAAGCAGCGTTGCGCCGTGCTGCCTGTTCGAACAATCCGTTGCGCCTGCGCCGGGTGATCCGCGACCTGTGCGACACCACGCGCATGCTCTGCGCCGAGCTGCCGTCGGCGCTGGCGCTGCGGCAGATTGAGGCCCTGCTTTGCGATCAAATGGAGGCGGCCGGCGGGATGGTCGCCGAAGGGCTGGGCTTGCCGTACGTCTCGGTGGCCTGCGCCTTGCCGGTCAACCGCGAGCCACAACTGCCGCTGCCGGTGATGCCCTTTGCCTACGCCACCGATGAGCGCAGTCTGCATATCTTCGAAGGCAGCCGCAAGGTGTACGACTGGTTGATGGGACCGTTGAGCAAGGTGCTGCGCGAGGCTTCACGCCGCCTGGCCATCGAGCCCCGCGACGGGCTGCATGAATGCCTCTCGCCCTATGCGCAGATCAGTCAGACCATCCCGGGTTTCGATTTCCCCCGACAGCATCCGCCCGCGAATTTTCACGCGGTCGGGCCACTGCGGGAGGCTCAAACCGAACAACGGGGCGAATGGCCGATTGACCCGAGCCGGCCCTTCATCTTTGCCAGCCTCGGCACGCTGCAGGGCAGTCGCTATGACATGTTCAAGCGCATCGCCACGGCCAGCCGACAGCTGAATGCGCAACTGCTAGTCGCCCATTGCGGTGGGCTCGACCGCCGGCAAGAGCAGCGACTGGTCAAGGCCGGCGCGACCTGGGTGACCGATTTCGCGCCGCAACAATGGGCGCTGCAACATGCTGATGCGGTGGTCACCCACGGCGGCCTGAATACGGTGATGGACGCGATCGTCGCGCGCACGCCGATGCTGGTCATGCCCATCGCGTTTGATCAGCCGGGCGTCGCTTCGCGGGTTACCCACGCCGGGATTGGCCTGCAACTGCGTCGCGGCGCCGGGGCAGGGCAGATCCGCGAAAGGCTGACGCAGCTGCGCGGGTTGTCCACCGAGCCTTTTGATCGCCTCGCAACGGAACTGGCCCGGGCCGGCGGCACGTCCCGCGCTGCCGACATTGTCGAAGCCGTGGTGCGCACGGGTGAGCCGGTGCTGGCGGGGTTGGTGCCATGACCTATGACCTGATTCTCGCCGGCGGTGGGCTGGCCAACGGGCTGATCGCCTGGCGTCTCAAACAGCAGCGGCCGGAGCTGCGCGTGCTGTGCATCGAAGAGCAGACGCACCTCGGCGGCAACCACACCTGGTCCTTTCACGAAGGCGACCTCACCACCGAGCAGCATCAATGGCTGCAGCCGTTGGTGGTGCAGCGCTGGGCGACCTATGACGTGCACTTCCCGCAACGCTCGCGACGGTTGAACAGTGGCTATGCCAGCATCACGTCGGAACGCTTTGCCGAGGTCATCGAGCCCGCATTGGGCGACGCGCTGCTGACCGGCCGACGCATCACCGAACTCACCCCGAACGGCGTCGTGCTGGACAGCGGCGAGCGGCTTGAGGCCCGCGCGGTGATCGATGGTCGCGGCGTGCAGGCCACGCCGCACATGGTGTTGGGCCAGCAGGCGTTCCTGGGACAGTTGCTGCGCTTGCAGGCGCCCCATGGCCTGACCGCGCCGATCATCATGGACGCCCGGGTCGCGCAAAGTGAGGGCTACCGCTTCGTCTACGTGCTGCCATTCTCAGCCGACACCTTGCTGATCGAGGACACCCATTACGTCGACCAACATTCATTTACTTCTGACCAGCTTCGTCAGCACATCACTGATTACGCCGGGGCTCACGGCTGGGAAATCGCCGAGTGCCTGCGCGAAGAGCAGGGCGTGTTGCCGATCACCCTGGCCGGGGATTTTGCCGGGTTCTGGCGCGAAGCTGCAGGCCAGCCGCGATCGGGTTTGCGCGCCGGGCTGTTTCATTGCACTACCGGCTATTCACTGCCCCATGCCGTGCGGCTGGCGGAGTGGATTGCTGCTCAGCCAACGCTCCATTCCGACTCACTGGACGTCGGCATTCGCGCCATCGCGCAGCACGCCTGGCAATCCCAGCGTTTCTATCGGCTGCTCAACCGCATGCTGTTTCTGGCCGGACGACCGTCCAATCGCTGGCAAGTGATGCAGCGGTTCTATGGCCTGTCCGAAGGCCTGATCAGCCGTTTCTACGCAGGCCGCAGCACCCTGGCCGACAAGCTGCGCGTGCTGACCGGCAAGCCGCCCGTACCGGTCAACGAGGCGGTCAAAGCCGCTGTCCGTTACCTGCCCAAGCATTACCAGGCCAGGCATCACCTGCCTAAGCACAACGAGAATTGAAATGACTCAAGCAAAAAGCGCAATTGTGATTGGCGCCGGTTTTGGCGGCCTGGCCCTGGCCATCCGGCTTCAGGCGGCGGGCGTGCAGACGACGCTGCTGGAGAAACGCGACAAGCCCGGCGGCCGCGCCTACGTCTACGAAGACGAGGGTTTCACCTTCGATGCGGGGCCGACGGTGATCACCGACCCGACGGCCATCGAAGAGCTGTTCACCGCCGCCGGCAAATCCATCAAGGATTACGTCGAGTTGCTGCCGGTGTCGCCGTTCTATCGCCTGTGCTGGGAAGACGGGACGAAGTTCGATTACGCCAACGATCAGCAGTCTCTGGACACTCAGATCGCCGCACTGAACCCCAAGGACGTCGCCGGTTATCAGCGCTTCCTGGCGTACTCCAAAGCGGTGTTTCAAGAGGGTTACCTGAAGCTCGGCGCCGTGCCGTTTCTGTCCTTCCGCGACATGGTTCAGGCCGGGCCGCAGTTGGCGAAGTTGCAGGCATGGCGCAGCGTGTATTCGATGGTGTCGCAGTTCATCGAGAACGACAAACTGCGTCAGGCGTTTTCCTTTCACTCGCTGCTGGTGGGCGGCAACCCGTTCGCGACGTCCTCCATTTACACACTGATTCATGCTCTCGAACGTCAGTGGGGCGTGTGGTTTCCTAAGGGCGGGACCGGCGCGCTGGTGCAGGGCATGGTCAAGCTGTTCCAAGACATCGGCGGGCAGTTCGAGCTGAACGCCGATGTCGCCAGTATTGAGACCAGTGGCCAGAGAGTGACCGGCGTGCGGCTCAAGGACGGTCGGCAGATCAACGCCGATTGCGTGGCCTCCAACGCCGACGTCATGCACACCTACGCCGAACTGCTCGGCGGCCATCCGCGCGGGGTCAAGGAAGGGGCGCGATTGAAGGGCAAGCGCTTCAGCAATTCGCTGTTCGTCATCCACTTCGGACTCAAGCGTCCGCAGCCTCAGTTGCAGCACCACACGGTGTGCTTCGGGCCCCGCTACAAGGCGCTGATTCAGGAGATTTTCAAGGGCGCGGCGCTGGCCGAAGATTTCTCGTTGTACCTGCACGCGCCCTGCATCACTGACCCGAGCCTCGCGCCGCCGGGCTGTTCCAGCCATTACGTGCTGTCGCCGGTGCCGCACCTGGGCAACGCCGATATCGACTGGGAAGTGGAGGGGCCGCGTTACCGCGATCGCATTTTCGAGTACCTGGAGAAGCACTACATGCCCGGTCTGCGCGAGGACCTGGTCACCAGCCGCATCTTCACCCCGCAGGACTTCAAGGGCGAGCTCAACGCGCACCTCGGTTCGGCGTTTTCCCTTGAGCCGATTCTGCGCCAGAGCGCGTGGTTCCGCCCCCACAACCGCGACGCGAACCTGAGCAATCTGTATCTGGTCGGCGCTGGCACGCACCCGGGCGCTGGCGTGCCGGGCGTCATCGGTTCGGCCAAAGCCACGGCCGGGCTGATGCTGGAGGAGCTGCACTCATGAGCGTGGCCGATCAGGCGCTGCTCGACCACGCCACCCAGAGCATCGAAGTCGGCTCGAAAAGCTTCGCGGCCGCGTCACGCCTGTTTGACCCGGTCACGCGGCGCAGCGCGGTGATGCTCTATGCGTGGTGTCGGCATTGCGACGACGTCATTGACGGACAGGAAGCGGGGCATTCGGCGAAGGTGGTCAGTCAGCAGGAGGTCACCGAGCGGCTGCAACGGCTGATCGCCCAGACCCACGCCGTGTACGCCGGCACGCCCACCCACAGCCCGGCGTTCGAGGCGTTCAGGGAGGTTGTGCTGCGGCATGGCATCGAGCAGCGTTATGCCCTGCAGCATCTGGACGGTTTTGCGATGGACGTCAGTCAGCGCGAATATCGGCGCATCGACGACACGCTGGAGTACTGCTACCACGTTGCGGGCGTCGTCGGCTTGATGATGGCGCAGATCATGGGTGTGAGCGACGAAGCAACCCTCGACCGTGCCTGCGATCTGGGTCTGGCGTTTCAGCTGACCAACATCGCGCGGGACATTGTCGAAGACGCCTCGGTGGGCCGCTGCTATCTGCCGGGTGACTGGCTGGATGAGTTGGGGATTCCCAGGGCTCGGCTCGCGGATCCGCAGTATCGACCGCAAGTGGCCGTGCTTGCCCAGCGGTTGGTGGACATGGCAGAGCCGTATTACGAAAGTGCCAACGCGGGCCTGACCGCGTTGCCGTGGCGATCGGCCTGGGCGGTGGCGACGGCGGGCTGCGTCTATCGCGAGATCGGCGTGAAGGTCCGGCAGCGCGGTGCACGGGCGTGGGACTCGCGGGTGTCGACCAGCAAGCTGGACAAGCTGCGACTGGTGTTGGTGGGGGCGTGGAAGGCTAGCGTGACTCGTGGTCGGCAGTGGCCCGCGCGGCCTGCGAGCCTGTGGCAACGTCCGCGTCGGATTTCTGCAACGGACCGTCGTGCAGCCGTCGAAGCTGGGCACGCAATCGAGTGACGCTTGGCGCATACAGAAAGCCGAACGACACGCAACGCTCTTTGCCCGACACCGCGTGGTGCATCAGATGCGCCTGGTACAGGCGCTTGAGGTAGCCATTGCGCGGCACGTATTTGAACGGCCAGCGCTTGTGCACCAGGCCGTCGTGGGCAATGAAATACAGGAAGCCGTAAGCGGTCATCCCGGCGCCAATCCATTCCAGCGGGTGCGCGCCCTGGGTGCCGAGCGCGATCAGCACGATGGCGAAACCGGCGAACACCACGGCATACAGATCGTTCTTCTCGAACCAGCCGGTTCTCGGCTCATGGTGGGACTTATGCCAGCCCCAGCCCCAGCCGTGCATGATGTACTTGTGCGCAAACACGGCAAAGCCCTCCATGCCGATCACGGTGGCGAAAAATACGAGGGCATTGATCATCGGGTTCATCCGCGCAAGTGTCTCGACGTCAGACCGTAAAAGGGCCGACGGTGTTCGGTGCGTGATTGTCGCATGCCAGTGGCTGGAGGCGGAGGTCGGTTTGTCAGTTGCCGGTTGGGCGTGGCTGTCCGTTGTTTTGTAGCGTGACATCTGACGCCTTCCCGGCTGAAGCCGGTCCCACTATGAGTACGCGGTGTGCCAGTGGGACTGCATGGCTGTTCGTGGGACCGGATTTAGCCGGGAAGGGGTCAGTGTGAACGCCATCAATTCTGCAGCGTGACTGCCGACGCTTTCCCGGCTAAAGCCGGTCCCACTATGAGTACGCGGTGTGCCAGTGGGACTGCATGGCTGTTCGTTGGACCGGCTTCAGCCGGGAAGAGGCCAGTGTGAGCACCATCAATTCTGCAGCGTGATTGCCGACGCTTTCCCGGCTGAAGCTGGTCCCACTATGAGTAAGCGGTGTGCCAGTGGGACTGCATGGCTGTTCGTGGGACCGGCTTTAGCCGGGAAGGGGTCAGTGTGAGCGCCCTCATTTTGACTGCATGTTGTGGACGCACTGCGCTGAGCAACGGTATCTTCGCGCGCTTTATTTTCTGTCGTTCAAGGATGATCAATGTTGTCTACTCTCCCTGTGTCACGCCTGTCATTGATTCGCCCAATTTCTCCCTGGCTACGCTTGACCGCAATCCTCGGCGTTGCCTGCGCGCTGCTGGCCTGTCAGTCCCGGCAGGTGACGTCTCCTGCCGCTGCCCCAGCCGCCCCGAGCCCGGAAGACATCAAAAAGCAGCAATTTCACACGTTCGTCGCACGTTTCCAGTCCATTCTCGGAAACAGAGCCCTTGAGGCCAACAGCGAGGGCCTGACGGGTGAAGTCCGCCTGCGCATCAAGATCAATCGCATCAATCAGGTATTCAGCTGCGAAACCCAGGCCACGGGCCTTGCCACGGCGAATGCACCGCTTGCCGACCTTTCAAAAAAGGTGTGTTGGAGCGCTGTGTTCCCGGTCGTACCCGCAGATCGGTTAGACAAAGACGGCAACGTCGAAGTCGTCGCCCCTTTGATCTATATGCCCATGAATGATATCCAGCGCTTGTCCATGCAGCCCCTTTATCAGCACTACGCGCAGAGCCGCTATTTTGCCGATCGGACACTGCTAAAAGCGCCGCCAGATAGCATCGGCGTGGTTACTTTCGAGTATCTGGCCAACAGGCAGGGCAAGGTCGAGGCGTGCGTCGTCAACCTCCAGCGCCACCGCGAGCGCCCTGAGGCCTTCACCTACGACAACGTCTTGCAAAGCCGACTGGCCGAGCAATGCAAGCACTTGGACCTTGCGCAGATGCCGGGTTTCTCCGTGGATGAAACCGGCGTGTCCAGAGGCGCGGTTGCGTTCGAGTACAGCCCCTGGATGGCCGGGCCAGGCTCGCGCTAACGACCTTTTTGATCCTGGCGTTGGGCGCCGTGGGTCATAACCGACTGAACTGTGCGCGCCTCCTGCGGCCTCAGACTTACACCCGCTAAAGGAGGCCAAGGCCATGAACAACGACGAGTTTAATCAATACGACACAGAACGCTTTCACGGTCAGGTCGCCGAGCAACTGGGCATCAGCGTGGAAGAGCTGAAAACCTGGATGATCAACGACATCGAGCGTGTCACCGAAGGCGGTGAAGAGGTGGGGCACATGGTGGTGTTCCGTGAGTCCACGCCGGATGAGGTGCTCGACAAGCTCAGGAACCCTCAGACTCGTTATACGGCGATGACGGGTGTCATCAAGACGGACTGAGCCGTCGGCGCCCGACCATCATTGGCGGTTGTTGTACTAAAACCGCAGGCAACAAAAAGCCCGATCACTCGGGCTTTTTGTTGTCGCTCAGCCGCTGATTACTTTGACGGCAGGGCGTAGGCGATCAACGAGTCGCCCATCTTGGTGCCAAACGAGCCATGCCCGCCGGCCATGATCACAATGTACTGCTTGCCATTGCTCTCGTAGGTCATCGGCGTGGCCTGGCCGCCCGCTGGCAGGCGCGCTTCCCAGAGCAGGTCGCCGTTGGTGACGTTGAAGGCGCGCAGGTAGTTGTCCTGGGTACCCGCGATGAACATCAGGTTACCGGCCGTGGAAATCGGACCACCCAGCATCGGTACGCCGATTTTCAGCGGCGGCAGTTGAATGCCTTTCAGGCTGTCGCGGATGGTACCGATGCGTTTGCGCCACACCACATCGTGGGTCTTCATGTCCACGCCAGCCACATAACCCCAGGCCGGCTCTTTGCACGGCAGGCCCAATGGCGAGAGGAAGGCGTTGATTTCGACGCCATAAGGCACGCCATACTGGGGCTGAATGCCCATTTCGGTACCGGAGCCGGTGGCACCTTCTTTAGGCCACAGCGGGTTGTTCGGGCCGCGTGGGATCAGCTTGGACACGAACGGCAGCGCCATCGGGTTCATCAACGCGACCTGACGGTCGGCGTTCACCGAGATACCACCCCATTCGAAAACACCCAGGTTGCCCGGGAACACCAGCGTGCCTTGCTCGGACGGTGGCGTGTACTGGCCGTTGTAGGACAGCTGCTTGAAGATCACGCGGCAGACCAGTTGGTCGAACATGGTCGCGCCCCACATCTCTTTGTCGGAGAGTGTCTGAATGGACGTCAGATTGAGGTCCGAGCGCGGCTGGGTCGGGCTGACCCGATCGCCTGGCGCGGCTTCACCGGCAGGCACCTGCATTTCATGGACGGGCACAATCGGCTTGCCATCGCGACGGTCCAGCACGAACAGGTTGCCGGCCTTGGTCGGCACGTACACCGCAGGGACGGCTTCGCCGCTGCCGGTTTTCACGTCAGCCAGGGTCGGCTGAGCCGGTACGTCCATGTCCCACAAATCGTGGTGGGTAGTCTGGAAGCTCCACACCAGCTTGCCGGTGGAACCGTTCATCGCGACGATCGAGCTCGCATAACGCTCCATCACCGGAGTACGGTTGCCGCCCCAAATGTCCGGTGTCGGGTTGCCGGTTGGCACATAAACCACATCGGTCTTCGCGTCGTAAGCCAGCGGTGCCCAGGCATTAGGCGAGTTGTTGACCAGTGTCTGGCCATCACCCGGAATCGCGTTCGGGTCCTCGGCACCGGTGTCGAAGATCCACTTCAGCGCACCGGTATTGACGTCGTAGCCACGGATTGCGCCGGAAGGCTCGTGCACGGACAGGTTGTCGGTCACCGAACCGCCGATGATCACGGTGGTACCGGTCACGACAGGCGGGGAGGTGGGCTCGAGACCGCCCGGATACGGGTAGGGCTGCAGGTGCAGCAGATCCAGCTCACCGTTTTTGGCGAAGTCGGCGCAGGGTGCGCCGGTGTCAGCGTTGATGGCGAACAAGCGACCATCGTTGACCGGCAGGAACACTTTACGCGGGCAACTGGTGGCGACCGGCTGAGTGCCCTCCAGGCTTTTTGCAAACTGAGTGGTGTCCGCCTGATCGAAGTAGGCGACGCCACGGCAGGTCAAGTGCTGGAAGGACGGATCGGATTTGAGCTTGGGATCGAATCTCCACTTCTCTTTACCGGTGGCCGGGTCCAGCGCCACCAGGATCTGGTGGGTGGTGCAGATGTACATGTTGTCGCCAACCTTGATCGGCGTCAGTTCGTTGGTGGTTTCACCGGAGTCATTGGCGTTTTTCGATTCGCCACTGTTGAAGGTCCAGGCCACCTGAAGGTCTTTGACGTTGCCTTCGTTGATCTGGGTCAGCGGTGAATAGCGCGTGCCCGACTGCGTGCGGCCATAAGCAGGCCAGTCGCCATTGGCGATGCCCTCGACAGGCTGATGCTGGGTGGGTTGCGCCGTCGCCATGCTGCCGTTGATTTCCTGGGGGTCGTTGAAGATGGCGTAGACCATCACCACGATTGCCAGCGCCAATGTCGCGGATAAAAAGGTTTTGCCCGGCTTCAGACGCTCAGGGATATCACGGGTGACCCCCGGGATCAGCAGCCACAGACCCAACACCCCGAGGATGTCGAAACGCGGCACCAACGCCCAGAAGTCCGTGCCTGCTTCCCACAGGCCCCAGACCACAGTGATCAGCATCAGCGCGCCATAGAGCCAGAGCGATGCCGCGGAACGTCGCCACAACAGGACGGCGAACACCAGCAGCGCGACGCCCAGGAACAGATAATAAAAAGAGCCGCCCAGTGAGAGCAGCCAGATACCGCCTGCCAACAGAAACAGGGCAAAGATGCCTGCAATGATGGAAGTGAAACGCCTCAACCCTGAAGCTTTTGATAAGTCATTCATCGATGTTCCCCCTTGGGATGTAGTGCATGGACTATGCGCGGTATAGGGGGTTCAACCCTCGGACGTGCCGTTTGGATGAAATTTTTCGGCACCACTGCCACCCGCTCTTTCCAAGCATAGGTCGTGTTTATGATCTGATCCCGAGGGAAATGCATACACAGGGCCAACGATGCGACGTTCGACCCGTTCCTGCCTTGGGCAAATGACGGGAAGGGAGGGGGGAAGCGCCCGTGCGGGCTGCGGCTGTTTTTGAAGGTTGCGAGGGCAATGGCTGCGTACTAGAGTCAAACCCACCCTGTTCGACGTCGCGTCAGGCAAGGACATGCAGGCGCTTTTGCGCATCGGTCTGCCGGTCAACCACGCGCTGGAAGTGTAGGTTCACTATGCAAAATGGAATTAGCGTAACGCGAGCCACGGCGTTGCTTATCGTGGCTGCTGCTGTCTCGTGCGCGTCTGGCTGCGCGAGCAAGAACACGAGCAACGTGTCGCTGGTGGATTACCCGTCGGTGAGCGCCTCGCCGCCGCCGGCCAGACATACAGGTCTGTGGGCCGGCCCCCATGCGGGTGGCGTGTTCTTTGTCGAGATTTTCGAAGATGGCAACTTGCGCACCTGCTTGAGCGCGCCGCCCTATTACCAGGCGATGGAGGGAAAATACACGGACCAGGCGCTGCACCTGGAGGACGGTACCCGAATCGAGTTTCGCCCCGTCGGCGCCCAGCGCATCACGATCTACTCGCCTCCCGGCAAACCGGTGACCACCCTGGAGCGCAAGGATCCGGACGCTACGGCTGCCCAGTGCCTGACAGGCGCCGCTGACGTGCGGCGGCAAGTCTCCCATTGGGCGGCGCATTAGCTTGTCAGGTGTTGTCCGGTGACTGACCGACGAGGGTCGACGCTCAGCCGTTATGTCGAATGCTGCGGCGACCCGGACACGGACGGGTCCGGCGTCCGCATAACCCCGTAACGGGTGACGCGCATGATTCGCTGGATGATCAGACAGGGTATTGCAGGAGAAGCGGTATTACTGAAAACGGACGTGCCTGGATGCCTTGGGCAGGAACCGGGCAATCCGAACATCAGCGCTGCACCGCCACGCACTTGATTTCCACCAGCAGGCCGGGCCTGGCCAGTTCGCTGACGCCGAGGCAGGTCCAGGCGCAGGTGCCCCTGGGGAAGACGTTGTCTTTTACCGCCCTGAACACCGGCATGTGACGGTGCAGATCGACGTGGTAGGTCGTCAGGTCGACGACGTCTTCGAAGGTGCATCCCCCAGCGGTCAAGACGAGTCGCAGGTTTTCCCATGCCGCGAGGAATTGCTGCTCCGGGTCTTCGATGACGGCCAATTCATGGGTGCGCCCGACCTGACCGGCACAGTAGATCGTTTTACCGACCTTGACGGCAGGGGCATAGCCCGCGCGCTCGGCGAGCAAACGCATTTCGTCCGGGACAATGAGTTGACGGTCGGTCATGACGGTAGGGCCTTTGATCTGGTCAGCTCAGCACGCTATCTCAGGTGACTGATGTCGGTCCAGCCTGAGCGTGGCGTTTGGGGTCTCAAGCTTGAGGGTTGCTGGCGACCCCACTGCGCTCTGGGTCTGTGCGAGTTCACCCACGCCTGCCATGGGCAAGCGGTCGCGCATGCCGGTGTCAGCAAATGACCGAGGCTGCGCCGTTGCGGGCCACTGTTGCAGTGCGTCCGCTGCGCTGAGAATTCACACGCGCCGAATCAATGCACCGCCCACGAACGGGGTGCAGGGGTGTGGCTGAACTTGGAGATCCCTTTGACCCAGAAACGACGATGGGCCGTCTGGTCCGGTGGCAGCGGTGGCTCGCTCGACCACTGATGATGACGCTTGGCTTCATCGCGATACGCTTTCCACTCCATGGCTTCGGCTGTGTCCTGTGCGGCGCGTTCGTCATCGAACCAGCCCAACACAGACACTTCACCTTGATCGCGGCCATGCTCTACCAGCAGAAAAATGTTTGTGTACATACTTTTGCCTATCACTGATCCGGTCCGACCCGACATTTCGGGCTCTACGAATAGCGTATCGACAGCAGCGGTGGAAAATTTAGCCTCGGGTTTGTCTGCCCGGTTTTGCAGTGCGTTGCCCGACGCTTTCCCGGCTAAAGCCGGTCGTACGGATCACCGCGATCCCACTGTAGGACCGGCTTTAGCCGGGAAGAGGCCGGTGTGATCACCCTCGATGTCACTTCGGCAGCGGCGTGAGGATGTCGGCCTTGTCGTCCAGCAGGATGAACACCAGCAATTTCGCAGGCTTTGTCGCGCTGGCGTTTCGCGATTCGTAGTGCTTTGATCCGGCCGGCTCGTACCATGTCTGGCCCGTCTTGTACGTAATCGCCTTGCCGTCGTTGACTCTCGAAATCACCTCGCCTTCCAGAACATAGGCAATCGCGCTGCCGCTGTGACTGTGGGCAATGGAGGCTTGGCCCGGCAGGTAATCGACGGTCAGCACCATGGCTTTTTTCCCGGGCGCATTGAGCATCGGGTGCTGTTCCAGAACGGTCACCTTTTCCTGTTCCGCATCATGGGCCTGGGCGCTGCCGACAGAGATAAGGCCAGCGAAGGCCAGCCAGCAGAGCAGGGAGGGGAAGTGATTGAGCGGTTTCATAGGCGGGTCATCCGGCAGCGATTGATGACTGCTACGCTAAGGCCGCAGAGGTACGGGGGCTACGTCCAATCGCCCGGAAGATGAGGGGGCCAATGGCCGCCCGCGCGACGGCTTTTAAATGCGTTGGGTCTATAAAACGCCCGAAACGAAAAAAGGGCCGAATCAGATTCGGCCCTTCATCGTGTTCAGTGCTGCCCCGGCGCCCCGGCGCTCTCGGGCTCAGGCAAACACGGTCATCACATCGCGTTATTTGCTACCGCTGGAGCCGCTCGCGCCACCACCAGTGCCGCCGCCGCTGCCGCCCATGCCGCTGCCGTTGGTCATGCCACCGCCGTCAGCGTCGCCACGGGTGGTCCCGTTAGTGCTGCCCATGCCTTTGGTGCCTGGAGTTGACGTGCCTGGGGAGCTGCCGTCGTTATTCTGACCGCTGGTAGACGTGCTTGGCTTAGGGCCGTTTTTGTCGACCGGATCGGTCGGGCCTGTGGAGCCGGCGAATGCAGAGCCAGTGGCAACAGCCATCAGGCCAGCGAGGGTCAGCGCAGTCAATTTTGTCTTGATCATGATGTGAATCCCTTTGTTGTCATGGATACCTATTGGTCAATCGCGCAACGCAAGAGGTGCATTCCACCCGACGGACGGTTATTCCAAGCTCAACGAGGTTCTAGGGCGGCGAACGCTGCAGGACTCTCCTCCCGCCGAATCCCACGCCGCCATAAATACAAAAAGCCCCTGCAACGATTGGCTCGTCGCAGGGGCTTTCTACCCTCTGTTTGACTATTTCGCGTGCAGCTCGTATCCCACCGCCAGCGTCTGCAGATCGAAGCGGTCCGAGATGCTTGAGCAATAACTGGTCCGCGCCAGGAAGGCGCCAGGCCCGCTGAGATAGGACTCGATGTCCTGCGCGCCTTCGCACAGCGCAATCGTTCGCCCCTTGAGCAGCCCGCTGGCTTGCGCGGAACGCAATGCGCCGTTGGGCGTCCAGTCGGCAACGATCAGCGCGCCTGGCGGGGCCGATTGTTCGTAACTCTGGACGAAGGCCTCCGCCGACCGATCACGCAGGTACGGCGCCATGAAGTAATGGATATCGTCACGGAAAGGCAGCGCTTCCTTGTGGGTCGGCAGCGTGACGACGCCGCCGGCGTAAATCGCGTACACCGCCAGAATCGTCGCCGGGCCGCTGAAGGGCAGGGCGTAAGCGACAACCGAGGCGTTGTGTCGGGCCAGCCACGCCTGCACATGAATCACGCCGATGATGCTCAACAGCACCGCCCCCGGGAGGAAAAACGTGAAGCGGTCGGTGACGTTGTAAGACACCGCAAAGAGGAAGTTCAGCACCGCCGCGCACCACAACAGTCGCAGGCGCCGGCTTTTGGGAAACAGCACCAGCGCCACCAGCTGCGGGCCGAGCAGCGACAGCATCAGCAGCGCCACCGAGTTTTTCTCGTGCCACATGTCGTCGAAGCGAAACAGCGAACCCTGCCAGCTCTGCTCGGTGGTTTTGTCGGGGATGCCAATCAGGTAACGATGACCGATATCGATCAGGCTCAGGCCGTTCTGCAACTCCTGCAAGATGCCGGGAATCGCCACCGCAAGGCCCAGCACAAAGCCCGGAATCGTCAGCAAAACCCGCGCCCTGTGCTGCCACACCAGTTGCACATACAGCGGGAACAACACGATGAACGTCAGTTGATGAATGGCCGCAGCCAGCCCGGTGAGGATGCCGATGACGAACAACGCGGTGAGCAGGCCCAGACGCGATTTATCGCGAAAATGCACCATGTACGCCAGGGTCACCAGCAGCGTGTGCAGCAGGTAAACCTCGGCCTTGGTCGAGACCCAGAACACGCAATGGCACAACACCGCAGCGGCAATCGCCAGCAAGGCCTGCTGCGACGTGGCGCCGACGCCCTTGGCCAGACGGAAGATCGCCCAGCCCAGCGGGATCAGCAGCATCGAGTTCATGAAACTCAGCACCAACGGACCGAAATTCGCGAACAGCGCCGTGGTGACGAACAGGTACAGCGGGTGATCCAGCGGCCCGAGGGTTTCGCTGAAGTAACGGCCTTCCGAGGCATCGGCGATGAAGATGCCATTGTCCATCCACTGAATCGGTCCGCTGGATGCCAGAAAACTCCAGAGGACGGCGGCTACCGCCAGCAACAGGGGAATGCCAAACAACGCTCGATAACGTACTGCTGCCACCATGACTTGCACTCCTGTCCCTTAATCCCGTCGAAAAGCGTTATTGAATCGGTTGAGCCTGAGGCGCCGATGCCTCGCCTTTGAGCCTGATCAGCATCACCGCGCCGATGGCCACGGCGAACCACAGCGTCGCCAGCCGAATCAGCACGGTGGCGGCCACGGCGTCGGCGCTGTTCATGCCTTTCCAGACCAGCAGCCCGACCATCACCGCCTCCGCGCCGCCTAGCCCGCCGGGCATGAAGCTCACTGCGCCGGCCAGCATTGCCAGGGCGTAGACGAACACCGCGAAGGTCAGCGGGATGTCGGCGCCCATCCATTTCAGAATCCAGTCGAACGCCAGGGCCTCGGCGCTCCAGGCGACGACGCTCAAGGCGGTCAGGCCGAGCATCAGGCGCAGGCGATGGCATTGCTGCGCATGCACCAGCACCTGCAGCAGATGGCGCAGCAGCCCGAGCACCTTGCCGCCACCGGCTGGCACGTTTTTGGTGATCCGCTCAAGCAGGCGACGTTGCGACAGCACCACCAGCCCGACCGCCACCAGCGCCACGCCGACCACGATCATCGGCCACGCCTGGGGGTACAGCGACAGGCCGAACAGGGTCAGCAACACCACCGCAAACAGGTCCGAAAGCCGTTCGCTGAAAAACGCCGCGAAGCTCTGCGGGTACGGCACGCCCCAGCGTTTCAGCAGCACGCCGCGCAAGGCTTCACCGGCCTTACCCGGCGTGGTGGTCAGGGCAAAGCCGGCCAGGTAAATGTTCAGGCTCGGCCGCCACGGCATCGGATGGCCGAGCACCTTCAGGTAGGTCTGCCAGCGGACAAAGCGCAGCCCGTAATTCACAGACGACATGAGCAGCGCGATGACGATGCCGACCAATCCGACCTCACTCACCGCGGCGCCCACCGCCTGCCAGCCGCCCCACAGCGAAAAGCCCAGATACCCCAGCGCCGAACCGACCACCGACAGCACCACCGCGCGGTAGCGCCAGCCAGACAGGTGCGAAGGCTCTGTCACGGCTTCGCTCATAGATTCAGCCTCTTGAACACCGGCTGCGGGATCGAACGAATGACCAGCATGATCAGCGCCCAGAAACCCGGTGCGTAGAGCGTCGGCACTTTGTTGGCGATGCCCTTGACGATGCGCTGGGCGACCTGCGCCGGTTGCGCCAGCAAGGCTGCCGGCAACGACAGGCCCTGGGTCATCGGCGTGTCGACAAATCCCGGCTTGATGGTGGTGACGTGCACACCGACCTTGAACAGCCGCGCCTGCAAGCCTTCGCAGTAGGTCGACACCGCCGCCTTGGCGCTGCCGTAGAGGTAATTGGAAGGGCGGCCTCGGTCAGCCGCCACCGAAGAAATGATCGCCAGGCTGCCGCAGCGCTGGGTCTCGAACTGCATCGCCAGCACGGTGAGCAGGGCGATCACCGAGGTGCAGTTATTGGCAAATTCCTTCAGGGCCATGTGCACGTCGCGCTCGCAGGCCTTCTGGTCCGGCAGCGTGCCGTGGGCGATCAGGGCGATGTCGATCTGTCCCAGAGCGGTCAGGCAGCGCCCCATCATCAGCGGGTGCGCCTCGATGTCGTTGGCGTCCATCTCGTGCAGCGTGACGTTGGTGGCGCCGCGCGCCTTGAGGTCAGCGGCGGTCTGCTGCAGCTTCTCGACGTTGCGCGCCACGAGGAAAAAATCGCTGCCTTCCGTGGCCCACAAACGCGCGCAGGCACTGGCGATGGCGGAGGTGGCGCCGATGATCAGGACTTTCTTCACGGCAGTTTTCATAGGATCACACGGCTCCAGAAACGGGACATCAAAGAGGGATCGCGCAGCGTTTCCAACTGCTCCCAGGCGGGGTAGGCGCGGCGGAAATCGGCGCCAGTCATGTGGGCGTCCTTGGCCGGATACAAGCGCCCGCCGGCGGCGCGAACGATGTCGTCCAGACGCGGGAACAGCACCTTTTCCAGTGCCTCGCTCTGGGCAAAATCCAGGGCCAGGGAAGTGCCCTCCATGGGGAACGACAGCAGGCCTGGCGAGGCCATATCGCCGCAGCGCTTGAGCACGGCGAGAAACGAACCCTGACCGGCTTCAGCGATGGTGCGCAGCAGTTCGCCCATGGCCGCTTCGGCATTCGCTGCGGGCACCACGCATTGGTATTGCTGAAAGCCGCGACGACCGTAAATCCGGTTCCAGTGCAGAATCCGGTCGAGGGGGTAAAAGAAGGGTTCGTAGGCGCTGCGGCCGGGTTTGCGCTGGCTGGGGTGCAGGCGCCAGTACAGGCTGTTGAAGGCGCTGAGGGAGATTTTGTTGATCAGCGACACCGGCGGCGTCAGCGGCACGCTGAGCTTCTTGCGCTGACCGACGTCGAGGGAGCCGTACTGCGCGTGATCACCAACGATGAACACCCCGCGTCCGGTCTCGGCGCCCTTGGCCAGGCAGTCGACCCAGGCAACGCTGTACTCATGACGCGCGTCGAGCTCGGTCGACAGCGCAAAAAACTCGGCCAGATTGGCGAAGCGCACGGTGGTGGTGTCGATCTGGCTGGCGCGGATCGGCATCAGCTGAATCTGCGCCCAGTGAATGACCCCGGTCAGGCCGAGGCCGCCGATGCTGGCGGCGAACAGGTCGGGGTGGGCATCAGGCGAGCACGTCACTTCCGGCTCGCCATGGCGCAACAGGCCGAAGCCCAGCACATGACGGCCAAAGGTGCCGCGCACGTGATGGTTCTTGCCGTGAACGTCATTGGCGATGGCGCCGCCCAGCGTGGCGAACTGAGTCCCGGGCGTCACCGGCAAAAACCAGCCTTGGGGGATGGCCACGGCCAGCACTTCCGCCAGGGTGATGCCGGCTTCGGCCTTGATCACGCCGGTTGTCCAGTCGGCCTCGATCAGCCGGTCCAGCGAGCGCATGTGCAGCACTTCGTCGCTGGCGGCCAGGCAACTGTCGCCGTAGCTGCGGCCGTTGCCGTAGGGCAGGCTGCTGCGGTGGGCGCCGATCACGCGGTCCATCTGCGCCGGCAGTTCGTCCAGCCACACGCAGCCGTGACCGCGTTGCGGTCGATGGGGGAAACGTCCCCAGGAATACAACGGCGTGCTCATGCGGCGATCCAGAACATCATCAGAAACGCAGCGCCGATCAGCTGGCTGGTGCGGTCGCGGATGGCGAACACCACCGGGTCTTCATTCATCTGCCCGCGATGGGTCAGCATCCACACCCGCGTCACCCAGAACAGCAGCAGCGGGCAGGCCAGCCAGATGATGTGTGGCGTGACGTACAGTTCGGTGGTTTTCGCGTCCTGGATGTACAGCGCCAGCACCATTACCGCGAGGTAGCCCGAAGACGCCCCCAACGAAGCGATCATGTCCAGATCGCCCGGGTGGTAACCACGGCCGCGAGCGAAGGTATTGACCTCCCTGGCGCGGGCGTCACGCAGCTCGGCGTAGCGTTTAACCATCGCCAGGCTGAGGAATATGAACATCGAGAACGCGAGGATCCAGAAGGTCAACGTCAGGCTGAACGCCGCCACGCCGGCGATGATCCGCGCGGTATACAGCATCGCCAGGGCGATCACGTCCCAGGCCATCAGGCGTTTGAGCCTCAGCGAGTAGGTCAGGGTCAGGCCGTAATAGGCGGCCATCACCGCCGAAAATTGCCACGGCAAGAGCAACAGCGCGGCGCCGAAGGCCATCGCCAGCAGCGTCGGCACCATCACCAGACCGGCCTTGATCGACAGACGCCCGCTGGCGAACGGCCGATTGCATTTGCTTTTGTGATGGCGGTCGTCGCACAGGTCCAGCAGGTCGTTGAGGATGTAGACGCTGGAGGCGCACAGGCCGAAGCACAGAAACGCAATGACGCCGTCCCGCATCAATTCGAACTGGGCCAGCCGGTGGGACGCCAGCAGCGGCACGAAGATCAGCGCGTTTTTCAGCCACTGGTGCATGCGCAGCGCCCTGCGCCAGTCTCTCAAGCTCGGCGTGTTGCTGCGAATGGTTGGCTCGACGCGGACTTGCGCTTTTACGTTGGCTTCCACCCCGCGGTCGGGATTGACCACATAGGCCTGCCGAGACACGTTCCATATCGGCAAGTCATCTTTGGAGTTGCCGATGTAGTCGAAACCACCCTCGCCGAAGTGCGCCACCAACAGGTCGCGCTTGTTGTGGCCGGACAAGTTGCGGTTGGTGTTGGACGCCAGCACCAGATCGAATAACTGAAGATGATCGGCGATGCGCTCGGCCAGGCTTACATGACTCGCTGTCGCCAGCACCACCATGCGGCCGGTGTCTCGTTCGCGCTGGATCATCTCGATGATCTGCGGATCGTAGGGCAGCACGGAGACGTCTATTTCGGTGTTGAGGGCCAGGCCTTCTTTCAGCGCGGCTTTGCCTTTGAACAGCCAGCCGAGCATGTTCAGGGCTTTCAGCGGCTGGCCTCGAATAAACGCCATGGCCGTTTCCATGAGCAGATCCGAGCGCAATAACGTGCCGTCGAGATCAACTACCAAGGGAGGGGAAGTTTCAAGAACTCGTCCCTGAATTCTGGCCATAGTGAGTGCTCCTTTAGGGTCAACGGACTATAAACAAAATAAGATTTTCACCACTTTCATTTAAATTAAAGGGCCTCGTTCAATACGTCGGTAGGGTGGCGTCAGAATGACAGGGGGCTTCTTTTACAAAAGTCTGCGGGGGTTGCTTTTGATTGTTGTGACTGGCGCCGCCGTAGCGTTGGCGACCAACGAATGACGTCTAGAGACTGACGGTTTAATGCCGTCTTTAATCCGGCGATCTCTGCGTGGCGGTGTTCAGACCGCCCTCCATTGCGTCGGCAGGGGTAAGATCGGCCAGGGCGTTGTCGTTTAGACTCGCACCGACGTCATAATGACCCGCCCACCGCGCCTCCTTCCCATGACTTGACCGGGAGCTTTGATGACTCATCCTCTACTATTGGCGCTGATTCCGCTGGTCGCCGACCTGTCCCGGGACCTGCCGGACGATGAGCGCTATCGCCGGCTGCTGCGCTCGTTGCGACAGTTATTCCCCTGCGACGCGGTGGCGTTGCTCAAGCTGGAGGATGAGGCGCTGGTGCCGTTGTCCGTCGAGGGCCTGAGCCCGGACACGCTGGGGCGACGATTCCGGCTGGGGGAGCACCCGCGGCTGGACATCATTCTGCAAAACCGCGAACCCACGCGGTTTTCCACCGACTGCGATTTGCCAGACCCGTACGACGGGCTGGTCGAGGGCGTGCATGGCGATCTGGAAGTGCACGATTGCCTCGGCTGCCCGCTCTATGTGCAGAACACGCTGTGGGGGGTGATTACGCTGGACTCCCTCGATCCTGCGCGCTTTGGCCGGGTCGATCTGAGAGACCTTCAAGCGTTTTCCAGCTTGGCGGCGGCCACGGTGATGGCCAGCGAACGGATCAGCCAACTGGCGCGCGGTTTTGAGGATCAACGCCAATTGGCCGAGATTTACAAACGTGCCGCAGGCGGACGCGGGCCCCGGGAGTTGATCGGGCAGAGTCCGGTGCACAAGCGTTTGCAGCAGGAAATCCAGTTGGTGGGCAACAGCCCGCTGACGGTGCTGATCACCGGCGAAACCGGCGTTGGCAAGGAACTGGTCGCGGAGGCCATTCACGTGCAGTCGCCCCGGTCGCAGAAGCCGCTGATCAGCCTCAACTGCGCCGCGCTGCCGGAGCTGTTGGTGGAAAGCGAGTTGTTCGGTCACGTCAAAGGCGCGTTTTCCGGGGCGGTCAGCGGCCGCAGCGGCAAATTCGAGCTGGCCCATGGCGGTTCGCTGTTCCTCGACGAGGTGGGCGAGCTGCCGCTGCCAGTCCAGTCGAAGTTGCTGCGGGTGCTGCAGAGCGGCCAGTTGCAGCGCGTCGGGTCCGATCAGGAGCATCGCGTGGACGTGCGCATCATCGCTGCGACCAACCGTGATCTGGCGGAGGAGGTGCGCGCCGGGCGCTTCCGCGCGGATCTCTATCACCGCCTGAGCGTTTACCCGTTGGTAGTCCCGCCGTTGCGCGAGCGGGGTCGCGATGTGTTGCTGCTGGCGGGCTATTTCCTGGAGGAGAACCGGGCACGGATGGGGCTGCGCAGTTTGCGCATGAGTCCGCAGGCGCAGGGGGTGCTGTTGGCGTACTCATGGCCGGGGAACGTGCGGGAGCTGGAGCATTTGATCAGCCGGGCAGTGCTCAAGGCGCTGTCGGTGCATCGCGAGCGGCCGCGGATTCTGACGATCGAGGCAGATGCCTTGGGGCTGGATGAGTTGCGGGTGGCTGCGCCTGCTGTGTTGCAGGTGAGCGAGGACCTGCCGGCGATTGAGCCGGGCGAGGGGCTGAAGGGGGCGGTGGACGGGTTTCAGAGGCGGTTGATTGGTGAGGCGTTGGAGCGGCATGGCGGGAAATGGGCGGATGTGGCGCGGGAGCTGGATGTCGATCGTGCGAATTTGAGTCGGCTCGCCAGGCGATTGGGGATTCGGTAGGTTTTTTCAGATCAAGATCCTTAAGATCAAGATCCTTAACGTCAAGAGCGTCTGCCTGGGGGCAGACTGTTTCGCCTTCGGCGAGTTACTTGATAAAGCCCCAAGTAACCAAGGGCTTGTGCTCCTGGTTGGGCTCCTCCTTCGTCGGAGTACCCTCACTCCGGTCCCGCTCCGTGGGCCCGCGCCGAACGGGCATCCATGCCCTGACGGCGCTCTCGCCGCATCCATGCGGCTCGGCCTACTCCACGAGACCTGCGTTCAGCCTGCACCCAAGTCGCGATTGGCGGTGACTGAACTTCCTGTGTTTGAAGATCAAGATCAAAGGCAAATGCAGATGCAGATGCAGATGCAGAGCGAAAGCTTCCCGGCTAAAGCCGGTCCTACAGTCGGAGCCAATCTCACTGAATGCACGCGCTGCTTTTAGTGGGACCGGCTTTAGCCGGGAAGAGGTCAGCCCAGGCGCCGACAGTATTGCTGATCAGCCACACTTCCTGCGGGAGCGAGCTTGCTCGCGAATGCTTTATCTCAAACTTATTTCTGATCGTTCCCACGCTCCGCGTGGTAACGCCGCCCCGGACGCTCCGCGTCCCGCATTTGACGCGCATTCAGGCCCGGGGAGGTGACGCGGAGCGTCACGGGATGCATTCCCACGCAGAGCGGGGGAACGATCAAGATCAAAAGCTTCCCGGCTGAAGCCGGTCCCACAGAATGCACGCGCTGCTTTTAGTGGGACCGGCTTTAGCCGGGAAGAGGCCAGCCCAGGCGCCGACAGTACTGCTGATCCGCCACACTTCCTGTGGGAGCGAGCTTGCTCGCGAATGCTTTATCTCAAACACCAGATATCCGTGTGATCGTTCCCACGCTCCGCGTGGCAACGCCGCCCCGGACGCTCCGCGTCCCGCATTTGACGCGCATTCAGGCCGGTGGAGGTGACGCGGAGCGTCACGGGATGCATTCCCACGCAGAGCGGGGGAACGATCAATTTCAAACACCAGATATCCGGTGGATGTCCTGCCCTCTTCGTGAGCAAGCTCACTCCCACAAGTCCTCCGCGCCTGATCTGCCCTTGATCTGCCCTTGATCTGTTCCTGATCTGCTCCTGATCTGCTTTTGATCTTCATACCCAAAAAGTCCAGACACCACCAATCGCGACTTTGGTGCAGGCTGAACGCAGGTCTCGTGGAGTGGGCCGAGCGGCATGGATGCCGCGAGAGCCGCCCCCCGCCATGGATGGCGGATGGCGGCGGGCCCACGGAGCGAGACCGGAGTGAAGGAACCCGACGAAGTCGGGCCCAACCGAGAGCAGGCACCCTTGGTTACTTGGGGTGCTTTTCCAAGTAACTCGCCGAAGGCGAAACGGTCTGCCGTTAGGCAGACGCTCTTGATCTTGATCCTAAAGATCTTGGTGTTCTCTCAGCCGCACCGCGAACCCTAGCGATGAGCAATATCTTCCAACGCCAGATTCCGCGTCTTCGGCCCAAACCCGCCAATCGTAATGATCACAATCAACATACTCATCACAATAAACGTCAACACCCCCGGCGTGCCGAAGTGATCCAGAAACAACCCGATCAACAGACTGCTGAACACCGTCGACAGACGACTGAACGAATAACAGAACCCTACCGCCCGGGCGCGAATATTGGTCGGGAACAACTCACTCTGGTACGAGTGATAACTGAAACTCAACCACGCATTGCAGAACGTAATCATCACCCCGCAAAAGATCAGACCGGCCGCCGTCGTCTGCTGCGCGAACAGCGTGCCGAAAATCATCGAGCCCAGGGCCGAGCCCACAATTTGCCACTTGTTCTCGAAACGGTTGGCAAACTTCACGAACAGCAGCGGCCCAAGCGGATAGGCGAGGGTAATCACGAACGCATACGCCAGACTGTGGGTCACGCTCACGCCTTGACCCGAGAGCAGCGCAGGCAGCCAGTTACCGAAGCCGAAAAAACCGATCGCCTGGAACACATGAAACACAATCAGCATCAGCGCGCGGCGACGATACGGCGGTTGCCAGATGTCGGCGAAGCGACCTCGGCCTTCGACGGCCACATTGTGGGTTTCCGGTTCGTCCAGCGCCTGGCCGTGGTCCTTGACGCACCGGGCTTCGAGGGCATCCATGATCTTTTCCGCCTCGCTAAAGCGGCCGTGTTGCGCCAGCCAGCGCGGCGATTCGGGCAGGCGCGAGCGCAGCCACCAGATGAACAGCGCGAACACCGCACTGGCGAGCACCACCCAGCGCCAGCCGGCGACGCCGAAGGGATCCTGGGGCACCAGCCACCAGGACATCAATGCCACCGACGGCACTGACAGGAACTGCACGAAAAACGCGAAGGCGAACGCCGAGCTGCGCATGCGCTTGGGCACCAGTTCCGACAGGTACGCGTCGATGGTCACCAGCTCGATGCCAAGCCCGATGCCCACCAAAAAGCGCATGCAGATGATGCCGAGGGCGGACGTCTGAATACCCATCAAAACGGTGGCGACGGTGTACCAGATCAACGCGAAGGTGAAGATCGCGCGGCGACCATAGCGATCCGCGATCGGGCTCAGCAGGCTGGCGCCGAGGAACAGCCCCAGAAACGTCGCCGACGCAAACGCCGCTTGATCGGAAAAGCCGAAGACACCCTGCGCGCCGGTGGCAAACAGCCCGTCGCGAATCAGGCCGGGGCTGATGTAAGCGGTCTGGAACAGATCGTAGAGTTCGAAGAAACCACCAATGGACAGCAGCGCCACCAGCTTCCAGATCGTGGCGACGGCGGGCAGTCGGTCGATGCGGGCGGAAATTTGCGCAGCGCGTATCGGGTCGATTCCGTCCTGGGTCGGGCGGGCGTTATCGGGGCTATCAGAAGCGGCATGCATTATTGTTTTTTCCGAATCGGTGAGACGCAGCATGTTAGTGCCCCAGAGATTCAAGACAAAACATTTCTGCGCGTTTAAGCTCCGGGGCTGACCGCCACCACGTTTCGGATTCCCGTGAAGTACAAACTCCCGACCACCGCCACCGCGCCATTCTGCCCGTCGGCGACCACCGACAGCGTCACCATTCCCGCCAATGCGTCTTTCCTGCGCAAGCTGATGTTGTTCGTCGGTCCCGGCCTGTTAATTTCCATCGGCTACATGGACCCCGGCAACTGGGCCACCGCCATCGAAGCCGGTTCGCGCTTTGGGTATGCGTTGTTGTTCGTGGTTGTGCTGGCCAGTCTGTCGGGCATGGTGCTGCAGAATTTGTGCTCGCGCCTGGGCATTGCCACCGGCCGCGATTTGGCCCAGCTGTCCTCCGAGCGCTACAGCCACCGGGTCGGCATGGGGCAGTGGGTTCTTGCCGAGCTGTCGATCCTCGCCACCGACCTGGCGGAAGTGCTGGGTGCGGCGTTGGCGTTCCACTTGCTGCTGGGCGTGTCGATCACCACCGGCGTGGCGCTGACGGCGTTCGATACGGTCATCGTGCTCGCGTTACAGGGCGCCAATTTCCGGCGTCTCGAAGCCATCGTGCTGGGACTGATCGCGACCATCGCGACGTGCTTCTTTATCGAGCTGGTGCTGATCAAACCGTTCTGGCCAGACGTCGTCGCGGGGCTCAAGCCGTCGTGGGAGATGCTCAGCAACCAAGAGCCGCTGTACATCGCCATCGGCATTCTTGGCGCGACGGTGATGCCCCATAACCTGTACCTGCATTCATCGGTGGTGCAGACCCGCGTCAACGGCACGTCAGTCGAAAGCAAGGCCAGTGCCATTCGCTACGCCCGGGTCGACACTATTGCCTCCCTGAGCCTGGCGCTGGTGATCAACGCCGCCATCCTCATCCTGGCCGCCGCCGCGTTCCACGGCACCGGTCACACCGACGTCGTGGAAATTCAGGACGCGTACCATTTGCTCGATCCGCTGGTAGGCGGCGCCGTGGCCAGCGTGCTGTTTGGCGTCGCGCTGCTCGCGGCAGGGCAGAGTTCAACGTTCACCGGGACCATCGCCGGCCAGGTCGTGCTGGAAGGGTTCCTGAAAGCGAAGATCCCGTGCTGGCAACGGCGCCTGGCGACCCGGGGGTTGGCGCTGATTCCGGCGCTCATCGGCGTGATCTGGTTCGGCGATGGCGCGGTGGGCAAGATGCTGGTGCTCAGCCAGGTCGTCCTCAGCCTGCAGCTGCCGTTCGCCCTGTGGCCGTTGATTCGCTTCACCAGTGACAAACAATTGATGGGCCCCTTCGTCAACAGCCGCCTGACCAAAACCCTGGCCTGGGGGCTGTTCGGACTGATCTCGGGCGCGAACCTGACCCTGATGTTTTTCTGGGTAAGTTGACGGGTTGAAAGTGCCTGTGCAGTTGCTGTTAATACGACGGGATCTTTACGCCAACAGCGCTTTGCCTGACGCCGTTTATATAAGCGACTGACCGTGTCGATATAAAACAACGGCCGCGCGAAGTTTGTCGGCGCCAAAGCAACTCATGCCGGCGAACTCTTTATGACTGACCGGCATGTATTGGCAATCCATGGCCTGACGCTGTTGGCTGTGATCGATATCTGGGTCGTGCAAGTACACGAAGTCGTCATCGCAACCGGTGACCAACACCCAGTGCGGTGCTTTGGAACGAGTCAGTCGGTAGCTACTGATCAACACCAGTGCCAGGCCGTTGTCCTGTTGCAGTTGCCGAAGATTGAGCGGCGCACTGCCCAGCTGCCGGACCGTGCTGCCGGCCAGTTCGCGGCTGAATTCCTCATGCACCAGGCGCATGACTTCGCGCTTTTCTTCGCTGCGCACACCGGCAAGAAACAAGGGCCCGCGCACCGACACTTGCAGGCCGACTACGAACCCGCGGCGTAACGCCGCCAGCGCCAGGCCCTGCGGGCTGCAACCGCCATGGCCGGAGGTCATGAACACCGTGGTCGCCTCGCGCCAGATCTGCAGTTCTTCGTGGCGCTGCATGGCGCGTGGCGGTTGCAGCGCTTTCATCGCCATCAGCAGGCACGCCGGGCCACAGCTGAAGTCCAGGGTTTGCGGGTAGTAGGGCACATGGCGGGCGACGCCGGTGGCGTGTTCGCGGATGCGTTTTTCGTAGCGCAGCGCCGGCGCGTGGTCTTCGTAGTAATCATCGATGCGATCGAACAGGCGATAGCCGTTGCGCTCGTACAAGCGAATCGCCGGGGCGTTGTCCGGCCGGACTTCGAGCCGCAAATAGGCACACTCACGCTCAAGGGCATGCTGTTCGGCCTGGGCCAGCAGTTGCTGCCCGAGGCCCTGGCCCCGGGCAGCGTCGCTGATCGCCAGGGAGTAAAGCCGACCCAGAGACGTGCCGCGATGAAACAGCACCAGCGCGTAACCGGCCAGGCGTTGTTCGGGCTGATCGCCCAGCGCCACGATCAATCGCGCATTGGCCCGCGTGACCATCCAGTGAAAGCTGCGCGCGTTCAGGCGGTCGGATTCGAAGCACTGGTTTTCCAGCACCAACAGTTCATCCACATCGGCAGGCTGGGCGAGGCGATATATAAAGTTCATGTCCGACACCGTAAAGAGTGAGTAACGAAACGGGACATTTCTACAAAGCCATGTTTTATAGAAAGGACTGTTTCCCGAAGGATCAACTCATGAATGCGGTGCCGGTGAAGACCGACGAAGTATCAGCACAACCTCAGCGTTCGGCAACTTTTATTGTCAATCCGCTGAAACCTGTTTCAACCCGAAGCCAACTGTTGATTGTTGTGGAGCGGCTCGAAGACTGGTCGTCTTACTTGCCCAGCGAACATTTGATCAGCGCCCAGGATTATCTGGAAAACCCGCCCCAGGACAATGCTGGGCAACGGGTGCAGGTGATCAACCTGTGCCGCAGTTACCGCTATCTGGGCCACGGGTATTACTGCTCGCTGCTGGCCGAAGCCCGGGGTCACCATGTGATCCCGTCGGTGAAAACCATCAGCGAGCTGACCCGCAAGTCCCTTTACGGCCTGGCGTTGGATGACCTCGACAAGCGCCTCGAACATGCGCTGCGTGACCATCCGTATGACGAAACCGAAGGCTTCACCCTGAGCCTGTATTTCGGTCAGACCGATCTCGCGCCGTTGCAGGATCTGGCTCGTCAGCTGTTCGAAGCGTTTCCGGCGCCGATCCTGCTGGTGGAGTTTCGCAAGCGCGACAATTGGCACATCGTCGGCATCAAGACCGGCGCCTTGACCCGCCTGCGCGATCACCAGCAGGACCAGTTCGCTCAATCCCTCGACAGTTTCAGCCGCAAGATCTGGCGCCAGCCGCGCTCGCGCCGCACCTACCGCTACGACCTGGCGATTCTGCACGATCCCCAGGAAGCGTTGCCGCCGTCTAACCGCAAGGCGCTGGACAACTTCATCCGCGTCGGCCAGCAACTGGGCGTTGATGTGGAGCTGATCGAGAAGAAGGATTACTCGCGGCTGGCCGAATACGACGCGCTGCTGATCCGCGAGACCACCAGCGTCGACAACCACACCTACCGCTTCGCCAAGAAAGCCGAGAGCGAAGGGCTGGTGGTGATGGATGACCCCGCGTCGATCCTGCGCTGCACCAACAAGGTCTACCTGACCGACCTGCTCAAAAGCCACAAGCTCGGCATGCCGGCTACCGAAATCCTCTACAAGGAGCGACCGGATGACCTGGAGTACGTCGCGGCACGACTGGGCTTTCCGCTGGTGCTGAAAATTCCCGACGGGTGTTTTTCCAAGGGGGTGATCAAGGTCCAGGACGCGCAGCAGTTGCAGGACGCGGCGCGGGAGCTGTTCGAGCACTCGGTGCTGCTGCTGGCCCAGGAATACCTCTACACCGAATACGACTGGCGCATTGGCGTGCTCAATCGCAAGCCGGTGTTCGCCTGCCAGTACTTCATGTCCAAGGGGCACTGGCAGATTTACAACCACAAGGCCATCGACGCGGAGGTCAATGGCGAGTGCCGGACCCTGTCGGTTCATGATGCGCCGCGGGCCGTGGTGGACCTGGCGGTGAAGACCGCCAACCTGATCGGCGACGGCCTGTATGGCGTCGATCTGAAGCAGTCCGGCGACCGCGTGGTGGTCATCGAAGTCAACGACAACCCCAACCTCGACGCTGGCATCGAAGACGCCTGGCTGCAGGACGATCTGTATGCGCTGGTGCTGGAGGAATTCATTCGCCGCCTCGACATCAAACGTCGCGGTCTGGCCGGTTAGGCCGGTGATCAAAGGCCACCGCCTGGAGGCGGGCAGGTTATGGGAATGCTCTGACGCCGAGGCGAGCGTACTGTGGTTCAGCGACCCGGACGCGGCGGAGAAGACGCTGCTGCTGGAGCGCTTCAATCTGGACGACCACGCCTTGGCCTCGGCGCTGGACCCCGACGAGGTGTCGCGCATCGAGTTTCATCCGGACGCGCTGTTCATGATCTGGAAGCGGCCGGAGAACTACTCGGGCAAAGACACCTTTTCCTTTGACGTGTCGTCGTTCGGGGTGCTGCTCAGCCCCCATCACATGGTGCTGATCTGCGCCGACGAGAGACAGTTCGGCGACCTGGGACAGCATCGGCCGATGCACACGCTGCTGGACGTGTTGCTGGAGGTGCTGTTCCACAACATCCATCATTATCTGGGTCACCTGAAGGTGATCAAGATGATCGCCCGGGAATTGCAGCAGCAGTTCAATGCGTCGATGGACAGCCGCCATCTGGTGCAGATGTTCAACCTCAGCGAAAGCCTGGTCTATTACATCAACGCCATCGACAGCAACGGCTCGGTGCTGACCCGCCTGCGCAATCACGCCCACAAGCATCAGTTTTCCGGCGACAGCCTGGCCTTGATCGAAGACATGATCATCGAGAACGAGCAGTGCCACAAACAGGCGAACATTTATTCCACGGTGTTCGCCAGCCTGATGGATGCGCGGGGCAATCTGGTCAACAACAACACCAATAACCTGCTGCGCAAGCTGACGCTGATCAACGTGGTGTTCCTGCCGTTGAATCTGGTGGCGGGGATTGGCGGGATGTCGGAATACAGCATGATGACCACGCCGATCCCGTGGTGGATCAGCTACCCGGCGTTGCTGGTGGGCATGGCCGGGCTGGGCGTGGGGATGGTGGTGATACTCAAGCGCATGGCGAGGGCAAGTCATTGATCAGTGGGCGCCCGGCGGGTGCCCACTGAATGCGGCGCGAAGGCTTATTCCGACGCCTGCAAACCCTTCTGCCTCATCACCTGGTTCTTCTCTTTCTTATACTGCAGCGCGACTTCCGGCGCCGGACCGCTCTTGCCGGTTTCCATCCACAAGCGCATGCGGCTGGCATCGGCAAAGTGGGTGTATTTGCCGAAGGCGTCGAGAATGACTACGGACACCGGACGATTGGCCATGCTGGTCAGCAGCACCAGACAGTGCCCGGCCTGGTTGGTGAAGCCGGTCTTGGTCAGCTTGATGTCCCAGTTGGATTTACGCACCAGATGGTCGGTGTTGCTGAAACCGAGGATGTAATTCGGCTTGCGGAAGGTGACGGTCTTCTCCGGCGTTGTGCTCAGCTCGCGCAACATCGGGTAATTGCGGGCGGCGAGGGCCAGCTTGGTCAGGTCACGTGCGGTGGAAACGTTGTACACCGACAGCCCGGTGGGCTCCATGTACACGGTATGGTTCATGCCCAGCGACTTGGCCTTGGCGTTCATCGCCCGGATAAACGCCGGATAGCCGCCCGGATAGCTGTGAGCCAGGCTGGCCGCGGCGCGGTTTTCCGACGACATAAGGGTGATGAGCATCATGTCATGGCGATTCAGCTCACTGCCCAGTTTGACCCGGGAGAACACGCCTTTCATTTCGGGCGTTTGCGAGATATCGACCTTGATCATCTCGTCCATGGGCAACTTGGCGTCGAGGGTGACCATCGCAGTCATCAGCTTGGTCACCGAGGCGATCGGCACGACGATGTCGGGGTTGCTCGCATACAGAACCTGACCGGTTTGCAGGTCGGTGATCATGGAACTGCCGGAGGCCAGATGCAGATTGGCCGGGTCGCGCTTGAACGCCGCCGGCTCATTGGCCAGCGCCGTCGCGGAGAATGCGACAGTGGAAAGTGCGCAGCCTGTAAGTGCAAATAATAGGCCGATGACGGTTGGGCGAATTTTCAAGAGCCAAGCTCACTAAATGATGGAAATAGCGTGGAACGTCGGACTTTCTTCAAGCACGACAACAAGTTCGGCGCATTTTAGGAGCAAGTTTCTGAAGTTGTCGATGGGGTGGTGCGGGGTTTCGGTAATAAACAGCGATTGTATAGCTCAGGTTCAGGTGGCGGATCCAAAAAGCCTGTATTTAAAAGGGTCAAATTGCCTTACATGGCGCGCCTGTCGAACAGGGTTTCGCATCAAAACCGGATCACCGCGCAAAAAAAAGCCCGCGTCATTAAAGAGGCGGACTAAAGGGGTGTGCGGAGCAACGCACGATTCACAGGGAAGAGCGAATAGGATTTCAGCTGTTGAGCGAGCGGCATTCAAGTTGCTGGGACAGGGCCTGCGCCGCGGGCAGTGAAGGCAAAGGACCACTCACGGGCTCGCCGTTCTGCATCAGGTACCAGCACGCCAACAGCCCGCGCTCACGAAGCTGAGGGGGAACTGCGCTGCCGACAACCGACATGATTTGAACCTTGGTCATAAGTGCCTCCATCAATCTATGGCGCTACTGTACGGCGCGATCGCTTGAGGCAAAAATCACCGCTCTCGATAGTTGTCATTGATGAGCGGGTAGGGACGCTGATGGGGGGATGTGCGCACACCGTGCGTTCCGGCCTAAACGCCCCGGAAACAAAAACCCCGCCAGGGAGGCGGGGTCAGTAGTGGGTAAGGGCTGACGACCACTGATCGACAGCCCTGCTGGCCGGAGCAGACCGCCGTTACCAGCGACCGCCACCGTGGTATCCGTGGTAGTAGCCCGGTGGTGGGCCGTAATAACGTGGTGGACCGTAGTAACGCGGTGCGTAGACAACCGGGCGTTCAACGACATAAGCCGGCTGGTAGTAAACCGGCGGTGGCGGCGGTGGCGCGTAATAAACAGGCGCCGGGGCCGAGTAGTACACCGGCGCGGGCGATGCGTAAACCGGACCGGACGCCACTGCCGCGCCGACGACACCGCCGACGACCGCACCGATCACGGCGGCTCCACCCCAGCCCGGGCCGCCGCCATGGGCTTCAGCCTGGCCTGCGAGGGCGAGGGCGCCTAACAACAAGGCAACTTTGGGGATCTGACGAATCATGACTGTTCCTCGGTGTTCATTCCCGTTGTCGCGAGCCTGCGTTACGCTCAGGCACTGCCACGGGATAACTTCTCAGACAACGGTTTCGGAATTATCTGCGAGGCCGTTGGGTAAATTTTGTGTAAGGTATTCGACAACTTTCATGACAAGGGCTGGCGCTGTTGTAACGCGGTTATAAACGTGTAGCGCCAGAACGCCGCGATTCTACGCCTTTCCCCAGGCGTCTTCTAATACCACTCGGGAGATTTCATGTTGGTCACTGCCAGTAAGGAAACGCTGTTGTGCATGTCGCTGGCCGGACGTCCGGGCAACTTCGGCGTGCGCTTCCATAACCACCTTTATCAACAGTTGGGTCTTAACTTCTATTACAAGGCCTTCTCGCCGAACGACCTGCCTGCGGCCATCGTCGGCATGCGTTCTTTGGGCATTCGCGGGTGCGGCGTGTCGATGCCGTTTAAAGAGGCTTGCATTGCACTCGTCGATGAACTGGACGCGTCCGCCGCCGCCATTCAATCCATCAATACCATCGTCAATACCGATGGCCACTTGAAAGCGTACAACACCGATTACATCGCCATCGCCCAACTGGTCGACACCCATGAAGTGCCGCGCACCCGCTTCGCCCTGCGCGGCAGCGGTGGCATGGCCAAGGCTGTCGCCTGTGCCCTGCGCGACGCCGGGTTTACTGACGGGCTGATCGTGGCCCGCAACGAGCAGGCCGGCAGGGCGCTTGCACAGACTTGCGGCTTCGAGTGGCAAGCCGAACTGGGCAGTGAGCGTCCGCCGCTGCTGGTGAACGTCACGCCGTTGGGGATGGCAGGTGATCAAGCCGAAACGCTGGCCTTCGACGTGTCCGCCATCGATCGGGCCGATACCGCGTTTGACGTCGTCGCCACGCCGGCGCGAACGCCGTTCGTTGTCGAGGCCGAACGGCTCGGCAAGCGCCTGATCACCGGCGACCAGGTGGCGGCGATACAGGCCCTGGAGCAGTTCATTCTCTATACCGGCGTGACGCCCACCGAGGCGCAGTATCAGGCAGCGGCTGCATTCGCCCGGGGTTAACGCGCTTAACCCTCCAGCAATGCCAGCCGCTCTTCCAGGGCGGCGATGCGGGCTTCGAGGGCTTCGACCCGCTCGGCCAGCGCTGAATTGCCCGCATTGGCCGAATTGCCGGCGCTACCGCTGCGCTCCGCCGGATTCGCGCGGGCGGCGAGGATGCTCTCCATGTCGGCCGGATCACCCAGCGCGTGCATATAGCGGTCTTCGCGCTGGCCTGCCTGTTTCGGGATCAGCACCGCCAGCCTGCGCCCGATCAGCCGGTCCAGCTGATGCACGACTGCGTCAGTATCTTCGAAGTCGTGCATGCGGTGGCTGCGGGTCAGCAGCTCGTTGGCGGTTTGCGGGCCGCGCAGCAACAGCAGGCCGGTGAGGATGAGTTGCGCCGGCACCAGCTCCAGGGTTTTGTCGACGCGGTGTTCCCAGCGGTCCGCCCGGCTGCCCATCACCAGGCGCGTCAGTTGCAGGCTTTCCAGCGCGCGCAGGCTCTGGCCGACCTGGCCGGGCGTCAGGTTCATCACCGGCTCGCGGCTGGTTTTCTGGTTGCAAGCCAGCACCAGCGCGTTGAGGGTGAGGGGATAGGTCTCGGGATGGGTCGCCTGCTTTTCGATCAGGCAGCCCAGAATGCGCACTTCGGTGCTGTTCAGCTGCAGCGCACCCGAGGCTTCAACGGTGTTTTCGGAATCCAGCTCGTCAGACATGACCCATTTCCCAGACGTTGAAAAGGCTATGAGGGTAGGGGCTGGATGAGGTAAAAGACAAGCCGCGTTCGCGTCCGCCTCCGTGCGACTCATTTCCCCCAGGAACTGCCATGACACTTTCTCTTTACGCTGCCTCGATTCCTGTCTTCAAGCAAATGCTCACCGCCCTTAGCGCCGTTCTGGCCAAAGGCGAAGCCCATGCCAACGCCAAAAACATTCAGCCGGATGCCCTGCTGCAGGCCCGCCTGTTCCCCGACATGTTTCAGCTGGTGCGTCAGGTGCAGATCGCCGTCGATTTCGCCAAAGGCGCCGGCGCACGACTGGCAGGCCTTGAGCCGCCGAAGTATGAAGACACCGAAACCACTTTCGCCGACCTGCAGGCGCTGCTGACCAAGGTGCTGGCGTTCCTCGATACGATCAAGGCCGAACAGGTCGATGGCAACGAGGCGCGCGAAATCGTCCTTCGCCCTGGTACCGAGAAGGAAAAGCGTCTGAACACCCAGACCTACCTGCTGCATTACTCGCTGCCGCAGTTCTTCTTCCACGTCACCACGGCCTATGACCTGCTGCGCCACAACGGTGTGGAAGTCGGCAAGCGCGACTACATGGGCACTTACTGACAGGCCTCGCTGCCCGGCTCTGCTCGGGCAGCGACACCTGGCTCGTCCGGCGCCTGGCTCCCAAGCGCCTGGTTCTGATACCCTCCGCGTCCTGATTCAAGCCACATCCGATCGACCGCTCCGCAAGGACCGGTCGTTTCGTCGTTCTGGAGATTTCATGTTTTTCCCCATCTACCTGCTGTCGGCCGCCGGGTTTACCGTGCTGACCACAGAGTTCGTCATCGTCGGTTTGCTGCCGGCCATCGCTCGCGACCTGGCCGTCACCATTCCTCAGGCCGGCCTGCTGGTCACGCTGTTCGCCTTTACGGTGGCCTGCTTCGGGCCGTTTCTGACCGCGTATTTTTCGCGCTTCGAGCGCAAGCGCCTGTTCATTGCGGTGCTGATCATGTTCGGCGTCTCCAACGCCGCTGCAGCGCTGGCGCCTAATATCTGGGTCATGGCGGCGGCGCGGCTGATCCCGGCACTCGGGTTGCCGGTGTTCTGGGCGCTGGCCAGCGAAACCGCCGTGGACATCGTCGGCCCTGATCATGCCGGCCGTGCGATCGCCAAGATCGGCTTCGGCATCGTCTGCGCCACGGTATTCGGCATCCCCGTTGGCACCTTGATCTCGGACGCCATCGGCTGGCGCAGTGCCTTCGCCATTCTCTCGGTGGTGGCTTTCGCCAAGGCGCTGCTGCTGTTCATTTATTTGCCCCGTAGCGTGCACAAGGATCAGGCCTCGTTCCGCAGCCAGTTCCGTATTTTGCGCAGCCCGTTGATGCAGGGTCATGTGCTGCTGTCGGTGCTGGTGTTCAGCGGCATGTTTACGGCTTACACCTACCTGGCGGACATGCTCGAGCGCCTCGCCGGTTTCGACGGCACAGTGGTCGGCTGGTGCCTGATGGGCTTCGGTGCGGTGGGCCTGTTGGGCAATTCACTGGGCGGGCGGCTGGTGGATCGCCATCCGCTGATCGCCAGCCTGACCTTCTGCACGTTCATGATCGGCGGCATGGTCATGGTGGTGCCGAGCATGCACTCCCTGCCTGCTCTGGCTCTGGCGCTGGCCGTGTGGGGCGCGACCCAGGCGGCGCTGTTTCTGGTCAGCCACGTGCGGCTGATGAAAGCCGCGCCCCAGGCGCCGGCCTTTGCCGCATCGCTGAACATCGCCGGGGCCAATCTGGGCATCGGCATTGGCGCGATCATTGGCGGCCGGGTGATCGATCATCTGGGCCTTGGCAGCCTGGGCTTCGCGGCGGCCGGGATTATCCTGCTGTCGATCCTGCTGGCCCTGCTGCTGATGACAGTCCGCCCACACCCGGCAACCTGCGACGCCTAATCCGGAAACAACTGGCGGCGTGCCCCCTCGGTGATCGCAACGATGCCGGGGTGCTTGACCTTGCGTTCGACCGAGATCGCGTAGAACGACTCGGTCACGGCGTCGGTATGGCCGATCAGCTCGACGTCATATTGCTCGATCACTTCATCGGCGATCACGCTCGGCGCAATGAAAATCCCGCTGCCGGACTTGCCGAAGGCCTTCATCAGGGCGCTGTCGTCGAACTCCCCGACGATCTTCGGCTGGATATCCTGCTCGGCGAACCAGCGCATCAGGCGGCTGCGCACCACCGTTTGCTGGCCGGGCACCAGTAGCGGCGCCCCTTGCATGCCGTGGGGGAAGTTCTCGCCGTACAGGGCGGCGAGGGCGCGGGTGGCAAAAAAACTCACGCCGCATTCGCCCAGCTTCTGGCTATAGCCTTTAATGTCCAGATGAGAGGGCATCGGGCTGTCGGAAATCACCAGGTCCAGGCGCTGAATCGCGAGGTCTGCCAACAGGCGTTCGAGCTGGTCTTCCCGGCAACTGATGCGCACCAGCTCGTTGAGGGCCATGCTCGGCGCGATCAGTCGATAGACAATGGACTTGGGCACGACGTCGGCGACGCCGACGCGAAAGAGGATTTGCTGTTCGTCCGGTTGCGCGCGCAGAACCGCTTCGAGCTCGCCACCCAGCTGGAACATCTGTTCGGCGTAGGGGAGAGCGACGCGGCCGGTTTCGGTCAGTTCCAGTTGGCGGCCGACACGCTTGAACAGCTCGACGCCGTAGGTCTGCTCCAGCAGGCTGATTTGCCCGCTGATGGTCTGTGGCGTGAGGTTCAATTGCTCGCAGGCCCGGACAATACTGCCGGTCTTGGCCACCACCCAGAAATAATGCAGCTGTCGATAATTGAGCATGGGGGACGTCACTTCGCGAAAACCGAAGTATACGCCTGGAAAATACGAATTTTACTGAAGTGTTTCCGTCCCTAGAATGCCGCCCTATCCCCTGAACTGATCCTGGACACTCGTTATATGGAATACCTTCTGGAACTGGCCGCAAGCCCAACGGCGTGGATCGCTCTGGCGACACTGGTCGTCATGGAAATCGTGCTCGGTATCGACAACCTCATCTTCATCTCGATTCTTACCAACAAACTGCCGGTTCATCAGCGCACCAAGGCGCGCCGGATCGGCATCAGCATGGCGCTGATCCTGCGTCTGGGCCTGCTGACCACCGTGGCGTGGATTGTCCAGCTGACCGCGCCGGTGGTCGAGGTGTTCGGCCAGACGTTCTCCTGGAAGGACATGATCCTGATCGCCGGCGGCCTGTTCCTGGTCTGGAAAGCTACCACCGAGATCCATCACAGCGTCGACATCAAAAGCGAAGCCGAGAAAGCCGCGTCCAGCACCGTCACTCTGGGCATGGCTGCCGCTATCGGGCAGATCCTCATGCTCGACCTGGTGTTCTCCATCGACAGTATCGTCACCGCCGTTGGCATGACCGAGCACTTGCCGATCATGGTGATCGCCGTGATTGCTGCCGTGGTCGTCATGCTGGTGGCGTCGGAACCCCTCGCCAAGTTCATCAACGATAACCCCACCGTGGTGATGCTGGCCCTGGGCTTCCTGATCATGATCGGCATGACGCTGATCGCCGAAGGCTTCGGCGCCCACGTCCCTAAAGGCTACGTATACACCGCCATGGCGTTCTCGGCTCTGATCGAAGTGCTGAACATGCTGGTTCGTCGGTCCCGCCAGCGCCGCCTGGACGCTGAAGCGCAGGGCCAGAAGGTCTGACACTGAAGTAGGCTCCGCCTGGCGTTGAGGGCGGGGCAGGAACCGCGAAGCAGTAAAAGGCAGGTCAATAAAAAACGGTCGGGAATGGGATGCCATTACCGACCGTTTTCATTTGTACGGTGATTGATCAGTCCACGGCGGTATCAGTGCGCTGCGGCATGACGGATCTTGCGTTGTGCACGCTCTACGGACTTCGCGGCTTCGGTTTCCCGATAATGCGGATGATGGCGACGCGAGATCCGCATCACCCCCCACAACATGGCGGCCGCAACGGCCATCCAGGCAGCGATCAACATCACAATGGTCATTCCGAGGCTCATGGCTTCCTCCGGCTCTTCTCTTCGTCTCTTAGTAACCGACAGTCTAGTCTCCCTGTTGTTGCCAAAAATTGACCGGTGGTAGGAATCTCGTGACCGTTTTGTTCTATCCACTCGCGTTGACAGCGTTTCGGGCTATACCGCAACCATTGGCGGCTCTATCATCCGCGTTCCGGCCGGATCTCGTGATCCCTCGCCATCAGTCAAGTGAGTGAAGAACGTGCGGGCATTGACGCGATTGGATAGCGTTGCAGGTCGACGCAAATGGCTGGCGCTCGCCGCCGTGCTGGTCTTGGCAGGCTGCTCGAATGCCCACAACTGGAAACCGGGCTACCCGCCGATGTACAAGACGCTGCCTGACCGGGTGGAAATCAACGCAGTGCCGTCGTTCCGGGGCAAGGATTATCAAAGCGCGCCGTTCGCACTGGCCAGTATGCTGACCGTGCATGGCGTACAGACGACGCCGGGCCTTCTGGAAAAACCGCTGAAACTGCCGGGCGCCGAAGACAGGCTCGACCGCAGCATGTTGGACCTGGCCCGGGAATACGGGTTTGTGGTGTACCCCGTCGACCCTGGTCTGCCTGATCTGCTGGCCCAGGTGTCGGCGGGTTATCCGGTCATGGTGCGGTTCTCGGACGGCTCCATGTTCTGGAAAGAGCAGCGCTACGGCGTGCTGGTCGGGTTCGATCAGAATAAGCGCACAGTGCTGATCTACACCGGGCCGGGGCGCGTGACGACGAGCTTCGATTCGTTTACTTCGGACTGGAATGACGCCGGCAACTGGGCCGTATTGATCCAGGGTCCGCGACAAGTGCCGGTGCCGGTGGACCGTGAGCGCTGGTTGAAAGCCGCCAATGATTTGGCCCAGGCCGGGCAGGAGCAGGCGGCGGGGGAGGCGGTTAAGGCGCTGAACAATTCGGCTGCTCGTTAACGGTTGGCCGTTCATCGCCTCTGATTCAGAATCCCAGCTTGTCCCGCAGGCTGTAATACCAGGCACCCAATGCCGTCAGCGGCGTGCGCAATAGTTGCCCGCCGGGGAACGGGTAATGGGGCAGGCCAGCGAAGGCATCGAATCGTTCAGCCTGTCCGCGCAACGCTTCGGCCAGCACTTTGCCCGCCAGGTGGGTGTAGGTCACACCGTGGCCGCTGCACCCTTGGGAATAGTAGATGTTGTCCCCCAGTCGCCCGACTTGCGGCAACCGCGACAAGGTCAGCAGGAAGTTTCCGGTCCAGGCGTAATCAATCTTCACGTCCTTCAGTTGCGGAAACGCCTTGAGCATCTTCGGCCGGATGATGGCTTCGATGTTGGCTGGATCGCGCGCGCCGTACACCACGCCGCCGCCGAAGATCAAACGTTTGTCGGCCGAAAGCCGGTAGTAGTCCAGCAAGTAGTTACAGTCCTCGACGCAGTAATCCTGGGGCAGCAACGTGCTCGCCAGTTCTTCGCTCAGAGGTTCGGTGGTGATGACCTGAGTGCCGCAGGGCATCGACTTGGCCGCCAGTTCCGGCACCAGATTGCCCAGATAGGCATTGCCTGCGACGATGACGAACTTCGCCCGAACCTTGCCCTCGGCGGTGTGCACCATCGGGCTGGCACCGCGATCAATGCGGGTTGCTGCGGACTGTTCGTAAATGACCCCACCCAGCGACTCGACTGCCGCCGCTTCGCCCAGCGCCAGGTTCAGCGGGTGGATGTGACCGCCGCTCATGTCGAGCAGGCCGCCGATGTATTGGTCGCAGGCCACCACCTCACGGATGCGGCGCTGGTCCATCAGCTCAAGCTGCGTATGGCCGTAGCGCTCCCAGAGACGTTTTTGCGATTCCAGATGGCTCATCTGCTTAGGGGTGATCGCGGCGAAAACGCCGCCGTCTTTGAGGTCGCATTGGATCTGGTACTTGGCGACGCGGTCGCGGATGATCTGCGCGCCTTCGAAGGCCATGTGGCCGAGCAGTTGTGCTTCCCTGGGCCCGACGGTCTTTTCGATGGTGTCGATGTCGCGGCTGTAACTGTTGACGATCTGCCCGCCGTTACGGCCCGAGGCGCCGAAACCGACTTTGGCGGCTTCCAGTACCGTGACCTTGAAGCCCTGTTCGAGGAGAAACAGCGCGCTCGACAGGCCGGTGTAGCCTGCACCGATGATGACCACGTCGGTTTCGACGTCCCCTTGAAGCCGAGGCCGAACCGGAACCGGATTGGCGGAAGCGGCGTAGTAGGAGTGGGGGTATGCCGTGTTCGTCATCCTGGAAGCCCTGTTTTATATTTTTTACGAATGGACGGATCCTACCTGAGATGAAATTGGCCGACCAGCCGAGGTCGCAGGTTGGAAGCTCCACAGGTGCTGGCGCGGCGCCGGTTGCTGGGGCATGCACCCAACCCGATTCGCTCCGGTCGGCGCAAATAGCTCGGGCATTCAGGGGCTTAGGGGTGAATCGACGTTGACAGCGATTCGATTCCCGGTAGAATGCCGCCCCACAGCAGGCACGTAGCTCAGTTGGTTAGAGCACCACCTTGACATGGTGGGGGTCGTTGGTTCGAGTCCAATCGCGCCTACCAGACAAATCCGCTCTGCTGGGCGGTAACGAAAAAGGGTGGCCCGAGAGGGTCACCCTTTTTTCGTTTGTTCAAGCCGGAATCACCTTAGGCGTTTGGTCATCTGCTGCCCTCGTCACTCGGCTTTGGCACGAGTAATGCGGCCCGCTCTGATCTCGTCCACGTAGGCGCGCAGCCGGTCAGCGTCCTTGTACTGCTGATTCATGAGGTGCAGTACCGCGACCACATCGACGTCATTGACCCGCTCGGCCAACCGGCTGATTTCGCCTGCAGTACTTTCCAGATTCGCCGCAATCGTACTCAGGTCACGCTTGAGTTCCAGCGCTGATTTCTTCATGCCCACGGTGCCGCTCTCCACTGATTGATGACGCCCGGGCCCGAGACCCTGGTTCAGGCGCGGCGGCGGCGCACTATATCAAAACACGACGGCCAGCCACGACAACCAGGCACGAAAAGGGCGCTGTTCAAGCGCCCTTTCATTTCTCAGGTGTACGACAGGCTTCAACCGCCTGCGCCGCCGGCGCTCGACGAACCCGAGCCTTTGCTGCCGCCGCCATTGGTGGTGTCGCCACCGGGCAGGTCGGCATCGTTATTATTGCCGGTGCCGTTGCTCATGGACGTGCCGCCGCCAATGCTGATGCCTTTCTTGGTTTGCGTGTCCACATCGGCGCCCTGGCGAGCGGCGTCACTGCCCTGGACCCGCGGGTCGATGCCCGTCTGTGACGGGGGCGGCCCCATGTCCGGTGAAGTGGCGCCCGCCAGCGCTGCGAGGGAGGTGCAGGTCAGGGCGCAGCCGAGCATGAGTGCAGCAAGTGATCTGTTCATCGGGTGATCTCCGTGTCGTTAGTCCTTACTCATTCGGCATCTGGAGTTCGGCAGTAGTGCCATTACGGCGACAAGCGGCACGTGCCATTCAGTTTGCAGTAATGGGGACCCGTCAGGCCGAGGTCGTGCGGCGGCACAGGAGGGCTAACGCGCCGCCTTTGACGTCGATCAGCGGGTGTTCGCGCCGGGCCTAAATAATTTGCATATTCATAGGCTTACTGGGCAAAAAGACGTTGACAGTCATTTGAATATCCGTAGAATGCCGACCCACAGCAGGCACGTAGCTCAGTTGGTTAGAGCACCACCTTGACATGGTGGGGGTCGTTGGTTCGAGTCCAATCGCGCCTACCAAACAAATCCGCTCTGCTGGGCGGTAACTAAAAAGGGCGAATCGGAAGATTCGCCCTTTTTTATTGCCTTAAATATCGATGTCACGCCAGCCTGCCTCAAGTCAGCCACAGCCCCTATGGCCGGACAACTCGGGCCGATTCTTCCCCTCGAGCCATCGCACACCGCGAAATAAATTCCGTTTTTTTCCTGCTGCCGTCTGGACCTTTTCCCATGATGCGCGATCATGACTGCATGGAAATCCAGAGGAGGTGTGTATGTTTAGCCGGTCGTTGACCCTTGCCGTTTTGTTCGCCGTGTCGAGCCCCTTGCTGGCTGCCGACGGTGATGGCCCACTTTCTCAGGAGCGCGGCAAGACCCGTCCATTGATCGTTATCGCGTCGAGTTCGGTGGACCCGACTCTGGTGAGTCTGAAGAAAAATCTGGACGAACCCGCCAACAAGGAAGGATTCGCCAAGCGCGACATGGTGCTCTACACCATCATCAACACAGTAGGGCAGCGTAACGGCAAGGACCTCGATGCCCAGGCCACCATGGCCCTGATCCGCGAACTCAAGCTTGGCGCTCAGACAGAAAAGCAGGCGCAGGTGATTCTGGTGGGCAAGGACGGTGAGAAGAAAATGACTCACAACGGTCCCATCGATCCGAAGGACATCTTCAGCACCATCGACCAGATGCCGATGGCCGAGAAAGAAGCGGCCGCCGCTGCTCCGCCTGCGCCGGTCGCCGAGCCGAAGGCCGCCACCCAGTCGGGCAAACCGGCCAAGCCCGGCAAGGCCGCTCCCGCTGCACCACCCGCCGGGCTGGATGATTAAGCGCTCAGACGGCTTTGCCATGGGGCTCGCTTGACGTAGCTGGTAACATCGCTCCTTTTTTAAGGAAGAGGGCGCTTGATGAACGGGACTGGCATGAAACGTTGGGCGGGCGCTGTGGCGCTGATCATGTTATCGGGTGGGTTGACGGGCTGCATGAGCTTGAATCAGACGCGCTCGGCCGGGCCGGTGCAGGTTTACACCAGTCAGAAACCTGCTGTCGCCGTTGCCGAGTGCATCAAGGTCACGTGGGCCAACGTGCAGCTGTTCGGTGACGTGGCCGACGTGTTCATGGCCAAAGGTGACCCTGGCGCGTTCACGGTCTATACCACCGAAGGCGAGTATTTCGCCGACGTCGCTGGCAAGGCGGGCATAACCAAGGTCAATTTCTACGCCAAGCCCGGCGCGAAGGTCATTGAGCAGCGTGGCGCGGTGCTCGCGACCTGTCTTTGAGTCAGGCCTCCATTCACTGACCTGTGCGTGCTGTCCGGCCCGATCATCGGCCGGCCCCGCGCCAGGTTTGATCGCGACAGCCCCTCCACATCGGCCGCTTCATGGTGGCCCGCTTCACATCGGCTGCTTCACATCGGCGGAGCAACGCCATTTTCCCCAGCAGAGATCGACAGCGCGGTCAGCGTGTTATCAGAGCCTTTCTGCGCCTGCAGCACCACCTTCACACCGGGCTTGAGCAGGCCGCGATCGCCTGGCACCAGATTGACGATGGGCACGTCATCAGGGATGACGATCTTCTTCTGTCCACCTTTGTAATTCACGGTGATGGTGCGTCCATTGCTGGCGACCAGATCGCCGACCGATCCGTTGGTCATCGTGCTCTCTGGCGTCAGGTCAAAAGCCCGATGGCCATCCCCCGTGCCCGCCATTTCCGGCGGGAAAACGTGCACCTCGAGCGCCTTCAACGAGCCGTCCGGCAGCGGCACCGCCGCGGAGCCGATGTAGCTCCCTGGTTTGATTTCCGACACCTGCGCCAATGTCACTCCGCGAATCTGAGTGTCGGGGGTCAGCACGACTTGAAAGTCCTCTCCGCGATTGCTGTGAATCTTCAACGCATCGCCCTCGACCGCGGTGATGGCGCCGCGCACTCGGGTGGGTTTGCCGTCTTCGGCGTGGGCTGGCACGGCTGCCGATAGCAGTGCGCTGAGCAATCCCGATAGGAGGAGGGCGTGGCGGACGGTCTGGGATCTGGAGGTCTTCATGGGCGGCGTGAATCCTGTGATGGCTCGAACAGGGAGCATAGCGTGAGTCCCCGAGAGGGTGGATGACATTGCCGTCAGCACGCACCCACTAGAGGCGTTGACGTTGCCGGGGATGCATTTCAGTCACTTCGATAGATAGACTATTTGCATAGTCATCTAGAACAAAAATGAATTTAATTAATTAAAAGGTCGGTGCTAATGTTTTAAGCAGTCGGCGAAACCCCAGGATTTGGTTATTAAAATTCTTGTTCGGCGACGACCATTTCACTCACCGGGTAAGGGAACACCATGGCCGTTTTCGATCAACTGAGCCGTCGGCGGGTGCTGGGCCTTGCCGGCGCCGCGCTGGCGTCACCACTTCTGCTGTCATTGCCGCGCGGCGTCTGGGCTGCCGACGAACACGCAGAGCATGCCGGGCATGGCACCGACGCCAGTGGCGGGGCCATAGAGCCCGCGGGCACGGGGGAGTTCATCAAGCTCGATCAGCCCAGGGCACTGAAGCTCGCGATCAACTTGAACGCCGTGTGCCTGGCCCCCGTGGTCATCGCCCACGGGCAGGGCTTTTTCAAGAAGCACAATCTGGACGTCGAGCTGGTCAATTTCGGGAATTCAACAGAGGTGCTGCTGGAAGCCATCGCAACGGGGAAGGCCGACGCCGGGATCGGCATGGCATTGCGATGGCTGAAAGCGCTGGAGCAAGGTTTTGATGTCAAGTTGACGGCCGGAACCCACGGCGGTTGCCTGCGTTTGCTCACGGCGGCCAGTGGCAACGTGAAGACCCTCGAAGACCTCAAAGGCAAGGCCATCGGCGTGACCGACATGGCCAGCCCTGACCGCAACTTCTTTTCCATCCTGCTCAAGAAACATGGCGTCGACCCGGTGCGCGACGTCGAGTAGCGCCTGTATCCGGCCGACCTGCTGGGCACGGCCCTGGAGCGCGGGGAGGTGCAGGCGGTCAGCGGCAGCGACCCGTTCATGTACCGATTGATCAACGCCGGCAAGGCCCGCGAGCTGTCGTCCAACCTGGTGGAGGACTACGCCAACCTGAGCTGCTGCGTGGTGGGCGTGACCGGCAAACTGGCGCGGGACGACAGACGCGTGGTGGCCGCGCTGACGCAGGCGATTCTTGAAGCCCACGATTACTCGGTCAAGCATCCGGAGGAGGTGGCCAAGGGATTCCAGGCGTATGCGCTGAACACCACGACCGAGGAAGTTGTCGCCATCCTTCACGATCATACCCATGGCCACCACGCCGTCGGCGCGGCGTTGACTGCGGAGATCGCCACCTACGTGCGTGATCTGAAAACCGTCGAGGTCATCCGTCAAAGCACCGATGCCAATGCCTTTGCTGCGGAGATTACGGCCGATGTCTTCAGTTGATCTGGTTGTTGACCTCGAACGGTCGAAACTCCCTGCAAGAATATTTTGGCTGCAGGGTGTGGTGGCGGCTGTGGTCTGGTTCGTGGCGGCGCTGTTGATCGTGTATCTGCCCAACGCCACTCGTCTCTGGCCGATGACCCAGGGCCTGGCGAATCTGTGCCTGATCATGACCGGGCTGATCCTGTTGGCGGTGGTGACGGGGCGCTGGTCTCGGCGCGTTGTCACGCGTACGCACACACTCGGGCCCTGGCTGATCGCGCTGCCGATTCTGCTCACGATCTGGGAGCTGCTTACCGCTAAATTCGGCGTGTTGCCGGTGCCGTTTTTCGCGCCGCCCCAGGCGTTACTGGACGTCTATGTCGAAGACTGGCCGCGCCTGGCCGACAGTCTGTTTCATTCGGCCATTCTGTTGGGGAGCGGTGTTGCAGTGGGTGCGCTGACGGGGTTCATCGCCGGCGTCGCCATCGGCTGGTCGCGCAGCATCGGCTACTGGCTGCACCCGGTGTTGAGAATTCTCGGCCCGGTCCCGTCCACCGCGTTGTTGCCGCTGTGCTTCTTCCTGTTTCCCAGCAGCTGGAGCGCCAGTGTGTTTCTCATTGCTCTGGCGACCTGGTTCCCGGTGACGGTGCTGACCTGGTCAGGGGTGTCGAGTGTGGACAAGGCCTACTACGACGTGGCCCGTACCTTGGGTGCAAAGCAGGGGTTTCTGATTTTCAAGGTGGCGATTCCAGCAGCGCTGCCTCACGTTTTCGTCGGCTTGTTCATGGGCCTCGGCGCCTCGTTCTCGACGTTGGTAGTGGCCGAAATGATGGGCGTGAAGTCCGGCATCGGCTGGTACCTGCAATGGGCCCAAGGCTGGGCGGCGTACGCGAACATGTACGCGGCGTTGTTGATCATGGCGCTGGCCTGTTCAGGTCTTATCTCGGCGCTGTTTCTGATTCGTGACCGTCTGCTGGCCTGGCAGGAAGGAGCAATGAAATGGTGAATGCAGCCAGAGCGGCAAGCGCAGAGCCGAGTCGTGGCCTGGCGCTGCGCATTGATAATCTGAGCCACGGTTTCTCCCTCGAAGGGCACAAATTGCCGGTGCTGGAGCGGGTGTCGCTGGAGATTGAACCGGGGGAATTTGTTGCCCTGCTGGGCCCTTCCGGTTGCGGCAAATCTACCCTCCTGCGGCTGGTCGCGGGGTTGGAAGGTGCAGACAGCGGGAGCCTTACTGCGGACGGCGCTGCGATCACCGGGCCGGATCCCACTCGGGTGATGGTGTTTCAGGACCCGACGCTCTACCCGTGGCGTCGGGTGTGGGACAACGTTGCCCTCGGGCTGGAAGCCCAGGGCCTGCTCAAAACCACCAAGGGCAAAGTTGATGAGGCGCTCGCGAAGGTCGGCTTGAGTCAATTCGCGCGGGCCTATCCGCGACAGTTGTCGGGCGGCATGGCGCAGCGAGTCGCGCTGGCCCGGGCGCTGGTCAACGAGCCGCGGCTGCTGATTCTCGATGAGCCGCTGGGCAAGCTTGATTCGCTGACCCGGATCGCCATGCAGCAGGAGTTGATCGATCTGTGGCAGCGCCAGGGTTACACGGCGCTGCTGGTCACCCACGATGTCGAAGAGGCATTGCTGGTCGCCAACCGCGTCATTGTCTTCAGCGACCGGCCCGCGCAGATCAAGGCCGAACTGACCATTGATCGTGCCTATCCACGGCACCGTGACGACCCGTATCTGGTCGACCTGCGCAAGCAGATTCTCGGTTTGTTGGGGTTGGGCCAGAGCTGGTAGGCAGAACGGCTATGCAAGGGTTGGCGGCCGGGCTGTGGGCATGTCGTCGAACGATTTCGCACAGCCCGGCGCAGGCCATTACTGCTGAAGCGAAATGGACGTGTTTGCCAGTTTTGGCTGGTTGTACAGGCTGACCAGCACTTCATCCAGTACCGAAGACGCACCCCACGGACGCGGGTCGTTGAGGATCGCGACCACCACCCAGGTGTTACCGTTGCTGTCACGGCTGAATCCGGAAATAGCCCGTACGGTGTTCAAGGTGCCGGTTTTGATGTGGGCTTCACCGCGCAGCGCCGTACGTTTCAGCCGTTTGCGCATCGTGCCGTCCATGCCCGCCAGCGGCAGCGAACTCATGAACTCGGCTTGAAACGGGCTGTTCCACGCGGCCTGGAGCATCTGCGCCATTTCCCGCGCGCTGACCCGTTCGGCGCGGGACAGGCCTGAACCGTTTTCCATCACCAGGTGCGTCGCGATGATGCCTTTCTTCGCCAGCCATTGGCGCACGACACGCTGTGCGGCCTTGGCGTCGTCACCGTCTGCCTCGTTACGGAACTCCGACCCCAGGCTCAGGAACAGTTGCTGGGCCATGGTGTTGTTACTGAATTTGTTGATGTCGCGGATGATTTCCGCCAGGTCCGGCGAAAAGGCCTTGGCCAGCAGCTTGGCGCTGCCTGGCGTCACGTCCAGACGGTCTTTGCCGAGAATCGTCCCGCCCAGTTCCTGCCAGATGGCGCGCACGGCGCCGGCGGTGTAGGTCGGGTGGTCGAGCAGCGACAGATACGTCTGGGAATTACAGCCGTCGCCCAACTGACCGGACACCGTGACGGTGATGCCGCCATCGGCTGCCGGCACCGGGTTGTACAGCACGTCACCGGTGCACTTGCTGGACGACAGCGCCTTCACCTGGTTGTTGATGTGGATGGCGGCGATGGGCGGCTCCACCGAAACCAGAATCCTGCCGCCGTCGTTGCGGGTGACGAAACGCAGGGCCTTGAGGTTGACCATCAAGGAGTCGGGGCGCACCAGGAACGGCTTGTTCTTGTCGTTGCCGTCGTCGTCGAACACGGGCAGTTGCGGTTGCACGAAATGGCTGCGATCCAGCACCAGATCGCCGGTCACCTGCTGCACGCCGTTGGCCCGCAGATCGCGCATCAGCAGCCACAGGCGTTCCATGTTCAGCTTGGGATCGCCGCCGCCCTTGAGGTACAGGTTGCCACGCAGAACGCCGTTGCTGAGGGTGCCGTCGGTATAAAACTCGGTTTTCCATTGGTGGGTCGGGCCGAGCATTTCCAAAGCGGCGTAGGTGGTCACCAGCTTCATGGTCGAGGCCGGGTTGACCGACACGTCAGCGTTGAAAACCGTAGGGGTGCCGGGGCCGCTGACCGGCAGCATCACCAGCGACAGCGCATCGTTCTGCAGCTTGCTGGCTTTGAGTGCTTCCTGAACCTTGGGCGGCAGGGCGGTGTTGATAGGGGCGGCGGCGATGGAGAACGAGAGGGGCAAAAGCAGGGTGGCGATAAATAGCGGACGCAAAGACTTGATCATTCAATAAACCCTACTGCAGCAAATGCGGAGATGAAGAGGGGGTGAATTCCCTCGCACGGTGAACGAACCACCAGAAATGCCCGATGGCAGGGCGTGACACTGGCGTTTCGGTAAAGCGGCATTATGCCCCAAGCTTTCGTGACTTGCGCCGGGGCACTGCCGTCAAACGGCGCTATTTTTTGCGCTTGTTCCTTCAAAGTCACGTTAAAACGTGATTTTTACGGTTGGGCCGGACGCTAAACGATACTCGGCGGTGTAATTCCGCAGATCTGGCTGAGGTTTGCTGGGGCGAGAAACGCCAAACCTTGAATTTCAGACACAAAAAAACCATCCCTGAGGATGGCTTTTTGAGGGTATCAGCTTGGCGGGAAGGCCCGCCCGCTGATCAGACAGCCGCGTTGATCGGCTTTTCCGGGTACCAGGCGTCCTGCAGAGGGCTGACTTCAACTTCAGTCAGCTCGCTACGGCCTTTGAGCCATGCTTCGACAGCAGCACGTTGCTCTTCGCTGACCGAACCACGGTTCGCCAGGCAAACCAGGCCGAAATCGTCGCCGCCGACGTAGTCCAGACCGTTAGCGTCCATGGCCTCGGTCAGGAAAGCGTCGAGGAAGGCGTCGATGGCCTCGTCATCCAGGTCTTCTTTGAAGCCCAGCTTCAGCTCGAAGCCCAATTCCTGGAACTCGTCGACACAGAGTTTTTTGCGCAGACGGCGGGAGCGGTTAGTGGCCATGAAGCGTTCCTCTTAAGTAATTTCGGGGCGCAGTCTACCAGCTTCGTCCTGACGGTGCCTGCTTCGTCGCTGCCCGGGATGAACGACGATAATCCGAGAAAGGGGACAGATTAATTCACGATGAAGCGTGTCAACGAATCAGTCCCCTATCAGCACTCAGCGTTTGCGCATCATCAGCAGCGCAACCACAATCGCCAGGGCCGCAATCCCGGTCGCAATCCATCCCAACGACCCGAGTCCGAGGTGTCCAATCCCCAGGCCGCCAAAAATCGCACCCAGACCGATCCCGGCGTTCGCCGCCGAGATGTTCATGGTAGCGGCCAATGCCTGTGCCTTGGCGCCGGCTTGCATGACCCGCACCTGGCACACCGGGAACAGCGCGGTGTACGCGACGCCCCACAGTACCAGCGCGGCAATCAGCCAAACGTGGTTGGTGGCAAGGGGAATGGCTGCGGCCATGCCGACACTCAAGATCACCAAAAACAGGACCATGGCCCCCAGCGGGCTGCGATCAACCAACGCGCCGCCCCATTGGTTGCCGATCATGCCCACGGCGCCGAAGCCCATCAGCCACCAGCCCACTTGATTGGTCGGAACGTCAGCTAGGGTCTGGAGGATATCGGCCAGGTAGGTGTAGGCCGTGAACATGGCGGTGAACGCCAGCACTGACAGCAACACGTGGGCGAGAAAGCGCGGCTGTTTCAGGATGTCAGTCTGCTTTGCGCCGTGCTTGGCAGGCGAGGAAGGCAAGGTGGGCATGCACAGTTGCATCAGGATGGCGATCACCAGCGAGATGACGGCCAACACCCAGAAGCTGCCGCGCCAGCCGAGGGTGTCGGCGGCGACGGTGCCCAACGGCACGCCGAATACGAGGGCGGCGGAGATGCCCAGGTACACCCGCGACACGGCCTGACCCGATTTGCCGGGCGCTGCCAGCTGCCCGGCGGTTTCGCTGGCGGTGCCCCAGAAGACGGGCAAACCGAGCGCCGGGATGAAGCGGGCGAGGGCCATGACCCAGATGTTGGTGGAAAGCGCTGCCAGCACGTTGGAGGCCGCGAACACCAGCAGGATGATGGTGAACAGTTTTTTGCGTTCCACACCGGCGAGTTTTGCGGTGAGGAACGGCCCGAACAACATCACGGTAAAGGCGAACAGTGTCACCACCTGGCCAGCGACGGCGATGGATACGCCGAGGTCTTTGGCCATGGCTGGAAGCAGTCCGACGATCAGGAATTCGGTAGTGACGATGATGAAAGCAGCGACCGCCATGATCAGGATCTGAACCCCTGATCGAGAGGTGGCATCCGGCGCGGACGCCGTTGCGGAGTGTGTAGGTTGCATAAAGGAAGCTCCAAGAGACGTAGCCATAGCCTATTGGAGATTTGCGTTCTCATCCGCGACATAAATGACTTACTATCGCGAATTCAGTTCATTAGTGGTGATCGCAATGTTCTCATCCGAGCGGCTCAAGGGCATTGACGTGTTTGTGGCCGTGGCCGATTTCGGCAGCTTCGCCAGCGCCGCGCTGAAGCTGAACCTGACGCCGTCGGCGGTCAGCAAAAGCATCGCCCGGCTGGAGCAGCGATTGGGCCAGCGCCTGTTCAATCGCACCACACGCCGCTTGGCCCTCACCGAGGCCGGTGTGAAGTTCTACGCCACCTGCAGCGGCGTGCTGGCTGACCTCGAAGAAGCTGAATTGGCGCTCGCGTCGGAGCGGCATGAACCCCATGGGCGGGTTCGAATTGATTTGCCCGCCTCTTACGGGCGCCTCCATGTGTTGCCGCTGATTCTCAATTTCGTCAGGGAGTACCCGCTGCTGCAACCGCACATTTCCTTCTCCGACCGGTTCATCGATCCGGTGCATGAAGGCATCGATATTGTGGTGAGGATCGGCGGACGCGATGCCTGGGCGGCGGGGCTGGGGCATCGGTTCATTGGCGCCCAGCGACTGGTGTTCTGTGCCGCACCGAGTTACATCGCCGAACACGGTCGGCCTGAAACTGACGCTGATCTCGAGGATCATCATTGCATCGCCTACGGCCAGTCCGACGGGCAGGTCCAACCTTGGTACTTTCGCGGGCGCGTGCCGGGGGACCAGGAGCGGCGGGTCATTCATCCGCGCATTGCGGTGGGGGACGGCGAGGGTGAAGTGTCGGCCACGCTGGCCGGGCATGGCATCGCACAGTTGCCAACCTGGCTGGTGCAAACCCATCTCAACGAAGGGCGGCTGGTGGAAGTGCTGCCGGAACTCGCCACCGACGGACTGCCCATGAACCTGGTCTGGTTGAAAACCAGGGAGGCGCTGCCGAAGGTGAGCATTTTACTGAAATACCTGAGCGAGCACTTGGCGCCGTACGGCAGCGTTGATTCTGCTACCGCGCCGGCGTGACCGCCGACGCATGCTGGCAGCCTAGAAATCCTTGCCCATGGTCACTTCACTGACAGCGAGCCCCGACGTCTCGTACAGCTTGCGCGCCCCATGGTTGTCAGCGAAGACATTCAACTCCAGGCGCCGAATGCCGCGCTCGATGCCCCACGATTCGACGGCGCGCAGTGCTTGCCGGCCCAGGCCCTGACGTCTGAAGGCTTGATGAATCTCCAGGTCATAGATGAACAGTTTGGCCGGCAACGGATGATCCTCCACCACGCCTAGCCACAGGCTGCCCACCTCAACGCCTTCATCGGTGCATAAGCAGTAGAAGTAATGCCCCTCTGTCTCCAGGCCATCCGCCACCAGGTCATTGAAGTCAGCGCTGGCGCTTTCGAAGGCCAGCACTTCAGGCAGCCCGTAGGTGCGAACAATATCCCTGGCATACCCGGCGACCGAACGGGCAGCAAATGCTCGAAAATCGGCAGCGCTCATTGGAATCAGCCTCATGCCAGCGGCCTCGCCTTTGGCGCGGGGGTCTTCCCACGATAAGCCACCAGTGCCTGCTCCAGGACTCCCATCGCTGCATCAAGTGCTGACTGCCGTTCGCCGAGAGTGGCGTCCGGTGCTTCGGCTTCACAGGCAGCTTCCAGCGCTTCGCACGCTTCGATGGCAGCCGTCGCGGAAATAATATTCGCCGCGCCGCGGACCTTGTGCCCGATGTCTTTCAACTGCTCCGGGAGCGTGCTGGCATTCAGCTCGGCGCGATCCTGGCGAATGCTGTCGATAAGTTGATCGAGCAGCCGCGCATTCATGTCGGCCCTGCCACCGGTCAGCGCTTCGATGGTGAGCGGGTCGAACACTTCCTGCGGCGGTTTAGCGGTCCCAGTCGCCACCGTAATCACCGCGCCTTGCGTCGACGCAGCCCGCAGCGGCATGACTTTGCTGAGGCGGTCGTTCAGTGCCGTCAGGCTGATGGGTTTGAACAGGCAGTCATCCATTCCGGCATCCTGGCAGCGTTGCTTTTCCTCCGGCTGGGCATTGGCGGTGTAGCCCAGCACGGTGCAGCGCGGACGTGCCTCGCTTTGCTCCAGCTGGCGGAGCGCCCGGGTCAGGTCGTAGCCGTTCATGACCGGCATGTTGCAGTCGGCGATGACCAGATCGAATCGCTCAGCCTGCCACCGCTCCAGGGCTTCGGCGCCTTGTACCGCCATGTCGCAGCGATGCCCGAGAAAGCACAGTTGCTCGAATAGCAACAAACGGTTCGCCGGGTGATCGTCGACGATCAGGATGTGCAACTGGGCTGACGCGTGCGGCGGCGCTTCACGGGCGATGCTTTTAGCATCCAGCGGCTCGAGGGTGGTGAACTCGAAGCTCATCTCGATCCGCGTGCCATCCCCGGGACGGCTGCTCAACGTCAGGTGTCCGCCCATCATTTCGCACAGGCTGCGACAGATCACCAGGCCAAGGCCGGCGCCGGTTCGCGCCAGTTGCCCTGACTGGTCCACCTGGGCAAAGGGCGCAAACAGCCGCTGTTGGTCCTGCTCGGTGATCCCGATGCCGCTGTCGTGAATCACCACCTGCACGCGCATTTGCTGCGGGTTGCGGCCGGCTTCAGTCTGGAGGGTGATCTTGACCTGACCCAGTTCGGTGAACTTGATGGCATTGCTGATGAGATTGGAGAGAATCTGCTTGAAGCGCAGCGGGTCGATCAGCACATCCGTGTTGGTCCGCGCGTCCAGATCCAGCGCCAGCGTGAGGCTTTTTTGCCGGGCCAGCCCGTCGAACACCCGCACCACGGATTCGACCAGCTGGCGCAGGTTGGCGCGCTCGGGACTCAGGCTCAAACGGCCTGACTCAATGCGGGCGATGTCGAGAATGTCGCCGATCAGCTCCAGCAGATCCTTCGCCGAGCTGTAGGCCACTTCGATGGCCGGGCGGTCCAGGTGGCCGTGGTCGGCGCGCTTCAGGGCCAGTTCGAGCATGCCGATGACCGCGTTCATGGGCGTGCGGATCTCGTGGCTCATGGTTGCCAGGAAGGTGCTTTTCGCGCGGTTGGCATCATCGGCGAGGTCCTTGGCCGTCTGCAGTTGCTCGATCAATTGCCGCCGTTCGCTGATGTCGATCCAGCCGCCGATGATGCCTTGCACTTTGCCGAGGGAGTCGCGGAACGGCAGGATCCAGTGGTAGATCGTCAACTCGCGACCGCCGATGTGCAGCGAGCGGTCGAGAATCAGCGGTTCGTTTTCGGCCATGACACGGTTGTAATCCTCGACGTAGCCCAGGGCCTCTTCGGTGTCGCTCAGCACACCGTCGAGAATGCTTTGTCCGATCACGTCCTCGCGGCGAGCGGCAAACGCGGCGAGGTAACTCTCGTTGCACATTTGCAGCAGGCCGTCGCGGTCGCGGACATAGATGGGATGCGGCGTGCCGTTCACCAGCGCGCTCATGAATTCGAACTGATCGTTGAGCGCCCGCTCGGCGCGCTCGCGCTGTTTGATCTGCCGACGCATCCAGGCATTCCAGGCCAGCGAGCCCAGCAGCAACAGGCTGGCGCCGCCGATGATCTGGTAGATCAACAATTGGTAGTCGTGCCAGGCGCCGCTGCTCGGCGGCGTGTAGGTGCGCCAGCGGTTGTTGATGGCCGCCAGGTCCTCCGGGGCGATGCTCGACAGCGCCTTGTCGAGGATCGAGGTCAGCTCGGTCGCGTTGCGTGACGTGGCCATGGCGATGCGTGCCGGTTCCTGCCCGACCGTCACGCGCATCTGCAGCGTGTCGTTCAGCGCCCGGGAGGAAAGGAAATAACTGGCGCTGAACAATGAGGTGATGGCGCCCTCTGTCCGGCCGTGGGCGAGCAGGTCCAAGGCTTGCGCCGGGTTGTCGACCTCCACCGGATAAATGCCGGGGTGCCGTTCGCGCAGGAAGGGCAGGATCGGGCTGCTAAGGGCCAGCGCCACGCGCTTGCCGTCCAGTTGATCGAGATTGGAGGGCGCCGAGGTTTCCTTGCGCGTGACCAGTACGAACACGTTGTCCATATAGGGCCGGCTGAAATTGAAGCGATTCTGCCGCTCCTCGCTGGGGATCATCGCGCCGATCAGGTCGGCCTGGCCCTGGCTCAGCTGGTTGGTCATGTCGTTCATGCTGGCGGCGTGGCTCACCTGGAAGCTGAGCCCGGTGCGCAGACGAATGAGTTCGAGCAAATCGGCGGTGACGCCGCTGAAATTGCCGGCCCCGTCAAAAAAGGTCAGCGGTGCATAGGCCTCGTTGAACACTACGCGAACGGTCGGATGCTGAGCGATCCAGCGTTCTTCCCGCTGATTGAGCTGCAGCTTCTGGTCGGTGAGCATCAGGTCACTGCCAGCGCCCCAGCGTTTGGAAATGGCGATGCGCTCTTCAACCGGAATGCCTTTGAGCACCCGGTTGACGATGTCCAGCAGCATGGGGTTGGTAGCCTCTACGGCGAAGCTGAAACCGTTCGCCTCATGCTTGCCGAAATTGGCCATCTGCACGTTGTTCAGATAGCCCTTGTTGATCACGTAATGGGTGGAAATCGTGTCGCCCAGAAACACGTCAGCCTGGTTGAATGCCACGGCGTTGATCGCGCTCTGGAAAGAGGGGAAAGTCTGCAGGCGCGCCTTGGGATAGAGCGCGGCGATTTCGTCGGGGGGCAGGTAGTGATAAGCCATGCTCAGGCGCAAACCGTTGAGGTCGCCGTTCAGTGGCCGCGCCTCTCCGGCGCGGGTGACCAGCACGGGCTGGTCAACGGCGTAAGGCGTGGACAGCATGATCCCGCGCGACGCCGCCTCGTAGCCATTGGCGCTGCCCAGCAGGTCGATTTCGCCCCTGCTCAGCGCCTGAATCGCTTCGTCGCGGCTGGCAAAACGCAGTACCTTCACCGGCAGGTCAAGCACGCGTCCGAGGATGCCGACGTAATCGGCGGTAAAGCCTTCGTAGTCGCGCCCGGTCAGGGTCATGTCGAACGGCGGATAGTCTGGCGCGGAGGTGCCGACCACCAGCTCGCGCTTGTTGCGCACCCATTGCCACTGGGCGCGGTCCAGCGTCACGTCCATGTGCGCCGGGTTGGAGCGGCTCAGCAGCGTGTAGCGTTCGGGCGTCAGCGGGCCTGCCTGGGTATCGAAGCCAAGGCAGACAATGACGGCTGCTATGCAATAGTCCTTTAACGCCTTTGGCATCCTGTCTCTCACACTAGCGAATTGCGTTTTGCCATCTCGATAAGTTCTACCAGAGTCTTGGCCTTGAGTTTTTGCATTAAACGGGTTTTGTAAGTGCTGACCGTTTTGTTGCTGAGAAACATACCCTTGGCTATTTCCTTGTTTGTCCGCCCTTGGGCAAACAGTTGCAACACCATCAGTTCGCGGTCATTGACGAGTTTGAAGCGCTCAAGCTCGTTGGGGTCACCTTCTTTTTTGATCGTCGCGGCAAGGGCCTGACTGGGAAAGTAATTGTAGCCGGATAATACGGCCTTCACCGAGCTGACAAGTTCGCTGAGGTCTTCCTGCTTGCACACATAACCCGAGGCGCCCGACTGCATGCAACGGATGGCGAACAGGCTCGGCGCCTGGGCGGTCAGTACGAGAATCTTGGAGGGCAGGTTCATGGCGTTGAAGCGGGCGAGTACTTCGAGCCCGTCCAGCTTGGGGATACTGATGTCGAGAATGATCAGGTCGGGCATGCATTCGCGGACCATCTGCATCGCGTCGACGCCGTTGTCGGTCTCTCCGACCACCTCGTAATTTTCGTTTTCCAGGAGCATACGTATGGCCATTCGTATGACCGGGTGGTCGTCGATAATAAAAATTGAGTTCATGATCAGTCCATAACGGGTGGCAAGAAAGCGCGCACCTTATCCCAGATGTTCAAAGGCGCACATAAAGAGATCATGCCCGAAGGGCTATATAGGAATGTTCCTACAGAAATAAGCGTATGTGCGTACATGGATGCACACGGCGGTCATGAATGTTTAATACGTAACAGCGTTTACCGCTGATTTAACGCTATGTGAAAACGCGTGTTTATTTCGAATCGGAATAACCCTACGCATTTTCGAATCATGGACTACCTGTTTAAAGTCATCGGTTGCGCCGATAACAACAGGCCTCATGAAAAGTATACTCGGCAGCGGCCCGGCTTATTACGGGCTATGCCCGGAAAGGGTTGCACGCGGGCGATGTCAGGCGGGCGCAGAGAGCAGGCTGATCAGCTCCAGAGTGTTGAGCGGTTTGCTCAGGCATCCCAGCAGAGGCAGGCCCATCGCTCTGGCTTCGGCCTCAAGATTGGCCAGCGGATCCGCATCGAGGCCGCTGAGCAACACGGCGCGCTGGATCAATCCGCGCCGGTTCGCCGTCTGTATCAGCTCCAGGCCGCACATGCCTGGCAGACGCTGGTCGCAGAGCAGCAGGTCATAAGGCTCGGCGCTGCGCTCCATGGCGCCGAGTGCTTCGCTGGCATTGAGCGCCGGCGTGACGCGGTACAGGCCATGGTTGTTCAGCAGGATCTGCAAGGCGATCAGCTGAAACGGATGATCCTCTACCAGCAGGATTCGGAAATCTTTAGTGAACATCGGCGGTTCCAGACGTAGGGGAAGTGAGCGCCGCTGTTTGAAGGCGGGCCGGCGGCGCGCTCGCAGGGCGGGCGGTGTCTTCGGGAGGTAATGGGTCGAGTTGTCCCAAGGCTCGGAAGGCGCGGATTATTCGGCAGGGATGTACGACCAGCGATAAGGGCATTCCGACGGTTGTGTAGGAAATATCCGAAGTTGCTGTTGGATTGCCTGAAGCCCCAACGTGAAAAACCCGAATCCGGGCCCTGATTCAGGGCCGGGTTCGGGCTTTTGCCAGGGCCTTCGAAAAGGCGCGACGGCTAAAAGGCGCCGCTAGACAGGGTTGGAATGACCGGTCATTTCACGGGCCATTTCGCTGGCGTAGCTGTCGGTCATGCCGGCGATGAAATCGATGACCCTGAGAAAGGACGTGTGCAGCGGCCAGCTCGGGTCGGGTGCGTTATTGCCCAGCAGATCGAGAATCCGTCGGCTCTTGAACGACGGCTCATGCCCGCCGAACTGTTCCAGCGCCGCGCCGCAGAAGGCGTTGAGCAAAATCTCCAGCGTGGTGTAGGCACCGATTTCATGCAGCGTCTTGCGCTTGTCCTGAAAGATCTTCTTGCGCGCCATGTCCTTGGCGTTGAGCACGCAGCGCTTGGCCGGCCCGTGCATGTGTTCGACCAGATCGCCCTGCAGCGTGCCCGCCAGCAGCGCGTCCTGCTGTTCAACGAAAGCGCGCGCGGCGGCGTTGGTCAGGTGTTCGATGGCCTTGCCACGCAGAATCGCCAGCTTGCGACGGCGCGAGTCGTTGGGGCCCAGCTGGCGGTAGGTCTCCGGCAGGTCATCGCCCACCAGACCCAGCAGCAGCGACTCCACTTCGTCGTAGGTGAGCAACTCCATTTCCAGGCCGTCTTCGAGATCGATCAGCGCGTAGCAGATGTCGTCCGCAGCCTCCATCAGGTAAACCAGCGGATGACGTGCCCAGCGTTGGTCCTCGATCTGCGGAAGGCCGAGTTTGCCGGCGATCTGCTCCAGGATCGGCAGCTCGCTCTGGTAGCAGCCGAACTTGTGCTTCTTGTAGCCCAGCGAGTCGGCGTGACGGGCCGTCCACGGGTATTTCAGGTAAGTGCCGAGGGTGGCGTAGGTCAGCCGCGTGCCACCCTCGAACTGGTGGTATTCCAGTTGGGTGAGGACGCGAAAACCCTGGGCATTGCCTTCGAAATTGAGGAAGTCATTGCGCTCGACCTCGCTCATCGCGTCCAGCCAGCCACGGCCTGCCGCCTGTTTGAACCAGTTGCGAATGGCGTCTTCCCCAGAGTGTCCGAACGGCGGGTTGCCGATGTCGTGGGCCAGGCAGGCCGATTGCACGACCATGCCCAGATCGCTGGGGTCACACCAGTCGGGCAGGGCACTGCGCAGGGTCTCGCCGACGCGCATGCCTAGCGAGCGGCCGACGCAGCTGACCTCCAGCGAGTGGGTCAGGCGCGTGTGAATATGGTCATTGCTGGTGACCGGGTGAACTTGAGTCTTGCGGCCAAGCCGGCGAAAAGCACCGGAGAAGATGATCCGGTCGTGGTCCTTGTGGAAGGGACTGCGCCCCAGTTCCTCAGGGCTGTGGAGGGTCTTGCCAAGGCGCTCGCGGGTGAGCAGGGTTTGCCAATCCAAGGCCGGTACTCCGTCGAATGATTACCACGCTAGCTTCCCGGTTCACCCCGCACGCTGCAAGCACAAGATCGCCCAAATGGTATCCACAGACAGCCTCAAAACCCGGCCGCGTCGACATCGATCAGCAACAGTCGCTCGCCGTTGTCGAAGAACTGCCCGGCCGTCAGGCAGTACTGATTGCTGGTGGCGTCGCGGTAGGTGCTCGACAGCGTCAGGCGCCGCTCGTGCCAGCCCTCGGCCAGCAAGTGATAGAAATAGGGCCGCCAGGACCAGTTATGGCCCAGATACCGAGCATCCGGGCTCCACGCGCCGTTGCGCCATTCCAGATTGGGCGTCAGCTGCGTGCCGTGGCGGTCGCACTGATAAAAGCGCAGCAGCCACGGGAATTCCGTGACTTGAGGCAAGTCGCTCAGCGACGCATCGTTCTCTGCCCAGCTCTGCAGCCGGGACATCAGTTGCGTGACCTGCCTGCGCAGCGTCATCAGCCGTTCACGCTCGGCCACTTTTTTCATCACGTAACGATCGCGCAGGGCAGCGAAGCGCTCGACGAACGCATCGGCCTCGAAGAAAGCCAACTGCGCCGGCGCAAACAGATAGCCCTGAACGTAGCGCGAGCCGCATTCAAGGGCGAAGTCCAGTTCGGCTTCGGTCTCGACACCTTCAGCGATGATCCAGCAGCCGGTTTTTTCGGCCATCTGGGCGAGGGCTTTGACCACATCGCTGCTGGGGCCGCCCCGAGCTGCGGCTTGAAACAGACGCATGTCGAGTTTGAGGATGTCGGGTTGCAGCGCAAGCACCCGGTCCAGCTGCGAATAGCCGGCGCCGAAATCATCGATGGCAATGCGTGCCCCGGCGTCGCGGTAACGAGCCACGACGTCCTTCAAGCGCTGGCCGTCGCCGCTCAGTTCGGTGATTTCAAAGACGATACGTTCTGCAGGAATGCCATAGGGCTGCAGTTGTTTGAGGCTGGGCGGCGATTCATCGTGGCGCAGGCAGGTGATCCACCGAGGCGAGATGTTCAGGCTCAGGAACCAGTCGCTGGGCGCTTCATGCAACCGGCTCAGGGCATTGTCGCGAATCTGACGATCCAGCCGACGCAGTTGCACGGCCGGGCGCCGCGGATCCGCAAACAACGGACCGACCGATTGCAGGCTGCCGTCTGCCTGGCGCAGGCGGCCCAGTGCTTCAACGCCGGCAATGCGGCCTGTCGCGGTGTCGATGAACGGCTGAAAACAGGCGAGCGGTTGCCCATCGAACACGGGGCCTCCTTAGTGACGATTGATTGAAGCGGTGGTGGCGAAGGCTTGGCTGTGGGATTTTCGCTCGACAAACACCGACGCCTTGCCCGATACGAATATCGGGCAAGGCGCGGATTGTTAGCAAGAATGCAGCCAGAAGGCTTTTAGCGACGGCGGGATGAGTTCTGCAGGGCCATTTTGATTAACGGCAGAACAGTTGCGCTGAATTTGATCAGGCGCGTGACGCTGCCGGTTTTTTTACTGCGCGTGCCCTTGCCGGTGAGAAATCCCAGCAGGGTGACAGCACCGACGCCCCACAGCGGCCCGTGCTTGATGCCGAGGGAGCCAGGCAGGTCGGAAGCCATGCCGCGCATGCGTTGCAGGGGATGCATCAAGCGCGAGGATTCCTGACGGATCTCTTGTCGGTGCATCTCCATGCGCAGGCGGATCAGCGCCTTGCGCAACTCGCGACGATTGTGGGTCTGGGGCAATTGAGGTGCGCTCATGGCATCAGTCGCTCGCGGTCGTTTGCCAGTTCTTCCAGTGTCGAATGGAAGGGTGAAGACTCATCGAAAACAGCTGCCTTCAGGCGCATTGCACAGAACAGTGCCGCTAGGGTGTATAACCCGCACAGACCGATGATTCCGTACAGGCGATAGCTGTCCCAGACCAGAATCAGCAGCAAAGCGGACAGGCCGATGAGCAGCAGCAACGCGAAAACCAGCGCCAGGCCTGCGAACAGCAAGAGCCTGACCGTACGCGCTTTCTGTTCCTGAAGCTCGATGCCGAACAGTTCGACATGGGTGTGCAACAGCCCCAGAAAAGCCGCACCCAGCCGCCGTGGCGAAGAGGATTGATCGGTCCCGGTTGGACCTGTCGGCTGCGTCATGGCCGTTAGCGCCGGGTGGCCAACAGGCCCAGCAGGAAGCCGACGCCAGCTGCGATGCCTACCGATTGCCATGGGTTGTTCTGCACATAGTCCTCGGTGACGATGACCGCTTCCTTGCCGCGGGCGCGGAGGGTTTCTTCGGTCAGCTTGAGGGTTTCGCGTGCACGGACCAGGCTTTCGCGAATCTGCTCGCGCAGTTCGTCGGCCTGTTCACCGGCCAGAGAGGCCGTGTGCGCCAGCAATTTTTCCGTATCGGCAACCAGCGTCTGGAAGTCAGACATCAATATGTCCTGGGCTTTGTCTGCTGTAGGTCGAGCCATGGTTTTCTCCTTAGGGGATGACGATATGGGGTTTCGAGTATGGCGCATTCCTGAAGGTTCATTCCAATCGCGTGAACAGGACTGCCGTTTCGCCTGAAGCGTTTTTTGCGCTGTTCCGGTGCGCCCGCCGGACGTCGCGCTCCAGTGTGGGTGGGCGACGGGAGGACGGTAAGGAAGCCTGCGCAGGCTCGACGGTGTTCGCGGCCAGCTCTAGACTTCCAGATCAAACCCTTGGAATCACAGCCACAGAGGGGCCTGGCCATGTCACCGGAATGTCAGCTGTTTGGAACGTTGGGGTGTCATGTGTGCGAGGTGGCCGAAGCCGAACTGATGCCGCTGGTGGAGCACGGCTTGATGGTGGAGCTGGTCGACATCGCCGAGAGCGAGGCGTGCTACGAAACCTATAGCCTGAGGATTCCCGTGCTGAGGCGGGCAGACACCGGTGCCGAACTGGACTGGCCGTTCGACACCGATCAGGTCGTGCTGTTTCTGAGCGACTGACGCGCATGGGACGAATGCATAACCGCGCGCGTCTTGACTGGCTTCAGAGGTATTGCGTGTCGACCACCATGGCTTGAGCGACGGCGGCTTTCTGCTCGTCGGTCATGCCGTCCCAGACGTGCACTTTGGCGTAGTAGCCAAGGCCGGCGACGATGTACAGGCTCAGGGTGAGTACGATGAACACCGACATGAACGTCCAGCGACCCACGTCATGGTCCTCGTTGGAAAACGACTGGGAGTAGTTTTCGTCGTTCTGCGAAGAAGTCCCGGTGGAGAGACGTTTGATCCATTGGAAGAATTGAATCAGCATGGGCGTAACCTCAAAAAGTGGCGAAAGAAAAGTCGTGGGCACTGGCGCTCGACGCGCGACACAAACGCTGAAAACGAAAAAAGCCCGTCGATGACGGGCTTTCTTTTTATGGGTTTCAGGTCTGGCAGGCGTTTTCGATTTCAGTCACGAAGACGTTCGTGTCCGCTCGGATTCGCGCCTGCTTGCCGATTTCGAAACATTTTAGGACAAATCATTTTGCGCATCCAGCGCGGGATCGTGGTTGTCAGACAACTGGCGCCGGTTTTCCGTGCGGCATAACGTCGCGCACTTCTGTAACGCCCGGGCCAGAGCCTTCCGGCAAAACCGTTATATGCGCGGTCGCGCAAAGGTTCGTCGGCGTAGATAATGCCAGCCTTGCTGCTATCACTACTTTTATTCTGAGCTGTTTATGTCCGCACCTGTATTTACCGCTGCCCACCGTCAAGCCAGCACGTTGTATCTGCCGCCCGGACCGTGGCTGACGGTGCTCGATTGCCTGTGCGAGCGCTTCAGTGCCATCAGCCGCGAGCAGTGGCTTGACCGGATCGCTCGGGGCAAAGTGCTTGATGCCGACGGCCAGCCGATCGCCGTGGACCTTGCGTACCGCGAAGGCCTGCGCATCCATTACTTTCGTGAAGTGCCCAACGAGACGCCGATTCCGGTGCTGGAGTCCATCCTGTATGCCGACGAGCATCTTGTGGTCGCCGACAAGCCGCATTTTCTGCCCGTCACTCCGGCGGGCGAGTACGTCGAGCAGACCCTGCTGCGACGGGTGATCCGTACCCTCGACAATCCCGAGCTGGTGCCTTTGCACCGCATCGACCGGCACACGGCGGGGCTGGTGCTGTTCTCGGCCAACAAGCAGACGCGGTCGGCGTATCAGGCGTTGTTTCCGACCCGGCAGATTGAAAAGCGCTACGAGGCGATAGCGCCTGCGCTCCCGGACATGGCGTTTCCGCGTGTTCACAAAAGCCGCCTGGTCGATGGCGAACCCTTCTTTCGCATGCAAGAGGGCGAGGGCCCGAGCAACACGGAAACCCGAGTTGTGGTCAGCGAAAAAAAGGGCGGGCTCTGGCGGTACGCGCTTTATCCGGTGACGGGGAAAAAACACCAGCTGCGCGTGCATATGGCCGCCCTGGGCGCTGGCATCTGCAATGACCCGTTCTATCCCGACGTGCTCAAGGACGCCGTGGACGACTACTCCAACCCGCTGAAACTCCTTGCCCAGGGTTTGCGCTTTGTTGACCCGGTGACGGGGCAGGAGCGGGTTTTCGAAAGCCGGATCACGTTGGATTGGTAGCGCGCTGGATGGGGCTGCGGGTTTATTGAAGGCAAAAAAAGACCCGCTCGATTGGCGGGTCTTTTGCTCTCTGCGACGGTGTGTTCAAACCCTCGCGATCAAGCCGGCATCACAGTTCTTTAACGGTACGAACCTGATCCTTGTTGATGCGGGTTTCTTTGCCGTCCAGCTGCTTGAACTCGTAGAAGCCCGACTCTTCATCGAACTTCGGCTCGTCGGTTGCCTGGATTTCACGGCCGTCGTTCAGCGTGATCACGGTGGGCGACGAGCAACCGGCAAGACCGGCAAGGCTCAGCGCGAGCAGAAAGGCGGCAGGAAGAGTCCGTTGTTTCATTGCTGTGTCTCCGGGAATTTTATTTAGTGATGTGTCTGACGCAGAGTGTAACGGCAAAGTTCCATGAAACCTGCCCGCTGCGCTCAGGCCTTGATCTCGGTCAACAGATCCGGCGTATTAAGGTTGGCGAGGCGCGGGTCGTCGGCCTCGCACTGCAACCCGACGGCGCGCAACTCTGCCAGGGTCCGGCGCGGGCTGCGCTGTCCTTCCCGCCAATGCTGTTCGAACACCTGTGCGTGGCAGGTGGGAATGCAACACAGAAGCGGTTCCCACTGCTCGCCCTGGCGGACCATAACTGGCGTTCCTGAAGTGGCCGCGCTCTGGCGCAGGCCGTCGAGAATCTCACGATCCAGCAGCGGCATGTCACAGGGGATGACCAGCAGGTAGTCATGTCTGGCGACGGCAAGGCCGGCGCGAATACCCGCGTAAGGGCCGGGGAAGTCCTGTTGCTCATCCTCCACCAGTTGGTCGGCGTAGCGCGCGTACTGCTCGCAGTTGCGGTTGCACGACACGATCACATCGTCCGTGAGCGGTCGCACCAACCCGTATAAGTGCTCGATAAAAGGCTTGTTGCGCCACGTGATCAGGCCTTTATCACGCCCGCCCATGCGCCGACCCTGGCCTCCGGCAAGCAGCAGGACAGAGCAGGGCGGGAGGGCTTCGGAAGGGGTCATGATCAGCTCGGTTGGCGCGGAAAAAAGCAGGTGCTGTGATATAACACCGCCCTGTTTCCTCTACAACCGGACCTCGCCATGAAAGCCAAGGCAGACTCGCCTTTCGTACCCCTGAACATCGCTGTTCTGACGGTCAGTGACACCCGTACTTTTGAAACCGATACTTCCGGCCAGATGTTCGTCGACCGCCTGACCGCTGCAGGTCATGGCCTGATCGAGCGCGTGCTGCTCAAGGATGACCTGTACAAGATCCGCGCCCAGGTCGCGACCTGGATCGCCGACGACGAAGTGCAAGTCGTGCTGATCACCGGCGGCACTGGCTTCACCGGTCGCGACAGCACCCCGGAAGCCGTGGCGTGCCTGCTGGACAAGCAAGTGGACGGTTTTGGCGAGCTGTTCCGCCAGATTTCCGTCCCTGACATCGGTAGCTCGACCATCCAATCCCGCGCCCTTGCCGGTCTGGCCAACGGCACGCTGGTGTGCTGCCTGCCGGGCTCGACCAACGCGGTGCGCACCGGCTGGGACGGCATCCTCGCCGATCAGTTGAACAACAGCTTCCGCCCGTGCAATTTCGTGCCGCATCTGAAGAAGGCCGAACCCTGCGCGACCCGCGGGTGAGCCTCCATGAGCGCAATTGAAATGAGTCGCCTGATGCCGGTCGAAGAGGCCATGCAGCGGTTGATGGATCTGGCCGCCAACGCGCCGATCAGCGAGCGTGAAACCGTGGCGCTGGCCGATGCCCAGGGGCGCGTGCTGGCTGAGGATCTGATTTCGACGCTGGATTTGCCGCCGTGGCCCAACAGCGCCATGGACGGATACGCGATGCGCGTGGCGGACTGGACCGGCGAACCGTTGCCAGTGAGCCAGCGGATCTTCGCCGGGCAAGCGCCCGAACCGTTACAGCCGGGCACTTGCGCGCGAATCTTCACCGGCGCGCCGGTTCCTGAAGGGGCTGACTGCGTCGAGATGCAGGAAAACGCCGAGGTTCAAGCCGACGCGACCGTGCGCTTTCTCGAACCGTTGAGCACCGGTCAGAACATCCGCCCCAAAGGCCAGGAAACCACCGTCGGCGACAAGGTGCTGGATGCGGGCACGGTCCTGAACCCGATCGAACTGGGCCTCGCTGCGACCATGGGTTTTGGTCAGGTGCAGGTTGTGCGCCGCGCCCGGGTGGCCGTGCTGTCCACCGGCGATGAGTTGATCGAGCCGGGGCAGCCGTTGGGTCCGGGGCAGATCTACAACAGCAATCGCGTGTTGCTGTGCAGTTGGCTGGCGCGACTGGGCTGCGAAGTGGTCGATGCGGGCATCCTTCCCGACAACCTCGAGAAAACCCGCGCGGCGCTGGGCAGCCTCAACGACGTCGACCTGATCCTCTCCACGGGCGGCGTGTCCGTCGGCGAAGCGGATTTTCTCGGTCACGCACTGCGTGAAGAGGGCGAGATCGCTCTTTGGAAACTGGCGATCAAACCTGGCAAGCCGCTGACGTTCGGCCATTTCCGTGGCGTGCCGGTGATCGGCCTTCCGGGCAATCCGGCATCCACGCTGGTGACCTTCGCGCTGCTGGCCCGACCCTATTTGCTCAGACGCCTCGGCGTGCAGGCCGTCAAACCGCTGCAGTTCCAGGTGCCTGCTGCATTCGTCTGGACCAAACCGGGGAGCCGGCGCGAGTACTTGCGCGGACGCCTTGAACAGGGCAGGCTGGTTGCCTACCGCAATCAGAGCTCGGGTGTGCTGCGCAGCGCCGCCTGGGCCGACGGGCTGATCGAGATCGTGGAAGGCAAGACGGTGGCGGAGGGCGACCTGCTCAACTTCATTCCGCTGAGCGAGGTCATGGGCTGAGAGGCTGAGCCTTCGCAAGAAGGCTCAGCCCTAGGCCGCTATTTTTTAGCCTTCACTGCAGGCTGCGCGTCACTCGCTTCCTCATCGATCCGGTCGGATTCGAACAGCTCGGACAATTCAGTCCGGGCTTCCAGCGCGCTTTGCATGACCTTCGCGGCATCATCGTAGATCAGGTGCTGGCGATTCAGCACTTGTTCGTCGTGGCGCTTGAACCGATCAATGCGCGCGGCCGCCTGGGTTTCACTCAGGCCCAGGCCGATCAGCGTGCGCCGCGTCATTTCCAGGCTTGAATAGAAGGTTTCCCGCACCGCCTCGGCATCCAGGTCCAGCAAGCGGTGAACGTGCTGGCGGTTACGGGCGCGAGCAATGATCTTCATGTGCGGGTAGAGCCTGCGCACCAGTTCGGCGGTCTTGATGTTGGTGTCCGGGTCGTCCGTGGCGATGACGAAATATTCGGCCTGGTCGACCTTCGCGGCGCGCAGGATTTCCGGACGCAGCGGGTCGCCGTAGAACACCGGCACATTACCGAAACTGCGGGTGAACTCGATGGTTTCCACCGAGGTGTCCAGCGCAATGAAAGGGATGTTCTGCGCGCGCAGAATACGCGCAACGATCTGCCCCATCCGGCCCATGCCCGCGATGACCACGCGCGGGTTGTCCGATTCGATTTCCTTGTACTCTGCCGGCACTTCCTTGATCACGGGCTTTGGCTTGAGCCAGCGCGACAGGGCCAGCAGCAGCAATGGCGTCAGCGCCATCGACAAGGTGATCGTCAACACCAGCGTGTCGTACAACGCGGCATCGAACAGGCCCTGGTCGCGGCCGATCTTGAACACCACAAACGCAAATTCACCGCCCGCGGCCAGGACCAGCCCCAGGCGCAGCGCACTTTGCTTGCCGAGCCCGCCCGCCAGACGTCCGACGAAGAACAGCAACGGCAACTTCAAGCCGATCAGCAGTAGCGTCAGGCCCAGCACCGTCAGCGGCGAGTTGATCAGCAGGCCGATGTTGGCGCCCATGCCGACGCTGATGAAAAACAGCCCCAGCAGCAGGCCTTTGAACGGTTCGATCTGCGCTTCCAGCTCATGACGGTATTCGGAATCCGCCAGCAGCAGGCCAGCAAGAAATGCTCCCAGCGCCATGGACACGCCCACCAGGTCCATCAGCCACGCCGTGCCGATCACCACCAGCAGAGCGGTCGCCGTGGAGACTTCCTGCAATTTGGTTTTGGCGACGATGCGAAACACCGGCCGCAGCAGGTAACGACCGCCGACCACGACAATGGCGATGCCGCCGAGCACTTGCAGGCCGTGACGCAGGGAATCGCCGGAACCGGCATCGTGAGAACCGCCTGCCAGCATCGGCACCAATGCGATCAGCGGAATGGCCGCGATGTCCTGGAACAGCAGAATGGCGAAGGCCAGGCGACCGTGGGGTGCGTTGAGCTCCTTGCGTTCGGCCAGGCTTTGCAGACCGAAGGCGGTCGATGACAACGCCAGCCCCAGGCCGAGTACCACGGCGCTGTTCAGCGGCTGATTGAAGCCCAGCAACGCGACCGCGCCAATGACGACCCCCGTTAGCAGCACCTGTGCCATGCCGACACCGAACACCGATTTGCGCATGGTCCAGAGGCGTCGCGGCGACAACTCCAGGCCAATGATGAACAACAACAGCACCACGCCCAGCTCGGAGATGTGCGCGACGCTCTGCGGGTCGCCGATCAGGCCGAGGCAAGACGGGCCAATGATCACACCCGCGATCAGGTAGCCGATCACGGCGCCCAGTTGCAGACGTTTGGCCAGAGGAACCGTGAGAACGGCGGCGAGCAGGAACACGACTGCGGCCTGCAACAGGCTGCCTTCATGGGGCATTGGGGACTCCTTGTTTAAAGAGGGGGGAGGAAAAGTCTGCGTTGTTGGCAGACACTTCCTACAGCCCTGAAATGCTTCAGCGACTAAAAAGTGCGCGTATTAAACCACGTGAAAGTGACGGAAATCAGCGGCCGAGACGCTTCGCCGCAGCGGTGACGTGGCCCTGACACATCCCCGGCGCAGGCGGTGGCGTGCCAGCGCCGACCCGAGCAGGTACCATGTCCGCACATTTGCACTGCGCCCCACATCTCGACCGGTTTTCAGGAATCCCGTAATGACCAACAAACAGCGTCTGATTTATTCGATCATCATCGCCTTGAGCGTTCTGGCGATCATGCTTGGGCTGTCCCATTTACAGAACACCGGCGTGCTCAGCGAGAAGACCTTTCAATACATCGCGATCTTCGTTGCTGTTGTCGTGGTGGTGTTGAACGGTGTGCTGCGTCGCAAGGTCAAGCGCTGATCCGCGTTGGTGCAGCTTTAAACCGCTGTCTGCGGTGGTATTCATTCGGCAGCATCAAGCGGTTACAAAACCTCGGATGAACTTATTTTCCGGTGACGAACTCCAAAATTTCGCATTCAAAAAGCCCGCAAAGGGAAATGGAGTTCAATCATGATCAAGAAACTTACCGCTGCCGTTCTCGCCACCGCTGCCCTGACCACCGCACAGTTCGCCCTGGCGGACAAGCCGGGCGCTGGCTGGATCACCATCGAAAAAGCGATCGAAAAAGCCAAGTCGGCGGGTTACACCGAGATCTACAAGATCGAAGCCGACGACAATGGCTACTGGGAAGGCGAAGGCCGCAAAGCTGACAGCCTGACCTACGAATTCCGTATCGACGGCACTTCCGGTAACGTCCTGCGCGACCAGAAGGACTGATCGAGCCAGCGCTATAGCGCGTGTGGAGGCCCCCGGGGCTTCCACATCCCTTCTCACTGATTCCCTCTACTCCGTTGCTTTCGTTGCTTTAACCTTTCGCAGCTTTACTCCCTTCCGCATATCCGACAACCTTGGCGTCCCCATTTCCGTCAGCAGGAAGCGACGCATGAGTGTCCGTATCGAATTCAAATCCAACCCCTCCGAAGAAGAACGCCTGCAGATCCTTGAACCACTGAGGGCCTATAACGCGGCTGCGGCGGGGGATGGCAAGGCCGAAAAATTTGCTTTGTTTGTCCGCGACGAACAGACCGATGCCGTACTCGGCGGCCTCCACGGCCGCATTCTCTACAGCTGGCTGTTCATCGAACTGCTCGTGGTACCTGAACAGGCGCGGGGCCAGCGCATGGGCAGCCAGTTGATGGCGATGGCCGAAGACCTCGCCCGCGAGCGGGGCTGCGTTGGCGTCTGGCTCGACACCTTTGATTTCCAGGCGCCGGAGTTCTACCGCAAGCATGGCTATGAACAGTTTGGTCAGCTGGATGACTATCCGCCCGGGCACCAGCGCTTGTTCTTTCATAAGCGGTTGCAGGCGCAATAGTCAGCGGCGCGCCGAGGTTTACCCGAATCGGTCCGGGCTGTAAGGCGCGGGATCGGTAAAGGGCTTGGCGTCGCTCATCATCTCCGCCAGCAATCGACCGGTCACCGGGCCTAGGGTCAGACCGTGGTGCGCGTGCCCAAAGTTGAACCACAGCCCTTTGTGCGACGTCGCCGGTCCAATGACCGGGCGCATGTCCGGCAAACAGGGCCGACGCCCCAGCCACGGTTCGGCATCCAGCCGCTCGCCCAACGGATAAAGCGTTCGGGCGATGGCCTCGCAGCGGCGCAGCTGGATCTCGTTGATGGGCGCGTCGGGTGCGGCTAACTCGACGCCTGTGGTCAGTCGGATACCCCGCGCCATGGGCGCCAGTACATACCCCGCCTGGGCATCGATGATCGAGTGCTGCAACGGCTCATCCGGGTTTGCTGCGTAATGCATGTGATAGCCGCGCTTGATCCCCAGGGGAATGCGGTATCCAAAGCGGGCGGTCACCTCCGTTGATTGCGGCCCCAACGCCACCACTGCGTTTTGCGCCCGCACCAGCCCCTCGCGGGTCTCTACCTGCCAGCTGTCGTCGTGCTGACAAAGACTGCGCGCGTCACCCTTGAGCAACAGGCCGCCGCGCTCAACGAACAACGCCGCATAACCGCGGACCAGTGCACCGGGATCGATCACGCTTTTCGGGTCGAGCCAGTGGATGGCGCCCATTGCCCCGCTCAGATGCGGCTCGCGATCGCGCAGCTGGCTTGCATCAAGCACCTCGTAACGCAGCCCGTGACGGTCGTAGGATCGGGCGTCAGCCACTGCCAGATCAAATTCAGCCTGGTCGCGATAGAACTCGATCCAGCCCTTGGCGCGGATCAGCGAGGTCATGCCTGAGGCCTCGGCAAGCCGGTCATGCTCGCTGACGCAACGCTCGATCAGCGGCAGCATTGCGCGGCTTGCGCTGGCCAGGTTGGCGGGCGAAGAGTTCTGCCAGTACTGAAACAGCCAAGGGGCGATCTTCGGCAGCCAAGCCGGGCTGAAACGCATGGAGGATTGCCGGTTCAGCGCATAACGCGCCAGCCGCGACCATTCACGGGGAAAGGCGTACGGGACGATGCTGGACCGTTCGATCAGGCCGGCATTGCCGTGGCTGGTACCAGCGCCGGGTTCATCGCGGTCCAGCAAGACCACCCGCTGGCCTGCCGCTTGCAGGTGCAGCGCAGAACAGACGCCGATGATACCGGCGCCGAGGACGACGGTCTGGCAATCAATGGTTGGGAAATCCATGGTGAGATCCTTGTTCGGTTGAGGGCAGGGCAGCCAGTGCAGCAGGCCCGCAGTTTACCGGGTTGTCGCTGGGCATTACTCTTCAGACGAGCGTCGCCAGACACCTGTCTTTTCTGTTCCGCTTCCACATCCAATAATCACAAAGGAGCTTCAGATGCCTTCGATGCACGACAGCCAGACCACCCGGACAATTTCCTTTGCCGATCTGACAGAGCTGCTGCGGCAGATCTTCGTGCGCCATGGCACCTCGCCCGAGGTGGCGCGGGTACTGGCCGCCAATTGCGCGGCCGCCGAGCGCGACGGGTCCCACAGCCATGGCATCTTCCGCATCAAGGGTTATCTGTCGTCGCTGGCGGCGGGCTGGGTCGATGGTCAGGCTGAGCCAAAGGTCGAAGATGTCGGGGCGGCGTTTGTGCGCGTCGATGCCATGGGCGGCTTTGCCCAGCCGGCGATGCAGGCGGCGAAAGCCCTGGTGATCGAAAAAGCGCGGAACGCCGGGATCGCCATTCTGGCCATCCGCAACTCCCATCACTTCGCCGCGCTGTGGCCGGACGTCGAGCCGTTTGCTCAGGAAGGGCTGGTGGCCTTGAGCGTGGTGAACAGCATGACCTGCGTCGTGCCCCACGGTGCGCAAAAACCCTTGTTTGGCACCAACCCCATCGCCTTCGCCGCGCCACGCGCTGATGGTCAGCCCATCGTGTTCGATATGGCCACCAGCGCCATCGCCCATGGCGATGTGCAGATTGCTGCCAGAGAGGGGCGCATGCTTGCGCCGGGAATGGGCGTCGATCGCAACGGCATGCCGACCAAAGACCCGAAAGCCATCCTCGACGGTGGCGCGTTGCTGCCGTTCGGAGGTTACAAGGGTTCCGCGCTGTCGATGATGGTGGAGCTGCTGTCAGCTGCACTCACGGGCGGCAATTTCTCGTTCGAGTTCGACATGTCCACGTCGCCCGGCGCGCAAACCCCGTGGACCGGCCAGGTCATCATCGTCATCGATCCGGACAAGGGCAGTGGTCAGGCTTTCGCCGAACGCAGCGAAGAACTGGTCCGGCAGATGCACGGCGTCGGCCAGCAGCGCATGCCGGGTGATCGCCGCTACCGTCAGCGTGAACAGTCATTGAAGGAGGGGATTGTGTTGTCGGCAGATGACCTTGAGCGGCTCGAGGCGCTGGCACGCGTCTAAGCGTCTGGCTTCAGGTTCGGCCCGCGTGGCGCCAAGAAGGCAGGTATGAGTGATCACACTGTCGAGCCTGATCGCCACGACCATTCGTCGCGACAGGACTTGCGCTCGGGGTTCGTTGAAAATACTGTATGTTTAAACAGTATCGAGAAGAAGAGAGCGCTCATGCAAACCAATCAATCCAACACCACTCCGGAATTCGCTGCGCAGAAAAACGAGTCGTCGTTCAGCAGCGTCTGGGGCAACGAGATGCAGCGTGAGGATTTTCTTGCCCTGGCATCAGGGCTTCGCCAATTCAGCGCCAGTCAGGCCGACCTGGCATTCGCGCCATCTAGCGCTGGATACGCGACAGGCTATGCAACGGGCCACACAAGTAGCTATGGAACAGAGCAGGGTCGGCTTGCGGGGGAGTGATGTGAGGGCGCGTGCTTCCGGCAAGACAGCCGGAATCGATTCAGGGCTTGAATCGCACCAGAACCGGGACGGGCGTTTGACCACTCACTGTATCGTCTGCGTCAGGCTGGCGCGATTTACCGGTGCGAATCATGGCCAGCGCAATCAAAGTGCCCACGGCCGATAGCGCCGACCAACCCAGTAAGAAAGAAATCATTGTCTGGTTCTCCGAACTACAGAAATCGGGCTGCCATTCGAAAAGAATAGCGGTACATCAGAACCTATCGGCCACGAAGGAGATTCCTTGAGCCGTCAACTCGGAAGATTGACCAAATGGGCCCAAGGGCGCAACTCCCTCGGACCAATGGGGTCTTGCTCTTTGAACATAGTCAATTTCAGGACCCTCGTTTATGAAAGATCTCGGCTCACGTCTGAAAGAAGAACGCAAACGGCTCGGGCTGTCGCAACAGGACTTTGGCTCCATCGGTGGCGTAGAGGCCAATGCCCAAGGCAAGTACGAGAGCGGTGAACGCATTCCGCGCTCCGATTACCTGGCGGCGCTTGGCAAAAAAGGCATCGACGTCATGTACGTGTTGTCGGGTGAGCGGACGCCCATCGCCACCGATACACTCAACGAGGCAGAGCGGGCGGTCATTACTCATTACCGGGCGCTTAGCGAAGACGACCGCGAGGCGATTTCGCAATTAGCCACGTCGCTTTCCGAGTGCGCGACCGAGTTCTCCCAATCCCGCTCAGCGTAAGGACGTTTGTCTCAAGAGATTCCCGCAGCGGTTGCGTGAAAATATATGAAACGTATATGCTCCGTATATTCTTCGCGAGGTCGCTATGGGACTGGTAAAAATTTCCGAACAGATGCACGCCAACATTCGCTGCGCCAGCGCGGCCCTGAGCCGCTCGATCAATGCTCAGGCCGAACACTGGATGCGGGTGGGCATGTTGGCCGAGCTGCACCCCGGCCTGAATTACAGCGAGATCTGCCAGTTGCTGATTCGTGCTGAGACGTCCGGCGGCGCCGTGTTGATCCTTCAGCCCTGCGACCTCGTACCGGATCTGGCTCCCGCCAGGGCGGTGTCCCAGTGAGCATCACTATCAAGACTGAAGCCGACCTGGTCGGGCTGCGTGTGGCAGGGCGTCTGGCCGCAGATGTGTTGGCGATGATCGCAGAGCACGTCAAGCCGGGCATAAGCACCGAGGCGCTGGATGACATTTGCAACGCCTACATCGTCAACGAGCTGAAAGTGATCCCTGCCAACGTCGGCTACCACGGGTTCACCAAAACTACCTGCATCTCGCCCAACACGGTCGTCTGTCACGGCATTCCTTCGGCGGATGACGTGCTCAAGGAGGGCGACATCGTCAATATCGACGTCGCGGTCATCAAGGATGGCTGGTACGGCGACACCAGCCGTATGTACTACGTCGGCGAGGTCAGCCCGCTCGCCCGGCGTCTGGTCGAAACCACCTACGAGGCCACGCTGGCAGGGATACACGCAGTGAAACCCGGTGCGACGTTGGGCGACATCGGTCACGCCATTCAGAGCGTGGCATACCGCGAAGGCTTCAGCGTGGTGCGCGAATACTGCGGGCATGGCATCGGTCGCAAATACCACGAAGAACCTCAAGTGCTGCACTACGGCGCAGCGGGCAAGGGGCTGAAACTCAAAACCGGCATGGTCTTCACCATCGAGCCGATGATCAACGCCGGCAAGCCGGGCACTTATGTGCTGGAAGACGGGTGGACAGTGCTCACCCGGGATCAGTCATTGTCGGCGCAATGGGAACACATGGTGGTGGTGACCGAGACCGGCTTCGAGCTGCTGACCCCATGGCCGGACGGCACAGGCGATTATCCGGCAGTCTGAGCGCAGGCGTTGGGTGCAAAACCAGGCGACAGGGTCTGGACGCATGAAGTCACAAAAGCGGGCGTGACGAAAACAAGACCTGGCTTGTAGGCTTGTTCTCGTTCCCCTGTGGTGCTGCTTCCTGACAGGCTTAGGATGATCAGTGCAGGTAGCGCCAGGGGAGAACACCACTTTATCGAACACCTGAAAAAACCGGCCTTGGCCGGTTTTTTTGTTGCCTGCGCAAAACTTACTGTTTAGAAGGCTCAGCTTCCAGTTGCTTGGCAGCCACGACTCCGGAGGAACTCAGTTTTACGGGGTATTTCAACGTGCGATCGCCGTCGGCAGGGCGGTTAACGCAACCGTCATGAATCAACCCGGCCTGTTGCAAATGCTCAAGGGTGTCTGCAACGGCGTTCTCCCCTCGGTAGTTGTCCAGAATTTCCTTACCCAGGCCTGCCGGGTGGGCATGCAGCAATCGGGTCAGGACTTCCTGCTTGAGTGCGTTATCGATGGTCATGTTTACCTCGCTTTGCTGGTGTAATGAGCGCTGCTTGTAAATTCCGACCACGTGAATCCGCGTTTGTTTGCTGTTTTCCTCGATCAGGTGCGTTTCCATTGCACCTGTGTGACGCCCAGGCCTTCGGCGTAAAGCAGTGCGCGTTTCAACGGGCCCGCGCAGATGTGGCCCTCGACTGCGCCCACCCCTGCGTGCAAAGTCGCGAAATGCAGCGCGTCACTTTCGCAAAGATGGTTTCCCTTGTGGTTGAAACGCCGCAACTCACCTTGAAACCAGTAATGAATTTCAAAATCCTTATAGTCATTCATTTGTCTCAGCCTGTGGGGGGCGCAGTGACGCCGGTTGAGTGAGTACTTCCTTCATGTACCTGACAGCATGGAGGTCGACTGCATCGTCGTTACCGTCACTTCACTTCAAGATCGATACAGGCTGACCAAGTCCAGATGGCATTGAATCTTAAGGCCTCTTGATCGGGGCGGGACGTCCGCCAACAGGCTGCGGAGCGGCTGGCCCGCCAGAGAATTACACACCTTTGTGAGCGTTTAAAATCGCTCGCCGATGGGCGGCGATGTGCCATATCGATATGGATATTGGCCATGCATCCAAAAGCGTTGAATGAATAAAATGAGTCCCCTCGAAGCCTGAATTTACCCATCTGATGAAGAGCTTGCACGAGGGCTGGATCCTGCAATCCGATGCGTGAATGACTCAAGCGGTCATTCGGTTTTCGAACAGCTATCCGTCGCCTGCCACTGTGTGCCAGGCGACGGAAACGTGGACTCGTGTCTGCCGCTGCGGATCAATGGCAGTTGCCGGCCAAGTGGTAATGCTTCGCTTCAGCTGCCGCCGGGCTTTTGAACTCAACCCGATTTTTCTCGGCGATTGCGTTGTACGAAGGGCAGTCCGGACGGTGGTAGACCAGGGTCTTCTTGTTGCCGCGAATCGCCAGCGTCAGGTCAGCTGCGCTACCGCCGGCACTCGCAACGGGCTTCGTTGAATTGCTCGCAATGGGCCGGGCCTGCGCGGTGATGGCAGACGCGCTGGTCGCCCCGTGGCCGCCGCTCAAGCTGGCGCTGAGAAAAATCGGTGCGTGGTCGGACACGCTGTCACGGCCCTTGGCGTGTGTCAGGCCGAGGAATTTCGGGTAATCGAACACCTCGACCTTGTTCACCCGGATCGCCGACTGCTTGCTGATGAAGATGTTGTCGTAAAGGTTGGCGAATTTGCCATCCTTGGTCGACAGCGTGCTGGCGCCATCAAGTACCAGCGGCCTGGCGCTGCCGTCGAGCTTGTCCCACGCGGGCGAGTTGGGCGGGGTGTTGAAGTCGCCCATCAACATGATCTGGTTGTTGCCCGGGTAGGTTTCCTGCAGCCAGGTCCAGTAATTGGACAGGGCGACGATTTCCGAAGAACGGTCCGCCTGGTTCTTGCCATACAGGATGTGCACGGTGGCCACGACAAAGGTCTTGCCGTCCTTGAGTGAGCGGAACTGCGCAGAGTAGGGCTCGCGCTCGAAGGTGTCGCTGCGGTCGAGGTAGCTCACGGCGCCGTCCTCATAGGCAACGGCGTCATCCCGCCAGACGAATCCGTACATTTCCTTGTAGGAAGAGCGGCCGACGGCGTGGGATGCCATCGAACTCCAGTGCTTGCCCGTCTGCCGGGTCAGCTCCTTGGCCAGCGCCTCCAGCGCGTCTTCGCTCATCAGTTCCTGAACGGCGAGAAAATCGACCTGCTGCGCGACCTTGGCAATGCCCTGGAAGTCCTTGTTCGGGCGCACGCTCAAGTGCTCCAGGTTCCAGGTGCCAATGTTGACGTCAGCGGAAGCGGTTTGCAGGAAGGTAAAAGCCCAAAGCAGTGCGACACAAAATCTAAGCATGTTTTCCAACTGGGTAGTTCATCAAGGGGGTAGGGCGGTTTGCAGGTCAATCTTCCTTGGGCACTGTCCAGAAAATCTGCACACCGCCGTCGTCTCGCCAGGCCAGGGTCACGTTGTCGTTCTCGTCGATCTCTTCCAGCAACTGTTTCCAGTCGTCCTCAAGCTCGTCCGCCAGCCGAAAAATCAGTGCCGCGCGGGCTTTCTGCGCGCTCTGGGAATTGATGATTTTCTGCACCCGCACGGCCATGCGCTCGTAGTGCCCTGGCGATGCTGCGGTTGCTGCATGGGTGTCAGACACGAAGTGACCCTCCTGTTCGCTGTATGCGCATACAGTATTTGAGTGTCGGACGTTTCGCAACTACGGATCAGACAAAAACCGTGATTGACTCAAGTCGCTGAATTTTCGGCTGATTGTTCGGGCCGCGAACCAAAGTCGATCCGGCTGATCTGATCTGCTACACGACGATTCAGCGCTCAATCGCACTGCGCACGAGTCATGCAAACCAGGAGGCTTTATGAAGATTCAATCATTGCTGATGCCGGTCGCGTTCGCCTGCTGTGCAGCATTGGCAGGTTGCTCCACGTCCACCGTGGTCACCCTGCAAAACGGTACGCAGTACGTGACCAAGGATGCGCCGAAGACCAAGAGCAAAGACGGCTTTTATGAGTTCGAAGACATCTCCGGCAAAACCATCCGCGTTCGCGCTGACGAGGTAGCCACCGTCAAAGAAGAGGATTGAGCCACGCCAAGGCCCGGCTGGCATGGCCACCGGGCCCGGCTCTATGCAAAGTCGTGCCAATCTGAGTGGAACATATTCGCATTAACGTCGCTCTAAACGAGGCTATCTGCTCACGATATTTCCTGTCAGGCCCTAATTATGGATACCCCACCCAACACCGGGTTCAGCGCAGCACCCCTGCGTTTCCTTGCCAACGGCGGTGCGGTCGGAGATCTGCTTCAGTCCTCATTGCTGGACGGCTCGCCCCTCGGCCTGCCCTCTGACTGGCCGGACAGTCTAAAAGCCCTGATGGGCACGATTCTTCCTGTGCAGGCGCAGATCGTGCTCTTCTGGGGGCCCGAATTCGTGGCGCTGTATAACGACGCCTATGCGCCGAGCATTGGCGAGAAACATCCCCGCGCCCTCGGCCGTCCCGCCATCGAGAATTGGCGCGAGCTATGGGACGACCTCGAGCCGCTGCTGCGTGGCGTACGGGAAACCGGGCAAACCTTTGCTGCCAAAGATCGCGCGTTCTATATCGAGCGGCACGGTTACGGTGAGACCGTCTACTTTGACGTTTCTTATTCTGCGGTGCACCAGAACGATGGATCCGTCGGCGGTGTGCTTTGCATTGTCACTGAAACCACCGAGCGCGTTCATTTCGAGCGTCGTCAGGCGCTGCTGCTTGAGCTGGGCCAGGCTTTTCCGTCCATTCACGACCCCGAGCAGATCGAAGCGGACCTCATACGGCGTATCGGTGGCGAGCTGGGCGCCGCCCGTGTCCATATCGCAGAGGCTGACGAGGTCGGTGAGTTCGGCCTACGCCGTGAATACCGGCAAGGTGAGGTGACGGCTCGATCAGGGCTGATCTCTGTCGGCGATGACACCTGTTCTGCGTTGCGTCAGGGTGCCACCGTGCAAGCGGCGGCAAATGCCGATCCTGTTCTGGCCAACTCGTACGCCGGCGCACTTCAGCCAGACGGCACGGCGAGTCTGGTCGTGCATGTCCCGCTGATGCGCCATGACACGTTGGCCGGGGTGTTTACGGTCGAGTTCGAAGGGCTGCGGGTATGCAGCCCTCATGACATCCATATCATCGAAGAAGCGGCCAAGCTGGGCTGGCAGTGGATCAACCACATGCGGTCCGAAGCGGCGCTACACGCCAGCTCCGCGCAACTTGCCGGAATGTTCGAGCAGGCGGGCGCCGGGATTGCGCTGTGTGATCACCGAGGCGTCTTCCAGCAAGTCAATGATCGCTACTGCGAGATCATGGGGCTGCAACGTCAGGCGATTGCCGGCCGCTCGATCCTCGAGTTACAGAAAGACTTGCCAGCCAATTCGCAGCCGATGTTCTACGAGACATTCCTGACCGCCGAAGCGCCCTTTGAGCTGACCCAGCACCATGTCCTCGCAGACGGCTCCGTCGTCTGGGTGCAGACCCATGTGACGCCGCTGCTCGACGCGCAACAACACCTCAGCGGCTTGCTGTTTGTTTGCGTCGACATCACCGCGCGGGTTGGCGCTGAACATCAGTTGATCGAACTCAACGAGAGTCTCGAACAGCGCGTCGCCACCATGGTGGCCGAGCGCGAGGCGGCCATTTCTCTGCTGCACGAGTCGCGCAAGATCGAAATGGTGGGTCAGTTGGGCGGCGGCATCGCCCATGACTTCAATAACCTGCTGACGCCGATCATGACGTCGCTGGAGTTGCTGCGACGCCAGCCAGTCAGCAACGACCGCTCCCATCGGCTGATCGACGCTGCGCTGCAAGCGGCGGATCGCGCGCGAATCCTGGTAGGTCGTCTGCTGACCTTTGCCCGCAGGCAGACACTCAAACCTCAAGTCGTGGCGCTGGACAGCCTGGTCAACGATATGCGCGACCTCATCCAGCGCTCGCTGGGGCCGACCATTGAAGTCATCGTCGAGATTCCGCCAGGATTGCCGAACATCCTCATTGATCCCCATCAGCTTGAGTTGGGCGTGCTCAATCTCGCGGTCAATGCGCGTGACGCAATCGCCGAACGCGGCTACCTGAAGATCAGTGCCTGCTCCGAGGTGGTGGCCGACGGTCCGGGGCTGGGTCCGGCGCCGGGGCAGGGTTGCTACGTCAGGCTGACAGTGACGGATAACGGCAGCGGCATGAGCGAGGACATATTGCAGCGCTGCGTTGAGCCGTTCTATTCAACCAAAGGCGTCGGCAAGGGCACCGGCCTGGGGTTGTCGATGGTGCAAGGGCTGGCCCTTCAATCGGGCGGTGGTTTTGACATTCAGTCGGCGCCGGGTCTTGGTACGCGGGTCGACATCTGGCTGCCGATTTCCAGCGCCGACGTGCAGACACCGGCGGGCGCCGATGTCGACGCAGACCCGGCGCCTGGCACGGATCACCCTTTTCACGTGCTGGTGGTGGATGACGAAGAACTGGTCCGCTACACCGTTGCACTGCAACTGCGTGACTTGGGCTATCGGGTGACCGAAGCGGCGTCGCCCTCTGCTGCCGAACAGATGGTCAGCGCAGGCTTGCGGCCGGACGTACTTGTCACCGATCAGCTGATGGCGGAGAAAAGCGGCACGCAGCTCGCCCTGAGTCTGCGCGAAGTCCTGCCTGCGCTGCCGGTGCTGATTGTCACGGGTTACACCAGCGAGTCGTCGAAGCAGATTGCCGGTTTCGAGATGCTGGCCAAGCCGTTCAGCCGCGCCGATATCGCGACAAAAGTGGCGCAGGCGATCAGCGATCGGCGGGTGCCGGCGTTGATCAGGGAGCAGGCCGGTCACGCCTCTTGATGGGTTGAGCCCTTCGCTGTGAGCCCTTCATACCGCGTGTCGCATGGCATGAAGGGCGGCTGCGTCGTCTAGACGGCTCGGCCCATCGCCTGCTCGTAGCACGACAGAAAGTACTGCCATTGGGACTCATCCCAGAATGAATGCCTTCTGAGCTGCGGAATGTCGTGACGGGCGGCACCCATCGCGGTGATTCGCCCGTGGGATTTTTCCAGATCCAGCAGCGCCAGTTCGAAGTCAAAGCGCGTGTCAGTGACGGTCGCCCTGATGAAAATGTGCTTGGAGCGCATGCAGCCGTGCTGCCACTTGCCCAGGTGCATTTTCGCCAGCGTTTCAGCCAGACGCTTGAAGAGTCGCTGATGTTGCTCGGTGCTCAGAGTGGCGGCGCCGCCCTGTGCATACCAGGTGTCGAGATCGATGAAGCCACCCAGATCCTTCGTGACCAGAACGCCTTGCCACACGCCGGCAACCTTGCGAGCGCCATAAAACACAGGACGTGGCGCGTTGATGCCGAGCTCTTCAAGTTTTGTCAGCGCGATGCCTTCACGCAGTGCAGTCGGGCGCCCGGTAGGGTAGCGCAAACTGCGAAACAGATGGCCGGTCTGGCGTTTGACGTAGAACGTCTTGCCATCGTGAACCACGCGCTGCACGCCGCTGGTCCCGCTGCGGCGTACATTCGGAGGCTCGACCCACGGGCCTGACGTGCCCCACCAGAACTCAAACTCGTTGTTGCCCCGACCCATCTTGCGCTCCAAATACTGTAGAAAGCTTGCTTGTGCAGCGACTGCCATGTTGCAGTGCGAGCCCCTCTGGCCGCCGCGCGCGTGATTAGTTCACTGCCGCGCAAGGTTATTGGCTAATGGCCACTTCCGGGCCGCTCAGCTTACTGATTTGTTTCCTGCATGACCCCGTCAAACCCGCGCCATTTACGCCATCCAAGCGGCTGAAACCGCAGCGCTCAACGATGCGTTGTTGCAACGGCAATACTCCTGAGAATTGAGGGGACGCGTACCCGGTGACCTGCGTTATGTCCGTTCGTCCCATTAATGACAAACTCGTGGAATTGCTGGCACCGGTCGACATCCACCGTGCATAACTAAATAAGGAAATTTGCCATGATCTCCACACTTGAACTCTGCCATATCGTCGAATCAGGCTTCCTGCCTGCCAAGTGCAAGTGCACCATCGATGCCAACGATCAATTAATGGTGCAGATATTCGATCGCGAGAGGGGCCACGCAGATCTGCTTGCTGCGGGTATTCCGGTCAGCTCGCTCAATTCCAGTCGGGCTATCGCCAATCTGGTTACCACCCTTAAACACGACCTGGAAAAGCATGCTGTTGGCCGCCGTTCGACCGCTTATCAGGAACGTGCTTAAGCTTAGCTGCATGATTCACCCTTCCTTTCTATCCTCCGATTCAGGCCGCAGGCCATGCGCGTTGCGACGGCAATCGGAGGAGCAGGGCGATACATGGCCCGCTCTAAAATTCCTGCTTTACTGAGTTGACAAACGCCCCGGCGCTTCCCATAGTTTCGGTCACGCAAACGTTTGCGATTCCGTCGAGCTGTCCTTGACGCGTAAACGCTGCCGATAACAACAATCATAATGTCGGAGTGATCCATGAAGCTGCCATTCGCTGCACGTCTTCTTGCTGTTGCCATGCTTACCGCTTCTGCTGCATCCCTGCCTCTATCATCTGCCTTTGCCGACGACGCGAAAAAGCCGACCGTTGCGCTGGTGATGAAATCCCTGGCCAATGAATTCTTCCTGACCATGGAAGACGGCGCCAAGGTGTATCAAAAAGAGCATTCCGCTGACTTTGACCTGATTTCCAACGGCATCAAGAACGAGTCCGACACGGCCGCCCAGATCGACATCGTCAACCAGATGATCGTCAAGAAAGTCGACGCGCTGGTCATCGCCCCGGCCGATTCCAAGGCCTTGGCGTCGGTGCTGAAAAAGGCCATGGACGCGGGCATCAAAGTCGTCAACATCGACAACCAGCTGGACGCCGAGGTGTTGAAAAGCAAAGGCATGGAAGTGCCTTTCGTAGGCCCGAACAACCGCAAGGGCGCCAAGCTGGTGGGTGACTACCTGGCCAAGCAACTGACGGCGGGTGCTGAAGTCGGCATCATCGAAGGCGTGCCGACCACCACCAACGCGCAGCAACGCACCGCGGGCTTCAAGGACGCGATGGACGCTGCGCAGATGAAGATCGTTTCCACGCAGTCCGGTAACTGGGAAATCGACAAGGGCAACGCCGTTGCGTCCGCCATGCTCAACGAATACCCGAACCTGAAAGCGCTGCTGGCCGGTAACGACAGCATGGCGCTGGGCGCTGTCTCGGCAGTACGTGCGGCAGGCAAGGCGGGCAAGGTTCAGGTCGTCGGTTACGACAACATCAACGCCATCAAGCCGATGCTGAAGGACGGCCGCATTCTGGCCACCGCTGACCAGTTCGCGGCGCGTCAGGCTGTATTCGGTATCGACACCGCCCTGAAAATGGTCAAGGGCGAGAAGCTCGAGATCACCAACGGCGTGATCGAAACCCCGGTCGAGCTGGTGACCAAGCCGCAATAAGCCGACCTGGTTTCTCAGCCAACTCATTCCAAACCCGCAGTTTTCCAAATATGTACCGCCTGCCCGTGAGGGCAGGTGCGTGGAGATCGTTATGTCAGCGTCTGCTCAGGCCGCTGTTCTATCTGTCAGTGGTATTGGCAAAACCTACGCCCAACCCGTACTCGGTGACATCGACCTGACGCTGATGCGCGGGGAAGTGCTGGCCTTGACCGGGGAAAATGGCGCCGGTAAAAGCACGCTGTCGAAAATCATCGGCGGCCTGGTCACACCCACCACCGGCCAGATGCAATTTCAGGGGCAACCCTACCAGCCTGCCAGTCGCACCCAGGCCGAAAAGCTCGGCGTGCGCATGGTCATGCAAGAACTCAATCTGCTGCCGACGCTGTCGGTGGCGGAAAACCTGTTTCTCGATAACCTGCCCAGCCGTGCCGGTTTCATCAATCGTCGCAAGCTGCGCGAGGATGCGATCAAGGCCATGGCGCAAGTCGGCCTTGAGGCCATCGACCCGGACACGCTGGTCAGCGAACTGGGCATCGGCCATCAACAGATGGTTGAAATCGCCCGCAACCTGATCGGCGACTGCCACGTGCTGATTCTCGATGAGCCGACGGCGATGCTGACGGCGCGTGAGGTGGAAATGCTCTTTGAGCAGATCACCCGTCTACAGGATCGCGGCGTTTCCATCATTTACATCTCCCACCGCCTGGAAGAACTGGCCCGCGTCGCCCAGCGCATCGCCGTGTTGCGCGACGGCAAGTTGGTCTGCGTTGACTTCATGGCCAATTACAACAGCGAGCAGTTGGTCACGTTGATGGTTGGCCGTGAACTGGGCGAGAAGATCGATCTGGGCGAGCGCAAGATTGGCGCAGTGGCGCTGTCGGTCAAAGGCCTGAATCGCGCCGACAAGGTCCGCGATGTTTCCTTCGATGTCCGGGCCGGTGAAATCTTCGGGATTTCCGGGCTGATCGGTGCCGGGCGTACTGAGCTGCTGCGGCTGATCTACGGCGCGGACGTGGCCGACAGCGGCAGCATCGAAGTCGGCAGCCCGCTGCGCAGCGTGCAGATCAAATCGCCGGTGGACGCCGTGGGTCATGGCATCGCCTTGATCACCGAAGACCGCAAGGGCGAGGGGTTGCTGCTGTCGCAATCGATCAGCGCCAACATTGCGCTGGGCAACATGGAAGCCATTTCCAGTGCCGGCGTGGTCAACGGCAATTCTGAGATCGCTTTGGCTCAGCGTCAGGTGGGCGCCATGCGCATTCGCAGTTCGAGCCCGACGCAACTGGTGTCGGAGCTGTCGGGCGGCAATCAGCAGAAGGTCGTGATCGGCCGCTGGCTGGAGCGCGATTGCCAGGTGATGTTGTTCGACGAGCCCACGCGCGGCATCGACGTCGGCGCCAAGTTCGACATATACGCGCTGCTGGGTGAACTGACCCGTCAGGGCAGGGCGCTGGTGGTGGTCTCCAGTGATTTGCGCGAGCTGATGCTGATCTGCGACCGCATCGGCGTGCTGTCTGCCGGGCGCCTGATCGACACCTTCGAGCGCGACACCTGGACCCAGGACGAACTGCTTGCCGCTGCCTTCGCGGGCTATCAAAAACGTGACGCGCTGCTGTCTGAAGCTGCGCCCAGGATCGACTGATGAAAACTTCTACTTCTCCTGCCGCGCTGCCGTCTCCGGGCAAGCGCAGCGGCAACTACTTCGGCCTGGGCACCTACCTCGGGCTGGCAGGCGCACTGCTGGCGATGATCGTGTTGTTCTCGTTGCTTAGCGATCATTTCCTGTCGTACGAAACCTTCAGCACCCTGGCCAACCAGATTCCCGACCTGATGGTGCTGGCGGTCGGCATGACCTTCATCCTCATCATCGGCGGCATTGACCTGTCGGTGGGTTCGGTGCTCGCGTTGGCTGCTTCGGCGGTCAGTGTGGCCATGCTCGGCTGGGGCTGGGGCGTGTTTCCGTCGGCGTTGCTGGGCATCGCCTGCGCAACGGCGGCCGGTACGCTGACCGGCTCGATCACCGTGGCGTGGCGCATTCCCTCGTTCATCGTCTCCCTTGGCGTGCTGGAAATGGCCCGCGGCGTGGCATACCAACTGACCGACTCGCGCACCGCGTACATCGGTGACTCCTTTGCGTGGCTGTCCAATCCCTTCGCATTCGGTATTTCGCCTTCGTTTGTCATTGCCCTGATCGTCATCTTCGCCGCCCAGGCCGTGCTGACGCGCACCGTGTTCGGCCGCTACCTGATCGGCATCGGCACCAACGAGGAAGCCGTGCGTCTGGCGGGGATCAATCCCAAGCCCTACAAGATCCTCGTGTTCTCGCTGATGGGCCTGCTGGCGGGTGTTGCCGCGCTGTTCCAGATTTCACGCCTTGAAGCCGCTGATCCCAACGCCGGTTCCGGCCTTGAGCTGCAAGTGATTGCAGCAGTGGTTATTGGCGGCACCAGTCTGATGGGCGGGCGCGGTTCGGTGATCAGCACCTTCTTCGGCGTGCTGATCATTTCGGTGCTGGCGGCAGGGTTGGCACAGATCGGCGCGACCGAACCGACCAAACGCATCATCACTGGTGCCGTGATCGTCGTCGCGGTGGTCCTCGATACTTACCGCAGCAACCGCGCGCGGCGGCGCGGCTGACATGGCAACCATCAAGGATGTAGCGGCGATTGCCGGGATTTCCTACACCACGGTGTCCCATGTCCTTAACCGCACCCGACCGGTCAGTGAAGAGGTGCGCAAGAAGGTCGAAGCCGCCATCGTGCAGCTGGATTACGTGCCCAGCGCCGTTGCGCGGTCGCTCAAGGCCAAGGCCACGGCGACCATCGGCCTGTTGATCCCCAACGGCATCAACCCGTACTTCGCCGAACTGGCCCGGGGCATCGAGGATTACTGCGAGCGTAACGGCTTCTGCGTGATCCTCTGCAATTCCGATGACAACCCCGACAAGCAGCGCAGCTACCTGCGCGTGCTTCTGGAAAAACGCGTCGACGGCCTTATCGTGTCGTCGGTCGGCGGCGGAGACAGCCTCGTCGAGGGCTTGTCCGCGGTACGAACGCCTTTGGTCATCGTTGACCGCGACCTGGACGGCGTGACGGCTGATCTGGTGCGCATCGACCATGAGCTGGGTGCGTATCTGGCGACGTCCCACTTGCTGTCCCTCGGCCACCGGCACATCGCCTGTATCTGCGGCCCGGCGCAAACCACTGTGGCGAAGATGCGTCTGGCGGGGTATCACCGCGCCATGCAGGAAGCCTCGGTCGACGTGCCGGACAGCTGGGTGGTGGAGAGCGATTTCACCGGGCCCAGTGGTTATCTGGCTGCGGTGAAACTGCTGGAGCGGGATCCGCCTACGGCGATTTTTGCGGCCAACGACATGGTCGGCATCGGCGTATTGCGCGCCGCCGCCGAGCGTAACGTGCGGGTCCCGGCGGATCTGTCGGTCATTGGCTTCGACGACATCCAGATGAGCCAGTACGTTTACCCGGCCCTGACCACCGTCGGCCAATCCATTCTGCAACTGGGCGAGCGCGCTGCCGAGATGCTGCTGCGGCGGATCTCGGCGCGGGGCGAAACCGCTGTCGAACACCTGGTTGTTGCGCCGAGTATTGTGCTGCGCGAATCCACAGCGCCTCCACCCCAGGTATTTACCGAATTTCGTTAAGCCGAGCGCTCCGCCCGGTCTGAAAAGTGTTCTGAAGAGTAGACGTCATGCAAGCAAAAGTAGTGATAGTGGGCAGCCTGAACATGGACCTGGTGACGCGCGCGCCGCGTTTGCCCCGGGCCGGAGAAACACTGGCCGGGCAGTCGTTCGTCACCGTGCCGGGCGGCAAGGGCGCCAATCAGGCGGTGGCGGCGGCGCGACTGGGCGCCAGTGTCGCCATGATCGGTTGCGTCGGCGATGATGCCTACGGCGAACAACTTCGCACCGCGCTGCTGGCCGAAGGCATCGATTGCCAGGCAGTGACCCCGGTCTCCGGCGAGTCCACCGGCGTTGCGCTGATCGTCGTCGATGACAGCAGCCAGAACGCTATCGTGATCGTGGCCGGCGGCAACGGCCACGTCACCGCGTCCGTGGTGGACAGCTTCGATGCGCTGCTGTCCGGTGCCGACGTCATCATCTGCCAGCTTGAAGTGCCGCTCGACACCGTGGGCCACGTGCTCAAGCGCGGCCACGAACTGGGCAAGACCGTCATCCTCAACCCGGCGCCGGCCAGTGGCCCGCTGCCGGCCGAGTGGTTCGCCTGGGTCGATTACCTGATCCCGAATGAAAGCGAGGCCACCGCGCTGACCGGTTTGCCAGTCGACAGCACCGCCAGCGCGGACGCCGCTGCATCAGCATTGCTGAAAGCCGGCGTCAGCAAGGTAATCGTCACGCTGGGCGAGCAGGGCGCCTTGTTCGCCAGCGCGTCGCGCTCCGAGCACTTCCCGGCGCCAAAGGTCCAGCCCGTTGACACCACGGCGGCAGGCGATACCTTTGTCGGCGGCTTCGCGGCGGCGCTGGCCGATGACAAGTCCGAGTCGGACGCCATTCGCTTCGGTCAGGTTGCAGCGGCGCTCTCCGTTACCCGTTCCGGCGCCCAGCCTTCCATTCCGACGTTCGCCGAGGTTCAGGCCTCCGCGGCACACTCCGCCGCACAGGGGCATCAATCATGAAAAAAACACCGCTGCTTAACATCGCCTTGTCCCGCGCCATCGCGTCCCTGGGGCACGGTGACATCCTGATGATCGTAGATGCGGGCATGCCTGTGCCGGCGGGCGTTGAGCTGATCGATCTGGCCCTGACCCACGGTGTGCCCGATTTCCTAAGCGTGCTGAATGTGGTGCTGACTGAAATGCAGGTCGAGAGCCATGTCCTCGCCGAAGAGATGCTGTCGAAACAACCGCCAGCGTTGGCCACCGTTTCGAGCTTGCATGCCTCGGGCGGCCTCGGTGAGCAACGCCTGGTGAGTCATGACGCATTGAAACAGCTGAGCCGTGGTGCTCGGGCTATCATCCGCACCGGCGAATGCCAGCCATACACCAACATTGCGTTGGTGGCGGGCGTGGTTTTTTAACGCCGTTTTTTCATCTCTAGCCGTCAGGAACAAGGAGTTCCCATGAACACAACCCGACATTTTTTCACCGGACTGATCAGGAGTGCCGCGCTGTTGGCCATGTTATCCGCCACGTCCGTGCATGCCGCCGAGAAGCGCGACGTGATCATCGACACCGACCCGGGCGCCGACGACGTCGTCGCACTGCTCCTGGCGCTGGCGTCGCCGCAAGAACTCAACGTCATGGCGATCACCACCGTGGCGGGCAACGTGCGCATCGACAAGACCTCCCGCAATGCCCGGCTGGCTCGGGAATGGGCCGGCCGCGAAGAAGTGCCGGTGTACGCCGGTGCGGGCAAACCGCTGGTGCGCACGCCGATCTACGCCGAAAACATTCACGGCAAGGAAGGACTGCCGGGCGTGGAAGTGCATGAGCCGAAGAAGCCGTTGGCTGAAGGCAATGCCGTGCAGTACCTGGTCGATACCCTGAAGAAAGCTGCGCCCCACAGCATCACCATCGCCATGCTCGGGCCGCAGACCAACCTGGCGCTCGCGCTGATTCAGGCGCCGGAAATCACCCAGGGCATCAAGGAAGTCGTGGTCATGGGCGGCGCCCACTTCAACGGTGGCAACATCACCCCGGTGGCCGAATTCAATATCTACGCCGACCCCGACGCGGCGAAGGTTGTCCTGGCCAGCGGTGTGAAGCTGACCTACGTGCCGCTGGACGTCACCCACAAGATCCTCACCAGCGAAGCGCGTATCAAGCAGATCGATGGCTTGAACAATCAGGCCGGCAAGCTGGTCAGCGGTATCCTCAACGAGTACGTCAAGGCTGACATGGTCCATTACGGCCTGCCCGGCGGGCCGGTGCATGATGCGAGCGTGATTGCCTGGCTGATCAAGCCGGAGCTGTTCAGCGGCAGGCAGGTCAATCTGGTGATCGATAACCGTGAGGGTGTGACCCACGGCCAGACCATCGCCGACTGGTACGACACCCTTGCCCAGAACAAAAATGTGTTCTGGGTGGAAAACGGTGATGCCCAGGGCTTTTTTGATTTGTTGACTCAGCGCCTGGGTCTTTTGAAGTAAATCCGCCGTGCTGCGCCGTGTGGCATCCCGATGCTCGGCGCAGAGCAATCAAGGTGCAAAACCGTGTCTATCGATCTCAATAATCCCGATTCCCTCACCCTCGACGCCGTCCGGCAAATGATCGCGGCTGCGCAGGATGGCGTGCATAACCAGTTGCGCGTCAGCCGTGACGGTCGCGCGTGGATTTCCAGCGACGCGGTGGGTGGCGTGGACATTGGGGGACTGCTGTTTCGTCTGGAGACCTGGGCGGCCGGTTCCGGTTGCGTGGGCCCGGTGGCGGCCAGCGATGCCGTATGGGTGACGCAGATCTACAATGCCCTTCGCGACAACTGGGCCAACCCCACCACGGATTACGTGGACGTCTACTGAGCCGCGCCCATCCCGCTCAATGGGTCCTGCGGGCGCTTTTTTAAACGTTTTGTCACGATTGAATGCGCCGGGCGAGTGACGCTTGGGGCAGACTCCTGCGCTGTCCTCGACAGGGGAGGTTTGCTTGCCCTGGTTTACCCGTGGCGAAACGAAGCCGCTCGACCGCTGTCGCAGAGGTTCTGTTTTAGTTAAACGTTAGGAGGTTGTATGCCCTGGAAATACGCATCATCAGGTCTGGTGCTCGCCGCAGCGCTGCTGGCCGGTTGCAGCAGCACGTCGGAGTCTACGAGCCAGCCTGAGGAGAGCGTCGCCAGTTCCCCGGCCAGTTCCGCTGGTGGTTATGCCCGTTGTGACGCGGCAGCGGTGCAGTTCGCTGTTGGCAAGCCGGCTTCAGCGGCATTGCTGGATCAGGCGAAGGCCAAGGCCGGCGCGCAGACCGCCAGAGTGCTCGGGCCCCATGACATCGTGACACTGGAATACCGCTCGGACCGTCTTAACCTGAATACCGATGATTCAGGCAAGGTCAGCCGCGTCAATTGCGGATAACCTTTCCCCATGACCGAATCGCAGGCATAAAAAAACCCCGTCAGTGACGGGGTTTTTTCAGATCGCTGGGATTACTCCGCGCGAACCTGAGCAGCTTGCATGCCCTTTTGGCCTTTCTCAGCCACGAAGGAAACAGTCTGGCCTTCTTTCAAGCTCTTGAAACCGTCGGATTCAATGGCTTTGAAATGTACAAAAAGGTCGTCGCCGCCACCCTGTGGGGTGATGAAGCCGAAGCCTTTTTCATCGTTGAACCATTTTACGGTGCCGGATTGGCGATTAGACATGGTGTATCTCCAGGAACATAATTTTCAGTAGTGCTGTGTTGCTCAGGCCAACTGGGCACACGAGCGCTATCATAGTCGAATTGTGTGAATGCTGGACTTTTTCGATTAGAACTTTGCGTCAGCATCCTCGATATAACGCCCCAAAGGCGCTCCAGAGGCCTGTTTTCCATCATCAACGGGTGCATCGGCAAACCCTTCTGGTATGCCTGAAACCCGCAGAATTCGTGGCCTTCAGCGTGTCAGCCTTGACCCGTTTCTTTACGCCCCGGTGTGGGGCATCAAGGAAATGTAAATTTTTTATTTTTTGCCGTTCAGGCAATTTTTGCTCACCGCAGCCTGCAGGCGAGAGGTCATATCGGTACTGGGAGGCGTCGTTTTGTCATTCAGCGACGCAATCTCCTTGTCGGAGAAGTTCTTGTTGATCTGTTGAGCGCCGCACTCGCAGTGCGCTTTGACTGCACTGGCGTCCATCGATGGATTGCTCTGGGTGGCTGCGGTGGTGCATTCGTTCATGTAGCTGGTCTTGGTTTTCGCATCCATCGCGGCGTGAGCGCTGAGGGGCAGTGTCAGGGCCAGCGGGGCGAGAAGGGCGGCAACGCGTAGAAGCTTCATGGTGATTTCCTTTTTGTCGGTGGCCGTCGAGGTGTCAGGCCTTGAACATGTACTACGGATAATCTGAGGTCCTTGAAGCGCACCAGTTCCGTGGCGCTGCTGCGGCTTGGTGCAATTGGTGATCCGCGTGCGACGCCAACCACCGTTTAGCTGACCCTGCCGTAACGCTGTGATAGCATGCGCGCCTGCAGATTAGCTCGCGTCTCGCGGGGCCCCGGTGCCCTGCTGCAAGTTCTGTCGATTTCGTAAGTTCCAGTCACTCTGGTTCGGTCTTCACGTTGGCCTTCGGGCTCCTGCCACTGTGAGGCAGGCATACCACCGAATCGCGTACTGGCTCTATCCCACCCACGTGACCTTTGGTAGGGGTCACCACTAGGAGAGGAGGCGCCATGCCAACTATTACTCTTCCCGACGGCAGTCAACGTTCTTTCGATCACCCGGTATCCGTTGCCGAGGTCGCAGCATCCATTGGTGCGGGCCTGGCCAAAGCCACCGTGGCCGGCAAGGTCAACGGTCAACTGGTTGATGCCAGCGACATCATCGACACCGATGCGAGCCTGCAAATCATCACCCCCAAGGATCAGGAAGGCCTGGAGATCATTCGTCACTCCTGCGCGCACCTGGTTGGCCACGCCGTCAAGCAGCTCTATCCGACTGCAAAGATGGTGATCGGCCCGGTCATCGATGATGGCTTCTATTACGATATCGCCTATGAGCGTCCTTTCACGCCGGACGACATGGCGGCGATCGAGCAGCGCATGCAACAGCTGATCGAAAAGGATTACGACGTCATCAAAAAAGTCACGCCGCGCGCGGAAGTGATCGACGTGTTTACGGCCCGTGGCGAAGACTACAAGCTGCGTCTGGTCGAAGACATGCCAAACGAGCAGGCCATGGGCCTGTACTACCACGAAGAATACGTCGACATGTGCCGCGGTCCGCATGTGCCGAACACCCGTTTTCTGAAGTCATTCAAATTGACCAAGCTGTCCGGCGCCTACTGGCGCGGCGATGCCAAAAACGAGCAATTGCAGCGCGTTTACGGCACGGCCTGGGCCGACAAGAAGCAGCTGGCGGCTTACATTCAGCGCATCGAAGAAGCCGAAAAGCGCGATCACCGCAAGATCGGCAAGCGTCTGGGCCTGTTCCATACCCAGGAAGAAGCGCCGGGCATGGTCTTCTGGCACCCGAACGGCTGGACGCTCTACCAGGTTCTCGAGCAGTACATGCGCAAGACCCAGCGCGAGAACGGCTACCTGGAGATCAAAACGCCTCAGGTCGTCGACCGCTCCCTGTGGGAGAAGTCCGGGCACTGGGCGAACTACGCCGAGAACATGTTCACCACCGAGTCGGAAAACCGCGACTACGCCATCAAGCCGATGAACTGCCCTTGCCACGTGCAGGTGTTCAATCAGGGCCTGAAAAGCTACCGCGAGTTGCCGATGCGTCTGGCCGAATTCGGCGCTTGCCACCGCAACGAACCTTCGGGCGCACTGCACGGCATCATGCGTGTTCGAGCGTTCACTCAGGACGACGCGCATATCTTCTGCACCGAAGAACAAATGCAGGCTGAATCCGCCGCGTTCATCAAGCTGACCATGGCCGTCTACGCCGATTTCGGGTTCAAAGACATCGAAATGAAGCTGTCGACCCGGCCGGAGAAACGTGTCGGCTCCGACGAGTTATGGGATCGCGCCGAGTCCGCACTCGCTGCAGCCCTTGACAGTGCTGGCCTGCCGTACGATCTGCAACCGGGCGAGGGTGCGTTCTACGGTCCGAAGATCGAATTTTCTCTCAAGGATTGCTTGGGTCGCGTCTGGCAATGCGGTACTCTGCAGCTCGATTTCAACCTGCCGATCCGTCTGGGCGCCGAATTCGTGTCGGAAGACAACGGTCGCAAGCACCCGGTCATGTTGCACCGCGCAATTCTTGGCTCCTTCGAGCGCTTCATCGGAATCCTGATCGAGCATTACGAAGGCGCGTTTCCTGCGTGGCTGGCTCCAACTCAAGCAGTGATCATGAATATCACTGACAAACAGGCTGATTTTGCCCTTGAGGTGGAAAAAACATTGGCGCAAAGCGGATTCCGTGCCAAGTCCGACTTGAGAAATGAAAAGATCGGCTTTAAAATCCGCGAGCATACGTTGCTCAAAATTCCGTATCTCCTCGTGATTGGGGATCGGGAGGTTGAAACACAAACTGTCGCTGTGCGTACACGTGAAGGCGCAGACCTTGGCTCGATGCCGGTCGCCCAGTTCTCGGAGTTCCTTGCACAAGCGGTTTCCCGGCGTGGTCGCCAAGATTCGGAGTAATTATTATTAAGCGTGAAATGAGACAAGATAAACGAGCTGCACCGAAAGCCCCGATCAACGAGAATATCTCGGCACGTGAGGTTCGTTTAATTGGGGCTGAGGGTGAGCAGCTTGGGATTGTGTCAATTGAAGACGCGCTTCTTAAGGCTGAAGAGGCCAAACTGGATCTGGTGGAAATTTCCGCCGATGCAGTACCCCCTGTTTGCAAACTGATGGACTACGGCAAATCGATCTTCGAGAAGAAGAAACAGGTTGCTGCCGCCAAGAAGAATCAGAAGCAGATCCAGGTAAAAGAAATCAAGTTTCGTCCAGGGACGGAGGAAGGGGATTACCAGGTAAAACTACGCAACCTGGTACGTTTCCTGAGTGACGGGGACAGGGCCAAGATTTCCTTGAGATTTCGCGGTCGTGAGATGGCCCACCAGGAGCTGGGGATGGAGCTGTTGAAGCGGGTTGAAGCTGACCTGCTCGAATACGGCTCGGTCGAACAGCATCCTAAGATGGAAGGACGCCAGCTGATCATGGTCATCGCCCCGAAAAAGAAGAAATAACCACCAGGGCACGGCAGGCCTTGCGGTTATGTTTATCAACTGAATGCGGAGTATCCGAACATGCCAAAGATGAAGACTAAAAGTGGTGCAGCTAAACGGTTTCTGAAAACCGCGAATGGCATCAAGCACAAGCACGCTTTCAAGAGCCACATCCTGACCAAAATGTCGACAAAGCGTAAGCGTCAATTGCGTGGAAGCAGCTTGCTGCATCCGTCCGACGTGGCAAAAGTCAAGCGCATGCTGCGCCTTTGCTAATTTTGATCAAGAACAGAGGAATTAACTCATGGCTCGTGTAAAGCGTGGCGTCATTGCCCGTAAGCGTCACAAAAAAATTCTGAAACTTGCTAAAGGCTACTACGGCGCGCGTTCACGCGTATTCCGTGTTGCCAAGCAAGCGGTAATCAAGGCTGGCCAATACGCCTACCGTGACCGTCGTCAGAAAAAACGTCAGTTCCGCGCTCTGTGGATCGCTCGTATCAACGCTGGTGCGCGTATCAACGGTCTGTCCTACAGCCGTTTCATCGCTGGCCTGAAAAAAGCGTCGATCGAGATCGACCGTAAGGTTCTGGCTGATCTGGCAGTGAACGAAAAAGCGGCGTTTGCTGCGATTGTCGAGAAAGCTAAAGCCACTTTGGCCTAAGTCCCCGGCAATCACCGGACCCCGCTCGGGGTCTGGTGTTAAACGTCATAAATAGGGGAAGAGCCTTGTAAGCTCTTCCCCTATTTTGTATCTGGAGTCTGTACATGGAAAACCTGGACGCGCTGGTCTCTCAAGCACTTGAGGCTGTGCAAAGCGCTGAAGATATCAATGCCCTGGAGCAAATCCGGGTTCTGTACCTTGGCAAGAAAGGCGAATTGACTCAGGTGATGAAGACCCTGGGGAATCTGCCTGCCGATGAGCGTCCGAAAGTCGGCGCGCTGATCAACGAAGCCAAGGAACGTGTCACAGAGGTTCTCAATGCGCGGAAGGCATCGTTTGAGGAGGCCGATCTTGCGGCCAAGCTCGCGGCCGAATCCATTGACGTGACCCTGCCTGGCCGTGGCCAGACCACTGGCGGTCTGCATCCGGTTACCCGCACTCTGGAACGAATCGAGCAATTCTTCACCCACATCGGCTACGGCATCGCCGAAGGCCCTGAGGTGGAAGACGATTACCACAACTTCGAAGCGCTCAACATCCCAGGCCATCACCCGGCCCGGTCGATGCACGACACTTTCTATTTCAATGCGAACATGTTGCTGCGCACCCATACCTCGCCGGTTCAGGTCCGCACCATGGAATCGCAGAAGCCTCCGGTCCGCATCGTCTGCCCCGGCCGTGTGTATCGAAGTGACTCCGATATCACCCATTCCCCGATGTTCCACCAGGTCGAAGGCCTGCTGGTCGACCGCGATATCAACTTCGCCGACCTGAAAGGCACCATCGAGGAGTTCCTGCGCGTGTTCTTTGAAAAAGAGCTGGCAGTGCGTTTCCGTCCTTCGTATTTCCCGTTCACCGAGCCTTCGGCCGAAGTCGACATGGAGTGCGTGATGTGCAGTGGCAAAGGCTGCCGCGTGTGCAAACAGACCGGCTGGCTTGAAGTCATGGGCTGCGGCATGGTCCACCCGAACGTGCTGCGCATGTCGGGCATCGATCCGGAAGAATTCCAGGGCTTCGCCTTCGGCATGGGCGTAGAACGTCTGGCGATGCTGCGCTATGGCGTCAACGACTTGCGCCTGTTCTTCGACAACGACTTGCGGTTCCTCGCGCAATTTCGCTAGGTCGCCCGTAACGAATTCTTTAGGAGAGCAGGATGAAATTCAGTGAACAATGGCTGCGCGGCTGGGTTAGCCCGCAAGTGTCCCGCGACGAGCTGGTTGCTCGTCTGTCGATGGCTGGCCTTGAAGTAGACAGCGTCACCCCGGCAGCGGGCGTTTTCAGAGGTGTTGTGGTGGGTGAGGTGCTGAGCACCGAACAGCACCCGGACGCTGACAAGCTGCGCGTTTGCCAGGTCAGTAATGGCGCTGAGACCTTTCAGGTTGTGTGCGGCGCGCCGAACGTGCGCCCCGGTCTGAAGATCCCGTTTGCCATGATCGGCGCCGAGTTGCCGAGCGATTTCAAGATCAAGAAAGCCAAGCTGCGGGGCGTCGAGTCCAACGGCATGCTGTGCTCGCAAGCCGAGTTGCAGGTGGGCGAGGGCAACGACGGCTTGATGGAGCTGCCGGCCGACGCGCCGGTGGGCCAGGATGTGCGCGTGTATCTGGAACTGGACGACGCGAGCATCGAAGTCGACCTGACGCCCAACCGTGGTGACTGCCTGTCGGTGGCTGGTTTGGCCCGTGAAGTGAGCGCGCTCTATGATGCAGTCGTCACGCGTCCTCAGGTTGCCGTGGTTCCGGCCGTGCACGATGAAGTGCGTCCGGTTGAAGTGCTCGCGCCTGCGGCGTGCCCTCGTTATCTGGGTCGCGTCATGCGTAACGTGGACCTGTCACGCCCTACACCTTTGTGGATGGTTGAGCGCCTACGTCGCTCGGACGTTCGCAGTATCGACGCCGCAGTCGATATTACCAACTACGTGATGCTTGAACTGGGTCAGCCGCTGCACGCGTTCGACCTTGCCGAAATCAATGGCGGCATTCGTGTGCGCATGGCGGAGGAGGGCGAGAAGCTCGTCTTGCTGGACGGTCAGGAAGTCAGCCTGCGCGCCGATACCCTAGTCATTGCCGACCACCAGCGTGCCCTGGCCATCGCCGGTGTCATGGGTGGCGAGCACAGCGGTGTGTCTGCAACGACCCGCGATATCTTCCTCGAAAGCGCTTTTTTCGATCAGATCGCCGTTGCCGGCAAGGCCCGTTCGTATGGCCTGCACACTGACGCTTCCCATCGCTACGAGCGTGGCGTTGACTGGCAGCTGGCCCGCGAAGCCATGGAGCGCGCCACTGGCCTGCTTCTGGAAATCATCGGTGGCGAAGCCGGTCCGGTCATCGAGACTGTCAGTGACCAGCATTTGCCCTCCGTTGAGCCGATCATCCTGCGTGCCGAGCGTATCGAGCAGATGCTGGGCATGAAGATGGACGCAGCGGAAATCGAGCGTCTGCTCACAGCGCTCGACCTCACCGTCGCGCCTCACGCCAGCGAGCAGTGGCGCGTCGAAGTGCCGAGCCACCGCTTCGATATCACCCTCGAAGTCGACTTGATCGAAGAGCTGGCCCGCCTTCACGGTTACAACCGTTTGCCGGTTCGCTACCCGCAGGCGCGTCTGGCACCGCAACCGCGTGCCGAGGCTCGGAGTGATCTGCCAGCGTTGCGTCGTCTGCTGGTGGCTCGCGGTTATCAGGAAGCAATTACCTACAGCTTCATCGACCAGAAATGGTTTGAGCTGTTCAGCCCTGGCGTTGAGCCGCTGTTGCTGGCCAATCCGATTTCGGCTGACATGTCGGCGATGCGTTCGTCCCTGTGGCCGGGCCTGGTGAAGTCGCTGCAACACAACCTCAATCGACAGCAGGACCGCGTGCGCCTGTTCGAGAGTGGCCTGCGCTTCGTCGGTCAACTGGAAGGCTTGAAGCAAGAGCCGATGCTGGCCGGTGTGATCTGTGGCAGCCGTCTGCCGGAAGGCTGGGCGCAGGGCCGTGATGTCGTCGACTTCTTCGACGTCAAGGCCGACGTCGAGGCAGTACTGGGCTTCGCCGGTGCGCAGGATGACTTCCGTTTCGTACCCGGTAGCCATCCCGCGTTGCACCCGGGTCAGACCGCACGTATCGAGCGTGACGGGCGTGAAGTCGGCTACATCGGCGCACTCCACCCGGAACTGTCGAAAACCCTGGGCCTTGATCGTCCCGTGTTCGTCTTCGAGCTGGTTCTGGCTGAAGTTGCGACAGGCCGCCTGCCGAAATTCCATGAGCTTTCTCGCTTCCCGGAAGTGCGTCGCGACCTGGCGCTGCTGACCGTTCGTGATGTTTCGGCGACTGCCGTGCTGGACGTTATTCGAGAGAATGCAGGGGAATGGCTCACAGACCTCAGGCTGTTTGATGTTTACCAGGGTAAAGGCATTGATCCGCTTAGAAAAAGCCTTGCAGTCGGCTTGACCTGGCAACATCCATCGCGCACTCTTACCGACGATGAGGTAAACGCTTCGACGCAGCAAATTCTCACCTCGCTAGAGGCAAGGTTAAACGCCACGTTAAGGATGTAGCGTATGGGGGCTCTGACGAAAGCTGAGATGGCCGAACGTCTGTACGAAGAGCTAGGCCTGAATAAACGAGAAGCCAAGGAACTGGTCGAGCTGTTCTTTGAGGAAATCAGGCACGCTCTGGAAGATAACGAGCAGGTCAAGTTGTCCGGATTCGGCAATTTTGATCTGCGCGATAAACGCCAGCGACCGGGCCGGAATCCCAAGACAGGGGAAGAAATCCCGATTACCGCTCGCCGTGTGGTCACCTTTCGCCCAGGGCAGAAACTGAAGGCCCGAGTTGAGGCTTATGCTGGAACCAAGTCATAACGACGAGCTACCGCCTATCCCCGGCAAACGCTACTTCACCATTGGTGAAGTTAGCGAGCTCTGCGCGGTCAAACCGCACGTTCTGCGTTATTGGGAGCAGGAGTTTCCTCAACTCAACCCGGTCAAGCGCCGCGGAAACCGCCGGTATTATCAGCGACAGGACGTGCTGATGATCCGCCAGATTCGCGCGCTGCTTTACGATCAGGGCTTCACCATTGGCGGCGCGCGTTTGCGCATGTCCAGCGATGAGGTCAAGGATGATTCGCTGCAGTACAAGCACCTGATCAAACAGATGATTGTCGAGCTGGAAGATGTGCTGGTCGTGCTGCGCAAGTGAGATCGCGCGGTGCGTCGAAATACTTCCATCATTCAAAAGCTTAGGGTATATTCCTCGACGCTCTCGCAAGAGAAGCGACGAAGAAGCAGCACAGAGTAACGCCTAGTCGGGGCGTAGCGCAGTCCGGTAGCGCACTAGCATGGGGTGCTAGGGGTCGAGTGTTCGAATCACTCCGTCCCGACCATATTTTGTAAAGGGAATCAGCCACTTACCGGCTTGATTCCCTTTTTCATTTCTGGCGTGCGCAAAAACCGCGCAAAACTGGCGCAAAACTATCCGGCGATTTCGCTGATATCGAGGTCCGGAATGGCCTCTGACCAGATCACCTCGGCGTGCTCCTTCTGATAGTTTTTGGTCATCTCCTCGCTTGCGTGCCCGGCGATCTTCTGCCCATCTTTCCCGGCTTTCTTGTACAGGTGCTGTGAAAGTGCCCTGACTTCGTGGAAGCCTGGCATCTCTTCTTCTTTCCATCCGTTGTAGCAATCCGCCGCCTCCCTGGCGTCGCTAAATGCGAGCGTCAGGTAACGCTCCTCAACCTTCTTGGTCCAGTGCTCTTTGGTCTCAGCCTGCTTTTGCCTCTTCCGATCAGGTCTGCCCGGACACAAAGCGACACATCGAAACCGATGGCTTGCAAACCACCCAAAATATCTACGAATCCCATTGCTGGCTAAGCTGTCACTTCTTGCAAAGCGTCTGCGGAGGCGCGTCAGGCTCCATTCTTTTAGGTATCACGATCTTAGTACCAGGGAGAGATACGAGCTCGGCAATTCCGAATACACAAGTAGGAGCTGGCGCTCCGTTTGCATTAATGCTGAACCGGAGCCCTATCAACGCTTCGTAGTCCTTCCCAGGCTCCAGATGGTAAATGAGGGCCTGGCCAGGGCATGACGAGAAAGAGCGGCCATTATTACCAAAAGTTGCGCCCCTAGTTGCAAGCTGGAACGGCAGATCAGCCCTGACCCGATACTCGGTCACGACCTCCTTGTGGACGCCTTCAGCCATTCGAGTTGCAGGAACGTACTCAGCAAGGTCGGGAGCAACTCTTCCGGGTATCCCTATTTTTTTCGGGTTTAACGGGTATTGCACATAATTGATGCTGGGCTGTCCGTCACGCCCAAAACGCCCGGCCCGAGCCATTTCATGACGGATAGCGGGAGCGCAACTGCCGATGACGCTATCACCAAACGCATCTGAGTTAGTGATGACCCGAACTCGAGCCAAGTTCTCAGTTTGAGAGGGTTCGTCGTAGGGGACTGAGGGTATTCCAGAGCAGCCGGAAAGTGCCCCAGCTATAAAACTTGCGAAAATGACCAGCCGCATGCCCATGTCCTTATGTTTTCCGAACTCTAAAAAAAACCCGACGAGATGGTCGGGTTGTATGTCGTTGGTCGCTGCGTATCACCGCACGCAAGATCGACATGATGGGGCCAAATTACGGCCAACCGGCCATCATGGTCAAGCGGCATCGATGAATATTTGTTCGGCGTCGAAGATGTGGGTCGCATGAATGACTGCCGACTCTTCCAGCTGTTCAAGGCGCTTGTGGATGCCGCCTTTCCAATTGCGGCGGGTACGCTCCGGGGTGTTCATTTCGTAGAACTCGGCGGGCAGCACGATCATGTCCGTGGAGCGCTTGCCAGCCTGGGCGCCTCTGAGCTTCAGGATGGCCCAAGCCGTCAGCGCCTTATAATTGAACAGCTGCGGACCTGGCGATGAGATGCGACTCACCAGCCGACCGATCGCGGCTACCTTGTTCGCCTTGCAACCACCTATCAAGCCTTGAAATGTTCGGAACTGCCATCCAGTCAGTTCAAAACGCCCTGAAAACCGCCTTGCTCATGAATGGCGGCGCTTCAGTCGCACTCCTCGCGTCAGCATGGCTTCCTCCATGAACGACTCTTTGTAGATGCGTTGGAAGTGGTCGGCGGCTGCCTCGTATCAATCCTCGCGATAATTGGCGAGGCAAATTCCGCCGCGACATACCCGCCAGATCACTCGCTTGGGCTGGACCTCGGCGGCGGTTATCTTTTCGCTCATCAGCTCGACGCATCTGGTCAAGGGTGAGCAGCTCAATCCACTGCGGCGTGCTGACATGAGTAGCGTGGCCGTAGCCTCCGTTTATTTCGAGCATGGAATTCCTCGCCCGCCGTATGCAGGCTGGCTTCAATGTGGAGGGGTGGACGGCGGCGGTGACAATGCACTACCGTCAGAAACGTAATTGAATTCGGTGGGTTGCGATGTTCGTGCTGCTGGGAGTTGCGCTATGGGCGATGGCTATCTACTTGCTGTCACTTGACCTGGAGGGTTCAGCAGCAGCCCTGTTCCTTTTCGGCCTGGCTATGATTTGGCCAAGCATTTTCTACGGTCGCGCCGGTAATTTCCGCTTCGTAAGTTGGTACGAGTCTTTGAAAATAATTTTGAGGGGCTGGCTCTGAGGACCGGTGCGCCAAGCTCTCTACCCGGCCGTACACCGGCAGGCATGTGGTTAAATGTTGTGATTAGTAGGAAGGAGGTTTTATGGAAAAGGCTTTCAAGCAACCGCTGTTTGTAACGGGTATACCGCTAGCAGTCTGCGGATTCTGTTTCGGCATCAACGGGCTAATCACCGAGAGAACCTTTGCCGATATGGCGCCGGGCCTGCTGATACCTGGCTTGGTCTTCATGCTGATAGGGTGGATGCAGCGCAATAAGTAAAAGCTGTATGTCGGCAGGCATGTGGATAGATGGGAAGGGGTGGCTGAGCCTGGACGGCATGGTAGATTCCAGAGCATGAAATCTATGGATGGAGTCGACCAGTGTTTCTTTTGAGGAAGCGCGATATTCAAATCGCGAAGTGGTTCTTAGTTGCTGTCTTTGTCGCCGACCTTACGGCTGCGTTATTTTGGGACCTGTCGAAGATGCCGGGTATCGCAATGAAGGCCGCATTTGTATTCGTGCTTCTCGGAGGTGCAAAGATTGCGGACCGGCGCAGAGGCGAAGGGGACTGAGCCTCATCCCACCTGGTCCGCAAATGCCCTTATCCGTTTGAACTCGACGACCCGTACCCATGAGTTCGCATCCCACGCGTCGGCGCCGTTGATTGATTCCCACCGCCCAGCGAATCAACAGCTTGGAAATATCGGAGCATGGGGGTGCTAGGGGTATAGTGTTCGAATCACCCCGTCCCGACGAAGTCGTTGAAGCCCTATTACTACAACATTCCAGCGTACATGGTCGAATCCCTGACCAAACTTCTCAACTCACCGCCATACTCGCCCTCAAATGACAGCCAATGGCTACCGCCCGTCCGGCCTTCGTGGCGTTTCGCAATGAAGCGTCAATTACGGGGTCAGAGTTATCCCTTCGTAACGAGCAAAGATATGCTTGCCTCAGATATGATCGCCGAAGATAGCGGGCGCCTGCTGGATGAGCTCAACCGAGCCACGGCAGAGCTGATGTCCATGGACAGTGCCGCTTTCGGGCGTGAGCAATGGCAGCTGGCGCATCGTCGTCAGCAAGCTGCATTTGCCGCGTGGCTGCTGTACATCAGAAAAGACCCTGTATTTCAGCACCGGTCAAACAGCACGCCGACAAACCGCTCATCAATCACCCGGCACTAATTCCCCTCAACCCACCTCTGTCCTATAAGCGCAGATTTCCTGCGTCTCGTACTGGAGGTCATCATGGGTATTGAAGACAACGGGCCAGAGAACGCGTATCCAGGCCCTGCCGAGCCGGGTAGCGAAGAAGAGGTCTATCCCGACGCAAGTGCTGATTCGGCTGAAGGCATCGACAATGAAGAGGACGCAGCCATCGCCGCCCGTAACAAAGGGCTGGATGAGATGGAAATCCCTGAGAATCCTCCCGTCGACGAGGACGAAGAGCCCTCTCTTGGCAACAGCTAGCGCCTGACGTCGCACCAAACCCCACTCCGCGTGGGGTTTTTCTTTCATGACGGCCAATGTGTAACATAAATGAGCCACTCGTCGGGATGCGCGCACTATCAACGCGTTGGCTACTCCATTCAGTAGCCAAAAAAAAACGGATCGATTATGCGACCTCAGACTTTCGATATTCCTAACGCCCTCGACCTGATCAGCGAGCTGGATCAGGCTACCGAGCAAATGATGTCTATCCCTGTTGAGCACGTCGGAGGAACGCAGTGGGAAGAGGCGTTTGTCAGGCAGCAGAGCGCCTTCAGAAAGTGGCGCGACTATTTGTACTGCAAGGCTGATGAACGTCCCGCTGTCCGGCTGATGAATATCGCCTGACGCGCGCCTTTCTGCTGGGCGATCCTGCTCGCTCTTAGCTGCGCAGCTCGGGCGACTCTCTACCGACGCCCGGCAATACGCTCAACTGCAGCCAGCACCTTGGGCCGCTGTGTTTGCCATTCGGTTTTGGTGATGCCCAACAGCACCACGCCGACGCGTTTGCCATCGCGAATGATGTTTTCACGTCGAACGCCCTCGATCACAAAACCGAATTTCTGATGCATCTTGATCACTGCCGGATTGATCTCCAGCACTTCGCAGTTGAGTTTCTCCAGCGCCACGGCGCCGAACGCGTGGTCGAGCATCCATAACTCCACCTGACTGCCAAGGCCTTTGCCCTGCAGCGTGGTGTCGAGATAGAAGGCCCAATCTGCTGTGCGGTGGGTGGTGTTGATGGCGCTCAGCGAGACAACGCCTGCCGCCGCGCCCTCAATCAGCACGACGAAGACTTGCTGCCGCGAACTGGCACGAAGCGTTTCTAGCCAGCTCAGATGCTCGGCCTCGCTGATCTCATGGTCCGTGTACATGAACTTACGCACGTCGGGTTGATTGCGCAGTTGCCGGACGTGGGCTTGCTGGTCAACGGGCAGCTCGAGGATCGGCACGATGTTCATGGAGTCTCTTTCTAAACAGATCATAAGGCTATTGAGTCCCGCCCCATGCCGGTCGGCGAGCGATGCTCATCACGCCAGGCGTTGCGAAAGGCGGTTTTTTAAAAGTCACTGGAACGAATCGATTCGCGCTTCAGTCAACCTTTCTCACACCCCAGGAGGCAGAATTATTATGGCAAGCGATATCACTGAACAACTGCGTGAAGATCTTTATCAGAAAACGCGTTCCGAGCTGAACACTTTTCTCGATGAGACCAATGCCTTGCTGGCGGCAGGGGATGCCTTGAACGAGGATCGCACCACTCAGGCCCATGAGCGGCTCAAGGATTTCCTTGCCCGTGGCACCACTGCGGTGACCGAAATCGAAATGGACGCCCAACCCGCGCTGACCCGAGCGGTGGGCACTGCCAAGTCCTACGTGACGACCCATCCATGGGCGGCCGTCAGTGTGGCTGCGGGACTGGGCCTGGTGGCCAGCCTGCTGCTCAAACGCAACAGGGATTGAGGAGGCCATTGTGGTTCGCCGTCGATTTCCGGTGGATCCGTTAAGTCCGACCAGCGGCCGGCTGGCGTTCGCCGGCCTCTGCACGCCCGTCATTTACCCTCGTTACCGGCTGGTACTGTTCATGGCGGGTACCGTAGCGGACGATGGATTCGGCACCGCTTTGGCGCCGGCCAATGTCTTGCGCAAGCATAAATGGGGGATACGCATGAATGTCGACGAAGACACTGTTCGTCAGTTGGCCCAGTTGATCTGGGAGACCGAAGGCAAGCCGGAAGGGCAGGAATCCCGTCACTGGGAAATGGCCACGCGCCTGGCGGAGTCCGCTGCCATGGCGCCGGTCCGCACTTCCAGCAAGCACAAGGTCGATACCTTGTTCCCGTCGCCCGACGAGTCAGGCCCCGACGCATGAGAGGTCCAGAGCGCGCCCGGGCGCAGTGTCAGGGCGACGCTCGGATCAACGTGGCGATCAGGCAGCGCTCTGCGTTCAAACTGACCCGGTCGGATGCCTGACAACGCGGCGCTCCGCGTGCCGCGCATCCATCAGTGCCCAATACCACATGCCCAACCCGCCAAGGGTCAGCGCCGCTGCCGCATAGCCCGTGGCCGGCAGACCGTAACCGGCCGCAATCACCAAGCCACCCACCAGTGGCCCGATGGCGTTGGCCACGTTGAATGCGCTTTGCACCAGTGCGCCCGCCAGGGATTGCGCGTGGGGGGCAACGTCCATCAGGCGGGTTTGCAGAATCGCTGCCAGGCCCACACCGCACCCGATGAAAAACACCAGCGGAATGAGCAGCCACAGGTTATCGGTGGCCGACGGGTAGAGCGCCAGCACCAGCGCGGTGAAGCCCAGCGAGACGCCTGCGGCGAGCATGGTTGCGCGGTCGGCGGCCCATCCGCAGATGAGGTTTCCCACCGTGGTGCCCACGCCGAACACGGCCATCACCACCGGGATCATGAAATCGGAAGCGTGGGTGACCTCGATCAGCGTGGCCGCCAGATAGGTGTACACGCAGAAGATCCCGCCGAAGCCGATGCCGGCGATGCCCAGGGTCAGCCAGACTTGCCGCGAGCGCAGCGCGTTGAGTTCGCGCAACGGGCTGGCGTCAGCTTCGGCAGGCGACGCGGGCGCGAGGCAGCGGATCAGCACCGCCGTGATCGCGGCGAGTCCGGCGACAATGGCCAAACCCCAGCGCCAGCCGAGGGTCTGGCCGATCCAAGTGGCGAACGGCACGCCGATGATAGTGGCGATGGTCAGCCCCAGGAACACGCGGGAGACCGCCTGGGCGCGACGGTTCTTCGGCACCAGCGACGCGGCCAGCAGCATGGCCACGCCGAAATACGCGCCATGGGGAAAGCCGCTGAGAAAGCGGAAGAACACCAGCCATGGGAGCGAAGGCGCAATGGCACTCAGCGCGTTGGCGATTCCGATGAAGGCGGCGAGCGCCACCAGCAAGGCGCGACGGGGCAGGCGCACACCGAGGACCATGATCACCGGCGAACCAATGACCACGCCCAGCGCGTAGGCGCTGATGGCATGCCCGGCGAGGGGCTGGGTCACCTGAAAGTCATTGGCGATAAAAGGCAGCAAGGTCATTGACGCGAATTCGGAGGTGCCGATGGCAAACGCGCCCATGGCAAGGGCGAACAGCAGCCAGCCCATATTGAAGGCCGGGGGAGTGTGGGAAGTAGTCATGGGAGATCGAGGAGGGTTTCCGGGAAGAAGCATGCTGTGATGCTTGAAACCGATTTCAGTTCAACCCGCGATACACGCCGGCTGATGCGGGTGGCGCATCAGTCGGCGGTTTAGCTTGATCAGTCCTTCGGTTTGGCATCGGGCAGGGCGGCGCCCTTGGGCCACAGCATCCAGATCTGGCCTTGCTGCTTCATGTTGCCCGCCAGCTCGCCAGCCGCATCGCCGGTGCCCCAGAACATGTCAGCGCGGACTTCGCCGGCGATGGCGCCGCCGGTGTCCTGCGCCGCGACCGGGCGCACCAGCGGCGTGCCGTCGGGGCGGGTCGAGGACAGCCATAACAGGCTGCCGAGGGGGATGACCTTGCGATCAATCGCCACGCTGTAGCCAGCGGTCAGCGGCACATTCAGCGAGCCGCGCGGCCCTTCGGTGCTGTCCGGGCGCAGGGTGAAGAACACATAGCTCGGGTTGCTGCCCAGCAGTTCATTCACGCGTTCGGGGTGCGCGATCGCCCAGTCGCGGATGCGGCCCATCGACACTTCGTCCTTGGTCAATTGCCCTTGCTCCACCAGCCATCGGCCGATCGGCTTGTAGGGGTAGCCATTTTGATCGGCGTAGGCGATGCGCAACTGACGGCCATTCTCCAGCTGAACCCGACCCGAACCCTGGATTTGCAGGAACTGCAGGTCGATGGGGTTTTCCAGCCAGGCCAGTACGGGGGCATTGGCGCCTTTGTTGCCGATGGTTGCGGCATCGTCGTAGGGACGCAGCACACGGCCATCTAGGCGTCCGCGCAGGCGTTTGCCCTTGAGTTCGGGATAGATGCTGTCGAGGTTGACGATGATCAGGTCATCGGGCACGCCGTACACCGCCACCGGGTGTGCGTCGTTGCGTTGCTCGCTGCCTTTGTAGATCGGTTCGTAATAGCCGGTGATCAGCCCGTTGGCGCCGTGCTCGGAGGAGCGCAGGCTGTAGACCTGGAGTTGATTCTTGAGAAAGTCGCGCACGGCAGCCGGGTTCTGCGGCACCTGGGCGGCGAGGGCGCAGGTGCCGCCCCAGACCGGGTCCTTGGCCAGACGCTTGCACGCCGAGAACCAGCTGTTGTAGCCGGCCATCAGGTCGGTGTCGTTCACCGCCGGCAGTTTGTCCCACTCGACGCTGACGTAGGTCGTCGCTTCGGAAGGCTTGGTCTTTGGCGCGCCGCCGTCGCAGGCAGCGAGCAGAGCGATCAATGGAGCGAGGCAGAATACGAAACGGCGCCAGTGCAGGCTTGTGGTCATCACGCGGGGTGTTTCCTGAGAATCATGCGAAGGCGGCTAGCTTGGTGAAAGCCGAGGGCTGCGTCAAATGGATGAGGGAATGATTTGCATGAAAGCTCACGTGGCGGCGCCAGCGCCTTGAATGCGCGGCGGATTTGCGCGCGAATGCTTTATCTCAAACCCCGATATTCGGTGGGTGTACCGACCCCTAGGTGGACACATTCGCTTCACCGTGTCCGTCGCACCTCATCCGCGCTTGATCAGCTTTGAAGGTTTTTAAAAAAAGACTAACCACTTCGTCCCCTCATTCGTCTTTCAGGTAAGGCGCGCTTACCTGCGCCGTTCCAACACCATGAGGGTTTACACATGAGCTTCGACAGCGAAAGCACACAGTTCCGGGTCGTCATCAACCACGAAGAACAGTACTCCATCTGGCCCGACTACAAAGCCATCCCGGACGGCTGGAAAAGCGTCGGCGTCGAAGGCGACAAACAGACCTGCCTCAACCACATCGAAAGCGTCTGGACCGACATGCGTCCCCTCAGCCTGCGCAAGGCCATGGCCTGAATCCACCCCCTTCAGCCACATCAGGAGCGTACCGCCCATGAACATGCGCATGCTCACCCCCGAACGCCTGCGCCTCGAAGCCGGCTTTCCCCTGCGCGTCCAGCCCGGCCAGGCCGGGGTTTCCCTGGCCGCCGAAATCGACGCCCTGCGCAGCATCGTCAACCACTCCCTGGAGCGCGACGGCGCCATCCTCTTCAGCGGATTCACCCCTGAAGGGGTCGAAGGCTTCCAGCGATTTGCCGCCTCCTTCGGCCATCCGTTGCTCAACTACGAATTCGGCTCCACCCCGCGCAGCCAGGTCGATGGCAAAGGCGTCTACACCTCCACCGAATACCCGGCCCACCGCTCGATCCCCCTGCACAACGAACAGGCCTACACCACCGAATGGCCCATGCGCATCTTCTTCTACTGCGCCAAAGCCGCTGTTAGCGGAGGCGAAACGCCGATTGCCGACAGCCGCCGCGTGTTCCAGCGCATCAGTCCGGCCCTGCGCAAACGCTTCGAAGAGAAGCGGCTTATGTACGTGCGCAACTATGGCAACGGCCTCGACCTGACCTGGCAGCAGGTCTTCAACACCGACCGTCACAGCGACGTCGAGGATTACTGCCGCAGCCGGGGTATCCAGTGCGACTGGAACGAGGACGGCGACCTGCGCACCCGGCAGTTGGTGCAAGGCGTCGCCCAGCATCCGCGTACCAGAGACTGGGTCTGGTTCAATCAGGCACACCTGTTTCACCTGTCGAACCTGGATGAAGAAATGCAGGAAATCCTCCTCGACACCGTTGGCGAAGAAGGCCTGCCACGCAACGTCTATTACGGCGACGGCAGCCCGCTGGAGGCCGACGCGCTGGCGGAAATTCGTGGCGTGCTGAGCGAATGCGAAGTGGTCTTCCCGTGGCAGACCGGCGACGTGCTGATGCTCGACAACATGCTCACGGCGCACTCGCGCAAGCCGTTCAGCGGTGAGCGCAAAGTCGTGGTTGCCATGGCCGAAGGCGTCAGTGGCAACACCCTGCACACCCTTTCCTGAGTCCGATATTCATGCAGAAAACCAAGCTTGTTTACGTCTGGTCGTTGCGTAACGCAGCGGCGGACAAGGCCGGTCAATACGTCGATTACCACGGCGAACAGCGTTACATGACCTCGCCACTGGAGTACCTGGTCAAGGCGCTCAATGAGACTGCCCTCGGCGATCACTATTCCCTGGAAGCGATCATCTACGACGAGAACTCCGAGTCGGCACGGGATCGCGAGAGCATCAAGGATTACGGTTTCGCGCCGGGGCAGGGCGCCCACTGGTTCTACCCGCCGGGCCTGGCGGTTCAGGGACGCAAGGTCGATGACCTGCTTGAAAACGTGCCGTCGAGCTACCGCGCCTTGCCTTTGGGCGACAGCGCGCGGCCGGCCGGCAAGTCGGATTTCGAGCGACGTCTCGGCGAGCGCCTGCACGCGCTGGGCGCCGACATCGTGGTGCTCGACGGGCTGCTGGTGATCCTCGATGAACTGGTGCGTGAAGGCGCTGATTTCCATCGCCGCATCTTCAACGTGCACCCGGGCATCACGCGCCTGGAATCGCCTTACGAGCGGCGCGGCGCGTACGCCACCCTTGACGCGCTGTACGGCGCCCGGGGCAAGAAAGTGGTCGACTGGAACACGCGGGAGATGATCGACATTCCGGTGGTGAACATGACCGGCGCGTCCTTCCATTTCGTCGACACCGGCATCGACTCCGGTGAAGTGGTGTTCGATGTGCTCGACACGCCCATCGCGGCGGACGACACCATCCTCGAACTGCGTTGGAACAACTTTAACAACAGCCTGTTTCCGGCGCTGGAGCAGGGGTTGTGGGTGCTGGCGCGGCAGCGGTCTTATTGATCGTACGCGGTTGAACAGGTCGTCGGCGCAGCGAGTCGTTCCATGATTCCTGCGCTGGCGCCTTTATTAATTGCCGATTTCCAGCACTATCGCGATGTCCTGGTGCTGCCCGACGATCCCCGCGCCAGCGTGCCGCTGCGTACGATTCTGACCGGCGACGGTTTAAGCGACGTGCTCACGCGATTCGGCAGCGCCTATCCGCCCAGCGACCCTCGAGGACTGGCGTCGCTGTGGAGCAAGCACTACTTCATCAAGCTGATTCCTCCGGTGGTTGCCGCGTCGCTGATCCTCGACCACCGCTTGCCACTGCACCTCGATCATCTGCAATTGATCCTCGATGACAATGGCCTGCCTGCGGCCTTCAAGCTGCCTGACCCAGGCCAGCACTGGACGCCTGCCCCGGTGGACGCCTTTGCGCGTTTCGACGACGTGGTTGAACACCACCTCCGGCCCTTCATTGATGCCATCGCCCGCACCGTGCGCTTGTCCCCAAACGTGCTGTGGAGCAACGCTGGCAACTATTTCGAGTGGCTCTTGGGCGTGCTGGCGAACGCCATGTCTCACGCCGATCTGACCCATGGTCACCAGCTGCTCAACGCCGGACATTTGCCTGACGGACGTCGTAACCCGCTCTTCCAGCCCGTGCGGTATATCGAGGTCGACGGGCGACCCGAGCTGAAACGCCAACGCCGTATCTGCTGCATTCGTTATCGAGTCAGCGGAGTAGAGTTGTGTGACAACTGTCCGTTGCTCCATCGCAGACCCGATCTCACAAGTTGACTCCTGACTGGTCGGTCCAAAAGCCGCGCGGTCTCTGGGCTGTGGCTTTTGGCATATCCATATGCATAGGTGGTCGCCATAAGTGTGAGGTCAAATCGCTATCAAAATCTTTAAGTTGTACGATCTCTGGCCGATAGTGGGGGACTAACGACCAGGAGGTGACCCGTCCCATGAAGCTTACCGTCAAGAGCAAGCTGCTCTGTCTTGCCATCATTCCTGCCCTGTTGTTTGCACTGATTCTCAGCGGCGTCGCCGCCTGGGTGCTACAGCGCAGCGCGGATCAGGAAATGCAGGAAACCCGTGAAAAGCTCGTCGAGCGCAATCGCGACGTTCTCAAGAACTACGTCGACGTGGCGCTCACCACCATCAAGCCTTTGCACGACGCCTCCGCACCCGGCGACATGGCCGCACGAGACAGGGCCCTGGCGTTGCTCAAGCCAATGACATACGGCGAAGACGGGTACTTCTTCGGGTATGACACCAAGGGTGTGCGGGTTTTTCGCGGCGACAGCGCGGCGGGCGTCGGCAAAAGCTTCTGGGACACCCGCGACCCTGACGGCACTTACCATTACCAGACCTTCGTGGAAGTGGCGAAAAACGGGAAACATTACGTCGATTACGCTGCGCCCAAACCCGGCGATGAAGCGGTGCAGGTGCCCAAGCTCGGTTACACCGTGTACCTGGAAAAGTGGGACATGGTGCTGGGCAGCGCGATCAACATGGACGACATTGACGCCGCCATGGTCCTGGAGCAGGCCGCCGTCACCAGCCGCAGCCGCAACATTCTCGGCAGCGTCTTTGTGGTGACCCTGGTCTTGCTGCTGCTCACGGCGGCGGCCGGCCTCTGGACCGCCAACGGGATCGTCCGGCCCCTGCGCATTCTCAAAAGCAATCTGGACGACATCGCTGCCGGCGACGGTGACCTGACCCACCGTCTGGTGGTCACCAGCCGCGATGAACTGGGTGACCTGGCGACCTCGTTCAACCGTTTCGTCGACAAGATCCACGCCATGGTTCGTCAGATTGCGCAGATGACCACCGACCTCGATGGGCTGGTGAATCAGGCCACCCAGCAAACCCTGCGCTCCGAAACAGCCATGCAGCGTCAGCGGGAGGAGACCGACCAGGTTGCCACCGCGATTCACGAGATGTCCGCCGCCGCGCAGGAAGTCGCACACAGCGCGCAACGGGCCGCCGAGGCCGCGTCGGAAACCGACCAGCAGGGCCAGGCCGCGCGCAAAGTGGTGGGCTCCAGTATCACCGGCATGAACTCGCTGGTGAACGACATCCGCCTGAGCGGCACCAGCCTGGACAGCCTGCAACAGGACGTGCGCTCCATCGTGTCGGTGCTAGCCGTCATCCGTTCGATCGCCGAACAGACTAACCTGCTGGCCCTCAACGCAGCGATCGAGGCCGCCCGCGCCGGGGAAGCCGGGCGCGGGTTTGCGGTGGTCGCCGATGAAGTCCGCGCACTGGCCAGCCGCACCCAGCAAAGCACCCAGGAAATCCAGGGCATGATCACCCGCCTCGAAACAGGCACCCACGCCTCGGTGGACGCCATGCGCCGTTCCACCGAAGCGGGCGAGGGCGCCAACCGGCAGACCAACGAAGTGGGCCAGTCGCTGGATTCCATTTCGGGGCTCATCGGCACCATCAACGCGATGAATGCGCAGATTGCCAGCGCCGCCGAAGAGCAGACCTCGGTGGCCGAAGAAATCAACCGCAGCGTCCACCAGATCGCCGGTGCCGTGGAGAACCTCGCAGAGGAAACCGAGCAGAGCTCGCGCACCATGCGTGACGTCTCCACGCTGGGCAGCAACCTCAGCGCGCTGGTGCGCCAATTCAAGATTTGATGAATCGTTTAACCCGAGCACGTTGAGGCGTTAGCTGTTTTAGTAACGCCTCAATGCTTAGCTTGGCAATGATTAGCACGCGATCTATTTCCCTGGCGCGTGCGGCTCATTCGCCGCAGCGCAGGGCGAATCCATAAGAAGAACACACAAGAAAAACGAAGCACACCCGTGTTTGGTCTCAGGAGAAGTGAACGATGTTCGATGACGACACCTCCCCGGCGCGTCGCGCCTTTCTACGCAAGTCGCTGACGCTCATCCCTGTTGTGACCCTGGCCAGCGCAGGCCTCCCGGCGGCTGCTTTCGCCCAGACCCCGGCCAGCGATGCAAAGCAAAGCCCGTCTGCCGCGTCGCCGCCCGCGGCGGGTGACTACACGCCGACGTTCTTCACCCCGCAAGAGTGGGCCTTCCTCATCGCCGCCTGTGATCGCCTGATCCCGGCCGACCACGTCGGCCCCGGCGCCGTCGAATTGGGCGTGCCTGAATTCCTTGATCGGCACATGCAGACGCCCTATGCCAACGGTGGCATCTGGTACATGCAGGGCCCGTTCCTCGAAGCCGCGCCCGAGTTTGGCTACCAGGGCCGGCTGAACCTGCGCGAAACCCTGCGCCTGGGTATCAAGGCCATGGACGCGAACTGCAAGAAGACCCACGACGGCAAGGTGTTCGCCGAGCTTTCCACCGCCCAGCAGGAAGACCTGCTCAAGGCGGCCGAGGGCGGCAAGCTGGCGCTGGACGACATCGCCCCGAAGCTGTTCTTCAGCAACCTGCTGAACGAAGTGCGCAACGGCTATTTCGCCGACCCGTCCCACGGCGGCAACAAAAACATGGGCGCGTGGAAAATGATCGGTTACCCCGGCATGCGCGCCGATTACATGGACTGGATCACCGTGCGCGACAAGCCGTATCCGCTGGCACCGGTCGATCTTTCCGGGCGGAGGGGCTGAGCATGGCCAACGCAAAACCGAAAGTAGACGCCGTCATCGTGGGCATGGGCTGGACCGGCGCGATCATGGCGAAGGAACTCACCGACGCCGGGCTGAACGTGGTCGTCCTGGAACGCGGCGCCGACCGCGACACGCAACCGGATTTCGCCTACCCGAAAGTGGTCGATGAGCTGGAAGGGTCCGTGCATCGCCGCTACCTGCAGAGCCTGGCGCAGGAAACCGTCACCGTGCGCCACAACCTCACTTCCACTGCCGTGCCGTATCGGCAGATGGGTTCTTTCAAACCTGGCACTGGCGTCGGCGGGGCCGGCAGTCACTGGTCCGGCTGCCATTTCCGCGCGTTGCCTGAAGACTTCAAGCTGCGTACGAACGTCGAGCAGCGCTATGGCGCCAGCTTCATCCCGTCGGACATGAGCATTCAGGATTTCCCGGTCAGCTACGAAGACCTCGAACCGCATTTCGATCACTTCGAATACGTCTGCGGCACCTCGGGCAAGGCGGGGATCATCAGCGGCGTCAGGCAGCCCGGCGGCAACCCGTTCGAAGGCTCGCGCTCCCGTGAGTTTCCCCTCGGCCCTAACCCCAATTACCTCGGCGCCGAAATGTTCTACGGCGCAGCAAGGGAAATGGGCTGGGACCCGTACCCGATTCCGGCCTCCAACGCGTCGGCGCCCTACGTCAATCCGTACGGTTGCCAGATGGGCCCGTGCAACGCCTGCGGCTTCTGCAGCGACTACGGCTGCCTGAACTACTCCAAGGCGAGCCCCAACATCAGCATTCTGCCGGTGCTGCGCCAGCGCAAGAACTTCGAGCTGCGCACCCACGCCCAAGTGCTCAAGGTCAACCTCGACAGCGATGGCAAAAAAGCCACCGGCGTCACCTACCTCGACGCCCAGGGTCGGGAAGTCGAGCAGCAGGCCGATCTGGTCCTGCTGTGCGCGTTCTCACTCTATAACGTTCACCTGATGCTGCTCTCCGGGATCGGAAAACCCTATGATCCGCAAACCGGCGAAGGCACCATCGGGCGTAACTATTCCTACCAGAACCTCAACCGGGTGGTGTTGTTTTTCAACAAGGACGTGCAGGCCAATCAGTTCATCGGGATCGGTGGCGCCGGCACGACGATGGACAACCTCAACGGCAACCAGCTGGACAACGCCAAGGCCGGGTTCGTCGGCGGCGGCATCATCTGGGCGCGGCAGCCCGGGGCCGGTCCGGTGCGCGGTATCAACGTGCCGCCGGGCACACCGAACTGGGGCACGGCCTGGAAACAGGCGGCGAGCGATTCGTTCCGTCACTCGTTTTATTTCGAAGTCCAGGGCGCCTGCATGTCCTACAAGCAGCATTACCTGAGCCTGGACCCGACCTACAAAGACGGGTTCGGTCGACCGCTGCTGCGCATGAACTTCGACTGGCACGACAATGAGGTCAAGGCCTCGCAGTTTCTGGTGGGCAAAGCGCTGGAAATGTCGAAGATCCTCAACCCGATCGCGCTGGCCGGCGACGCCAAGAAACCCGGCGAGCATTACAACATCACCAAGTACCAGAGCACCCACACCTGCGGCGGCGCGATCATGGGCAGCGATCCGAAGACCTCGGCGCTGAACCGTTATCTGCAATCCTGGGACGTGCACAACGTCTTTGCCATCGGCGCCAACGCGTTCCCGCAGAACAACGGCTACAACCCGACCGGCATGGTGGGTGCGCTGGCGTACTGGTCAGCCACGGCCATCCGCGAGCAGTACTTGAAAAACCCCGGCCCGCTGGTTCAGGCTTAAGGAGAAATGACATGAAAAAGTTCCTCCTGAGCCTGATTTCGCTGGCGGTGCTGGTGTTTGTCGCGCTGCTGGTGTTCGCGCTGTGGCCGACCTCGACGCCAAAACTTGCCCCCGCGCCCGACCCTGACCAAGCCGCGCTGATCGAGAAAGGCCGCTACCTGGCGGACGCCGGCGATTGCACGGCGTGTCACACCGTCAGTGGCGGCAAGCCATTCGCGGGAGGGCTGCCGATTGCTTCGCCGATCGGCACGCTCTACAGCAGCAACATCACCCCGGACAAGGCGAGCGGGATCGGCAGTTACTCCCTGGATGACTTCGACCGCGCGCTGCGTCATGGCATCGCGGCCAACGGCAACAGCCTGTACCCGGCCATGCCGTATCCGGCCTATGCGCGAACCACGGATGACGACGTGCGCGCGCTGTATGCGTACTTCATGCACGGCGTGGCACCGGTGCAGGCCGAGAACCGCGCCAATGACGTGCCGTGGCCATTGTCCATGCGCTGGCCGCTGGCGATCTGGCGCAAGGTGTTTGCGCCAACGCCCGAGGCCGTTGCGTTCAATGCGGCGCGTTACCCGGATTCGCAAGTGGCGCGCGGGGCTTATCTGGTTCAGGGACTGGGGCATTGCGGCAGCTGCCACACGCCCCGTGCGCTGACCTTGCAGGAAAAAGCACTGGATGAATCGGGTGCGGCGTTCCTGTCGGGCGGGCCGGTGATCGACGGCTGGCTGGCGGTCAACCTGCGCGGCAATCCTGCCGATGGGCTGGGCAGCTGGAGCAAGGACGACATCGTCGCCACCCTGCGCAGCGCGCGCAGTGCGACCCACGCGGTGTTGGGCGGCGCGATGGGCGATGTGGTCGTGCACAGCACCCAACATCTCAACGATGCCGACCTGCAGGCGGTGGCCGCGTACCTGAAGACCCTGCCGGCGACCGAGCGTCAGGTGTCCAGCTTCAAGGCGGATCCGGCCACGGCCAAAGCCCTGGCGGCGGGGCAGGAGGGCAGTCGCGGCGCCGAGCTGTATGTCGACAACTGCGCCGCCTGTCACCGCACCAACGGGCAGGGTTATGAGCGTGTCTTCCCGAAGATCGCCGGTAACTCGTCGGTGCTGTCGGAAGACCCGGTGTCGATGATTCGTCTGGTGCTCGCGGGCAGCAACTTGCCCGCCACTGCCACGGCGCCGTCGCAACTGGGCATGCCCGGTTTCGCCTGGCGGATGTCCGATGAAGAGGTGGCACAGCTGCTGACCTTCATCCGCAGCAGCTGGGGCAATCAGGCACCGGCCGTCACCGCCGCGCAAGTGGCGCAAATGCGCGCGACCTTGCCCAAGGAGTCTCCAGCGGTGAGTCGCACGGACATCGCCAAGCCGTAAGCTTGAGCGCAGCAGGCCTCGCCTTTATGGGACCGCGTGCCCTTAGTGGGACCGGCTTCAGCCGGGAAGGCGCCAGTGGTCACGCCGCAAAAGCGAGGGTGTTTTCACTGGCCTCTTCCCGGCTAAAGCCGGTCCCACTGACTGACCGCGTGCCCTCAGTGGGACCGGCTTCAGCCAGGAAGGCGTCAGTCGTCACGCCGCTAAAGCGAGATCACGCCTCCCGCCCGCGCAGCCCGCTGCGCCCATAAAACGCCACCACCACAAAACAACCCAGCGGCAGCAGGTACGCCAGCGCCGTGGAGAAGTGGTCCGCCACCAGGCCCATGAAATACGGCATCAGCGCGCCGCCGACGATGGCCATGATCAGGAACGAGCTACCGCGTTTGGTGTGCGGGCCGAGGTTTTTCACGCCCATGGCGAAAATGGTCGGGAACATGATCGACATGAAGAAGAACACCGCGACCAGCGCCACCACCGACACGCTTTGTACGCCGCTGACCACCACCGCACACAGCGCGACGTTGATCCAGGCGTAGACCATCAACAATCGCTGTGCCGGGATGCGGCCCATCAGCCAGGTGCTGAAGAAACGCCCGCACATGAAGCAAATCATCGCCACCGACAGCAGATACGCGGCGTTCTGGCTGGTCATGCTGGCCCAGTGCTCGGTGACGTAGTTAATGAAGAACGCGCCCACACCCACCTGCGCCGCCACGTAGAAAAACTGCGTCACCACGCCGCCGACGAATTCCCTGTGCTGCCAGAGGGTCTTGCTGTCGTGGCGTTGAATGCTCGATTCCTGCTCGCGCAGATCGGGCATGGGCGTACGGGCGAACAACGCCGCCACCAGCAAAACGATCACCGCGATGACTACGTAGGTGGTTTGCAGCGAGCTGTTGTCGTTGCCCGCGTTGCTGCCGCCGAAGAACAGCGCGCCACCCAGCAGCGGCCCGACGAACTGGCCGAGGCCGTTGAACGACTGCGCCAGATTGAGCCGACGCTCCGCGCCTTTCGGATCGCCCAACACCGTCGCATAGGGGTTGGCCGCCGTCTCCAGGCAGCCCAGCCCCAGGGCGATGACGAACAGCGCGAACAGGAAAAACGGGAAGCTCGCTGCGTTGGCCGCCGGCATGAACAGCAACGCACCGGTCGCATACAGGCACAGGCCCAGCAGTATCCCGGCCTTGTAGCCGAAGCGGTCCATCAACAGCCCGGCGGGCAGGGCGATGATGAAATACGCGCCGAAGTACGCGGCTTGCAGCAGCCCGGACTGGGCCTTGCTGACATGCAACGTTTCCTGAAAATGCTTGTTCAGCACATCGAGCAGCCCGTATGACAGGCCCCAGAGGAAAAACAGGCTGGTCACCAGCATCAATGCCACCCGCACCGACGGCTCAGCGTGCCGGTACACCCCAGTCTGTACTTTGCTGTGTTTGGTCAACATAACGCTCTCCTTTTTTGTTGTTGTTCAAGCGTGCAGCGTGATGAAGCAGATGTTCGGTCGTGCAGGGATCGAAGCCTTGCACTCCTACCTGTGGGAGTGAGCTTGCTCACGAAGAGGCCGGTACATCCACGAGATTTACAGCGTTTGAAACTCAGCTTTCGCGAGCAAGCTCGCTCCCACCAGAGACCCATTCAGCAGCCGGCGCAGAGGGGTATCAGGGCTCATGAAGTCTTTTGAATTGCTCATCCAGACTGAAAATCTGCGTCATCGGCTGCCATTTATTGCCCGGCTCGGTCCACGGCGTCGGCCTCTGAAACCGCCACATCAATGCCTCCCATTCCTGCACCTTGGGGTTCGCCGCCGACGCTTGGTCCATCGCGTCTGCACTGAATTCCGGGGCAGTGTCCATGACCATGAACAGCCGCGTGCCCAGCCTCCAGATCTGCATGTCCAGCACGCCTTGGCTGCGCAGGTGCGCGGCAATCTCCGGCCAGATGCGCCGATGCAACTGCTCATACTCGGCAATCAACGCCTCGTCATCGGCAAGGTCCAGGGCCAGACAGAACCGCTGCGCAGCCATGCCGGTACTCATGTCAGTGCCCGGTCGAGGTGTGTGTAGCCGCCATCGACCACCAGCCATTGCCCGGTGGTGTGGGACGCGCGCGGGGACAGCAGAAACAGCACGCTGTCGGCAATCTCCGTCGGCGTGGTCATGCGCTGGCCGAGTGGGATCTTTCCGACGATCTTCGCCAGCTTCGCCTCCGGGTCGTCGAAACTGGCAATCCAGCGCTCGTACAGCGGCGTCATGACCTCGGCCGGGATCACTGCATTCACGCGCACGCCATCACTCAGCAGCGACGCCGCCCACTCCCGGGTCAGCGACAGTTGCGCGCCTTTGGATGCGGTGTAACCGCTGGTACCGCCCTGGCCGGTAAGGGCGGTTTTCGAGCCGATGTTGACGATGGCGCCCTGGCTGGCCTTCAGCGCGTCGACGCAAAGGTGGGCCATGACGTAGTAGTGAATGAGGTTCTTCTCCAGGGACTCGATGAACGCGCTGCGACCGGCGTCCAGCCCGACGTTGTCGTTGATTCCGGCGTTGTTGACCAGCCCGTCGATGCGACCAAGGCGTTCCAGCACCTTGCTTACCGCCGCCGCACATTCGGCCTCGTCACGTAGCTCGACCTGCACGAACAGGGTTTGCGGCTGGCGTCTGTCCAGCTCGGCGGCCAACTCGGCAGGCAGCGGCTGATTGGCGAAGATCACCGGGATCGCGCCTTCTTCGGCCAGCCCCAGCGAGATGGCCGCGCCAATGCCCGAGCCGCCGCCGGTGACGATGATCACTTTGTCTTGCAGGTGCAGATTCATGGGCAGTTTCCTTGCAGGCCATAAAGGCGAATCGCGGTGCCGCCGCGCAGCGCATTTTGCTCGTCGACGGAGAGCGTGCTGATGGCGGATTCGAACAAGTGGTGAACGTCGCTGTAGCTGCCGGCCACCTGACAGACCGGCCAGTCGGAGCCGAACATCAGTCGCTGCGGGCCGAACAGTTCCAGCGCCAGGTAGAAATACGGCAGCAACTCCACGGGTCGCCAGCGCTGCCAGTCCGCTTCGGTGATCAGTCCGGACAGCTTGCAGGCGACGTGGGGCAGGGCAGCGAGGGGGGCGAGGCGATCGGCCCAGGCGACGGGGTCTTCCTGGGCGAGGTCCGGTTTACCGAGGTGATCAAGGATCAGGTGATGCTGGTCGTGGCGTTGGCAGAAGTCAGTGGCGGCGTGCAGGTCTTTGTCTTTTATCAGCACGTCGTACGTCAGCCCGAGGCTTTGCAACTGACGCATGCCACGGGCAAAGGCCGGGTCCTGGAGGAACAGCGATGGCGCGGGTTCGTCCTGGATCAGGTGACGCAGGCCTACCAGTTTACGAGCGTCTTTATTAAAGTCGGCCCAACGGGCGAGTTGCCCGTCGAGATCACCCGCCCGCAGGTCTGCCCAGCCGACCACGCCGAGAATCCATGGGTGATTGGCGGCATGGCTCAGCAGAACGTCGGTTTCATCCAGGCTGTGCCGCGCCTGGACCGCGATGCAGCCGTCGATACCGTGCTGATCGAGCAGCGGCTTCAGATCGTTCGGCAGAAAGTCCCGTTGCAACAAGCCATGGCGTTGGTCGATCCACGGGTAGTCCTGCGGGGTGTAAGTCCAGAAATGCTGATGGGCATCCACCCGCAACGGCGGTGCCGGAACGCTTGAGTGTCGGGACGACATTGTTGTTGTACTCCGTCCGTTTCATGCCTGGGCAAAGCTCTGGCGGGGTCCTCAGCCTTTATACGCGTACTGCTCCCGCGAAGCGGATTTCATCTGAATCGAGAACCCAGGCGCCGCCGGTGGCAGATACGCGGCATCGCGAATCACGCAGGGGTCTTCAAAATGCTCATGCAGGTGATCGACGTACTCCACGACCCGACCTTCATGGGTCCCGGCGATGCACAGAAAGTCGATCATCGACAGGTGCTGCACGTACTCGCACAGCCCGACGCCGCCGGCATGGGGGCAGACCGGCAGCTGGTATTTGGCGGCCATCAGCATCACCGCCAGCACCTCGTTGACCCCGCCGAGGCGGCAAGCGTCGATCTGCACCACGTCGATGGCCCCGCGCATGATCAGCTGCTTGAAGACAATGCGGTTCTGGCACATCTCGCCAGTCGCCACCTTCACCGGGTGCACGCCGAGACGAATGGTGCGATGGCCCTCGACGTCATCGGGGCTGGTCGGTTCTTCGATGAACCACGGCTTGGCGAACGCCAGCTCGCGCACCCAGTCGATGGCCTCGCCGACCTCCCAGACCTGATTGGCGTCAATCATCAAATGGCGGTCCGGCCCCAGCACTTCCCGGGCGATACGCACACGGCGGATATCGTCCTGCAGGTCGCGGCCGACCTTCAGTTTGATGTGGGAAAACCCGCCGTCTACCGCTTCCTGACACAGCCGGCGCAGCTTGTCGTCCGGATAGCCGAGCCAGCCCGCCGAGGTGGTGTAGCAGGGGTAACCGTCGGCCAGCAGCGTTTGCAGCCGTTGCGCCTTGCCCTCGGCGCGCTCGGTCAGCAGGGTCACGGCTTCGTCGGGCGTGATGCAGTCGGTGATGTAGCGAAAATCGATGCAACGCACCAGTTGCGCCGGGGTCATTTCCGCCACCAGTTGCCACACCGGCTTGCCCTCGGACTTGGCCCACAAATCCCATGTGGCATTGACCACAGCGCCGGTCGCCAGGTGAATCGCGCCCTTGTCCGGGCCGATCCAGCGCAACTGGCTGTCGCTGGTGACGTGGCGCCAGAAACGGCCCATGTCTTCGGCGATCCACGCCAGCTTCAAGCCGACCATCACGCCGGCCAGCGCCTTGATCGCTGCGCAGCAGATCTCGTTGCCGCGACCGATGGTGAACGTCAGGCCGTGGCCCTGCAGGGTCGGGTGATCGGTTTCGAGAATGACGTAGGCCGCCGAGTAATCGGGGTCCGGGTTCATCGCGTCGGAGCCGTCGAGAAATTGCGAGGTGGGGAAACGAATGTCTTCAACGCGCAAGGCGGTGATGGTGGTCATGGCGGGTCCCTTTGGCATTGTTATGGGCAGCGCGGCGTATTGGGAAAACTGGAAAACCTAGTGTATCGGCACCACATGAATCTCAGGTCCACGAGGTCCTGTAGGAGTGACCGGGGTGGCGCTCCACCTTGCTCGCGAACGCGGTGGATCGGGCAACACGGATGCGCCAGACCCATAGCTTTCTCGACCGTCGTAACCTCCGATTGCTCCTACAGTGGATTTGCGTGTGCCCCGAATTTTGAATACCCCAATGACCTGTAGGAGCAAGGTGGAGCGCCACCCCGGTCGCTCCCACAGGAACGGTGTTTGCTGCCTCAGGCGTCGACCGTCAGCTGCTGCTGTTCGCCCAAGCCTTCGATGCCCAGACGCATCGTCTGGCCGGCGCGCAGGAATACCGGCTCCGGTTTGATCCCCAGGCCCACGCCCGGCGGCGTACCGGTGGAGATCACGTCGCCCGGCTGCAGGCTCATGAACTGGCTCAGGTAGCTCACCAGTTTGGGAATCTGGAAAATCATCGTCCGCGTGTTGCCGTTCTGGTAGCGCTTGCCGTCGACTTCCAGCCACAGGTTGAGCTGATGGGGATCGGCGATTTCATCGCGGGTCACCAGCCACGGGCCGATCGGGCCGAAGGTGTCGCAGCCCTTGCCTTTGTCCCAGGTGCCGCCGCGCTCGATCTGGAACTCACGCTCGGATACGTCGTTGATCACGCAATAACCCGCCACGTGCTCCAGCGCATCGGCCTCGTCGATGTAGCGACCGCCCTTGCCGATGACCACGCCCAGCTCGACTTCCCAGTCGGTCTTCTTCGAGTTGCGCGGGATTTCCACGTTGTCGTTGGGACCGACAATGGCGCTGGTCCACTTGTTGAAAATGATCGGTTCTTTTGGAATATCCGCGCCGGTTTCAGCCGCGTGGTCGGCGTAGTTCAGGCCGATGCAGATGAACTTGCCAATCTTGCCCACGCACGGGCCCAGGCGCGGGTTGCCCTCAACCAGCGGCAGGCTGTTGACGTCCTGGGACTGCAAGTGCGCGATGCTTTCCGGGCTCAGGGCGGTGCCCGAAAGGTCGCCAATCAGATCGGTCAGATCGCGAATGCGGCCGTTGCTGTCCAGCAGGCCTGGGCGCTCTTGACCGGGTTCGCCGTAACGCAGCAATTTCATGGGGTGTCCTCTAGAGGTGATTGATCAGAATTTGGTTTGATGTCGAAGCAAGGCTTGGCGGGCTCAGTTGCTCCAGCCGCCGTCGATGATCTGCGCGGTGCCAGTGGTAAAGCCGCTGGCGGACGAGCCCAGGTACAGCGCCAGTTGGGCGATTTCCTCGGGCGTGCCCAGGCGTCCCATCGGCTGGCGTGCTTCGAACGCCGCGTAGACTTCCGCCTCTTCGCGGCCCTCGCGCGCCGCCTGATCGGCCACCCGCTGACGCAGGGAAGGGGATTCCACGGTGCCGGGGCAGATGCAGTTGCAGCGGATGTTCTGCCCGACGAAGTCGGCCGCGACCGAACGGGTGATGCCGATCACGGCGGCCTTGCTGGCGCAGTAGGCGAAGCGGTTGGGCACACCTTTGATGGCCGAGGCGACCGACGACATGTTGATGATCGAGCCGCCGCCATTGGCCAGCATCGCCGGCAGAAACGCGCGGATCATCTTGTACATCGCCGTGACGTTGAGGTCGAAAGCGAAGCGCCAGTCGTCATCGGAGCATTCGAGGATGTTGCCGCTGTGTACCACGCCCGCGCAGTTGAACAGCACGTCCAGCGCGCCCACTTCGGCGGCCAGCCGTTCGATGGCGGCGTGATCGGTGACGTCGAGCACTCGTTTGTGCACGCCTTGCAGGTGATCCAGCGCTGCGCCGTTGATGTCGACGGCAAAGACTTCCGCGCCAGCCTTCAGATAAGCCTCGACGCTGGCTTGACCGATGCCCTGGGCGGCGGCTGTGATGAGCACTCGCTTACCGGTGAGGTCCATGTTGATCCCTTGTTTTTATTGTTGAGACGACCCGACTGTGGGGTCTGTTGATCTAACCGGGGCCGCGCGATGAGCTGGATTGGATGCACGCGAACCCTCGTGGGGTTTGCTATGCTCCGCTCACTGCGGCGCTCCAATGGTCAGGCCATTGGTCCTGTTTTTAGCACTTGTCATGGACTGCAACAAGGTCATTTTTCGATCCAGTGCGCTGTAATTTTCCGAGCCGATTTCCGATGCCAATCCAAGTAATTGATAACCAGAGACTTTATCGCCAGATCGCCGATCAGCTCCGCGCGCTGATCGACAGCGGCGAATTTCCACCGGGCAGCCGCCTGCCGGCCGAACGTGAACTGGCGAAGATGCTGGGCGTCAGCAGGGCCTCGGTGCGCGAGGCGATGATTGCGTTGGAGGTGATCGGGCTTGTAGACGTGCGGGTGGGCAATGGCGTGCTGGTATGCGAACCGCCGGTGCGGGTGCTGTCCGATGAACCGGTGATGACCCAGGTCACCCGGGACCAGTGGAAGGACGTCGACCCCGAGCTTGGCATTGAAGTGGATTTCAGCGCGGAAATCCCGCCTTTTGCCTTGCTCCAGGCCAGACGGCTGATTGAACCGGAAGCGGCGGCGCTGGCGGCACAAAACGCCAGCGATGAAGAGCTCGAAGCGATCCGGGAGGCCTTCGAACGCAATGCGCGGGATAACCGTGAACATTCCCACACCCACCCGGGTGACCGCCTGTTCCACATCCGCATTGCCCAGGCCTCGGGCAATCCGGCGTATGCGCTGATGATCAAGCACCTGCTCGGGCATCAGTACGGCAGCATGTTCCAGCGGCTACAGGCGCACTACACTTCCGACGACATGCCGTTCCGCTCCGAGCACGAACACCGCCTGATCCTCGACGCCCTGCAAAGCCGGAATGCAGAAGCCGCGAAGCAGGCGATGGCGGGGCATCTGGATGAAGTCATCCGGATCTTCAGCCGGGGCGGGGTGTAGCTCGTAAAGCGGAAACACATCAGATGTAGCTGCTGGCGGAGAACTTGTGGGAGCGAGCTTGCTCGCGAATGCTGACTTCCAGCCGCTAAAGATGCAGTGGCTGGACCGGAGCCTTCGTGAGCAAGCTCACTCCCACCAGACCGCGCATGGCCCACCTTTCCATGACGCCTCACCCATCCGTCGAGCGCGACACCTCTTCCCATTCCGCAAACTCGGCCTCCAGCTGCGCCAGCTTTTCCCGCACCAGCTTTAACGCATCGCTGCCGAGCAACAGATGCGCTGGCGGGTTGGGGCTATCAATCAGCTTGAGCATCGCATCTGCCGCCTTGACCGGATCGCCCGGCTGTTTGCCGCTGCGTTCTTCGCGGGCCTTGCGGATCGGGTCGAAGCTGGCGTCGTAATCGGCGATCTGCCGTGCAGTCCGTTGCATCGAACGGCCCGCCCAATCAGTGCGGAACGAGCCCGGCGCCACGGCCGTGACAAACACGTTGAACGGCTTCAGCTCCTTGCTCAGCGATTCGGAAATGCCTTCCAGCGCGAACTTGCTGCCGTGGTAATACGCGATGCCCGGCATCGTAATGAAGCCGCCCATGGAGGTCACGTTGAGGATGTGCCCGCTTCGACGCTGGCGGAACAGCGGCACGAAGGCCTTGATGATCGCGACCGCGCCGAACACATTGACGTCGAACTGACGACGCAACTCATCCAGCGGCGACTCCTCCACAATGCCCTCATGGCCATAACCGGCATTGTTCACCAGCACATCGATCGGCCCGAATGCGTTGTCCGCCTCGGCCACCACGCGGTCGATGGCGTCGAAGTCGGTGACGTCCAGCAGCACGCCGTGGGCGCGGCCGGGTGCCTGGGCTTCAAATGCCTGAACGGCGTCTTCATTGCGCAGCGTGCCGATCACGATGTGACCCGCCGCCAGCGCCTGTTGCGCCAACGCCTGGCCGAAGCCGCTGCTGACACCGGTGATGAACAGGGTTTTGGTTTTGCTCATAGCGCGTTTCCCCTCGGGGCCGAAGCCGTTGATCGTAGGCCCCCATGGTAGGAACCTTGCGCCCCAAGCCGATCACCCAGTTCTACGCGATCATTGCCTGATCCTGTTCTGGCTGGATGCCACGATGGCTGCTGCCGATCCCTGTAGGAGTGAGCTTGCTCGCGATCACGGTGTGTCAGTCAACTCACCTGCAACTGACACGCCGCAATCGCGAGCAAGCTCACTCCTACAACATCGTGGGTATATCAAACTCGTGGATTGGCCGTGTTCTTCGTCACCAACCGCAAGCCGCTCGCCACACTGCCCACCGCCGCGAAGCCCGCGCCGATGCTCAACGCCAGCACCGGGCCGTGGGTGCTGGAAATGCCGAAACTCAAGGCCACCAACGCCGCACCCGTGGCCTGACCGATCAGGCGAGCGGTCGCAATCGTGCCGCTGGCGCCGCTGGAGCGTTCTTTCGGCGCGCTGGTCATCAGCGCTTTCTGATTCGGCGCCTGGAAGAAACCGAAGCCGATGCCGCACAGCATCATTCGCGCGATGATCGACATCACGCTGGCGTCGGCGGGCATGCTCGCCAGAGAAATCATCCCCAGGCACAGCATCGCCAGGCCGATCCCGCCCAATAGCCCCGGTGGATAGCGGTCAGACATACGCCCGGCAAACGGCGCGATCATCGCCACCACCACCGACCACGGCGTCATCAGAAATCCGGTCTGGATAGGGTCGCGGCCCAGGGTGCTTTCAAAAAAGAATGGCAGCGACACGAACGCCAGCCCTTGGGTGGCGAACGAGCAGAACGCCGTCAGCGCCGACAACGCAAACATCGGCCGCTTGAGCAAATCCAGGGGGAACATCGGCGCAGGGTGCCCGACCTCGCGCTTGAGCATCAGCGCGCCCCCCACCAGAAAGATCGCCAGCGCGATCAGCACGCTGGCCATCGAACCCAGCTGCGCCGCCTGACTCAGGGCGAAGATCAGAGCGCCGAAGGTGATGACGTTGAGAACGGCGGTAACGCGGTCGAAGGTCAGCGTGCCGAGGCGCGTCGCGGGCAGCGAATTCCAGGCGAACACCAGCGCGAACAGCCCGACGGGCAGGTTGATCGCAAACAGCCACGGCCAGCTCGCCACCGACAACACCAGCGACGCGACGGTCGGGCCGATGGAAAACGACGTGCCGACCACCAGCGCGTTCATGCCCAGCCCGCGCCCGAGCCGTTCGTGAGGAAAGATCGAGCCGATCAGCGCGGCGTTGACGCTCATGATCGCGCTGGCGCCGATGCCCTGCAGCACGCGAGCAACAGTCAGCGTGGGCAACGACCATGCGAGTGCACACAACGCCGACGACACCACAAACAGAATCAGCCCGCCCAGATACACCTTGCGATGGCCAAGCACACCCCCCAGCGCCGCGAACGGCAGCAGCGTGGCGACGGCAGCGAGCTGGTAGGCGTTGATGATCCACACCGACGCGGCGGGCGAGGCGTTCAGATCGGCAGCGATGGCGGGGAGGGCAGTATTGGCGATGGCGGTGTCGAGGGTGGCGAGGGCGATTGACATCAAAATCGCCGCCATGCCGCGAAACTCGCGAGGGGTGAGTTTATTGCCGACGCGCGGCGCATCCTGAGTGGCGGGCTGGACCATTATCGACAACGCTCCGGGGATGAACTTCAGGCGAGTCTGCAGGCGCAGACGAAAGCGCGATGGTGCCGTTTTGTTAGGGTGCTACGCAATGACACATCCGCGAGAGTGAGCGCCGGGTGCCGCATTCAAGTGCGAAGCTGCAAAAATGGATAACGCTGAAATCCCTGTGGGAGCGAGCCTGCTCGCGAAGACTTAGGCTAAACCCAAAGAGATTCAGCGGCTGTACCGACCTCTTCGTGAGCAAGCTCACTCCACAGATGCTCATGAAAGTTGGACCCCGTGATCAGAGCAGAAATCTGATCGGGTATCCGACCTCAACCCCCCGCTGTATCAATGTCCTTATCCAGCTCACCAGTCTGCCGTTCCTCTTTGGTGGTGTCCGGCGACTCATGCTCTTCAGGCTCGAAATCAGGCGTGAAACTGTTCTCGCCCGTCAGTTTGCCATTGTTCTCCTGACTCTGCGCGCCATCCTCGAACTGGCTCTGCGACCCGCCCTGGTTCTTCAACGCATCGTTCTGCGCCAGACTGCTATCCGGCGTCTCTGGATTAATCGCCGGGTCGTTGCGGTTGACGGTTTGATCATTGTTCTGGGTAGCCATATGCACCTCTTCTGTCATATCCCGTTCGCAGGACTTACAGATATCGAGGGCAACTAAGGGCAAGGGTTCGATCAAAGTGCTGATCGGCAACGCGCATACCTGTGGGACCGGCTTCAGCCGGGAAGCCTTTGATCTGCTTTTGATCTTCAACCACAAAAAGTCCAGACAACACCAAACGCGACTTTGGTGCAGGCTGAACGCAGCTCTCGAGGAGTGGGCCGAGCGGCATGGATGCCGCGAGAGCCGCCCCCCGCCATGGATGGCGGATGGCGGCGGGCCCACGGAGCGAGACCGGAGTGAAGGAACCCCGAGGTACGAGGGGCCCAACCAGGAGCAAGCACCCTTGGTTACTTGGGGTGCTTTTCCAAGTAACTCGCCGAAGGCGAAACTGTCTGCCCCCAGGCAGACGCCCTTGATCTTGATCTTTAAAAAACGGTCAAATAACCGCCAAGATCGCCTCAGTAACCGCCCCGATATTTCCCTGGTTCAACGCCGCCACACAAATCCGCCCGGTATCCAGCGCATAAATCCCGAACTCATTGCGCAACCGATGAACCTGCGGTGTCGTCAGACCCGAATACGAAAACATCCCCCGCTGCCGCGCGACAAAACTGAAATCCTGCCCCGCCGCATTATTCGCCAGACGCTGGGTCATCTCCTCACGCATGCCACGAATCCGCAGGCGCATCTCACCCAGCTCTGCCTCCCACTTGCCACGCAACTCAGGGCTGCTCAACACTGCGGCCACAATCGACGCGCCGTGGGTCGGCGGGTTGGAATAGTTCGTGCGGATCACACGCTTCACCTGAGACAACACCCGCGCCGTCTCCTCCTTCGAATCCGTCACGATCGACAGCGCGCCGACCCGCTCGCCGTACAGCGAAAACGACTTCGAAAACGAACTGGAAGCAAAGAACGTCAGGCCGCTGTCGGCGAACAGACGCACCGCCGCCGCGTCCTCGTCAATGCCGTCACCGAAGCCCTGATACGCCATGTCCAGAAACGGCACATGACCCTTGTCCTTCAGCACTTCAAGGACCTTCTTCCAGTCTTCCAGGGTCAGGTCAACGCCGGTCGGGTTGTGGCAGCACGCGTGCAGGACGACGATCGAGCCGGACGGCAGGTTCTGCAGATCTTCCAGCATGCCCGTGCGGTTCACGTCATGGGTGGCGGCGTCGTAGTAGCGATAGTTCTGCACCGGGAAACCGGCGGTCTCGAACAGCGCGCGGTGGTTTTCCCAGCTTGGGTCGCTGATCGCCACAACGGCGTCGGGAGAAAGCTGCTTGAGGAAGTCAGCGCCGATCTTCAGAGCGCCCGTACCGCCGACCGCCTGAACCGTCATCACCCGGCCCGACGCCAGCAGCGGCGACTCGGCGCCGAACAGCAAGGCTTGCACGGCCTTGTCATAAGCGGCAATGCCGTCGATGGGCAGATAGCCGCGGGGCAGGTGTTGGGCCACCCGGTTTTCTTCCGCTTCGACAACGGCGCGCAGCAGCGGAATTTTCCCTTCTTCGTTGCTGTAAACACCGACACCCAGATTGACCTTGGTCGTACGTGTATCGGCGTTGAATGCTTCGTTGAGGCCCAGGATAGGATCGCGTGGTGCCATTTCGACAGCGGAGAACAGGCTCATTGTGCGGGGGCTCTGAGTGGGGAGTGAATGGGTCGCGTCGCTCCAGCCGATTGCACTAGAGCGGTGCACAAACGGGGAGCTAGTATAAAGACCCGGGCCAGTGCGGGCGACAGGCCGGGGCGGGTTTTTGCCGCTTTTTGGCGAAATTTTTCGACCGTTAGTCCTGTGCTGCGGACTAATCTCGGGAGGGTGGCTTGAAAGGTGGCGCAGTCGACTCCACTTGTAGTCCCATCACTTCTTTTATGTACGTCTTTTCCCTGACGGGATCAGCCGTCCGTGCTCAATTGCGTTGCTGCAGGATTTATCTGGCAGTGGCCCCTCCAGAGGTACGTTATGTCCGAGTTTCAGCTCGTTACCCGTTTTGAGCCGGCCGGCGATCAACCGGAGGCGATTCGTCAGTTGGTTGAAGGCATCGACGCCGGCCTGTCGCACCAGACCCTGCTCGGTGTAACCGGTTCGGGCAAGACCTTCAGCATCGCCAACGTCATTCAGCAAGTGCAGCGCCCGACCCTGGTGCTGGCGCCGAACAAAACCCTGGCCGCGCAGCTATACGGCGAGTTCAAGGCGTTTTTCCCGAACAACTCGGTCGAATATTTCGTTTCCTACTACGACTACTACCAGCCCGAAGCCTACGTGCCGTCATCGGACACCTTCATCGAGAAGGATGCGTCGATCAACGATCACATCGAACAGATGCGCCTGTCCGCGACCAAAGCGTTGCTGGAGCGCAAAGACTCGATCATCGTCACCACGGTGTCGTGCATCTACGGTCTGGGCAGCCCGGAAACCTACCTGCGCATGGTTTTGCACGTGGACCGCGGCGACAAGCTCGATCAGCGCGCCTTGCTGCGCCGGCTGGCCGACCTGCAATACACCCGCAACGACATGGATTTTGCCCGGGCGACCTTCCGTGTCCGTGGCGACGTGATTGACATCTTCCCCGCTGAATCGGACCTGGAAGCCATTCGCATCGAGCTGTTCGATGACGAAGTCGAGAGCCTTTCGGCGTTCGACCCGCTGACCGGCGAGGTCATTCGCAAACTGCCGCGCTTCACGTTCTACCCGAAGAGCCACTATGTGACCCCGCGGGAAACGCTCCTGGAGGCAATGGAAGGCATCAAAGCCGAGCTGAACGAGCGCCTGGAATACCTGCGCGGCGCCAACAAGCTGGTGGAAGCGCAGCGTCTGGAGCAGCGCACCCGTTTCGACCTGGAGATGATCCTCGAACTGGGTTACTGCAACGGCATCGAAAACTACTCGCGTTATCTGTCCGGGCGTCCGTCCGGCGCGCCGCCGCCGACGCTGTACGACTACCTGCCGGCTGACGCGCTGCTGGTGATCGATGAGTCCCACGTCAGCGTGCCCCAAGTCGGCGCCATGTATAAGGGCGACCGTTCGCGCAAGGAGACGCTGGTGGAATACGGTTTCCGCCTGCCGTCGGCGCTGGACAACCGGCCGATGCGTTTCGATGAGTGGGAAAACGTCAGCCCGCAGACCATTTTCGTCTCAGCGACGCCGGGTAACTACGAAGCTGAACACGCGGGTCGTGTGGTCGAGCAGGTGGTGCGGCCGACCGGGCTGGTGGACCCGCAGATCGAAATCCGTCCGGCGCTGACCCAGGTCGACGACTTGCTCTCCGAGATCCACAAGCGCGTGGCGATCGAGGAGCGGGTGTTGGTGACCACGCTGACCAAGCGCATGTCCGAAGACCTCACCGATTATCTGGCTGACCATGGCGTGCGGGTGCGTTACCTGCACTCGGACATCGACACCGTTGAGCGCGTCGAGATCATCCGCGACCTGCGCCTGGGCACTTTTGACGTACTGGTGGGGATCAACCTGCTGCGCGAAGGTCTGGATATGCCGGAAGTGTCGCTGGTGGCGATTCTCGATGCCGACAAGGAAGGCTTCCTGCGTTCCGAGCGCTCGCTGATCCAGACCATTGGCCGCGCTGCGCGTAACCTCAACGGCCGGGCGATTCTGTACGCCGACCGCATCACCGGCTCCATGGAACGCGCGATCGAAGAAACCGACCGTCGTCGCGAGAAGCAGATCGCGTTCAACCTGGCCAATGGCATCACGCCGAAAAGCGTGATCAAGGACGTCGCCGACATCATGGAGGGCGCCACTGTGCCCGGCTCTCGCAGCAAGAAGCGCAAAGGCATGGCCAAAGCTGCCGAGGAGAACGCCAAGTACGAAGCCGAACTGCGCTCGCCGAGTGAAATCACCAAACGCATTCGTCAATTGGAAGAGAAGATGTACCAATTGGCGCGTGACCTGGAGTTCGAAGCGGCGGCACAGATGCGGGATGAGATCGGCAAGCTGCGGGAGCGTTTGTTGGCGGTTTGATTCGCGCAGGGGCTTGAATGCTGGAGCCGCGCAGGCCGCGCCTGTTAACATTCGCGGCTTGTTCGACCTATCCGGGATTTTCCATGACCACCGTTCGCACCCGCATCGCGCCATCGCCCACCGGCGACCCCCACGTTGGCACGGCCTACATCGCGCTGTTCAACTATTGCTTCGCCAAGCAGCATGGCGGCGAATTCATCCTGCGCATTGAGGACACCGATCAACTGCGCTCGACCCGCGAGTCCGAACAACAGATTTTCGACGCGCTTCGCTGGCTCGGCATCGAATGGAGCGAAGGCCCCGATGTTGGCGGTCCTCATGGTCCGTATCGCCAGAGCGAGCGCGGCGACATCTACAAGAAGTACGTGCAGCAACTGGTCGACGCCGGTCATGCCTTCCCGTGTTTCTGCACCGCCGAAGAGCTCGACCAGATGCGCGCCGAGCAGACCGCCCGTGGCGAAACCCCGCGCTACGACGGCCGCGCGCTGTTGCTCTCGAAAGAAGAAGTCGGGCGCCGCCTGGCCGCTGGCGAACCCCATGTGATCCGCATGAAGGTGCCAAGCGAGGGTGTTTGCGTGGTGCCGGACATCCTCCGTGGCGAAGTCGAAATCCCCTGGGACCGCATGGACATGCAGGTCCTGATGAAGACTGACGGCCTGCCGACCTACTTCCTGGCCAATGTCGTCGACGACCACCTGATGGGCATCACCCACGTGCTGCGCGGCGAAGAATGGCTGCCGTCGGCACCGAAGCTGATCCTGCTCTACGAATACTTCGGCTGGGAAAAACCGGCGCTGTGCTACATGCCGCTGCTGCGTAACCCGGACAAGAGCAAGCTGTCCAAGCGCAAGAACCCGACCTCGGTGACGTTCTACGAGCGCATGGGATTCATGCCCGAAGCGATGCTCAACTACCTGGGCCGCATGGGCTGGTCGATGCCCGACGAGCGCGAAAAGTTCTCGCTGGACGAAATGGTCGAACACTTCGACCTGACCCGCGTCTCCCTCGGCGGCCCGATATTCGACATCGAGAAACTGTCGTGGCTCAACGGCCAGTGGCTGCGTGAACTGCCGGTGGAAGAGTTCGCCACCCGCGTGCAGAAGTGGGCGTTCAACAGCGACTACATGATGAAGATCGCGCCCCACGTTCAGGGTCGCGTCGAGACCTTCAGCCAGATCGCGCCACTGGGCGGCTTCTTCTTCGCCGGTGGCGTGACGCCGGACGTGAAGCTGTTCGAGCACAAGAAGTTGTCGCCGGAACAGGTGCGTCAGGTTATTCAACTGATCCTGTGGAAGCTGGAATCCCTGCGGCAGTGGGAGAAGGAAAAGATCACCGGTTGCATTCAGGCCGTGGTCGAGCACCTTGAGCTGAAGCTGCGCGATGCCATGCCGCTGATGTTTGCCGCCATCACCGGTCAGGCAAACTCGGTATCAGTGACCGATGCGATGGAGATTCTTGGTCCGGACCTGACCCGCTTCCGTCTGCGCCAGGCGCTGGACATGCTGGGCGGCGTGTCCAAGAAAGAGAATAAAGAGTGGGAAAAGCTGCTCGGCGCTATTGGCTGAACGCCGCCGGGCCATTGGGCATTTGCCGGATGGCCCGGCGTGGGGCATTTTTGCGGGAGGCGGTAAGTGATTGTTATCCCGGAAAATTCTTTTGGAATTGTTTGAAAAAGAGTTTGACAGCTTTGTGGGTCGCACTTAATATGCGCCCCGTCCACACGGCAACGCAGAAACACGCGGTAACGCGGCGTTCTCTGTCAGTGTAATGTGGGGCTATAGCTCAGCTGGGAGAGCGCCTGCATGGCATGCAGGAGGTCAGCGGTTCGATCCCGCTTAGCTCCACCAAATTAGAAGCTTCAAGGGTCGCTTTACTGCCTTGAAGCTTGTACCGAATCGGAACCAGCGCCGATGCGGTACGCAAGGGTTACGTCCCCTTCGTCTAGTGGCCTAGGACACCGCCCTTTCACGGCGGTAACAGGGGTTCGAGTCCCCTAGGGGACGCCAGTTTTACCGAGTGATGCGTTAAAGCTGATCTCCGCCGAGAGGCGTAAAGTCGGGGCTATAGCTCAGCTGGGAGAGCGCCTGCATGGCATGCAGGAGGTCAGCGGTTCGATCCCGCTTAGCTCCACCAATTTCTGCCAGGGTTCGTCATGTTGTCATCGACGAATCTGCTCGAAGGTTTTGCGTCCCCTTCGTCTAGTGGCCTAGGACACCGCCCTTTCACGGCGGTAACAGGGGTTCGAGTCCCCTAGGGGACGCCACGATTTCTCGCTCTGCGAGACCAAGGGTCATTCGATTATTGAATGGCCCTTTTGTTTTTTTGGGGTCTGGTTCCAGACCTTGTCCTTGATAGGTCTCTCCAGTCGTTCATCCACCGGTCGTTGATCTCAAACATCGGTTGCGTCCTTGCCAACGCACATGATGAGGATAATATTATCGCCATCATCCCGGAGGCGGTCATGAACGACAAAAAAGCACAGACCCGCGAACGCATACTCACTGCTGCCAGCACCGCGCTGATCGCGCGCGGCCCGATCGAGCCCAGCGTCAACGAGATCATGGGCGCAGCCGGACTAACCGTGGGTGGCTTCTATGCGCACTTCGACAGCAAGGAAGCGCTGATGCTGGAAGCCTTCAGCCAGTTGCTGGCCGAGCGCCGAGAGATGGTTGCGACGATCGACGATCAGTTACCGGGCGATGAGCGGCGCGCGCTGCTGGCGGCGTTCTACCTGTCGCGCAGGCACCGTGACGCGCAACAACACGCATGCCCGTTGCCGACGGCGATAGGGGAGATGACGCGTCTCTCCGCCGACTTCCGCAACGCTCTGGCGGAACATGTCGAACTGATGGTGGCGCAACTCGCTGCAAGCCCTGAGGAGGCCGACAAGACCCTGGCCGACATCGCCTTGATGGTCGGTGGTCTGGCGCTCGCCCGGGCCCTGGGCCCCGGCGAACTGTCGGATCGGGTGCTGAGGGCGGCGAAGTCGGCGGTGGTCTGAGTCAGGCAGGACATCCGTTGTCGCCAGCCTTTCTAGTAGTAGGACCGGCTTCAGCCGGGAAGGGGCCAGCATAAGCAACCTCAATCTTGCGGTGTAACGTCCGACGCCTTCCCGGCTAAAGCCGGTCCCACTAAATACACGCGGTCAGTCAGTGGGACCGGCTTCAGCCGGGAAGGGGCCAGCGGGGACACCCTCAATCTCTGGTCAGGCAAGCCCGCCATCAGTTTTGTCCGATGCTTTTGGTTACACTGCCCGCAGGATGAACAGAGGAGGCAGGAAGAAATGGTCTGGGATCTGGCAACGCCGTTCGTCATCGATCTGCAGGTGGGCGAGGAGGACATCGATGGCTTGGGTCACGCCAACAACGCTGTGTACGTCACCTGGCTCGAGCGCTGCGCGTGGCGGCATTCGCAGCAACTGGGCCTGGACCTGACCGAGTACCGTCGACTGGACCGTGCCATGGCCGTGGTGCGTCACGAAATCGACTACCTGGCCAGCGCCTATCAGGATGACCAACTGCAACTGGCGACCTGGATCGTCGACTGGGACCAGCGTCTGAAAATGACCCGGCGCTTCCAGCTCAAACGTCCCAGTGACGGCATGACCTTGCTGCGGGCACAAACCACCTTCGTCTGCATCGAACTGTCGTCGGGCAAACCCAAGCGCATGCCGAGCGAGTTCATCGACGGCTACGCGGCGGGTCTGCACAGCACAGTCTCCTGACGTCCGGCGCGCTTAAACCGTATCCAATCCGCCGGCCTCTGCGTAAACTGCCGGACTTTTTTTCGAGTGTGACCCATGCAAATTGCCCTGGCGCCCATGGAAGGCCTGGTCGACGACATCCTGCGCGACGTGCTGACGCAGGTCGGCGGCATCGACTGGTGCGTGACCGAATTCATCCGGGTGACCGAGCGCGTATTGCCGGAGCATTACTTCCACAAGCTCGCATCCGAGCTGTTGCAGGGCTCGAAAACCCGCGCCGGCGTGCCGCTTCGTGTGCAGCTGCTGGGTTCGGACCCGGTGTGCCTGGCCGAGAATGCAGCTTTCGCGGCCGAACTGGGCGCTCCGGTCATTGACCTGAACTTCGGCTGCCCAGCCAAGACGGTCAACAAGTCCCGGGGCGGCGCGGTGTTGCTCAAAGAGCCAGAGCTGCTGCACACCATCCTCAGCCACGTGCGCCGCGCGGTGCCGGCACACATCCCGGTCACCGCGAAGATGCGCCTGGGCTATGACAGCACCGAGCCGGCCCTTGATTGCGCACGTGCGCTGGAAGCGGGCGGTGCCGAGCACATCGTCGTTCACGCACGGACCAAGGTCGACGGCTACAAGCCTCCGGCGCACTGGGAGTGGATCGGCAAGATTCAGGACGTGGTGAAGATTCCGATCATCGCCAACGGCGAGATCTGGACCGTTGACGACTGGCGCCGCTGCCGGGAAATCTGCGGGGCCCGCGACATCATGATCGGCCGCGGTCTGGTGGCGCGTCCGGATCTCGGCCGGCAAATCGCCGCTGCCCAAGCCGGGCGTGAGGTCATCCCTATGACATGGATCGCGTTGCAGCCGCTGCTGCGGGATTTCTGGCTGCAGGCCATGGCCAAGATGACCCGCGTTCAGGCACCAGGCCGGCTCAAGCAGTGGGTGGTCCTGCTGACCAAAAGCTACCCCGAGGCCACTGTGCTATTTGATGCCCTGCGCCGCGAAACCGACTGCGAGCGGATCAGCCAGATGCTCGGCGTGAACGTGCCGGAAGCCGCCTGAAAAAATTTTTTGCACGACTCTTGAAACGCAAATGGCCGTCCCTATTTTGGGATTACGCGATGCCGAAGTCGGGTCGCGGAGATAACCACTTGCTGATTTATCAGGAGATTTTCAGATGACTACTGCATTTTCCCTGGCTCCACTGTTCCGTCACTCCGTTGGCTTCGACCGCTTCAACGACCTGTTCGAATCGGCGGCGCGCAACGAGTCGGCGAGCAGCTATCCTCCCTACAACGTCGAAAAACACGCTGATGACCAATACCGCATTGTCATCGCGGCGGCGGGGTTCCAGGAGGAAGATCTGGAGTTGCAAGTCGAGAAGGGCGTACTGACCGTCACCGGCAGCAAGCGCGAGAACACCGCGGAAGGCGTGACCTTCCTGCACCAGGGCATTGCCCAGCGTGCATTCAAGCTGTCGTTCCGCCTGGCTGATCACATCGAGGTCAAAAACGCTGCTTTGGCCAATGGCCTGCTGAACATTGACCTGCTGCGTCTGGTGCCTGAAGAGGCCAAGCCAAAACGCATCGAAATCAATGCTCAGAAAACCCTGACTCACTGATCCCGAGTCAGTGTGAGAAGGCGCCCTGCGGGGCGCCTTTTTTGTGTGCGGTCAGCGCGCCTGCGATTGCTCCAGCCCTGCAGCCTGCCCATCCAGCAGCGCCATGAACGCCCGCGCGGCGTTGGACAGCGTGCGTTCGGTGTGGACGATATAGCCTAGCTGTCGGCGCAACTGAATGCCCGGTAACGGAATGGCCGTGACCTGTTCGTCGAGCATGGTCCGGGGCAACACGCTCCAGGCCAGGCCAATGGACACCATCATCTTGATCGTCTCCATGTAGTTGGTGCTCATGGCGATATTCGGCTTCAGCCCTTGGGCTTCGCACAGTCCGCTGACGATGTGGTGGGTGAAGGTGTTCTCGCCCGGGAACACCGCCGGGTAGCCGGCGATGTCGGCCAGGCTGACGTTGTTCTGAGTGGCCAGCGGGTGCTCGGGTGCGGCGACAAAATCCAGGGGATCGTCCCAGACCTTGACGGCTTTCACCAGCGCGTGGGGCTCGGGCGCCAATGTAATCACCGCCAGTTCCGCGCGGCCGTGGAGGATTTCTTCGTAGGCCACTTCCGAATCGAGAAACTGAATGTCCAGCGCGACGTCCGGATAGGCCTTGGTAAATGCCCTTAACAGCGTAGGCAACCGGTGCAGTCCGATGTGGTGACTGGTCGCCAGGGTCAGACGCCCGGTGACCTCGCCGGTCAGGTTGGTCAGCGCGCGACGTGTGTCATCCAGCACATTGAGAATCTGGTAAGCGCGGGGGAGGAGTGCGCGTCCGGCTTCGGTCAGGCTGACCTCGCGGCCCAGACGATCAAAAAGCCGCACGTCCAGCTGCTGCTCCAGACCGGCGATGCGTTTGCTGACCGCCGGTTGCGTCAGGTGCAAGCGCTCTCCGGCTGCCGAGAAACTGCCCGTCTCGGCGATGGCGATAAAGGCATTGAGATTAGCCAAATCCATCTCGGATTCCTGTTGGTTATGCAAAGCATGAAAAATATGAATTTGAGTTATTTAAGCATATTCCATAGCATCTCCCCCACAAGCCAAGGGTCTTTACGGTGTCATTGCGACATCGGCGGCCGGGGCATAGAAATACGCTGATGAGGAACCGTCTGATGGCTGGCAAAACGCTCTACGACAAGCTCTGGGATTCGCATTTGGTCAAGCAGCGCGACGATGGCTCCGCGCTGCTCTACATCGACCGTCACATCATTCACGAAGTGACTTCGCCTCAGGCTTTCGAAGGCTTGCGCCTGGCCCGTCGCAAACCGTGGCGCATCGACGCCAACGTTGCGACCGTCGATCACAACGTGCCGACCACCCCAGACCGCAAGGATGGCGTCGATGCCATCGTCGATCAGGTGTCGCGCTTGCAGGTCAAGACGCTGGATGACAACTGCGACGAATACGGCATCACCGAATTCAAGATGAACGATGTGCGTCAGGGCATCGTTCACGTCATCGGCCCGGAGCAAGGCGCGACCTTGCCGGGCATGACCGTGGTCTGCGGCGACTCGCACACCTCGACCCACGGCGCATTCGGCGCATTGGCCCACGGCATCGGCACTTCCGAGGTCGAGCACGTCCTCGCGACCCAGTGCCTGGTCGCCAAGAAGATGAAGAACATGCAAGTGAAGGTCGAAGGCAAGCTGCCGTTCGGCGTCACCGCCAAGGACATCGTCCTGGCCATCATCGGCAAGATCGGCACCGCCGGCGGTAACGGTCATGCCATCGAATTTGCCGGCAGCGCCATCCGCGACCTGTCTGTAGAAGGCCGCATGACCATTTGCAACATGTCGATCGAAGCCGGCGCCCGTGTGGGTCTGGTGGCGACCGATGAAAAGACCATTGCCTACGTGAAGGGTCGTCCTTTCGCACCGACTGCCGAGCAGTGGGACGCAGCCGTCGAAGCCTGGAAAGACCTGGTGTCCGACGACGACGCGGTGTTCGACACCGTGGTCGAGCTCGACGCGACCCAGATCAAGCCGCAAGTCAGCTGGGGCACGTCCCCGGAAATGGTCGTGGCCGTGGATCAGAACGTGCCCGATCCGGCGCAGGAAGCCGATCTGGTCAAGCGTGGCTCCATCGAGCGCGCACTGAAGTACATGGGCCTGAGAGCCAATCAGGCGATTACCGATATCCAGCTGGATCGCGTGTTCATCGGCTCGTGCACCAACTCGCGGATCGAAGACCTGCGCGCCGCAGCGGACATCGCCAAAGGCCGTAAAGTGGCGTCGACCATCAAACAGGCGATCGTCGTGCCGGGCTCGGGTCTGGTGAAAGAACAGGCCGAGCGGGAAGGGCTGGACAAGGTCTTCATCGAAGCCGGCTTTGAATGGCGTGAGCCGGGCTGCTCGATGTGCCTGGCGATGAACCCGGACCGCCTGGAGAGCGGCGAGCACTGCGCGTCCACCTCCAACCGTAACTTCGAAGGCCGTCAGGGCGCCGGTGGACGTACTCACCTTGTCAGTCCGGCGATGGCGGCAGCGGCAGCGGTCAACGGCCGTTTCGTCGACGTTCGCACCATGAGCCAGGCATAAGGAGCCCCGTATGAAGCCTTTTACCCAACACACCGGTCTGGTCGCTCCGCTGGATCGCGCCAACGTCGACACCGATCAGATCATCCCCAAGCAGTTCCTGAAGTCGATCCGCCGGACGGGCTTTGGCCCGAACCTGTTTGACGAGTGGCGCTACCTCGACGTAGGTCAGCCGTATCAGGACAACAGCAAGCGTCCGCTGAACCCGGACTTCGTGCTCAACGCCGAGCGTTACCAGGGCGCCAGCGTTTTGCTGGCCCGGGAAAACTTCGGCTGCGGCTCAAGTCGCGAACACGCCCCGTGGGCGCTGGAAGAGTACGGCTTTCGCAGCATCATCGCGCCGAGCTACGCGGACATCTTCTTCAATAACAGCTTCAAGAACGGCTTGCTGCCGATCATCCTGAGCGAAAGCGAGGTCGATGAGCTGTTCAAGGTGGTCGAAGCCACACCGGGCTACCAGTTGAACGTGGACCTGGAAGCGCAGACTGTGACCCGTGAAGACGGCAAGGTGTACCGCTTTGAAATCGATGCCTTCCGCAAGCACTGCCTGCTTAATGGCCTGGACGACATCGGCCTGACCCTGGTGGACGGCGAGGCGATTGCAGCGTTCGAGAGCAAGCATCGGGCTTCGCAGCCTTGGTTGTTTCGCTGAGGGGCAATTATTAGCTTCAAGCTTCAAGCTTCAAGCGGCAAGTTGACCGCGGTGTGACTGCTGGTTCTTGCAGCTTACCGCTTGGAGCTTGCTGCTCCCGAGTTGGCACCATCTACCGGCTCGACGCATATTCTGAAACGAGGGTTTTATGAGCAAGCAGATTCTGATTCTCCCAGGTGATGGCATCGGTCCGGAAATCATGGCCGAGGCGGTCAAGGTGCTGGAGCTGGCCAGCGAGAAATACCAGCTGGGTTTCGAACTGAGCCACGACGTCATCGGCGGCGCGGCCATCGACAAGCACGGCGTGCCGCTGGCAGATGAGACCCTTGAGCTTGCCCGCTCTGTTGACGCAGTGTTGCTCGGCGCCGTCGGCGGCCCGAAATGGGACGCCATCGACCGCGACATTCGTCCGGAGCGCGGCTTGCTGAAGATCCGCTCGCAATTGGGCCTGTTCGCCAACCTGCGTCCGGCGATTCTTTACCCGCAGCTGGCCGATGCGTCGAGCCTGAAGCCCGAGATCGTGGCGGGCCTGGACATCCTCATCGTCCGCGAGCTAACCGGTGGCATCTATTTCGGCGCTCCCCGTGGCACCCGCGAACTGGAAAACGGTGAGCGTCAGTCCTACGACACGTTGCCGTACAGCGAAAGCGAGATTCGCCGTATTGCCCGTGTCGGCTTTGACATGGCCCGCGTGCGCGGCAAAAAGCTCTGCTCGGTGGACAAGGCCAACGTGCTGGCGTCCAGTCAGTTGTGGCGCGAAATCGTCGAGCAGGTCGCCAAGGATTACCCGGACGTCGAACTCAGCCACATGTACGTCGACAACGCTGCCATGCAGCTGGTCCGCGCACCGAAGCAATTCGACGTGATCGTCACCGACAACATGTTCGGCGACATCCTCTCCGACGAAGCCTCCATGCTCACCGGATCCATCGGCATGCTGCCGTCGGCGTCGCTGGATTCGAACAACAAGGGCATGTACGAGCCTTGCCACGGTTCGGCGCCGGATATCGCCGGCAAAGGCGTGGCCAACCCGCTGGCAACGATTCTGTCGGTGTCGATGATGTTGCGTTACAGCTTCAACGAGCACACTGCCGCCGACGCCATCGAGAAAGCCGTAAGCCTGGTGCTGGATCAGGGTTTGCGCACCGGCGACATCTGGTCTGAGGGCAATGCCCGCGTCGGTACGCAGGAAATGGGCGACGCCGTAGTCGCCGCGCTGCGCAATCTGTAATATCTCGAGCCCACGACCGTCAGGTTGAGTCCGTTGGCTCTCTGCGGTCGGGGCCCCACTTTTAATTAAGGTGTAGTTGCGATGAAACGTGTAGGTCTGGTCGGTTGGCGCGGGATGGTCGGTTCCGTGCTCATGCAGCGCATGCTGGAAGAGCAGGATTTCGATCTCATTGAGCCGGTTTTTTTCACCACCTCCAACGTCGGCGGCCAAGGCCCGTCCGTGGGCAAGGATGTCGCGCCGCTCAAAGATGCCTACAGCATCGACGAGCTCAAGACTCTGGACGTGGTGCTGACCTGCCAGGGCGGCGACTACACCAGCGAAGTATTCCCCAAGCTGCGTGAAGCGGGCTGGCAGGGCTACTGGATCGACGCGGCGTCTTCCCTGCGCATGCAGGACGATGCGGTGATCATCCTCGACCCGGTCAACCGCAAGGTCATCGACCAGCAGCTGGATGCCGGCACCAAGAACTACATCGGCGGCAACTGCACCGTCAGCCTGATGCTGATGGGCCTGGGCGGGCTGTTCGAGGCCGGTCTGGTGGAGTGGATGAACGTCATGACCTATCAGGCGGCTTCCGGCGCCGGTGCGCAGAACATGCGTGAGCTGATCAAGCAGATGGGCGCGATCAATGCGTCAGTGGCCGACGAACTGGCAAACCCTGCCAGCGCGATTCTGGACATCGACCGCAAGGTGGCTGAGGCGATGCGCGGCGAGGGTTTCCCGACCGAGAACTTCGGCGTGCCGCTGGCGGGCAGTCTGATTCCGTGGATCGACAAGGAGCTGCCGAACGGTCAGAGCCGCGAGGAGTGGAAAGGGCAGGCGGAGACGAACAAGATTCTGGGCCGCTTCAAGAGCCCGATTCCGGTCGACGGTATCTGCGTGCGCATCGGCGCGATGCGGTGCCACAGCCAGGCGCTGACCATCAAGCTGAACAAGGATGTGCCGATTGCGGACATCGAAGGGATGATCAGTCAGCACAACCCGTGGGTGAAGCTGGTGCCGAACAACCGCGAAGCGAGCATTCAGGAGCTGAGCCCGACGTCGGTGACCGGGACGTTGAATATCCCGGTAGGGCGTTTGCGCAAGTTGAACATGGGGTCGCAGTATCTGGGCGCGTTCACCGTGGGTGACCAGTTGTTGTGGGGTGCGGCCGAGCCGTTGCGTCGGATGTTGCGCATTCTGCTGGAGCGTTGATTTTGCGGTGACTGCAGCTCTTCCTCGCGGCAGAGCTGCATCGCGTTCGGCGAGTTACTTTCAAAACTGCTGCACAGCGCTTCGGCTGGTATGGCGATTTCCTGCCCGGCGCGGCCTGTAACGATGCGATGGCAACAGCCCTGTTGAATCGCAAGATGCCCTTCTGAATCCATTTGCCAGAGATCCTTCGGCGGTCAGGCCGCCCCATCCTCAGCCCCCCACAGGCCCTGATCAAATAACTGATGATCTGCGCAACCTCCGGCGCGGCCCATGGTCGTATTGGCAGCTATCTATAAGATCAAAGGCGTTCAAATGAGCTCTGATGCAGAAAATGTCGTACTCATCGTCGAAGACGAGCCGCTCATTCTGATGCTGCTGTCCGATTACCTCTCGGGCGAAGGCTATCGGGTGTTGCAGGCGGAGAACGGGGAGCAGGCATTCGAAATTCTTGCCACCAAACCCCACCTCGATCTGATGATCACCGATTACCGCCTGCCGGGCGGGGTGTCTGGCGTGATGATCGCCGAACCTGCCGTCAAGCTGCGACCGGAGCTCAAGGTGATCTTTATCAGCGGCTACCCGGCGGAGATCGTGGATTGTGGTAGCCCGATCACCCGGAAGGCGCCGATTCTGGCCAAGCCGTTCACCATGGAAACGCTGCATTTGCAGATCCAGACCCTGCTCAACTGAGCCTGCCTCAACAAACAACAAAGCCGGCAATCGCCGGCTTGTGTGTCTAAACCCGTCCTGCTTCAGATCTCAATCATCTCCCGCACCTTGGCCGTCAGTTGGTCAAAGGCAAATGGCTTGGTGATCATCTGCATCCCTTCCTCGAGAAAGCCTGAGCGGGCGCTGGCGTTTTCCGCGTAGCCGGTGATGAACAGCACTTTCAGGTCAGCCCGCAGCTGTCGGCCGATGTCCGCCAATTGGCGTCCATTCATGCCGGGCAGGCCGACATCGCTGATCATGAGGTCGATACGCTGGCTCGATTCAAGTATGGGAATCGCCCCGACCGCATCACCGGCCTCCACGTACGCATAACCCAGTTCGCTCAGCACCTGGCTGACCAGCGCGCGCACGGCCGGATCGTCTTCAACCAGCAGAATGGTTTCGCCCTCTCGGGCCTGGGGTGTGTCGCCGGGAAGGGCGGGGGCCTCCTGCTGTTCGGCGCCCTGATAACGGGGCAGGAACAGCTGAACCGTGGTGCCATCGCCTACTTGGCTCTCGATCGCGACATGACCGTGTGATTGCTTGCTGAAGCCGTAGATCATCGACAAACCGAGGCCGGTTCCCTGGCCGATCGGTTTGGTGGTGAAAAACGGATCGAACGCCCGGCTGATGACGTTCTCCGGCATCCCGCAGCCTGTGTCGCGCACGCTGAGCACGACGTAGTCGCCCGGCAGCAGGTTCTCGTAGGCGTTAGTGAACTCGCGGTCGAGATGGCGGTTGAAGGTCTCGATCATCAGCATGCCGCCGTCGGGCATGGCGTCTCGGGCGTTGAGCACCAGGTTGAGCAGGGCGCTTTCCAGCTGGTTCGGATCGGCCTCGGCGGTCCACAGTTCCGGGTCCAGGCACATGTCGAGGCGGATGCTCTCATTGACGCTGCGATTCAGCAGTTCGCCCATGGAGTTGACCAGGTCGTTCATCAGGACCGGCTTGGGGTCGAGCGATTGGCGCCGCGAGAACGCCAGCAGGCGATGGGTCAGGGCAGCGGCGCGGTTGGCCGACGTTACACCGAGGTCGATCAGGCCATCGAGATCGTCAGTGCGACCCCGTGCCAGACGTCGCCTCAGCAGCTCGAGGCTGCCGATGATCCCGGTCAGCATATTGTTGAAGTCGTGGGCGATACCGCCGGTCAGCTGACCCACGGCTTCCATTTTCTGCGACTGACGCAGGACTTCTTCGTTATGACGCAACTGCGAGGTGCGTTCTTCGACTTGCTGTTCCAGCGTTTCGTTGAGGCGGCGCAGCTGTTGTTCGGCCAGCTTGCGCTCGGTGATGTCCGACGTCACACCGGAAAGCAGGCTGACGCGGCCGTTCTGCGCCCGAATCGCCCGTGCGCGAATATCGATCCAGTGCACCGACCCGTCCGGCCAGACGTTGCGAAACTCAATGATGAAGTCCGCGCCGCTGTCCAGGGTGTGCTGCAGAGCCGACTGCATGCGCGGCTGATCTTCGGCATGCACCGAACTCAGCCAGTCGTGGTAGGAGAGCGCGTCGCGCTCGGCCCTGCCAAAATGCGCCTTGGTGATGTCCGAGCACTCCAGCGCCAGAAATTCGGTGTCCAGCTGCCAGGAACCCAGGCGTCCAGCCTTCAATGCATGCTGCAGCCGCTGTTCGCTTTCCAGCAGTTCTTCCAGGCGGGAGCGGGCTTCGTATTGCCGTCGACGCCCGCGCACCGCCGTGCTCACCAGACTGATAAGCGTCGCAGGATGAAACGGGCGCTCCAGAAATGTGACGTTGCCAAGCATTTTGCCCAGGTGGGCCGACGGATTCTGTTTCGGGCCTCCGTGGTGGGTCAGCAACACGATGGGAAAGTCCGACCAGGCCGGCTGATGGGCCAGCAGCCTCAGCAACGGGTTGATGTCCGCATTGCGCAGGGCCTCGTCGGCGATGATTGCCAGACCGGCACCGGCCATCAGCTCACTGCACAGCTGCGCCAGGTCGCCGGTAATCATCGCCAGGTAGCCGGCTTCCTGCAGCATCGTCAACGCGATCTGGCTGTCCCGCCCAAGGGGGGCCAGGATAATAGCCCGCTCCGATAGCTGTCCCGGCGTGCTCACGCGTCAGTGTCCCGCAGCAGCGGATTGTTCTCACCGTGATACTGAGGGATACCACGCAATACGCCCTGAAAGGCTTCCAGCGGTTCGCCGATGGTCATGCCGGACGAACTGATGCGATATTCACGAATGGTTGATTCATGGGTGCCTGTGCGTTTTTTGATAACAGAAATGGCCCGACGGACCTGACCCAGCGCTTCGAAGTAACGCAGCAGGATCACTGAATCGGCGAGGTAGGTGATGTCCACCGGGGTCTGCATGTCGCCGACCAGGCCGTGCTGGGCGACGGTCATGAACGTCGAGGCGCCGTGACGATTGAGGTAGAGCAGCAATTCGTGCACGTGCAGAACCAGCGCGTTCTCTTCAGGCATCGCAGCCTGATAGCCGTTCAGGCTGTCGATCACCACGGTCTGGATGCCCAGTTCGTCGACACAGCGGCGAACGCGGTGGGCAAATTCCCCGGGGGACAATTCAGCGGCGTCGACTTGCTCAATGAGCAGATTCCCGGTGTCTTGAAGTGCACGAAGATCAATGCCGAGGTTGCGCATCCGCGTGTACAGCAGGCCCAGTTCTTCATCGAAAATAAACAGCGCTGCCTTCTCGCCGCGCGCTACTGCCGCAGCGGCAAATATCAAAGAAATCAGCGACTTGCCGGTGCCTGCAGGCCCCAGAATCACAGTGCTCGAGCCGCTGTCCAGTCCGCCCCCGAGCAGGGCGTCGATTTCCTTGATGCCGCTGCTGAGCTGTCGGCTGACATACCCGGCACGGTGCTCGGCCGCCACCAGGCGGGGGAATACTTGAATGCCGTTATCCATGATGTTGAAGTCGTGATAGCCACCGCGGTATTTCTGGCCGCGGTACTTCACCACCCGCAGGCGGCGGCGCTCGGCGCCATAGGTCGGCGTCAGGCCTTCAAGGCGGATTACGCCATGGGCAACGCTGTGCACGGTTTTGTCCAGAGACTCGGTGGTGAGGTCGTCGAGCAGGACGACTGTCGTGTCGTAGCGCGCGAAGTAATGCTTGATCGCCAGGATCTGCCGGCGGTAACGCAACGAACTCTGTGCCAGCAGGCGAATTTCCGAAAGGCTGTCGATGATCACCCGGGAAGGTTTGACCTTTTCCACAATTTCGAAAATCTGCTTGGTCGCCTCGCCCAGTTCAAGGTCCGAGGAGTACAGCAAACTCTGCTGATGGGCAGCGTTCAACAAGTCTTCAGGAGGCGTCAGCTCGAACACCGAAATGTTCTCGTCCAGCTCCCAGCCGTGGGAACGTGCGCCGTCGCGCAATTCGCGCTCGGTTTCAGACAACGTAATGTACAGACCCCGTTCGCCCGCTGCCGAACCCGCCAGCAGAAACTGCAGCGCGACGGTGGTCTTGCCGGTGCCGGGCTCTCCTTCCAGGAGAAACACGTGGCTGCGTGAAAGACCACCCGCGAGGATGTCGTCCAGGCCCACGATACCGGTTGCCGCTTTTGATGTAGTCAAGAATCGCCCTCTTGCGACCTGAGAAAGTGTCGGGCGCCAAAACAGATTTGGCTGCCCAGGCCGTCAGGGTCGTGAAGATCCGATCCCATATCGCCAACACTCTGGACCGTTACCGGGTAAGACCGTTCAGTTTATTACTGGCCGATCAGTGGCATTTGCTGGGGTTTTCGCCGTATTCGCCGTCCGGCAAATGGCGCAACCGTGGCCTGCGAGCGCACATACTGACTTGCTATGATCCGGCGTCAAGGAATAAACCTCGTCTGCCCCTGGAAGGATCAACATCGTGTCTGACTACAGTGCGTTCAAGGTCGAACTGGCCGACCACATTGCCCATGTGCAAATCAATCGCCCGGAAAAAATCAACGCGATGAACGCGGCGTTCTGGCAGGAGATCGTCGAGATATTTCGCTGGATCGAGGACACCGACGACGTCCGCGTGGTCGTGCTCAGTGGCGCCGGCAAGCACTTTTCAGCCGGCATTGACCTGACGCTGCTCGCGTCGGTAGCCAACGAGCTGGGCAAGGACGTGGGCCGCAACGCGCGCCTGCTGAGGCGCAAGATCCTGCAGATGCAGGAATCCTTCAGCGTTGTCGACCGCTGCAGCAAACCGGTGCTCGCGGCCATTCAAGGCTACTGCATCGGCGGCGCCATCGATCTGATCAGCGCCTGTGACATGCGCTATGGGGCGGACGATGCGCTGTTTTCCATTCGCGAGATCGACATGGGCATGGCGGCAGACGTTGGCACGTTGCAGCGGCTGCCGCGCTTGATCGGCGATGGCATGATGCGTGAAATGGCCTACACCGGGCGTAACGTTGGCGCCGAAGAAGCGCTGCGCATCGGCCTGGTCAACCGCACGTTCACCGACCTGCCGCAGCTGCTCGACGGCGTGTTCGGCATTGCCCGTGACATCGCAAGCAAATCACCCATCGCCATCAGTGGCAGCAAGCGCATGATCGGCTACATGCGCGATCACAGCGTGGACGACGGCCTCGAATACGTTGCCACCTGGAACGCTGCCATGTTGCAATCGGCCGACCTGAAGCTGGCGATGGTGGCTCACATGAGCAAACAAAAGCCGGTCTTCGACAATTGACTGACCTATTTGAATGCATAACTGCCTGCCGCTTCTGAGCACTTCATCAAGCTGCAGACGGTCAGGTCGGTGATCAGAGGAGTTGAGGCATGACACGCCCGAAGCGTTGGACCACCGCCGTGCTTGATGTTCAGGCACCCGGCGGTTGGGCTGTGGTTCAGAGTGACCAGGGCTTTTTGAAGGACAGCAACGGCGTGCTGTTCCCGCGCGAGTGGCTGAAGCGGCAGGATTTGTCCTTGATGCATGAGCACGGCATTGGCCATTTTGACGGCGAACCGGTGTACGTGCAGACACTTCGAGATGCGCAGGCGTTGGATGTAGAGGGTGCGCAGTGGCAAACCCTGCGCCAGTTCATGCTCGCCGACGACGCCGAGGTGTTCCAGATGCTCGGTTACGCGGCGCAGATCAGCACCTGGGCCCGTGAACATCGTTTTTGTGGCCGTTGCGGCCAGCCGGCCCGGCAGGTGCCGGGGGAGCGGGCGATGTATTGCCCGCATTGCGATCTGCGTGCTTATCCGCGGATCTCGCCGAGCATGATCGTACTGATCACCCGCGGCGACGAAGTGCTGCTGGCGCGTTCACCGCGTTTCTTGACCGGGGTGTACAGCACGCTGGCCGGATTCGCCGAGCCCGGAGAGTCGGCCGAGGATTGCGTGCGCCGCGAGGTGATGGAAGAGGTGCAGGTGAGGGTCAAGAACATCCAGTACAAGGGCAGCCAGTGCTGGCCGTTCCCGCACTCGATGATGCTCGGCTTTCACGCCGAATACGCCAGCGGCGAGATCGTGCCCCAGGCAGACGAAATCGAAGACGCCCAGTGGTTCAGCATCCACGATCTGCCGCCGTTGCCGGCCAGTCGCTCGATTGCGCGCTATCTGATCGATCTTTACCTGGCCCAGCGCTCAGGCTCAGTTGAACCAGTGTTGCCAGGCCAGGCGGACGGTTAACCCCAGCACCACGGTGATGAACACAGGGCGGATGAACTTGGCACCGCCCTTGATCGCGGTTCTGGCGCCCATGAAGGCGCCGGCCATCACCGCCACGCCCATCGTCAATCCGATCACCCAGTCCACCGAGCCGTTGATGGCGAAGATCATCAGCGCAGCGGCGTTGCTGACGAAGTTCATGCTGCGCGCCACGCCGCTGGCTTTCACCAGATCCACCGGGTAGATCAGCAGCGTGCTGACGGTCCAGAACGCCCCGGTGCCGGGTCCGGCCACCCCGTCGTAAAAGCCCAGCCCCAGGCCTTGGGGCAGCTGCCATTTGGTCTTGATCGGCGCGTTGCTGTCCAGCGGTGCTTTGGGCGTGCCGCCGAACAGCAGGTACAGCCCGCAGCCGAACACGATCACCGGGAGCATCTGATTCAGCAGTTCGGCCGGCAAATAATGTGCGACGACCGCGCCGATCAGCGCTCCCACCGCCGTACCGATCAACGCGCGTTTCCACTGCGCCGGGTGAAACAGCTTGCGGCGATAAAAGGTGTAGCTGGCGGTGGCCGAGCCGAAGGTCGAGCTGAGCTTGTTGGTGCCCAGCACCAGATGCGGCGGCAGGCCGGCAGTGAGCAGGGCAGGCGTGGTCAACAGACCGCCGCCACCGGCGATGGCGTCGATGAAACCGGCGACAAAGGCAACGACAGCCAACACCAGCAGGGTGGTGGGTTCAACGGTGAGTTCGAAAGGCATGGGAAGGCGCTTATCGGGCAGATGGGCAGAATGGCTGCCCGGAAGCGCAGCATTCTACCTGCAAGGCGGGCGGTGGAGTAGGACTGGCTTCTGCCGGGAAGAGGCCGGCGCGAACACCCTAAATTCCGCGGTGTGCTGCCTGACGTCTTCCCGGCTAAAGCCGGTCCCACTAACAGCGCGCGCGGTGTGTCAGGGGGTGCACGCTCTTATTGTGGGACCGGCTTCAGCCGGGAAGAGGCCGGCGTGAACACACTCGATCTCACGGCATGACACCTGGCTCAAATATCGGAAATACTCACCCAGCGCATCTCTTTCGCCGCCATGCGAATCGCTGTGGCCAGGCGCTCGACTTCCATGGCTTCGGCAAAATCCGTCCCGTTTGAACCCTGCCCACCCAGCGCCTGAATCAGTTCATGCACTTCCAGCGTCTTGAGCTCGTTGTACCCCAGCTGATGTCCCGGCGCCGGGCAGAAAGATGCATACCCCGGTTGCGCGGGCCCCGCCAGAATTCGCTGAAACCCGTCGCGTCCGGGGAATCCTGCCCGGTACAGCCGCAGCTCGTTAAGACGTTCTTGATCAAACGACAGCGTGCCTTCGGTGCCACCGATTTCGAAACTCAGATGATTTTTGTAGCCATGCTTGAGCCAACTGCTGCCGAACGTGCCACGCGCGCCGTTGGCAAAGCGCAGCAGGGCGTAAGTCTGGTCATCGATGCTGATCGCCCGTTGCTCTTCACTGCCGCGGGTGGCCGGGCGTTGTGGGTGCACCGTTTGCGAGTCCGCGCACACCGCGTCGACGTCGCCGAGCAGGTACCGCGCCATCGCCAGCAAATGACTGCCGAGGTCCGCCAGGGCGCCGCCGGCATGGGCTTCTTCGCAGCGCCACGACCACGGTGACAGCCCATTGCCCATGAAGTCCTCGCTGAACTCCCCCTGAAAACTGACGATCCGCCCCAGCTCGCCGCCCTCGATCATCTGCTTCGCCAGCCCGATGATCGGGTTGTGCTGATAGTTGTAGCCCACCCTCGTGACGACGCCGGCTTTAAGCGCTGCCGCCTGCATCTCCCGCGCCTGTTCCAGACTCACTGCCAGCGGCTTCTCGCAGTACACCGCTTTGCCCGCTTCAAGAGCAGCCATCGCCATGGGGAAATGCAGCAGGTTCGGCGTGGTGATCGCTACCAGGTTGACCGACGGGTCGCTGACCAACTGCTGCCAGTCGCCATGACTGCGTCCGAACCCCCAACTGGCTGCGCACTTTTCCGCGCGCGCAGCATCCGCATCGGCCAGCGCGACGAGCTTGAGGTTGAAGGGGAGATCGAAGGTGGTACGTGCGTTGTGAAACGCCAGGGCATGAGCCCGACCCATAAAGCCCGTGCCAATCAGGCCGACGCCCAGTTCTGGAAGAGAATTCCCGCGCATGACAGCGTGTCCTTTGAGACCTGTTGTTGTGCGGAAAATGTAGGCTGTTGGGGGTTCCCGATGGAATCTTTATTCCATCAGGAACACCTCAGTTTCACCTCAGCGGCTCAGGTGTGCTCAAGAGGCTCAGGACAGGAAACCGCCGTCCACATTCAATGCCACGCCCGTCGTGTAGCTCGAGGCATCGCTGGCCAGGTACAGCACCGTCCCCGCCATTTCGCTCGGCGCCGCGACCCGCTTCAGGGGAATCTGCGCCAATGCGGTGTTGAGGATCTTCTCGTTGCTCACCAGCGCCGAGGCAAATTTGGTGTCGGTCAGGCCGGGCAGCAGGGCGTTGCAACGGATGCCGAATTGCGCGCATTCCTTGGCGAAAACCTTGGTCATGTTGATCACCGCTGCTTTGGTCACCGAATAGATGCCCTGATACACGCCCGGCGAGACGCCGTTGATCGAGGCCACATTGATGATGCTGCCGCCGCCGTGTTCGCGCATCAGCTTGCCGGCCTCCACCGACATGAAGAAGTAGCCGCGGATGTTCACGTCGACGGTCTTCTGGAACGCGCCGAGGTCGGTGTCCAGCACGTTGCAAAACTGCGGGTTAGTGGCTGCGTTATTTACCAGAATGTCCAGGCGGCCAAACTGCTCGCGGATCTGCGCGAACACCGCCGTGATCTGTTCCATTTCACCGATGTGGCAGGCGATGGCCGTGGCTTGGCCGCCGTCGGCAATGATCGCGTCCGCCACTTGCTGGCAGCCGTCGATCCGGCGGCTCGAGACGATGACATGGGCACCCTGCTGGGCCAGCAGCTTGGCGATCGCCTCGCCGATGCCACGGCTGGCGCCCGAGACGAAAGCGATCTTGCCGTCGAGGTCGAACAGTTGAGTCTTGGACATTGTTGTTTTCCTTGTCGTGTCGCAATCAGAGGCTGGAACGCTCAATCACCTGCAGAGCCATGCGTTCGAGCAGGGTATTCATATGAATGAACTGGGCGAAGCGCTTGTCCTGGGTCTGACCGTGGAAGAAGCGGTAGTAGATCTGCTGGACGATGCCGGCCAGACGGAACAGACCGTAGGTGTAGTAAAAGTCGAAATTGTCGATGGCAATGCCCGAGCGCTCGGCGTAGTACGCCACGAACTCCTTGCGGGTGAGCATGCCCGGCGCATGGCTGGGCTGACGCCGCATCAGTTGCACCGGTGCCGGGTCGTCCGCCTGAATCCAGTACGCCAGGCTATTGCCCAGGTCCATCAGCGGATCCCCCAGCGTGGTCAGCTCCCAATCAAGCACGCCGATAATATGCATCGGGTTGTCCGGGTCGAGGATCACGTTGTCGAAGCGGTAATCGTTGTGCACCAGACTGGAAACGGGATGGTCGTCCGGCTTTTTTTCGTCCAGCCAGCGGGCGACCTTTTCCCAGCTGGGCGCGTCGTCGGTGCGGGCTTTCTCGTAGCGCTCGGTCCAGCCGCGAATCTGCCGCTCCACATAGCCCTGGGGTTTGCCCAGGTCGCCCAGCCCACAGGCGGTGTAATCCACCTGATGCAGCTCGACCAGCCGATCGATGAAGCTCTTGCACAGGGCTTCGGTTTGCGCGGCGTCGAGGTTCAGCTCGGCGGGCAACTCCGAGCGCAGGATGACGCCCTTAACCCGCTCCATCACGTAAAACTCGGCACCGATCACGTTTTCGTCAGTGCAGTGCAAATAGGCCTTGGGGCAATAAGGGAAGGCGTCGCGCAACTGATTGAGAATGCGGAATTCGCGGCCCATGTCGTGGGCGCTTTTCGCCTTGTGACCGAATGGCGGGCGGCGCAGGACGAATTCCTGCTCGGGGTACTTGAGCAAATAGGTCAGGTTCGACGCGCCACCGGGAAACTGGCTGATCTGCGCGCTGGCGCTCAGGCCGGGGATATGGGCTTTCAGGTAAGGGTCGATCAACGCAGCGTCGAGTTCTTCGCCGGATCGAACCTGGGTGGACTGGTCGGTGAGCGGCATGCTTATCCCTGCAGATTATTTTGGTTGGCCAGGATCATTGGCTAATCTAATGCGCCCCCACGCCCGTGAACAAGGGCTATTGGCGTGGGTGTTACGGGGCAATCAGCCGCCCTGATTCACAGGCGGGGGTCGCTGTCTTGCACGTCGCCCGGGCGAAAAAAAACCGAAGCCGGGCAGCTTCGGTTTTTTGCAAGAACGGTGCGTTCTCAGGAAGGGAACAGCTCGCTCAGTTTCATCGCCAGCATCATGTCGCCTTCAGCGCGCAGTTTGCCGCCCATGAACGCCTGCATGCCGTCGGTCTCGCCGCTGACGATGCCTTCAAGGGTTTCGCCGTCCATCACCAGCGTGACCTGGGCGTCCGGGTTTTCGCCTTCCTGCAATTCGCAGGTGCTGTCCTTGACGATCAGGGAGAAGTTCTTGGTTTCGTCGATGCGAAACCCGAACACCAGGTCCAGGCCTGCAGCGGCGGCTGGGTTGAACTTGGCTTTCATGGCTTGAACGGCGTTTTCTACGGAGCTCATGGTGTGATCCTTTTATATGAGTGATGACGAGCACTTTGCGGGTGCGGTTGGCCGGGGCTCAGCGGTAGGTGATGAGCTCCGGCGCCTTCATCAGTTGCAGGTGCGCGTAACTGTTGAAGGAAGCCAGGGACACCTCGCGCTCACGGAACTTCAGGTGGTTGAGCGAGGTGTTGACGATGTGCCAGTTGAGTTCGAAGGCCTGGGTGGCCGGCATTTGCGTAATCAGGTGGAGCAGGGCAGTGATGGTGCCGCCGGAGGTGAACACGGCGATGCGATCGCTTGGCCCGGCGCTGTCGAGAATCCCGCTCAGGCCCGCTTCAACCTCCTCGACGAACGCTTGCCAGCTCTGCAGCGCGGCGGCGTCGTGATCGCCCACCAGCCAGCGGCGAATGATCGCGGCAAACAAACGCTGAAACTCGGCGCGGTTGTTGGCGGCGTCGCGCATGATCTCGAAGGCTTCGGGTTCTTCATCCAGCATCGCGGGGATCAGCGCACGGATCACGCCTTCGGCGTTGAATTCATTGAAGGCGATGTCGGTTTCAAGTTCGGGGGTGGGGAGGCCGGCGGCGTTGAGCTGGGCAATCACCGTTTCAGCCGTGTGACGCTGGCGGTACAGGGCGCCGCTGATGCAGCGGTCGAAGGTCAGGCCCAGCTGCGCGAGGTGTGCGCCGAGGATTTCCGACTGGCGAAAACCGGTGGGCGACAAGACGTCGTAATCGTCCGCACCAAACGAGGCCTGGCCATGTCGTATGAGATAGATGCTGCCCACGACCGCGTCACCCTGGCACGTTGAAAGTGCTGGGAGGTTATGAGGACGGCCCGCGGTCTGTCAATGAAAAAACATACGCTCGTTTGAATTGGCCGATCTGGCCCCCAATCCCCCGTCTCGTCACTGGCCCGGCGACCGGCGCGCCGGTATGCTTGGCCCCATTCGCGATCCTCTGCCGAGGATCTGCTGTACCGGTAAGGAGTTTCTGTGGAGTTCATTTTCGATTACGCCAGCTTTCTGGCAAAGACCGTCACCATCGTGATCGCGATCATCGTGGTGCTGGTGGTCATCGGCTCGATGCGAGGTCGAGGGCGCCGCGGTGCAGGCGGACAGTTGCACGTCACCAAGCTCAATGACTTCTACAAAGGGCTGCGTGATCGCCTTGAAGGTTCGCTGCTGGACAAGGCTCGGCTCAAGGCGTTGCGCAAGTCCCAGGCCAAGGAATTGAAAAAGGACAAGAAGTCCACCGAGGTGAAGTCGCGTGTCTACGTGCTGGACTTCGACGGTGACATCAAGGCCTCGGCCACCGAGAACATGCGCAATGAGATCACCGCACTGTTGACCCTCGCCACCCCCAAGGATGAAGTAGTGCTGCGCCTCGAAAGCGGCGGTGGCATGGTGCACAGCTACGGTCTGGCGTCGTCGCAACTGGCGCGGATTCGTCAGGCGGGCATTCCGCTGACCATTTGCATCGACAAGGTCGCGGCCAGCGGCGGCTACATGATGGCGTGCATCGGCACCCGGATCATCAGTGCGCCGTTCGCGATTCTTGGGTCGATTGGCGTGGTCGCCCAGCTGCCTAACGTCAATCGCCTGCTGAAGAAGCACGACATCGATTTCGAAGTGCTGACCGCCGGCGAGTACAAGCGCACGTTGACGGTGTTCGGCGAAAACACCGAGAAGGGTCGCGAGAAATTCCAGGAGGACCTGGACATCACCCACGAGCTGTTCAAGAACTTCGTCGCCAGCTACCGCCCGCAGTTGCAGATCGACGAAGTCGCCACCGGCGAGATCTGGCTGGGCATCGCGGCCAAGGACAAGCAACTGGTGGATGAGCTGAAGACCAGCGATGAATACCTGTCGGAGAAAGCCAAAACCGCCGAGGTGTTCCATCTGCACTACGCCGAGCGCAAAAGCCTGCAGCAGCGTGTGGGCATCGCGGCGAGCACCTCGGTCGACCATTTGGTGACAGGCTGGTGGGGCAAGCTGACGCAACAGCGGTTCTGGTGATTTCGTAGGACCGGCTTTAGCCGGGAAGGCGTCGGACGTCATACCGCAGGACTGACGGTGTTTGCAGCTTGATCTCGCAGAACTAAAAAAGCCCCGGCTTCTCACGAAACCGGGGCTTTTTGTTGCGTGTGGATCAGTGTCGGATCAACGGCGCCGGAACAGCGGCAGCGGCTCGTCGGTGGCAGCTTGATACGTCACGGAAAAGTCCCTCAGACCCTCCAGCGCTTCGTACGGGTCCTTGTCCGCACGAATCGCGAACGCGTCGAACCCGCAGCGGTGCAGGTAGAACAGCTGATCGCGCAACACATCGCCAATCGCCCGCAGCTCGCCCTTGTAACCGTAGCGGTCACGCAACAGGCGGGCGTTAGAGTAGCTGCGGCCGTCGGTGAATGCCGGAAAGTTCAGGGCGATGACCTGGAACTGATCCGCGTCGTCACCGATTTCCTCGGCTTCCTCGTCGCTGTCCAGCCAGACACCCAGACCGCCGTCGCGGGCCTTTAGCGCATGGGCATGCTCGCGCCACAGGTTCAGCGGCACGATCAGGTCGTCGCAGTTGGACAGGCTGTCGAACGTCGTGTCCTTGGGCAGCAGGTGCCAGGTCTCGTCGATGACCGCGTTGTTCTTAATGATTCGCTGCATAGACGCGCTCCTTGAAAGGGTCGATGCCAATACGCTGGTAGGTATCGATGAAGCGCTCGTCTTCGTTGCGTTTCTCGACGTAGACGTTGATCAGCTTCTCGATCACATCCGGCATGACGTCCTGTGCGAACGACGGGCCGAGGATCTTGCCCAGGCTGGCGTCGCGGCTGGCGCTGCCGCCCAGCGACACCTGATAGAACTCTTCGCCCTTTTTGTCCACGCCGAGAATACCGATGTGGCCAACGTGGTGGTGACCGCAGGCGTTCATGCAGCCGGAGATGTTGAGGTCCAGCTCGCCGATGTCGAACAGGTAATCAAGGTCGTCGAAACGGCGCTGGATCGATTCGGCAATCGGGATCGACTTGGCGTTGGCCAGCGAGCAGAAGTCGCCGCCCGGGCAGCAAATGATGTCCGTCAGCAGGCCAATGTTTGGCGTCGCGAAGCCTTGCTCGCGCAGCTCGCCCCACATCGTGAACAGTTGGCTCTGCTCAACGTCGGCCAGGATTATGTTCTGCTCGTGGGACGTACGCAGTTGACCGAAGCTGTAGCGGTCGGCCAGGTCGGCGATGCCATCCAGTTGCTTGTCGGTGAGATCGCCCGGGGCAACACCCGTGGGTTTCAGCGACAGCGTCACCGCGGCGTAACCCGGCTTTTTATGGGCCAGGACGTTGCGCGAGCGCCAGCGGGCGAAACCGGGGTGCTGTTGATCCAGCTCAGCCAGTTCGGCGCTGTAATCGGTCAGCGCCTTGTAGTCCGGGTCGACGAAGTGCTTGGCGACGCGATGCACTTCGGCCTCGGTCAGCGTGGTCTGGCCGCCGCGCAGGTGGGCCATTTCGGCCTCGACCTTCTCGGCGAACACTTCAGGCGTCAGCGCCTTGACCAAAATCTTGATGCGCGCCTTGTATTTGTTGTCCCGACGGCCGTAGCGGTTGTACACACGCAGGATGGCGTCGAGGTAGCTCAAAAGGTCCTGCCACGGCAGGAACTCATTGATGAACGCACCGACCACTGGCGTGCGGCCCAGGCCGCCGCCGACCAGCACGCGGAAGCCCAGTTCGCCGGCAGCATTCTTGACCGGCTCCAGGCCGATGTCGTGCACTTCGATGGCGGCGCGGTCGGACGTCGAGCCGTTGATCGCGATCTTGAACTTGCGCGGCAGGTAGGCGAATTCCGGGTGAAAGGTCGTCCACTGACGGACGATTTCACACCACGGGCGCGGGTCCACCAACTCGTCGGCTGCCACGCCGGCGAACTGGTCCGTGGTGACGTTGCGCAGGCAGTTGCCGCTGGTCTGGATCGCGTGCATCTGCACGGTGGCCAGCTCGGCGAGAATGTCGGGGATGTCTTCGAGTGCCGGCCAGTTGAACTGCACGTTCTGGCGGGTACTGATGTGTGCGTAGCCCTTGTCGTAATCGCGGGCGATCTTCGCCAGCATGCGGGCCTGGCGTGACGCCAGCTGGCCGTAAGGCACAGCCACGCGCAGCATCGGGGCGAAGCGTTGAATGTAGAGGCCGTTTTGCAGGCGAAGCGGGCGGAACTCTTCTTCACTGAGCTCGCCGGCCAGATAGCGGCGGGTCTGGTCGCGGAACTGCTTGACGCGGTCCTCGACGATCCGCTGATCGTACTCGTCGTATACGTACATGGTGGTCCTGTTCTCAGGCGGTTCACTGCTGCTGGGCCAGCCGGAAAGGCGATGCGTTGTCGTCTGCTTTCAGGCTACCGAACAAATCTGCGCGCACGGCCGCGCACTCCTTGCGGAGCCGGGGGAGGTTACCAGTTTGCAGATATGCGCAAAAGTGATGTTTGAGTATATGCACAGAACCGAAAGTGCTAAGCAGCACGTCGGGTTGCCATAGCCTCACTTGTGATAAGGGCATCCCTGAACTTTACTGAGGCGATGGCTGACGACCTCCGTCGTTGGCACGCGAGTTTTGCGATCACCCATAAAACAGACAAAAGGCGATGCAATGCGAAATCACCCGAAAGTTGCCAAATCCGAAAGCCATGTGGATGCATGGGCCATTCTTTTCATTATTGTGCTGGTTGTGGGGGCAGTAGCGTTCTGGGTGACGCACCAGTAGCGGGCATGGCCTGTTCGGCGAAGAGTGCCGATGCCGCGAGAGCCCCGCCATCGAGAGTGGCGGGTGCATATGCCTGACCGGACCGGACTGAGGGTACCCGACGAAGTCGGGCTAAACCGAGAGCAGCACTCTTGATCCTGCTCTGCCCTCAGACATTGATGCGAGAAACATCATCGCTCCGCCGGCCGCGAAACGATCTGCGTCTCAAGCACTCCCCAAACCGCACCCCAGGCACCTCGATGTAGCGATGAACCAACATCGAAAGCACCACAACCGCCACCACCACCAACAGCAACAACAGATTGTCGTTCAGGGCACTGCCCGTACTCAGATAACGCACCAGCGACCCTGGCATCTCCCCCGGCCTGTCCACCAACAGCGGGTAACCGCCGAACTTGGCCGCCACCGTCAGCCCGGTGGCGACCACGAAAATCACCGCCGCATGGGTCAGGTAAACCGACAGCCACAGCCTGCCCAGCGCCGGAAACACTCGCTTGTGCAACAGCCGCGAAACCGCTCCGGCCTCCCACGCAAACACCAGAATCGCCAGGCAAAACAGCAGCGCCAGTTCAATCGTCAGCGGGGGCGCGCCGTCCACCATCACCCAGCCGATCGTCGCCAATATCCCCATTTCAAGCACGCTGGCCAGTGCCACCCCCGGCGCGAAATTCCGCAGCCGCGCATACAGCCTGTACGTCACCGTGCCCGCAAAGAAACACGCCGCGCCCCACAACACATAACGCGTCAGCAGATCGGAATCCGCGAACAGCCCGACAAACGCGAACCCGCCCAACAGCGTGAACAGCATCCGCGCCATTCTCGGCAACGCGTAGCAGATCAGCCCGAAGATCAGCCACAGATAAAACGCTACGCTGACCCACCACGACGGGTAGTTGAACGACAACGCATTGAAGCCCGGCCACCACGCCTGGATCAGCAACACATTGGGCAGGATCTCCCCGGGCGCCCGGTCACCACTGAACGCCGGGAAATTCAACAGCAGCCCGTAGCGCTCCATGACTAGCTTCAAACACTCGAAACCGATGAAGAACAACAGTACCGCCAAGTGCAGCGGCATCACCCGGCAGGCGCGGGCCATCGTGAAGTCGCCGAGTTGCCCCTCAGTAGTAGGCGTGCCGACGTAGCGGCGGTACATCAGAAAGCCGCTGAGGGCAAAAAACAAACCGGCGAACTGGCTGGCATTACGGAAAAACGCCAGCTCCGTGATGCTTCGCTCGATGTGCGAGTGATGAACAATCAGGGTCAGGGCGCAGAGACCGCGAAGGCTGTCGAGCACGACGAATCGCTTCATCTTGAGGATCCTTTTCAGATGAGTCAGGCGTGCGGGCACGCGAACCGGCGCCAGCAGGCGTGCAGGGCAGAGCAAACGATGAAAGGGTGCGACAGGCAGGAAAGTTACCACCTTCGACACTGAGGCCGATGAGTGGGCAGGGCACATGAAAAACCGGCGAAAGGCACGGCGCGAGGCGGACAGCCCCAAGGTCACCATGCGTCGAGACGAATCCGGGTCTTCATATAAGTGCCGCCAGCGACGGGCAGCAGTATGCCGAACCGCAAACCCGGACGGAACAGGCATTTGTCGAATTTGCTTGCCGATCCACTGTCGTCCCAATATGTGGGATCGTGCGTTATATATTGAGATATCGCCAGCAACCGGTTTATAGTCCGTCCCGCATTCACTCATTAATAACAATCAGGTGAAGCCATGCAGGCGCAATTGATCGCGCTCGATTGGGGTACGACATCCCTTCGAGCGTATCGACTCGGCGAAAACGGCCGGGTACTGGAACAACGTTCGCTCGACGCGGGCATCATGCAGCTGCCCTCGACGCCTCGCTTAATCGGCGGGCAGCAGGTTTGCAACGGCTTCGAACTGGCTTTTGACGAGGCCTGCGGCGACTGGCTCGACGCCGAACCGACGCTGCCGGTGATCGCCTGCGGCATGGTCGGCAGCGCTCAGGGCTGGCGCGAAGCCGTCTACCAGCGGACGCCCGCCAGCGTCGCCGCCCTCAGTTCCGCGCTGGTCACGGTGCGCAGCGTGCGCGGCGTCGACGTTCACATCATTCCCGGCATCCTGCAGCGCTCCGAGCTGCCCAACGTGATGCGCGGCGAAGAAACCCAAGTCCTCGGCATTCTCGACTCGCTGCCCGCCAGCGAAGCCGCCAAGCCACTGTTGATCGGCCTGCCCGGGAGCCACTCGAAGTGGGTGAGGGCGGTGGACGGCCGGATCGAGCATTTCGATACCTTCATGACCGGCGAGGTCTACGCCGCGCTGTCCAGCCACACCATACTCGGCCGCACGATGCAGCGCAGCGAGACCTTCGACGCTGAAGCGTTTGACCGGGGCGTGGCAGTGTCTCGCTCGGCCAGCGGTGCGGCAGGTCCGCTGTCGACCATCTTCAGTTGCCGAACGCTCGGCTTGACCGGCGTGCTGTCCGGTGCTGCCCAATCCGATTACTTGTCCGGCCTGTTGATCGGCCATGAAATCGTCGCGCTCGCCCAACTGTTGCGCCAGACCGACGCGCAGTTGCCTGCCGTGATCCTGATCGGCAGCGACGCCCTGATCGCCCGCTATCAGCGCGCCCTCGATGCCAATGGCTTTGCCCAGGTGATCCTGGCGGAACAGGCCACCGAGCGCGGTCTGTGGCAGGTCGCGGTGCAGGCCGGTCTGATTCAATCCTCCTCTTCGGCCGCTGCCCGGCCCCTTCACGTAGAGAACTGACATGCTCAAGCAAGCCCTCGTGCAAAACGGTCTGGTCGCGATTCTGCGCGGCCTGCGCCCCGAAGAAGCACCGGCCATCGGTGATGTCCTTTACACCGCCGGTTTCCGCGTCATTGAAGTGCCGCTCAATTCCCCGCAGCCGTACGACAGCATCCGCCTGCTGCGTCAGAGCCTGCCCGCCGATTGCCTGATCGGTGCGGGCACGGTGTTGACGCCGGAGCAAGTGCGTCAGGTCAAGGAAGCGGGCGGTCAGGTCATCGTCATGCCCCACAGCGATCCGAAGGTGCTGCGCGCGGCCAAGGCCGAAGGCCTGTTCCTCTCTCCGGGCGTGGCCACACCGACCGAAGCCTTCGCCGCGCTGGCCGAAGGTGCCGACGTGCTGAAGATGTTCCCTGCCGAGCAGATGGGCCCGGCGGTGGTCAAGGCCTGGCTGGCGGTGTTGCCGGCCGGCACGGCGTTGATCCCGGTCGGCGGCATCACCCCGGACAACATGAAGGTGTTTCTCGACGCCGGGGTCTCCGGTTTCGGTCTGGGTTCGGGCTTGTTCAAGCCGGGCATGAGCGCCGAGGACGTCGCAAAGAGCGCCAAGGCCTACGTTGAAGCCTGGAACCAGCACAAGCCAGCAAACAACCAGTGAACCACCCGCTCGTTGCGCCATCGAGGCTGTGTTTTTAAACAAGTGCGCCAACAGCATGTGTTTTGAATAAGAGAGACAAGACATGAAAATCACCAAACTCACGACGTACATCGTTCCGCCGCGCTGGTGCTTCCTGAAAGTCGAGACCGACCAGGGCGTCACCGGTTGGGGCGAGCCTGTGGTCGAGGGCCGCGCCCACACCGTGGCCGCAGCGGTTGAGGAACTGTCCGACTACCTGATCGGCAAAGACCCGCGCAACATCGAAGACATCTGGACCGTGCTCTATCGCGGCGGCTTCTACCGCGGCGGCGCCATTCACATGAGCGCGCTGGCAGGCATCGACCAGGCGCTGTGGGACATCAAGGGCAAGGCGCTGGGCGTGTCGGTCAGCGACTTGCTGGGTGGCCAGGTGCGCGACAAGATTCGGGTGTATTCGTGGATCGGCGGCGACCGTCCGGCGGACACCGCACGCGCGGCAAAAGAAGCAGTGGAGCGAGGCTTCACCGCGGTGAAAATGAACGGTACCGAAGAGCTGCAGTTCCTCGACACCTTCGACAAGGTCGATCTGGCCCTGGCCAACGTCGCTGCCGTGCGTGATGCCGTGGGCCCGAACGTGGGCATCGGCGTCGACTTCCACGGTCGCGTGCACAAGCCGATGGCCAAGGTGCTGATGAAAGAGCTGGACCCCTACAAGCTGATGTTCATCGAAGAGCCGGTGCTCAGCGAGAACTACGAAGCGCTGAAGGAACTGGCGCCGTTGACCAGCACGCCGATTGCCCTGGGCGAGCGTTTGTTCTCCCGTTGGGATTTCAAGCGCGTGTTGAGCGAAGGCTACGTCGACATCATCCAGCCGGACGCTTCCCACGCGGGCGGCATCACCGAAACCCGCAAGATCGCCAACATGGCCGAAGCCTATGACGTAGCGCTGGCGCTGCATTGCCCGTTGGGCCCGATCGCGCTGGCCGCGTGCCTGCAACTGGACGCCGTTTGCTACAACGCGTTCATTCAGGAGCAGAGCCTGGGCATTCACTACAACGAAAGCAACGACCTGCTCGACTACATCAAGAACCCCGAAGTCTTCGACTACGACAAGGGCATGGTGAAGATCCCGAACGGACCGGGCCTGGGCATCGAGATCAACGAAGAGTACGTCAAGGAGCGCGCCGCCATCGGCCACCGCTGGCGTAACCCGATCTGGCGCCATGCCGACGGCAGCTTTGCCGAGTGGTGATTGACCCACGGGTTTGATGCAAATTCAGCGTTAAACCCGATTCGCGAGCAAGCTCGCTCCCACAGGAACTGTGCCTGACCCTGATGTCGAGGGCGCTGACCCTCACGTGGGAGTGAGCTTGCTCACGAAGCGTTTCGCTACTCGTCCACACACGAAACACATAACGCCAGACCTCAGATAACCATAAAAAGAGGCACTTCCCTTGCGCACACAGACCGCAACCCAGGCGCGAGCGACCACCGCTACGCCGACTCGTAAACGCTTTTTCATCATGGTGCTGCTGTTCATCACCGTGGTGATCAACTACCTCGACCGCAGCAACCTGTCCATCGCCGCGCCCGCACTGACCAGCGAGCTGGGCATCGATCCGGTGCACGTCGGCCTGATCTTCTCCGCGTTCGGCTGGACCTACGCCGCCATGCAGCTGCCCGGCGGCTGGCTGGTGGATCGCGTTCCACCGCGCATTCTCTACACCGTGGCGCTGGCGCTGTGGTCCATTGCGACCATTTTTCTCGGCTTCGTTGGCAGCTTCATCGGCCTGTTCATTTTGCGCATGGCCGTCGGCGCGCTGGAGGCCCCGGCGTACCCGATCAACAGCCGCGTCGTCACCGCCTGGTTCCCCGAAAAGGAGCGCGCCACCGCCGTCGGCTTCTACACCTCCGGCCAGTTCGTCGGCCTGGCGTTTCTGACCCCGGTGCTCGCCTGGCTGCAGACCCGCTATGGCTGGCACATGGTGTTCGTCGCCACTGGCGGCGTCGGCGTGCTCTGGGCGGCGATCTGGTACATGGTTTACCGTGAACCCCGTGATTTCAAAGGCATCAATCAGGGCGAGATCGACTTGATCAAGGAGGGCGGCGGCCTGGTCGACATGCAGACCGACGCCTCGAAACGCAAGAGCGGTTTCAGCTGGCAGGATCTGGGCATCGTGCTGACCAAGCGCAAGCTGTGGGGCATCTACCTGGGCCAGTTCTGCCTGAACTCGACGCTGTGGTTCTTCCTCACCTGGTTCCCAACCTATCTGGTGAAATACCGCGGCATGGACTTCATCAAGTCCGGCCTGCTGGCGTCGCTGCCGTTCCTCGCGGCCTTCGTCGGCGTGCTCTGCTCGGGGTTCTTCTCCGACTGGCTGATCCGTCGCGGTTACACCGTGGGTTTCGCGCGCAAGACGCCGATCATCGCCGGTCTGCTGATTTCCACCTCGATCATCGGCGCCAATTACGTCGACTCGACCCCGCTGGTGATCGCTTTCCTGGCGCTGGCCTTCTTCGGTAATGGCCTGGCGTCGATCACTTGGTCGCTGGTGTCGACCCTCGCACCGGCGCGGCTGTTGGGGCTGACCGGCGGGACGTTCAACCTGATCGGCAACCTGGCAGCGATTGCCACGCCGATCGTGATCGGTTTCCTGGCGTCGGGTGATTCCTTTGCGCCGGCGATCACCTACATCGCCATTCTGGCGCTGCTCGGGGCGCTGTCTTACATCCTGTTGGTGGGCAAGGTGGAACGCATCGAGTTGTGATGGCTCTGTCGATACGTAATGAGGGACGGCCATCACGTGCCAGGTGACGGACGTTTCCTGAGAAAGGCATGGAAGCGGCTATGCCCGGGTAAGACCGGGCTTTAGAGGGTGTCTGCATCAAAGAGAGCAGCCTTTCGAGTTCGCTGTGTTCCCCATGCTTAGGCGCTCCGCTGGATGGCTACTGAACCGGTTGGAGGGAAAAAAAACGACCCTCCAGACGGTTTTTTAGTATCTGGTGAGAGCACCAAGCTGGCGCAGACTTTCAGGCAGCGCTAGAGGTTAGAACTGCCAATTCAGCGACAGGCCGACGCCGTGGGTTTTATCCCGGGCGCCCAGCAGGCCGTTGTAGTCCAGATCGATCCGCGCATCCCGGTTCAAGACAAGGCTGGCGCGGGCGCCCACGACGGCGGCGTCCCGGTCCATGGACACGCTTTGCACGGCAAAGCTATTCACCCCGCTGGCAAAGGCCAGGTGCTGCTCGGCCGAGGTATCGCTCAGGTTATGCTGCCAGCCCAACGTACCTGAGACGTCCAGTTTCTGGGTATCGGTGAGGTTAAACCGGCTACCGGCACGCGCGCCCAGCGTGGACAGCACCGTGTCGCGGGTGTCGTCATCACCCTTGAGCGCCGTGTCGCCTCCTTTCTCCGTAAAGCTGTCGCTGTCGAAGTGCACATAGGCCAGGTTGGCGAAGGGCTCCAGCGCCAAAGGCTGCAGGTTGAGGCGATAGGCCGCTTCGGTGAACACCTGGGTCGATTGCGCGTCGCGCTTGACCTTCAGGCGGTCGGCCGAAGTACCCAGTTGCACGTCTCGCTTGACGTCAATGCGGTGCCAGCTATGGGATGCACCTGCGGTCAGGCGCAACGCCCCTTCCTCGTGGCCAATGTACGCACCCAGGTGGTAGCTATCGGCCGAGGCGCTGGAATGGGTGTCGTCACCCATGCCTAACGAGGTATCGCTGTAACCGACCATGGCGCCCAACCGGGTGTGCTCAGCCACCAGGCCGTCCACACCGGCGAGCAGGCCGCCCAGGGATGAGGTTGAACTGGCGCTGTCGCTGCTGCCGGCGTTCTTGCCCCAGGCACCCAGGCCTTTCACCCACAGGTTGTTGCCTTCAACGCCCGCCGCAGGCTGGTCGTACAGCCCTTCGACGCGCAGGCGATCACCTACGGCATCGCGTACCTGGCGGCTGTCGTTGATCAACTGAGTGGTGATGGCCGGATGCACTTCGCCGGACAACTGGGTGTAGGCACGCCGGGCGGTAGCCGCATCAGGGCTCAACAGCAGCTCTTCGTACACCGCGTTACCGGCACCTAATTGCTCGGCGGCCGCCGCTACGTTGGCCTGGTTAGCGGTTTGCGCGGCGCTGGCGAAGCTGTCCCCGTTGCGCTCCAGGGCCAAGGCAACGCCCGTACCGCTGTAGGCCAGGTTGCCATCCAGGAAAGCGTAGTTATCCAGCACCGTCCCGAACTGGCCCTGCACGCCGCCAGCGGCTTGCAGCACGCTGAACGGCCGGCCGATCAGGCTGTTGACCTCGCTTGTGGTGAAGCCGGCGCCGTTTTCCAGCGAGAGGGCCATGGTCGCACCGCTCACCGTAGCCTGTCCGCCGGCGATGATGCGGTCGCTGCCAGCGGGCGACAACTCCACCGCATACACAGCGCCGGGCGCCAGGTTAAGGTCCCCCGCCACCTGTAAGGTGCCCACGGAATTGCCCGGCGCAACCGTACCGCCACGGTTGGCAGCAAGGGACGCGACCCGGCCGTTGCCGCCCAGTATGCCCGTGTCGTTGACGGTCACCGCCGAGGCCAGCGAACCATTGACCGCCAGGCGCCCTTCATTGACCAGGGTCGGGCCGCTGTAGGTGTTGGCGCCAGTCAGCACCAAGGTACCGATACCCAGCTTGGTCAAGCCGCCATGCCCGGCTATGTCATTGCTCCACACGTCCCGCCCGCATTGTGGCCCGCTGCAGAGGCGCTGGGTCGGTTTACCGGCATCGACCACCGCGCCGGTGCCCGGCAGGTTGGCAACGAACTGGCTGTCGCCATAGGCGCCACTGATACGAAACTCGGCGGGAATATCCGCCTCGGTGACGAACATGCTCGGGCCGTTGACGGCCTTGCCCAGGTTGATCATGCCCCAGCCATACAGTGCGTCCACGCCAGGCGCGCCGAGGTCGGTGGCGGTGGTTTTCAACACGTCGGCCACCTGTGCGCCGGTCATGTAGGGGAAGCGCTCCATCAGTACTGCCATGCTGCCCGCGACATGGGGCGCAGCCATGGAGGTACCGTTTTTGTTGACCCAGCCCACGGTCAGGTCTGCCAAGCTGGTGCCGTTGAGCACGGAGCTGTAGATCCGCGTGCCTGGCGCCGACACGCAGAAGCTGGCCGTGTAGCCGCAGCGAGAAGAAAAGGTGCTCAAGGTGTAAGGCGTGGCGCCGGCGGCCGTGGCGTTCGGGTTTTGCTGCAAGGCAGCAACCGTCAGCCAGTTGGGGGCGATCTCTGGCACGAAATACCCTAGCCCGGCCATGGCGTCCGGGTTGTTCAGGTTGTAGTCGTTGCCTGCGGCGAAAATGGTCACCACGCCGCTGCGCGCAGCATCGATGGCGCCCTGGTAAGCGCCCCCTGGGCGAGTGCCGAGGATCTGTTGGATCTGATTGAACTGCAGCTGCGCATCCTGAACGGTAAAGTGCGGAAAGGCCGGGTCGCGACCGCCCTGGTCAAAGCGGTCGGTAATGCCAATGCCCCAGCTGTTGTTGATGATGCGCGCGCCACTGCTGACCAATGCGTTCCAGCCAGCCTGGTAAACCGCGCCGTCGTTGCCCAAGACAATGCCGTCCTCCGGGCCTGGGTCGCCGTTGTCGGCGCTGATGATCTGGGCGTTGAAGGCCACGCCGTGCATGGGCCCGCCGTCTCGGTTGCCGCCAGCGATGCCACCTACGTGGGTGCCATGGTTACCCAGCCGGCCGTTGGAGTCAGGGGTAGGGGTGCCATCGTAACGAAAGGCATCGCCGGCCTTCACCGGGATATAGGGGTCGGTGTACTCGCGAATGCCACTGGTTACCAGGTTGATCACTTTATCCGGGCTGGCGAATTCCGGGTGCGGTGCGTACACCGGCTGATCGAAAATCCCCAACTTCACGCCTTTGCCGGTGTAACCGGCCGCGTAGGCCTGGTCGGCGTTAATCGCGCCCAGCCCCCATTGCGCAGTGAACTCCGGGCTGCGCCAACTGGCGACATTCCCGGCCTGGCCGGCTTCTACGTAAGGCGCAGCCTCGGCTGCACCGAGGGTGGCCAGGTAACAGGCCAGGGCGCCGCAAGAAGCGCGATGGGCTTGCCGAATAGCGTGCCGAATGGAGCTGACAGCAAGCTGTCGAGTGGTGGATGGCTTTTTCATAAATACAACTGTCCTTAGTTAGCGCACACAAAACCCCGCGCGAATGCCGTCTTGGCATCCGCGTCGTTCTTTTTCCAACAATGGGTAGGTTGAAACATTCAACTTCAGGAAAGCGGCGGGCGAAGGCGTGGCTCGCTGTGCCGCTTTGCTCTTAGAACTGCCAGTTAAGGCTCAAGCCGATGCCGTGGCTTTTTTCACGGCTGGCCAGTTGGCCGTTGTAGTCCAGGCTGACGCTGGCCTCACGGCTCAGCGCCATGCGGGCATGGGCACCCACCAGGGCCGCATCACGCACCAAGGGCGAGCTTTCGATGCCAAAACGACTGCCGCCTGCCGCAAAGGCCATGTGCTGCTCTGAATCGGTATTGCTCAGGTTGTGCTGCCAGCCCAGGCTGCCGGAGAGATCCAGCTTCTGATGATCATTGATTGCGATGGTTTTAAGCGCCCGTACACCCAGCGTGCCGAGCACGGCTTCACGGGTATCGCTGCCGGATGCAAGCGCTGCGGCATCTCCCTTCTCGGTGAAGCTATCCGTGCCAAGGTGCACATAGGCCAGGTTGGCGAAGGGCTCAAGCACTGCGGGCTGCAACTGAATACGGTACGCCGCTTCGGTGAATACCTGTGCGGTCTGCGCATCGTGTTTGGTTTTCTCCCGGCCACTGGCGCCGCCGACTTGTACATCGCGCTTGCCGTCGATCCGGTGCCAGCTGTAGGCACCGCCGAGGGTCAAGCGCCAGGCGCCGATCTCATGGCCCAGATAGGCGCCCAGATGGTAACTGTCTACCGATGCACCGGAATGGGTGCCCGAGCCCATATTGACCGAGCTGTCACTGTAGCCGCCTATCAGGCCAAGGCGCGTGGCTTCGCCTACGTCGCCGTCGACACCCGCCAGCACGCCGCCAATGGACGAGGTATAGCCCGCCGTATCGCTACGGGAATCGGTTTTGCCCCACGCGCCCAAGGCCTTGAACCACACATTGTCTTGCGGTGCCGTATTGGCGTCGGGACCGAACACGCTGGCGCCCAGACGCTCGCCAACGGCATCACGCACATAGCGGCTGTCGTTGATCAACTGGGTGGCGACTGCCGGGTAGATCTCGCCCGACAGCTGCTGGAAACTTTCCCGGGCCGAGGCGGCACTTTGAGCGAGCAGCAGGTTTTCATACACCGCGTTGCCCGCCCCCAATTGCTCGGCGGCCGAGGCCACGGCTGCCTGGTTAGGGGTTCGCGCCACGCTGTCGAAAGCCGCCGTGCGCTCGATATTCAGCGCGACGCCGTTAGCGGCGTAGTCCAGGCGGCCGCCGAGGAAAGCGTAGTTGGAGGTGACCGCAGCAAACTGCCCGTTCACACCATTGGCGGCTTGCAACACGTTGTACTGGCGGCCAATCAGGGTTTGGCCGGGCGTGGCATTTAATGGTAGCGGCGTTGGGTCCAGGGCCAGGGCCATGTTAGCCCCCGACACCGTGGCACTGCCGGTGGCCACAATGCGGTCACTGGTCGTTGGCGAAAGCTCTACCGCGTAGGTTGAGCCCGGCGCGAAGGTTAAGTCACCGTTCACCCGCAAGGTGCCGATGGAGTTACCGGGCGCAATCTGCCCGCCGCTCAACGCGGTGAGGTTACCGACCTGGCCATTGCCGCCTAGGGTGCCCTCCGCATTGACCTGCACGGCGGACGCCAGGGAGCCATTGACCGACAGCACACCACCGTTGACCTGGGTATCGCCGCGATAGGTATTGTTCCCTTCAAGGATCAGTCGGCCCGCGCCGGACTTGATCAGGCTGCCTTGATACTGGCGCTGAGCCGCTGCCGCTGCACGGGCGCTGCCCACGGCGTAGTCGGTCTGGTCCTGTTGGCTGGCGGTGCTGGCCACGCCGTTCTGCCAACCTCTGCTGACCAGGGTTTGCTGCCAGGCGGTCTGTTCAGCAGTGTCCTCGGCCTGACGCTGGATCAACGCCTGATCAGAGATACCGTTACTCCAGACATCGGTTTGGCCGGCGCTCAGGTTGGCGTTGAAGGTCCCCAGCAACTGCCCTGGGCCGCGCATGGCCCGCTCCAGGTTGACCACACCCCAGCCCACAGTGCCATTGGGCGCCTGGGTGACCGAACCATCGAGCTGGGTCGCGGTGGTGAGCAGCACCTGCAAGGCCTGCTCGTTGTTCATGTACGGGTAGCGCTCCATCACCAGCGCCAATGCGCCCGTTGCATGGGGCGCGGCCATGGACGTACCGGACTTGAGCGCATAGCCGCCGCCAGGCACGGTGCTGTTGATCAGCCTCCCGGGCGTGGTGATGCACCAATATTTGGCAATGCCGCACTGGTTGTAGCGCTGGGCATTGGCGCTATCCAGGCCAGACACCGCCAGCCAGTGGCCTTCCAGGTCTGGCTCGAAATACGGCAGCGCAGAACGCACACTGGCGTTGGCATAGCCGGTATTGCCAGCACTGAAGACGTTGATCACGCCCCTGCGCGACACGTTAGCCGCTTCATCCAGCCAAGTGCCCCGGTTGTAATGCTGGGCATAGGCAGCCTGCACGCCTTTCAACGTCGCGTAGGTCACATCCGGCGGCTGGCTACCCCAACTGTTGTTGATCGCCCGCACACCGGCATCGGCCAGCGCGCCATAGGCCGCCTTGAAGTACTGCGGATCCGGGCTCGGGCCGAACAGGAAGCTGTCGCTCTGGTTGGTGTTGGCCACATAGAGTTGCGCGTTGTACGCCACGCCATGCATGCCAACGCCATCCCGGGCCGCGCCCATGGTCCCGGTCACGTGCGTGCCATGGGTGTCGTTATTAGGGTTGATGGCACCCGTGATGCTAAAGGGCGAACCATTTACGTAGGTGCCGTTGGCCGTTACCGCATGGTAGCGGGATGGGCTGGCTTCGGGATGAGAGGGGTCGAATCCTGAGTCCATCGCGCCGATTTTTACCCCGCTGCCGGTGATACCGGCAGCATAGGCCTGATCAGCCTGGATACGGCCCAATCCCCAGTCACTCTGAAATTCTTCCGAGCGCCAACTGGCCGCGTCACCTAGCTTCCCCTGTTCTGCATAGTCGGCATAAGTCGAGCAGCCAAAGGTTAAAGACAACGCGCAAAGTGCGGTAGTGGTTGCGGGTTTAACGGAATAACGGACAGCATTGGACGGCTTGAACCTTCGCATCCCTGCACACCTTTTTTATTTGTTAGCTCCCTAGTGAGCGCCGTAAGAAAATAGTCCGCTGCGCAGGGGATGGCAACTTATTTGTTTCAAATTTGATACAAAGCCAATGGCATGAAATCACTCGGGTAATAGGCCACAAGGCGCTGTGATGAGGCATCTAGACGGAGCAGGCACAACTAAGGTGCAATGTGGAATAGTGGCATTTTAGTTCCAGTGTCTAGAAGGTGGCGCGTCTTTAGTTGGCTTAGCTTGTGGGTTTGGCGACCTCCGCAGTCGCATGTCTACGCGGGATGAGTAATAGAGAGGTATTCAAGTAATAGATCGCGGGAACTTCTGAGCCACTACTTAGCCACGACGCAAGATAGACTTCTGGCTCAAGGGACTTCGCGCTTACCCCGCGGCACTTTTGAATTTACAGAAATGGTCTTTAAGTGCAAAAGTGCCAAAGACTCCCTTGGCGCAATGATTACGTTCGCGCAATTTCCCGCAGTGCTGGTCACAGCAAACGATACGTCGTATGCAACCAGCGAATACACCGCAAGCGAATGGCAAATACACCCTGGATTATGGGGTAGCGCCCCATTGTTATGCCGACCGAGCAATCACAAGACGCGCCACAATGTTCAACGAGTTGTGGCGTGCAAGGTCAGCCATCGATGATCCATCACCTGTTCCAAGTCATCAGTCGTGCCTCCGCTTGTAGTTGGGCACCTGGATGCTTACTCGCCGCCTGCTGTCTCTTTGAGTTTTTGTAGATCGAGAATTGTGATAGCGCTGTATCGAACAACCAATAAGCCCTGCGTCTCCCAAATTTTCAGCTGGCGGTTGATGCTCTGACGAGAAACACCAAGCTGTTGCGCAATTTTTTCCTGGCTCACTTTCAGGCAGTAGCCGCCGTCGACATCTGAACGTTTGATCAATGAAGCGAGTCGATGTGAACATCAACAATCCCGTCAGAGGTAGGCATGCAGCATCTTGCCTTGAATGATTAAACCGGCCGCCATCTATGGGCCAGCAGGCCAGCAGGCCAGCAGGCCGGCAGTGGGGATGCACTTGTCGATTAGCTTCGCCGGCACCGGGCACTGGATCAGTGCTTCGCACTGCCGGTCGGCCCGTTTGCCACGAAAAGGACCGCAGGGCAGATCCATGGATACTGTCGGGAAGCAATAGCTCTCGCGTCTAGGAGAACAGCCTGTTCAGTAATCCTTCAATGTGCGTTCCTTCGTATCCAGACCGTAATTCTTCGAGCTTCATGACCCTCCGCTCCCCGCCAAGCAGGCTGAGCCCGTGGAGCTCATTCAAGAGCTTCTGAGACGCTTCGACCTCAGGCTGCAGTGCAAGCCAGGCAATATTCGCCCGACCCGCTAAACCTTCAGCCTTACGACTCAGGCGTTGGGATTCGATTAGCGTGCCAGCACCCAATGTGTTGTTGAGTTCTGCCTGCGTGCGCTCTAGATCGTTAAGCAACTCCGTGAAAACTTCAGCTTGGTCAAGCGCCACGGGAAGACCGTCGACATAGAGGGTATCGTCCTGGACGCAGTAAATTCCCAAAGGCCCGTCGCCGCCTCCGGTGCAATCCAGCGCGAGCACGTTCCCGAGGCGTAACGGCTCTGGAATCCATGTGTGACCCGTGCAAACACGCCAAACGCCGGCGACGCCTTGACGGTAATGTTTTTTGATCCGCTCTCGCCCCCAAAGGGCTATTTCTTCGACTTGCGCGTTGTCGATATCGTTGACGAACCGCTGCCAGGACAAGCCTCTCGGTACATCCCCGTGTATAACGCCGACGACCCCCAGGGGTGATTCGATCTCGATGAGGGTAGGGAGGGTCTCAAGCTTGACGATGATCATTTCTTTCGACTCATCGGCGACGGTTGCCCACCAACCAGCACCATGAGAGCCATAACGAGCATCCGGGTTTTCACGGTAAGCCCGAATCAACATCTGTTCATGGTTACCCATTACGGTGAAAAACCACGGCTCGCCCAAAAGCTTAAGCCCATCGAGCACGCCCGGGCCGCGATCAATGAGGTCGCCGACGCCGATGACTCGGTCAGTCCTGCTGTCAAAGCCGAGTTTGTGCAGGCCTTTGTACAAGTCGGTGGTTTTGAAGTGAATGTCACCTACGACAAAGTCACGGCCATGGTGATTTTGCGAAAGTCTCAGAACCTTTTGCCTCATGCCTGCGGAATCCTTCATCAGCGAAACTGCTTAATTATCTGCCCTGGGAAGCGTGCTACCAAGGTGAATCTTGGGGAAAATGCGATGGTCTTCGAGCGTGCGTACGGCGCGTTGTCCGACATGCTGTTGGTGGGCAAGGTCGAGCGCATCGAGTGAGTATGACCCTGCGCCGACGCCGAGCAAATTCTGCGCAGCGCTGGCAGGCTTCAAGGCTGGCGACGATAATGTCGCCGGTTTTCTGATTCGATAAGGCGCGCCATGCAAGATGCATCCGACACCGCCGTCACTGGCAAAGACCCTGCACCCACCGGCACGCAAACGCTGATTCGCGGCCTGGGCGTGATTCATGCGGTCGCCAGCGGCGCTCGCGACCTCAAGGAAATCGCCCGGCTCATCGGCACCACCCGCAGCACCACGCACCGGCTTGCCAGTTGTCTGGTGGAGGAACGCTACCTGCGAGTGGTGCCGCAAACCGGTTATCTCCTCGGGCCCAGGTTGATCGAACTGGGGTTCCAGGCCCAGGAAGAAGTGCCGCTGCTGGTGCTGGCCAAACCCTTTCTCGACCAATTGTCGGCGCTCACCGGCGACACTGTGCACTTGGCAATGCGCGATGGCGACGAGGTGCTGTACCTGCACAAGAATCCCGGCCGCAATGGTCCGGAGATGCGTTCGCGGGTGGGCCATCGCATGCCGCTGGCGCGCACCGGCATCGGCAAGGCGCTGCTGCTGGACAGCCCGGAAAGCGAATGGCAACGGCTGTATGAGATCAGCGTGCCTACCACTGGCAAAAACCCGCTGTGGCCGGCCCATGAAGAGCAGACCTGGGAGCAGGTGCAGGCGCGCATGCGCGAGTACGTGCAGGGCGGTTATGCGTTCGATCTGGAAGACAACGAACCGTCGATCCGCTGCGTGGCCGCGCCGGTGCGTGATGCCAGCAAGCAGATTGTCGCTGGCATCAGCATCGCCAGCACCGTGCCCTACATGCCATTGGAAAAGATGGCCGAGCTGGTGCCGGTGATCAAGGACGCCGCGGCACGGTTGTCTGCGGAGTTGGGTGGCTAGCGTCTAGATGAGCAGAGCAGGGGATAACGGGCGAACTGTTGAAGCAATCGACGGCAATCACCCCTGTTGAAATCCTGGAAAGCGCCTGCTGGTGAAGCGATCGATAAAGGGGCTCGTGATCGACCCAACCATAATCCCGGCCCGCGGTCTTAACTGTTCAGACGCCATTGGCCGACCGGCCAGGGCACATGCGATTCGGGAAGGAGAGGCTGGTATGGCGAATAAACAAAAAACTGAGCTCACACCACTGCAGCTGCTTCAGGAACTGGCCACAATCTTGCTGGAGCATTTTGAGCACGCCTGTGGGCAAGCCCTCGCCGGGGCTGAAAAGAAGCTCGCCAAGCTCGAAAAGAAACGCAGCAAGGTGGAGAAGAAGCTTGGCAAGCAGCGGGACCGTCTCGACTCCACGCCAGCCGGAAAACGCAAAAAACAGATGAAGCTGCGGGCCACTATTTCACTGCTGGAGACAGCTTTGGTTGACATGCAGCGCCAGGCTGATGAAACCCGGCACTACATCCGCGACTTCAAGCACGACGTCCACGTAAGCCTGGCGTTATTGCAGGGCGTGGGCGAGGTGCGTGAAGCTGCCAGCGAAATGCTGCGCCAGCGCGAGCTCGGCCAACTCGAAATCAGCGGAGCTACCTCGCCAGCCGCACAAACGGAGGTGACCGCCAAGTCTGCCGTGAAGCCTTCGCCTGCGGCTCGCCGCGCCACGAGGGAAGCCACAGCACTGAAAGCCATGGCTAATGCGGTGGTCGCCACGCCTACGGTGACGGTGGTCAAGGGACGGAAGCATGCACCCAGCGAGGTTGCACCATTGGCCCACGGGGTCGCCGAGGCCAGCGCTGCGCCCGAGCCGGATGAGGCGCCTCATGCTGAATCGGCGCTCCAGCCGGAGTGGCTTGAACGCTCGCGGTAGGGGTGTCGCCGTTCGCCCCGCATTGCGCGCGGGGCGAACCCGTGGATCAGGCCTTCAACGTGGCCATATCAATCACGAAACGGTATTTCACGTCACCGGCGATCATGCGGCTGTAGGCCTCGTTGATGTGCTTGATATCGAGCATCTCGATGTCGCAGGTGATGCCGTGCTCGGCGCAGAAATCCAGCACCTCCTGGGTTTCGGCGATGCCACCGATCAGTGAGCCCGCCAGCACGCGACGCTTCATCACCAGATTGGCAGCATGCAGCGCCGGGTCCACGGGTTCGATCAGGCCGACGAGAATGTGCACGCCGTCAAATCGCAGGGTTTCGAGGTAGGGGTTCAGGTCGTGCTGCACAGGAATGGTGTCCAGCAGGAAGTCGAAATGGCCAGCAGCGGCTTTCATCTGCTCGGCATCCGTCGAGACGATGACGTGGTCGGCACCCTGACGACGACCTTCTTCGGCCTTGCTCGCCGAGCGGGTGAACAGCGTCACTTCCGCGCCCATGGCCTTGGCGAACTTGATCCCCATGTGGCCCAGACCGCCCATGCCCAGCACACCCACTTTGTCGCCAGCCTTGACGCCGTAATGCTTGAGCGGCGAATAGGTGGTGATGCCGGCACACAGGATCGGCGCGGCAGCGGCCAGGTCGAGTTTCTCCGGGATACGCACGACGAAGTGCTCGCTGACCACGATGCTGTTGGAATAGCCACCCATGGTGTTGCTGCCGTCGACGCGGTCCGGAGTGGCGTAGGTCATGGTCGCGCCTTCGAGGCAATACTGCTCGAGGTCGCGGGCGCAGGCTTCGCACTGACGGCAGGAATCGACCATGCAGCCGACGCCGACCAGATCACCGACTTTGTGCTTGCTGACGTTGGCGCCGACTTCGGTGACCTTGCCGACGATCTCATGGCCCGGCATGAGGGGGTACACGGCGATGCCCCACTCGTTGCGCGCCTGGTGGATGTCGGAGTGGCAGACGCCGCAGTAGAGGATCTCGATGGCCACGTCGTCCGGCCGCGGGCTGCGGCGGCTGAACGTCATGGGGGCGAGGGGGGTGGTGGCGGACTGGGCGGCGTAACCGATGGCTGTGTACATAAAGAACCTCGCAAAACGATGACAGTTGAGGCGGTCCATTCTCCTCACGCAGCGCATCGTCGGCCATGGTCATTCCTCCGCCTGTCATGCCTGATCCTCCGGATTTGATCGATCGAGTAGGGCTTCGCGCCGCTGATCTGCGATGATGGCGGTGTCAAATCCTCCGTACGGCTGCCCATGTCTCCTCTCTCCCATTCCGACGCCAACGCCGAGTTGGTCTCCCTTATCAAACCGCTGGCGCCGCGCCCGGGTTTCGTCGACACCCGAGTGCCGGGCGTGCAGGCGATGTCCTGGGAGTATTACGTCGCGAGCAGCCCGCAGATCTATGAACCGAGCCTGGTGATCATTGCTCAGGGCAGCAAGCTCGCGCGCCTTGGCCCGCGAACCCTGGAATACGGCGCCGGTCATTATCTGGTGCAGGCGTTGTCGGTACCGTTCATGTGCGAAACCTTCGCGACGGCCGAGGCGCCGATGTATGGCGTCGCCGTATCAATTGATCGGGCTCTGTTGGGTGAGCTTGTTCAGACCATGGGCGAGGCGCCGAACGTCAAGGTCAAGGCGCAGACGCCGGAGTCCATGACCTCCGCCGAGCTGGATGCGCCGATGCGCGAGAGCGTGGAGCGGTTGCTGCGCTGTCTGCACGATCCACTCGACGCGCAAGTGATGGGCCAGGCCCGGGTCAGGGAAGTGGTGTATGCCGCATTGCGCGGTCCGCAAGCCGGGGTGCTGCGTGCGCTGGTCGAGCAGACCGGCCACTTCGCCCGTATCGCGGCAGCGTTGCACTACCTGCGCGACCATTACGACGAGGCATTGAGCGTCGAGGATCTGGCCCGCTGCGCCAACATGAGCGCTTCAACCTTCCATGAGCATTTCAAACGCAGCACGCTGCTGTCACCCGTTCAGTACTTGAAGCGCGTGCGGCTGCTCAAGGCTCAACAGATGCTCATCGGCGAAGGCATGGGGGTGGCACAGGTCGCGCACAAGGTCGGGTATCAGAGCACCTCGCAATTCAGTCGCGAGTACAAACGCTACTTCGAGCGCAATCCGGGGGAAGAGGGCGAGAGGCTGAAAATATCAGCGTGAGGGTGGTTGTTGAAACTTACAAGCTTCCCGGGAGTAGGACCGGTTTCAGCCGGAAAGAGGCCAGTGTGCACACCTTTAATTTTACGCTAAGGCCGCTGGCGTCTTCCCGGCTAAAGCCGGTCCCACTGAACACGCGCAGTGTCAGTAGGACCGGATTCAGCCGGGAAGCTTGCAGCTCAAAGCTTGAAGCTTGCCGCTTCCCTTACATATTGGGATAGGTCGGCCCGCCTGCGCCTTCCGGTGCTACCCACGTGATGTTCTGCGATGGATCCTTGATGTCGCAGGTTTTGCAGTGGACGCAGTTCTGCGCGTTGATCTGGAAGCGTTTCGCGCCGTCTTCCTGGGTCACCACCTCGTAAACCCCTGCCGGGCAGTAACGCTGCGCAGGCTCGTCGTACTTGGGCAGGTTGACGCTGATCGGGATGCTCGGGTCCTTCAGCTTCAAGTGGCAGGGCTGTTCTTCTTCGTGGTTGGTGCCAGAGATGAACACCGAACTTAGCTTGTCGAAGCTCAGCTTGCCGTCGGGTTTCGGGTAGTCGATCTTCTTCGAGTCGGCCGCCAGCTTCATGCACGCATAGTCAGGTTTGTTGTCGTGCAGGGTGAAGGGGATCTTGCCGCCGAACAGGTTCTGATCGATAAAGTTGAAGGCGCCCCCGAAGATGGCGCCGAACTTGTGAACCGCCGCGCCAAAGTTGCGGCTGGCGAACAGCTCTTCGTGCAGCCAGCTGGCTTTGAAACCTTCAACGTAGCCGTTCAGCGCATCGCCACCCTCGTTGCCGGCAAACAACGCATCCGCCACTGCTTCAGCGGCGAGCATGCCGGACTTCATGGCGGTGTGGCTGCCCTTGATCTTGGCGAAGTTCAGGGTGCCCAGGTCGCAACCGATCAGCGCGCCACCGGGAAAGACCATCTTCGGCAGCGAATTCAGTCCGCCCTTGCAGATGGCCCGAGCGCCGTAACTGATGCGCTTGCCGCCTTCCAGGTATTGCTTGAGGACCGGGTGGTGCTTGAGGCGCTGGAATTCATCGAACGGCGACAGGTACGGGTTGGCGTAGGACAGATCCACGATCAGCCCGACCACGACCTGATTGTTTTCCAAGTGGTAAAGGAACGAGCCGCCGGTGTTTTCAGTGCCCATGATGTCCAGCGGCCAACCGGCGGTGTGCACCACCAGGCCTGGCTGGTGTTTGGCCGGATCGACTTCCCAGATTTCCTTCAGACCGATGCCGTAATGCTGGGCGTCGGCCTCACTGTCGAGGTTAAAGCGGTTGATCAGTTGCTTGCCGATGTGACCACGGCAGCCTTCGGCGAACAGCGTGTACTTGCCGCGCAGTTCCATGCCGGGGGTGTACAGGCCTTCTTTCGGATTGCCTTCGCGGTCAACGCCCAGGTCGCCGGTGAGAATCCCGCGCACCACGCCGCTTTCATCGATCAGCGCTTCCTGAGCCGCAAAGCCCGGGTAGATTTCGACGCCCAGGTTCTCGGCCTGCTGTGCCATCCAGCGGCACAGGTTGCCCAGGGAGATGATGTAGTTGCCTTCGTTGTGCATGGTCTTGGGAACAAATGCCCCCGGGACTTTCTGGCTGGCGTCGGCACCGGTCAGCACATAGATGTCGTCGTCTTTAACCGGGGTGTTGAGCGGGGCGCCGAGGGCTTTCCAGTCAGGGAAGAGTTCGTCGAGGGCTCGGGGTTCGAACACCGCGCCGGAGAGGATGTGGGCACCGACCTCGGAGCCTTTTTCCACGACGCAGACGCTGATTTCCTGACCGGCGTCAGCGGCTCTCTGTTTCAGGCGGCAAGCGGCAGACAGCCCGGCGGGCCCGGCTCCGACGATGACGACGTCGAACTCCATAAATTCGCGTTCCACAGGCTATCTCCTACTCAAGGCTCAACGGCGTATTTTTAGACGTATTGTTATAGATGGCTAAAACCGACACCGGGAAGGTCGTTCACCCGGGTGTCATCGTGAAGGCGCGCATTATATCTACACCACCTCGCAGGTCCAATACAAACGTTTGTTTGAATCGGCCGAAACCCTGATAAATCATGGTGAGGCGGCTTGTGACTGGCGTTTATGTCGTATTGACCCGACCAGACGTTGCGGTCAAGATACGGGCGGTTTTGCACTCGGCCCAGCTGGCTGTTCGCCTCGGCTGCCGGTACAAACCCGTTGGCAGCAGAACACCGCTAAAAGCAACGTGAGCATCGCCCCCGCGCCACCTTCAGCCCCACCCCGGCGGCGCGCTGCAGTTTACACGGGCGATCAGCGTCTGGCTTGGATTGCCGCTGTAGCGTCGCCACTTTTGCTGACATCAGCGTTCGGCAACCGCGAATACGTTGTTTTCACAGGTGTTCTTTACACTGACGAGTACCCATCGCCGGGCATGGCCTGGCGATTTTCTTTTCACCGGAGAGAAACGAGGAATCCATGAAGGTTCTTGTAGCTGTCAAACGAGTGGTCGACTACAACGTCAAGGTTCGCGTCAAAGCGGACAACTCCGGCGTCGATCTCGCCAACGTTAAAATGTCGATGAACCCCTTCTGCGAAATCGCTGTAGAAGAAGCCGTGCGCCTGAAAGAGAAGGGCGTTGCGACCGAGATCGTTGTCGTTTCCATCGGTCCGACCACGGCTCAGGAGCAACTGCGCACCGCGCTGGCACTGGGTGCCGATCGCGCCATCCTCGTAGAATCCGCTGACGAACTGACCTCCCTGGCCGTGGCCAAGTTGCTCAAGGCTGTTGTCGACAAAGAGCAGCCGCAGCTGGTCATCCTCGGCAAGCAGGCAATCGACAGCGACAACAACCAGACCGGCCAGATGCTGGCTGCGCTGAGCGGCTATGCTCAAGGCACGTTTGCCTCGAAAGTCGAAGTCTCCGGCGACAGCGTCAATGTCACCCGTGAAATCGACGCCGGCGCGCAGACCGTCTCTCTCAAGCTGCCGGCCATTGTCACCACCGACCTGCGCTTGAACGAGCCGCGCTACGCGTCGCTGCCAAACATCATGAAAGCCAAGAAAAAGCCGCTCGAAGTGCTGACCCCTGATGCGTTGGGTGTTTCGATTGCGTCCACCAACAAGACCCTGAAGGTTGAAGCTCCGGCTGCCCGCAGTGCAGGCATCAAGGTCAAGTCGGTTGCTGAACTGGTCGATAAACTGAAAAACGAAGCGAAGGTGATCTGATGACGACCCTGGTTATCGCTGAGCACGAAAACGGCGCAATCGCTCCCGCCACCCTCAACACCGTTGCCGCGGCTGCCAAGATCGGTGGTGACATTCACGTTCTGGTCGCGGGCCACAACGTCGGTGCCGTTGGCGAAGCTGTTGCAAAAATCGCAGGCGTGTCCAAGGTCCTCGTGGCTGACAATGCGGCCTACGAACACCAACTGCCGGAAAACGTCGCCCCGCTGGTCGTCGAGCTGGCTTCGGCCTACAGCCACGTGCTGGCTGCTGCAACCTCCAACGGCAAGAACATCCTGCCGCGTGTGGCCGCCCAGTTGGACGTCGACCAGATCTCCGAGATCATCTCGGTTGAAAGCGCTGACACCTTCAAGCGCCCGATCTATGCGGGCAACGCCATTGCGACCGTTCAGTCGTCGGCCGCCGTGAAGGTCATCACCGTTCGGGCTACCGGCTTTGACGCCGTGGCAGCTGAAGGCGGTTCTGCGTCGGTTGAAGCCGTCAGCGCAGCTCACGATGCGGGCAAGTCGTCTTTCGTCAGCGAAGAGCTGGCCAAGTCCGACCGTCCGGAACTGACCGCTGCCAAGATCGTTGTTTCCGGCGGCCGCGGCATGCAGAACGGCGACAACTTCAGGCACCTCTACACCCTGGCTGACAAGCTGGGTGCAGCGGTCGGCGCTTCCCGCGCGGCCGTCGACGCAGGCTTTGTGCCCAACGACATGCAGGTCGGTCAGACCGGCAAGATCGTCGCGCCACAGCTGTACATCGCGGTCGGCATCTCCGGCGCGATCCAGCATCTGGCAGGCATGAAGGACTCCAAAGTGATCGTCGCGATCAACAAGGACGAAGAAGCGCCAATCTTCCAGGTGGCGGATTACGGCCTCGTCGCGGATCTGTTCGAAGCGATCCCTGAGTTGGAGAAGCTGGTTTAATCCACTTCCCTGACTTATAAAGAGAACCCGTTCGTTCGGGCTGCCGCAAGCGTGTTCACTTGATGAACCAGCGCTCAAGCAGTCGGATCTGACGGGTTTTTTTATGGGCTGAAAAAAGGACGTCGTCATGTTGTCGCCAAAGCAGACGCTGGCTTCACTGCTGGGCGGGTTGCTGTTGCTGCCGTCGCTGGCCTGGTCTGCGGGCAAGTGTGACCGGCTGATTGTCACCGGCAGCCCGGATGCGCCGCCGTACCTGTGGCGCGACCCGCAGGACCCCAAACACCTGATGGGCGCCAATGCCGACCTGCTCAAGGAGGTCGCGCAGCAGGTCGGCGTCAAGGTCGAGCTGCTGTATGGCGGCAAGCGCAGCCAGGCCCTTGAGGAAGTGCGCACCGGGCGCATGGACATGCTCGCCGACACGCCGCTCAACAGCGCCGAGCTGGAATCCCTGGACTTTATCCATCCGCCCATCGCCCAGAACGACATCATGGTCTGGACCCGCAACGGCCACGAGCAGCCCTTCAACTCACTGGCCGATCTGCAGGGCCATACTGGGGCCATGTCTGAGAAGACCCGGGTGACCGCCGGATTCGATCAGGCGATCAGGGCGCAGTTGACGCTGGAGAAGCAGGCCAGTCTCGTTCAGGCGTTTCAGAAACTGGCGGCGGGGCAGGTCGGATTTGTCCTGGCGGGCCGCTACGCCGGGATGGCCGTGACCCAGGCGCTGGACATCGCCAAAGACCTGCAAACCCAGCCCGCGGTTCTTGATCATCCGGGGTTTTATCTGGCGTTGTCGTTCAACTCGGCCTGCAACGATCCATGGCTGCGCGGACAGCTGGCGAAAAAAATGACAGAATTGGCGGCTTCCGGTCGCTCCGGTGAAGCCGTCACGCGCAATCTGGACCTGTGGAAAAACCAATTGCAGCAGTCCGGCAATGCCCTCCATCAGTAGGAATGTGTTTTGAGCTTTCTCTTGAAAATCCAGCCTGTATTCGGCGCTGTCGTGCTCGCCGCCCTCGTCGGCTGTGCCAACGACCCGGCGCCCACCGAACAACTCAAACTCACCGAACAGGCTGTCGCCCAGGCCACTGCAGTCGGTGCTACGGATGAAGAGGCGGACCTGGTGACAGCCCAGGCGAAGCTGACCCAAGCTCGCGCCGACATGGCGGACAAGTCCTACAAGGATGCGCGTATGCAGGCCGAACAGGCCGAGCTGGACGCGCGTCTGGCCGAGGCCCGAGTATTGACCCAGAAGAGCGAAGCGCAGGTGGCTCAGGTCAACACCCGGCTCGAGCGTCTGCGCAAGCAGTTGGGGGCCAGCCAATGAATGCTGTCGTGCGAAGCCTCAGTCTCGGCCTCATGCTGGCCAGTGCCGGTCTTGCGGGCTGTGCCGGCCACCAGAGCAGTGAGCAGTCATTGCAGGGTGCCATTGCCGATTACCAGAAGGTCAAGGAAGACACCAACGTCCTGCGCAGCGCGCCGAAGGATGTCATCCGCGCCGGTGAATTGCTCGGCCGGGCCGAGCGCCTGTCGAGCTATATCGGCAGCGCTGACGACGTCAGCCATTACGCGTACTTGAGCAGCCGTTACAGCGCCATCGCCCGGGAGCACAGCAAGCTGCTGTTGAATCAGGAAAAGCTCGCGCGACTGGAGCTGGAGCGTCAGCGCCTGCAGCTGGCTTTGCGTGAAGCCAAGCTGGCAGGTGCCCAGCAACAAGGCAAGTGGGCGGAAGATCAGGTGATCAGTCTGTCGACACAGCAGAACGAGCGCGGGCTGGTGATGACCCTCGGCGACATGCTTTTTGATACCGGCCGCGCCGAACTGAAAAGCTCGGCCAACCGCACGGTGCTGAAGGTCGTGCAGTTCCTGCAATTCAATCCAAAGCGTGTGGTGCGCATTGAGGGCTACACCGACAGCACTGGCGATGCTCGGGAAAACCTTGCACTGTCGAAGGACCGCGCACAGGCCGTTGCTGACGTGCTGTCTGATCTGGGCATCGAGGAAGACCGCATGCAGGTTGAAGGTTACGGTGATCAGTACCCGGTGGACGCCAACACCTCTGAAAGCGGCCGTGCACAGAATCGCCGTGTCGAAATCGTCTTCTCGGACGACAAGGGACATTTGAGCGCGCCTCGCTAAGGCGCAGAGGAATGTCGGAATCCGAGTGATTCAAACGCCGCGCCCTCTAGCCGGAACAGGAACTGTCACCGTACACTTCCGAACTGTTCCGGTGATCCTGCTTTTTGATCAACGGATACAAGATCAAAGCACAGGATCGAGGGACGCGAAATGACCAGTCTGTTGCTGTACCAACGCATCGCCCAACAGCTGGCCGAAGACATTCGCCGGGGCGTGTATCAGCCAGGCGAACGCGTGCCGTCCGTGCGCAAGATGAGCTCTCAGCTCAACGTCAGTCATGCCACCGTCCTGCAGGCCTACGCCAACCTTGAAGACCAGGGTTTGATCCGCGCCCGGCCACAGTCCGGGTACTACGTGCACCAAACCCCGGCCCTCACGGCGGCGACTCCCGATATCGCTCGGGTGGAGCGCCCCGGCCTGGTCACCCGCGCCAGCATCATTCAACAGGTGCTGGTCGAGGCGCGGCGGGAAGGGGTGTTCGCGTTTGGCGCGGCGGTCCCGCACATCGATTACCTGCCCCTGCGCGCGTTGCACCAGCAACTGGCCAAGGTCACCCGCTTTCAGAGCCCTCGGGCGTTCAATTACATGTTCAGCCCCGGCTTCGAGCCGCTGCGCCGTCAGGTGGCGATTCGCATGCGCGACGCTGGCGTGGTGATCGACCCGTCTGAAGTCGTGATCACCCATGGCTGCGTCGACGCGCTGCAAATGTCACTGCGGGTGCTGACCAGTCCGGGCGACCTGATCGCCGCAGAATCCCCGACCTACTACGGCCTGCTGCAGCTGGCTGATCTGCTTGGCCTGAAAGTCATCGAAATTCCCAGCGACCCCAACACCGGCATCAGCCTCGAAGCCTTGCAGCTGGCTGCCAATCAATGGTCGATCAAAGCGCTGGTGATGACGTCCCGGCTAAGCAATCCGCTGGGCAGCACTATGCCGGAGGAGCGGCAGAAACACCTGCTGCGCCTGGCGTCGGACTTCGACATTCAAATCATCGAAGACGACATCTACGGCGAGTTGATGTACGAGCAGAACAAGACGAAAGCCTTGAAAGCCTTCGACCGGCTGGGCCATGTCATCTACTGCTCCAGCTTTTCCAAGACCCTGTCTCCCGGGGTGCGTATTGGCTGGATGATCGCCGGGAAATACCAGGCTGAAATCCAGCGTCTGCAAACCTTCAGCACCCACTCAGCGTGCAGCGTGACGCAGATGGCGGTGGCGTCTTATCTCGAAAACGGCGGGTATGACCGGCACTTGCGCTTTATCCGCCAGGAGCACCGCAAAAATCTCAGCGCGTTTCAGCTGGCGGTGCAGCAGATGTTCCCGGAAGGCACGCAGATCAGTCGACCTGCGGGTGGGTTCATTCTATGGATCAGCCTGCCGGGACGGGTGAACACCCAGGAGTTGCACGTGCGTGCGCTGGAGCAGGGCATCAGCATCGCACCGGGCCTGATTTTCAGTAATACGGAGCAGTTCAACCACTGCATTCGCCTGAATTGCGGTCTGCCGTGGAACCGTGAAGCGGAGAGGGCGTTGATGACAGTGGGCATGCTCGCCAAGCAGCTGTGCCAGGATGCCGGGCAATCCTGGTGAACTCGTAGGGTTGCCAGCTTTCCATACGTTATCGGGGGAGGCAGACAGGGCCAACTTGTCAGTCGCCATGCAAAGGGCCAGCATATGGCCCCTGTCTTACTTACTGCCGTTCAGACTATGAAATCACTGCGTTGTGTAAGTGTGATGTTGTTGGTGATGCTTAGCGCTTGTGATGCCGACAAAGCGCCCACGCCACCGGCGAAAGCCACTGCGTCGGCGCTCGGTGCGCGTGCTGATGCGCCCGCTGTGTCGCCTGCGTCTCCCGAGCCAGCGAAGCCTGCCTCTGGAGCTGAGCCTTCGTCTGCAGTGCCGGACAAGCCTGCGGTTGAAGCGCCAGAGGTCCATGCCCTTTCGCCGAATATCAAGACCGTGCCGGTTGTCGCGTCGGGGAAGGCGTCGGTTGAAACGCCGCGAGCGATTACCAACGCCAAAACGGCTGACGATAAGGCGGCGGGCTCCAACGCCAAATCCGCCAAGGTTAAAGCGGATAATGCCGAAGTGGCGCGGCGTGCCCCAGTGGCCAGCAAGAGTAAATCGGCGTCCCAAGTGGTGAAGGAAACCAAGCTGAACAAAGTGCCGCTGGACCTTAGCCTGCCCCCTGAGATGGTCAAGCAGCTGACCCCGCCGGCTAATGTGATCAGCTCCGCGTTGAAGTCCAAGGCGCCCTCAACCGGTGCCAAGCCCCTGCTTCCGAAAATGTTTCCTGACGCGAACGCTGACCCTGACTTCCAGATGCAAGGCCGTCTGCTGAGCAACGAAATGGACTTGCAGTTGCGCAATGAGGCGCGCAAGGACGTGGAAGGCGCTGCGCTGGATTTCACATTCAAGAAGTGATGAACCCGTGACCCGGTCTCAGTGCCCGATTTCAAACGTGTGTTTTAGCGCGTAAGATCCTGCCATCGTTCTCACCGCCACACAGGTTTTTTTCATGGAATGCCGTCCAGGCTGCGGCGCATGCTGCATCGCGCCGTCCATTACCTCACCGATTCCCGGCATGCCCAACGGCAAACCTGCGGGCATGCGCTGTCTGCACCTGTCGCTGGACATGCTCTGCGGCATATTTGGACAGCCGGAAAGGCCGGCGGTGTGTGGCCAGTTTGCGGCGGAGCCTGAAGTCTGCGGCACCAGTTCAGAGGAGGCAATTCGACTGATCGGCTGGTGGGAAAAGATGACATCGGTGGCATGAAGTGCGACCGGTCGTGACTGAACTTCAACAATAAGGAACAACATATGAGTTCGCTGTACCGCATTGCTTTCGGGCTGGGACTGACTGTATGGGTCGCAGCGTCGGCCCAGGCTGAAGAGTGGAAAGTCGCGAAGAACGAGGAGGGCATCAAAGTCTCCCTCAGCGATGTGCCCGGATCGCAGTACAAGGCCTATCAAGGCGTGACCACGATCAAGGCGGGCATCGGCAAGCTCCGTGCTTTGCAGGAAGATGTGGCCAGCGCGTGTGCCTGGATTCACGAATGCAAACTGCAGAAGATCCTCAAGCACGACGGCGACAAGACCTGGACTTACTCCCAGTTCAATACACCGTGGCCGGTCACGCCGCGGGATTCGGTGCTGAAAGTGACGACGGTGGAAGGCGCCGATGGCAGCGTGACCCGTGAGCTGGAAGGCGAGCCCAAGTACATCCCGGAAGAGAAGGGCTTTGTGCGGGTGGCGCAGGTTGAGGGGTTCTGGAAGTTCGTGCCCAAGGGCGACAACCTGACCGAGGTGACCTATCAGGTGCACACCGAGCCTGGCGGCAGCGTGCCGTCCTGGCTGGCGAACAAGTTCGTGGTGGATGCGCCGTTCAACACCCTGAAAGCGCTGAAGGACCGAGCCGAAAAGAACTGATCGGTTCGCTTGAGACGCTAAAGCCACACACAAAAAAGGCTGCCCGAGGGCAGCCTTTTTTTGCGTCGTCGTGGTGGCTGTCGAGTTACTTGCGCTCGGCCAGCGGAACGATGTCGCGCGACACTTCGCCGGTGTACAGCTGGCGTGGACGGCCGATCTTGTACGGGCTGGAGAGCATTTCCTTCCAGTGAGAGATCCAGCCGACAGTTCGCGCCAGGGCGAAAATCACGGTGAACATACTGGTAGGGATGCCGATGGCCTTGAGGATGATGCCCGAGTAGAAGTCGACGTTCGGGTACAGCGAGCGTTCGATGAAGTACGGGTCGGTCAGGGCGATCTCTTCGAGACGCATGGCCAGCTCGAGCTGCGGGTCATTGGTGATGCCCAGTTCGCGCAGGACTTCGTCGCAGGTCTGTTTCATCACAGTGGCGCGCGGGTCGCGGTTCTTGTAAACCCGGTGACCGAAGCCCATCAGCTTGAACGGATCGTTCTTGTCCTTGGCCTTGGCGATGTAGGTGTCGATGTTGGACACATCGCCGATCTCATCGAGCATGGTCAGCACGGCTTCGTTCGCGCCACCGTGGGCAGGGCCCCAGAGTGCGGCGATACCGGCGGCGATACAGGCAAACGGGTTGGCGCCCGACGAGCCTGCCATGCGCACGGTGGACGTCGAGGCGTTCTGTTCGTGGTCGGCGTGGAGGATGAAAATCCGGTCCATGGCCTTGGCCAGCGTCGGGCTGATCGGTTTGATCTCGCACGGCGTGTTGAACATCATGTGCAGGAAGTTTTCCGCGTAGCTGAGGTCGTTGCGCGGGTACATCATGGGTTGACCCATGGAGTACTTGTAAACCATGGCCGCCAGGGTCGGCATCTTGGCGACCAGACGGATCGCGGAGATTTCGCGGTGCTGCGGATTATTGATGTCCAGTGAGTCGTGGTAGAACGCCGAGAGGGCGCCGACCACACCGCACATGACGGCCATCGGGTGGGCGTCGCGACGGAAACCGTTGAAGAAGGTCTTGAGTTGCTCGTGCACCATGGTGTGATTCTTCACGGTGACGACGAATTCGGCTTTTTGCTCGGCGGTTGGCAGTTCGCCGTTGAGCAGCAGGTAGCAGGTTTCCAGGTAGTCCGATTGTTCGGCCAGCTGTTCGATCGGGTAGCCGCGATGCAGAAGAATGCCGTTGTCACCATCGATGTAGGTGATCTTCGATTCGCATGAGGCGGTGGACATGAAGCCTGGGTCGAATGTGAAGCGTCCGGTGGCAGTCAGGCCGCGTACGTCGATAACATCGGGACCAACGGTGCCGGTCAGAATGGGCAGCTCGACGGGGGCTGCGCCCTCGATGATCAACTGCGCTTTTTTATCAGCCATGTGGCCTCCTAATTATGCTTCAAATCATCAGACAGACCCCCCACGCAGGGCCCGCATCACTATAGTGAGATAAATTCTAAAGTCAATTTGCCAAAAGTCTTGTAGCAGAAGGCTTTAACGGGGGATTTTCGTCGAAATTACGGGCCATTTACGCCAATTATCGGGCTAAAGCAATCCACCCTTGGGACGGGGTCTGCGCGTTGTCATTAGTTGGCTAACTGTCTATACTCGGCGTCCGACCGCCAGGGGCTTTCAGGCCCGATTCAACGGGGTTGGTCACTTCCTGGGTAGTGGGTACCTGACCAGTACACTTCCCAACAACTTGCCCTGAGTGTTAGGGCTCTTCAGTGTGAAAAAAAGCCGTGAAAAGCCAACGACCTGTAAACCTAGACCTAAGGACCATCAAACTCCCTATCACTGCTTACACGTCCATCCTTCATCGTATCTCCGGTGTCATCCTCTTCGTCGGCATTGCCATCATGCTCTATGCATTGGACTTGTCGCTCGACTCCGAGGAAGGCTTCGCGTCGGTGAAAGCAGGGCTGACCAGTCCGCTGGCCAAGTTTGTGATCTGGGCTCTTCTGTCCGCGCTGCTGTATCACCTGGTGGCGGGCATCCGTCATCTGATCATGGACACGGGCATTGGCGAGACGCTGGAAGGCGGCAAGCTGGGCTCTAAAATCGTTATCGCCGTGTCTGTGGTGGTGATCGTTCTGGCAGGAGTGTGGATATGGTAACCAACGTCACCAACCTTTCTCGTTCGGGCCTGTATGACTGGATGGCGCAACGCGTCTCCGCCGTTGTACTCGCGGCTTATTTCATTTTCCTGATCGGGTACCTGATCGTTCACCCTGGCATCGAATACGCCACGTGGCACGCGCTCTTCTCCCATAACGCAATGCGCATCTTCAGCCTGTTGGCCCTTGTAGCCCTGGCGGCTCACACCTGGGTTGGCATGTGGACCATCGCGACCGACTACCTGACGCCGATGGCGCTGGGCAAGTCCGCGACAGTGGTGCGTTTCCTTTTTCAGGCGGTGTGCGGCATTGCGATGTTCGCTTACTTCGTCTGGGGTGTGCAGATTCTTTGGGGTATCTGATTCATGGCTAACATTAATACGCTTTCATTCGACGCCATTATTATTGGCGGCGGCGGTGCGGGCATGCGTGCCGCATTGCAGCTGGCTCAGGGCGGCCACAAGACCGCTGTCGTCACCAAGGTCTTCCCGACTCGCTCCCACACCGTTTCCGCCCAGGGTGGCATCACCTGCGCAATCGCTTCGGCCGATCCGAACGATGACTGGCGCTGGCACATGTACGACACCGTCAAGGGCTCCGACTACATCGGTGACCAGGACGCTATCGAATACATGTGTTCCGTGGGCCCGGAAGCCGTGTTCGAGCTCGAGCACATGGGGCTGCCGTTCTCCCGTACCGAGCAGGGCCGCATCTATCAGCGTCCGTTCGGCGGTCAGTCGAAAGACTTCGGCAAGGGCGGTCAGGCTGCACGTACCTGTGCGGCCGCCGACCGTACCGGTCACGCGCTGCTCCACACCCTGTATCAGGCCAACCTGAAAGCCGGCACCGTATTCCTCAACGAGTACTACGCAGTTGACCTGGTTAAGAACCAGGACGGCGCGTTCGTCGGCATCATCGCCATCTGCATCGAAACCGGTGAAACCTCCTACATTCGCGCTGACGCGACTGTACTGGCTACCGGCGGTGCCGGCCGCATCTACTCCTCCACCACCAACGCCCTGATCAACACCGGCGACGGCGTGGGCATGGCGTTGCGTGCCGGTGTACCGGTTCAGGACATCGAAATGTGGCAGTTCCACCCGACCGGCATCGCCGGCGCAGGTGTACTGGTCACTGAAGGTTGCCGTGGTGAAGGCGGTTACCTTATCAACAAGCACGGCGAGCGTTTCATGGAGCGCTACGCGCCAAACGCCAAAGACCTTGCTGGTCGTGATGTTGTGGCTCGTTCGATGGTTAAAGAGATCATCGCCGGCAATGGTTGCGGTCCTGACGGCGACCACGTAATGCTCAAGCTCGATCACCTCGGGGAAGAAGTGCTGCACAGCCGCCTGCCAGGGATCATGGAATTGTCCAAGACCTTTGCACACGTTGACCCGGCCGTTGCGCCGATCCCTGTCGTACCGACCTGCCACTACATGATGGGCGGCGTTGCCACCAACATTCATGGTCAGGCGATCACCCAGGACGCTGCCGGCGTCGACACCATCATCCCCGGCCTGTTCGCGGTGGGTGAAGTGGCGTGCGTCTCGGTTCACGGTGCCAACCGTCTGGGCGGCAACTCGCTGCTCGATCTGGTGGTGTTCGGTCGTGCTGCTGGTCTGCACCTGGAGCAGGCGCTCAACGAAGGCGTCGACTACCGTCGCGCTTCCGAAACCGACATCGACGTAGCGCTGGCTCGCCTCAATGGCTTGAACTCGCGTACCGATGGCGAAGACGTCGCAACCCTGCGCAAAGAGCTGCAGAGCTGCATGCAGAACTATTTCGGTGTGTTCCGTACCGGCGAATACATGCAAAAGGGTATTGCCCAGCTGGCTGACCTGCGCACGCGTATTTCCAATGTCAAGATCAACGACAAGAGCCAGGCGTTCAACACTGCCCGGATCGAAGCGCTGGAGCTGCAAAACCTGCTGGAAGTCGCTGAAGCAACGGCGATCGCCGCAGAGCATCGCAAGGAGTCCCGTGGCGCCCACGCCCGTGAAGACTTCGAAGATCGCGACGACGAGAACTGGCTGTGCCACACCCTGTACTTCCCGGGTGACAAGCGTGTAGCCAAGCGTGCCGTGAACTTCTCGCCGAAAACTGTTCCGACTTTTGAACCTAAGATTCGGACTTATTAAGGGTGACCGCCATGTTGCAAGTCAGTGTTTATCGCTACAACCCTGATCAGGACGCCGCGCCGTTCATGCAGGATTTTCAGGTCGACACCGGTGGCAAAGACCTGATGGTGCTGGACGTCCTGGCTCTGGTCAAAGAGCAGGACGAAGGCTTCTCGTATCGTCGTTCGTGCCGCGAAGGCGTGTGCGGTTCCGACGGCATGAACATCAACGGCAAGAACGGCCTGGCCTGCATCACGCCGCTGTCGGCTGTGGTCAAGGGCAACAAGCTGGTGGTTCGCCCACTGCCTGGTCTGCCGGTCATCCGTGACCTCGCCGTCGACATGAGCATCTTCTACAAGCAATACGAGAAGGTGAAGCCATTCCTGCAGAACGACACGCCGGCTCCGTCCATCGAGCGCCTGCAGACCCCGGAAGAGCGGGAAAAACTCGACGGCCTGTACGAGTGCATTCTGTGCGCTTGCTGCTCGACGTCCTGCCCGTCCTTCTGGTGGAACCCCGACAAGTTCCTGGGTCCTGCTGCGATTCTGCAAGCCTATCGTTTCCTGGCCGACAGCCGCGACACCAGAACGCAAGAGCGTCTGGCCTCCATGGACGATCCGTTCAGTGTGTTCCGCTGCCGCGGCATCATGAACTGCGTCAACGTGTGTCCGAAAGGCCTTAACCCAACCAAGGCTATCGGTCACGTGCGCAACATGTTGCTCAAAAGCGGTGTCTGAGTTCGCCACACCTGTAACATCGCAGCACCCGCTACTGCAGCACCCGTAAACGCTGCGGCGCAGGCTTCAACCGGCGCCGTAGTTTTAACCTGAGCAGTTGTCGTATGGCTTCAGCTCTTATTTTGAAGAAATGAAACCAGCAGGGGCATCCGGGCTGGTACCCGGACTATCTGCGTGATTCCTAGTGACTTGAAGTCGCTGCACATGGACTTTTCAAGTTTGCGCTGGCATCGACGCCGATGGTGTCCCCTAATCGAGGGTGACCAAGCATGCAAGAAAGCGTGATGCAGCGCATGTGGAACAGCGCCCACCTTTCCGGTGGTAACGCTGCCTATGTGGAAGAGCTCTACGAGCTCTACCTGCACGACCCTAACGCTGTGCCAGAAGAGTGGCGCACCTATTTTCAGACGTTGCCGGCTGACGGCAGCACTGCCACCGATGTATCGCACTCTACGGTTCGCGATCATTTTGTGTTGCTGGGGAAAAACCAGCGCCGCGCCCAACCGGTCTCTGCCGGCAGCGTGAGCAGCGAGCATGAAAAGAAGCAAGTTGAAGTGCTGCGACTTATCCAGGCATTCCGTATGCGCGGCCATCAGGGTGCGCAACTCGATCCTCTGGGTCTGTGGAAGCGTACTGCGCCAGCCGACCTGTCGATCAACCATTACGGTTTGACCAACGCTGACCTCGATACCACATTCCGTGCCGGCGACCTGTTCATCGGCAAGGAAGAAGCGAGCCTACGCGAAATCGTCGAGGCGTTGCAGCAGACATATTGCCGCACCATCGGCGCCGAGTTCACGCACATCGTCGATTCCAACCAGCGCAACTGGTTCATGCAGCGCCTCGAAAGCGTGCGTGGCCGTCCTGCCTATTCCGCCGACATCAAGAGCCATCTGCTCGAGCGTGTGACGGCGGGCGAGGGTCTGGAAAAGTACCTGGGCACCAAATACCCGGGTACCAAGCGTTTCGGTCTGGAAGGCGGCGAAAGCCTGATCCCGATGCTCGACGAGCTGATTCAGCGTTCCGGCTCCTACGGCACCAAGGAAGTTGTCATCGGCATGGCCCACCGCGGCCGTCTCAACGTGCTGGTCAACACCTTCGGCAAGAACCCGCGCGACCTGTTCGACGAGTTCGAAGGCAAGAAGAAGGTCGAGCTGGGTTCCGGTGACGTCAAGTATCACCAGGGCTTCTCGTCCAACGTGATGACCACTGGCGGCGAAGTCCACCTGGCGATGGCGTTCAACCCGTCCCACCTGGAAATCGTGTCCCCTGTGGTCGAAGGTTCGGTGCGTGCCCGTCAGGACCGTCGCAACGACGCCACTGGCGAGAAAGTGCTGCCGATCTCCATTCACGGTGACGCTGCGTTCGCTGGCCAGGGTGTGGTGCTGGAAACCTTCCAGATGTCGCAGACCCGTGGCTTCAAGACGGGCGGCACGATCCACATCGTGATCAACAACCAGGTCGGCTTCACCATCAGCAAGCAGGAAGACTCGCGCTCCACCGAGTATGCGACCGACGTTGCCAAGATGATTCAGGCGCCGATCCTCCATGTTAACGGCGATGATCCTGAAGCTGTGCTGTTCGTGACCCAACTGGCGATCGACTACCGCATGCAGTTCAAGCGTGACGTGGTCATCGATCTGGTTTGCTACCGTCGTCGCGGCCACAACGAAGCCGATGAGCCGAGTGGCACCCAGCCGCTGATGTACCAGCAGATTGCCAAACAGCGCACCACCCGTGAGCTGTATGCCGATGCGCTGGCCACCGCTGGCATTCTCAACGCCGAAGCCGCCCAGGCCAAGGTCGACGAGTACCGCAACGCGCTCGACAACGGCATGCACGTCGTCAAAAGTCTCGTCAAAGAGCCGAACAAGGAATTGTTCGTCGATTGGCGTCCGTACCTGGGTCACGCGTGGACCGCACGTCATGACACCAGTTTCGACCTCAAGACCCTGCAGGAACTGTCAGCCAAGCTGATGGAAGTGCCAGAAGGTTTCGTGGTTCAGCGTCAGGTCCAGAAAATCTACGAAGACCGCCAGAAGATGCAAGTCGGTGGCCTTCCGATCAACTGGGGTTATGCCGAAACCATGGCCTACGCAACGCTCGCGTTCGAAGGCCATCAGGTGCGCATCACCGGGCAGGACGTCGGTCGCGGTACGTTCTCGCACCGTCATGCCGTGCTGCACAACCAGAAGGACGGCGACACCTACGTGCCTCTGCAGAACCTGTACGCCGGTCAGCCGCGCTTTGACCTATACGACTCGTTCCTGTCGGAAGAAGCCGTTCTGGCGTTCGAATACGGCTACTCGACGACTCAGCCTAACGCGCTGGTCATCTGGGAAGCCCAGTTCGGTGACTTTGCCAACGGTGCACAGGTGGTGATCGACCAGTTCATCACCAGTGGCGAGCACAAGTGGGGCCGTCTGTGCGGTCTGACCATGCTGTTGCCCCATGGCTACGAAGGGCAGGGCCCGGAGCACTCATCGGCACGTCTTGAGCGTTACCTGCAATTGTGCGCCGAGCACAACATTCAGGTCTGCGTACCGACCACCCCGGCTCAGATCTACCATCTGCTCCGTCGTCAGGTGATCCGTCCGCTGCGCAAGCCGCTGATCGTGTTGACGCCGAAGTCGTTGCTGCGCCACAAGCTGGCCGTGTCGACTCTGGAAGATCTGGCCCATGGCTCGTTCCAGACTGTCATCCCGGAGATCGACACCCTCGATGCCGCGAAAGTGACGCGTCTGGTGCTGTGCAGCGGCAAGGTCTACTACGACCTGCTGGAAAAACGCCGTGCCGAAGGCCGCGAAGACATCGCCATTGTGCGTCTCGAGCAGCTCTATCCGTTCCCGGAAGACGACCTGATGGACGCTATCGCGTCGTACACCAACCTGACCAACGTGGTCTGGTGTCAGGAGGAACCAATGAACCAGGGCGCCTGGTACAGCAGTCAGCACCACCTGCGCCGCAGCATCGGCAATCACAACCGCAACCTCGTTCTCGAGTACGCCGGCCGTGATGCCTCCGCTGCCCCAGCTTGTGGATACGCTTCGATGCACGCCGAGCAGCAGGAAAAACTGCTGAAAGACGCGTTCTCCGTTTAACGCCTTCGCGCACTAGAAACCGAATTAAAGGAATTACAGATAATGGCTATTGAGATCAAAGCCCCCTCTTTCCCGGAATCCGTTGCCGATGGCACCGTTGCCACCTGGCACAAGAAACCGGGCGACGCCGTCAAGCGTGACGACCTGATCGTCGACATCGAAACCGACAAGGTCGTGCTGGAAGTACTGGCCGAAGCTGACGGCGTACTGGGCGCAATCGTTGCCGAAGAGGGCGCCACCGTCCTGTCGAACCAGTTGCTGGGCTCGATCGAAGCGGGCGGCGCTGCTGCCGCTCCTGCCGCCGCCGCTCCAGCCGCTGCTGCATCGGCTCCGGCTGCTGCGCCGGCCCAGGCTGCCGCTGCACCTGCTGCTTCCGGTGACGAAGACGCCATCGGCGCTCCGGCTGCCCGCAAGCTGGCTGAAGAAAACGGCATCAACCTGTCCAGCGTCAAAGGCACGGGCAAAGACGGCCGCGTGACCAAGGAAGACGTGGTTGCCGCCATCGAAGCGAAGAAATCCGCGCCGGCCGCTGCACCTGCCGCCAAACCGGCTGCTGCCGCTGCTCCTGTGGCTGCCGTTGGCGACCGCACCGAGAAGCGCGTGCCGATGACCCGTCTGCGCGCCAAGGTGGCAGAGCGTCTGGTTGAAGCTCAGTCGAACATGGCGATGCTGACCACCTTCAACGAAGTCGACATGACCGAAGTCATGGCGCTGCGTTCGAAGTACAAGGACCTGTTCGAGAAGTCCCACAACGGCGTGCGCCTGGGCTTCATGTCGTTTTTCGTCAAGGCCGCGACCGAAGCGCTGAAACGCTACCCTGCGGTCAACGCTTCGATCGATGGCACCGACATCGTTTACCACGGTTATGCCGACGTCGGCGTTGCCGTATCGAGCGATCGTGGTCTGGTGGTTCCGGTGCTGCGCAATGCCGAGCAGATGAGCCTGGCTGAAATCGAAGGCGGCATCGCTACCTTCGGCAAGAAAGCCCGCGACGGCAAACTGTCCATCGACGAGATGACTGGCGGTACCTTCACTATCACCAACGGTGGTACTTTCGGTTCGATGATGTCGACCCCGATCGTCAACCCGCCGCAAGCGGCCATCCTGGGCATGCACAACATTCTGCAGCGTCCTATGGCGATCAACGGTCAGGTCGTCATCCGCCCGATGATGTATCTGGCGCTGTCCTACGATCACCGCCTGATCGACGGTAAAGAAGCCGTGACGTTCCTGGTGACCATCAAAAACCTGCTGGAAGACCCGGCTCGTCTGTTGCTGGACATCTAACGAAGCAGCGTCAAGCTGCAAGCCGAAAGCTTCAAGTCAGAAGCGGTACGGTATGCAGCTTGTCACTCGCGGTTGGTATCAATGAATAAGTCGCAAGCCGATCCTGCAGTTCATCGCAGGTCAGCTTGTAGCTTGCAGCTTAAAGCTCGCAGCTAAAGAGGAACTCTTTTCTATGTCCCAGAAATTCGACGTGGTAGTGATTGGCGCTGGCCCTGGCGGCTACGTGGCCGCTATCAAGGCCGCGCAACTCGGTCTCACGACTGCCTGCATCGAGAAGTATCAGGATAAGGAGGGCAAGCTGGCCCTCGGCGGTACCTGCCTGAACGTGGGGTGCATCCCTTCCAAGGCACTGTTGGACAGCTCCTGGAAGTTCTACGAAGCCAAGAACCAGTTCGGTGTTCACGGTATCTCGCTCAGCGACCTGAAAATGGACATTGCTGCCATGATTGGTCGCAAGGCTCAGATCGTCAAAGGCCTGACCGGCGGCGTTGCCAGCCTGTTCAAGGCCAACGGCGTCACTTCCCTGCAAGGCCACGGCAAACTGCTGGCCGGCAAGAAAGTCGAGCTGACCAAGCCAGACGGCACCACCGAAGTCATCGAAGCCGAGAACATCATTCTGGCTTCCGGTTCGCGTCCGATCGACATTCCGCCGGCTCCGGTCAATCAGGTCACCATCGTCGATTCGACAGGCGCCCTGGAATTCCCCGCCGTGCCTGAGCGTCTGTGCGTCATCGGCGCCGGTGTCATCGGTCTGGAACTGGGTTCGGTCTGGGCTCGCCTGGGTGCCAAGGTAACCGTCCTCGAGGCCCTGGAGAAATTCCTGCCAGCCGCTGACGAAGCCGTTGCCAAAGAAGCGCAGAAGACCTTCAACAAGCAGGGTCTGGACATCAAGCTGGGTGCACGCGTCACCGGTTCAAAGGTCGATGGCGACGAAGTCGTCGTGACCTATACCGACAAGGACGGCGAGCAGAACATCACGTTCGACCGCGTGATCGTGGCCGTGGGCCGTCGCCCGGTGACCACCGAGTTGCTGGCTGCCGACAGCGGCGTCGACATCGACGAGCGCGGTTTCATCTTCGTCAACGAGCAGTGCGAGACCAGCGTTCCTGGCGTGTACGCGATCGGTGACGTGGTTCGCGGTCTGATGCTGGCGCACAAAGCGTCCGAAGAAGGCATCATGGTCGTCGAGCGCATCAAGGGTCACAAGACCCAGATGAACTACGACCTGATCCCGTCGGTGATCTACACCCACCCGGAAATCGCCTGGGTCGGTAAAACCGAGCAGACGCTGAAGGCTGAAGGCGTTGAAGTCAACGTCGGTCAGTTCCCGTTCGCGGCCAGCGGCCGTGCAATGGCAGCGAATGACACCGGCGGTTTCGTCAAGGTCATCGCTGATGCCAAGACCGACCGTGTACTGGGTGTACACGTCATTGGTCCGGGCGCTGCAGAGCTGGTACAGCAGGGCGCGATCGGTATGGAGTTCGGCACCAGTGCCGAAGACATCGGCATGATGGTCTTCTCCCACCCGACGCTGTCCGAAGCGCTGCACGAAGCGGCACTTGCTGTGAATGGCGGCGCCATCCACATCCAGAACAAGAAAAAACGCTGAAAATAACCACGACGGTCCGCCCGTCGTAGGCCCTGCTCGCAGGGCTTACCGCGGAAGGTCCGTTGGACTCGAACTCTTGGCAGCACAGGGCAGGCGCTTGATGCCTGACCTGCGTTCGCCGGGAGAAGCGGTCACAGGTGGTGCGGCACGCTTTGACGAGCAGCACCGAATGCGCAGTACCTAACGAAGACGGTAATAAGCATGAATCTTCACGAGTATCAGGGTAAGCAGCTGTTTGCTGAATACGGCCTGCCAGTTTCCAAGGGCTATGCAGTAGACACCCCGGAAGCAGCAGCAGAAGCGTGCGACAAGATCGGCGGAACCGAGTGGGTCGTCAAAGCCCAGGTTCACGCTGGTGGTCGCGGTAAAGCGGGCGGCGTCAAGCTGGTTCGCAGCAAGGAAGACGCAGCTGCGTTCGCTCAACAGTGGTTGGGCAAGCGTCTGGTCACTTACCAGACTGATGCCAACGGTCAGCCGGTCACCAAGATCCTGGTTGAATCGTGCACTGACATCGCCAAAGAGCTGTACCTGGGCGCTGTAGTCGATCGTTCGAGCCGTCGTATCGTGTTCATGGCGTCCACCGAAGGTGGCGTGGACATCGAGAAAATCGCTCACGACACGCCTGAGAAGATTCTCAAAGCCACGATCGATCCACTGGTTGGCGCTCAGCCATTCCAGGGTCGCGATCTGGCATTCCAGCTGGGTCTGGAAGGCAAGCAGGTCACTCAGTTCGCCAAGATCTTCACCGGTCTGGCCAAGCTGTTCCAGGACCACGACCTGGCCCTGCTGGAAGTGAACCCGCTGGTGATCAAGGCTGACGGCGATCTGCATTGCCTCGACGCCAAGATCAACATCGACGCCAACGCCATGTACCGTCAGCCAAAGCTGAAGGCTTTCCACGACCCATCGCAAGATGACCCACGTGAAGCCCACGCTGCCAAGTTCGAACTGAACTACGTGGCACTGGAAGGCAACATCGGCTGCATGGTCAACGGTGCCGGTCTGGCCATGGGCACCATGGACATCGTCAACCTGCATGGCGGCAAGCCAGCCAACTTCCTCGACGTAGGCGGCGGTGCAACCAAAGAGCGCGTTACCGAAGCGTTCAAGATCATCCTGTCCGACACCAATGTCGCTGCAGTACTGGTCAACATCTTCGGCGGCATCGTTCGTTGCGACATGATTGCCGAAGGCATCATTGGCGCCGTGAAAGAAGTCGGCGTGAAAATCCCGGTGGTTGTTCGCCTTGAAGGCAACAACGCTGAGCTGGGCGCTAAAGTACTGGCAGAAAGCGGCTTGAACATCATCGCAGCTACCAGCCTGACCGACGCTGCTCAACAAGTCGTCAAAGCTGCGGAGGGCAAATAATGAGCGTCCTGATCAATAAAGACACCAAGGTTATCTGCCAGGGCTTCACCGGCTCCCAGGGTACCTTCCACTCCGAGCAAGCCATTGCCTACGGCACCAAAATGGTTGGCGGCGTGACCCCAGGCAAGGGCGGCACCACGCACCTGAACCTGCCAGTGTTCAACACGGTGTCCGAAGCAGTAGAAAAAACCGGCGCAACCGCTTCGGTCATCTACGTCCCGGCTCCGTTCTGCAAGGATTCCATCCTTGAAGCAGCGTTCGGCGGCATCAAGCTGATCGTCTGCATCACCGAAGGCATCCCGACAATCGACATGCTCGAAGCCAAGGTCAAGTGCGACGAACTGGGTGTGGTCCTGATCGGCCCTAACTGCCCAGGCGTCATCACCCCGGGCGAGTGCAAGATCGGCATCATGCCAGGTCACATTCACTTGCCAGGCAAGGTCGGTATCGTGTCGCGTTCCGGCACCCTGACTTACGAAGCTGTGAAGCAGACCACTGACGCCGGTTTCGGTCAGTCGACCTGCGTCGGCATCGGTGGTGACCCGATCCCGGGTTCGAACTTCATCGACATCCTGAAGCTGTTCCAGGAAGACCCGAAGACCGAAGCGATCGTCATGATCGGTGAGATCGGCGGTTCGGCTGAAGAAGAAGCGGCTGCCTACATCAAGGCACACGTGACCAAGCCAGTCGTTTCCTACATCGCCGGTGTGACTGCTCCTCCGGGCAAGCGCATGGGCCATGCGGGCGCGATCATCTCTGGCGGCAAAGGCACTGCAGACGAGAAATTCGCTGCGCTGCAAGACGCAGGCGTGAAAACCGTGCGTTCGCTGGCAGACATCGGCAAAGCCCTGGCTGAGCTGACCGGTTGGGAAGTGAAGAAGGCTTAATCCCTTCGTCTCACTGCTTGATCAACAAAAGCCACCTTCGGGTGGCTTTTGCGTTTCCGGCGTTTCGATTTGCGCTGATGCTTTGACCTTAATTCTGTAAGACATTTCTGATATGCGACACGAACGTGCGTTGAGTGGTCGCACCGCCCTGTATCGGTGCGCCAAATAGGGTAGGCTAGCCGCCGTTTTGTGCAGTCGGCTCCCACAAGGAGCGGCAGCGCGCTCAGGGTCTGTCTTAAAAGGGCGGGCAGCATTTCCCCCACCCTCAGGGAAATCCTCTTCTTAATTCCGATTCAGCAGTGTGGTTTCCTTAATGAAAGTGTTGAAAGGCCAGGACATTCTGGCATTGGGTTTCATGACGTTTGCGCTATTCGTGGGCGCTGGCAATATCATCTTCCCCCCGATCGTAGGCCTCCAGGCCGGCCCCAACGTATGGATGGCGGCCCTGGGCTTTCTGGTCACGGCCGTCGGCCTTCCGGTGGTGACGGTCATCGCGCTTGCCAAGGTGGGCGGCGCGATGGACGCGTTGAGCAGTCCGATCGGCAAGGTCGCCGGGACCATCCTCGCCGCCGTCTGCTACCTGTCCGTAGGCCCGTTGTTCGCCACGCCGCGCACGGCGACGGTGTCGTTTGAAGTCGGCCTGGCCCCGCTGACCGGTGAAAGCCCGCTGGCGCTGTTCCTTTATAGCCTGGTTTATTTCGTTCTGGTGTTCTGGATCTCCCTTTATCCGGGTCGTTTGCTCGACACCGTGGGCCGCTTCCTCGCGCCGCTGAAGATCATCGCCCTGGCCATCCTCGGCATTGCTGCCTTTGTCCTGCCGGCGGGTGAGGTCGGTATCGCCGAACCTGCCTATGTTGCGGCGCCGTTTTCCCAAGGTTTCATCAACGGCTACCTGACCATGGACACCTTGGGCGCGCTGGTTTTCGGCATCGTCATCGTCAACGCGATACGCTCGCGCGGTGTCGAGTCGCCCCGGCTGATTACCCGTTACGCCATCATCGCCGGCCTGATTGCCGGTGTCGGTCTGGCACTGGTCTACATCAGCCTGTTCCGTCTGGGTTCCGACAGCCATGCCGTCGCCGCCGGTGCAACCAATGGCGCTGCCGTCTTGCACGCCTACGTCCAGCACACCTTCGGCACCTTGGGCAGCAGCTTTCTCGCCGTGCTGATCTCGCTGGCGTGTCTGGTGACCGCGGTGGGTCTGACCTGCGCCTGCGCCGAGTACTTCAGCCGCGTGCTGCCGCTGTCCTACAAGACGCTGGTGATCCTGCTGGCGGCGTTTTCGCTGCTGGTCTCCAACCTGGGTCTGACCAAGCTGATCCAGTTCTCGATACCGGTGCTGACCGCTATTTACCCGCCATGCATTGCGCTGGTGGCGTTGAGCTTCTGCAAGGATTTCTGGCACGAGCAAGGGCGGATCGTCGCCCCGGTCATGCTGGTGGCATTCCTGATCGGTGTGGTGGATGCCGTCAAAGGTTCTGCGCTGGGGGGGTATGTGCCGGATGCACTGGCTCATCTGCCGTTGAGCGAGCAAGGCCTGGCATGGCTGATCCCGTCACTGATCACGCTGTTCGTCGCGTTCGTGGTGGATCGCGTGCTGGGCAAGCGCAGCGAAGCGCTGGCCTGAGGAGGAGGTCGGCGCATCGCGGAATAAACGCGCCGATCTTTTTCGAGCAGACAAAACAAAGCCCGCTAAATGCGGGCTTTGTTTTTTGAAACTCTGGAAACTTACTGCTTAGTTGCAGGTGCTGCCTGGTTCGCTTCTTTAGCGCGCTCTTGAGCGGCTTCAGCGTTCTTTTGAGCGGCTTCCTGACTTTCTTTGGCAGCGTCGTTCACTTTGTCTTGCGCTTTTTGCATCGATTCTTGCGACTGCTCGGCAGCCTTGTTTGCATCTTGCTGTTTATCTTCGGATTTTTTGTCACAGGCGGCGAGGCCCAGAGTGGCAGAAAGCATCAGGGCAATAGCTAAAGATTTACGCATGGGGTGTTTCTCCTTATTGGTCATCAACGTGGCTTCGAGCACTTGGTCGCAGGGTTAGTTCCATGTTCCGACGGGATTAATACATTAGCGTCTCAGCGACGTAACACCTCTGCGGATCACAGGAGGCTAATCGTTAATGTTCCGTCGTCAGTCATCAGATCTATGGCCTTGGGGGTTTCGATGACGAAGATTCTTCACTGACAGGATGTCTCTCCCTTGAAATCGTCTCCTCAGCCCCCACCTTGATGACAACCCGCTGCTCGGAGCCGCCCTCGGCGTTTCGCGCAGCTACCCCTATTTGTGTGGACTGATTGGAGTTTGATGACCATGAGTGTGGAAACTCAAAAGGAAACCCTGGGCTTCCAGACCGAGGTGAAGCAGCTGCTACACCTCATGATCCATTCGCTGTACTCGAACAAGGAAATCTTCCTTCGCGAGCTGATTTCCAACGCGTCCGACGCGGTGGACAAGCTGCGTTTCGAGGCGCTGTCCAAGCCCGAGCTGCTGGAAGGCGGTGCCGAGCTGAAGATCCGTGTCAGCTACGACAAGGACGCCAAGACCGTTACCCTGGAAGACAACGGCATCGGCATGAGCCGCGAAGATGTCATCACTCATCTGGGCACCATCGCCAAGTCCGGCACCGCCGATTTCATGAAGAATCTGTCCGGTGATCAGAAGAAAGATTCCCATCTGATCGGTCAGTTCGGTGTCGGCTTCTACTCCGCCTTCATCGTGGCCGACCAGGTTGAAGTGTTCACCCGTCGCGCCGGCCTTTCCGCCAGCGAAGGTGTGCACTGGTCGTCGAAAGGCGAGGGCGAGTTCGAAGTCGCCACGGTCGAGAAGGCTGATCGTGGTACCCGCATCGTGCTGCACCTCAAGAGCGCCGAAGACGAGTTCGCGGACGGCTATCGCCTGCGCAACATCATCAAGAAGTACTCCGACCACATCGCTCTGCCCATCGAACTGCCGAAGGAGCAGGCGCCTGTCGAGGGCGATGCGGAGCCTGTTGAAGAGTGGGAAACCGTCAATCGCGCCAGCGCGCTGTGGACCCGTCCCCGTGCCGAGGTCAAGGACGAGGAATACCAGGAGTTCTACAAGCACATCGCCCACGATTTCGAAAACCCGCTGAGCTGGAGCCACAACAAGGTTGAGGGCAAGCTGGAATACAGCTCCCTGCTGTACGTGCCGGCCCGCGCACCGTTCGATCTGTACCAGCGCGAAGCGCCGCGCGGCCTGAAGCTCTACGTGCAGCGCGTGTTCGTCATGGACCAGGCCGAATCGTTCCTGCCGCTGTACCTGCGCTTCATCAAGGGCGTGGTCGATTCCAATGACCTGTCCCTGAACGTGTCCCGCGAAATCCTGCAGAAAGACCCGATCATCGATTCGATGAAGTCGGCGCTGACCAAGCGCGTGCTGGACATGCTGGAGAAGCTGGCAAAAAACCAGCCGGAAGACTACAAGGGCTTCTGGAAAAACTTTGGTCAGGTGCTGAAAGAAGGCCCGGCCGAAGACTTCGCCAACAAAGAGAAGATCGCCGGCCTGCTGCGCTTTGCATCGAGCTCCGACGACAGCGGCGAGCAAAGCGTTTCGTTGGCCGACTACCTGTCGCGCGCCAAGGAAGGTCAGGACAAGATCTACTTCCTCACCGGCGAAAGCTACGCGCAGGTCAAGAACAGTCCGCACCTCGAAGTCTTCCGCAAGAAAGGCATTGAAGTGCTGCTGCTGACCGACCGTATCGACGAGTGGCTGATGAGCTACCTGAGCGACTTCGACGGCAAAGGCTTTGTTGACGTGGCGCGCGGTGACCTGGACCTGGGCAAGCTTGATTCCGAAGAGGACAAGAAAGCCCAGGAAGAAGTCGCTAAGGACAAGGAAGGGCTGATCGAGCGCCTGAAAACGGCGCTGGGTGATACCGTCAGCGAAGTCCGCGTCTCCCACCGTCTGACCGATTCGCCGGCGATTCTGGCGATTGGCGAGCAGGACCTGGGTCTGCAGATGCGTCAGATTCTGGAAGCGAGTGGTCAGAAGGTCCCGGATTCCAAGCCGATCTTCGAATTTAACCCGTCGCACCCGCTGATTGACAAGCTGGACAATGAGCAGAATGAAGACCGCTTCGGCGATCTGTCGCACATCCTGTTCGACCAGGCTGCGCTGGCAGCCGGCGACAGCTTGAAAGATCCGGCGGCTTACGTGCGCCGTTTGAACAAGTTGTTGGTTGAGCTCTCGGTTTAACATCCGCGTCACGGCAGAACCCGCTCCGGCGGGTTTTGTCATTTAATCTCCCTCCATCCTTGTCAGCAGGAGTTCGCTATGAGCAATGTGACTGTGCAGTCCATCGTCTATGAAATCGACGGCGTGAGCTACGAGAGCCGTCTGGCCTTCAGCGAAAGCGCTCAGGCCGCACCGGGTCTGGTGATGGCGCCTAACTGGATGGGCGTCAGCGAAGACGCCGAGCAGATTGCCAAAGACGTGGCGGCGAAGGGCTATGTGGTCTTGCTGGCAGATCTTTACGGCCAGCAAGTGCGCCCGACTAATGGTGACGAAGCGGCGGCTGCCATGATGCCGTTGAAGAATGATCGTGTGCTGTTGAACAAGCGCATGAAGGCCGCTCTGGATCAACTGACCGCGCAGACCATTGCCGCTGTCGACACGTCCCGGCTGGCGGCATTTGGCTTCTGCTTCGGCGGTTGCTGCGCGTTGGAGCTCGCACGTACCGGTGCGCCGTTAAAGGCTGCGGTGTCCTTTCACGGCACGCTCGACACGCCGAACCCGGCTGACGCCAACAACATCAAGGGCAAGGTGCTGGTGATGCACGGCGCTTCCGATCCTCTGGTGCCGAAAGAGCAACTGCCGGCGTTCGAAGCGGAAATGAACGCTGCCAACGTCGACTGGCAATTGCTGAGCTACGGCGGGGCGTTCCATTCCTTTACCGACCCGCACGCCAACAACCCGGGCGTACAGATGTACAACCCGACCGTGTCGAAGCGTGCGTTTACCTCAATGCACAACCTGCTGGACGAGGTGTTTGCGGGCTGATCACCTGAAGCAGGAGGCTGCTGACCGCTTGAATTTCCAATGTCAGCAGTTGCCTCGTCTGAAGGGTTCGCCAGCAAGTCGGCTCCCACAGGGTGTGTGACCCTGCGGCTATTTCCGGGGCCTTGGCAGTTCAATCCGCTCCACTTCTCCCGGCACGGTTGGCCAGTCCCCGGCCGCCCATTTTGCTCTGGCCTGTTCAATCAGCGCCGGGTCGCTGGCTACGAAGTTCCAGTTCATCCTTCTCGGCCCATCCAGTGGCGCACCGCCAATCAGCACCGCGTGACATTCGCTTTCCGCGCAAAGCGTCGGCTCGCTTCCAGCATCCAGTACCACCAGACTGCGCGCCTGCACCGGCTCGCCATCCAGCAGCAAATCGCCTTCGATGACGTACAGCGCGCGCTGTTCGTGCTCGGCGGGCACACACAGCGTCGTGGCGGTCTGCAGGTTCAGTTCGGCGTAAATCGTGGGTGACAGCACCGGCACCGGCGACTTCAGGCAAAAGCCTTCGCCGGCAATCAGGCGGATACGAATGCCCATGCCATCACTGACCGGCAGTGTATCGGCAGGGTGATGGCTGTAATGACCTTCGCCCTGCTCATGGGATGTGGGCGATGCCAGCCAGACCTGCAAACCATGCAGGCGCGAGCCGATGGCGTACAGGGCTTCGGGTGTACGCTCGATGTGGGCGATGGCGCGGCCGGCGGTCATCCAGCTGACTTCGCCGGGTCTTACGTGCTGATCGCTGCCGAGGCTGTCTTTGTGTCGGATTTCGCCTTCAAAGAGGTAGGTCAGGGTCGACAGACCGATGTGTGGGTGCTGGCGGATGTCCATGCCGGTGCCGGGCGCATAGGTGGTTTCCAGCATGTGATCAAAAAATACGAAGGGCCCGACGCTCCGGCATTGCGCAGCGGGGAGGGGGCGCAGGATGGGTTGGCCTTCGACGTCCTCGGCGCGGGGAATGATGGTCAGCATGATGGCGCTCTCCTCTGAATAGGGCACACAGGATATAGATCACTCGCGTACGTGGCTGGAATGCCGGTGCTACGTACTCTGTAATGAATTATTACGAAGTGCTCAAGAAATTGTCCTACAGAGCTTCATCTCTGAGCCGACATCACGAGCAACTGCTCTTTCCAGAGCGGAGTCTTGGGAAGGGACAAGGCATGACCGTGAGAAACATGAATATCGCACCCCGGGCCGCACTCGGTTTCGGCGTACTGGCCTTACTGGTGTTCGGTCTGGGCGCCTTTGCGTTGTTGCAGATGTCGAACATGCGCAAGCAGTCGGACCAGGTGGAAAACAATTGGCTGCCCGGCATTATGGAGCTTGGCACCATGGGCCAGGACCTCATGCGGATTCGTACCCTCACGTTGCGGCTGATGCTCAACCGCAGTCCAGAGGCTCTTCGTGACAACACAGCCAAGCTCGATGAGCTCAAGGCAGGCCTGCAAACCACGCAGCAAAACTACGCTGCCCTGATCGGCTCGCCCCGCGAGCGTGAGCTGTACGACAGTTTCTCCAGTGCGCAACAGGCTTATTTCCAGCGCCAGAATCGGGTCATGGAGCTCTCCGCTGCCAATCAGGTGGAGGACGCAATGCAGCTGGTCAATGGCGAGATGAACCAGTTCGCCGACAACATCACCCTCGCCCTGACCGAACTGACGGCGTTGAACAAGGAGGGCGCAGGACAGGCGAGTCATCTGGCGCGGGCGGTTTTCTCGAATGCGTTCGCCTGGGTCATGGGCATGATGCTGTTGACGGCGTTGATTACGTTACTGCTGGCGTGGGGTTTGACCCGCAGCATCGTCAGGCCGATCACCCAGGCGCTGGGCATTGCTCAGGTGGTGGCGGCGGGGGATCTCACCGGGGAGATCGTCGTGCAGGGTCGTGATGAACCGGCCCGATTGCTGGAAGCGCTCAAGTCCATGCAGCAGAGTTTGCGCAGCACGATCATGCGCATCGCCGATTCGTCGAATCAGTTGGCGTCGGCGTCAGAGGAATTGAGTACCGTCACTGAAGACGCGACGCGCGGCCTTCATCAGCAAAGCCTGGAGATCGATCAGGCGGCAACGGCGGTCAATCAGATGACCGCCGCTGTCGAGGAAGTGGCGCGCAATGCGGTGGCCACGTCAGAGGCGTCCGGGGAGTCTGACCGGATTGCCCAGCACGGTCGTCAACAGGTCCAGCAGACCGTGGCGTCCATTGCCCATCTGGCCGAAGACGTGACCGACGCCGGCGAGCAGGTACAGACCCTTGCGCAGAAGGTATATGGCATCAGCAAGGTGCTGGACGTGATTCGCTCGGTTGCCGAGCAGACCAATCTGCTGGCGTTGAACGCAGCCATTGAAGCCGCGCGGGCAGGGGAGGCGGGACGCGGCTTTGCGGTGGTGGCGGATGAGGTTCGAGCTTTGGCCCATCGGACGCAGTCGTCAACCCTGGAAATCGAACAACTGGTGGGCGACATCCGTCAGGGCACCGATCACGCCGTGGCCGCCATGCAAGACAGCAACAGCCGCGCGCAGACCACCCTGGAGCTGGCGCAGTCTGCCGGGGTGGCGCTGGATGACATCGCTGCCGCTATCACGCTGATCACCGAACGCAACATGGTCATCGCCAGCGCCTCAGAGGAGCAGGCGCAAGTCGCTCGGGAGGTGGACCGCAATCTCACCAATATCCGCGACATCTCGCTGCAGAGCTCGGCAGGCGCCAACCAGACCAGCGCCGCGAGCCAGGAGCTGTCTCGACTGGCAACCGACCTCAACGGCATGGTCGCAGCGTTCTCGGTGTAACACCGGACGCCGGTCCCACGGAATGTACGTGGTGCCTTTGTGGGACCGGCTTTAGCCGGGAAGAGGCCGGTTTGCGCACCATCAATTTCGCGGTGTGACACCCGACGTCTTCCCGGCTAAAGCCGGTCCTACAAAACCGGGTCCGCGCCAATGCATTTACCTCGCCCACAAAAAAGGCGCCCCGAAGGGCGCCTTTTGTCTGCAACCGGCTAAATCACTTGCCAGTCCAGCGCTTCATCACCAGCGTGGCGTTGGTGCCGCCGAAGCCGAAGCTGTTGCTCATCACCAGATTCAGCTCGGTGTTTTCGCGGGTCTTGGTCAGAATCGGCATGTCGGCAACGGCGGGGTCCAGCTCGTCGATGTTCGCCGAACCCGCCATGAAGTTGCCTTCCATCATCAGCATGCAGTAGATCGCTTCGTGAACGCCGGCGGCGCCCAGGGAGTGACCTGACAGGCTCTTGGTGGAGCTGATCGCAGGCGCCTTGTCACCGAACACTTCACGCACGCCTTCCATTTCCTTGACGTCGCCGACCGGAGTCGAGGTGCCGTGGGTGTTCAGGTAGTCGATGGTGCCGTCTACGGTCGACAGCGCCTGCTGCATGCAGCGGATGGCGCCTTCGCCGCTCGGCGCGACCATGTCATAACCGTCGGAAGTTGCGCCGTAGCCAACCAGTTCGGCGTAGATCTTCGCGCCACGGGCCAGAGCATGCTCCAGCTCCTCAACTACCACCATGCCGCCGCCGCCAGCGATGACGAAACCGTCACGGTCGGCGTCGTAGGCACGGGAAGCCTGTTCAGGCGTGTCGTTGCGCTTGCTGGACAGCGCGCCCATCGCGTCGAACAGGAACGACTGGCTCCAGTGCTCCTCTTCACCACCGCCGGCAAACACGATGTCCTGCTTGCCCATCTGGATCTGTTCCATGGCGGTACCGATGCAGTGAGCACTGGTGGCGCAGGCAGAAGCGATGGAGTAGTTCAGGCCCTTGATCTTGAATGGCGTCGCCAGGCACGCTGAAACAGTGCTGCTCATGGTGCGGGTGACGTAGTACGGAAGAACCTTCTTGATGCCTTTCTCGCGCAGGATGTCCAGCGCTTCCATCTGGTTCAGGGTCGACGCACCGCCGGAGCCGGCAATCAGACCGGTGCGCGGGTTGGAGACCTGCTCTTCAGTCAGCCCGGAGTCTTCCACGGCGCTCTTCATGGCGACGTATGCATAAGCTGCCGCCTGACCGACGAAGCGCAGGGTCTTGCGGTCGACCAGTTCCTTGAGCGGCAGATTTGGATCGATAGAGCCCGAGACCTGACTGCGCAGACCCATTTCGGCGTATTCCGGATTGAAACGGATGCCAGGGCGACTTGCACGCAAGTTGGCGGAGACGGTGTCTTTGTCATTGCCCAAGCAGGAAACAATGCCCAGACCAGTGATAACGACGCGGCGCATGCGAATACCCTTAGAAATTGTCAGTGGAAGTGAAGACGCCGACACGCAGGCCTTCAGCGGTGTAGATTTCGCGGCCGTCCACGCTGACCGAACCATCGGCAATCGCCAGGTTCAGCTTGCCTTTGAGGACGCGCTTGATTTGGATGTTGTAGGTGACCTTGCTGGCGGTCGGCAGGACCTGGCCGAAGAATTTCACTTCGCCCGAGCCCAGTGCGCGACCGCGGCCTGGCAAGCCTTGCCAGCCCAGAAAGAAGCCGACCAGTTGCCACATGGCATCGAGGCCCAGGCAACCTGGCATCACCGGGTCACCTTCGAAGTGACAGGCGAAGAACCACAGGTCCGGGTTGATATCGAGTTCGGCGACCAATTCACCCTTTCCGTACTTGCCGCCTTCTTCGCTGATATGGGTGATGCGATCAACCATCAGCATGTTGGGGGCGGGCAATTGCGCGTTACCTGGGCCGAACAGCTCGCCGCGACTGCAGCGCAGCAGATCTTCCCGGGTAAAGGCGTTTTGTTTGGTCATGCGAGCTCCTCGATAATCCTGTGCGGCAGGGTGTGGCGTTACTTACCCAATCTGGCCAGCGGGAAATCCCTCGGCTGGCAGCCTACTCATAGACTATTGCGTTGTAGTGAAAGTCACAGCACGGGTGAAATGAATGTACACCTGTGCACTGAAATATTTAGTCCGCGCGTTGGCGTGGGTCGAATCTGCGCACAAGACTGCCGCAATTTATCATTTACCGCCAGTCGCAGATGGCTTAATGGTCAGCCATCGCTGCAAAACCTGCTGTAAATCAGTACGTTTGAACGGCTTGGCCAGGTAATCGTTCATTCCGGCTTGCAGACAAATATCCCGGTCGCCGTGCTGGGCATTGGCGGTCAGGGCAATAATGGGCAACGTCGCCAGCCCCGGCAACAGCCGGATTCGGCGCGTTGCTTCGTAGCCGTCCATGACCGGCAGTCGGCAGTCCATCAGAATCAGCGCGAAGCTTTCCCGACTGGCCATGCTTACTGCTTCAACACCATCCGCCGCCATACTCACCTGCAGGCCCAGACTGCGCAGCATTGCGTCGACCACCGTGCGGTTCACCGGGTTGTCTTCGACCAACAGCACACAGGCGTCGCGGCTCTGGGGCAGCTCACCGACGGCGCCGGGCGCAGGCTCGATCACCGGCTGCTGAACCCGCTGCAGCGGGATTTGCAGCTGGAACACCGAGCCGAGTCCTTCGCTGCTCTGCGCCTGGAGCGACCCGCCCATACGTTCGGCCAGATTGCGCGCGATAGGCAGTCCCAGCCCGGTGCCCCCGTATCGCCGGGAGATGGAGTTGTCCGCTTGCTGAAACGCATCGAACATTGACTCCAGCAAATCCGGGGAAATGCCGATGCCGCTGTCGCGGACTGCACAGGTAAACAGGATGTGCTGCGGGTCGGGGCAGGTGAAACCCGCTTCGACGCGCACGCTGCCAAACTCGGTGAATTTCAGCGCATTGCCGATCAGGTTGACCAGAATCTGCCGGATTCGCGTGGGGTCGCCCTTGACCTGCAAGGCCTCTATCGAAGGCGGCGTATCCAGTTCCAGTGCCAGACCGCGCTGCTGGGCGTTGTGGGCAAACGCCTGAACCGAGGTGCTGATGAGGTCGGCGAGATTGAATGAAATGCTCTCCAGTTCCAGCGCATCGCGTTCGAAGCGTGAGAAATCGAGGATGTCGTTGATGACCCGCAGCAGATGCTCGGTGGATTCCATCGCCAGCGCGGCATATTCAGCCTGCTCGTCGGTCATGCTGGTGGTTTCCATCAACTGCAGCATGCCCAGCACGCCATTCATGGGCGTGCGCAGCTCGTGGCTCATCATTGCCAGAAATTCGGACTTCGCGTTGTTGGCGCGTTCGGCTTCTTCGCGGGTGCGGATGAGTTCGTCCATCGCCTGCTTCTGCTCGCGGCTCGCCTTTTCCAGGCCCAGGGCCAGATTGTTGATGTGCCGCGCCAGATCGCCCAGTTCGGCATCATCCGCAACCGGCAGCGGCGCTGAATAGTCACCGTGCTGGATGGCCTTCACCGCTGCGCTCATGGCACTGATCGGCTGGGACAGGCTCAGCGACAAGCGCCTCGCCAGCATGTAGGTGAACAGAAGGGCGAACATCGCCAGCACACCGGCCTTCAGCAATATCTCCTGTTCCCGCTGATTGAACGCATCACTGGACATGCCCACCAGCACCCGGCCCAGGTAACCTTCGACCGGCACGCTGGGATCGTCATCGGCACGTGCCGTATCGGCGTTTTCGATTAGCCGGGAGGACCTGTCAGGCTGTAGGCGAATCGGTGCCTGAAACACTTCCATCTGCCGCGAACGCCCCTGCTCCTCGGCAGGCTCGACATGCACCAGAACCACACCAGCGCTGTTGCGAACCTCGAGAAAACGCACGTGGGGCGTGTTCATCGTGGCCTTCATGAGGTTTTCCAGAACGGCATTGTTGCCGACGATGACGCCATATTCCGACGCGGGGGCCAGTTGGTTGGCGATGAGCTGCCCGGTGTGATTGAGCTCCTGTCGCAGGTCCTGAATGCGCACCACAGTAAAGAAGCTGATCAGCAGCAAGGTCAGCAACAGGGCCGGGCCCAGGCTGAGGATCTGCGTCCGGGTGCTGATGTTCCAGCCGCGTTGAGCTGTCACGAGGCGGTTCCGGCTGTCAGGGCCCGGAGGGTTTGCCGATGTTCAGGCATGGCGAAGCCTGACGGGGCACGAGAGGTGGACGCTTCGTGTCATGTGACGGATCTCTTCGGGAGCGACCTGACGATAGCTCATCGGCGCCGTTGAGGAATTTTCATTTCGGGTGCGCATCTTAACTGAGCTGTGGGCATTTTCCTCGGCAAGAGTGGGGGATCGGCTATAAGTTCGTGGGGGCAACTTTTGCCGCTGGCCGCGAGCCTGACGCTCCGTATAATGCCCGCATCGCCAGATGTGATGGCCCTGAATGGATTGTTTTATGACCCAGCAGCAACCAATAGCGGTCCTTGGCGGCGGCAGCTTCGGGACCGCAGTGGCCAATCTGTTGGCCGGCAACGGTCATCGGGTGACGCAGTGGATGCGCGATCCGGAGCAGGCCGAGGCGATCCGCGTCAATCGCGAGAACCCGCGCTACCTCAAGGGCATCAAGGTGCTCGAAGGCGTCGAGCCGGTCACTGATCTGCACGCTACCTTGCAGGGCAGTCAACTGGTCTTCGTCGCGCTGCCGTCCAGTGCGCTGCGTGGCGTATTGACGCCGCATGTCGATCTGCTCACCGGCAAGATGCTGGTCAGCCTGACCAAGGGCATCGAGGCCGACACCTTCAAGCTCATGAGCGAGATCCTTCAGGACATCGCACCTGCTGCGCGAATCGGCGTGCTGTCCGGCCCCAACCTGGCCCGCGAAATCGCCGAGCACGCCCTGACCGCTACGGTCGTCGCCAGCGAAGATGAAGACCTCTGTCAACAGGTTCAGGCCGCGTTGCACGGCCGCACCTTCCGCGTGTACGCCAGCGCCGACCGTTTTGGCGTGGAGCTGGGCGGCGCGCTGAAAAACGTCTACGCCATCATCGCCGGCATGGCAGTGGCGCTGAACATGGGCGAGAACACCAAGAGCATGCTGATTACTCGGGCGCTGGCGGAAATGACCCGTTTTGCGGTCAGTCAGGGTGCCAATCCAATGACCTTCCTCGGGCTGGCCGGGGTCGGCGATCTGATCGTCACCTGTTCCTCGCCGAAGAGCCGTAACTACCAGGTCGGCTTTGCCCTGGGCCAGGGCTTGAGCCTGGACGAAGCGGTTACCCGGCTGGGCGAGGTCGCGGAGGGCGTCAATACGCTCAAGGTGCTCAAGACCAAGGCGCAGGAACTGCAGGTTTACATGCCGCTGGTGGCCGGGCTTCACGCGATTTTGTTCGAGGGCCGTACGCTGGAGCAGGTCATCGAGCTGTTGATGCACGCCGAGCCCAAGACCGACGTCGATTTCATCTCAACCAGTGGTTTCAACTGATCCCCACATGGAGAAGCTCTTGAACGAATCAAAACTCAAGCAACACGAACCAATCCTGCTGCGCATCCTGTGGATGCTGCTGTTTGTGCTGGTCTGGCAGGTGGCGGAAGTCGTGCTGGGCGTGGCGGTCCTGGTGCAGCTGGTTTACCGCCTGTTCAACGGCGCGCCGAGCCTCAGCGTGATGTCGTTCGGTGACAGCCTGAGTCAGTACCTGGCGCAGATCGGCCGCTTTGGCACCTTCCACACCGATCAGAAGCCGTGGCCTTTTGCCGATTGGCCAACGCCGCGTGCACCGGAGGGCGAGGCGCCGCATGTTGTGGTCGATAAGCCGCAACCGGCGCCTTCTGCTCCGCAACCCGCTGCAGCCACGCCGCCACCGGCGCCTGTTACCCCGCAGCCGGTACCTGCTGCGACGCCACCGGTTTCCGAAACGACACCACCGGTCTTCGAAGCGCCGTCGGTGGTTGCCGACACGTCGCACGGGGTTGCCGACGTACCGCCCTCTGCGCCGGTTACGCCGCCGTCCACGCGGGGTGAGGAGCCGAAACCGTGAAGGTCTGGATTCTGCGCCACGGCGAGGCGAAACCTCAGGCGCGTATGGACGCCGAGCGCGAGCTGACCGCCAAGGGTCGCGAAGAGGTCTTGCGCAGTGCCGCTCACCTCATGGGTCAGCCGCTGCAGCGGATCCTTGCCAGCCCGTATGTGCGTGCCCAGCAGACCGCCGAACTGGTCCGTCAGGCCCTCGGGTTCACCGATGCCATCGTGACCGTGCCGTGGCTGACGCCGGACGGCAATCCCCACAAGGTACTGGAACAGCTGGATGCGTACAGTGCAGAGAATGTCTTGCTGGTCAGTCATCAACCTTTGGTGGGCACGTTGATCGGGCTGGCGGTGCATGGCTCTTTGCAGCAGGCGCAACCGATGCACACCGCCAGTCTTGCTTATCTTGAGGCAGATCTGCCCCTTGCTGGCGGGATGCAACTGGTGGATGTTCGGCACGTTGAATGATGGAGCGGCGAGCGTTTCTGCGTTCCCCGCTGTGTGTGAGATGCAGTGCAAACCCTCAAATAACAAGGAAGAACCATGAGTGTATGGCGTAGCCCTCCAGACCTTGATGCGCTTAATGCGAAGCAGAAGAACACCATCGGTGAGGTGCTGGATATTCGATTTGAAGCCGTCGACGATCAGTCGCTGACGGCGAGTATGGCGGTGGATGAGCGCACTCATCAGCCTTATGGTTTGTTGCATGGCGGCGCCTCGGTGGTGCTGGCGGAGACGGTGGGTTCTACCGCCAGTTATCTGGTGATCGATACTGAGCGGTTCTTCTGTGTGGGGATCGAGGTCAACGCGAACCATTTGCGCGGGGTGCGCAGTGGGCGGGTGACGGCGGTGGCGCACCCGGTGCACATCGGGCGTACGACCCATGTCTGGGATATCCGGCTGACGACTGAGGATGGCAAGGCGTGTTGTATTTCCCGGTTGACGGTGGCGGTGGTGCCTCATGGAGAGCAGCCGCCCGGTCGTTGAGCGAAGATCCAGAGCGTCTGCCTAGGGGCAGACTGTTTCGCCTTCGGCGACTTACTTTTGAAAAGTCGAAAGTCGCACCCTCCAAAAGTAAGGAAAAGTGCCTGCTCCTGGCTTGGTTCCTCCTTCGTCGGAATCCCCTCACTCCGGTCCCGCTCCGTGGGCCCGCGCCGAACGGACATCCATGTCCTGACGGCGCTCTCGTCGCATCCATGCGGCTGGGCCCACTCCACGAGACCTGCGTTCAGCCTGCACCCAAGTCGCGATTGGCGGTGTCTGGGCTTTTTGCGCATGAACATCAAAAGCAGATCAACAGCTTCCCGGCTGAAGCCGTCCTACATGCTCGCGCGGTCTGTTAGTGGGACCGGCTTTAGCCGGGAAGAGGTCAGCCAAGGTGCCGACAGTTTTGCTGATCGGACCCCTGCCTGTGGGAGCGAGCTTGCTCGCGAATGCTGTTGCTGTGCCTTTTGATCTTCGTACATAAAAAATTCGGACGACGACAGTCGCGACTTGGGCCCACGGAGCGTCGTCGAGTGAGGGAACCCGACGTAGAAGGGGCCAGATCGGGAGCAGGCACTTTGGTCGCCTATAGCTTGATTGGTCGGCGCGAACATCCATCCTTACTGCCGTGTGATGGAGTTCCTCACCCTGAGACAAACGTCAGAAAGTTAAGTTGGCCTTTATGGTCAAGACCTCAACCGGCAGCATCGGCCGAGGTCTTGAGGATGTCAGCTGAAGTTAGCCAGCAACTGGAGAGCGCCAGTCATCGGAACCCGAGGTGCCACACACTTCATGGGTCCAGGTGATTTTACGATAGGTGAACTCTACGTCTTCCAGATGAGTGAAGTGCGAGTTCGACGGGTCCTGGCAGTTATGCATGTAGTCTTTGATGTCGACGATAATCGCGTCTTCAAGTTTGGTGGTGTAGTAATGCTCCTGTGTACCCGCTGCGGAAGTGCGATACCACTGGATGGTAATTTCGGTCAAACGTTCGCCCGATGTCAAAGCTGCCAGTAATAGGGGTGAAGACTTGTCGAACACCTTGGTGATCTTGACCGGCTTGTGCACACGCTGACCGGTTGGCTGGCCGGATTGCGGGTCGCGGGGAATGATCATCTCATGCTGGAACCCTTGCACCATGACCTGGTCTTCGTGACCTTCCTGGTAAGTGTTGCCGACCGAGTCAGCAGTAAAAGCGCCTGCGGTGATCAGACCCTGCTTGGTGCCCGTGATGGACATATATGCTGGTGTCGCCATGGAGATGCTCCTTGCCTCATAAATAGAAATACCCGAGAGCGTATTTGCTTTGGGTGTATGAGGTATTCCAAACTTCGTGCCAATTTCATAAAACCTATATAAATCAAACGCTTGTAATAAAATTCAGTGATCAGGTCGTTATGAAGCCAGGCTAGTCGCTGTAATGTGCGCAAGAAGTTGCGCAGTAGTGCGCAACTTCTTGCGCACTCGCAGCAAAGGCCCGTCCGACAAGGCTGGGGGCGCATTATTTGCCGTTTCATGAGATCGAGAGTGCGCAACTTATTGCGCATAATGGCTGGGTGCTATTCCGCAATTGCTGTGGAGCAAAGACCTTTTGAAGTTCATCGGCCTTCGTTAGGTGCTGTGTGTGGCAGCGTGGAGCTCTCTTTGACTACTCTTATATTTAGCTTTACGCGCTAGTGATCAGGAAGCCGGATCGCTGGAACTCAACGATAACTGTGAAGTTTGTGGATATTTCCTACGGAGCATATGGAATTATCGCGTTCATGGATGGCTTGATAGTGATAAACACGCTGAGTATTATCTACGGCCTCAGAAGGGTAGACGTTTTGTTACATATCAACCCGGCAGCAGTTTCTAAAATAATTCCGTTACATCAGCAGCTTTATTCGCTGCATTGACGGGGTTTTATATCGAAGATTATGCATGTCCTATTCAAGCCAGCTCTCCGCTCATTATCTTGAAGTCGCTCACGCCCCTATTTCCGTCGGGAGCTTTGCGGGCGAAGACGTTCGATTTTCAAATGAATACGAAGCGCTGGAGAGCGAGCTGAATAAAGCTCAATCCATGCATGTACAAGGTCAGCTCGACTGGCTAAAAGTGCGCGATCAATGTGAAAACCTGCTCCGCAACCTGTCCAAAGATCTACGCGTTGGGGCATGGCTTGCCTGGGCGTTATATCAGCGTGAGTCGTTTCATGGGCTGTTGGCAGGACTTGAACTTCTTCACCATCTTTGCGTGCATCATTGGGCCGAAGTTCATCCCGCCAAAGCCCGCACGCGTTCCGCAGCCATGGGTTGGCTGATTCCCCGTATTGAGCAGGTGCTCAACGATAACGTTTCGGTCGATGAGCAATCACCGCTATTCAGTCGCCTCGTTGAAATTCTTGAAGACCTTGATGCGGTATTTACACAGCACATGGGCGATGACGCGCCCTTGCTCCTGCCGATCTCCCGCCGCTTGAAGAACATGGCCCAGCGGGCGACCGACAACCTGCCGAACACCGGGGCCGTTGGCGCGGCTGTACAGCAGGTCAAGCAGGCTGCTACCCAGTTATTCGCCCCATCGGCAGTGATCAGCGATGAGAGAGACGCCCACAAGTCCTTGCGTCTCCAGCAGGAGCGCGCGCGTGCGTTGTGTGCCTGGTGGCTCAGTCAGAAACCTTGCGACCTGCGCGCGTTGCGCCTCAATCGCACAATGCTTTGGTTACCAATCGAGACGCTGCCAGAGCGCAACTCAGACCAAATCACTGCGCTTCGTGGACTTCCCGCAGACAAGCTCAAGGGCTATCAGGACAAATATGATCACGGCAGCTACGCCGATTTGCTCCTTGAGCTGGAGGCGAGCCTGGCAAAGGCGCCGTTCTGGTTCGATGGCCAGCGAATGGTCTGGGAGTGCCTGCAAGGGATGAGCGCTGAGACAGCAATGCGAGAGGTAGAACTTCACTTTGCTCAGTTGATTCAACGATTACCGGGTGTCATCGAACTGCGTTTTCACGACGGCGCGCCTTTTGCGGATCAGGCAACCCGGGCCTGGATCACCGCTAGCGTCATGCCTCGCCTGCAGGCCGCCAGCGCCCCCCGCAAAGTAGAAATGGCTGACACGCAACCTGTCTGGGAGTTTGCCTTGGAAAACGCGTCGTCGGTGTTGCGCAAGGATGGCCTCAGAGCGGGGGTGCAATTTCTCAAGCAAGGCATGCACAGCGCCCAAGGCGGTCGCGCACGATTTTTTTGGCAGTTAGCTCTTGCCCGGCTGTGCTTGACCGCCAGGAAATACGAACTCGCCAAGACCAAACTCGAAACCCTCGACAAAACCCTGCAGGACTCAGGCATCGATGCCTGGGAGCCTGAGCTTGCGCTGGAAGTGTTGCATCTCTTGCACAGCTGTTTCGAGTTGCTGCCTCAGGATCACGGAGCCCGGCAGCGCAAGGAAGAGGTGTATCGCAGGCTGTGCCACCTCGACCTCGAAGTCTTACTTGAATAGGCCTCAGAGCCTTAATAACAGGAGAACGGCCATGGCCAAAGAAGGATCGGTAGCGCCCAAAGAACGCATCAATGTCACGTTCAAGCCCGCGACGGGTGGTGCGCAGGAAGAGATCGAGCTGCCGCTGAAGCTCCTCGCCATCGGTGATTACACCCTGCGTAAAGACGAGCGAAAAGTTGAAGAGCGCAAGCCCATCAGCATCGACAAGATGACGTTTGACGAGGTGCTGGCCAAGCAGGATCTGAGCCTCACGCTGAGCGTGCCGAACCGTCTGCAAGAGGGTGAAGGCAATGAAGAGTTGGCGGTGCAACTGCACGTCAAATCGATGAAGGACTTCAATCCCGCCTCGCTGGTGGACCAGGTACCCGAACTGAAAAAACTCATGGAACTGCGCGACGCCCTGGTGGCGCTTAAAGGACCGTTGGGTAACGCGCCCGCTTTTCGCAAAGCCATCGAAAGTGTCCTCGCCGATGACGAGTCCCGCGGTCGCGTGCTCGGCGAGCTCGGTTTGAATGCCGCCGCCCAGGACACCTGAGTCCATCCCGCCAAGGAGCCAATATCATGAGTACGACACCATCGCAGCAGCAGAGCAGAGCGTCCGGCGAGCTCAGCATTCTCGACAGCATCATCGCCGAAACCCGTCTGCCTCGAGATGAGGATGCCTATGGCATCGCCAAGCGCGGCGTGTCGGCGTTTATCGAAGAGCTGCTCAAACCGCAAAACGCGGGTGAGCCGGTCAAGAAGGCAATGGTTGACCGCATGATTGCCGAGATCGACGCCAAGCTCGGCCGCCAGATGGATGAGATTCTGCACCACCCGGCCTTCCAGTCTCTGGAGTCGTCCTGGCGTGGACTGCGGTTGCTGGTAGAACGGACCGACTTCCGCGAGAACATCAAGATCGAAATCCTCAACGTATCCAAAGAGGACTTGCTGGAAGATTTCGAAGCTTCACCCGACGTCATGCAGGCCGGGCTCTACAAGCATATCTACACCGCCGAGTACGGTCAGTTCGGTGGGCAGCCGGTAGGGGCGATCATCGCCAACTACTTCATGTCCCCGAGCTCGCCAGACGTGAAGCTGATGCAGTACGTCTCCAGCGTTGCCTGCATGTCTCATGCGCCGTTCATTGCCGCTGCTGGCCCCAGGTTCTTTGGCCTGGAAAGCTTCACGGGCTTGCCAGACCTGAAAGATCTGAAGGATCACTTCGAAGGCCCGCAGTTCGCCAAATGGCAGAGTTTCCGCCAGTCGGAAGACGCCCGTTACGTTGGTCTGACAGTGCCGCGTTTCCTGCTGCGCAATCCGTACGACCCGAAAGAGAACCCGGTCAAGTCGTTCGTCTACAAGGAAACCGTTGCCAACAGCCATGAGCACTATCTGTGGGGCAACACGGCGTACGCTTTCGGTACCAAGCTGACCGACAGCTTCGCCAAGTTCCGCTGGTGCCCGAACATCATCGGCCCGCAGAGCGGTGGCGCGGTCGAAGACCTGCCTCTGCACCACTTCGAGAGCATGGGTGAAATCGAAACCAAGATCCCCACCGAAGTATTGGTGAGCGATCGTCGTGAATACGAGTTGGCGGAGGAGGGGTTCATCTCGCTGACCATGCGCAAGGGCTCAGACAATGCGGCGTTCTTCTCCGCCAGCTCGGTACAAAAGCCGAAGTTTTTTGGCACGAGCGCGGAAGGCAAGGCGGCGGAGCTGAACTACAAGCTCGGCACACAGCTGCCGTACATGATGATCGTTAACCGTCTTGCTCACTATTTGAAAGTCCTGCAACGCGAGCAGCTGGGTTCGTGGAAAGAACGCACCGACCTCGAACTGGAATTGAACAAGTGGATTCGCCAGTACGTAGCCGACCAGGAAAATCCGAGCGCGGAAGTCCGTGGTCGTCGTCCGCTGCGTGCCGCGCAGATCATCGTCAGTGATGTGGAGGGCGAGCCCGGCTGGTACCGCGTCAGCCTGAACGTGCGCCCGCACTTCAAGTACATGGGGGCCGATTTCACCCTGTCGCTGGTGGGCAAGCTGGACAAAGAGTGAAGGGATACAACCCATGACTGGATACGGCACCCTTTTCGAACGCCTGGGTGGCGACGCAGGCAAGCGCGTCGGCTGGAGCCCCGAAGACTCTGCCACGGCTTCGGTGGCCGCCCATCTGGCCAAGATGCTTAGTACGCGGGCGGGCAGTGTTCAGACGCTTTCCGACTACGGGCTACCGGATCTCAATGACATGAGCTTGAGCCTTCATGACGCTTTAACGAAGGCGCGGCTCGCCATTGAAGTCTTCATCGAAACCTACGAGCCACGCCTGAGTCGTGTCCAGGTCACCGCACTGCCCCATGACGGCGATCAGCTTCGGCTCGCCTTCCGTATCGAAGGGCTGCTGCAGGTTCAGGGTTTCAAGGGTCAGGTCACTTTCGCCGCACGCGTGGAGGGTGGCGGTCAGGTACAGGTCAATCACAGGAAAGCCTGATGTCGGGAAATCCCGCCGCTCTTGGTTGCACCTGACGTCATAAGGCGCCAGCAGGCAGTTTTCCGCAACGCGCACTCTTGAATCAAACAGCTCCGCTCGAAGGTAAAACCATGTCCTTTAATCACTACTACCAAAGCGAACTCACCGCACTTCGCCAGTTAGGTCGTCGATTCGCCGAGCGTAGCCCGGCATTGGCGCCTTTTCTGGGGCAGGCCGGTCGGGATCCGGACGTGGAGCGGTTGCTGGAAGGTTTTGCCTTTCTGACCGGACGCCTGCGCCAGAAGCTCGATGACGAGCTGCCTGAGCTCACTCATTCGCTGATGCAGCTTCTCTGGCCCAACTACATGCAACCGCTGCCGGCCTTCAGCATTCTCCAGTTTGACCCGTTGAAGCTAGCCGCGCCTGCGCTGAGGGTCGAGCGCAATACGCCGGTGGACAGTGTGCCGATCGATGGCGTGCAGTGTCGCTTCCGTACCTGCTATCCAACCGACGTCCAGGCGCTGGGTCTGGTCGCGCTGACGTATTCGGTCAAGGGGGATGGCTCGCTGTTGAGCTTGCGTCTGGAAGTAAATGGCGAAGGCCATTTTGGCGAGTTGGAGTTGAGCCGGTTGCGGCTGCATTTTGCTGGCGAGCGCTACATAAGCCAGATGCTCTATCTAAGCCTGCTGCGTAATCTGGAGTGTGTCGAGCTGGTACCGCTGGGCTCGGACGGCAACCCCCTGCACGGCGTCAACGGCACGCCCTTGGCGTTCAGAATGCCTGGCGATCGTATCCAGCCCGTGGGTTTTGCCGAGGACGAAGCGTTGATTCCATATCCGCTGAATACCTTCCGCGGTTATCGCTATTTGCAGGAGTACTTCGCCTTTCAGGACAAGTTCCTGTTCGTCGACGTGACCGGTCTCGACCTGCTTGCCGCATTGCCAGAAGACACGCTCAAGCATGTGCGCGGCCTTGAATTGCGTTTCGACATTCGCAAAAGCGACGTCCAGCGTCTGCGTCCCACGCTGGAAAACGTGAAGCTGCATTGCACGCCGATCGTGAACCTGTTCAATCACGATGCCACGCCTATCCGCCTTGAGGGCAAACAGGACGAGTACCTGCTGATGCCGGCGCTCTACGCCCCGGAAAACTGCGGCGTGTTTTCGGTCGAATCCGTGATCGGCTGGAAGCCCGGCGGCTTGGGTTACGAGACGTACGTGCCGTTCGAATCGTTCGAACATGACCCTAGTTTCGATGTGCCTGACCGCCAACCGCATTACAGCATTCGCCAGCGTTCGTCATCGCTTCACGATGGCCTCGACACCTACCTGAGCTTTGGCATGCGTCCCATTGAAACATCAGAAACGCTGTCGATCGAGATGATGTGCACCAACCAGAATTTGCCGCGCAAGCTCAAGTTGGGTGACATCTGCATTGCCTGCGAACAGACGCCGGAATTTCTGACCTTCCGCAACATCACCCCGGGCACACCGTGTTATGCGCCGCCGCTGAATCAGGACTTCCTCTGGAAGTTGATCAGCAACATGTCGCTCAACTACCTGTCCCTCGCCGACGTCAACGCGTTGAAGGTGATCCTCGAAACATACGACCTGCCGCGCTATTACGACCCGCACGCCGCAAAGGTCAGTGAGCGCCTGCTGGGCGGACTCAAGTCGATCCGGCATCAGCATGTCGACCGGCTGCACAGAGGGTTGCCGGTACGCGGGTTGCGCACCGAACTGACCATCGATCCGCAGGGCTATATCGGGGAGGGCGATGTGTTCGTGTTCGCCTCTGTTCTCAACGAATTTTTCGCGCTTTACGCCAGCCTCAATTCGTATCACGAACTGCGCGTAAAAAGCACACAGGGAGAGGTGTACCAATGGACACCCCGTATGGGCCTGCAGCCCCTGCTTTGAGCGGGCTGACCCAAGGTATACGCGAATACTCGCTGTTTCAGGCCGTTTTGCTGGTCATCGAGCGACTGCGCACTGCACAGCCGCATCTGAACGATGACGACTTGTACGACCAGCTGGAATTCCAGGCCAACCCGAGCCTGGGCTTCCCAGGCAGTGATGTGGACTGTGTGGAGTTTTTTGAAGAATCCGGGCTGATGCGTGCACGCCTGCGCTTCAACCTGCTGGGGCTTGTCGGGTCTGGATCACCCTTGCCGGCGTTCTACAGCGAGCAAGCCCTGGGTGACAGCGAGTCGGGCAATCCCACTCGCCAGTTTCTCGATCTGTTTCACCATCGCCTGCATCGGCTGATGCTGCCGATCTGGAAAAAATATCGCTACCGCGCGCGTTTTGAAAGCGGCGCGATCGATCCGTTTTCTTCGCAGTTGTTCGCGTTGATCGGACTGGGCAGCGAGGACATTCGAAGTGCACGAGAGCTGAACTGGAAGCGACTGCTGCCGTACCTCGGTTTGCTCAGCTTGCGCGCGCATTCGGCAGCGCTGATCGAGGCGGTGCTGCGTTACTACTTCAAACACGCAGAACTGACGATCGAGCAATGCATGGAGCGTCGCGTGGAAATTCTCGAAGAGCAGCGCAACAGTCTTGGCCAAGCCAACAGCCAGCTAGGCGAGGACCTGGTGCTTGGCGAACACGTTCGCGACCGCAGTGGCAAGTTCCGCATTCATATTCGAGAGCTTGGCTGGCAGCGTTTTCACGAGTTCCTGCCGATTGGCGCGGGTTACCAGCCGCTGTGCGCATTGGTGCGATTCACGCTGCGTGACCCGCTTGATTACGACGTTCGCCTGGCGCTGCGTCAGGACGAAATTCGCGAACTGCGCCTGGCCGAGCAGAACGCGTGTCGCCTGGGATGGACCAGTTGGCTGGGCCGCGAACGCGCGGACGGCGTGGTGACCCTGGCCAGCAAATCAATAAGGACAGCCGGATAATGAGTAACGTCAACCTGCAACAACTTATTCAGGCCCTCGACGGCGAAAGCCGTCGCGACCTGGAGCACGCCGCTGAACGCTGTGTGGGACGCGGCGGCAGCAAGGTCCTTGTCGAAGATCTTTTGCTGTGCTTGCTGGAGCGCCCGCAGGGCCTGCTTTCTCGAGCGCTGCAGGATGCCGATGTGGACGCGGGTGAATTCCGCGCGGCGCTGCAGATGCGGGTGGAAAACAGCGCGTCACGCAACCCGGTATTCGCGCCGGAACTGGTGCAGTGGTTGCAGGACGCTCTGCTGGTGTCCAACCTCGAATTGGGCCAGACCCAGGTTGAGCAGGGTGCGTTAGTGCTCGCGCTGTTGCGCAACCCCATGCGTTACGCAGGCAGCCGGTATCAGGCACTGCTGGCCCGCCTGAATACGGAGCGATTGAAAGCTTTCGCCTTGTCGCAGCGGGAGCATTCCGACAGGACGAAGCCCGGTGCGGCCGACGAGTCATTGCTGGCGCGCTTCACCCATAACCTCACCCAACAAGCGCGAGACGGCAAACTCGATCCGGTGCTGTGCCGTGACGAGGCCATTCGGCAAATGGTGGATATTCTCGCTCGACGGCGGAAAAACAACCCGATTGTCGTGGGTGAGGCCGGCGTTGGGAAGACGGCGATCGTTGAGGGGCTGGCGTCGCGCATTGCCGCCGGTGAAGTGCCCCATGCAATAAAGGGCGTTGAGCTGCTGTCGCTGGACATGGGCCTGCTGCAGGCCGGCGCCAGCGTCAAAGGGGAGTTTGAGCGTCGCCTCAAGGGAGTGATCGACGAGGTCAAAGCGTCGCCCAAGCCGATCATTTTGTTCATCGACGAGGCCCACACCCTGATCGGGGCCGGGGGTGAGGCAGGTGGTTCCGATGCAGCCAATCTGCTCAAGCCGGCACTGGCGCGCGGTGAACTGCGCACCATTGCTGCGACCACCTGGTCCGAGTACAAAAAGTATTTTGAAAAAGACCCGGCGCTCGCCCGTCGCTTTCAGCCAGTGCAGCTGCTCGAACCGACCGTTGATGAAGCGGTGACTATTCTCCGTGGCCTCGCGCAGGTCTACGAGCGAAGCCACGGCATCTATTTGCGTGACGATGCAGTGGTGGCCGCCGCCGAGTTGTCTGCTCGCTATCTGGCTGGCCGGCAGTTGCCGGACAAAGCCGTTGATGTGCTCGACACGGCGTGCGCCCGCGTCCGCATCAGCCTCGCTGCCGCGCCGCGAAGTCTTGAGCGTCTGCGCAGCGAACGGGCTGAAGGCAGCCGTCAGCGTCATGCGTTGCGACGCGACGCAGAAGCCGGTTTGCCCATTGATCTTCCCGCACTGAATGCGCTGGAAGACCGTCTGCGCGCTGCGGACGAAGAAAGCCGTGCTCTCGAATCTCTCTGGTCCGAACAGAAAGGGTTGGCCAAGCAACTGCTCGATCTGCGTCAGCGACTGGCGCTAGCGCGTGATCGGGCAAAAGGTGAACAGAACGTTACCGTTGCGGAAGGTACCGAAGGTGCTGCGATCGAAAACCGGTCCATCGATCAAGCGCAAAGTATCGAAGACCTGCAAGTCGAGCTCAACGAGACTCACCGCGCTTTGACTCAGGCCCAGGCCACAGAACGGCTGGTGAGCTTCGAAGTCTGCCCTCGGCTTGTTGCCGAAGTGATCAGTGCCTGGACCGGCGTCCCCTTGGCGCAATTGGCGCGGGAGCACAACGCCAGGGTCGCCAGCTTTGCCACTGACCTGCGCGCCCGCATTCGGGGTCAGGAGCCAGCTGTTCACGCCCTTGATCGTTCAATGCGCGCGACTGCTGCCGGCCTGAACAAAACTGACGCACCGGTCGGCGTATTCCTGTTGGTCGGACCGAGCGGGGTCGGCAAGACCGAGACAGCGCTGGCCCTCGCCGACTTGCTGTACGGCGGCCAGCGGTTCATCACCACCATTAACATGTCCGAGTTTCAGGAGAAGCACACCGTCTCGCGTCTGATTGGCGCGCCACCGGGTTATGTCGGTTATGGCGAGGGCGGCATGCTCACCGAAGCGGTGCGGCAGAGGCCGTATTCCGTGGTCCTGCTCGACGAAGTCGAAAAGGCTGACCCGGACGTTCTGAACCTGTTCTATCAAATCTTCGACAAGGGCGTGGCCAACGATGGGGAAGGGCGGGAGATCAACTTCCGCAACACGCTGATCCTGATGACCTCGAACCTTGGAAGCGACCTCATCAGCCACCTCTGCGCCGACGGCGCGCGTCCCTCTGCGCAGGTGCTTGAGGAGCATCTCCTTCCGGTTCTCGCGCGACATTTCAAACCGGCGCTGCTCGCACGCATGCGCGTCGTCCCGTACTACCCGGTGAGCGGGTCGGTGCTGCGTGAGCTGATCGAGATCAAACTGAAAGGTCTCGGTGAGCGTTTGAACGGCCGTCAGTTGGCGTTCACCTTTTCCGAGGCGCTGGTCGATCAACTGTTTGAACGCTGCAGCCAGGGCGACAGCGGCGCACGTCTGATCGACCACTTGCTGGAGCTTCACGTTCTGCCGCAGGTGGCTGACCGGCTGCTCGACGCCATGGCCGCAGGCCAACGTCTCACATCGGTGCACGCAACGCTTGATCATGGCGGCGCCGTGACCTGCGAGTTTGCCTGAGATGGGTGCCATGTTCCTACAGGTGCCACAGCCGCTGGCCTATGCCGAAGTGTTGCTGGAGCAGTTCACTCGCCTCGCACGTGCTGCAGACGATGCTGCACTGCTGGGCGGCCTTGTGGTCGGACTTGCCGAGTTGAGCGGGTGCGAGCTGACCCAGCTTTATCTGCTCGACGCGACACACACGAGTTTGGGCATGACTGCCGAGTGTCTTGAGGGCAGCGTGCAACCCCGTGGGGCACACAGCCTCCCAGCCGATTACAACGGCGATCAACTGCTGCAGTTTGCGTTGTGCCAGAACCGCATTGTGTGCATTGCCGATTTGCCAGGCAGCCTCCACGAAACCAGCTTCCTGCCGACCAGGGCGGCGCCCTGGCAGTCGCTGCTGTGTGTACCTATCGTCAACGAGCAACAGACGGTCGAAGGCTTGCTCGTTTGCGCAAGCAGTCGACACCTTGAGCTACAGGCCTTTGCCGACTCCCTTGGCCGACTGGGCGCGTTCGTGCTGAGTCAACTGCACCTGCTCCACCGCTTGAGACGACGCGTCGATGATTCGCATCCGGTGCGCATCAGCGTGCCAAGCATCAGCGCCTACGGATTGATCGGCAAAAGCGCGCCAATGCGTCAGACCTGTTCGATGATCAGCAAAGTCCTGCACAGCCCCTACACCGTTCTGCTGCGCGGGGAGACGGGCACCGGCAAGGAAGTGGTGGCCCGTGCCATCCATGACTATGGTCCGCGCCGCTCCCAGCCCTTTATCGTGCAGAACTGCGCGGCACTGCCCGAAAGCCTGCTGGAAAGCGAGTTGTTCGGCTATTGCAAGGGGGCATTCACGGGGGCTCTGCGCAATCGCGCCGGACTCTTCGACGCAGCCAACGGCGGCACCCTCTTGCTCGATGAAGTCGGCGACATGCCGATGTCGCTGCAGGCCAAGCTTCTGCGCGTACTCCAGGAGGGAGAAATCCGCCCACTGGGTTCCAACGACACGCACAAAATAGACGTGCGCATCCTGGCAGCAACCCACCGGGATTTGGCAGCAATGGTCAGTGAGGGCACGTTTCGCGAGGACCTCTACTACCGCCTCTCGCAATTCCCCATCGAGCTGCCCGCCCTGCGCCAGCGCGGCGATGACATCGTTGATCTGGCCCGTCATTTTGCCGACAGGGCCTGCGCATTTCTACAAAGGGACGCTTTGTGCTGGTCCGACGCAGCACTCGATCATTTGTCCGGTTATGCCTTTCCCGGCAACGTGCGCGAGCTCAAGGGGCTGGTCGAGCGCGCCGTTCTGCTGTGTGAAGACGGCGAATTGCTTGCCGAGCATTTCACCCTGCGCGCGGACGTTGTGCCTAAACGAGCCCGCCTGGACCTGCGCGAACGCCTTGAGCAGGTCGAGCGCGCCTTGCTGCTCGACTGCCTGCGCAAAAACCAAGGCAATCAGAGCCTGTCGGCGCGTGAGCTTGGCCTGCCCAGGCGCACGCTGCTGTACCGCCTTGGACGCCTCAACATCAATCTGGGTGACGTCAATGCGTAAGACAAACCGCCCGGTTCCCTGCTCGCTTTCCATAGCGCCCACTGTCGGAGCCTTGCGCTCACTTCTGGAGATCCCCTGATGTTTGCTCGTCACCGGCAAGCCGTTCTGCTGACCCTTGTTCTTCTCTGTGGCCTGTCGGGTTGCAGCGGCAATTACTCGTTCAACGACAACACCTATCGCCCTCTGGGTGATCCGCAGGCGGTCAACCGCGGTAACTGACCGTAAGGAGCATCACCATGGAACTGGTTTTTGAAATGCAGAGTGCCCGGCAATTCGTGCCGGCGGACCTGTGCCAGAAGACCTTCAGGCAGGCGGGTGGCGTGATCGGACGTGGCGCCGACTGTGATTGGGTCATTCCCGACCACAATCGGCACGTGTCCCACCACCACGTCACGATCAGCTACTGCGATGGCGGCTATTTTCTCACCGACACCAGCAGCAACGGCGTACTGAGTGGGGAGAGCGGGGCGCGGCTGCCCAAGGGCCAGGCCGTGCGCATCGAGCACGGTAGCCGGTATGTACTGGGCGATTTCGACCTGCGTGCGCGACTCATGGGGGACCCGGCCTGCGTTGACGGTGTCGTGGGCCGTGCGCAGGCGGCCGGCAGCATCATCCCGGACGACTCGTTTCTGGACCTCGACCCGCTGACTGCGCTCGACCAGCAGGAGCGCGTCCACTCGTACATCGACGAGCTGATTTCGCCAGGTGCCGTCATCAAGGACGGCCAACAACGCGCTGACTATGCCCGGGTGGATATGGACAGCCTGCGCGTACCCGAGCTGGTTGCAGATCCAGCAGCACAACCCGCGGCGCCTGCAGCACCCACGTCCGCAGCGTTTGAAGTCGAGCGCCAGAACGATGATTTCTGGACCCGGTTTGCCGAAGCGCTGGGCATCGAATTCGATGAGCTTGACCAGGATGCCCGGGAAGCGCTGGCGCTCAATGCCGGTCGTTTACTCAGGCAGTGTGTCGGCGGGCTCCAGCAAAACCTGCACACGCGGAGCGAGCTGAAAAATGAATTGCGACTTTCCCAGACCAGCGTGCCGGGCGCTCAGCGCAACCCGCTGAAATCAGCTGTCGATGCCGGCGAAGCGCTGTCGGCGTTGTTGCGACCTGGCAAGCCCGGGCAGTTACCGGCTGAGGTCGCGGTCACTCGAGCATTCCATGACGTGCAGGCGCACCAGGTGGCCCTGCTGGCCGCCAGTCGCGCAGCCATTCGCGCGACGCTGGAGCATTTTTCTCCGGAGCAACTCACCCTGCGGTTCGAGCGCGACAACCCGCCACTGCTCGTAACCTCCGGCAGTCGCTGGAGAGCATTTGGCCGTTATCACCAGGCGTTGCGTCAGGACAATGACTGGAGCGAGCGCCTGCTGGCGCGAGACTTCGCCCACGCCTATGAAGAGCAAATTCGTCTGATTTCCACCCTCCACACGGATCACCGGGGATGAAGCCCATGTTTCGCCGCTCAACTGTATTTCCACACACGCTGACTGCGTTGATGGCCCTGCTGATGCTGGCAGGTTGTTCGACGTTTTCGCCGTTTTCACACCTGACCAAACTCAATCTCAGGCTCACGGCCAGTGATCAGCTGAATCCCGATCTGAATGGCCGTCCGTCACCGATTGTGGTGCGGCTGTACGAACTCAAGCATGCGGTAGCCTTCGAGAATGCTGACTTTTTCAGCCTGTATGAACGGGCCAAAGAGTCCCTGGCCCCGGACATGGTCGCCACCGAGGAGCTTGAGCTGCGTCCGGGCGAAACAGTCGAGCTCAAGCTCAGTGTGCAGAAGGGCAGTCGCTACGTCGGCGTGGTCGCAGCGTACCGCGACCTGTCACAAAGCTCGTGGCGCTCCACGCTTTACCTCGCGCCGCAAACCGCTACCGAAGTGGACCTGACCCTTGACGACAGCGGCATTCACCCCTCACGCCAAGAGCTCGCCGAGGCGGTTGACCAGCCATGAATGCCGACAAAGTCATCTGGCAGGAGGGCATGTTGCTGCGCCCTCAGCATTTCCAACACAACGACCGCTATTACGACCACCAGCTGAAAATGCGCACTCGGTTAATGGGTGGCTACGCCTGGGGATTCCTTACGCTGGAGATCGACCTGCAGTTTCTCAACATGGGCAAACTGGTGATTAGCCATGCTTCCGGTATCTTCCCGGACGGCAGCCTGTTCGAACTGATCGGCAATACGGAGTCGTTGGCGCTCGACATACCGCCCAATACCTGCAACACGCCTGTTTACCTGGCGTTGCCGTTGGTCACTGGCAATCTGGTGGAGGCGCGGCGACCGGAACAGTCCGACGTGCTGGCCCGTTACACCGCCTATGAAGCGCAAGTCGCCGATTCAAACGCGGGCGATGACGCAGCGTGTCAGGTCAGTTGCGGTCGTCCGGATTTCAGATTGCTGCTGGGCGAACAGCAGAGCGATCACGCGTACGTGAAGCTGAAAATCTGCGAGGTGCTCGACACTAGCCCTGACGGCGTGGTCAGCCTTGCTCCGGATTTCATACCGACCTACCTCCAGTCCCACGCTTCCAGCTATCTGCTTTCGTGCCTGAAGGAAGTCATCAGCATGCTCAGTCACCGGGGCGACAGCATTGCGGAGCGTATTCGCTCGAGTGGCACGGTAGCCGGCACGGAAGTGGGCGATTTCATGATGCTTCAGCTGATCAATCGTGCCGAATTGCTGCTGCGTCACTACCTCGGCCTCGAGCATGTGCATCCGGAAGAACTCTATCGCGCGCTGCTGACGCTGCTGGCTGATCTGGCGACCTTCTCGAGTGACAGCAAGCGCCCGCGGCTGGACAGCCGCTATCGGCACAGCAATCAAGGGGAGTGCTTTCGCAAGGTGATGGAAGCGCTTCGGCACATGCTGTCGATGGTGCTGGAACAACACGCCATTGAGCTGGTGCTGCAGCCGCGCCAATACGGCATCACGGTCTCGCCGCTGCACGATCGCACGCTGCTGGGTTCGGCGTCTTTTGTAGTGGCGGCGAGTGCCCATTGTGACGCCGAGGAACTGCGCCATCGTCTGCCCGCGCACTTCAAGGTTGCACCGGTGGAACGAATCCGCCAGTTGGTGAACCTGCACCTGCCCGGAATCAAACTCACCCCGTTACCCGTGGCCCCGCGGCAGATTGCGTTCCATTCGAAAAAAACCTACTTCGTCCTCGAGCTCAGCTCCGAAGACCTGGAGCAGCTCGAGCGTTCCGGCGGTTTCGCGTTCCATGTGTCCGGTGAGTTCGCCGAGCTTGAGCTCAATTTCTGGGCCATCAGGAACTGACCGCCATGATCAAGAATAACGACTACCGCCAGGACGACAAAACCGTCCTGGTCAGCCGGCACGGCCATGGCCCGGCGTCCAGGCCGATGACGGATTCCACGCCGCCGCCGCGCTTCGAGCAACTGGAAGAACGCATGGTCTACGCCGCGCGCCTGCAACCGGCGCAGACGTTCAATGTCGGCATGAACCCGCTGGTGGCAGCTGCATCGGAGTTGCTGTCCGAAGTGGTCCGGCTCAAGAGCGGTGATATCCCCCAGGACATGAGCGCGCTCCATGGGCATCTGGCGCACGTGCTGAAAACCTTTGAAGCGCGCGCGCTGCACAATGGCGCCGAGAGCAGTCAGGTCGCTGGCGCCCGCTATGTGCTCTGTACTGCGCTGGATGAGGCCGTGGTAACAAGCGGCTGGGGCAATGAAAGCGAGTGGTCGCAGATGAGCCTGCTGAGCCGGTTTCACCAGGAAACCTTCGGTGGTGAGAAATTCTTTCAGCTGCTGGATCGGCTCTCGAAAAACCCGGTCAAGCACCTGCCGATGCTGGAGCTGATGTACCTATGCCTGTCTCTGGGGTTCGAGGGCCGCTACCGGGTGCAGACCCGTGGGGTGCAGGAACTCGAAAACATTCGCGACGCGGTTTACCGGCAAATTCGCCAGCTGCGGGGTGATGCGCCTCGCGAGCTGTCACCCCATTGGGAAGGCCTGAGCAATCAGCGCCGCAGCCTTGTTCGCATCGTGCCCACCTGGATGGTGGTGGGCTTCACCCTGGTCTGTCTGGTTGTGATGTATTCGGGCTTCGCCTGGGTGCTGCGTGAGCACCGCAATGCCGTTCTGCAGCCCTATCAGCCGTCTGATCAGCTTGCCGTTCACCCCCGATCGCAGCCCCAGCCCCAGCCGTAAACAGAGACGTGTGATGAAAAACCTTTTCAAGAAAACCGGCGCGCTTTTGCGTCAGACGTGGGTGTGGACGCTGCTGTTGGTATTGCTCGTGGCGCTGATGATCTGGTTCTTCGGGCCGGCCCTGGCGGTTGACGACCGAAAGTTCTGGGAGGGTTCAACCTCTCGGCTGTTGACCATCAGTTCGCTGTTCCTGCTCTGGGGCCTTGCGATGGTCTATGTCAGCTGGCGCGCCGGGGAGCGCAAGACGGCGGTCGAAGGCAGTGAAGAGGGTCAGGCACGCATCCTGCGCGACGATCAGATCGATGAGGAGCAGGCTGAACTGACGACGCGTTTCAAGGACGCGCTGAAAACCCTGAAGACCTCGAGCCTGTATCGCGGCCGCAGTGAGCACTGGCGCACCGAGCTGCCGTGGTACCTGCTGATCGGGCCCGAAGGCAGCGGCAAGACCAGCCTGCTGGACTTTTCAGGGCTCGAGTTTCCGCTGAACAGCGTCGAGCGCAAGCTCACCCGAGACACCCGGGGCACTCGCCACTGCGATTGGTATTTTGCCAACAACGCCGTACTCGTCGACACCGCAGGGCGGTACCTGACCCAGCCGAGCGCCGACATCGACCGCAGCGCCTGGTGCACGTTGCTGGGCCTGCTGGGCAAATATCGCCGCAAACGTCCTCTGAACGGTGTACTCGTCACCCTCCCGGTCGACACGCTGCTCCACGCCAGTGACCCCGAACTCGAGACCCTCGCCGGACAGGTGCGTGCGCGTTTGCAGGAGCTGCGTCAAAAGCTGCACCTGGAGGTGCCGGTCTATCTGGTGCTGAGCAAGGCCGACAGCCTTGCGGGCTTCGACGTGTTTTTCGATCAACTGACCCGTGAGGAAAGCGATCAGGTCCTGGGTACCAGTTTCCGGAAAGGCCAGAGCGGCACCGATGCCGACGTACTGCGCAACGAGTTCGCCGAACTGTTGGTTCGGTTGAACAGTCAGGTCATCACTCGCATTCATCAAGAGCGTGATGCTTCGCGCCGTGGCAGCATTCTGGATTTCCCTCATCAACTCAGTCGCATCGGCGAGCGCGTATGCGTGTTCGTAGAACTGGCGTTCACAGGCAATCGCTATCAGTCGGCCAGCCAGCTGCGGGGCTTCTACCTCACCAGCGCAGCGCACCTTGATCAGGACATGCACGTGTCCGTTGTCGGCAAGGGTATGGGGTCGGGTCTCAGCACAGATACGCGGCCGACATTGGGCAGCGGGCGATCCCGATTCATCAACCACCTGCTCAGCAGAGTCATCTTTCCGGAGGCGGACCTTGCAGGCCTGGACATGCGCGAGCGCCGCCGTATCCATTGGGCACAGCGCGCGCTGTATGTGGGGGCGTTGGCGTCGCTGGCGTTGTTCGGCACGCTCTGGGCCGTGAGCTTTTCCGGCAACTATGAAAGGCTCGACAGTGTGAGTGCGCTTGCCAGAATCCGGGCCGAGCAACGGTCGGCGAACACGGCCCCGAATGACCTGCTCGCAACGCTGAAAGCTTTGGATACCCGCTATGCGGCGACGCAGGTCTTCTCCGACAAAGGGGGCGTTGGTTACCAGGTGCGTGGTGGCCTTTATCAAGGTGAGGTGGTCAGTCCAGTCGTCGCAACTGCCTACGAGCGCGAGCTGGAACGGCTGCTCTTGCCCCAGGTGGCGATGATGCTGGAGGGACAGATTGCCGCCAACCTGGAGAACCGCGAAGGTTTGCTCAAAAGCCTGCGGGCCTATTTGATGCTGGGCTTGAAAGACCGGCGCGATGCGGCCTGGCTCAAGGAGCGGGTCGCCGCTGACTGGTCTGAGCTGTACCCCGGCAACTTCGCCGTGCAAAACAGTCTGAACAGCCACTTCGAACGATTACTGAAGCTGCCCTTCGTCCACGGCCTCAATGATCAACGCGTGGCACAGGCACGGCAGGTGCTGCGCGGTGAGTCTCTGGCGAACGTCATCTACCGGATGCTGCGTGAGCAGGCGGATGCCTTGCCGGACTACAGTTTTGACCAGCACCTCGGCCCGAAGGCGGGGCTGTTCGTCGGTGCCGATTATGTGATACCGGGGTTCTACACCCGACACGGCTACGAGCAGTATTTCTCGGTGCAAGGCTCCCGGGTGGTGACCGATATCCTGCGGGACAATTGGGTACTGGGCGAAGGCACTGACCTCAGCGACATGGACATGCGGCGCCTGATGGTCGAACTGGAACAGCTCTATTTTCGCGATTACGCCGATTGCTGGGGCGAAGCGGTCAGCGCGGTCGAGCTGCCCGGGCCTTTCGATTTTGCCGACAGTGCGGAACAGCTGGCCAGCCTGACGTCGGCTCATTCTCCAGTAATCAACCTGCTTAGGGAGGTTCGAGAGAACACCCGTTTAACGCCTGTTGTTGCGCTGACAAACGCTGTCGATACCACCGCGCAGCTCGCGGAAACGGGCGCGAAGGCGGCCAAACTGGCAATCGCCGCATCCGGTAAAGCCTCTGCAGCGCTGAGTGCATCGGTACCGGTTACCGCACGCAAATCACTGCAGAACCGTTTCGATCCATTGCACCGCCTGCTTGACGACAAGGACGGCCCGGCCGCAGATCTGACCCCCGTTCTGGCCGCACTCAACGAGCTGCAAATGCAGATGGCCAGCCTCGGTCGAGCCAGTTCCCCCGAGCAGGCGGCATTTGACATGGCCAAGTCACGCATGGGCGGCCAGCGTGATGCCTTGAGCAGTGTGCGCGGTGCATCCTCTCGCCTGCCGCCTCCGGTAAGCGCGTGGTTCAACACCCTGGCCGAGGACGCATGGCGGCTGGTCCTTCGCGACGCCTATCAGCACGTGAACCAGCACTACCAGAGTGAGGTGTACGGTTTTTACGCCAGGGCGATCAGCAAGCGCTACCCGTTCAAAGCCGACAGTGCCAGCGATGTCGCGCTCAGTGATTTTCGCGAGTTCTTCAAGGTTCAGGGTGTTGCCGACCGCTTCTTCGACGGATTCCTACGGCCGTTCGTGGGTGGCGAGAAGGGCAGTCATCGTCTGCGCAGTATCGACGGACAAAGCCTGCCGATCTCCCGGGCGTACCTCGAGCAGATGAATGCGGCCCGGATCATCCGGCAGGGGTTTTTCGCGGACAATCCGGGCGAGCCTCAAGTGCAGTTCAAGCTCGAGCCTCACACCTTGGACCCGTCGGTCAGTCGTTCCGAATTCAAGCTGGGTGACAAAACCCTCGAATATCGGCATGGCCCGATCGTTCCGGTGTCCTTCAAGTGGCCCACGGACGCCGAGGCCGGTCGAACAAGTCTGGTGCTCGACAGAATGGTTGGCCGACCTTTGGGCATCGAAGAAAGCACGGGGCCGTGGTCGCTGTTCCGTTTGCTGGATTCGCTGCAGCGGGAGGAGTTGACCGGTCGCGACGTGCTGGTGCTGAAGGCCGATGTCGGCGGGCTGCGGGCCAGCTACCTGTTGACCAGTCAGCGCTCGCCAAACCCATTCGACATGACCGTGCTGCGCAGCTTCCGCATGCCGGCACAACTGTGATGGCGATTGCCGGCCCTTGGCGCAGCGCTGCCCGGACCCACAGCGGCAAGGTCCGGACACGCAACGAAGATGCGTTTCTGGCGCGTCCCGAGCAGGGACTGTGGGTGGTCGCCGATGGCATGGGCGGGCATCAGGCAGGTGATATCGCCAGCCAGATGATCGTCGCCAGTCTGGCGGAGCTACCCGTCCATGGAGATTTCGATGACCGGCTCATCCGCATTCGACAATGCCTGCACTGGCTGAACCGTCGATTGGGCCAGGAGCTGACTGTCAGCGCAGGCCGACACGACAACATCATCGGCAGCACCGTGGTTGCGCTCCTGGCAGAGGAAAACCGGGCGGCGTGCGTCTGGGCGGGTGATAGCCGCTGCTATTTGTGGCGCGGTCAGCGCTTGTATCAGCTGTCCCGGGACCACTCGCTGCAACAGCAATTGATCGACGAACAACAGATGAATGCTCGGCAGGCCCAGGCCCATCCCGGCGCGCACGCCTTGACCCGCGCAGTGGGCGCTGCCGAGCAACTGACGCTGGAGGTGCTGGAACTTGAGGTGTTTTCGGGCGATGCCTTCTTGCTGTGCAGCGACGGTCTGTACCAAGGGTTGAGCAGTGATGCATTGGGCCACGCGCTGAACCATGCGGTGCCGGAAACAGCGCTCAAGCGTCTGTTCGATGACGCGTTGCGCGGCGCCGCCCGGGATAACCTGACTGCCGTGGTGATTCGCGGATGACCAATCCCGTGCACTCGAACCCGGACGGGCAGGCAGTGATTGATTCTCCCCGCGATGAACCGCCTGCCGACCTCACCTATTTCGCCTTCACCCCCTCTGAAAAACCTGAACCGGCTCGGGTGCTCACTTCAGCCGGACTGAGCGCAATGCCCGATATTCTGGCGAATCGTTATCGCATCGAGCGCCTGCTCGGTGCCGGCGGTATGGGCGCGGTCTACCGCGCGCGCGATCTGCTGGCCGAGCAATACGGAGATCCCGATCCTTACGTCGCGCTCAAAGTCCTCAACCCAGACTTCGTCGAGTCGCCGGACGCCAGCGCGGTGCTCTACAGCGAGTTCTGCCTGACCCGATACCTGCGCCATGACAACGTGCTGCGTGTGCATGGGTTTCACGTCGACACCTCATGCCAGCGGGCCTTCATCACCATGGAACTCATGCGAGGCCTGACGCTGGACAAAATGCTCTGCGAGCGGCCGCTGGGACTGCCGTGGAAAGAACTGCGGGAGATCGTTCTGCCGCTGTTGGACGCCCTGGCCTACGCCCACGCTCGCGGCGTCGTTCACGGTGACATCAAACCCAGCAACATCATGCTCAGTGAAGAGGGCGTGCGGCTGTTCGACTTTGGGCTCGGCCAAGCCGAGGAGGGCATCCTGTCCGGTCTGCCACACCTGAGCCGCGAGCGTTTTAACGCCTGGACACCGGGTTACGCCGCACCGGAACTGCTTGAACATCACTCGCTCACGGCACGCACTGACATCTACGCCGTGGCGTGTGTGATCTACGAGCTTGCGAGCGGCAAACATCCCTTTCGCCACCTGACTTCGACCCAGGCCCGTGATAAGCATCTCGATTGCGGGTTGCGGGTGCCAGCCTGTTTACCCAACCCTTGCTGGCCGGCCTTGCAAACGGCGCTCGCTTTTGACGCCGGTGCACGCGCGATAACGGCCGGGCAGATGCGTCACGCCTTCACCTCCCCATCGTCATGGCCGTGGGGCGGAAAAATCCGCAAGCCCTGGTGAGGCTGTCACTGGTGCGGTGTCAGACCCAGCGCCTTCCCGGCTGAAGCCGGTCCTGCCAAGAGCTCGTGGAGTTGTCGCGGCCACCTGTGGCTTAAATCCGCCCGAGTTTTTCCAGCGCCGCATCCGCCAGGAACGAAGATCGGCTTTTGACGTTGTGGTCGCGAACATAACGGTCGATCCGCTGTATGACGAATCCCGGCAAGGTGACATTGACCTTCTCGGTCTTGCCCAGATAAGGGGTAATGTCGATCTCGACCATACCCCAGCCCATGTTTACGAAGTCGTCATGACCGTGATAAGCCCGAGCAGACGACGGCATGGGCACGGGGTGACCGTCGGCAACCAGCTCTTCAAGGCAGATGTGGGCAATTTCGACCGCCGCGTTGTAAGCCTCTTCAAACGTGTCGCCAGCCGTCACCGCGCCGGGAATGTCCGGAATCTGTATGCCGATGGCTGTCGTGTCGTCGCCTCACTCAATGGCGATTGGATATTGCATGGTGCGCTCCCGCATTGGGATTAATTGGGTGCCAGAGGTTATAGACATGCCCGCCTCCTGATGCTTTTGATCGTTCCGATGGGAAGGTCCTTCTTCGGGTGTGGGACCGGGATTGCGTTACGGCTGCACGGATGCGTGTAAACATGATGGCGAAACATCGCCAAGAATGCCGAAACAGAGCCCTTCCTGCAAAAAAGATGTATTTATTTTTATCCACAAATGGCACTGGCTTATCCCCCGGCCCCTATGCTCCTCAGGCGATACAACCGGGCACGTTGTCGCACCTGTAGCACCGGTGTCCGGTTGTGATTAATCGTTTCATCTGGCATAAAAAGCGGGCTACGGGCTCGAAAATCTAGAAAAACATAGATTAATGGGTCGACGATAGCCGCTGCACGTCCGACCCCGCGCGCTACCCATCAAGCCTGTTTTGCTCGCTGCCCGAAGCGGAAATCTGTGCCACCCCCTCTGCCTTTCAACCTCATCGAGGCCACTCATCGGCGCGCCCAAGCGTCCTGCATCAAAAAGGAACGGAAAATTGAGCGATCAATCCACTCCGAACACTCCACTCTCACGATTCTGCGACAAAGTAGGCATTCCCTATCCCATGTTCTGGGGCTTTGTCGGCCTACTGATCTTCATGATCGGCGATGGCGTAGAACTCGGCTACCTTTCGCCCTTTCTCAGTGAACGCGGCATGCCTGGCGATGAAGTCGCCATGATCTTCACCCTCTATGGCGTCACGGTCGGGATTTCATCCTGGCTTGCCGGCGCACTCTCCAACATCTGGGGCCCGAAACGGGTGATGTTCCTGGGATTAATCATCTGGAGCGTGTTTGAGGTGCTCTTCCTGATCTACGGACTGCAGGACCTGAGCTACTCAATGATTCTGTTGACCTACGGCCTGCGCGGCTTCGGCTACCCATTGTTCGCTTATGGCTTTCTGGTATGGATCGCCGCTTCCACGCCCTCTCGCAAAATGGGCATGGCCGTGGGCTGGTTCTGGGTGGCTTACGCGGCGGGCCTGCCGATGCTGGGCTCTCTGGTGGCAAGTGTCGCTATCCCGCTGATCGGCGCATTGCAGACCTTCTGGCTGTCCTTTGCACTGGTGGTCGTCGGCGGCGCGATTGGTCTGATCGGGATGCGTGAAGCCCATGGCATGCGTCGGCTGGCGCCCGAGGGTGAGCGGCCGCTCGTGTCGATGGCCAAGAACATCACCATCATGTGGACGCGCCCCAAAGTGTCGCTGGCCGGGATCGTTCGGGTGATCAACACCTCGTCGATGTTCGGTTTTCTGGTGGTCATGCCCGGATTCTTTATGCACACCGTCGGCTTCACCCTCGAAGAATGGCTGCGCCTGCTGACCATCGTCTTCGTGTTCAACATCATCGGTAATCTGGGCTCTAGCGTGATCAGCACGAAGATCGGTTATCGCAACACGATCCTGTGGTTTGGCGCGGTGGGCAGCACGATCAGCACCCCGTTGTTCTTCTTCATGCCGCAGGCGTTTCCCCACGACTTTCTGATCGCCTCGATCTTCGGCGCCTTCTACGGCCTGACATTGGCGTGTTTCGTGCCGCTCTCGGCGCTCGCACCCGCACTGGCGCCGAACAACAAGGCCGCTGCATTGTCGGTGTTGAGCCTCGGGGCAGGGGCGTCGACATGGGTGGGCCCGGCGGTGGTCGCGATCTTCAATGACAGTTACGGGATAGAAGGCGTGGTCTGGGCCTTTTGCGGGCTGTACGCGCTGAGTGCCGTGCTGACCGTCTTCCTGAAAGATCCGGAGCCCGTGCATGACCCGATCCTGATCAAGATCAAGCGCCGGATCAAAGTGTTCGCGCCGCGTCTGGATTATCGTTGGGCCCATGCCGAGGACCCGAACAAAAACGTAAGCTGATTCCGGTGGCCGCGCGGCGCGAGAGTCATGCAACGGTCGACTGCCACGCCGCGTGTCTCAATGGGGCGGGGTGATCACTCCGCTGCCGCCGGCGGCTGTTCCTTGCCCAGCCCGTCGTTGATCAACACCATGCTCTGCGGTGCCGACAGGGCGATGCCCATTTCCCGCAGGCGACCCAACACGGTGAACAACAGATCGCTTCGCGCACCGCCCACCGAGCGCGGGCTGTTGACGTAACCCGTGGCGCTGATGATAAGGCCGGTGTTGGTCAGGTCTTTGAAGGTGACCGAGGGCGCTGGCGTGTCGAGGACGGCTTCGTGCTCGGTAAACGCCTGCAACAGCAGTTCGCGGATCTGCAAGACATCCGTTTCCAGCGGGAGCGTCAGGGAAATCCCGACCACGCCGAGTGCGTTGCCCATGGTCACGTTGCGCACGTTCTGGGTAATGAACTGTGAGTTCGGCACAATCACCGTGGAACGGTCGGACATCTGGATCTCGGTGGCGCGCACGTTGATCCGGCGAATATCGCCCTCGACCCCCGCCAGACTTACCCAGTCCCCGACTTTGACTGGCCGCTCGGTCAGCAGGATCAGGCCGGAGATAAAGTTCTGCACGATGGCCTGCAAACCAAAACCGATCCCCACCGACAGGGCGCTCACTACCCAGGTCAGGTTGGTCAGGCTGATGTGCAGGGTGGACATCACCACCGCAATCACCAGCACAAACCCGATGTAGCCGATCAGGGTCACCAGGGACGCCTGCATGCCGGCGTCCATGTTGGTTTCCGGCAGCAGGCGCTCGCCGAACCATTCCTTGAGCACGCGCACGCCCAGCATGCCAAGTACCAGGCAACCCAGCGCCATGAGGATGTCGCTTGGAACGATGTTCAGGGCGCCCAGGGATTTGTCGGTGACTTCCATCCGCGTGAAGCTTTCGAGCAACTCGCCCGGGCTTGAACCCGAGGGCAGAAAGGCCAGTAGCACGGCGGCCAGCAGCAGCAAACTGCGGCCAACGCCCGCCAGAATGGTGCTCGCCTGGGCCTGATGGCGCGGCGACAGGCCGAGTGCCGAACCCAGTGCCATGCCACCCGGTTGCTTGGGCGACAGGAGGGTTTCGCAGACGTCGCCAAAGAACGCCACCAGCAGATAGGCGGTCGAAGCCACCACGCTCATCCACAGCAGCTTAACTGCGAGGAAGTAGGCCAGCGTCAGGTAGCCGCTCAATAACGCGAGCAAACTCAGGCCGACCCAGACTGCCACGACGAACGGAATCAACCCGGCGAGGCCACCCGGACGTTCGATTGCAAAGCGGCGGCGGGTGCGGCGGTAGCGCACCAGGCCGAAGAAGAACATCAGTGAAACGGCCAGTGCGGTCAGGCCGTTGACCGCGACGGTCAGTGCCAGGCTGCTGGCGATGACGCTGTTGATGCGTTCCTGGGTGCCGATGACCATCAGCGCCAAGGCCAGCACGGGCGGGAATCGGCCCATGGCGGTGGCAATTTCGTCAGGAATCTTCGGCAGGCGCCACGAAGGGTGTGGCAGCATCAGCAGCGCGCGGCCCAGGCCGACGATGAAGGCGCAGAAGGTGATCAGCGTCTGCAGTTGGTCGAGCAGGTTGACCACGTCGTTGCTAAGCACCGCATTGCTGACGATGCCCCAACGCAGCAAGGACGTCGCGGCGGTGATGGTGACCACCGTCGACAGCCCGACGGCCAGTGCCAGGGCGCTGCGACGCAGACGGCCTTCGGGCAACCAACGGACCATCAGGCGGATCAGCAGGCTCTCCAACAGGCGGCGCACCACCACCCAGATCAGCAGCGCGCCGATCACCACGCTGGCAAACAGCATGCGGTTGCCGGGCGCCAGTGCGCTGATGAACACGCTGCGGACGTCGTCCAGCAAACCGTTCATGCGCCTGAGGTCGTCATCGGTAGGGCGAATCAGGGTCGACCAGAACGCCGAACTCAGCGGGCTTGCCGTACGGGTGCTGATCTGGGAATCGAACAGGCTGCGGCGCAGGCTGAAGATCTGAGTGGCCAGGTCCCGTGCCGACTGACTCAACGTATTGGTCTGCCGCTCGTCGCTGACCAGCGCGTTTTTCTGGGCCGTCAACGCCTTGCGCTGGCTGGTCAGGGCAGGCGCTTCGTCGGGTTGCACCGGGCCAAGGATGTTCAACTGATCGTTCAGGTGCTCGATGTCAACGGCCTGTTTGGCGATCAGCTCATCGGCTTGCTTCTGCACCTGCAACGCGGCCTGACGCAGGCTCGACAGCAAGTCGTCATTGGCACTGACGGTAACTTTTTGCCGGATCTGGTCAAGCTGCTCGTTCAGATCATCCAGGCTCGGTGCCTCGACTTCAGGCGCTGCATCGCCTTGGCTGGCGGCCTGCGGCGCGGCCTTTGGGGCCGGCGCGGCCTGAGCAAACGCTGGCAGGGTCACGCACAGCAGCAACAGGGCCAGCAGTCCAGCATGGAAACGGTTCAACGTAGCGTGCTGCATTCGGGTTCCTTTGGGGGCGTTAACCGGTTTTGCGATCTGATCATGTGGCGCAGTTGTCGAAAGACAGGCGGGGGGCTCGGCCCTTCGTGCGCGCGGGGGCGGATGATAGCAAGTATTGTGGCGGGACAACTTACGCTCGCTGTCCATTGCCGTCAGTGGTGCGGCTGATGGAAGATCAAGAGCGTCTGCCTGGGGGCAGACTGTTTCGCCTTCGGCGAGTTACTTGATAAAGCCCCAAGTAACCAAGGGCTTGTGCTCCTGGTTGGGCCCTTCGTTCCTCAGGGTTCCTTCACTCCGGTCCCGCTCCGTGGGCCCGCGCCGAACGGACATCCATGTCCTGACGGCGCTCTCGCCGCATCCATGCGGCTCGGCCCACTCCACGAGACCTGCGTTCAGCCTGCACCCAAGTCGCGATGGGTGTCGTCTGGACTTTTTGTGTACGAAGATCAAAAGCGCTGCGCAGATCAAGGACTTCCCGGCTGAAGCCGGTCCTACAATCGCAGCCGGGCCTACCGGACGTACGCGGTCTGCTATTTCCGATCGTGCCCACGCTCCGCGTGGGTATGCATCTTAGGACGCTCCGCGCCCATTCCCGGCTGAAGCCGGTCTCACTGACCGCGCGCGCTTCAAATTGTGGGACCGGCTCCAGCCGGGAAGGGACCTTCTCGAGCACGCCGCTCACCGATACCAACCATGCTGTCAGGTCATGTGATATTCACACTCAGCGGCACATGATCGTGTTCGTTGTATCAACAGGACCCGCGAAGGGCCTTCTTCAATCAAGAGGTAAGCAGGATGCCGACACATAACCCTCAGGTGAATCTCGCCCACCGCCCCCGTCTGGCTGATCTTCAGCCCATCACGACCGAACCGTCATCCCATGCTACCGCCCTGCGGTCAGCCCCGCAGGCGCGGATCACGCCGGCAGCGCAACTGGAAGGTCGAGCGGGCTACAGCGGTGATTTTCTCGGGGAATTCGTCGTGCCCTGGCCGACCACCTCGACGCCGGATGACGTATTCCCCGTGGGGAATCCCGGCAACCGTCTGGACTACACCCATTTCTCCATCAGCATGTCCCGGAGTCGGCGCATTGCGCTGTACGTCGGCGTGAACATCGAGGGTGGCAGCAGCGTCGAGATCGTGCGGCGTCAGGACACCTGGGCCTATGACGGCCGCCTGCCGGTCGAGGCGCAGCTTGGCGAGGATTTGTACCGCGACAACTTGCTCGATCGCGGTCATTTGGTGCGGCGGCAGGACCCCAACTGGGGTGACGAGGCGCAGACCGCCAATCAGGACACGTTTCATTTCACCAACTGCTCGCCGCAGATGTCCGCCTTCAATCAGAAAACCTGGCTGGAGCTCGAAGACTTCATCCTGGAAAACACCCGCCGCTGGAAAGAGCGCGCAACGGTGTTCACCGGACCGGTGCTGCGCAGTGACGACCCGCTGTACCGAGGGGTGCAAATCCCCAGAGCCTTCTGGAAAGTTGTCGCGTTTCTCGGCGATGACGGCAAACCTTCGGCCAGCGCGTACGTGATCGACCAGACCCGCGAGCTGGGCAAGCTGGAGCTGGTGTTTGGCGCGTTAAGGACGTATCGACGCAGCGTCACTCAGATTGAGACGCTCACGGGCATCAGCTTCGGGGAATTGGCGCGGTATGACGGTTTCTCCAATGAAGAACAGATCACCGGCACACGGATCGAAGCGTCGATTCAGCGGCCGGAGGATATTCGTCTCTAAGCCCATGACGCCAAGGCTCAGCGCCGAGCCTGGGCATCACGCTCTGGCCCGGCCTGATCCCGACGGCGAGTGAGCGGTACCGCGCAAAAACCACAAAATAACGGGATCCAAACGGAATTTATGGGCGCGTCGGCTATCTAGCATCACGCGTACAGACGGTACACCGGCATCGGCAAGCTGCCGACTGAACCCGCACGCCGTACCGCCTTGAAGCACGATTTCTCTGCCAACGGCTTTTTTCACTTCCTGGAGATCCACCGACAATGACCGTCTCATTCAGCCGCCACTGGTTACTCGCCCTCGCACTGCCGCTGCTCCTGACCGCCTGCGGCAGCAGCGAGCCTGACCAGCGCGCCGCATTCAAGCAGTTCCTGCAAACCCGCATCATCGACAAGCCCGGCGTGCACGTGCCCACACTGACACCGGATGAATCGAAGTCCTTCGGTGATTACACCCAGCACTATGCCGTGATCACTGAATTCAACAGTGGCATGGACGCCAGCACCAAACCCCTGAACGGTTTCGTGCAGAAAGGCGCGTTCCGCTCATTGGGCGATGTGATCGCGCGCCGCGATGATCTCAAGACGGTGCAAGCCGGCGTGAACGACCTCGTCGTGCAGCTCAAGCAAACGTTGGCGAAAGCTGATGCAGCCCATGCCCAGCTCAAGCAGCCGGACGATCTGAAAGCCGTGTATGACAGCGCCTATGATCGCACCGTCAGCGTACCGGCCAACACGCTCCTGACCGTCATGCCGCAAGTCAACGGCACCTTCGAATCGGGCCTGAAAGTGGCGGACTACGTCGACGCTCACAAGGCGCAGATCCAGATCAATGGCTCGGTGGTTCAAGTGACGGACCCCAAGGTGCAGGCTGAATTGAACACGCTGTTGCAGGACCTGAATGCCAAGGCCAAGGTGGTTCAAGACGCGCAGACACGCATGCAGGCCGTGTTGCTGGGGCGTTGAATCCACAACGGACAACGGCGCTCGGCGCAGTAAAGTCACGCTGACGCCTTCCCGGCTAAAGCCGGTCCTGCAACCTGCATGCAGTCAGTAGGACCGCCTTTGGCCGGGAAGCGCCTTGATCCTGCGGCGGAGCGCCACAGGCAAAATCGAGAATTGATTTCCCACCGCCTGTCATATATCCCGTCAGATAACTCGCTTTTCACACGACATGCCCATACTGCCTCCGTCTCTTCAGTTGAAAACGGAGCACGTTATGACCCTGCAATTCAATGTCCGGGATTTCGGCGCTGTGGGTGACGGACATACGTCTGATACCGCAGCCATTCAAGCCGCCATCGATGCTACGGCGAAAGCCGGCGGCGGCGATGTGTATATTCCCGCGGGCACCTGGACCCTGACCCCGGGCGGAAAGCCTGCCGACGGCGCGCTGATGCTCAAAAGCAATGTGTTCATCAAGGGCGAGGGCATGGGCGCCACGGTGCTCAAGCTGGCCGATGGCACCGACCAGGCGGTCACCGGCCTCATCCGCTCGGCGAGCGGCGAGGCGACCCACGATTTCGGCGTCAGCAATCTCACCCTCGACGGCAACCGGGATTCGACCACGGGCAAGGTGGATGGCTGGTACAACGGGTTTCTGCCAGGCCAGCCGGGTCAGGACAGCAACGTCACGCTCTCCGGCGTCGAGATCCGCGACTGCTCGGGCTACGGCTTCGATCCCCACGAGCGCACGGCCAACATGCTCATCGAAAACAGCGTGTCCCATGGCAACGGGCTCGACGGGTTCGTTGCCGACTACCTGATCGACAGCACCTTTCGCAACAACCTGGCGTACGACAATGACCGGCACGGTTTCAACGTTGTCACGACCACCCACGACCTGGCGCTGCTCAACAACGTCTCCCACGACAATGGCGGCGGTGGCATCGTCGTCCAGCGCGGCAGCGAAAACATCCCCTCGCCGCATCACATCACCATCGAGGGTGGCGAGGTCTACGGCAATACGGCGGAAGGGGTGTTGGTGAAACTGTCCAGCGGCGTCGATATCAGCGGCGTGGACATCCACCACAACGGCACCTCTGGCGTGCGTGTCTATGGCAGCACGGACGTTGAGGTGCGCGGCAATCTGATTCACGAGAACGCGCAGAAGGCCGGCATCCCTGAAGTGCTGATCCAGCCATTCGACGATCGCGGCGGCGTCTCCGGGAAGCTTCATCCGGCTGACCACAACACCTTCGCGGACAACATCATCACCGGCGGCGACAAAAGCACCTTCGGCGTGGCGGAGGAGAGCGGCCAGTCAGGCAGCAACTCCGTTTACGGCAACACCTTCGCTCATCTGCAGCAGGGCGCCGTATCGCTGCAAGGCGCGGGTGACCACGTCGGGACCAACCCGATGCTGAACGCCATTGACGGCGGGAATGGCACCGATGTCATCGTCGGAACGGCCAAGGCCGACTCGCTCAACGGCAAGGACGGAGCAGACACATTGAACGGTGGGCCGGGGGCGGATCTGCTCTGGGGCGGCGCCGGCCATGACCGCTTGCTCGGCGGGAGCGGCAACGACACCCTGATCGGCGGCGCCGATGCCGACGTGCTGTTCGGCGGCGCAGGTTCCGATCTGTTTCTGTTTACCTCTGTGTCCGACAGCTACAGAACGGCCACCGCCGGCCATGCAGACCGCATCGGCGACTTCGATGCCGCCCACGACACAATCGACGTCTCGGGCCTCGGCTTCACCGGATTCGGCGACGGCCATGACGGCACCCTGAAGTTCACCACCAACGCCGAGCACACCCGGGTCTACCTGAAAGACCTTGATCCTGATGTGCAAGGGCATCGCTTCGAACTGGTGCTGGACGGTGACTTCAAAGGCGGTCTCCCTGCAAAAGCCATGGTATTTGCCGACGCTCCAGCGTTGCTGGCCAACACATCATCGGCAGCGGATGCCGTGTCAGTGGAGCTGGTAGGCGTGGCTCAGGATCATCCGGAAATGGGGCTGGTTTGACGTAACGTCAGGACCGTCCTCGCCAAGGCGCGAGCACGAGTAACGGACCGAGGGATGCATGCGCCGTGAGGTCACACTTACGGCGTAATGCCACACAACCCCGAAGGCATTCCCGCCGCGACCTTTGCATCCTTGCGACCTTCCCGCTAAAGTCTGCCCCAGGCGTCTGCTGCGCCTGCGGTCCGCGCGAAGGGGTTCCCCAAGGCAAGCGTTTCCCCAATCATTCATTCCAGCTCCCGGCTTGTCGGCGGACCGAGCCCTGTAAGGAGTTGGCATGCCTGCCATTAATGCGTCCCGTCAACACGGTCTGCTCGACCTGCCTGCGCTGCGTAAGCACGCAAAACGTCTGCTTAAATCACTTAAAACCGGCGAAGCCGATGACGCCCGGGCGCAACTGCGCGCAATGGGCCTGCCCGGACCCGACTACCGGCTCGCCGACACCCACTGGCTGGTGGCCCGCGAGGCGGGTTTCGCCAGTTGGCCCAAATTGATCGCTCATGCCGACGCTGTCGCATTTGCCGCCCGCCATCCGGATTTTGCGGCGACGGGGGAAGCACAGGTTCAGCACTGGCGCTGCGGCAACGACATCGAGCGCAGCCTGCGCGTTGTCGGCTTCGCAGGCTCGTTCCAGATGTTCGACGACCCGATGGTCATGGGACCGGTTCCCGCGCTGCCCGACGATGAGTATTGGGCGGTACGTGCCGCGTTTGCCGAGCAGGCATTTGGACTGTCACCCCGTGACGTTCAGCAACGACAGGCGATTCAGCGTGAGGCATTGGCCCGTCTGAACGCTAACAGTGAACTGGTGCTGTGGTGCGAGGCCGATGCGTACGATCAGCTGTTTCTGGTGCGTCTGCTGGCGAGTCTGCCCAGCATGCCGCGCAGGCTGGAACTGATCGAGATCAGCCGCGTGCCGGGTGTCGAGCGGTTCATCGGCATCGGGCAACTCAACCCGGACGTGCTCGCCTGGCTCTGGCCCCAGCGGCGCGCCATCGGTGAAAACGCTCTGGCACTGGCCCGGCAGGTATGGGCCGCCTACACCGCAGCGGACCCGACGCGCTGGGCCGAGCTCGCGGCACAGCACCATTGCGCGCTGCCATTGCTCGGTCCCGCGTTGGCGAGACAACTGCAAGAACTGCCCGGCGCAGAGGATGGCCTGGGCCTGACTCAGCGACTGACCCTGCGCATCCTTGCGGAGAAAGGCGAGATGGCGGCCGGCAAGGTCTTCGGCCATCTCATGCACACCTATGAGCCGCTGCCATATCTGGGCGACATGATGTTCAACGCGCTGCTCAGGCCGCTCATCGAGGCGCCCCGGCCGCTGGTCCACGAACAGCCGGGCAGTGAATGGCCCAGGCGCCTTGTCCGGTTGACCGCGCTGGGTGAGCGCGTGGTGCGCGGCGAGCTGAACTGGCTTGATCTCGGGCCGGCGGAGCGCTGGGTCGGTGGGGTGCAGATTGTTGCCGATCGCTCGCCCTGGGTGGTCAGCGCAGAAGGCCGGGTATGGCGTCGCTGACTAAGCCGGAGATATCAGCGACTTCTCCATGATCATCGTCCGCTCCTCGCCGTGGTATTCATCCCGAACGGTCGAGTAGCCCAGTGAACGGTAGAAGCCCTCTGCCGTGATGGAAGAGGGCACGCGCAACTGAAGGACGCCGTGGGTGGCGGCGGCTGATTCAACCGCCGCCATCAACGCGCGCCCGGCGCCCTGGCCCTGGTGTGTCGGTGCGACGAATACGCTTCGGACCGTGGCCTGATCGAGGCTCGCCGTAGCAATGATCTCTTCGCCGAAGGTCGCCACGTACACCTGCCGCTGCGCTATGAAACCCAGGATCGCCAGCGGGGAAAAACTCAGCTCAACCTGCGCGATGACGGCTGCTGAATAGTCCTGACTGTTGGACTCGCGCAGCGCCGCCACGATGACCTGGCTGATCACGGTGGCGTCCTTGTCCGTTGCCTTGCGGATGAGGCAGTTCATGAATTTTTACTCCTGTAAAAACTGAAAAGCCTCGCCGATCCCTGCTGTCTGGCGCGTGCACTGTGCTTCACTGGGCAAATCCTTGACAGCGGCCGTGGCCGCGCAATTTTTCTTCAGTCCAGCCGGAAAATCTTGAGTTTGGGCAGTTTTGCCGATTTTTTCTTGACTGCATACATTCGTGTTCTGTGCCTTCAGCGCCCGACCACGCCCGTATCCCTGAGAATCCTGCTCGCATCCCGCGCCGGGGGCAGCCCGAATACCCGGGCGTAATCGCGACTGAATTGCGTGGCGCTCTCGTAGCCGACCTCAAGCGCAGCCGCCATGACGCTCCTGGCATTGGCGACCATCAGCGTTCTGGCCTGCAACAGGCGAACCCGCTTCTGGTACTGCAAGGGGCTCAAGTGGGTGACGGCCTTGAAATGGCGATGAAACGCCGAGACGCTCATTGAGGCGTGTTCAGCCAACCGCTCCACGCCCAAGGGCTCGGCGAAGTCACGGCGAATCCACTGGATGGCCATGTTGACCCGCGCCATAGCGCTGTCCGGCGCGGCGATTTCGCGCAACATCCAGCCAAGCGGGCCCTGGAGGACGCGGAAGATGATTTCCCGTTCATAGACCGGGGCGAGGGCGGCGATCGCTTCCGGGTCGCCCATCAAGCGCAGCATTCGCACCCAGGCGTCCATCAAGTCACCCGTCATTGACGCCACTGGAAACCCGGCGTGGGGTTCGGGGCGGCTGGCAGGTTTGGGCAGATCGGCAAACAGCGTGGACAACACCGCCGGGTCCAGCGTCAGGCTGACCGCCAGATACGGCTCGCCCGTTACGGCCGGATGCACTGAACCCACCGCTGGCAGATCGATGGACATGACGAAGTAGGTGGCGGGGTCGTACCTGAGCGTCCGGTCGGCCACGGTCATGCTTTTGCTGCCCTGCAGAATCACGTTGATCATCGGGTCATACACCGCCGCCAGCAGGTGCTCGGGAATTTTGCCCTGGACCATGGCGACGCGGGGGATGCCCGTTTCGGTGCGACGGTTTTCAGCGCTGGCAGCGAGCAGTCTGAGCTCATTCAATTGTTTTTCCATGGGCAGCATGCTGAGGGCGGAGCGTCATGCCGCGCAAGGGAAAAGCAGAAACGGGCAGGTTTGGAGGAGGAACGGACACGTCCTGGAACGCTGTGATGGGTACTGTGGAGCCACGTTTGAATCACAGAGGATCACGACATGGGCGTTATCGTAATTACGGGTGGCAGCCGCGGCATTGGAGCAAGCGCAGCAGAGCATGCGGCGAGAAAGGGTATGGGTGTCATCCTGACGTACAACGCCAACCCCCAGGCAGCGGCGTCAGTCGTTGAACGCATCGAACAGGCCGGAGGGAAAGCCGTTGCGCTGAAACTCGACGTGTCCGACGTCAGCAGCTTCGAGGCGTTCCGAGCGTCCGTGGTCACGGCGCTTCACGAAACCTGGGCGACCACCACGCTGAATGGCCTGGTCAATAACGCCGGCTATGGTGTCTTCAACCCCTTGGCGACGGTCAGCGAAGCGCAGTTCGACGGGCTGTTCAATGTGCACCTCAAAGGCCCATTTTTCCTCACTCAGGCGCTACTGCCTTTACTGGCCGAAAACGCCAGCATCGTCAATCTCACCAGCGCCACGACACGAGTGGCCACTGCAGGCGTTGCACCCTACGCCGCGTTCAAGGGCGGGCTTGAAGTGTTGACCCGCTACATGGCCAAGGAATTTGGCGACAGGAGGATACGCGCCAATGCCGTATCACCGGGCGCGATTCGCACTGAACTGGGCGGCGGCCTCAACGATGAGTTCGAAGCAATGCTGGCCGCCCAGACGGCGCTTGGCAGGGTTGGCGAGCCGGAGGATGTTGCGCGTGTCATCGCCATGTTGCTGTCCGACGAAGGCGGCTGGATCAATGCTCAGACACTCGAAGTCGCCGGCGGCTACAACATCTGACCACGGGAGGGTTTTCAGAATGCTGGATCATATTTTTCTGTCAGTGAGCGACATCCCACGTTCCATCCGTTTTTACGACGCAGCGTTGAGCAAGCTGGGTATTACGGCTCGGCTGGATTACGACGGCAAGGACGGCCCGCCGGGTCATCCTGACCTCAAGGGGTTCGGCGCGAATGGCCGGGTGTTTTTCTGGCTGCGTGAGGGGGTTGTTGAAGGACGTGCTGTCCACGTCGGGTTTGTCGCCGGCAGCAAGGCTGAAGTGGACGCCGCCTACGCCGCCGCCATGGATCAAGGAGCGGTCGACAAGGGTGCGCCGGGCGCACGCTTGCACTACGACCCCGATTACTACGCCGCCAACGTGCTTGATCCGGATGGCTACAGTCTCGAATTCGTCTACAAAAAATGGCAGCACGCGCTATGAGCACACTTCTGATCTACGGCGCCACGGGCTACACCGGGCGCATGGCGGCGGAGCGCGCGCGATCTCAGGGGCTGCAGTTTGAGATCGCCGGGCGCAATCGTCAGCGCCTCGAAACGCTGGCTGCCCGGCTGGGCGTGCCTTATCGAGTGTTCGATGCCGACGGCGATGCCGCCGCTTCGCTGTCAGGGATCTCGGTGCTGCTCAACTTCGCCGGGCCATTCGTGCAGACAGCCGAGCCTTTGATGCGCGCCTGCATCCACGCCGGCGTGGACTATCTGGACATCACCGCAGAGATCAATGTGTACCGGCTGGCTGAGCGGTTGGGCGGTGAAGCCGCTGCACAGAACGTCATGCTATTGCCGGGCGTCGGGTGGGATGTCGTTCCGACCGACGCGCTGGCCGTGCATGTCGCCCGTCGCGTTGTCCAGCCGCGTTCACTGCGCATCGCGCTGCAAGTCCCGGGGGCAATGTCTCGGGGGTCAGCCATGAGCGTCAGCGAAATCATCGGCGTCGGTGTGATGGCGAGGGTGGACGGTGAGCTGGTCGCAACGCCTGAGGCTCAGTCCCGTGCATTTGATTTTGGTCAGGGCCCTTTGCTCTGTGTGCCATTGTCCTTCGGGGACCTGGTCACTGCGTGGCATGCGACCGCCATTCCCGACATCACGATGTTTGTGCACCTCTCGGGCGAAGCGTTTCCGGAGGGCGACCTCTCACGGCTTCCCGACGGCCCCGACGCTGCAGCGCGTGCTGCCCATCGAGCCCGTGCGGCGGTTGAGATCACCGGAGCAGATGGCTCGGTGGCACGGTCGATCATCGAAACCGTGAACGGCTATACCTACACGCCGCTGGCCGCAGTTGAGGCCGCACGTCGGGTATTGGGCGGTGAGCGACGGCCAGGTTTTGCGGCACCGTCGCAGGTGTTCGGCGGCGGGTTTGCGCAGAGCATCGAGGGTACGGTCATCACCGATCTTCCGGGCGTCTAGCGACGGGGCAGGAGGCTGCGGTTCGGCGTGGTGATCTGGCCTGCTGCGGCGAAAGGCGGCCTGAACCGCGCGGCATCCCGTGCCGGGGGCAGGCCGAACAGCCGCGCGTATTCGCGACTGAATTGCGAGGCGCTCTCATAGCCGACCCTGTAGGCAATGGAGGTGGCGTCCAGCGTGTCGAACAGCAGCAACCAGCGAGCCCGCAACAAGCGCAGGCGTTTCTGATACTGGAGGGGTGTCATGGCCGTGACCGACTTGAAATGCCGATAGAAGGCGGCAACGCTCATTTCGGCCATCAGCGCCAGGGGCTCGACGCGCAATGGCTCGGTGTAGTGCTCGCCAATCCACTGAGTGACGCGGCGGATCTGGGTCATCCGGCCATCTGGCCGCGCCATGTCACGCAGTACACCCCCCAGGGGCCCCTGCAGCGCACGGTACAGAATCTCGCGCTCGATCATGGGCGCCAGAACCGGAGCCTCATTGGGACGGTCGACCAGCCTCAGCATTCGCACCCAGGCGTCCAGCATTTCATCGGGGGCTCGCACCGCCTGGAAGCAAACATTTTGCGCCGCCGCGGGTGTGGTGTTCACGTTCATCAGCAGCGTTGCAATCACCTCGAGATCCAGTGCCAGGCTGACCGCGAGATAGGGTTGATCGGCCGCTTCGGGGTGGATCTGCCCCGTGGCGGGTACATCAACCGGAACCAGAAAATAACGGCCAGCGGTGTACCGAAGAACCTCTTCGCCTATCGACAGGGTTTTCGTGCCCTGGAGCACCAGGTGCAGCATCGGCTGATAGACCTGGTCCGGGCAGGCCTCGGCGCAGACCATGGCCACGCGGGGCAGGCCGGTGTCCGTCCATGTGTTCCTGGCGCTCGTCACAATGCGGCGCAGTTCTGCGATTGGAGTTTGCATACCCCCACCGTGAGCTACACCGCAGTGCTTGGCAAGCTAAGTGAGAAGATCAGGCAAGGATGTGCGAACAATCGGCAAACGCCGATCCGCAGGTTGGCCGAATACTGGCGCCACGCAGCTCGTTCAAGGCCCGGCAATCACGACCGGTGCTCACGACGGACAGTAACGAAGCTCAATCACACCTCATTTCAAAAGGTCACGGTATGAAACTCAACGGAAAAATCGCGGTAGTCACGGGTGCCTCGAAAGGTATCGGCGCCGGTATCGCTAAGGCGCTGGCTGCCCAGGGCGCCACCGTCATTGTCAACTACGCCTCCAGCAAGGCCGACGCCGATGCTGTGGTCACTCATATCACTACCCACGGCGGCTCAGCCATTGCCGTGCAAGCGGACATGAGCCAGGGGACTGACGTCGCGCGTCTGTTTAACACGGTCCGCGAGCACTACGGGACGCTGGATGTCCTGGTGAATAACGCAGGGGTGGCGGTGTTCCAGATGATTGATGACCTCACCGAAGAAGCCTTCCACACGCAATTCAACCTGAATGTGCTGGGCTACCTGCTCGCGGTGCGAGAGGCGGTCAAGCTGATGGGGCCTGGGGCAAGCATCATCAATATCAGCTCGATCCTGAGTACAGACCCCTACCTGGCCTCCAGTGTCTACTCGGCCACCAAGGGCGCCGTCGACACCTTGAGCTTCGCGCTGGCCAGGGAGCTGGGGCCGCGCGGTATCCGGGTCAACTCGATCCTGCCGGGCCACACCAATACGCCCGCAACGGCCGGGCATTTCGCGGGCGAGTTGGGAGAGAAAATACTGGCGGGAACGCCCCTGGGACGCTTCGGCGAGCCAGAGGACATTGCCCCTCTGGCTGTGTTCCTGGCTTCCGGTGATTCTCATTGGGTCACGGGCGAATCCATCAGGGCGTCCGGCGGGGTTCGTGGCGTCGGGTATTAACCCTCCGGGTTGAGGTCTGAAGGGCACGGTCAACTGCGCTCGTGCGGGGTTACGCCGCCGACAAATGCTCGTAGAGAATCGTCGCCCCGACCAGCATCAACACAACCCCACCGACGATTTCAGCACGTTTGCCCACCACCGTTCCCAGCACACGGCCGAGCATCACGCCGATCGTGACCATTACCGTCGTGGCGACACCAATGGCGGCGGCAGCCACCAGGATATTCACGTTGACGAAGGCCAGGCCAACGCCCACTGCCAGCGCATCGATGCTGGTGGCGAAGGCGGTCACCGCCAATATCAGGAAGGAGTGCTGATTGGGTTTTTCTTCTTCGGCGTCTTCATGCTTGAGGCCGTTGTAGATCATGTGCACGCCGAGGATCAGCAGGAGCGTGAAGGCGATCCAGTGGTCCCAGTTCTTGACGTAGGACGTCGCGGCCTGGCCGATGCCCCAACCGATCAGTGGCGTGATGCCTTCGATGACACCAAAGATAAGGCCGGTGCGCAGCGCTTCGATAAAACGAGGGTTGTGCAGGCTCGCGCCTTTTCCGATGGCCGCTGCGAAAGCGTCCGTGGACATGGCCAGAGCAAGAAGGATGAGGGAAATCGGGTTCACGGCTATGTTCCAGTCGGGCTGTGAGTCAACGACGCAACCACACGCCCGACTTTAGGCATGGATGCATCGTTGGTCTCGCCAACCCGAAGGTGTTCGTGCCACGGCAGGCCGCCGAGAATGTTGACACGAACGCTCTGGGACAATGAGTCCAGAGCAGGCTACTCCCCAACAAGGGCCGCCACTATAGCGCTTGAATGTAAAAGAAATGTCGTCGCGTATGATTTTGCTTCGGCCGGGCAGGGGGCGGACCTGTGCACCGCCACGTACAGGACAAATCGTTACGGGCCGAAGCGGCACGCTTGAGCACGCAATGTGATGGCGGCTAAACCGCTTCCGATGTCGCGATACAGCCCAGGATTCTCAGGTACAGGCTCACGGTCGTACCGGCGCCGGGCGCTGTGTCGATGCGCGCATCGCCGCCAGATTTGATCGCAAAATCCCTGGCTTGGGCCAACCCCAGCCCCGTACCTTCGCCAACCGCCTTGGTCGTAAAGAAGGGCTCGAACACCTGGTGCGCGACCTCGGCAGTCATGCCGGGGCCGTTGTCCCGAACACTGACGACCAGGTAGTCGCCCTGCTGGAGCGACAGATCATCTTCCACGTGCACCCATCGGGTCGACACATGGACCTGGCCGGTACCCTTCAGCGCATCGCGCGCATTAGTGAGCAGGTTCATGACCACGGCGTGGAGTTGGGCCTCCATGCACAGCACACCCCATCCCCACTCAGCGAAATCGAAGCTGAGATCGATGCGTTCGCTCATCGAGTGGCGCATCAGCGACTGCGCCGCGTGAAGGCGTGCGGTCACGTCGATACAGATGAGTTCAGGCCCGTCACCGCGTACGCTCGACATCAAATAACTGATGAGCTGCCGGCCTTGCTCCACGGCCTGCAGACCGGTCTCGGCGAAACGCTCGACGTCGATAGGCCGGCGGGAACGCAGGCGGGTCATTTGAAAGGCAGCGCTGACGCTCTGCAGCAGGTTGTTGAAGTCATGGGCAATGCTTGCGGTGAGCATGCCCAGCGATGAAATGCAGCGCGAGTTCTGCAGCAGCGGGGTGACTTCGCTGGGGTTCTGCTCGGCTTGCTTGAACTGTTCCTCAAACTGCGCGAGTTGCCGTGCCCGCTGCTTGCCCAGCAATCGGGCTTCCAGCAAGGCAGCGGCTTGCCGGGCCAGGGCCTGCAACGCAAGGGATTGACGTTCGCTCAGCTGCCGGGTCTGGGTATCGATCACGCAGACAGTGCCGAGGACGACACCGCTTTCCGTGACGATAGGGGCGCCTGCGTAGAAACGAATGTAGGGCGGCCCGAGCACCAGCGCGCTAAAAGCGAAACGAGGGTCCAGGGCGGCGTCTTCAACCACCAGCACCTGCGCGGGGTCGAGAATCGCATGGCCGCAGAACGCCAGATCCCGGTGGGTCTCCCGCACCCCGAGGCCGATGCAGGCCTTGAACCACTGGCGATCTCGATCCACCAGGGACACCAGCGCAATGGGCGCGTCGCACAGGGTGGTGGCCAGTAGAACGATGTCGTCGAATGCCTTCTCGCTGCCAGAGTCCAGCACGTCCAGGTGTTCGAGCGAGAGGACACGCTCTTCCTCGTTGAAAGGAAATGGGGCGGGATGGTGGGCCATCGATAGTCTGCGCCGGGAAATAAACAATCGCGCATGATGCGCTGTGGCCCGTCGCCCGGCAAGGCCATCGCCCTGTCGATGGTCGGGCCGGGCCGTTAATCTCCTTTTTGAGCACACTTCGCAATCGCACGGCGTTCCAATATCGCGGCCGCGTGCCTGGGAGTGGCAGCGACTAGCCATGTCGGTTACCGGTGGGTTGATGCGCCGTATCAGGCCGCAGCTGTCTTTAAAGCCCCGATGCAACCGATTCGATCATGCCTCTGAGCCATTCCTGAGGGGGATTCCCGTTGCCACGACGATGCCAGATGAGATGAAAGGTGATCTCCGGCAGCGCGACCGGCGGCGGGAACAGGACCAATTTCCCTCCCGTGGGCGAGCTGAGGGCGATGCGTTTCAGGACGGTGGCAGTGATGCGGGAAGACGCGATGATCGCCGGCACCGCGAACATCTGCGGCAGCGTCAGTGCCAGGGTGCGTTGCTTGCCCAACTGAGCCAACGCCTGATCCACCAAGCCGTGTCGATCACCCTCGGGCGAGACCAGTACATGGGGCAGCGAGAGGTAAGTGTCCATGTCCATGCCGCGCAGGGCTGCCGGATGGCCATGGGCGATGAGGGTGACGAAAGCGTCACGCAGAATCGGTCGCGTGAAAATACGACCGTCTTGATGGCTCGGCAATACGCCAATTGCCGCATCAATCACTCCCGCATCCAGCATGTCCACGGCATGGTCGCGGTCATTCACTGCGTGAACGTTGATCGACAGGTGTGGCGCGTGTTCGCTCAAGGTCTGCAGCAGCGTGGGAAGCAGCACGAAGGCGGGATAGTCCGACAAGCCAAGATTCATTGTGAGCACGGCGTCGGCCGGGACAAAACCAGGCATCGTCACCAGCGCGGCTTTTATCTGGCTCAGCGCCTCGGCGACAGGTTGGGCCAACTCACGGGCACGGGGCGTTGGAAGGAGGCCGTCAGGGCTGCGCAAAAAAAGCGGATCGCCCAACAGCGTGCGCAAGCGCGAAAGCGCGGCACTCATGGCCGGTTGGCTGACGCCGACCTGGGTGGCGGCGCGCGTGACGTTGCGCTCGTTCATCAAGGCGTTGAAGGCGGCGAGCAGGTTCAGATCGATGCCATGAAAATCCATAAATCAAATAAACCTATATACGAGCCATTTGTTATACGGATGGTAGCCCTGCGCTCACACTCTCGCCATACCCCACGCCGAGAGCAACCTTATGTCTACCGCAGAACTTGCCACCCGCCTTCAGACCGAACGCCAGGCCGTTGAGACCCTCTACCGCGCCTTCAGCGAGAACAATCCCGACCTCGTCGACAGCGTGCTGGCTGCCGACTGGGATGACATCCCCCTGGCACCCGGGCAAGGCCAAGGCCCCGAGGGCATCAAGCCGATTATCCGCAGCCTCGCCGACGCGTTTCCGGATGTGCGCATCGTCATCCACGACATGGTTCAGGCCCCTGGTCAGGTCGCCGTACGGGCTGAAATAACCGGCACCCACCTCGGCGAGCTGTTTGGCATCGCCGCGACGGGCAAACAGGTGAGCTTCCGTTTGCATGAGTTTCACGCACTGGAGAACGGGCGGGTCGTTACCACGTGGCACATGGAGGATTGGTTTGGTCTGTTCCTGCAGCTCGGTCAATTCCCTCAAGCCTGAACAACGAAGAGAAAGCCATCATGAAAACAGCGTCCATTTCTGTATTCGGCGGCCCTGAGGTCGTCACGCTGCACAACGTCGATCTGAGCAAGCCAGGCGTTGACGAGGTCCTTGTGGGCGTCGAGGCCGCCAGCGTCAACCCGCTGGATCTGAAGATCATCGCCGGGTACATGCAGCCGGTCTTTCCCGTTGAGCTGCCATACACCCCGGGCACAGATTTTAGCGGCATCGTCAGCAGCGTCGGTGAGCAGGTGACCCACCTGAAACCCGGTGATCGCGTGTTCGGCCGCAGCACGCCCACTGCGGGTGGCGCCTTTGCCCGGCAGCTGATAATTGCCGCCACCGAGCTATGTCTGATCCCGGCTTCCATGAGTTTCGAGCAGGCGGCGGCGTTGCCGACGTCGTTCGGTACCGCGCGGCAGGCGTTGTTTGAGGTGGGGCAATTAAAGCCCGGCCAACGCGTCTTGATACATGGGGGAGCGGGCGGTGTGGGCAGCATGGCGGTGCAGCTGGCGCATCTGGCGGGCGCGTATGTCATCGCCACGGCTTCGGCGCGCAACATCGAGCGGGTGAAAAGCCTCGGTGCAGAGGAGGCGATCGATTATCGCACCGAGGAGTTCACCACCCTGCGTGACATCGACCTGGTGCTCGACACGGTCGGGGGCCCGACGCTGGAAAGCTCCTGGTCGGTGCTCGGCAAGGGTGGACGGATTGCGACCCTCGTTGAGTTCGACATCGAATCCCGCGAAGACCATGCTGGGGAAGCCGTGTTCTTTGCCAGCGCCACGCCGTATCTCCAAGAGGCGGTGCGGCAGTTCAGTGCAGGGCAACTGCAGGTTGTGACCGACTCGATCTTCACCCTGGACGAGACCCGCGCCGCACTGGAGAAAGTCGCCACCGGGCATGCCTCCGGTAAGGTCATTATCCGTACGGCCCATTGATTCAGTGGCGTCATCCATGTCACGACACGCCGATGGCTCGTAGATTTGATGTTCGCGGGCACGCGCAGCCAAAGCATGGGGTCATGAAATCGAAGGCTGTAGACGGGAGTAGGGGCTGGATGATTGCAGGTACACCGATGCGGATCTTGAAGTCCTATAACGAGTGGGTTGATGCGGGTCACCGGCTCTGAGCGTTGAACGAGGGGAACGCGCATGAGCCGTTCCCCTCGTCGCACCCCGCCTGTTAGCCGAGAACAGCCTCGCTGGCCATGCCCACGAGGGTTACTTCCTGCGCCTGCGCAAAGATCATGTCGGAGTTGCGCAGGTCCAGGGTCCAGTCGCCGGTGAGGGCGATTTCGAAGCGATGGCCCTGAGCGTCCGCTTCCACGTCCTTGAGGTAGGTGCGGTCTAGGTCGTCGTTATAGATCATTTTCAGTGTGGTCCCGGTACCGTCACCGAAACCCGTGTAACCCAACGCCGACACGTCGATCTTGTCGTTGTTGTTGGCGAACCGGACAATCAGGTCCACGAAGCTCTGGCTGTCGGTGCGATAGCTGTCGCTGGCTGCCGTGTAGCGGAACACGTCAGCGTCATTGATGCCATTACGGCCGTAGACTGAAAGGTTCGGGTCGTCGCCGCCGCTCAGCAGGTCGGCACCCGCGCCCCCGATGATCACATCCGAGCCTCTGCCGCCATCAATGCGGTCGTTACCGGCCAGGCCGTAGATGACCTCCGACATGGCACTCCCCGTGATCACATCCTTGCCGGCCGTTCCTTCGACGGTGGGGGCGGTGAACACCAGGTTGTTGCTGTTCAATTGCCCCGTCAGATTGCCTTCGAACGCCAGTTCAAAACGCTGCCCGTCAACGTCGGCATCGAAGCTTTTCAGATAGGTGCGGGTGCCGTCAGCATTGGCCTGGATCGCCAGCGTGCCGTTGTGGCCGTCGCCAAGGCCGGTGAACCCCAGTGAAATCAGGTCTACACGGTCCTGGGAGGCGTCGAAGTCCAGAATCCGGTCGCTGCCGGTTTCGGTAGCGGTGCGATAGCTGTCGCTGATCTGGCTGAAACGGAAAATGTCTGCGCCGTCCCCACCTGTCAGCACGTCACGGCCACCGGCGCCTTGCAACACGTCGTCACCGCCCAGGCCGCGGATGATCTCGGCCGTGTCGTTGCCAATCAGGTGATTGGCCTCGCTGGAGCCGTCTAGGTGGTATTGGCCGTCCTGGCTGCCGAAGGTGGTGTCCAGGCTGCCATCGGCGTTCAGGCGGGTGATCACGTCGCCAGCGATGAGGATTTTGCCATCGGGCTGAACGATCGCCGAGTGGGCATAGTTCTTCTCGCCCTGAGGCACCTGAATCGTGAGTTTGCCGTCCTCGCTAAAGGAGGTATCGAAGGAACCATCGGCATTCAGCCGCAGTACGTTGAAGGCGGTGTTGTCAGAACTCTCGCCGGCAATGATGAGCTTGCCATCGGCTTGCACGGTGATCGCAGCGCGGTAGTCCAGCCCCAGGGCGGTATCGAAGTACACCACGCCATCCACGCCAAACGTCGTATCCAGGTTGCCGTCGGCTGCAAGTCGCTGAACGGCATACACCGGATCGCCCGGGTCGTGGGGTCCCTCGGAGCCCACGTACAGCCAGCTGCCGAGCAATACGCTGCCGTCGGGCTGCACAACGGTGGCGATATTGCCGGTTCCGTAATAGCCGGTCGGGTTGAGGACGAGTGTGCCGTCGACACCGAAGTTTTCCGCCGGCGTACCGCTGCTGTCCAGCTTGAACACCACGGCTTGCGAGGTGCCGCGAGCGCTGACATACACCGAACCATCGGCTGTGGCGTAAATCGCCATTCCATCGGTGCTGATCGGTACATCAAGGGCTGCGGCGCCGCCTTTGCCGAACGTGGTGTCCAGGGTGCCATCGAGGTTGAAGCGTTCGACTTTCAAACCGCCAAGCCCAGGCTGCGCCGACAGGACTTTACCGTCGGCCTGCACGGCCATGACGTAGTAAGCCTCATCTTCCGGATCCAGGCTGGCCGGCACGAGGGCAATCCCGTCCTGGCTGAAACTGCTGTCCAGGCTGCCGTCGCTGTTCAGGCGCACCGACGTGAAGCTGCCGCGTGTTCCGTAGCTTTCATCGCCCGGCGAGCCTGGATAACCAATGGCGGTCTGGAAGCTTTCGCCGCCGACGAGGATCTTGCCGTCCGGCTGAAGAATGATGCTCCAGGTTTGATCGGCCCCCGTGGAGGGGTCCACTTGCACGGTGCCCGGGCCGGTTCGTACGGTGTAATCGATGGTGGGCTTGCTGTCTGTTGAAGCCATGACATTTTCCTTTTGACATGGAGGATGAAGGGTTTGAAGGCGTGACGCCCTGGGGTGTTGACCGTGACGGCATCCATAAATGCCAACGATTTTCCCGTCGGCAGAAAGCCGTCAAGGCTGTGCTAGAGGGATCGCTCAACAGACCTGCATTGCGCTGGTCGAACGTCTGGCGGGGCTCACGCGATGCGACGTCAACCCTGTTCACATTGCTTAAATATTGCTGTGACACAGTTTCACGTCGCTTGATCAAGCATCCGACAGAATCAGCTATGCAGCCTTAAACTCGGGGCGGTTGGCGGGTTCTGTAAAAAGGACTCATGAAATGAACGTCACGGTCTCACGCTCAGGATATGCAGGACTCAATCAGACTGCTCGCCGCCGGCCGGCACTCGCGCAATGACGGTGCTGATCACCGGGGTGGCGGGATTTATCGGCTTTCACATGGCCAGAACGTTGTGCAGCCAGGGCGTTCAAGTGGTGGGCATCGACAACCTCAACGATTACTACAGCGTCGACCTCAAGCGTGCCCGACTGGCGCAGCTTGAGCGTTTCCCCTCCTTTCAGTTCCAGCAAATCGACATCGTCGACCACGGCTCGCTGCTTGGCCTGTTCAGCGCGTCCGGCTTCATTGAGGTCATTCATCTGGCGGCCCAGGCCGGTGTCCGGTATTCCATCGATAACCCGAGCGTGTACGCCGATGCCAACTTGGTCGGTTTTCTCAACGTCCTGGAAGCCTGCCGGGCATACCCCGTGAAGCACCTTATTTATGCGTCGAGCAGTTCGGTGTACGGCGCCAACACCAAGATGCCGTTTGCCGTGGAAGACGCCGTTGAACAGCCCGTTTCCCTGTACGCCGCGACCAAGCGCGCCAACGAGCTCATGGCCTACAGCTACTCGCATCTGTACCGGATTCCGGCGACGGGGCTGCGGTTTTTTACCGTGTACGGGCCATGGGGACGGCCGGACATGGCGCTGTTCAAATTTACCCAGGCCATCCTCAAAGGCGAGCCCATCGATATCTACAACGACGGCGAGATGGCGCGGGATTTCACCTACGTAGACGACATCATCGAGTCGATGACCCGGCTCATGCCGCGGCCCCCGCCGCTCATGGACGGGGTCGCGCCGTGTCAGCTGTTCAACATCGGGCGAGGCGCGCCGGTGAAGCTGCTCGACTTTGTGGACTGCCTGGAGTCGGCGCTGGGGATTCAGGCCAGGCGCAACTACCTGCCGCTTCAGCCGGGCGACGTGCTGCAAACCTGGGCCGATGTTGCCGGCCTGGCGAAATGGATCGACTTCAGTCCGCAGGTCGGGCTGGAGCAGGGCGTGGCTGAGTTCGTGCGCTGGTATGGCGATTTCTACCCGGGCACACAAGCGAAACAGGCCAGTCAGTCAAAACAAGAGAAGCGGTGGGCGTGATGAGTGAATCGGTGTTCGTGTCGGTGTTGATCCCGGCGAAGAATGAAGCGCAAAACCTGCCTTCATTGCTCAATGAAATACGCACCGCGCTGGCCGGTGAGCAATACGAGGTGTTGGTGGTCGACGACGGCAGCACCGACGACACGTTGCGGGTTCTGCAGCAGATCAAGGCTTCAGGTTTTGAGCCCCTGCGAATCCTGCATCACGCGGTGTCCCTCGGGCAGAGCACCTCGATCTGGCATGCCGCCCGCGCTGCCCGCGGTGAATGGCTGGCGACGCTGGACGGCGACGGCCAGAACGATCCCGCGGACCTGCCCGGCATGCTGGCACTGGTGCGCAACACGGGGCAGGTCAACGACCGGAACCCGGGCCAGCCGGTGACATTGGTCGCGGGGCATCGCGTCAACCGCCGAGACACCGCGAGCAAGCGCTGGGCGTCCCGTTTCGCCAATGCCTTGCGCAGCCGCATGCTCAAAGACGCCACGCCCGATACCGGTTGCGGGCTGAAACTGATCCAGCGAGCAGCGTTTCTGCAACTGCCTTACTTCGACCACATGCACCGCTTCATTCCTGCGTTGATCCAGCGCCATCACGGCCGAATGATCGTCCATCCGGTCCACCACCGTCATCGCCAGGCGGGCGTTTCCAATTACGGCAATCTGGACCGCGCGCTTGTCGGCATTCTCGACCTGTTCGGCGTCTGGTGGCTGGTGCGCCGCACCCGACTCAATGCGCAGCCCGAGGAGATGACCGGATGAATTTCACCCGCGAAACGCTTTGGCTCACAGTCGGGTTTCTCGGTCAGGCGGTTTTTACCGGCCGCTTCGTCTTGCAGTGGCTGTACAGCGAAATCAAGAAACGCAGCGTGATTCCGGTGGGTTTCTGGTACCTGAGCATGGTGGGCAGCGCGTTGTTGCTGGCCTATGCGATCTACCGCGAAGACCCGGTATTCATCATCGGCCAGTCATTTGGGTTCGTGGTTTATCTGCGCAACCTGCAACTTATTGCCAAACACAAAGACCTGAAGGAATAGCCCGTGGGACGTTTCCAATCTCCCGCGTTGCAGTGCCTTGCGCTGGTTGCGCTTGCGCTGATTCTGGTCGGCGCCGGCTTTGGCATCCGGCAGCCGCTCAATGTCGACGAAGAACGTTTCCTGGGCGTCGCACTGGAGATGCTGCACAGCGGCAGTTGGCTGATCCCCCATCGAGCCGGTGAAATCTACGGCGACAAGCCGCCCTTGTTCATGTGGACGGTTGCGTTTTTCACCTGGCTGACCGGTTCGCCGTCGTTGGCACTCTTCATCCCGGGCCTGCTCTCTGCGGCGACCGCCACCGCGGTGTTGTACGACCTGGGCCGGCGCCTGTGGTGTCGCCGGGTGGGCCGCATTGCCGCGCTGCTGTTTCTGGCGACTTACCAGACCTACAGCATCCTGCGTACCGGCCAGATCGACAGCTTCCTCTGTCTGTGGGTCGCGCTTGGTTTCTACGGCATGGTCCGGCACCTGCTGCTGGGCCCGGCGTGGGGCTGGTTCTACGTCGCGTGTCTGGCCATGGGCCTGGGCATCATCAGCAAGGGGGTGGGTTTTCTGCCGGCGCTGATGCTCGTGCCCTACGCCTACGCCGTGCGAAAGGGATGGCCGGGGGTGGCCGTCATGCCGGGGCAGGGGAGACGCTGGGCGGCCGGTTTTCTGGTGGTGCTGGCGGGATGTGCGGTCTGGGTTGTCCCGCTGCTCGCCACCGTCTGGCTCAAGGGTGGCCCTGACGAAGTGGCGTACCTGAAGGAAATCCTGTTTCACCAGACCGGTGGCCGCTACGCATCGGCCTGGGATCACCGCGAACCGTTCTGGTATTTCCTGACCGTCATTCCCCAGTACTGGCTGCCGCTGGTGCTGGCGTTGCCGTGGCTTGTACCCGCCTGGCGTCGCCAACTGCGAAAGCACGATGCGCGGATATTGCTGTTGCTCGGCTGGGTGGTTCTGGTGGTGCTGTTTTTCTGCCTGAGCACCGGCAAGCGCAAGATCTATATCTTCCCTGCGCTGCCCGGCCTAGTGCTGGCGGCGGCGCCTTTGATTCCCTGGTTGCTTCGACGCTGGTTCGGCCATCGTCCGAAGGCCCGCGCCGTGTTTGGCGTGGCGGTGGTGGCGTGGTTTTGCCTGTGGTTCGGCCGTGGCTTCGTCGAGCCGTTCACCGACGGCCCCAATCCCCACAAGCTGCTGATGGGGGAAGCGGCTCGGCTGACTGACGGCGCCGAACTGGTGCTGGTCGGCTGGCGGGAAGGGCATTGGCTGTTCGCGCGCCAGCCGGTTGTGCATTTCGGGTTCGCCGATCAATCGGCCGCCGAACACGCGGCGCTCTGGCTGCGCACGCATCCATCCGCCTTTGCCCTGGTGCCCGCCGCTGAACTGGAGCGCTGTTTCATGGCCGACAAGGCTCGCCAGCTGGGATCAACCTCGAGGGCCGAGTGGTTGATCGTCGGCGCCGACGCGGACAATGGTCGCTGCCAGCCGCCGGCGCCTGTGCGCGTTTATCGCTTCTCATGGGGTTCCGACGCGCTCTAGGCCCGTTTCGCGCACGGGCCTTTCGTTAGAAGCGGCAGCTCGGCGTCTCTACGGATCATTCACCTTCGTTCAAAACACCCTTTGAGATCCTTAATCAAACCCGGCCCGGTCGGCACCCAGCCCAACCGTTCGCGGGTTTTGCTGCTATGGCTCGCCATGTCTCGCCCGACAAAGCTCGACAGCCAACCGAACTGCGCCATCGCCTCGTCGGCTGGCACTGAAACAACGGGCAGGCCAAGGCCTTCGCCCAGGGCTTGGGCGATGAGGCGAAACGGGATGTGGCTTTCGGCGGTTGCGTGATAGCGAGCGCCGGGTTGGTGTTTTTCCAGCGCGAGCCGGTACAGCTGAGCAGTGTCTGAAATGTGCGCTGCGGACCAGTGATTCAGGCCTTCATCGACGTAAGCCGAGACGCCTGTCTGCCGCGCGTGTCTGATGAGTTCAGTGACCAGGCCCTGTTTGACCGTATCGTGGATTTGCGAAAGGCGCACCACCACCACGTTGACGCCGCGTTGCAACAGCGCCTCTCCAGCCAGTTCCGAGGCTGCCCTGGGATTGGGGTGCTCGGGGTTGAAGTGATCTTCATCGGCAGGCTCACCCGGTGCCGGCGAGCCCATCGGCGTGGCGGAAGTGATCAACAGCGGGCGCTGCGAACCGGCCAGCGCCTCGCCCAGTGCGGCGATGGCCCGGGCGTCTTTCTGGCAGTTGTCGACGAAGTGGGCGAAGTCGTGATCGAACGCGGTGTGAATGACCGCATCACACTGTTCGGCGCCGCGTCTGAGGCTGGCGAGGTCTTCAAGGGTGCCGTGATGAGGCTCGGCGCCGATGGCCCGTAATGCGTCGGCGCCCGCCTGGGAACGGGTCATGCTCAGCACTTGATGACCCGCGGCAAGTAACTGCCGGGCGACGCGGGAACCGATAAAACCGGTGGAGCCGGTAAGAAATACGCGCATTGCTGAAAACTCCTTTTGCTGAAGCCGGCAGGATGCGCGTAACGTTTATCCGCTTAAAAGACGTGACGTTATCAGGGTATAAAAACCAACAGGATCACCATGGCCAACCCGTCTGCTCATCTGCTGGGCGCGTACTTGAAGGATTGCCGGGCGCGTCTGGACCCGGCGAGTTTGGGCTTTTCCAGCGCTCGCCGACGGACACCGGGTTTGCGCCGGGAAGAAGTCGCGCAGCGCGCCAATATCAGCGCGACCTGGTACACGTGGCTGGAGCAGGGGCGCGGCGGTGCACCCTCGGCGCAGGTATTGCACCGGATTGCGGAAAGTCTGTTGATGACCGAACCCGAACGCGAGCACCTGTTCATGCTCGCTTTCGGGCATCCGCCGGAAGTGGTCTACAGCGCGCCCGACTGGGTGACGCCCCGTCTGCAACGTGTCCTCGACACCCTCGCGTTCAGCCCGGCGTTTATCAAGACGGCGACGTGGGACGTGCTGGCCTGGAACGCCGCAGCGGCGGCGGTCTTCACCGATTACAGCCTGCTGCCGGTGGGGCAACGCAACATCTTGCGCCTGATGTTCTGCAACCCGCGCGCCCAGGCCCGGCAGGCTGACTGGAACGCGGTCGCGCGTTTCATCGTCGCGGCGTTTCGGGCGGACGCGACCCGTGCCGGTGCCGCTTCCGAGGTCACCCGGTTGGCCGAAGAACTGTGCACCCTGAGCGCGGAGTTCGCTGCGTTATGGCGGGACAACGACGTGCGGCTTCAGGGCGAAGGCACCAAGCGTCTGCGCCACGATCCCCACGGCATCATCGAATTGGAATACTCGAACTTCGCGGTGGACGGACGCCTGGACTTGTCGATGATCGTCTATAACCCGGTCACTACCGCCGATGCAGATCGTGTGCGGGCGGTGATCGAAGACGCTTCCCGGCTGAAGCCGGCGCTGTCTGTGGGACCGGTAACAGCCGGGAAGGCGTCGGAAGTCACACTGCAAGATTGATGGCGTATGGACTGGCCTCTTCCCGGGCGAAGCCGGTCCCACTGACACAGCGCGCGTCGCTGTGGGACCGGCTTTAGCCGGGAAGGCGTCGGCAATCACACTGCAAGATTGATGGCGTACGCACTGGCCTCTTCCCGGCTGAAGCCGGTCCTACCGGGGGTAGGCGGCGCATCGCAAATGGAGGGTGTTCAAACCGTCTCGGAAGGGTGGACCGCTTCAGGGGTGGATTCGGTCGTGGCTTCAGCATTGGCCTCAGCCAGCTTCAACCGGTCGGCCTTGCTGACGTAGGTGTCTTTGTTCTTCGGCGCCAGTTTGGCACTCGCCTTTTTTGCGTTGGCTCTGAGTATCTGGTTGAGTTTCTTGCGACGGTTCATGCCTGTTTACCCGGTGTGCAGATGCTGGACGGTGAAAAGGCAGGCAGTGAATCAGATCGCCGCTCAATCTGCCACATGCATCAGGCACTATTGCCCCGAACGGGCATGAAGCGTCATTGCATTCCGACCCTTTTCATTCAAGAAGAAACCGCAGAGAACCACGATGGATCTTGAAGACAGCTCGAACGTGACAACCGTGCAGGCGCTGGAAGCAATTTATGGCCCGATCGCGCCGCCGTCGCTGGTCAAAGAAGTCGACCACATTCACCCGGTTTACCGGCCGTTCATCGAAGCGGCGTCCTTTCTGATTCTCGCCTCGTCAGGGCCTGGGGGACTGGATGCTTCGCCCCGGGGCGATCAGCCGGGCTTTGTGCACATCGAAGACAGCAAAACGCTGTATCTGCCGGATCGACGCGGCAATAACCGCATCGACACCCTGCGCAATATCGTTGAAGACCCGCGGGTCGCGCTGCTGTTTCTGGTCCCGGGCGTCGGCGAAACCCTGCGCGTCAACGGCACGGCACAGATATCCATCGCGCCCGATCTGCTGGCGCGTTTTGCGGTCGAGGGGAAAGCGCCGAAATCGGTACTGCGCATCAACGTCACCAGCGTGTATTTCCAGTGCAGCCGGGCGGTGATCAGGGCAGGGCTGTGGGATGCATCAAAGCAGGTACCGCGCAGCGCACTGCCGACGGCGGGGCAGATCCTCAAAGAGGTGTCCCAAGCGGCCATCGACGGCGAGGCGTATGACAAGGCGCTGCCAGGCCGGATCGCCGACACGCTGTACTAATCAATCCGATCCGATTCACACCAGCGGCGCGCCATTAGAGTCGCCCGGGGGATGGCTCGCGAATGGGTTGCGCCTTACCATTGATGCCCGTCTTCGATCAAAGCGACGCCTTGCCGTGAACATTAATTTCGACCTCAATGACCTCCAGGCTTTTCGCGCAGTGGTTGAAAACCAGGGATTTCGCCGGGCCGCCGAGTCCATCCGCATCACCCAGTCGGCGCTGAGCCGCCGCATCGAAAAGCTCGAGTCCGCCCTGGGGGTCAAACTGTTTGAGCGGACCACGCGAAAGGTCTCGTTGACCAACGTCGGGCGGGCGTTTCTGCCCCAGGTCGAACGTCTGCTGGATGACCTGGATCTGGCCCTGCTCAGCATCGGCGACGGCGGCGCGAACCGCCGGGGCACGTTGACCGTGGCCTGCGTGCCTTCAGCGGCCTACTACTTCTTGCCCCATGCGATACGCAGCTTTCACGGGCAATACCCGCTGATGAAGATCAGACTCATCGACGTGTCGGCCAATGAAGTGAGTGCGGCGGTGGCTGCTGGCGAAGCGGATTTCGGGGTGAGCTTCACCGGCAACCTCGCGCCGGAAATCGAGTTCAGTCCGCTGCTTGAAGAGCACTACGTCGTTGCCTGCCGCCGCGACCATCCGCTGGCGACCCTCGACGCCGTCACTTGGGCTCAGGCGTGCGAACACGACTGCATCACGCTGGACAAATCTTCGGGCAATCGCCTGGTGCTGGATCGCGCGCTTTCCGGGCTGCAGCCGGGCAAGCACAGCGTCTGCGAAGCACGCCACGTGACCACGGTGCTAGGGCTGGTCGAGGCGGGGCTGGGCATTGCGGTGGTTCCCTCCATTGCCATGCCGATCTCCGCCCACCCGATTCTGGCGAAAGTGCGGCTGGTGGAGCCGGAGGTGGTCAGGCAGATGGGGGTGCTGAAACGCCGCGGACGCACATTGACGCCCGCGGCACTGGCGCTGGAGCAGCGAATTCGCGCGCTGCCCGGGACGTTAACGCGGGACTGAGTCCAGGCCGGTTTCGCGAATGCTGGCCTGGGCGTCGGGGGACGACAGGTACTTCAGCAGTGCCTTCGCTTCGACGGGGTGATCGGCATTTTTCGGAATGCCGGCGGCATAGCGGGTCACCGACTGCACGTCTTCCGGGATCTTGCCGACGAAAGTGACCCCCGGGATCGGCAACAGCTCGGCGACCTGCTGGAAGCCGAGCTGGTAGTCACCCTTGGCCACAACGGAGGCCACCGGAATGCGTTCGATCATCTTGCTTTTGGGCGCCATCTGCGGCTGAACGCCGAGTTTCTTGAACAACTCTTTCTCGATGTAGACGCCGCTTGCGCTGTCTGAATAGGCCACTGAACTGGCCGCCAGCAAGGTGTCTTTCAGCTCCGCATCCGTGGTGATGGCAGGTTTGTCTGCGCCGGCCTTCACCACCATGCCGATGCGCGAATCCGCGAGTTCGACACGCGAGGCGGCGTCGACCTTGCCTTGCTTGATCAAGTCATCCAGGGCGTAGCCCACCATGATCACCACGTCGGCGTGCTCGCCGCGACTCAACCGGTTGGGGATGGCCTCCGCCGCTTTGCCCATCGACGGGCCGAGCACCGTTTTCAGTGTGTTGCCGCTGTGCTCGGCGTATTGCGGTCCCAGGTGTTGATAGGCGGCAGTGAAGCCGCCGGAGGTCATGACGGTCAGCTCTTCGGCGTAGGCAAGATTGCCGTAGGCGCAGCTGGCCAGCGCGATCACGCAGAGCGGTTTTAGTAAGGGATTCATGATAGGTCCTTCAAGCAGTGGCAAGTGACTGAGTGGCGAGACGGCGGTACAGCACCAGCGTCGCGGTAAAGGCGCACAGGGCGGCGAAGATCATCCAGTAGGCCGGCGCTGCCTTGTCGCCGGTCAGGTGAATGAGCCAGGTGGAAACAGCCGGCGTGAAGCCGCCGAAGATCGCCGTCGCCAGGCTGTAGGCGAGGGAGAAACCGGCGACGCGTACCTCGACGGGCATCATTTCGGTGAGGGCGGGAATCATTGCGCCGTTGTAAATGCCGTAGAGAAATGAAAACCACAGCAGCACTTCGAGCATGTGGGCAAAGGTCGGCGCCTGGGCCAGGAATGACAGCGCCGGATACGCCGTGAGCAGCGTCAGCAATGACATCGCCAGCAGCAGCGGTTTGCGCCCCAGTCGGTCGCTCAATGCGCCGCCGATGGGCAGCCAGAAAAAGTTCGACACCCCCACCAGCAGGGTAACGATCAGCGCATCGCTGGTGCTCAGCTGCAGAACCGAGCGGCCGAAGGTCGGGGCGTAGACGGTGATCATGTAAAAGGCGGTGGTGGTCATCGCCACCATCAGCATGCCGAGGATGACCACACTGGCATTGCCGAGCAGTGTTGCGAACACTTCCTTCATCGTCGGGCGATGTTTGCGCGTGCTGAACTCAGCGGTTTCTTCGAGGCTGCGGCGCAGCAGGAAGATGAACGGGATGATCAGGCAGCCGACGGCAAATGGAATGCGCCAGCCCCACGCCGACAGCTCGGCCGGGGCCAGCCATTGATTGAGGCCGTAACCCAGGGCGGCGGCGACAACGATGGCCACCTGCTGACTGGCTGATTGCCAACTGGCGTAGAAACCTTTCCGCCCCGGCGTTGCCATTTCGGCGAGATAGACGGACACGCCGCCCATCTCTGCGCCTGCGGAGAATCCCTGCAGCAGCCTCCCGAGCAAGACCAGCGCCGGTGCCCACAGCCCGATCGTGGCGTAACTCGGCACCAGAACAATCAGCAAGGTGCCACTGGCCATGATCGCCAGCGTCACGATCAGGCCACGGCGGCGCCCGACATCATCGATGTACGCGCCCAGCAGCACAGCGCCCAATGGCCGCATCAGAAAACCTGCGCCGAAGACAGCGAAGGTCATCATCAACGAGGCGAACTCGTTGCCGGCGGGAAAGAAGGCGGAGGCGATCTGGGTGGCGTAGAAGCCAAAGAGGAAGAAGTCGAACTGTTCAAGAAAGTTTCCGGAGGTGACCCGGAAGACCATTCCTGCCCTGGACTTCCCGGAGGAGGTCTGGCTTGGCGGTTGATGCATGATGTTCTCCAGCGTTTTTTTTTGAGTTTGTAAGCGCTTGTAACTGGAGATTCTGTGGCAATTTTTAGACGACGATAATCGTTATTTTTTCATCCTTTGATGCATGGATTAGATCAATCTGAGGCGGCAGGGGGTGCTCCCAGGTCATTCAATTGTCGGCAGCCGTGAGCCACGGCCACCGACAGAACCACTAGCTGGCCTGGGTGCCTTTCAGCATCAGCGCCTCGACATCCGGCCCAACCTGGTTCACCGCGCCCAGGTATTCAATCAGCTCGGCTGCCCGACTGCCGCGCAATCCTGCGGTGGTCAGGGACTTGTCGCGCACGTAGGTGTAAAGCCCGGAAACGGCGAACGTCTTGAGCTGGGCAATGTGCTTTGACTGCTCAGGCAAGGTGTTCTGGAACACGTCACTCTGGAAAAAACGACGACGCGCGAGGGGCGAGGTGAACGCGATTTCCAGCACGGCCAATTCCGCGCGCGCCGGGTTGGCGAAGTGCGCAACGTTCGGCGCAGGTGGGTGCTGGCCGTCGTTCTCGAATGGCTCGCACAGGTGCAGACAGACTTTAACCACCCCTTCAGCGCTTGCCAGCAGCGGGCCCAGGTTTGACTTCAGGTAGGCATGCAGCTGCGGCAGTGTTTCGCGGGGGCTGAAGTGCACGTGAATGCGGTCGAAGGTGTCGGTGCCGTTGAAGCGCTCATCCGCCAGCGAATTGGTCAGGGTCAACGAGCCTTGAGGCAGGGCGTAGGCCAGGGTTTCGTCGAACATGTTCTGCTCGTCCGAAAACAGGATCGGGCTGGCCTCCTGAAACTGCTTCTGGTCCGCAGCGGATTCAAAACCGATCTCCACCCCACCGTCCAGTTCGTAATCCTGAATCTCGCTGATGCCATCGGCGAGGGGCCAGAGGTGCGCATCCTGCTGCCGGGAGAAGTGGTGCTGGATGTACAAGCCCAGGCCGGGCAGTCGCGAGCACAGCGGGCCGTGGACGTCGCGCCAGTAGTGGGCGAATACGTCATGGGGCACGCGCTCCCGGCGTTTGACGGTCGTGTAGCTGTTGATCTCGATCATTTGGCACCTGTCAGTCGGGAAATGTTCAGTCGTAGTGATCGGATGCAGGTGCCGCTGCAGGGTTCAACGTTTCTACACGGCGTCGTCGTTCGCCGTTTGCGTGACGTGAATGTCCGTCAGCCCGAGTTGGCCGGCCTGTTCGGTGATTTCATCCGGCAGGGCATCGGCATTGGGCATGATCAGGCTGTTTTCGCTGTCGCCGAAATGCAGCTCAAGCAGGTGCATCGCGGCTTCGCTCACCGACAGCTCAGGCTGATTCAGCTCGAAGCGGTGGTGGCGGGGTTGGTCTTTGAAGCGATAGTCGACTGAGTAGATGGGCATGCAAGGCTCCATACATGAAAAAAGCGGATCGGGTTATTTACCGTTTTGTTTGTGCCTGACGTACATCACCGCTGTGCCACTGGACGCCGGTCTGCCCTGCAGCTCGAACGCTTGCGGGTAGCCCTTGATCAGGTCGCTGAGCTTTTTGTAGCCATGGGTGCGCGGGTCGAATTCCGGTCGCAGCTTGGTGATGTTGGTGCCGAGGGCACCGAGCTGGACCCAGCCGTCTTCGTCGGCGATGTCGTCGAGGATTTTTGCGATGAAGCTGATAGGCGCCTTGGGCCGTTTTGCCGTCTCGGTCGCTGCGGGTTTGGCCATTTCTGACTGCGCGGGAGCGTCGAGCGTTTGCTCTGCGCTGGCGGCGGCGATCACCTCTTCGCGCAGCAATTCGATGTAGATGAATTTGTCGCAGGCCGCCACGAACGGCCGGGGTGTTTTCTCTTCTCCAAAGCCGATCACGGTCAGGCCCTCTTCGCGCAATCGCGAGGCCAGGCGAGTGAAATCGCTGTCGCTGGAGACCAGACAAAAGCCGTCGAAGCGCCGCGTGTACAGCAGGTCCATGGCGTCGATGATCAGCGAGCTGTCGGTGGCGTTCTTGCCCTTGGTGTAAGCGAACTGCTGGATGGGCTGGATCGAGTGATCGAGCAGGACTTTCTTCCAGCCGCCAAGCTGCGGCCCGGTCCAGTCGCCATAGATGCGCTTGACGCTGGCGACGCCGTATTTGGCGATTTCTTCGAACAAGCCTTCGACGATGGCGGCAGGTGCGTTGTCTGCATCAATGAGAACGGCGAGGTGCTTTTGAGCGTGGCTGGCGGTATGAGCGGCCATGGATCTTCCTTGAGTAGGGGACGCCACACCATACCGCCAAACCCTGCTTTCAGACAGGCAACGAATCAGGGCTCCTGCGGCACCGTAATCAATGCCGCGAGCCGCAGGCCACGTCGGGCTATTCCGGAACAGGGGTGGGCAAGTCTGCGCCGCTGTGCCAGGCGTGGAGGTTGGCCATGACCAGATCGGACATCGCCTGCCGGGTGTCCCACGTGGCGCTGGCCATGTGCGGGGTGAGCAAGACGTTGTCCAGATCAAGCAGCGCAGCGGCGGGGTGCGGCTCGTTTTCGTAGACGTCCAGCGCCGCGCCCGCCAGACGACCCTCGGCAAGGGCTTGGGCGAGGGCATTTTCATCAACCACGCTGCCACGGCCGACATTGATCAGATAGCCCTTGGGGCCCAGCGCCTCCAGCACCTTCGCGTCCACCAGATGGTGGGTGCTGGCGCCGCCGCCGACCGCGACCACGAGGAAATCCACCGCTGCGGCCAGTTCTACCGCCGACGCGTAATAGGTGAACTCGACGTCCTGCGGCCGTCGCCCGGTGTAGGCGATCGACATGTCGAAGCCCTGAGCCCGGCGGGCGATGGCGGCGCCAATACGGCCCAGACCAATGATGCCCAGGCGCGCCCGGCTGACCTTGCGGCTGAAAGCGATGGGACCGCTTGCCCAGGCGCCCGAGCGGGTAAAACGGTCGGCGACCCGCAGGTTGCGGGCGATGCCCAGCATCAAGGCCATGGCAAAATCTGCCACGTCTTCGGTGAGCACATCGGGGGTGTGGGTGACACGAATGCCCCGATCACGGGCCGCCGCCATGTCGACGCCGTCGTAGCCCACGCCGAACACGGCAATGACTTCCAGCGCAGGCAGGCTTTCGATCAACTGCCGACTGACCGTGGATTCGCCATTGGCGACCATGGCGCAGATGTCGGCGGTGGATTGGCCAACGCCAGTGCCGTTCTGATCGGCTTCCACCACCTCATAGGTCGCGTTCAGCGCGTCATTGAGCATGGCCGGCAAGCGGGCGATTTTAAGGAGCCTTGGCTTCATCTAGACCTCGGGTGATATGAGTGGCAGGAGCAGCGGCAGCAGTTGCGGTGGCAGCGACAGGCGCTGCACGGGGCGCGCGAGCCAGGAACAGTCCCAGCACACCGCCGGCCAGCAGGGCTGCCGATACCAGCAACAGCGCGTAGTCGTAGCTCTGGGTGGCGTCCTTGATCCAGCCCATGACGGGCGGCAGGCCAAGGCCGGCGATGTTGGCGATGGAGTTGATCAGCGCGATGGACGCCGCGGCCGCAGCGCCCGAAAGGTATTCGGTCGTCGTCGCCCAGAACACCGGCGTGGCCGCCCAGTTCAGGCCGACCGCCACCACCAGCAATCCGTAGGCCAGCCACGGATTGCTGGTCCACACCGCCAGCGCCAGCAGCACTCCGGCCGCCATCAGCGGCAGCGCCAGGTGCCAGCCACGCTCGCCCTTGCGGTCGGAATGGGTGCCGTTGAAATACATGAACACGCAGGCAAACAAGAACGGCAGCGCCGACAGCACGCTGACAGTGAACGATTCCTGGCCGGACACCGATTTGACGATCAGCGGCAAAAACAGCGTGATGCCGATGGTGCCGAACGCTTGCAGCAGCCAGAACAGGCTCAACAGCCAGACCTGACGGCTGCGAAACGCAGTCTGCCAGGCGGCATGGTGGGAAATCGGCGAGTTCGCCTGTTCAGCCGCGATGGTGCGGCTTAGCCAGTCTTTCTGATCGGCGTGCAGCCAGTGTGTGCTTTGCGGCGAATCCGGCAGGTAGCGCAACACCACGACCCCAAGGATCACCGCCGGCAGGCCTTCCAGCAGAAACAGCCAGCGCCAGCCGCTGACGCCGAAATACCCGTCCAGGTGCAGAAACGCCCCTGACAGCGGCAAGCCAATCACCGACGCCAGTGCGGCGCCGATGTAGAAGAACGACATGGCTTTGGCCCGATCGGTCTTCGGGTACCACTGCGACAGGTAATAAATGATTCCCGGGGTAAAACCTGCCTCGGCGGCGCCCAGCAGCAGGCGCATGCCGTACAGCTGATTCGCGCTCTGCACGAACGCCATGCCCGCGGCAACGATGCCCCAGGTGATCATGATCCGCGCAATCCAGCGCCGCGCGCCGACCCGCGTGAGGATGACGCTGCTGGGGACTTCAAGAAGGATGTAGGTCAGAAAGAACAGTCCCACGCCGATGCCATACATGCGGGCGGTCAGGCCCAGCTCGGCATTCATCTGCAATGCGGCAACGGAAATGTTCGACTTGTCGATGTACGCGACCATGTACAGCAGCATCAGGAAGGGGATCAACTTGAGGTTGAGGCGCTTCATGGTGCTGGCGTGCAGGCCCGAATCCAGAGATGGCGTGGGCATGGGACTTCCTGTTGTTTTTATAAAGGGAGCTGATAGGGAGCACTGACGTCCACCATAGACGACATGTCCCGATACCTCAATATGTGATTGGTCATCCCATATATAGGGACATCCTTCAGTCGCGCGGGTCCCTTTGGCGGTGGGAACTAGCTCACCGCAGCACATTGCGGGCCGGAGTCTGCTGATATACCGTCGCGCTCGGCCGTTGCAGATTACCGACGCTGGCCTGTCGTGTTATCCCAGGGATGAACTTCGAGTGGCGTATAAATCCAGCTCTATCGCAGGTGTCATCCGACGCCTGAACCGTGACTACTATTTGCCTGCCATTCAGCGCCCGTACGTGTGGACGCCGGATCAGATCGTTCGGCTGTTCGACAGCTTGCTCAAGGGTTACCCGATCAGCTCATTCCTTTTCTGGGACATCGAACCCGCCCAAGCCAAGACCCTGGACATTTACAAATTCGTCGAAGATTTCAAATACGGCGATTTTCACAACGAAACTGCCATCGTCACCGACCAGCACCTGACGCTGGTTCTGGACGGTCAGCAGCGATTGACATCGCTGTTGATCGGCTTGCGCGGCACTTACAAGGTCAAGCTCAAAGGCAAGCGCTGGCAGAACCCTGATTCATGGGTGCGCCAGAGTCTGTTCCTCGATCTGCTGAAAGACGCCAGCGACGAGGAATCCGAGTCGGACATTTCTTATGGATTGGCCTTTTTTGCCGCCGCGCCGGCGGAGCAGGAGGGGACACACTGGTTCCCCGTCAACAGCATCATGCAGTTCGACGACAAGGAGCTGTTCGACGCCTATGTCGAGAAACTCCTCGATTCGCTGGAGTCCAGAGACACTTCCCGCACGGACTGCCGGATTGTCGAGCGCAACCTCAAGAAGCTGTATCACTCGGTGTGGGTCGACGAGTCGATCGCTTATTTCACCGAAACCAGTCGCTCCCTCGAGCGGGTGCTGGATATTTTTGTGCGGGCCAACGAGGGCGGGACCAAGCTCAGTAAGTCCGACCTTCTGCTGTCGACGATCACCACCACATGGGGCGATCTGAATGCGCGGGAAGAGATCTACAACTACGTCGATTACCTGAACAGCGGCCTCGCCCGGAACAACAGCTTCGACAAAGATTGGGTCATGAAAGCGTGCCTGGTGCTCTCCGATCTGCCCAACGCGTACAAGGTTTCGAATTTCACCAAGAAAAATCTGGATCTGATCCGGCACAACTGGGACGGCATAAAAACCGCCCTGGAGATGACCGTGCGTCTGGCCAACGATTTCGGCATCGACCGCGAGACGCTGACAAGTGCCAACGCCTTACTGCCCATCGCGTACTACTTCTTCAAGACCTCGATTCGCTTCAATTCCACCAACGCCCGTGACGTCGAAGCGATGCAGGCCATGCACCGCTGGCTGGTCAAGGCGCTGCTGGCCAGTACATTCGGCGGCTCATCCGATGGCACCATCAGCCAGTCCCGCAAGATTATTCAAGAGAGTCTGGTGGTTAGCACCGAGTTTCCAGAACGGGCGCTGTTGTTGGGTCTGCGCCGGCAAAGCCAGATTGACTTCACCGACCCGCGCAGCCTGGATGACCTGCTGGCGCTCACCTATCAGGACTGGACGACGTTCTTCGCGTTGTCACTGCTGCACCCGGACAAACGATGGGGAAGCGCGCAATACCACATCGACCATATTTTCCCCCAGGCCAGCCTGACCAAAGCCAGGCTGCTGAGCCAGGGTGTTTCGGAATGGACGGTGGACGCGTTCCTGCAGAGCAAGGACCGGATCAGCAACCTGCAGCTGTTGCCCTACCTGGATAACATCGAGAAGTCCGACCAACCGTTTGACGTCTGGCTCGAAGGCCGCAGCAGCGCCTTCGTCGAGGACCATTCGATTCCGGCCGATGCCGGGCTGTATCAGACCAGCCGTTTCCTGGACTTTCTCAACGCCCGGGAAGCGCTGCTGAAAGCACGCTTCGCCGGCATTCTTGGCTTCACGGGCGCAGGGCTGGTACAAGCCGAGGACGTTGCGGTGCCCGAAGCCGCTGAAGCCACCGAGGACGATCAGCCAAAAAAGTAGATCGCTCGTCGTTGATGGTGCCACAGGCCCGCGATGGATCTGTTTTTGTGCCTTCGCTGGGCAGCAGAAACGGCTACACCGTAGGCCCCAAGGGCGATGAGCGAAAGTTCGCCGGTTACGACGACGCGCTGGCGTTTCTGCGCTCACAGCCTGCTGCCTACTGGCGCAGACCCAATGCGCAGGGCAACTGGGGCATTGTCGTCGGCGTGCGCTGGATTGACTGGGTCGAGGAATAGTCCTTGGCGGGTGACCCGGAGCGCTGGGTCACCCACATCCATTGCACCCCATGCCGCCCGTAGCGCAGACTTCGCGCACTTTTCCGGAGCGCTTCCCATGACGACTGCCAGACCCGATTTCACCACTCAGCTGTTGATGGATGCCGGCATTGGCACAGGGATGCGCGTGCTGGATGTGGGCTGCGGATCGGGGGATGTGGCCTTTCTGCTGACCGGGCTGGTAGGCGAAACGGGGGAAGTGGTAGGGATTGATCACGATGACGCGGCGCTTGCCACGGCGCGCAGCCGGGCCATTGAAGGTCAACTGGCGTTGCCGACGTTTGTTCAGAGCGGTTTGCTGGACGTGCCGGCATCGTTGGGGACTTTCGATGCGGTCGTCGGCCGCCGCGTGCTCATGTATCAGTCCGACACCGTGGCGGCAGCGACCGCGTTGGGCCGGCTGCTTCGGCCCGGCGGCGTCATGGTCTTCCAGGAGCATGACACCACGATGGTCCCGGCCAGCCTTGACGGCTTCGCCCTGCACCGCCAGGCCCAGGGCTGGCTGCGCGAGATGATCGCCCGCGAAGGCGCCGACCTGCACATCGGCTTTCATCTTCATGGGATTCTGAGCAAGGCCGGTCTGGCCGTGGAGAACGTGCGCGCCGAATGCATCGTGCAGACCCCCGACAAGGCCTACGCCCTGGGTTACATCGTCCGTGCGTGTTTGCCCCGGATCATCACCCTGAGCGTGGCGACCGCCGACGAGGTCGACATCGATACCCTGCAGCAGCGCCTTGATGAGGAGCGCACGCAGTCAGAAGGCATCTACATCGGCGACGTGATGTTCGGAGCGTGGGCGCGCAAGCCGCGTCACTGACCGCATCCCGTCACCCCGGCGCTGGTGTCACCTGCTCGCTACTTGAGGGCGTTCTTGCCCAGGAAGCGATCGGGGTGATCCGCAGCGGGCAAGCGACACGTGTCGTAACGGCCAAACAGCTGGTAGCGGTTCAGCGCGATCTTGTCGTACAGCCAGTCACGCAGCACCCTCGGGAATATCCGTGCCAGAAGCAGCCAGTGCCATCGCGCGGGCAGGTGAGCCAGAATCTTGAACATCGCGTCCGAGCGCACATAGAAGCGGTCGTTTTCCACCAAGACGATGGTGTTGAACTGATCCTGGGGCAATCCCGCCCATTTCAGCAGCGCCTGACCCTCGGGCGACTGCACGGCGGCCAGCGTTAGCCGGTGCTCGCGGTCCTGGCTGATGATGAAGGTCGCCCAGCCATTGCAGAGCTTGCAGGTGCCGTCGAACAACACGACGGCCCGGCCGGTGGCAAGCCCGGAATGACCGTGGGGCTTCACGCGAAGCCCGTCACGGCGTGAGGAACGTAGGGCGCCTCAAGGCGTTTCACTTCGTCATCGCTGAGGACCAGCTCCAGCGCCGCGATCGCATCGTCCAGATGGTGCGGCTTGGAAGCTCCGACTATTGGCGCCGACACACCACGCTGGGCCAACACCCACGCCAGCGCGACCTGCGCCATAGGCACGCCACGCTCGCCGGCAATCTGCTCGACCACGTCGATGACGCGACCATCCTCGGCTTCCGTCCCCTCGTAAAACGACTGGCCAGAAATGTCGGTCTTGGTGCGTTCGGTCTGCTGTCCATGGGGCCGGGTGAGTCTGCCACGGGCCATCGGGCTCCATGGCATCAGGCCGACGCCCTGATCCAGGCACAGCGGAATCATCTCGCGCTGTTCTTCGCGGTACACCAGGTTGAGGTAGTTCTGCATGGACACAAAGCGGCTCCAGCCGTTGGCCGCCGCGACCTGCTGAGCCTTGGCGAACTGCCAGGCGAACATCGACGACGCGCCGATGTAGCGCGCCTTGCCGGCCCGTACCACGTCGTTCAGCGCTTCCATGGTTTCTTCGATGGGGGTGTGATAATCCCAGCGATGAATCTGGTACAGGTCGACGTAGTCGGTGCCCAGCCGCGTCAGGCTGGCGTCGATGTTGGCCATGATGGCTTTCCTCGACAGCCCCTGTTCGTTGGGTCGCTTCGAGCCTTCCCACATGTTGGCCGGAAAAAACACCTTGGTCGCGATGACGGTTTCTTCGCGACGGGTGAATTCCTTCAGCAGCTTGCCAACGATGACTTCCGAGGTGCCCGCCGAGTAGCTGTTGGCCGTGTCGAAGAAGTTGATGCCTTGCTCGACCGCGTGCCTGATGATAGGACGGCTGGCGTCCTCATCCAGCGTCCACGGGTGCGTGCCGGCGTCCGGGTCGCCAAACGTCATGCACCCCAGGCACAGCCTCGACACGTCCAGCCCCGTGGAACCCAGCTTCACAAACTTCATGCTTTCACCTCCGAAATCGTTTGATGCCGCAAACAGACGGCTCAGAGGTGCGATCACTCGCGTCCGATTAAGTTCTGAATTGCATCACCAGACCGTTCAGGCCCACCGCCAGTTGTGACAGCTCATTGCTCGCCGCCGAGGTCTGATTGGCACCGGCAGACGTCTGCAGCGACAGGTCGCGAATGCTGGTCAGGTTGCGATCGACTTCCCGCGCGACCTGGGCCTGTTCTTCCGTGGCCGTAGCGATGCTGACGTTGCGCTCGTTGATCAGCACGATGGCGGTTTTGATGTCGGCGAGGGCACGACCGGCGGCACCGGCGACGTCCAGGCTGACCCGCGCGCGTTCGCTGCTCTGGCCCATGGCCGTGACCGCCTTGTGGGTGCCGCCCTGAATCGAGGCGATCATCTTTTCGATCTCGGCGGTGGACTGCTGGGTGCGGTGCGCCAGGGCGCGGACTTCATCGGCCACCACCGCAAAACCGCGTCCGGCTTCGCCCGCGCGAGCGGCCTCAATGGCCGCGTTGAGGGCGAGCAGGTTGGTCTGATCGGCGATGCCGCGAATCACATCCAGCACGCCGCTGATGTTCTGCACCTGGCCGGCCAGCCCGTTGATTTCATTCGCAGTGGCGCCGACCGAGTCGTGCAACTCGTTGATCGCCGAGATGGTTTCGTTGACCCGCAGACGACCCTGTTCCGCCGAGTCGCTGGAATCGCGCGCCGCCGTCGAGGCCAGAGAGGCGTTATTGGCGACTTCCTCCACCGCGGCGCTCATTTGATTGATGGCCGTGGCGGCCTGATTGATTTCGTCATTCTGACGCTGAACCCCGCGCAGGGATTCCTCGGTCACGGCGGTCATTTCTTCGGAGGTCGAGGCCAGTTGATTGGACGAATGGCCCAGCTCCGAGAGGGTGTGGCGCAGGTTCTGCTGCATCACCGACAGCGCGTGCAGCAGGCGGCCTGGCTCATCGGAGCCGTCCACTTGAATCGGCTTGCTCAGGTCGTTGGCGGCAATGTTTTCGGCCACGGCCAACGCTTTGGCGATCGGCGCCACCAGGCTGCGGGTGAACAGCGCGGCCAGGGCGAGGGTGGCGGCCAGCGCCACCACGATGGCAGCGATGATGACATTGCGGGCCTGATCGTAACTTTCCTCTGCCGCGACATCCGAGGCGTGCATTTTCTCGTTGGCCAGCTCGGCGATGGTGGCGATGTCTTTCGCGAGCGTATCGGCCGCGCGGGTCTGTTCGCCGGACGGCTCGGTCAATGAAACGATAATGTCATCGCGCTTCTGCGCCACGGCGTCGAGAAAGCGCGCGTGAACGGCGAGGTAAGCCTGCATGTCGCGCTCCATCTGCGCGTAGGCATTCAAGCCACGCTCGCTGATCAGCAGCGATTTGAGGCGCTTTACATCATTCTCGAGATCACCGCGGCCCTGGCTGACGCGCTTCATGGCGGACTCGTTACTCGCGGCACTTTGCGCAGCTCGCAGGCTGGTGTTGCCGAGACGGATGGTCAGCAGGTCGTTTTTGATGTCTGCGATGGCGAGGAGGGTGGGGAGCACGTTGTCCTGCAGGGCGTCCCTTGCGTCTTTGAGCTTCGACGCTTGCAGCAGCGAGAACAGTCCGACGGCGGCGATCAGTACGGCAAAAAAGCCAAAGCAAATTAGCGAGCGGGGGGCGATGTTGAGGCGTCTAAGGTTCATGTCAGGGCTGTCCATAGGAAGAGAGATCACCGGGATATCGACCTGAATCGGTTCAGCTTGATGACGAATTAACCTCTTTCTTGGCGGAAATGCACTGCTCGACGTCTGGGTGAGATCAACTTGCCTCGGTTGGCACCCCGGATTCGGGGTGCCAACGTCGGGGATTCAGCCTTGGGCCTGGCCCGCTGCGACCATCGCCTGCCAGGTCTGGACGCTGGGACGTTCATTCATCCGTGCGTGCCAGGCCAGCAGCGCCGTGCAGTGCGAACGCCGCGCGCTGGCGATCTACACCGCGGTGGCCGGGGCGCAGTTGATTGCCCGCACGCGTTCCGACATCCAGCTGTTTGATGCGCTGATTCAGGACTACCGCGACGCCGGGCTGATCCCGACGGTCTCGCGCCGGTAACGTTCTGGCGACCGATGCCCGAACACCGATGGGCGCTGTTCGAGCAATGGACGGGGCTGACCGTGCCGGCCTGAGGCGCGTGTCATGGGCGATACTCAGGACAGGCAGCCCCGGCCTGTGATCGGTTTACGGCGCCTGAACCTGCACCAGCCCGCCCAATTGATCCGGCTTGCCTGCGACGACCACCAGATAGCGGCGCTGCTCGGGTGTTTCGCTTTGCACGATCTGGCGAATCGGCCCGATGGCGTTGACGATGGCTGAGCCTGCCGGGTTGGTCATGAACCCTGACAACGGCTGCAATGTCCCGCTGCCATCGGCTTTGTCGGCCAACGCCAGGGTGTAGGGTTGCTTCGGTTCCAAGCCAGTGACGGCGGCTTGCAACACCTGCGTCAGGCCCTGATTGAACAGGCTGACGCTGGTCGGCGGCTGTTCGGCGGTTTTACCCACGGCGTTCAGTGTCAGGTGCACGGCCTGGCCGGCCACCCCCAGCGGCTTGAGGTTGTCGGTGCCCGGACCTTTCTCCACCGCGTTCGGCACGTAGGCGATTGCCTGGGGTGCCTGACCAATGGGAATCGTGGCAATGACTGTGTTGCTCAGCGTATCGATCACGGCGAACCCATCGGCATTTTCCAGCCCGACATAGACGCGGCTGCCATCGCCCGAGGGCCACACGCCGTGGGGGAGGTTGCCGACCGGGATCGTCGCAACTTTTTCGAAGGTGTCGGTGCGGTAGACCTGCACCTCATTCAGCCCACCCACGGTGATGTACGCGAACGAACCGTTGGCGTTATTGACCAGATTCACGTGGTTGGCAATCGGGCCGATGTCCAGCGTCTTGATCAGCTTGAATGGAGGTGCTGCGTCGAACACCTGGGCCTTGCCCACGTCCTTGAGGGTGAACCAGACCTGCTTGCCATCCGCCGAGGCGGCAATATTGGGGCAGAACGGGCTGACCTGCTGCAAGTGACCGACGATTTTATGGTCGGCCACCGAGACCACGACGGTTTCCGGGTTGAACGACGAACACACGTAACCGTATTTGCCGTCCGGCGAGAAAATCTGCATGCCTGGGCCCGCCGGCGTTTTGATGCGGGTCTTTTCCTCGAATGTTTTCGCGTCGATCACCGACACATAATCCTCTCCGCGCACGGTTACCCAGACCTCTTTGCCGTTGGGCGTGAAAAACGCTTCATGGGGCGCGCGGCCGACGTAGGTCTTGTGCTTGACGGTGTTGGTTTCGGTGTCGATGAAGGACACCGAGTTGGTGCCGATGGACACCACCGCCAGGGTTTTGTGATCCGGGGAGAAGCCTAGCCCGTGCACCAGCGCTTCACCCTTGTACAGCGGGCTGAGGTTACCGGGTTGCGGGTCCCCGAGGCTGATTACGCCGAGCAGCTTGTTGTCCACCGGGTCGGTTACCGACACCGTATTGGAGAACTGTTCGGCAGCATAAACCCGGTCACTGTGGGACACCGGAATGTCCTTGGCCGACGCCTTACCCGGAATCTGTCCGGCGAAACTCGACATAGAGGCGGTCAACAGGGCGCTGGTCAACAGTGACAGTGGCAAGCGGGAAAAAGTCATGGGGTGGTCCTTCATTTCGTGATGTCAGGAGTGGCGCTCAGGGCTGTGTATCGGGCGACTGGGTTGGCGAGGCCACCGAGGGCGGCAGCGGGTCGCCTACGGCCATCGCCATGGCGGCGATTTCCTGCTGCTGGTCGACGATGATTTCTTGGGCGATGCGCTTGAGCTGCTCGTTGTGGCCGTACTTGAGCATGCTCAACGCCATGTCGATGGCGCCCTGGTGATGCGCGGTCATCATGGTGACGAAGTCACGGTCGACGTCGCCGCTGGGCTTGCCGCCCATTCCGGCCATCATCTTGTCCATCGCGACATTGTTGTCCGTGATGAACGGCGCCTCGGCTGTCACTGGATCGGCGGTATCGCCTTGAATGTGTCCTTCGTGGGCCTGCGCCATGGCCATTCCGGCCAGCTGCAGGATCAGCCCGCACATCAACGGACGGGGTGGGATTCTTGGCATGTGGCTCTCCTCGTTAAAAGCGTTCAAAGGGAGGACGACGCCCAGTGCGCAATATTCCCTGCTGTGCGGTTTAAGAGGATGATCCCGACATCCTCTCCAACAATAAGGAATTCCCATGAGCCTGCCGCTGGATGGCATCAAGGTCATCGAGATGGGCCAACTGATCGCCGGGCCGTTCGCCGCGAAGATCCTCGCGGACTTCGGTGCCGAGGTGATCAAGATCGAGCCGCCAGGCTCCGGCGACCCTCTGCGCAAATGGCGCCTGCTGCACAACGGCACGTCGGTGTGGTGGGCCGCTCAGTCGCGCAACAAGCAGTCCGTGACCCTCGACCTGCGTCAGGCCGAAGCCCACGACGTGGTCAAGCGCTTGGTCAAGGACGCCGACATCCTCATCGAGAACTTCCGCCCCGGCACCCTGGAGAAATGGGGGCTGGGCTGGGAGACCCTGAGCGCCATCAACCCCGGGCTGATCATGTTGCGGGTCTCGGGTTACGGCCAGTCCGGGCCTTACCGCGACCTGCCGGGCTTCGGCGTGATCGGCGAAGCCATGGGCGGTTTGCGGCATCTGTCCGGTGAGTCCGGCCGTACGCCGGTGCGCGTGGGCGTGTCCATCGGCGATTCGCTGTCGGCCCTGCACGGGGTGATCGGCGTGCTGCTGGCGCTGCGTCACCGTGAACAGCATCAGGGCGCCGGTCAGCAGGTGGACGTCGCGCTGTACGAATCGGTGTTCAACATGATGGAAAGCCTGATCCCCGAGCATTCGGTGTTCGGGGCGGTGCGGGAACCCGCTGGCAGCAGCCTGCCGGGGATCGCGCCGAGTAATGCCTACCGTTGCCAGGACGGAAAGTACGCTTTGATCGCCGGCAATGGGGACAGCATTTACAAGCGCCTGATGGAAAAGATCGACCGCCCGGACCTGGCCAATGACCCGGAGCTTGAGCACAACGACGGCCGCGTGCGCCATGTCGCGCGCATCGATGCGGCGATCTCCACCTGGACGGCCGAGCGAGGACTGGACGAAGTACTGGCTGCGCTCAAAGACGCGAATATCCCGGCCGGGAAAATCTACGACGCCGCCGACATCGCCGCCGACCCCCACTATCAGGCGCGGGACATGCTGCTGCCCAGCCAACTGGATGACGGCACGCCGGTCACCTTACCCGGTGTAGTGCCCAAATTGCTGAGCACCCCGGGGCGAGTTCGATCCCGCGCCCCGACGTTGGGCCAACACACAGACGCCGTACTCAGCGGTGTGGGCATCGACGCCGCTACCCGCGAGCAGTGGCGCGCGCGCGGCCTCATCTAATCGTCATGAGCAGCCCGAATGAAGCGCCTGTACCTGCAGGAAGTCGCCACCCGCAATGGCTTTCAGAACTCACCATCAGTTTCACAACACTTGGGGTATGGCGCTGGCCAATACCCCCACGGAGCGTACGCAAATGATTGATCACCTTGACCATCTGGTCCTGACCACCATCGATATTGAGGCCTGTAAAGACTTCTACGTGCGCGTGATGGGCATGGAATTGCAAACCTTCGGCAGCGGCCGTCTGGCGTTTCGCTTTGGCAACCAGAAGATCAACGTTCACGAGCGCGGTCACGAGTTCGAACCCAAGGCTCACCTCCCGGTGCCGGGCGCGCTGGACCTGTGCTTCATTGCCAGCCAGAGCCTTGACGCGGTGATCGCGCATTTGCAGGCCGAGGCGTGGCCGATCGTGGAAGGGCCGGTTGAGCGCACCGGCGCGACGGAGCCGATTCGGTCGGTTTACGTGCGTGATCCCGATTTAAATCTGATCGAGATTTCCGAGCTGCGGTGACAGTATTCCAGCCGCTGAAGACATGGCGGATGTACCGGAGTCTTCGCGAGCACGGTCGCCCACAATTACCTCATTCGCCTGTAACAGCTGCAGTGCCGGCATGTTTGATGAGTGACCGGGGTAGCGCTTCACCTTGCACACGGAAAGGACGTCAGATTTCCCGCTGCTGATCGACGTGCAAGGATTTGTAGCGCGCCATCGCATCGGTAAGCCGGCGATTCAAATAGTCATTGGTAGGCCCGAGCGCCGCCAGAATCTGCGCAGATTCCTCGTGATAAGACGCGCGCTTTTCCAGGGACCACGTCGATGGCGCGGATTGGAGATTGGTGATCCGGTCACACAACTTGATCGCCGCCGCTTCCCGGGAATGCGCCGCGATCGCCTGGAAATAGCCCTCGTCCGAGAAAGGCACGATCAGGTTCTTGCTCAGGCAGGCGACGGTCGAGGCGACAGCGGCGCCGAACACCTCAGCCAGTGCCTCTTCCGAGGTCCCCGTGTCCTCGATTACGTCGTGCAGAAGCGCGGCGGGCATCGCGATGGTCAGGTCACCAATGTCACTTTCCCGATCCGCGAAAATCAATTCGTTCGCCACCATCGCGACATGGGTCGTGTACGGCAGATTCGATCCTTTCATCAGTTGCCCGACGTGGGCGTGGGAGGCGAACAGCCAGGCTTTGTTGTAAAGGCGCTGCAGGTCGGTTGACGTCAAGCGTTTCGCTCCTGAAGTGGGTGTTTACTCATTGGGGATGCATCGCTTCGAGCCTGGCTTTTGTATCAGTTCTGCCAGTCCAGACACAATCAACCCAGAACCGTCCCCTCCAAACCCTCATGCCCCTGCACAATCAATTCCCTGACCAATCCCTCAAATTCCGCCTCAGTCCCGGCTTCCCGCACTTCGAACCCAGCACTCCAGCGCACCACACAACGATCGACCGACCCCGCAACCTCATCCACTCGAATCTGCGCCCGATACCCATCCACCGGCAACGGCGACTCCTCGAACACGTAAGCCAACGCCCTGAGCCCATCGTCAAATTCAGTCAAACGCTCCCGCAATACGGCACCGTCCGCGAGCGCCAGCCGCCGGACCGCACCCACCCGCAAAATCCCGGCTTCACCCTTGATGCCGCTCTTCACAATCGCCGGATGCCAGTCCGCGATTCCGCCAAACTCCCGCAGCACCTTCCACGCCTGATCCGCACTGCACGGCAAACCTGCGCTGTACTCAACTAATACCATCTCTGCTGTCTCCCAAATAACTTACGCTGCGACTCAAAGAACGCTCAATACCCAGCCGCTAGAACCCGGCACGCAAGTCCCGAAGCCAAAACACCAAGACCTGCGTCCATAAAATTCATCGCAGTAAAAACCTACCCCTCAAACTGGTGATAAACCTTGGCAATCACCTTCCAGTCGCCATTGATCTTGATCAACGTCAGGTAGTCGTTGTAATCCGCCCCAATGGCGTCCTTCTCCATGTCCACCCGCACCACAGCCGTAGTCGGCGTAATCGCCAGCACATCCAGCCGCGTCGTGATGTCCGCTGCTTTACCGTTGCTTTCAACAAAGTCATACAAGTTGCTGATCGGCCCCCCCAGCAATTGGCCGTTGGTAAAACCGTACATCACCGCCTCTTCATGAAAGGCCTGCTTGATCGTCGCAACGCTGCCTTCGCGCAGGCCTTTAACGTAGCGGCTGGCGGTAGTGATGACAGCGTTGTACTCGTGTGTAGCAACGGCTTTGATGTTCTTGCTCATGTTGATGACTCCAGGGTTTGAGTTAGATAGGCGATGGCTTCAATGACCAACAGCCGCGCAATCACCAGTCCTGTCGGGTGGGTGAAATGATCAGGTCGTTGACGGTGACGTTGGCGGGCTGATTCAGCGCGTAGATGATGGCGCGGCTGATGTCTTCCGGCGCGATGGCAATTTCGTTGAGCGCATGTGCCGCTTTGCGGCCAGCGGGGTCGGTGACTTTGTCCGCCCAGCCGGTGTTAATGACGCCGGGGCTGACGGTGTTGACGCGGATGCCATGGTGCACGCCCAGCTCCTTGCGCATGGATTCGGTCATGGCTTGCACGAAGAATTTGGTCGCGCTGTAGACGCCGGCGCCGGGGCCGACCTGGTGGCCTGCCACCGAATCCATGTTGAGGATCTGCCCGGATTTCTGTTCAAGCATGAAGGGCAGGGTGGCGGCGATGGTGTTCAGGTAGCCCTTGATGTTGACGTCGATCATGGCGTTCCAGTCCTGGGTCACGAGGTCAACCCAGTGGGAGAACAGCATCAGGCCGGCGTTGTTGACGAGGATGTCGACCGAGCCGTAGGTGTCTTTGGCGAACTGCGCCAAAGCGCGCGTCTGTTCAGCGTCGGTCACGTCGGTGACAAAACTGGACGCCTCGTAACCGGCTGCGCGGAGTTTGCTGACCAGCGCGGCGAGGCCTTTCTCATCCAGCGCGGCAGCAACGACGTTAACCCCTTGGGCGGCCAATTCTCGGGCGGTTGCAGCGCCGATGCCTGAAGACGCACCGGTGACGATGGCGGTTTTCTGGTCCAGATAATTCATGATCATGTTTCCTCAAATTCAAGGCGTGCGGGCAGCGTCGGCTTTCCTGAGAAAGCCTTGCCGTTCAGTCGTTAGTGAATGCGGTGCTAGAAAACGCTGCGGTTGCCAGCGCTGTTAGTAAGTGCCCAGCGGCCAGTCGGTGTAGCCCTTGGCGCCGCCGCCGTAATAGGTTTCGCGCGGGGCGATGGTCAGTTCGGCGCCATGGCGCAGACGCGCGACCAGGTCCGGGTTGGAGATGAACAGGCGACCGAACGCGACGGCGTCGATCTTGCCCTGGGCGCGGCGCTCCACGGCCATGTCCAGGTCGTAGTTGTTGTTGCCAATGAACGGACCGTTGAACTGGGCACTCAAGGCATCCATGTCGACGCCTTCCGGGACTTCACGGGAGGTGGCGGTCGCGCCTTCGACAAAGTGCAGGTACGCCAGATTGAAGCGGTTCAACTGCTGAATCAGGTACCCGTGCAACGCCATGACGTTGCTGTCCGGCGGCGTATTACCCGCATCCGGCGTGACCGGCGACAGCCGAATGCCCACGCGGTCATGGCCCCAGATGTCGACGATGGCCTGGGTGACTTCCAGCGTCAGCCGCGCGCGGTTTTCAATCGAGCCGCCATATTGATCGGTGCGCTGATTAGTGGAGTCGCGCAGGAACTGGTCGAGCAGGTAGCTGTTCGCCGAGTGGACCTCGAGGCCGTCGAACCCTGCGCGCTTGGCGTTCTCGGCCGCGTGCTTGTACTGCTCGATGATGCCGGGGATCTCGTCGGTTTCCAGCGCGCGGGGCATCGACACCGGGACGAAGCCGTCGACCGTGTAGGTGTTGCCCTCGGCCTGAATGGCGGACGGCGCGACCGGGGCTTCGCCGTTGGGCTGCAGGTCGACGCTGGAGAATCGGCCCACGTGCCAGAGCTGGCTGACGATCTTGCCGCCAGCCGCGTGCACGGCGTCGGTGACTTTGCGCCAGCCGGCGACCTGCGCTTTGCTCCAGATCCCGGGCGTCGCTGCATAGCCGCGTCCCTGGGCGGAGATGTTGGTGGCTTCGGCCACGATCAACCCGGCGGTGGCGCGCTGGGCGTAGTAAATGGCGTGCAGTTCACCGGGCACGCCGTCTTCTTCGTAGCGGCTGCGGGTGACGGGTGCCATGACGATGCGGTTGGCCATCTTGATGGCGCCCATCTGCACGGGGGAAAACAAGTCGGTGCTGTTGCTGATGTCAGTCATTGATAATTACTCGCATATTTGACCGGTCGTCTACCAATCTTTGAAAAAAAAGCGCCTGCTACCGCAGCAGGCGTTGGGTCAGGCTCATGGCCGTGTCGAAGGAGGTAGTGGACTTGTTCACCTTCACCAGAAGGGAAGCGCCCAGCCACAGTTGATACAGGGTTTCGGCGAAAGCCTCGCTGTCTTCTTCGATGTGCAGGCTGCCGTCTGCCACGCCCATGTCGACGCAGGCGGTGATGCGCTTGATGATCTTCGCGGTGCCGGCCTCCAGCACCCTGCGCATGTCTTCGGACAGGTCGCAGACTTCCGGACCCAGCTTGACCACCAGGCATTTGCCTTCCGGATGATCGGTGCCCTGGGTCTCGATCCAGTAATCGAAGTAGGCCAGCAGCTTTTCGACGCCGGTGCCTGATCGCGTCATGACGGTGTCGACACGGCCGAGGTACTCGGAGAAGTACTCATCGAGCAACGCGGCGCCGAACTCTTCCTTCGATTTGAAGTAATAGTAAAACGAGCCCTTGGGCACGCCCGCCGCGCTCACCACTTCTGCCAGGCCCACGGCAGTGTAGCCCTTGTGGGTCATCAGCGACTTGGCGACGTCGATGATGTGTTGGCGCATTTCCAGGTTGGGTTTCTTCATAATGCGCAGCACCTTAAGACAAAACTGACCGGTCGTCTACAAGGGCTCTGTCAGGTGCGATGAACGGCAGTCACAACAACCGCATCCCCATTTCATAAGCCCGTGTCTCAAACCCGAGCTCTTCATACAGCCGCCGCGCATGGGTATTGAAGCCCCACACCGACAGCCGAATGTCCTGCGCGCCGCGTTCCAGCGCCCATGCTTTCACGTGCTCAATCAACCCACGGCCCAGGCCTTTCCCCCAGAAAACCTGGGCCACGCACACCGAGCCAATCCGCGCGAATGCCATCGGCTGCATCAAAGGCCCACCTGCTGAAAACATCCCCGCGCTGACAAACCCCGCCGCTCGATCCCCGACGAACGCCAGGAAAACCACCTGCTCCGGGTTGTTAAGAAAGCTCAGCCAGTGAGGGGCATCGCGGGTGTGATCGAGGGTTTCATCTGTGTAAATATCGGGACGCTCCGCGTGGTGAATGGCGTTGAGTAGCTGCCCCAGTTCGCAGATTGCCGTCACGTCCTCGACCATGGCTTGTCGGTAGCTGATCACTTCGTCCATCGCACTTTCATCCTTGTTTAATCGTTGCGGAAGATCGGCTTTTGTACCCTTCGCCCATCAACTCCACAACCCAGTCGATGAACACCCGCAGCTTGATGCTGATGTGCCGGTTGGGCGGGAAGGCCACGTACATCGGCATCGACTCCAGCTGCCAGTCCTCGAACAGCGCAACCAACTCACCGCTGTGCACGGACGGCTGGGCCATGTACTGCGGCAGCCAGAGGGCGCCCATGCCGGCAAGACCTGCCGCGAGGTACGCATTGCCGTCGTCCACCGAGAGCAAATAGCGGCTCTGCACCTGAACCCTTTCGCCGTCCCTCTGCAGCACCATCGGGAACAGCTGCCCGGTGCGCGCCCAGCGGTAGCCGACGATGCGGTGCTGCGGGTCTTCGAGGTCACGGGGATTAGCCGGCGTGCCTGCGCGCTGCAGATACGCTGGGGACGCGTAGACGCCCAGCTTCAGGTCGGTGATGTGCCGGGCCATCAGCGATTGATCGGTGAGTTCGCCGCCGCGCACCACGCAGTCCACGTTTTCGCCGATGAGGTCGATCATCCGGTCGCTCACGCCCAGGTCGATCTGGATGTCGGGATAGCGGGCGTTGAAGTCTGGCAGCGCCGGGATCAGCACCATGCGGGCGAACGGGCTGGGCACGTCAACGCGCAAACGCCCTCGTGGCGCCGCGGAGGCAACGGACAGACCGGTTTCCGCGTCGTCCAGATCCGCCAGCACGCGCAGCGCACGTTCGTAGAACACCGCGCCGTCGGCGGTGACGTTGACCTTGCGCGTGGTGCGGTTGAGCAGCTTGACCCGCAACCGCGCTTCGAGCTGCTGCACCAGTTGCGTTACCGTGGTCTTGCTCATGTGCAACGTGCCGGCGGCCTTGGTGAAACTGCCGGTTTCTACCACTCGAACGAACGCCTGCATCGCGTCGAAACGGTCCATCGCGCCACCTGATTGTTTGGAGAATGCAAACAGTCTTGATCAAGGCTGCTGGTTTATCCAGCGAATCCGCCGCCCTACAGTCTGCCCATCGAAACCACGGAGCATCCCGCTCCGCTGAAGGAGAAAGCCCATGACTGTTCGTGACGTTGTATTCCCGCCCGGCCGCCACGCATTGTACGAGCGCAATCGCTACTCGCCGGCGATCAAATCCGCCGGCTTGCTGTTTGTCTCGGGGCAGGTCGGCAGCCGCGAAGATGGCTCGCCCGAGCCCGATCTGCGCGCCCAGGTCCGCCTGGCCTTCACCAATCTCAATGCCATTCTCAATGCCGCCGGTTGCACCTTCGATGACGTGATTGACGTCACCGTGTTCATGGTCGATCCGCAGTCGACCTTCGAAAAGGCCTGGGAAGTGGTGCCGGAGTTCTGGGGCGAAGCGCCGCACCCGACCATCACGGCCGTCGGCGTGACCTGGCTGTATGGCTTCGACTTCGAGATCAAGGTCATCGCCAAGCTGCCTTAGCACCCGACGCTCAATCCGCCGGCCACGCGTCAACGCAGTTGAAATCCTCGCCACAGCCCGACAGACTCACGCCCCGTTTCGGCAGGTCGTGCCGGGCGGTGGCGAGAGAAGGGGCTGCAAACGTTGAACGAACACACATTGTCCAGGCGTCTGGAGCGGGTGGCGGCGCGGGTGCCGGCCGACGCGCGACTGGCCGACATCGGCTCCGATCACGCCTACCTGCCGGTGGCGTTGATGCGCCGTGGGCTCATTGCGATGGCAGTGGCGGGGGAGGTGGCGGCGACGCCGTTCAGGGCGGCGGAGCGTACCGTTCGCGAGAACGGCTTCGAGGCGCGAATCCGTGTGCGTCTGGCCGATGGCCTGGGAGCGATTGAGACGGAAGACGGCATCAGCGCAATCAGTATCTGCGGCATGGGCGGCGAGACGATTCGCGACATCTTCGAGAAGGGCAAATCGCGTCTTAATGGAAGCGAGCGCCTGATCCTGCAACCCAACGGCGGCGAGCCTGAGCTGCGCCAGTGGTTGATGGACAACGGTTACCGCATCGTCCATGAAGAAATCCTGCGGGAGAACCGCTTCGACTACGAAATCATCGTTGCCGAACACACTGGGCCGGTGGCATACAGCCCCGAAGCGCTGTACTTCGGGCCGTTGCTGATGCCGGCGCGCAGTCCGGCGTTTCTGGAAAAGTGGCGGCGCGTGCTGCCCTATAAACTGCGCACCCTGGCCGACTTGCAGCGGGCGCGGCAGGCGGTGCCGGAAGACAAGCTTCGCGACACCGCGCAGCAGGTGCGCTGGATCACCGAATTGCTCGGCTGAACGCTCGGTGCGTCAAAGCTCCTTCTTCATGTGCTTCTCGATCTGCTCAAGGGACTTGCCCTTGGTTTCCGGCAGGCACAGGAAGACGAAGATCAGCGAGCCGATGTTGATCGCCGCAAATACGAAGAAGGTCGGGTTGCCGAGGGTGTCCACCGCGATCGGAAAGAGGAACGCGACGGTCGCGTTGAACAGCCACTGCATCGACACCGCCGTGCCGGTCAGCAGCCCGCGCACCTGCATCGGGAACAGCTCGGACATCAGCAGCCAGTACACCGGCGAGATGCACATCTGCATGAACAGCAGGAACACCAGAATGCAGGCCAGTGCGGCATAGCTTTGGGTCAGGTTCTGCGGCATGAACATCAGCACGCTACCCAGCGCCGCCTGCATCATGATCACGATGACCAGACCGGTCATCAGCAGGTGACGACGCCCGTAACGGCCGATGGCCCAGATGCCCAGCAAGGTCGCGATGACCGAGACGATGCCGTTGCCGATGGTCGCAGTCAGCGCAGCGTTGGTGCCCATGCCGGTGTGTTTGAGGATGATCGGCGTGTAGTACATGAACGCGTTGACGCCGGTGAACTGCGCGGTAAAGCCCAGCCCGACACCGATCAGCAACAGCTTCAACACCCATGGCTGGCGCAGCAACTCGCGAGCGGCGACGTGCTTGTGGGCCTGTTTTTCCTGGGTTTTCATTTCCTCGACTTCGCGCTTGGCGGCGTCTTTGGTGTCACGCAGTTGCTCGAGCACGTGCTGCGCTTCATCGAAGCGGCCTTTGGAGGCCAGCCAGCGCGGCGACGGCGGCACGAAGAACGTACCGATCAGCAGCAACACGCCCGGCACCATTGCAATGGCCAGCATGTAGCGCCAGATGCCGGGGGTGTGCAGCAACGCAGCCAGCACGGCGCTCAGCACGTAAGCCAGCAACTGGCCGCTGACGATCATCAGCTCGTTGCGGCTGACCAGTCGCGCCCGGCGCGACGGCCCGGCGATTTCGGCGATGAACACCGGCACCGTGGCCGAGCCACCGCCGACAGCGATGCCCAGCAGAAAGCGCGCGGCGACCATGAATGGCACCGACGGCGCCGTTGCCGTACCCAGGGCGCCGACGATGAACAACAGCGACAGCATGCGCAGGGTCACGCGTCGGCCAAAGCGGTCGGACAGGTAGCCGCTGGCCAGTGAGCCGAAGGCGGCGCCGACGATCAGCGATGCAGTGATCAGCCCTTCGCTGACCGGGTTCAGGCCTAGACCGCCCTGGTCGAGGGGCAAAGTCATGAAGGGCAGGGCGCCCGCGATGATCCCCGTGTCGTACCCGAAAGCGAGTGCGCCCATGGTGGCGACAAGGACCGAGATGAAAATCAGACGACGCGGCGACGTGCGCTGCTCGTCTGGTTGGCCTATGGCGGCGGATGGGGTGCTGGAAGACATGGAAACCTAAACCTCTCGTGGAACCGGCGTTTTGCCGGTTCGCTGACGTCGTGGTTAGGGGCATGCCGGCCCTGTGAGTTCCGTGACAGGGTGAAAAAAACTGACTGATTGGTCGAGGTCGGATGCGCCGGGCCAAAGCCCCGTATTCTCCGGGCGACGGGCGCTATCGGATGACCTTGCCCGGGGCCGACTGGATTCAGCAGCCGTCCACGACATCGCAGGTGGCTTGGGTGGTGTCCCGGGGCGCCGCCGCTGCGAGGATTTCGCCGACCTTTTGCGCGAAGCTGTCCATCCCGAACGGCTTGAGCAACACGGCCATGCCGGACTCCAGTTGATCGCCGCCCACCGCCGAATTTTCCGCGTAACCGGTGACAAACAGCACATCGAGGGAAGGCAGCAGGGCGCGGGCCGCGTCGGCGACCTGTCGGCCATTCATGCCGCCGGGCAGGCCCACATCGGTCACCAGCAGATCAATCGATGCCATCGAACGGAGCATTTGCAAGCCCGATGGCCCGTCCATGGCTTCGCTGACCTGGTACCCGCGTTCGCGCAGGGCGTCGCACATCAACATGCGCACGTGGGGCTCGTCGTCAATGACCAGCACCGATTCGCCGCGGCTGTGGGTCTGCGACGGGCAGCGCGCCGGCGTCTGCTGGCGGTCACCCAAGTAGCGCGGCAAGTAAAGCGAGATCGTCGTGCCGGCGCCTTGGGTCGAGCACACCTGAATGGTGCCACCGGACTGGTGAACGAAGCCGTGGATCATCGACAGCCCCAGGCCTGTCCCCTGGCCGATGGGTTTGGTGGTGAAGAACGGGTCGAAGATCCGGTCGAGGATGTTCGAGGCAATGCCGGTGCCAGTGTCGCTGACGCTGATTTCGACGAAGTCCCCTGCGGGCAGCTGCGCCGCCACCCCCGGGACGCTGTCAGCCGAAACGTTGCGGGTCTGCACGGTGAGTTCGCCGCCGCTGGGCATGGCGTCGCGGGCGTTGAGCGTCAGATTGACCAGCGCGCTTTCGAGCTGCGGTGCGTCGATCTTGCTGAGCCACAGGTCGCCGCTGGCGATGGTCCTTATGCTGATGGAAGGGCCGATGGTGGAGGCGATGAGCTGACCCATGCCTGCCACCAGCCGATTGACGTCGGTAGGCTTGGCATCAAGGGTCTGACGACGGGAGAACGCGAGCAGCCGTTGGGTGAGGGTGGCGGCGCGACTGGCCGAGTCGTGGGCGGCGTTGACGTAGCGTTCCAGGCCATCGACCCGGCCGCTGGCGATACGTCGTTCGATCATTTCGAGGCTGCCGATGATACCGGCGAGCAGGTTGTTGAAATCGTGGGCAATGCCGCCGGTGAGCTGCCCCACGGCTTCCATCTTGTGCGCCTGACGCAGGGCCAAATGGGCCTCGGACAATTCCTGGGAACGGGCCAGCACCCGCTGTTCGAGGGTTTCGTTGGCGCTCTGAACCTGTTGAAACAACGTAGCGTTATCGATGGCGATGGCAGCCTGCGCGGCCAGGGCCGACATCAATTTTTCATGGCGCGGGGTGAATTGGCCGGCCTCGGGATGGCCGTAAAAGAGGCCGCCCAGCACCTCGCCGGAGCGAGACACAACCGACACCGCCAGATAACTGCGCAGCGGCACATGCCCTGTCGGCAGGCCGAAATGCGGGGAAATTCGCCCATAACGCGGGTCCAACAGTAGGTCGTCGGAACGCATGACGCCGGCGGTCAGGAATGCCGGCGAGAACACCGGGCTGGCGCGCGGGCCCGGCAGCCGTGCCAGTTCCGGCGACTGGACCCCAGACAGTGTGAACAGGTCAAAATGATCGCTCGCGGCGTTGTGAAAATACCCGCCGATCTCGGCGCCGGTCATCTCGCGGCCGGCATCGGTCACCGTTTGCACCAGCCGCTTGAGGTCCAGCTCCAGGGCCAGCTCGGCATTCACCCGGTTCAGCGTTTCCAGGGTGCGGGTCTCCTCGCGCAACGCCGCCTCACTGGCCTCCAGCGCGGCGCGGGACAGATGCGCCTCGGTCACGTCGTAGCCTTCACAAAAGATACCGGTGACCTGACCGGTTTCATCGAGCAGCGGTTCGTAGATGAAATCCAGATAACGCACTTCGGAGGGGGCGTCGGGATGACTGAGCTGGATCGGGGTGCGTTGCTGCACCAGCCTTTCGCCGGTGCTGTAGACCGCATCCAGCCACTCGTAAAACCCTTGGCCGACCAGCTCCGGGAACGCTTGGTAAATGGTCTTGCCCACGTAGTCGCGCTCGCCGAACAGCCGGGTGTAGGACTGATTGACGAATTCGAAGCGGTGCCGGGGGCCCGTGAGAACAGTGATGAAGCCGGGCGCCTGCTCGAACATCTTGCGCTGGCGGACGAGTTCTTGCGCCCGGCGGCGTTCGGCCAGAATCCGGTCAGTGACCTCGTGGCCCTGATTGAGGATGCCCGCGATGCGGCCGTTTTCGCCGCGAATGGGCGTCAGGCTGTAGTTCCACCAGCTTTCCTGCGCCCGCCCGCCGCGTTCCATCATCAACAGTTGGTCGAACGTCGAAAAGCCTTCAGCGTCCCGGTAGGCCGCCTCGAACTGCGGGCCGACGACGTCCCAGATGGCAGACCAGACTTCCCGCGCCGGGCGGCCTAGCACAGCAGGATGGCGATCCGCCGGAATCGGCGCCCAGGCGTCGTTGTACAGCAGGCAGAAATCCTCTCCCCAATAGATAGCCGTCGGGAAACTCGAATGCAGGCAGATGCTGATGGCCGAACGCAGGGACTGCGGCCAGCCCGCCGGATCGCCCAGTGATGTCGACGCCCAGTCGAAGTCCCGGATCCGCTGCCCCATTTCGCCGCCGCCCAAGAGAAAATCCAGGGGGCCGATTTGTACGTTGTCCGACTTCATGGGCGACTTCTCGACGCTGTCATTCGAAAAAGGATGGACTTGGGACGATGGAATAGATTTCCGCGACGGGATGAACGGCAGGGAGTACGCAGCCATCGCTGCCGCGTCGGCAGCGCATGGCAGGTCCATTACTGGACCGCCTAAGCTAAACGGATATATAGCCCGAAGCCATCATTTTGCTCGGCGGTCGCCAGTGTGACAGTAATGCGAGGGGATGTGTGGCCTATCGAGCGATGGCCGCGAATGCGCCAGGGGTTGCTTCGGCGGAGGGTGCCAGTTGCCGCCAGCCATAAAAAGCAAGGGCGGTGAGCAGTGCGCCCATCCACACAATCACCCCGGCCCAAAACGTGTGCGACATAAAGTGCCAGCCCTGCAGGACGCGCGTCGTGCCGTAGATCGCGCCCAGAACCATCGAAGCGTAGAGGATCGCACGGGCGTGGCGCCACTGATGACGCCGCGCGACGAAGTACAGCGCGACCATGGTGAAGCCGCCGGAGGCATGCCCACCTGGCCAGCAGCGACCGGCGCCGGCTTCATGGAACAGGCTGAAATTCTCGAACCATTCCTTTTTCTCCATGGTCCCGCCGTACAGCGTGGTTTCCACGGGGCAATAGATGCTGGTGTGGCTCTTAAAAAAATGGATCATGCCGGTGATGATTGCAAACGACACGACGATGTACAGGAAGTCCCGCCGGTAGCGAGCGGTAAAGCGCAGCACCGGGCCAATGCGCATTGTCTCCAGCGACCTGATCAGCCGGTCGTGTCGCCCCGGTTTCAACAGCGGCCAGATAAACGACAGGATTGAGCCGATGATCGCGGCTTCCCCGGTGAGGTCGGGAATGATCCGCGGCCAGCGGTGGGTCAGGTTTTCGAACAGGCGGTTGTGGCCGTAGGGAAACTCGTGGTTGGGGTAGTACAGCCAGTTGCTGATCATTTCGTCCAGGGAAGTGAGGTCGAAGACCACGAATATCGCCAGCGCAATGGCGATCGGTAAACCCAAGTTCCAGGCATAAAATCGTGATCGTTCGCTTCGCACGTTGGAATGTCCCGATAAGCATGAATGATTAACTTTGCCCGGCTATTGCCGGCCGCTGGTGGAACATAGACACGCGCAGGTCAAACCGCAGTGAAGGGAATGTGAAAACTCTATTATGTTTAAAGCCTGTAGCGTCCTCATGAGACGAAGCAGAGACTTCCTCACAAACTACGGCGTGACGTTCTCCCCACGGGTCGGGAATGAATAACGTTTTACAGCCACTGTTTTTTTCACGTGCCGTTTACCAAATAACCATGCATCGCTGTTTACGCTCGTTGTCATTCAATGACGCAGATTTCCATCTGCCGATGGACTGAACAGTCGGAGCAACACGATGCGCGAACACATCAATGTCCCGCCCGCGCCCACGGCGGGTAAGTTACTTAAAAGTGCCACCAAATTCCGTGTTTTGCTGACCGCTGCCGCGATTGTCGTGTCGCTGCTGTTGCTGACGGGTTACACCTACTGGCCCCGTTCGCCCATTGAACTCGCCAGCGGGCACAACATGAGCAGGGCGGGCCTTTACGAAAGCTGGAAGAAAGGCGAAGTGGTGGTGCTGATGCGTCACGGCGAGCGTTGCGACCGCTCCGATAATGAATGCCTGGGGCCAAAGGACGGGATTACCCGCAACGGCAGCCAGGTGTCTGCCGAAGTGGGACGTTCATTGAGCCAGTTGGGTTTGGACCAGACCGATGTCCTCGCCAGCCCCTCTACGCGCACGGCGCAAACCGCCGAATCCCTGTTCGGCCACCCGGTTGCGTCCCAGGAATGGTTGTTTGATTGCGAGAAGATGAACCTCGGCCAGGTCATGGCGCACAAGGCGAATAACCGCAATCTGGTGTTAGTCACCCATAGCGGTTGCATCAGTCAGATAGAGGGCAAGCAGGGTTACCCCCATGCCGATACCAGCGAATACGACAGCGCGGTATTTATCTCGCTGGACAAACGCAGCCGGCCGGTCATCAGAGGCGTACTTAATCCGCAAGACTGGAAGCAACTGGCGATGAAAGCGGGTGATTGACAACAACGTGAGGCGTTAACAACAGGTTATTTGCGCAGCTGATAGCCGACGCCATACACCGTATGAAGCAGGGGAAACGCAAAACCATCATCGACCACTTTTCTGATTTGATGCACGCGTGTACCGACGCCACTGCTCTTGTTGACGCCCAGTTCGCCCCACAGCATTTCCGCGATTTCTTCTTTACTGACAATGCCGGGACTTTTCAGCATCAGCAGTGCCAGGATGTCGATGTTGGTCGGGTTGAGCTTGAGCGATCTTTGCGCGCGGGTCGCCCGGTATTTGCTTGTGTCCAACACCAGATCCTCGACCACCAACATAGTTAAAACCCGCCACTTTATACGTTGCGCGATCCTAGACAGGCGTTTGTCAAAAATAGGTTCGGCTGCCGTGAATATCTTGTCGTTTACCAAAGCGATGCTGTCGGCTTCCGAGCGATGATCGGATGGCGTCCACTCACCGCTCTTCTGCCGCAGGCCCTTACGGTCCCCGCCTTCCGGTCAAGGCTTGAAGCCGTCAGGCTTCCAGTCCAGCAGATGCTGTTTGAATCCTTCGCTTGCCACTTGGTAATAGGCGATGGCGCGCGCAATCAGCGGGTCGTCACGCGTAGCCTTGCTTTCGACACTTTCACCCAGCGCATTGTCGTGGCGACGCAGCCCCTGGCGCGGGCTGAGGATGGCGAGATCCTTGCCGTCGAACAGTCCCAGGTGCTGGTAATTGCCGACCACCACCCGGGGCGGCAACGCCGAATCGAAGAACAGATTGCGGCCAAAGAAGGTGGACTGATAATCCAGATTCAGCAGCCCCAGCAGCGTCGGCGCGAGATCGATCTGACTCGCCAATTGAGAGATTTCCCGCGGCTGGATCATCTTCGGCGCGTAGATGAACAGCGGAATGAGGTAGTTATCGATGGGCAGGTCTTCTTTGCCAGCACTGCCTGCCGTGTGGTCGGCGACGAAGACGAACAGCGTGTTGTCGAACCACGGTTTCTGGCGGGCGCTTTCAAGGAACTTGCCGATGGCGTAGTCGGTGTATTTCACCGCGCCGTCGCGACCGTTGCCCGAAGGGATGTCAATGCGTCCCTCGGGGAAGGTGTAAGGGCGGTGGTTTGAAGTGGTCATCAACTGCAACAGAAACGGTTTGTTCGCAGCGAAGTCCGCATCCGCCAGATTGAGCGCCTGCTGGTACAGGTCTTCGTCGCCCATGCCCCAGGCGTTTTTGAAGTGAATGTCCTGTTCATTGACGCTGCTCTGGTCCACCACGCGGTAGCCGTTGCCGCTGAAGAAGGCGTTCATGTTGTCGAAATAGCCCCGTCCCCCATAAACGAAAACGCTGTCGTAACCGACGCCCGCCAGTTGCTGGCCGAGGCTGGCGAACCCGCTTTCGCGGCCCACCCGTTTGACGATGGAGCGTCCCGGCGTCGGCGGGATGGACAGGGTAATGGCTTCCAGGCCGCGGTCGGTTCGGGTGCCGGTGGCGTAGAAGTTATTGAAGTAGACGCTTTGCTTGCGCAATGCATCCAGATAGGGGGTCAGGTTGCGCGTGTCGCCGTTGCTGCCCAGGTATTTGGCGCTCAGGCTTTCAATGGTCACCAGGACGATGTTGGCTTTGCGCGTCGCCCCCGGATTGTCGATCGTGCGTCGGATATCCACTGGGTCAGTGCCGACAAATCGGCTGTTGGGCTCGGTCAGCTCCCGGCGCATCTGCTCGGCGACTTGCGGGTCGGGCAGGGTGGCGTAGAACTGCTGATAATCCAGTTCGTTGTTTCTGAACGCGGCGAAAAACTGGTACGGGCCGTTGCTCGCCAGTTCCCGCTGATAAGCGTTGCCACCCAGACCGCGAGGATTATCCTGATCAACAAATTGCAGGCTGATGGCCGCCAGGGCCAGCAATAGCGCGATACCGGCCAGCCTGCTGCGCAGCGGCGGCGTCGGGGCTTTGATCGAGGCTGCGACGGCGCGACTGATGATTGCACTCAATACGATGGCAACGATCGCCAACGCGCCGAGCAGTTTGCCGATGGGGTAGGACTCGAGGATGTTATTGAGGACCTCGTCGGAATACACCAGATAGTCCACGGCGATGAAGTTGAATCGCACGCCGAACTCGTCCCAGAAGAGCCATTCGGCCACGGCGACAAACAGCATCACGAACATACTGACTGTCATCAGCCCTTGCAGGAACCAGCGGTGCCCGCGAGCGCGCCATAAGCGTGGCGGGCAGAGCAGGACATATATCCCCAGTGGCAGGGCGGCGTAGGTGAGGAAGGCCAGGTCATAGAGCAGCCCGGTGGCGAAAGTGGCTATTACTTGATTGCCGGCTTCGTCGAGATGGGTGGTGAATAAAACGAGGCGTGTGAGAAAAAAGAGGGCGAGCCATGTGCCGGTTGCCAACAGCAGGAACCGGGCTGGGGCCGATGGGTAAATCCGCATGTGTCTAATCCTTTGGACAGGTGTATCGAGTTTCCAGTTATTTGGCGCTGCGCCTCGTTTACCGTTATTCACCGGTGGGCACATAGCGCAAATAAATTTATTGTCAATTTTTTAAGGGTTTCTAATACGTTTCAAATCGTAACTCCTGTAAAAGCGTGTTCATAACAGTCATCCATGGACTGTCGGGCTGGCGTCGTTAAAGTTGTGTGGCCTGTGTGTGAAAACTCCGTCAGTGTTTAATATTCGTTTGCTCATTTATAAACGCATGGGCACTTTTAATAGCGGCGGAGAGTATGCCAGTGATCATTCGCAAGTGCGCGTTTGTCAGTCATCCTCTGAAACACCCCGCCGCTCGATCCAGTGGTGACGGGGCGTTGACAAGACTTCAACAAAGCGCCGCCTATACTGCCGACACCCATCAACTGATGATTCGCTCCCCAGCCGGTATTCCCTTGATGACTTCTCGTGCGCTCTCGTTGCTCGTGCTGGCGGCTGTTCTGTCTTTCTTCGCGTTGGGCAATCACCAATTGCAAAACTCGACGGAGCCGCGGGTGGCAGGCATCGCCATGGAGATGCACCTGAGCAACAACTGGGTGACACCGACCCTCAACGGACAGCCTTTTCTTGAGAAGCCCCCGCTGAGCGTCTGGCTGGATGCGGCGGCGATCCGCGTCTTCGGCGCTACGCCATTGGCGGTGCGGCTGGCCTCGGCGTTCGCCGGGCTCTTCAGCGTGTTGCTCCTTTACTGCATGCTCGTACGGTTTGGACGCCCGGCCTCTGTGGCCTGGCTGGCGGCGTTCATGCTGGCGACAACGGCCAGCTTCTGGAGCAACGCGCGGCAGGTGGGCGAAGATGCATTGCTGTCCCTCGGCGTGACCCTGGCGCTGCTGGCGTTTTTCCACGCCAGCGAGCGCGCGCGACGCGGGGCGCCGGTACTAGACCCTTGGCTCGCGTTCACGCTGGGCATCGTGATTTCGATCTTGAGCAAAGGGGTGCTGGGCTTGGCGTTGCCGGGTGTCGTGATTTTCTTCTGGTTGGTCATCGAGACGGTGCGCAAGAAGCGGTTGGAGGTTGTTGACTGGATTCGCCCGGCAGCCCTCACGCTGCTGGCGCTGGTGCCGCTTCTTGTCTGGCTGGGGTTTCTGTACGGGCAGGGCGGTTCCGCGTCATTGAAAGAAGTGCTGTGGACCAACAGCGTTGGCCGGTTCAGCGGTTCGTTTACCGAAGCCGGGCATTACGAGCCGTTTTATTACTACCTGGCAAAACTGCCGGAAGCGTTTTTGCCGTGGAATCTGTTGGTCTATCTGGGGCTTTGGCACTTTCGCAAGCAGCTGATGAGCAATCGCTATCTGTTGTTCTTCACCCTGTGGCTGGGCGCGCAATTCCTGTTGCTGACACTGGCGTCGAGTAAGCGCACGGTTTACCTGATGTCGTTGGCGCCGGCCGCTGCGGTGATTGCTGCCGAATATGCGTTGGTGCTGGGGGCCAGGATCCGCGTGCATGCAGCACGGTCCGCGTTTGTGGCGGCGGTGGTGCGCCATCGTCGAGGGGTCAGCGGGGCGGGTGTCTTGCTGGTGGTTGTCACCTACCTGGGGGCAGCGCAATGGCTGGCGCCGCGGGAGGACAGGCAGCTGTCATTCCTGCTATTGACCGAGAAAATCCATGGCCTGCAACAGCAAGGTGTGAGCGTAGCGCTGTTCCAACCCAGCGAACGCTTGGCGGGCGCTGGCGTGTTCTACAGCCAGAGCCAGCTTGACAGTGTGATGTCTGGTGCTGAACTCGACCGTTTTCTGGCACCGGGGGCTGACAGGGTCGTGGTGATGGAAAGCCAGTCCACGCCTCAATTACCGTTGCGGGTGCTAGACCGCGTCGAGATTGGAGGACGGGTTTACTATTTCGTCACTGCCGCCCCGGGTGCAGACCGTCGTTCATGAACGCGGAGCGTCCCGGGCTGCATCCCCAAGCGGAGCGCGAGAACGATCAAAACTTATGGCGAACACGCGGGCCTCTTCCCGGCTGAAGCCGGTCCCACTAAAAGCATCGTGTGCATCCAGTGGCGCCGGCGCGCGGCCCTAATGTGGGACCGGCTTCAGCCGGGAAGGCGTCGGCCGCTAGACCATCGCTCCACCCGCCACGCTTTTATACGGCAGCCACTGCTTCTGCGGGATCGGCAATTCACAGGATTCCCCGCGGCCAATCGGGAAGTAGTGAAATCCGCTGCGGGCCAGGCGCTCGGTGTCGTACAGATTGCGGCCGTCGAAGATCACTGGCGCGGCGAGGCGTTGCTGGATCAGTTCGAAATCCGGGGCCTTGAACTGTTGCCACTCGGTGCAGATGATCAGCGCGTCTGCATCGTTCAACGTCGACTCCGGGGTGCCCATCAGAATCAGGTCCTTGCGGTTGCCGTAAAGGCGCTGCGTCTCTTGCATGGCCTCGGGGTCAAACGCGCGAACCGTGGCCCCGGCATCCCACAGCGCTTCCATCAGCACCCGGCTCGGCGCGTCGCGCATGTCGTCGGTGTTCGGCTTGAACGCCAGGCCCCACAAGGCAAAGGTCTTGCCGCGCAGATCCCCTTCGTAAAAGGCTTTCACCCGCTCGAACAGTTTGTTCTTCTGCCGCTCGTTGATGGCTTCGACTACCGCCAGCAGGTCGTTGGAACAGTGGGCTTCCCGGGCGCTGTGGATCAAGGCGCGAATGTCCTTGCCGAAGCACGAGCCGCCATAACCGCAGCCGGGGTAGATGAAGTCGTAGCCGATGCGTGAATCCGCGCCGATGCCCAGCCGCACCGACTCGACGTCCGCGCCCAGGTGTTCGGCCAGTTCGGCGATCTGGTTGATGAAGCTGATCTTGGTCGCCAGCATGCAGTTGGCCGCGTACTTGGTCAGCTCGGCGCTGCGCAGGTCCATGAACATGATCCGGTCATGGTTGCGGTTGAACGGCGCGTACAACTCACGCATCACCTTACGCACGGCGTCGTTGTCGCAGCCGATGACGATACGGTCCGGGCGCCGGCAGTCGTTGACCGCCGAACCCTCCTTGAGAAATTCCGGGTTGGAAACGATATCGAACTGCAGCAAGCGACCAGCCTGGCGCAGGGCTTTGTCGATGTGTGCACGCAGGGCGTCGCCACTGCCGACGGGCACCGTGGACTTTTCAACGATGATCAGCGGCTCGGACCGGTACGTCGCGATGGCCTCGCCAACCGCAAAAAAGCCCCTCAGGTCGGCCGAGCCGTCATCGCGGGACGGGGTGCCCACGGCGATGAACAAAACCTCAGCGTGTTCGACGGCCAGTTGGGTGTCGGTGGTGAACTGTAGGCGTTTGTTTTCCAGGTTCTCCCGCACCAGGCTGGCCAGCCCCGGTTCGAAAATATGCACCTGACCCTGCCGCAACTGCTCGACCTTGGCCTGGTCGATGTCCATGCAGACCACGTCGTGGCCGACTTCAGCAAGGACGGTGGCTTGCACCAGCCCGACATACCCGCTACCGAAAACGCTGATTTTCATGAAGAGAAGCCCTGTGGAGGAGTGCTGGAAATGCGCCGAAGGTTGATGGTCAGCACGCCCATCACGATCAGCATGACGCCCAAAGTTTTCGATACCGTGAACGTCTCGTTGAAAAATGGCAGCGCTGCGGCGAGGGCATACACCAGCCCGTAGCTGACGCTGAGCAGGGAATAGGCGCGACTTAGCGGCAGGTCGCGCAGTGCCAGCAGCCAGGCGAGCATCGACAGGGCGTAAGCGATGATCGCGGCGCCGATCACCAGCACGGCTGCAGGCTCGAATCGCAGCAGACTCGCCGGCTCAAACCAGAGCGCAGGCGAGGGCAGACGGCTCATGCCCCAGCGCATGCCCAACTGCGCCGAACTCACCAGCAGCACGCTGCCCATCGCCCACGCCGTTGCCCCGCGCTTCACCGGTGAGCACCTCAGAGCTGACCGGCTCATGCCTGGCGCCCGAGCAGCACAACGCCGGCCAGAATCAGCGCGACACCCAGCCAGTGCACGGCGTCGATGGATTCCTTGAAAACAAAGCGGCTGGCCAAAGTGATCAGCACCACATTCAGCCCCAGCATCGGGTAGGCGATGCCGACCTCCAGGCGCTGCAACACCAGCAGCCAGCCCAGCAAACCCAGGCCCAGACACGCCATTGCCAGCCACAGCCAGAACGAGCGCAATGCGGCGAGCACCCCCGGAAATGTGCCGTGCCAACGCTCCACCGCGCACTTCTGCGCGACCTGGCCCAGGCATGTCAGCCCGCAGGTGCCCAACAGCAGCAGCCAGGTCATGGCGCCGTCTTCGGGTAAATGAGGATGATCAGATTACCTTCGTCGAAGCGCTCGGCGTCTTTGGGCAGCAGCTCAAGCTCGCGCAGCTCCTCGTCGCTTCTGCCGCGCATGACCACGCCGACCTGGCCCTCGCTGCGGGCTTTGGTCATCCAAGTGTTGATCCTTTTCAGGGTGACTTCACGGCCTTGCGCATCGGGATAGCCCAGTCCGTATTCCAGCTCGTTCCAGGTATTGAAAAACGATACGTCGGTTCTGTTCAGGCGCCAGGCCAGGGCCGAGGCAGCGCCCAGGTCATTGCTCAACAGGTGGGTGCTCGCCGCCAGTTGCGCCTGATGGGCAAGCACGAACTGGTCAGGGGTCTTGTTGTGCACGACGTCATAAGGGAGAGCCGCCGGCAACAACGCGACCAGCAGCCAACCGCCCAATGCCGGCGCGGCCCAATACTTCATCGGACGCAGACCTTGCAGCGCATTGCTCGCACACCAGCCGGTCAGCACGACGAGCGCCAGTAACAGGTGCAGCGGTTCGTGGTCGTACAGCGGCTGTTTGAGTTGCAGGTACACCAGCGCCAACAGTCCGAGTAAACCGGCGGCGGCGTTGAGCCAGCCGTTGACGCGCAACGCTGTGAGCTGACGCTGACGGAGGCGTTCGATCAGCCCATCGGCCATCAACAGTGCCACCGGCAGCAGGCACGGCAGAAGGTAGGTCGGCAGCTTGCCGTTGCTGATGCTGAGAAATGCCAGCGGCACCAGCAGCCACAGCAGCAGAAAGGCAATCTCGGGTCGACGCCGGTGCTGCCAGGCCTGGCGGAACGTGACGGGCAGCAGCACCGCCCACGGCAGGCAGGACACCACCAGCAGCGGCAGGTAAAACCACCAGGGTTCGGCGTGCTGGGCATCGGCCCCGGCAAAGCGCCGCACGTGCTCATGCCAGAAGAAGAACCGCCAGAAGTCGGGTTCCTGGGCATGCACCGTGAGGACCCACGGCAGGCTCACGACGATGGCAATCAACACCGCCAGCGGCCCATAGCGAAGCAGTTCCCCGACGCGTCGCTGCCAGAGCATGTAGGGCAGGGCGATCATCACCGGCAGTGCCCAGGCCAGAAAGCCCTTGGTCATAAAGCCCATGCCGCAGGCCAGACCGATCAGCGCCCAGGCACCCAGTCGAGCGCGCCCGCTGCTGTGAACGGCGCACCAGAACCCGACCAGCGTCAGGTTGGCCCACAGGGTGAACTGAGGATCGAGGTTGGCGTAACCGGCTTGCCCGGCAATGAACACAAAGCTCATGAACAGCAGCGCACTGGCGAAACTCTTGCGCGGGTCGTTCCACATCCGCGTGGCAAGCCAGTACGCGAGCACCACGCTCAAGCCACTGCTCAGCGCCGACGCAATCCGCACGCCAAACAGGTTTTCGCCAAAAATCGCCTGGCCCACGGCAATCAGCCAATAGCCCGCGGCGGGTTTCTCGAAATAGCGCAGGCCCATGAAATGGGGCGCGGCCCAGTGCCCGCTGTGCAGCATTTCCTGGCTGATCTGGGCGTAGCGGGTTTCATCGGGAATCCACAAACCGTGGAACCCCAGCGGCAGCAAATAGAACGCGGCGAAGGCCAGCACCAGCAGGGCGATGTTGCGCTGTTCGGCTTTGATCATCGCTGCACCCCCAGCCAGCCTTCGCGGCCGCGCAGAACGCCGCGGACCAACTGGCCTGAAGGCACCTGATCCAGTGAATCCGGCAGCAGCGCACCGAGGGGCTGAAAGTGGATGCCACGGGTTTTCGCCTCACTCAACAGCGCGCGAAAAGCCGGGGCCATGAAGATGCCTTCGACCTCGGCGTGAACGGTGTAGACGTTCAGCTTCGATGCTGCGAAGCGCCCGAGGATGTCGTCGTTGAACGCCCGCGCGTCGAGCTGTGGCGACACCAGTTCGTCGTAGGTCGGCAGGTCCACCGGAATCTGCGGCGTGCCCAGCGCGCCATCGGCCAGCACCGGGCGGAATATCGACGTGCCCCGGCAATCGCTGTTGTAGCGAAAGCCGAATGCCTCTTTCGCCTGCACCACGCGCTCATCGGCGCGCCAGCCAGCGGCGGCGGAGCAGGTCACCGGGTGGCCGAGAATATCGCTGAGAACGTCAACGCCGCGCTGGATCTGATCGGTCAGCCCGGCCTCGCTCCAGCGCCCGGCATTGGCCTGCCAGCCGTGATGATCCCAAGCGTGTAAACCCACCTCGTGACCGGCGTCCCGGGCGCGGCGCATCAGCGGCCCGAGGTCGCGGCCAATCGGTTTGCCGGGCCACGCGGTGCCTGCCAGCAGAATGTCCCAGCCGTACAGACTCGCCGCCCGGGAGCGCAGCATTTTCCAGAGGAATTGCGGACGCGCCAGGCGCCACAGATGGCGACCCATGTTGTCCGGGCCGACGCTGAAGAAAAACGTTGCCTTGACCTGCGCTTCGTCGAGCAGGTCCAGCAGTCGCGGCACGCCGTCGCGGGTGCCGCGCCAGGTGTCGACATCGATGCGCAGGCCGGCCATCATCAGCCGCGCGCGCCGGTGGTGACGGTCAGTTCTGCCTTCTCGGCCATGGCTTCGCGGAGGAAGAAGTCCAGGGTCTTGCCGATGGTTTCGCTCAGCTCGATGGTCGGTGTCCAGCCGATCAGCCGCTGTGCGTTGTCGATGCTCGGTTTGCGGTGGCTGACGTCCTGATAGCCCTTGCCGTAGAACGACTGGCTTTCAACCTCGCGAAACCCGGCGAAGGGCGGGAAGTTGTGGCGCAGCGGGTGGGCTTCGAACTGGCGCAGCAACTCTCTACCCAACTGGCGAATGCTGGCTTCGTTGTCGGGGTTGCCGATGTTGATGATCTGGCCGTTGCAGTGGCCGCCCTTGTTTTCGATGATCCGCGCCAAGGCTTCGATGCCGTCGACAACATCGGTGAAGCAGCGCTTCTGCGCGCCGCCGTCCACCAGGCGGATCGGCGTGCCTTCCACCAAGTGCAGAATCAGCTGAGTGATGGCCCGCGAGCTGCCAATACGCGCGGAGTCCAGGCGGTCCAGCCGCGGCCCCATCCAGTTGAACGGGCGGAACAGGGTGAACTGCAAACCCTTCTGCCCATAGGCCCAGATCACCCGGTCGAGCAACTGCTTGGACACTGAGTAGATCCAGCGCTGCTTGTTGATCGGGCCGACCACCAGGTTCGAGGTGTCCTCATCAAAGCTGGCGTCCTGGCACATGCCATACACCTCCGAGGTCGACGGGAAGATCACCCGTTTGTTGTACTTCACGCAGTGGCGGACGATTTTCAGGTTCTCTTCGAAATCGAGCTCGAACACTCGCAGCGGGTTGCGTGTGTATTCGATGGGCGTGGCGATGGCCACCAGCGGCAGCACCACGTCGCACTTCTTGATGTGGTACTCGATCCACTCGGAGTGGATGCTGATGTCGCCTTCGATGAAGTGGAAATTCGGTCTGGCGCGCAGGCGTTCGATGGCGTCCGAACCGATGTCCATGCCGTAGATTTCGTAGCGGTCGTCCTGCAGCAGACGCTCGGACAGGTGATTGCCAATGAAGCCGTTGACCCCGAGGATCAGCACGCGGGTGCGCCGGAGCGGGCGGCGCGGGTCAATGCCCTGCAAGCGCGAACCCTCCACCAGACCGAACTCGCGAGCCAGTTGCGCGCCGCTCAGGTACAGGCCGTCGTCACCGCGCTGGCCGGCGCTGATTACCAGCGAGCCTTCGCCGCAGGCAACGCGCAAGGGCTCGCAACCGAGCACCGTGCCGGGCGCCTCGCCCCTGTTACCGGCCTCCGCTCGCGCGGCCCAGACAATCAATTTGTGTTCGCCGACTGGGCAAAAGGCGCCGGGGTAGGGTTGGGTCACAGCACGCACCAGATTGCCCAGTCGGATCGCCGGCAGCGACCAGTCGATCAAGCCGTCGGCAGCGGTGCGGCGGCCGTAATAGGTGGCGGAAGATTCATCCTGGGGTGTCCCCGACAACTGGCCCCGGGCGAGCAGTGGCAGGGTTTCCGAGAGCAGGCCCGCAGCGGCTTCACGCAATTTGCCATGCAGGGTCAGCGCCGTTTCCGTCGTGCTGATGGCGATACGTTGCTGGGCGAAGATGGGCCCTGCGTCGGCGCGCTTGACCATCTGGTGCAAGGTCACGCCGGTTTCGCTTTCGCCATTGACCAGCACCCAGTTGGCCGGCGCCCGGCCACGGTATTTGGGCAGCAGCGAACCGTGCAGGTTGAACGCGCCGTCTTTTGCGCAGGCCAGCAGCGGTTCGCTGAGCAACTGGCGGTAGTAGAACGAGAAGATGAAATCGGGTTCGAGCCGGGCGATGCGCTCAAGCCACAGCGGGTGATTGGGGTCCTCCGGCGCGTGCACGGGAATCTCGTGCTGAGCGCACAGCTGGGCCACCGAGCCGAAGAAGGTTTTTTCCTTCGGATCATCGGCGTGGGTGAACACCGCCGCGATCGCATAACCGGCGTCGAGCAGGGCCTGCAGGCCAACGCAGCCAATATCGTGGTAAGCAAAAACGACAGCTTTCTTGTTCATGGTGCGACCTTGTGGGCGTAAGCGGGGGCAGAAGAGGGGACGGCTTCGAGCGCTGTCTGGGGGGACCCGCGCACGACTTTCTCAATGAAAAAACGCGGCCGTGCGCGCACGTCGCTGTACATGCGGCCGAGGTATTCGCCGAGCAGGCCCATGCCGATGAACTGCCCGCCGGTGAAGACGAACAGCACCGCAAACAGGACGAACGTGCCGTGCCCGGCCCACGGCGCGCCGAACATCAGGCGCAGGACCACCAGCGCCAGGGCAAACAGCACGCCCAGCAGCGCCATGCCGACACCGACGATGCTCAGCAGCCGCAGGGGCGTGGTGGTCATGCAGGTGATCAGGTCGAACATCAGGTTGATCAGGCGCATGGGGCTGTATTTGGAATCGCCGTGTTCGCGTTCGGCGTGCTCGACCAGGATTTCCGTGGTGTGCCGGGCGAAGCTGTTGGCCAGGATCGGGATGAAAGTGCTGCGCTCACGGCAGGCGAGCATGGCGTCGACGATGGTGCGCCGATAAGCGCGGAGCATGCAGCCGTAGTCGTTCATCGCCACGCCGGTGGAGCGCTGCACGGCCAGATTGATCAGCTTCGACGGCCAGCGCCGCCAGGCGGAGTCCTGCCGATGATTGCGCACTGTGCCGACCACGTCGTAACCCTGTTCGGCCAGGCGCACCAGACGCGGGATTTCTTCGGGCGGGTTCTGCAGGTCGGCGTCCAGGGTGATCACCACGTCGCCCTTGCATTGCTCGAAACCCGCCATGATCGCCGCGTGCTGGCCGTAATTGCGATTGAGAATGACCGCCACCACGTGGCTGCCTTGTCGCTCGGCGGCCTCTTGAAGCAGGTCGGCCGAGGCGTCGCGGCTACCATCGTCGACCAGCACGATTTCGTAGGCGCAGTTCAACAGGGCGCAAGCGGCCTCGGTGCGGTCCAGCAACTCGGGCAGGCTCTGCTCCTCGTTGTAGACCGGGATTACAACGGACACACAGCGGACGGGATAGGCTTTCAAGGGCGCGCTCCGACGATGGATTCAATGGCACCGACGACGCGCTCGACTTCGTCGCGGGTCATGTCCGGGAACAGCGGGATCGAACACAGCCGCGACGAATTCCACTCGGTGTTCGGCAGGTGCACGTCCGGGAAGCGCTGGCGGTAATAGCGGTGCAGGTGAGTGGCGATGAAATGAATGCCGGTGCCAATGCCGCGCTCTTGCAGGGCTTTCATAAACCCGTCGCGGTCCAGACCGCAGCGCTCGGGGTCGATGCGCAGGATGAACAGGTGCCAGGCGTGTTGTTGCGGGTAAACGGGCTGAGAGAGCGGCATGACCGGGCTGTTTCCCAGTCGCTGCAGATAGTGCTCGGCGAGCCGGCGGCGTTGCGCGTTCATGTGATCGAGCCGGTGCAGTTGCACGAGGGCCAGGCTGGCGTTGATGTCCGCCAGGTTGTATTTGAAGCCGGGTTCGATGACTTCGGCCTGGGGTTTGCGGCCTAGGGTCAGGCGGTCGTAGGCATCGACGCCGAGGCCGTGGAATTTCAACTGACGCACCCGATCCGCCAGTTTCGCGTCATCGGTGACGAACATCGCGCCTTCCGCGCAGGTCATGTTCTTGATCGCATGAAAGGAAAAAATCGCCGTGCCACGGCTGCCCACCGGCCTGCCCTTATAGCCCGTGCCGGCCGCGTGGGCGGCGTCTTCGATGACCGCGATGCCGTGGCGGTCTGCCAGCGCGTAAATAGGATCGAGGTCGCAGGCGGCGCCGGCGTAATGCACCGGGACAATGGCTTTGGTGCGCGGGGTGATGGCCTGTGTGATCAAATCGGCGTCGGTCATCAGCGTGTCGCGGTCGACATCGACAAACACCGGGGTGGCGCCCAGCAGGCAGATCATGTTGGCCGTCGAGACCCAGGTTTGCGAGGGCGTGATCACTTCATCGCCGGGGCCGACGCCCAGCGCGAGCAAAGCAATGTGCATGGCGCCTGTCGCGGACGAAACCGCCACCGCGTGCCGTGTACCGACCCGCTCGGCGAACTGCGCTTCGAGTTGCTGACACTCCGGGCCCGTGGTGATCCAGCCGGAGCGCAGCACGCGGGTCACCGCCGCCACTTCTTCATCGCCGAGGCTCGGTCGCGAGAAAGGAAGAAATGCCTCATTCATAGTTTGAACGTCCCCGTGAAGTCCGATGTTTTGCAACGCGAACCGCAAGCACAGTGATGCCCGGATCGTCAGTTATTATTAAATGCGTAAGGTTGATCAGCAGTGTGATCTTCGCCGGATATACCGATCAGGCGCGTCGGTTAAACATGTTCTGGCGGATCATTGAATCGCAGGTTAGTCGCTCAAATATGAAAATAATGTCTGTGGAGTGTAGGCGTTCTGTCTTGGATGTTTGCTGTCAGGGCCAATGAACCCGGGCGTATCAGCTCGTTGTGACAATTGTTCGTGCGGGTTCATATTTCAGCCTGTTTATCAACGCTGGGGCCGCTGTTATTTCGATGGCAGACAGCATCTGTTCAGTAAGGTGTTTATTCAAGTTTGGTCGGATTCAACACCGTCCCTGTCGGGAACAACACTAATTCCTCCATTAATATCTAGTGACGCACGCAGCAATTACCCTCTGCTTCCAATGGGTGTGTACTTTTCAAGCTAGTCCACCTATCGGGATTTCGCGAATGTGTTCGCAAAGGCCTGCGTTTTCAAAGAGCGGGTCCACGCTCTTTCATGGCCGTTCCCTTAACCTAGCGCCCGCATACTTAATCGCAGCTGAACATGAAGCACTGAAGTGATCACGGCTAACGCCGGTCCCACGGTCGAGGTCACAACTGGGTCCACAGTCGTGATCATCGCCGGTCCCGCAATCGAGTCTGGAGTCACCCCCACCGTCAGTGCTACAACCCGTCTCACTCAACGATGAATCAACCCCTTTCAGCCAAGAGCCAACCACCCATGATGGACAGTCTCAGCGGCATCACGGCGTTCATCACCGTGGCCGAAACCCGCAGCTTCACTGAAGCGGGACGCTTGCTGGAAATCTCTTCGTCCGCCGTGGGCAAGAGCGTGGCGCGCATGGAGGAGAGGCTTGGCGTGCGCTTGTTCCATCGCAGCACCCGCAGCGTCACCCTGACCACCGAAGGCGAACGGTTTCTGGATCGCTGCAAGCGCATCGTCAGCGAGGTCCAAGCCGCTGAGCTGGAGCTGCTCGAACTGTCCGCCACGCCACGGGGCAAGGTGCGCATCAGCGTGCCGATTCAGAACGTGCTGATCATGCCGGTGCTGGCGGGGTTCATGCGCGCGTACCCGGACATCGAACTGGAAGTGGACATGTCCGACCGCATGGTGGACGTGATCGAGGAGGGCTTCGACGCGGTGATCCGCACCGGTGCGCCCCACGATTCGCGGTTGACTGCACGCAAGCTCGGCGGCTTCCAGCTGCAACTGGTGGCATCGCCCGCGTACCTGGAGCGCTGCGGAGAACCGGCGCACCCCGACGAGCTGATTCGCCACACCTGCCTGCTGCACAAGTTTCCGGCCACCGGGATGATCGAACGCTGGCCGTTGCGCGTCGGAGACACGCACATTCAGCCGAACCTTTCGCGGGCGTTGACCTGCACGACGACGGATCCGCTTGCGCATCTGGCGATCGACGGTGTCGGGATCGCCTGCCTGCCTGATTTTTCCATCCGCGCGCCGTTGGCCGACGGCAGGCTGAAGGTGGTGCTTGGGGACTATACCGACCACACCGGCAACCTGTGGATGCTCTGGCCTGCGTCCAAGCAGACGGCACCCCGGTTGCGGGTGTTGATCGACTATTTCAAGGACAACATTCTCAAGGGCTGACTCAGCGCTGCAACGCCTGAGCGATGGGCGCGCGGGCGACACCGAAGCTGAGCATCACCGCCAGGCCCAGCAGCCCCAAACCCGCGCCCAGCCACAGCGCCGCCGAGACGCCCTGGTGATCGACCATCAGCCCGCCGAACAGCGAGCCCGAGGCGATCGCCATTTGAAACATGGTCACCAGCATCGCCGAACTGGCCTCCGGCAACTGCGGCGAGGTGAGCTGCATCCAACTGCTGACACCCAGCGGAATCGCGCCGTACGCCACGCCCCACACCAGCACCGCCAGCATCACCCCGACGCCTTGCAGATGCGGCAACGCCAGCTGCGCCAGCACCATCAGCACAATCACCGCGCCCAGCGACGCGCGCAAATGCGTGGTGAGGGTCCCGGCCATGGCGAAGTTTGCCAGCATGCCCACCAGCCCGAAACCCAGCAGCACCCCGGTGATCGCGTTCGGCGAGAACCCGGCGTACTGCCCGAGAAACGGCGCGACGTAGGTGTAGGCGGTGAAGTGCGCGGCGACCACCGTGCCGAGCAACAGCATGCTGCGCCGCGCCGTGCCCCGTGACAGAAATGCCCGAAGCGCGCGGGCGTTGAGTCCTTCGCTGGAAGGCAGCGAGGGCAGGGTGTACGCCTGCGCCGCCAGAGCGATCAGCCCCAGGCCGGCCGTAACGACGAAGGACATGCGCCAGGAAAAGGCCGTGCTGACGAACGTACCGAACGGCACCCCGAACACCGTCGCCAGGGTGATGCCGGCGAAGATCAGCGCCGTGGCCTTCGCCGCCCTCGACTCGCTGACCAGACGCCCGGCCGCCGCAATCGCCACGGCCCAGAAGCCGCCGAGGGAAATCCCCAATAGTCCGCGCCCCAGCAGGATGATCGCCAGCGACGGTGATACCGCACAGAGCAGATTCGACATCACCAGCAGCAGGCTCAGCAACAGCAGCAGAAACCGGCGGTTCATGCGCCCGGCACCGAGCATGACCGCCGGCGCGGAGATCGCCGCGACGATCCCCGGTACGGTGACCATCAGCCCCGCCACGCCATCGGTGACGTTCAGGCTGTCGGCGATCTGCGGCAGAACGCCCACCGGCAGGTATTCGGACGTGACAAAGGCAAACGCGCCCAACGCCACGGAATACACCGAGAGCCAGTCGCGCCAGGAGGAAGATGCCGCAGACGCGGGCGCCGCGTGGGTTGAAACAACGTGTAAGTCGTGCATGGGAAAGCTCCACCGTAATGAGTGGAGCCATGCTAGGGAGCGGGCGCACGGGGAAAAACAGGCTGCGGTTCCGATCACTGCGGATCGATCACTCCGCAATCAAGCGAGTGCTCAGCGCATCAACCGACCTGAGTCCAGTGGGTTTTCGGCGGTTCTGACCCGGGCACGTGTTCGGGGAGGCGCACGAAGATGCTGTAGCGGGTCTTGTTCTCGATGGCCTCGAAGGCCGCCAGTTTGTCGATCAGCGCGGCGTTGACCACCTTACCCGCGTTCAGCAACAGCATGCCGTTGTCGGCGTTCAAGTTGCGCACCAGAATCATGCCCGGCACCAGCTCGCGAGTGGTGACGGCCTTGACGGTCGGGTCGTTGAGCACCGCATCGTCCAGGTACGCCGCGCAGGCCTTGGCGAAATCCTCGATCAGGCCGGGGTCGTAGAGCTTGCCGGCGTAGCGGCGGATGAACAGCAAGGCCTCGCCGCTGCTCAGGTGTCTTTCCAGAATCAGCCCGCGCTGCAGTTCGATGAAGTCGACGACCAGCTTGAGCAGCCGTGCGCCGTAGGGAATCGCTTCACCCTTGAGGTGCGCCGGAAAGCCGCTGCCGTCCCAGCGCTCCTGATGATGCAGAATCAGACTGGCGGCGTCCTGGATGGGTTCGAGGGTCATCAGCAATGATTCACTCTGCCGCGGGTAACTGCGCCAGGTGTCTCGGTCGGCGTGGCTGACCATGTCCGAGGGCGTATTGATCAGCGTGTCACTCCAGCCCAGTTTGCCGATGTTGTACAGCGCGGCGGCCATGCACAGGTCGCGCCGGGTGGACTCGTCCAGATTGAGTTGGCTGCTGCAGGCATTGACCAGGTCGATGACGTCGCGATTGGTCTGCTTGTCCACGGGCAGACGCTGATTTACCAGCATCGAAAACACCTCGGTGCCGGTGGCGTAACTGTGCTTGAGCTCCTCATAGGCCAGATCGAGCATGTCGGCGGTCTGCTGCAATTCGGCGGTGCGCGCCAGCACGCGTTTTTCCAGGGTGGCGTTGAGGCTTTTCAGCTCATCGTTCTGCCGCTGGGTGAGCTGTTCAAGGCGCTGTCTTTCGCGTTCGGAAAACTGGAATGCCAGCGACTGACGCAGGGTCAGCACCAGCTCTTCGTCGGTCCAGGGCTTGGCGATGTAACGATGCACATGGCCCTGGTTGATGGCTTTGACGATGGTTTCAAGGTCGGCGTAGCCGGTCAGCAGGATGCGCGTGGTGTCCGGGTACAGGCTGTAGACCCGCGCCAGCAGCGCGGCGCCGTCCATGCCCGGCATGCGCGCGTCGCTGACGATCAGATCAACCGGCTTGTCGGCCATGATCGCCAGGGCCTGTTCGCCGCTGGTGGCCAGCAGCACATCATAGGGTTGCTCGCGAAGCAGACGGCGCAGGCTGTTGAGAATCGATTCTTCATCGTCTACCAGCAGGACGGTGGGGCGTTGCTGCAACGAAACACTGGTTGAGGCTTCCATGATTGACCCCCGTTCGTACCGACATCGTGCCCGTGCCCTGGCTGCCATCCTGACTGGCATCATCACCGGAAAGGACACCTGGATGCCGCAAGGTTAGTCGAGATATGGCAAGACCTCGCGGCTTTCGCGCAATATAAATCGCCCCCTCAACTTCACCTTCGGCGGGCCGACACAAGGGCATGAGTCCACGGATTGAGGCGCTTGGTCGATCATGTTGCTCCTGCAGATATTCTCGATCATTTCCGTCTGCCTGCTGGTGCTGCTGGGTCGCTGGCTGCTGCACAGTTATCAGGTGATCAACCGGGTCAACGAGGACCTGCGGGCGGCCAACGAAGGACTGGAGCAGCGCGTCGAGGAGCGCACCCGGGCATTCAGGGAGGCCAGTCACGCGTTGCAAGTCGAGATCGAGGAGCGCAAGCAGCTCGAGAGCCAGATGATCGGTGCTGAAAAGCTCGCCTCACTGGGGCAGATGGCCGCCGGCATCGCCCACGAGATCAAAAACCCCATCGGTTTCATCTCGTCGAACCTCGGCACCTTGGCGGTCTATTTCGGCAAAATCCAGGAAGTGCTTGAGGCCTACAAAGCGGCCGGGGATCAGCTTGGATCGGCTGAGGTCATTCAATCGCTCACTGCCTTGAAAACGCGTCTGGACCTGGCGTTCGTCGAGGCGGAAATCCCGTTGCTGATTCAGGAGTCGCGAGACGGGGTGGCCCGCGCCGCGCAAATCATCAAGGACCTCAAGGAGTTCTCCCGGGCCGACACCCACCCGCAATGGCAGTGGGCGAGCCTGCAGCGTGGCATCGATTCGACGCTGAACATCGCCGCCAATGCGGTCAAGTACAAGGCCGATATCGTCAAACACTATGTGCCGTTGCCGGACATCGAATGCCTGCCGGCGCAACTCAATCAAGTGATCATGAATCTGGTGGTGAACGCGGCCCAGGCGATTGGCCCGGAGCGCGGCACCATTACCTTGCGCAACGGCGTGCAGGGGGACAGCGTGTGGCTTGAGATCAGCGACACCGGGAGCGGCATTGCCCCGGAGGTGCTGCCGAAGATTTTCGACCCGTTCTTCACCACCAAACCGGTGGGCCAGGGCACCGGTCTGGGGCTGTCGCTGTCGTACGGGATTGTGCAAAAGCATCGCGGAACGATCAGCGTGCACAGCGTGGAAGGGGTCGGCACGACGTTCCGCATCGAGCTGCCGATTCAGCAGCAGCGCCCTGAAGAGGGCGCATTGAACTGAGACTCAGGCATGCGCCATGCCAGGAACGTCCATGTTGATCCTGCGCCAGGCGGCTTCGGCAAAGCTGTACACCGAAAACGCGATCAGCCCCAGCGCCATGACCATCAACACCACGCCACCGGCGGGCAGGTTTTGCAAGGCGTTGAGCGCGTCTTTCAGACCGGGCGGGTGCATCGCCTGATAGCTCGAACCGCTGATGGCCAGCAGCACGCCCATTTCGACAAATGCCACGCCGCGCGCGATCAGGCCGAAGCGGGACACCGGGGTCACGTATTTCATGACCTCTTCGTCGGCCTCGAAATACTTCTCGAACGAGGCTTTCCAGCCCTTGAAGAAATGCGCGATGCCGACGCCAAGGGGCACCAGCGCAACCAGGTAGACGACCAAGTTGGAGTGCTTCCACGACAGCAGGGTGGCAAGCAGGTCTTGGGTCTGACCGCCGCCGCCACTGCCAGAACTGCGCAGGCCGTCGATCAGCAGGCCGAGGGCAAAGAACGCCAGCGCACCGTTGACCAGCCCGCCCGCGAGCAGCCCGCCACGGATCACCAGGCCCTTGAATTCGCTGCCGTGATGGTCAACGTCCCGCGTCGCCTGCAACACCCGCCAGGCAGCGAACGCGAGCAGGCCCGCAACCACCAGCCCGACCAGAATGTGGCCGAAGGGCTGGCTGAACAGGGCTTCGAGGCTGCTGTGGCTGTCTTTGGGGCGTGACGAGTCACGGGCAGCCAGCAAGGCGAAAATGCCGATGATCAGGTACAGAACGCCGCGGGCGGCGTAGCCCGAACGGGCGAGCAGGACAAGGGTGTGATGCGGGGACATCGAAGGTTCTCCGGGTAAGCGATAGATGAGCAGACCCGGGAGCGCGCAAGGGGTTCGATCGGTTTGCTTTAAGTGGGACCGGCATCACCGGGAATCTCAATGGCTGCACGCGATACTAAAACCAAAGCGGTCAATCCGCCGCAGATTGAATGCGCTGACGAATCCAGGTGCGGCTGTGGTCGAGCACGCGGTCGGCCATCATGGTCGGGAAATGGATGAAACCGTGGGGCGCGTCGGGCAACAGGTGCGCTTCGACCCCGGCGATTTTGGCCCAGCGATCCGCCAGTTGCAGGGTGTCATCGCGCAGCGGGTCCAGTTCGCCGACCCACATCAGTGCCGGCGGGAAGCCTGTGAAATCGCCATACAGCGGTGACAGCGGCGGCGCCTGACGCTGCGCGTCGCTGATGTCCGGCGTCAGCATGCGCAGGGCGTCGACCATGCCCGGGCCGTCCAGCACAAGCGTATCTGGCCCCGCCGTGCGTACGCTCGGTGTGCCGGTCAGGTCGTAAACCCCGTAATAGAGGAGGGCGCCGCACACGCGCTTGAACAGCTCCGGCCAGGCCTTGAGCTGCAACAGCGTCGCCCCGGCCAGATGCCCGCCTGCCGATTCGCCGACGACGATCACCGGCAGCCCGGCAAACTCCGGGCAACCGTCACCCAGCAGCCAGCGCGCTGCAACCAGACAATCCTCCATCAGCCCTTGCACCGGCGTCGACCCGGCGAGCCGGTAATCCACCGAAACAACGGCCACATCGCACGCCCGGACCATCGCCATGTTCAGGCCGTCGTTCATCTGCGCGTTGCCGATCACCCAGCCGCCGCCATGAATGTCCAGCACCACGCCTTTGGCCTTGCCCTTGGGCCGGATGATCCGCAGCGGCACCCGATGACCGTCGAGGTTCGCCATCGTGCTTTCAGCGTGCAGGCCATGGCGGGCCAGCCTGGCCGCGCCATTGAGCTGACCGACGCGCAACAGCGACTGAATTAGAAGGGGGGTGAAGCGGTTGCGGATACGAAATCGCGGCAGCCAGGCCAGCTTCTTGTTAAAGCGCCGCGCCTGCGCCAGCTCATCGTCATGAAAATGCAAACCGTCGTTGCTGTCCAATTGCATGCTCTCTCTCGGGCTCATACCCGCCAGTCAGGGGTACTGTCTTGGTGTGCGCGGGCGGCCCAGAGTTTCACGTGCGCGAGTAAAGCAATTTGAGGCCGGCCGTGGCGTAAGCAACCGCGCGATCGTGCATGCCCACTGTGTATCTGATCGTGCCCACGCTCTGCGTGGGCATGCATCCCGAGACGCTCCGCGTCGCCTTGCCCGCAATCCCGTTACCGAGTGAGGTCTGGGGACGCGGAGCGTCCGGGGCGGCATTCCCACGCGGAGCGCGGGAACGATCAAACAGCCGACTTAACGGTTGCTCATTGGCGGCGTCGGTTTGATCAACTGCAACTGCTGACGGTAGTCATCGGTCACTTGCCGCGCCTGGCTGTTGCTGGTGATGACCCGTGGAGTGATCAGGACGACCAGCTCGGTGCGTTTCTTGCTCTTGACGGTGTTGCCGAACAGCCAGCGCAGGCCGGGAATGCTGCCCATATACGGCACCGCAGACACGGTGTCGGCGTTGTCCTGTTTGATCAGGCCGCCGAGCAACACGGTCTGGCCGCTTTGCACCGCCACTTGAGTCGACACCGAGCGCGTCGAAATGCGCGGATTGCCGTTGCTGTCCGTGCCATTGGCATCGTTGGCATCGCTGACCTGCTGCTGGATGTCCATGTACACCAGGCCGCCCGGATTGATGCGCGGCACGACGTCGAGAATAACGCCGGTCTGCACATATTCCACGCTGCTGAGGGTCGTGTTCGAGACGTTGGTGTTCACGGTGGTCTGGCTGATCGGGATGTTGTCACCGACCTGAATCTGCGCCTGCTGGTTGTTCATCACCACCAGCGACGGCGCCGACAGCACCTGGGTGCGGCCGCTGGTTTCCAGCGCATGCAGCGCGATCTGCAGGTTGTTGCTGACGAATGAGTAAAACAGTGAATCGGCACCAAGGCCTGCACCGCCGCCGCCCAGCGCGCCCTGGCTGCCAGGGGCGTTGGCGACGGTGGTGCTGGTGGAATTGCCGGCCAGCCGGCCGAGGTACCACTGCACCCCAAGGTCCAGCTCGCCGGTCAGGTTCACTTCAAGAATCCGCGTCTCGATCTGCACCTGCATCGGTGCGTTGTCCAGACGCTTGATGGCCGATTCGATCTCGGCCCACTGGGCCGGGCGCGTGCGGATCAGCAGTTGGTTGCTGCTCTGCTGCGCGGTAATCCGCGTGCTGTCATCCAGGCGCTTGCTGGCGCCCGAGCCGCTGGCTGCGGCATCCGAACTGTCGCCCTGAGTGCTGCTGTCAGCGCTGTCCTCGGAGGTTTCGCCGTCCTGCTCTTCTTCGCCTTGCTGAGTGCCGTTCTGCAAACCGCCGTTGGCGCCACCCATGCCCGAACCCAGGCCGCCGCCCATGCCACCGCCCATACCGGAGCTGCCGTTGAGGCCCTGGCCGCCCACGCCCATGCCGCCGCTGCTGCCGGTGCCACTGCCGTTGAGCGATGACAGCGAACGCGTGCGCAGGCCCGGCGCGACCTTGGCCGCGCTGTCGTCCTTGATCTGGCCGTTGCCGTAGATCTGCCGCAGGTATTTGGCCAGGTCCGAAGCCTTCATGTTACGCACGTCGTAGACGTACATCTGCGGTTCGTTGCCGCCGCCTTCGTCGATGGTGTGAATCCAGTCACCGACTTCGCTCAGGTAACGCGGCTGGGAAGAAATCGCCACCACCGAATTGGTCCGCTCAATGGGCAGAAACTTGACCATGCCGGCCAACGGCATGCCGCTGTCCGGGCCGAACATCTTCTGCAGCTCGGGCATCAGCTCGCCGACGCTGGCGCGTTGCAGGCCATACACGGCGATGGACATGCCCTTGAGCCAGTCGACGTCGAAGGTGTCGATGGTGTCCTGGTAGTTGGCCAGTTCATCCGGCGTACCGGCCAGGCTCAACACGTTTCGCGCCGGATCGACGAGCAAGAACGCGTTGTCACGGGCGAAAGGCTTGAGCAGCTTCTGCATCTCGGTGGCCGAGATAAAGTGCAGCGGGAACAACCGCGCCGACAGCCCGGTAGCCGGTCGCGCCACCGGCATTTCCGGCACCAGCTTGCCGGCCACAGCCTGGTTGGCCGGGAGGATCACATAACGGTCGCCTTGGCGGATCATCGCGTTGTCGGTCCACGACAGCAGCGTTTCCAGAATCGAGAGCGCCTGCTGTTTGTTCACCGGCTGCGAGGTGGAGAAGCTGACGTCGCCTTTCACGCCCTGGTTGATGCTGTAGTTCTCGTGCAGCAAATCGCCGAGCACGGTGTTGATCACCGCTTCGATCGGCTGGTTGGCGAAGTTGAACGTGATGTCACCGGCGGCGGCCGACGCACCTTTCCCCCCCGCGCCAGTCTGCGCCGGTCCCGCACCGCGCACGAACGTCTGGTTGCCGCGAATGATCTGCTGGCGCGCAGGCGCAGGCCTGGCGCCAGGGTTGTTCGGGCTCGGCGCTTCGACCGGATCGCTGACCGGGCCGCGCTGCGAGCCGGTGCCATTGAGTGCTTCCTGCATCAGGGCCGGATCGTTTTCAAAACGTTCCGGAGTGGACGCGCATCCGGCCAGGGCCACGGCGGTGGCCAGGCACAACAACGGGCTGCGTAAACGGAAAAACTCAGAGGTGCGATTGTTCATGGTGTGGGTACGTTTGGAAGGGTAATAGGGGGGACTTTCGACGGCGGCGGAAGGCGCAGCATGGGCAGACGCAGTTCGCGGGTCTGGCCCTGATGGCTGAAAGTGGCGTTTTGCGGCGTGACCGAATCCAGGGTCCAGCCGTTGTCCAGCGTGCTGCCGACGGCCAGCTTGAGGCGGCGCTTCTGCGGCAGTTGCAGCAGCACCCAGCGCGAAGCGCCGTCGATGATCACGCCGTTCAGGCTGATGCCATCCAGGGACGAGGCCTGGGATTTGCCAGTGACCAGATCAGGCTTGCGCTCCGGGCTGAACATCGATTGCTGCCACGTCAGTGCGAGGGCCTGGGCCGGCAGCGCAGGCAATGCCGCAGGCCCGGCCGATGGTGTGGCTTCGCGCGCCTCGCCGGCCGGCAACCAGTCGATGTCCTGAACGGCGCCCATGCTCAGGCTGACGGCGACGGCTGCGAGGGCAACCGTGGCCGCGCCGAGCGCGAGGGTAAGGGAGTCGAACTTCATGCGTCAGGCTCCTCGGACGGTGTCGGTGGTTCAGGTTGCTCATCCAGATCGGCTTGCTCGGCGGGATCAGGCTGCTGCCGGGATTCGGTCTCTGGCTCGGCGGCGGGGGCGTTGGACGGCAGCGCCTTGTGCGGCGCGGCCTGTTGCAGATACCCGCGCAACAGCAGATGAACCTGCAAGCGTCCGGCGCCGCCAGTGGCTGGCGCCGAGGTGGCGCGGCGAATGCTCAGGTTGTCGATGAACAGAAACGGCTGGCCGTATTCCAGTTCGTGTAGCAAAGCCACCAGCGGCTCCATGGCGCAGTCCAGGGTCAGGCTGACTTTGACCTGACGATACGGCTCGGCACTGTCGCGCTCGGGGGTGATCGGCATGCGCTGGGTGACCTGGCAGCCGGGGCCTTGATCGGCGTGAGCCTTGACCAGATCGAGGCTGCGTTGCATCAGATCGGCGGCCACGGCGCTGGGGTCTTCGCCGGGCAACAGGCTGCTGCGGCTCGACGGGTCGCGGCGCGCGGCCTGCAACTGCTGCTCGAGGCTGTCGCGCTGGGCGAGGGCGCCGGCATAGCGCTGCTCCTGGTGGCGCAGGGTGTCGGCCTGGTCCTGCAAGTCGCTCAACGGGTCGAGAAACCAGCTTTGCACCAGCAGCCACCAGGCCGCCCACAGCACCAGGGCCAGGGCAATCAGCGCGGCGCCGCGACGCTCACGGGGTGTCAGTTCACGGCGCATCGGCGGCCTCCTTGCGCAATTGGGCGCGCAGGGAAAAGCGCTCTTTGCCGGTTTGTGCGTCGGGCTGAATGATCCCCTGGAACTGCGCGTCGGTGAGGGTACGGCAGTCTTTCATGCGGCTGATGAGGGCGCTGGCCTTGACGCTCTGGCCGGTGATCGACACGCTGCCACCCTCGGCAATCTCCAACTGCTCGACCCAGGTGTCGGCGCCCAGGCAACCGGTGAGGTCGGCGAGCACGCTGGAGGTGGTCGGCTGCGCGGCCTTTTGCTGAGCGAGGTAACGCGCGGCGCCCTGGGTATTGATCAGCTCGCGGCGCAGGTTCTGCACGGCTTGCACCTGGTTGCGTTGTTCGTCGACGTGCTGTTGCATCGCTTCAACCTGGGCCGTGCGTGCGTCCAGCCAGAGCACCATGCAGGTCAGCAGCAAGGCGCCGCAGACCACGGCAAGGAAACGCGGCAGGCGTGCGGAGCCTGCCACCGCTGGCTTCAGCTGGGCGGGCAGCAGATCGACATTCAGCCGCTCGCCCTTGGCGTTGCGCGCATCCACGGCGTACAGCGGCAGGCCGCGTGCCGTGCAGGTGTCTATGACCGGCTGCAAACGCTCGCGCAGCACCGCCACCAGCAGCACCTGCGCCAGGGCTTTGCCTTTGCTAGTGACCCGCGCGACGTAATGCATCTGCTCGCGGGGGTAGGGCGTGTACTTGTCGAGCTCGAAACCCACCACGCTGTGCAGATCGCGCAGCGCCGCCAGCGGCAACTGCAGCGGCTGCGCCAGGACCATGCCGGCGGGGAGCATCAGGATCAGCCGCTCGCCGGTCTCGTGGGCAATGTGCTCGGGCAAGGGCCAGTCGATCAGGCGCTCGCGCACCTGGGGCATCAGCCTTGCGCGGACGCCGGCGGGCAGCAGCGCCTGCAACTCCTCGAGCCAGGCCTGCCACAGATGCTGCGCCGGGCTGTCACGCCACTGACTGCGCACCCGGGCCTGCAAGGGCGCCAGCTGCTGTAAAAGTGATTGCTTCATTCTTGCCAACGCAGAACGCGATACGGTCGCGCTCCCTCCTTCGATGGGTTCAATAACAACGTGACGTTGAGCGTCGTGGTGTAACCGCCGGGCAATGTCGCCTGGCTTCGGATACTGATGACCGGGCCTGCGTCTTCGGTCGCGGGGCCCGCTTGCGGCAGACCCAACGCTTGCCGCAGCCAGGGCGAGGCCATGCGCGGATCGGGCGCGGCCAGGCCGCTCCATAACGTGACGTGGGAGCTGGCGCACTGGTACATCGGCTGGCCGATGCCCGGCAGTTCACGCACTTCCTCGACCATCCGCAGCGGTGCCCGGCCACCGCCGCGACGCTGTTCCAGGCCCTGGGCCACTTGCCGCGCCAGGTCCGGGTTCGCGCCGCACGCCACCAGCAGGCGGGCGAAGGATTCAGCCGGCGCTGCGTTGAGGTCGAGCTTGCCGGTCTCGCTGCCCAGACTCACCGCCAGCGCGGCCTCGTCGAAACGCAATCCGTGGGGCTGGTTGTCGGCTTTCCAGTGTTGCCGCGGGTCGCGATCCAGCTGCGCCAGCACCGCCATGCCGATCCCGGCTTCTGCCGCGAGCACCGCCTGGGTGTGCTGGCGTTGCCACAGGGCCTGGCGGTTCTGCAAATGCACCCAGCCAAGCAAGCCGGCGAGCAGGGTGCTGAGTAATGCCAGCACCCACAACACCAGCAGCAACGCCACGCCTTTTTGCCGACGGCCGTTCATAACGTGTGCGCCTCGCCGGACAGGTCCAGGCGCAGGTTGATGCTCTGCAACGGCCACGGCACGGGGCCGGCCAGCTGCGCGTCGATGCGCACACTGACGGGCAACCGTCCCGGCCACGGCCAGTGATCAAGCCACGCGGTGGATTCACCGGTGGGCGACACCCCGCGGTAACTCAACTGCAGCGAACGCACCTGATGCAGCAGCACCTGGGGCTCCTCGGCCGGCAGCAAGGCCTGACCGCGCAAGCGCTCCAGGCTGACTTGCAAACGCTGACCGGCCGCCAGCGTCACGCTGTGCCGGTACAAACCGCCGCCGAGTGTGGCGGGCAGCGGCGCATAAAAGCTCATGGCCTGGGCGTCGCCCTCGAACACCGGCGCCTGGCCGGGCTCGGCACCGCTGGCCGCCAGGGGCAGCGCCTGAGCGATGGCGCTGCGCAAAAAATTCTGCGTCGAACGTATTTCATCTAGCCGCGTGCTGTAGCGCTCGGCCTTGGCCATCGCGCGGTTGGCCCCGGTGATCGCTGCGCCGACCATGGTCAGCAGCACGCCGAGCAAACTCAGCACCACCAAAACTTCGAGCAGCGTGAAACCCTGGCTTCGACGCGTCATTGCCCGGCTCCGGTGCCCGCGCTGCGCACTTGCAGGCTGCTGTAATGGGCGCGGCGCGCTCCGTCGCTCACCTCAAGGTCCAGCCGCCAGGCCGTGGCCGGCGCATTGCCGCGAGGCAGCGCGCTGACGTCCATCTGCCAGTTCACGCCGCTCCACTTGCCCTCGGTGCGACCCGGCTGCAAGCGACTGGCGCTGGCTTCATCGATCAGCGACCGCGCCGCCAGACTCAGCCGGTCGCTGCGTTGCGCCTGCTGCAAGGCCCGCGCGCTCTGCCCGAACGCCACCACCAGCACGCTGCTGCACACCGCCAGCACGGCGAGGGCGGCAAGCATCTCCAGCAGTGTGAAACCGCGCTGACGCCTCAATTGAGCGTGCGCAACTGAACGTTGCCGGTCAGCCAGTTGATGTCGACACGCCAGTGTTTGTCGCCCCGGGCCAACAGCAGATGGCCGCCGCTGGAACCGCCGTCCGGGTAGAACTCGAACGCCGGGCCCAGGCCGTCAGCGGTCTGCAGTTGCACGCGCATGTCGGTGGGCAGCTGCACCGGTTTCATGTGGGGGCCCTGAAGGCGCCCATGACCGAGATCGAAACGCGTCTGCGCCGGTTGCCCGGTGACGATCGCCTGCACCCGCGCGGCGCGCAGGGACTGAACCACTTCGCTCAGCGCGCGACGTTCACTGGCCGCATGTAAACCCCGACCCACGCCAAAGCTCACCAGGCCGACGCTGATGCCGATCAGAACGATCACCACCAGCAATTCGAACAGGGTGAAGCCGCGGGCGCGGGGCAGGGCGTGCATGTTATTCCCAGTTACCGATGTCGGCCTTGTAGCCGTCACCGCCAGGCTGGCCGTCCTGACCGAAGAAGATCAGGTCAAAGCTGCCGTGCTCGCCCGGGTAGCGGTAGCCGAACGCATGGCCGAACGGGTCTTTCAGGTCCGAGGGCTTGGCGTACGGGCCGGCCCAACCGGTGGCATTGGCCGGCTTGGTCACCAGCTGCTGCAGATTGGCCGGCGGCGTGCCGACGTCCAGGCCGTAGCTTTCGACCTTCATGCCGAGACTGGCGAGTTGCGCCTTGCCTGCGCCGTATTTGCCCTTGTCGACGTTGCCGCCGACCTGACGCACGACGATGGTGGCGACGATGCCCAGCAGCACGATCACGGCGAGCATTTCCAGCAGGGTGAAACCGCCCTGGCGACGGCCTTGGGCAGGGTTGAATCGGGACATGTGTATTTCCTCAAATGTTACTGGTAAGGCTCATCAGCGGCAGCATGATGGCGAGCATGATCACCGCCACCATCACCGCCATGACAACGGTCAGGCTGGGCACCAGGGCCGCGAGCAGACGGTCGATGCCGCGCTTGGCCTCGACGTCGAACACGTCGGCGACCTTGAGCAGCATGCCGTCCAGGTTGCCGGCCTGTTCGCCGACTTCGATCATTTGCAGCGCCAGTTCCGGCAGCAGCGGTTGCTCGCCGAATGCCTGGGCCAGCGTGCCGCCACTCTTGACCCACTCGGTGGCTTGCTCGACCTGGGCGCGCAGGGCGAAGTTGCCGCACACCTGACGGACGATGGTCATCGCCTGCAACAGCGCAACGCCGTTGCTCAGCAGGGTGCCGAGGGTCCGCGCCAGACGCGCGGCTTCGATCCGCTGCAGCAGCGGGCCGATGACTTTGATAAACAGCAGGCGCCGGTCATGGCGCTGGCGTCGTTGCGGATCCCGGCGCAGGACCGCGACGGTCCAGATCAGGCCGACGATCGCGCCGAGCAGCAGCAAGCCGTAGGCGCTGAGGAATTCCCCCAGCCACAGGATTGCCTGGGTGATGAAGGGAATCGGCACGCCCAGGTCACGAAAGATCGGCACGAACTGCGGCACCACGTACGCCAGCAGCAGGGCCAGCGAACCGAGCACGCCGACCACCAGAAAGATCGGGTAGATCAGTGCATTAATGACTTCGCCGCGCAGCATCTGACTGCGTTCCAGGTATTCGCTGAGTTGACGCAAGGTGTTTTCCAGGGAGCCGCCGGCTTCGCCTGCGCGGACCATGCTGATGTACAGGCTGGAAAACTGGCCGTGTTCTTCTTCCAACGCCTGACTCAACGGCTTACCGGCCTTGACCTGTTCACGAATCCGTTCAAGCAGCGCCTGGCGCTTGGGCTCGTGGGTCTGCTTGAGGAGGATGGTCAGGGCGCGTTCCAGCGGCTGGCCGGCACCGAGCAGGGTCGCCAGTTGCTGGGTGAAACTCACCAGCGCCGCGCCGTTCATCGCACCCCGGCGCATGGCCGCGCGCAGGCCGCTGTTGGCACTGGCTTCAAGGCTTAGCAACAGCAGACCGCGCTTGTGCAGGGCCGCTGTCGCCGCGTTTTGATCGGCAGCTTCGAGGGTGCCGTGTTGGGCGACGCCGTCGGCATCCAGTGCGCGGTATTTGAAATGGGCCATGGTCAGTCGCCGCGCGTCACGCGCAGCACCTCTTCGAGGGAGGTCACGCCGGCCACGGCCTGACGCAGGCCTTCCTCGTATAAGGTGCGCAGGCCACCGCGACGGGCCGCTTGCTCCAGCGTCGAGGCATCGGCCTGGCGCATCAGCAGGCCGCGCAGCTCTTCATTCATCACCAGCAATTCGGTGATGGCGCTACGGCCGTGATAACCGCCGCCGGGCAACTCGCTGGCGGGGCGATACAGGGTGATCGGGCGCTGATCGGTGAAGCGCTCCAGACCGTGTTCGGCGACCAGTTCCGGCGGTGCTTCGAAGGCGACGCGCGTGAGCGGATCGAGCCGGCGCACCAGCCTCTGGGCCAGAATGCCTTTGACGGTAGACGCGATCAGGTAGCTCTCGACGCCCATGTCCAGCAATCGCGTAATACTCGCCGCGGCACTGTTGGTGTGCAGCGTCGAGAGCACCAGGTGACCGGTCAGCGACGATTGAATGGCGATCCGGCAGGTTTCCAGGTCGCGCATCTCGCCGATCATGATCACGTCCGGGTCCTGGCGGACGATGGAGCGCAGGGCGCCGGCAAAGTCCAGGCCGATGGCCGGCTTGACCTGAATCTGGTTGATGCCCTCAAGCTGGTACTCGACCGGGTCTTCAACCGTGATGATCTTGCGCTCGGCGGTGTTGAGCCGTGACAGCGCGGTGTACAGCGTGGTGGTTTTGCCGGAACCGGTGGGGCCGGTGACCAGCAGGATGCCGTGGGGGTTTTCCAGCACGCCGAGGAAGTTCTGCAGGCGCTCGCCGTCCATGCCCAGGCTGGGGAAGTCGAAGCTGACGGTCTGCCGGTCCAGCAGACGCATCACCACCGACTCGCCGAAGCTGGTGGGCACCGTGCTCACCCGCAAGTCCAGCTCTTTACCCTGAATGCGCAGCATGATGCGGCCATCCTGGGGCAGGCGACGCTCGGCGATGTCCAGCCGCGCCATGATCTTCAGTCGCGAAATGATTGCCGCCGAAGAACTGGAGGGCGGTGCCTCGGCTTCGTGGAGCACACCGTCGATGCGGTAACGCACTTTCAGCTGGCTTTCAAAGGGCTCTATATGAATGTCGGAGGCGCGTTGCTCGACGGCCCGTTGCAGAATCAGGTTGACCAGCCGGATCACCGGCGCCTCGGACGCGAGGTCCTTGAGGTGCTCGATGTCTTCTTCGGCGCCGCCGTGTTCGTCGAGGGTTTCAATCAGCGAGCCCATGGCCGAACGGCCCTGGCCGTAATAACGCTCGATCAGCCCGTCGACCTCACTGCCCGCACCGACCGACACGTACACGGGCGCCTGGCAAGCGTAGGCCACGGCCTCCAGCCCATAGGCATTGCCCGGGTTGGCGGCCAACACATGCACGCCATCGGCATAAGCGCCGATGGGCAGCAGGCGATAGTGGCGCAGAAAGCGCTCGCTCAATTCCGGCAGCGGTTCACCCGACAGCGTCACGTTTTCCGCCAGCAGCAAGGGCGCTTGCAGCGTCGAGGCCCACGCCCTGGCCAGGTCCAGTTCCGAGACCAACCCCAGGCGAGTCAGCAATTCCGTCAGCGAACTGCCTTCCGATTCCTGGGCCAGTCGCTGTGCCCGCTCCAGATCACCTGTCTTCAGCCCGGCATTGGCCAACAGCCAGGCACACAGCGCTTCGGCCGAGTGCGCGGTGAGTTGTTGGCTATTGATAGGGGACAGATGAATGGACACAGCACCGGTTCAAATAAGAGAGGCCTCTGACGAGACCTCTGGGGTGAATACATAATGTGCAATAACAGTATGCTGCTTAACAGCAACTAAACGGCAGTGCGTTAGTTTGTCGCAGACGAAGTGTTGGCGGTTGGACGACCGCGCTTGTTTTCATCGGCCTGATTCTGTTTGGTGGCTTTCTTAACGGCTTTTGTATCTTGTGTCTGGGTCATGACAGTGGAATCTGCTGCGCCAGAAATAGTTTCCTGAGTGTCGGAGTCAGCGGCCATAGTTGCAGTTGCAAACGACAGAGTCAGTGCAGCGATGGCGCCCAGTGCTGGCAGTTTCATGTGATGTTTCTCCAATGTTTGTCATGTGTTTGAAATGATCCCGACGCCGGTGTCCAGCGCTGGCTCACCGCCTTCCCCATGACTGAAACCCTGTATTTACGGGGTTTTAGGGGTCCAGCGGTGAAAATTGCTAAACCTACAGACCTGTAGGTTTAGCAAGAGTTCAGATGATGTATCAAAAAATGTCGAGTTTGTTCGAGATTGATTTTTTTGTTTGACATCACTTGAAAACAATTGCCTTAATTTAAACGTCTCGGGCAACGCTCGTGCAGTTCGGTGGCTCATCGCCATTAACGTTAGTTACAGAAGATCAAATTGCCCACACTCATCGTCACGTTGTAACGCCACTTTCCCGCTCACCGATGTTCTTTCGAGAACTTCGGTATAGGCCGAGTCATGCCTGAAACAAAGGCTTGTGGCGTGTCAACTGCGACAAATGAGCGCGGGTGATACTTGGAGAGCGTCCCCTATGCGAAACCGTAAAACTTTCGGTGCCCACTCGGCACTGGCTTTGTTGAGCCTGGCCATCTGCCACGCCAACGCAGCCGACACCACGACCCAAGAGCAACTGGCGGCCAAGGAACTGCGCGCTGACAAAGCGGCAGAAAAAACCCTGGCGAAGATGACTCAGGAAGAAAAGCTGGCCTACATCGGCGGCATCGGCGGCTGGGACGTCAAACCCCTTAGCCAGTACGGCGTGCCACAGATCCACGGCGCCGACGGCGGCGCAGGCATCCGTTACACCAGCGAAGGCAACGATCCGGGCGTGGTCTATCCGTCCGGCCCGAACCTGGCGGCCACCTTCAACCCGCGCCGCGCCATCGACTTCGGTCGCGCCCTGGGCTACGACACTGCCAGCGGCGGCTACCAGTTCGTCACCGGCCCCGGCATGAACCTGTACCGCATGCCGTGGAGCGGTCGTGCCTTCGAATATCTCTCCGGTGAAGACCCGTTCCTCGGTGCCAGCCTCGGCCCTGCGGTCATCAACGGTATCCAGCAGCGTCGCGTCTGGGCGGAAGCCAAGCACTACGCGGGTAACGATCAGGAAACCAACCGCTTCATCCTCAATCAGGTCATGCCTGAGCGCGTCTTGCGCGAGATGACCCTGCCGCCGTTCGAATCCGCCACCAAGAACAGCACCGTGGCGATGATGATGTGCTCGTTCCAGAAAGTGAATGGCGAGTACGCTTGCGAGAACAAGCACCTGATCGCCGACATCCTGAAGAAGGAATGGGGCTTCAAGGGCCTGGTACAGAGCGACTACAACGCTGTCGTGCACGGTCTGCCAGCAGCACAGGCCGGCACCGACCTGGATATGATGGGCGGCCAGATGAACAGTTCGGTGCTCAAGCCGTACCTGGACAGTGGCGAGCTGGACATGGCGACCATCGACGACAAGGTCCGCCGCATCCTGAAGAACATCTACCTGTACCAGTTCGACAAGTTTGCACCGCTGACCACGCACAACATGAACAGCGCCACCAGCAACAAGGTCGCCCTGAACATCGCTCGCGAAGGTATCGTGCTGCTGAAAAACCAGGGCGACGTGCTGCCACTGGACAAGAACAAGGTCAAGCGCATCGCCGTCGTTGGCGACCTGGCCAAGTACGCACCACCGACCGGTTTCGGCAGTGCTCACGTTGACGCTACCCGTTACATCAGCGAACTGAGCGGTCTGCGCCAGATCGCCCCGGGCGCTCAGGTCGAGTTCCTTGACACCCTGTCCCTCGACCCGACAGCCATGCACTGGACCACCACCGACAGCAAAGGCAACAGCGTCGCTGGCATGAAGACCGAGTACTTCAACAACGCCACCTGGTCCGGCGACCCATCGGCCACCCAGATCGACACTTACGTCAACCTGGACTGGTCCAGCGACAAGGTGCCGAGCAACGGCGACACCGCCAACACCTCGATTCGCTGGAGCGGTCAGGTCACCCCGACCATCAGCGGCGACCAGGTCTTCAAAGTCCGTGCCGACGGCGCCGTGCGTCTGTGGGTCAACGGCGAGAAGGTCATCGACAACGGCGACGGTGAGAACATCACCAACAAGAGCATTCCGCCGACCATTCCTGTTTCCGGCAAGATCAAGCTGGAAGCCGGCAAGGCTTACGACGTGAAGCTTGAGTACTCGCGCCGTGACGGTTACCTGTCGACCATGGGCGGCCTGGTGGGCGTGCAAATGTCGACCGCTTCGCTGACTGCACCGTCCGACCTGTCGCAATACGACGCGGTCGTGGTTGCCGTGGGTAACAGCGCTGAATACGAAGGTGAAGGTTTCGACCACAGCTTCGATCTGCCTGAATACCAGAACGAGCTGATCCAGAACATCGCCAAGGCCAACCCGAACACCGTGGTGACCATGCACGGCGGTACCGCGCTGAAAATGAGCGACTGGATCGACCAGGTGCCGGCTGCGCTGCACGCCTTCTACCCGGGTCAGAACGGTGGTCAGGCCCTGGCCGAGATCCTGTTCGGCAAGGTCAACCCGTCGGGCAAGCTGCCGATCAGTATCGAGCGCAACATCGAAGACAATCCGCTGTACAAGGATTTCCCGAACTTCGATAACACACGCACCAAGGTCAAGGAAATCAGCTACGCCAACGACCTGACCATGCTCGGCTACCGTGGCTACGACAAGACCAACACCAAACCGCTGTTCGCGTTCGGTCACGGTCTGTCGTACACCCAGTTCACCTACAACAACATCTCGGTAACCCCGGGCGTTGCAGTGGGCAACACGCCGATCAAGGTCTCGTTCGACCTGACCAACAGCGGCAAGCGTGCCGGTTCCGAAGTCGCCGAGCTGTACGTCGGCCAGCAGAACCCGAAAGTCGAACGTGCCGTCAAAGAGCTGAAAGGCTACAAGAAGGTCTTCTTGCAGCCGGGCGAAACCCGTCACGTTACCATCGAACTGAACGACCGTTCGCTGGCGTACTTCGACGAGGCAAGCAAGCAGTGGGTGATCGATGCCGACACCTTCAACATCAGCCTGGGCGCGGCCTCGGACGACATCCGTCTGAACGCCAAGCTGGTTAACCCGTTCCGTCAGGAACTGTCGACCACCACCAGCAACCCGCTGCCACGTTCGGCGCTGAACTCGGTCAAAGTGACCCTGCCAGCGGTGAAGACCGGCGGCGTGCTTGATCAGGCCAAAGACACCGACGCAGCCAATGGCAACACGGACTACGACGGCAACACCGAGTACTGAGTGATCACAGCGGGAAAGGGCTGAGCAGTGGGCTGGCGTCGGGCGTTTCCCCGGCGCTGGCCAGGCGCGGACCCCGAGTGACAATCCGAGCTTGAGTAACAGAGAATGAGGCGATCCGGCCAGCCCGGATCGCCTCATTTTTTATGCGCGGATGTCGCGCTCGACCTGAGCCATGTAACTGTCGAAACGCTGCACCAGATCCACCGTCTCCGGGAAGCGCAGCCATTGCAGCTGCAGCCCGTCCATCATCGCCAGAATCTGGTGAACGATCGCGTCCAGATCCACATCCCCCCGCACTTCGCCGGTCACCACCAGATGGTCGAGCCGTGCGCGCATGCGCCCGTGAATCGTCACGTAGCGGGACTGAAACCACTGCCACCCCGGGTGACTGTCCACCAGGCTTTCGGCATTGAGCATGCTGAACGCGCGAATCACGCCGGGCGCTGTTGCGTTGGAACGGTTGATTTGCCGCAGGCCGCTGACGAAGCCCTGCAGCGTCGGCTCGCTGTGCAAGCTGCTGATCACTTTGTGATTGACCTCGTCGCGGCGCGCGAGCACGCCCATCAGCAGGGCGACCTTGTTGGGGAAGTGATGCAGCACGCCCGCCACCGAGATGCCGACGATGTCGGCGATGCGGGCAATGGAGGCGCCGGTGTAGCCTTCCAGTGAAAACAGTTGCAGCGCGGCGTCGAGCAGTTCTTCGCGGCGCTTTTCACCCTTGGGTGCGCGACGGGTGCGGGGGAGTGTGTCTGACGTATTTCCTGTCATCGGGTTTACCTGGCGTCTCCATGCTTTGCAGGTGTCTGGGCGTTTCGGCAGGCCTGTTACGACGCCGGATTGCGAGGACGCAATGGGCAGAAAACGCGTGGCAAGTCGTCGCAGGTGCTGAAACGGCACGCTCTGTTTAAGGGGGCAACCGGATTTTGGCAAGCGAAAACTGATATTCAGGCGCGCCGGCATAAGGGTTCCACCGTTCGGGGAAGCCCAGTCCAGAAAATGGGAACTCCCGCCGCGCCTGCCTCTCCTTTGAAGTAACTGACCTACAAGGAGGATCCATTGTGAACGAACAAGCCAGTCCCGGAGTTGCCTATCTGATCGAATGCGCGGAGGAGACGACGATTGATTCGCGGCTGTTTGCCATTTACGAAGCCTTGGCCGAAGCGGGAGGGCTTATTCCTCAGGAATATTTGATCAAGGTGGCCCGCGAGACCACGGCAGGCCCCAAGCAGCAGTTGTTGATCAGACTGATTGGCAGAGCCAGCCGCGCGCAGCTCCACTGATCAGTCGTCGCACCCCATGTGTGCCCACCGATGCTGAATAAACCCTTTCACGACTCGGAGCCCTTGCCCCGTCGGCAACGCTCCGAGCAGTAACGCACCTCATCCCAGCAGCGCGCCCATTTCTTCCGCCATGTGAACGGCAGCCCGCAGACGGCGCAGGTTTTCACCGGCAGTTCGCTCTTCTTCAAATCGCCTCTCCGGCGTCGAGCTTGCTCAGCAGCGACTCGCCCCTTTGCCACAGCGCGTCCTGTTTTGCTTCGGTCATGCGGTCGAGGTTCTTGTAGACCATGCTCATCCGTTGATTGCCCCGCAGCAGGTTGCTGTGGCGCATCACGAAATGCCAGTACAGCGAATTGAACGGGCAGGCGTCCTCCGTCGTGCTTTCCTTGACCTTGTACGCGCAGCTGCCGCAGTAATCGGACATCCGCTTGATGTACTGGCCGCTGGCGCAATAGGGCTTGGAACCCAGATAACCGCCGTCGGCGTGCATGACCATGCCGAGGGTGTTGGGCAACTCGACCCAGTCGAAGGCGTCCATGTAAATCGCCAGGTACCACTCGCAGATCTCTTTGGGCGCGATGCCGGCCAGCAGGGCGAAGTTGCCGGTGACCATCAGCCGCTGAATGTGATGAGCGTAGGCGTGTTCAAGGCTCTGGCCGATGGCCTGACTCATGCAGTTCATCTTGGTCTGCCCGGTCCAGTAGAACTCCGGCAGCGCCCGGGTATTGCCGAATGAGTTGCCGTCGGCGTAATCCGGCATCTTCAGCCAGTAAACGCCGCGCACGTATTCCCGCCAGCCGATCAGTTGGCGGATGAAGCCCTCCGCCGCGTTCAACGCGACACCTCCCGACCAGTAGGCCGACTCGACGTCGCTGCACAGCTGGCGCAGATCCAGCAGGCCGATGTTCAGCGCCGCACTGATGCGCGCATGGAAGAGGAAGGGCTCGTCCATGGCCATGGCGTCCTGATAGTCGCCGAAGGCCGCCAGCCCGTAATCGAGAAAGTACTGCCACAGCGCTTGGGCGTCTTCGTGGGTCACCGGGTAGTCAAAATTGTCCAGAGAGCCGTAGTGACTGGCGAATCGCTCACGCACCAGCTCCAGCACGTCGCGGGTGATGGCGTCCGGGGCGAAGCGCGCCGGGTAGGGCGCCGAGACCTTCTTCGGCAGCGCCTTGCGGTTGTCGGCGTCGAAGTTCCAGGCGCCGCCTACGGGCGTGCCGTCGCTGTTGAGCAGCAACCGTTGCTTGCGGCGCATCTCGCGGTAGAAGAATTCCATGCGCAGCTGGATCTTGCCGCTGGCCCATTTGGCAAACTCTTCGCGGGAGCACAGAAAGCGCGTGTCGCTGTGCCAGACCAGCGGCAGGCCGCATTCCCTGATCGAATGCTCCAGGCGCCAGTCGCCGCACTCGGTGGCGTGGACTTCTTCGGCCTGCAACGACGCGTGCCAGCGCTGCAATTCAGTCGGCACCGAGCCGGTGTTCAGCGGGTCGTCCAGCGCTACGTACTGAACGATGATGCCGCGCTCCTGCAGCGCCTGGGCGAAATGGCGCATGGCGCTGAAGATCAGGGCGATTTTCTGCGGGTGATGGGCGACGTAGGTGGCTTCTTCCATGACCTCGACCATCAGCACGGCGTCGCGCTGGGGGTCGAGGTCGGCAAGGGAGGCCAGGTCGAAGGACAACTGGTCGCCCAGGACCAGGCACAGGCGGCGGACAGGCATCATCGATCGGCACCGTGTGACGCGTCGGCACTGCAGGCTGTTAGCGTGAAGTGACGGAGGACAGGAGAGAGAAGGTTGGTCACGGCATTCCTGATGAGCAGGGAGTGATGGCGCCGAGCTAGGGGTTTGCCCGGCGCGCGGTCATGGGTCTAGCCGGACACGTGGCGCCTGACGCATTGCATCAGGCCCTGCAGCGGGCCGGATTCCACCGGGGCGGGGACGCAGACCGTGCGCTCCCGGTCGCCTTCGCTGATGGTCAGCGTGTAATGCTGCATGCCGCGCAGCGCACGGGCCGGGCGCCGACCTTCGGGCAGCGCGAAGAACCGGGACGCGTCGATCAGTTGCCGCAGCTCTTGCTGATCGGGTTCGGGCAGGGCATCCACTTCAATGGTGTTAGGCTTGCTCAGCCCGGGAAAATAGGCGACCCCGCCGCTTTCGCTGAATGAGATACGCATGTTCGTGGCTCCTTCTTTTGCCAGATGGCCATGGCGGATCATTGCGCGTTAATGCCCACGGCCGCCCAGCCTTCTTGTACCGCGATTTGGGCTGCTTCGCCTACACCGTACAGCCGGCCGGCGACATCGTGGGTGATCCGCGCAAAGCGAACGAAGCCGGCATTGGGGCGCAGACGCGAGTCGCGCAGCGCGTCGTACCAGATGCGCCCGGCCTTTTCCCAGGCATGACCGCCGATGCGCGTCGCCAGTTGATAGAACGCATGGTTGGGAATGCCCGAATTGATGTGCACGCCGCCGTTGTCGTCGTAAGTGTGAACGAAGTCGTCCATGTGACCGGGTTGCGGGTCCTTGCCCAGCACTTTGTCGTCGAAGGCGGTGCCCGGGGCCTTCATCGAGCGCAGGGCGCTGCCAGTGATCTTGTCGGTGAACAGCCCTTCACCGATCAGCCAACTGGCCTGCTTGGCGGTTTGTTTCAGGGCGTACTGCTTGATCAGCGAGCCGAACACGTCAGACATCGATTCATTGAGCGCGCCGGCCTGGTTGAAGTAGACCAGGCCCGCTTCGTCTTCGGTGACGCCGTGGGCCAGTTCGTGGCCGATCACGTCGAGGGCGATGGTGAAGCGGTTGAACAGTGACTGATCGCCGTCGCCAAAGACCATCTGGGCGGAGTTCCAGAAGGCGTTGTTGTAGCCCTTGCCGAAGTGCACGGTGGCGTCGAGGGCCATGCCGGCGTCGTCGATGGAGTTGCGGTCGAAGACGTCGAAGAAGAAGTCGAAGGTGGCGCCGAGGCCGTCATAGGCTTCGTCGACGGCGATGTCGCCGCTGGCGGGTTGGCCTTCGCCGCGTACGAGGGTGCCGGGCAGGGTTTCGCCACCGTCGGCGGTGTAGATCGAACGGCGTTTGCCGGTGGGTGCTGCAGCGGCCAGGTGCACGGCGCGTCGGTCGGGTTGCGCGCTGAGGCGCAGGGAGCGGAAGGTGTTGTCCTTGGCCCGGGTGCGCAGGGCGGCTTCGCGCTGGGCCTTGTTGCCGTTGCGAGCGATTTGATCCAGCAGGTACGGCGGGATGAGGCAGAGGATGGGGTTACGCGTGTGGTTCCTGCACATAGGCAATACTCCTGGGTGGCGTCGTTCAGTTGAGCGACGCGTCGCGGTCTCGCTTTAATCGACAAGCGGAGGTGATCTCGCGTTCCCCACAGCGACACTGCGGTGCGGCTGAGATGGGTCTGCCTAACGGCAGACATTTCGCCTTCGGCGAGTTACTTGGAAAAGCACCCCAAGTAACCAAGGGTGCTTGCTCCTGGTTGGGCCCTTCCTTCGTCAGGGTTCCCTCACTCCGACGACGCTCCGTGGGCCCGCGCCGAACGGGCATCCATGCCCTGACGGCGCTCTCGCCGCATCCATGCGGCTCGACCCACTGCGCGTCGTCTGCGTTCGGCCTGCACCCAAGTCGCATTTGTGGTGTCTGGACTTTTACCGCATGAAGATCAAAAGCAAATCAAGATCAAAGGCTTCCCGGCTGAAGCCGGTCCTACAGTCAGAGTCAATCCTACTGACTGTACGCGCTGCTTTTAGTGGGCCCGGCTTTAGCCGGGAAGAGGCCAGCTCAGGCGCCGAGATCTTTGCTGATAGCCCCCCTCTCTGTGGGAGCGAGCTTGCTCGCGAATACTTTATTCAAAACACCAGATATCCGATGGATGTACCGGCCCCTTCGTGAGCAAGCTCACTCCCACAAGTCCTCAGCGCTTGGCCCGCCCTTGATCTGCCTTTGATCTGCTTTTGATCTTCGTACACAAAAAGTCCAGTCACCGCAAAACGCGACCTTGGTGCAGGCTGAACGCAGGTTTCGCGGAGTGGGCCGAGCGGCATGGATGCCGCGAGAGCCGCCCCCCGCCATGGATGGCGGATGGCGGCGGGCCCACGGAGCGAGACCGGAGTGAAGGAACCCCGAGGTACGAGGGGCCCAACCAGGAGCAGGCACTTTTGCTTACTTTTGGTGCTTTTCAAAAGTAAGTCGCCGAAGGCGAAACAGTCTGCCCCCAGGCAGACGCTCTTGATCTTCTCTCAGTCCCGTCCAACCCGATGCCGCGCCGGGTTTTTCAGCCACAGTTGCAGTTCGGCTTCGGCCTGTTCCAGCGCGGTGCGGTTGAGCAGGCGGCGGAGCAGGGCGACGTTGACCGCGCGGGCGCGGAGGTTGAAGGCGGTGCTGCGCTCGCCAGCCGCATCGGGCTGGTAGACGCCGAGTTTTTCGTAAAGCTGCTGCAGCCGGTTCTGCACGCTGCGCAGCGACAGGTTGCGGCGGGTAGCGATGGTGCGGTCGGTCAGGCCGAGGGCGATGTCCTGCAGCACTTCGTATTCGCCGTCGCTCAGCCCGGACAACTGATCGTGGGCCTTCAGTTGAACGCCGCGAATCTCGCGGTCGATCACGCACTGCTGCTCGATGAACAGCCCCCGCAAGGCCAGACGCAAGCGCTCTTCCGAGGCGGTTTTGAGGATGTAACCGTAAGCGGCCCCTTGGGGCACGATCCGCGCGATGCCGCGCACATAGGCCTCGTCCGAGTAATTCGACCAGAACAGAATCGACGTGTCGGGCTGCAACCGCCAGATCGTCTTGGCCGCCTCGACGCCGGTGCGGCAGGGCATCTGCAGGTCCATGACCACGGCATCCACCGGGCTCTCACTGAACAGCCGCTCGCCGATCTGGCCGTCTTCGGCCTCCAGCAAACGGGTGCATTCAGGCAGGGCCACTTCGATCACTTCGCGCAGGAACGCCCGGTGCACCGGGTCGTCTTCAATCAGCAGGACGTGCATGGCGTCTCCGTTAACAGCGCAGGCCCGGAAACACCCGCCGCCTCACCCACAACGGCGAGATCAGCCAGCGGCAGGCACACCCTGACCCGGGTGCCTCGCTCGTGTGGACCGCGTTCGATGGTCAGCTGCGCCGCCATCAGTTGCGCGCGCACCTGCATGTTCTGAATGCCGCCGCTGTTGAACCGATGCCCCACGTCCAGCCCAAGGCCGTCATCGTCGATGGTCAGTTGCAAAAGACCGCAGGTGTGGCTGATGTGGATGACGATGCTGTCCGGCATGGCGTGCTTGATCGCGTTGTTCACCGCTTCCTGAATGATGCGGAACACCGCGACCTTCACCGACTCCGGCAAGCGATCGCCCATGCCATCGGTGCTGTCCTGCAACCGCGTTTCGATGCTCAGGCCGCTGTCGCGCACGCTGCGCCGCAACAGGTCTTCCACGCCTTCTTCAAAGCCGAACAACTGCAGCACCGTCGGCTTGACCGCATCAATGAGCTGCCGCAACTCCTGCATGCTGTCCTTGAGGGCGCGGGCAATTCCGCGCAGGTCCTCGCCCGGCACGCTGGGCAGGGTTTGCAGGCGGGCGATGCGCCGGTGCAGGCGGGTCATGTCGGCGAGGGTCTGGTCATGCAGATCCATGCCGACCCGCTGACGTTCACGCTCCAGTTCCTCGGTCAGGCGCAGCGCGCCCTGGCGCAGGCCTTCTTCTCGCGCACGCACTTGCGCCTCGGCGATTGCCAGTTGTTTGGCCTGTTCGGTCTGGCGCAGGGCGTACACGTACGAGGCCAGCAGGTCGGCGACGTGCTGGGTGTGACGAACGTCATCCAGGGTGTAGAAATGCTCGGTGTGTTTGGAACAGCTCAGCGCGCCGATGATTTCGCCCCGGGCGCGCAAGGGCACGTGCAGGCGGCTGCGCAAACGGGCGTCGAAAATCGGGTGGTTGATGGCGCCGGGGAAGGCGAAGCGGGCGTCGTTCATGGCGTCGTGGGTCAGCAGGAAAGGCTGCTCGCCCAGCAGCACCGTGCGAATGGGGCTGGTGTGCACCGGCATCGGCTGGGCCACGTCGCCCCATAGGGTGTGTACGCCGCTTTCATAGGTAATGTGCTCGCGTCTGTCGAGGACGAACAGGCACACGTCGAGGTGGTCGTGGGGCAGGATCGGGCTGATTTCCCGGGAGACGGCATCGATCATCGACTGGAAATCCAGCTGGCCGGCGAGGGCGCGGGAAATGCCGAGAAAGTGATGCAGCACGTCTTCGGCGAGGGTGTGCGGTCGCTGTGCCATGGGCTCCAACCTGTTTTTATTTTTGGGATCGAACACGTTCTCGAACGGAACACTTTTTGAAACTGCAGGGATCAGTCGGGTCATTATGGCCCCTGCGTGGCAAAAAGAACGCACGTTCCAGCAGGTCGCCTGCGGGATCCCGCAGCAGGTCTGCACGATTGACCACTGACGCTCTGCACCGGCCAGTGCAGACTCGCCGCGTACTGTTCGTAATAAGGTGCGACCGACGCCGTCGGCCACCCTGCAGCCCCCATAAAAATAACAAGGGTTCAACTATGAAAAGTCGTCGTCATCCGCTACGCCGTTCGTTGCTCTGTGCCGCACTGGCCGTGGCGCCCCTGATGGCTCTGCCCGTCGCTTCCCACGCCGATACGGCCGACAAGAAAATTGCACTCTCGAACAACTACGCCGGCAACTCCTGGCGCCAACTGATGCTCGCCAGCTGGCAGCAGACCACCGACAAAGCCGTCAAGGATGGCGTGATCGCGGCGGCCGACAGCTTCACCACGGCGGAAAACCAGGCCACCGAGCAAGCCGCGCAAATCCAGAACCTGATCCTTCAGGGCTATGACGCCATCGTCATCAACGCCTCGTCGCCGACGGCGCTCAACGGTGCGGTGAAGCAGGCGTGCGACGCCGGCATCATCGTTGTCTCCTTCGACGGCACCGTCTCCGAACCCTGCGCCTATCGCATCTCCATGGACTTCAAACAGACCGGCATCGAGCAGATGGATTATCTGGCCGGGCGCTTCCCCCAGGGCGCCAATGTGCTGGAAGTCCGCGGCCTGGCCGGCGTGTCGGTGGACGAGCGCATTCACTCGGGCATCACTGCCGGCGCGCAGAAGCACCCGAACCTGAAAGTGGTCGGCGAAGTGAACGGCAACTGGTCACCGACCGTGGCGCAGAAAGCCGTTTCCGGTGTGTTGCCGAGCCTGCCGAAAGTCGACGCCGTGGTGACCCAGGGCGGCGAAGGCGTCGGCATTGCCCAGGCCTTTGTCGCGGCGGGCCGTCCGTTGCCGGCGATCATCTTCGGCAACCGCGAAGAAGAGCTGAGCTGGTGGAAAAAGCAAAGCGACACCCAGGGCTATCAGAGCTTCTCGATCAGCAGCGGGCCGAGCATTTCCAGCCTGGCGTTCTATGTCGCGCAGCAGCTGCTCGACGGCAAGCAGATGCCCCATGACCTGCTGTCGCCAGCGGTCACCGTCACCCAGCAGACCCTCGACGCAAGCCTGAAGGACCTGCCCAAGGGCGGGATCGTCAGCGAGACCTACAGCGTCGACGACGTTGCCAAGCTCAAGCCCGCCGCTTCCCTGTGAGCTTCTCCCTGTAAGCATCGCGGGCCGCGCTGCCTGCGGCCCGCCAAGGAATTTTGACCATGAACGCAAATGGACCTGTGCGGGTGGCCTTCGCCGGCGCCGGCAAATCGTTCGGCGCCGTGCGTGCCCTGAGTGACGTCGACCTGAGCGTGCGCGCCGGCGAATGCCTGGGGCTGATCGGCCACAACGGCGCGGGCAAATCGACGCTGATGCAAGTGCTCGCCGGCACCCTGGCCGCCGACTGTGGCCAGTTGCTGATTGAGGGCCGCGACCTGCGCGAAGGCTATTCAGTGCAAGTGGCGCGTCAGCATGGCATTCGCTGCGTGTTTCAGGAGCTATCGCTGTGCCCGAACTTGAACGTCGCGGAAAACACCCGGCTGATGTCACCGGCTCTGCGCGGCTTCGGCTGGCGGCGTCGGGCTGGTGCGCTGATCGAAGCGATGCTGGAGCAGATTTTCCCCGGCCACGGCATCGACGCTGATGACGTTGTCGCTGACCTGTCCATCGGCAAGCGGCAGATGGTGGAGATCGCCCGGGCGTTCATCAACGTCGACGAGCGCCTTGATCTGATCATCCTCGACGAACCCACCTCATCCCTCGATGCCCGCGTCGCCGAGCAGTTGCTGCGGCATGTGCGGCGGTTCGTCGAGGGCGGCGGCAGCATCGTGCTGATCAGTCACATCCTCGGCGAAATGCTCGGTACGTGTGACCGCATCGCGGTGATGCGGGACGGCAAAATCGTTGAAACCCGCGCCGCGCGGGACTTCACCCATGATTCGCTGGTGGAAGTCATGGGCGGCACGGCCCGCGAACAGCAACAGGCCACACAGGCTTTTGCTTCCCGCCGCGAGCAAGGCAGCCCTCGCGTGCAGCAGCGACCGGCGCGTCAGGCGGATGGCCGCTCGGTGCAGGCCTTTGCCGGCGAGATCGTCGGGCTCTCCGGCTTGGCGGGCCATGGTCAAAGCCAACTGCTGACCCAGGTGCTGCGCGATTGCGTCAAGCACGGCACCGGCGCCAGTTTCGTGGCTGGCGACCGCCAGACCGACGGCGTGTTTGCGCTGTGGTCCATCGGCGAGAACATCACCATCGGCTCCCTCAACCAGCTCAAGCGCGGCCTGCTGCTGGACCCTGATGCCGAGCAAGCGATGGCCAATGACTGGATGAAGCGCATGAGCATCCGCACCCCGGACATGGGCAATCCGATCCTCTCTTTGTCCGGTGGCAATCAGCAAAAAGCTTTGTTTGCCCGGGCGCTGGCGTCCGACAGCCAGATCATTCTGATGGACGACCCCATGCGCGGCGTCGACGTCGGCACCAAGCGCGAGGTGTATTCGATTCTGATGGAGGAGGCCGCCCGCGGCCGCACGTTCATCTGGTACACCACGGAGCTTGAAGAGCTGACCTATTGCGATCACGTGTATGTCTTCCGCGATGGGCAGGCCGTGCTCGATATGCCGCGAAGTGAATTGAGCGAGGAGCGCATCCTGCGCAGCTCCTTCGCCGAGGAAACCCCATGAATGCCCCGTTGAATTCCGTTGCCCGCGCACCTGTTGCGCCGCGCAACAACGCCGCGCGCCGTGCCCGCATGCTGCGCGCGGCCTTGCCGGCGGTGTCGCTGATGGTCTTGCTCGCGACCATTTTCATCATGCAACCCCGGGCCATGAGCTACATGGGCCTGAACCTGATGCTCAATCTGGCGGTGCCGATCGCCCTGGCGACCATCGCGCAGATGCTGATCATCAGCGTCAACGACCTCGATCTATCGATGGGCAGTTTCATCAGCTTCGTCGCCTGCGTGGCGGTGACGCTGCTCGATCAACACCCGTTCCTCGGCTGGCTCGCACTGGCCGGATGCGTGGGCGTGTATGCGCTGCTCGGCGCGTTGATTCACAGCCGCAACCTGCCGTCGATTGTCGTCACCCTGGGCATGTCGTTCATCTGGGTCGGCGGCGCGATTCTGTTGCTGCCGTCGCCGGGCGGGACGGCACCCCAGTGGCTGCAAGCGTTGGTGCGAATCAAGCCGCCGCTGATCCCGCTGGCGATCATCGTGTGCCTCGTGCTCGGGCTGGCGATGCACTTTTTCCTGATGCGCTCCACCGTCGGCGTGGTGTTGCGCGGCGCCGGCGGCAATCCGCTGGCGATCGCCAAGGCCGGCTGGTCGCTGCTGCGCATCAAGGTGGCGATGTACGCCATGGCCGGCAGTTTCGGCGTGCTGTCGGGACTGTTTCTGGTGGGGCTGACCACTTCGGCCGACGCCAACGTGGCGCTGCGTTACACCCTGTTGTCCATCGCCGGGGTGATTCTTGGCGGCGGCGAATTCGTCGGCGGGCGCGTGTCACCCATGGGCGCGGTGCTTGGCGCGCTGACCCTGGTGTTGGCCGGTTCGCTGCTGTCGTTTATCCGCATCTCGCCTGACTGGCAGATCGGCGCCCAGGGCGCGATTCTGATTTTCGTGCTGGCGCTGCGTGCGGCGGTCAATCGTCTGGAGGTACGCCCGCTATGAGCACTTCAATTTTTGCAGCGCTGCGCGGCAAGCCGTGGCTGTGGTCATTCCTCGCCGCCTTATTGATCTGGGTAGCGACCCTGGTGTTTACCGGCGGGCAGGGCGCAGGCGCTTTACTGTCTGGCGCGCTGGCGTTCTCGACGTTCTTCGCGATCGTCGGCATCGGCCAGATGTTCGTGATCAGCACCGGGCCGGGCAACATCGACCTGTCTATCCCGGCCAATATTGCCCTGAGCGGCGCGCTGGGGATGAAGCTCATGGACGGTCAGGATGCGAACATCTGGCTGGGCGTGATCGGCGTGCTGGGCATTGGTGTGCTGGTGGGCTGCGGCAATTTCGCGTTGATCCGCCTGCTGCGCATTCCGCCCATCATTGCGACGCTGTCGGCCAGCTTCATCCTGCAATCACTGGCCATCGCCTATGGTCGCAGCGTGCGGGTGCCGCCGCCGGACAGTTTCTACACCTTCGCCACCAGCCGCGTGTTCGGCGTGCCGTATCTGGCCCTCGTGGTGATCGCCGTGGCGGTGCTCATGGGCTACGTGCTGACCCGCACCCGCTACGGTCGCTCGGTGCTGGCCATCGGACAAAACGCCCGCGCCGCTGAACTGGCCGGCATCCGGGTTGGGCGCATGCGCTTCGCCACCTACGTGCTCTGTGCGGTGTTCGGCAGCCTCTGCGGCCTGACCCTGGCCGGGTTTTCCGGCGGTGCGTCGCTGGGCATGGGCGAGGAATACCTGCTGGCCTCCATCGCCGTCGTGGTGATCGGCGGCACCTCCGTGGCCGGCGGGTTTTCCAACGTGCCCGGCATCTGGGGCGCGTCGCTGTTCCTTTACCTGCTGGTGAGCATGCTCAACACCTTCGGCGCCAGTGCCGGGGTGCGGCTGATCCTCACCGGCCTGATCATCATCGCGGTGATTACCGCTGTCAGCGGACGCAAAAATGCCCGCGCCTGAAGCAAGGATCGACCCCGTGTCCGACGACCTCTATGAATGCCATGACAAGCGTTTCCATCGCCTGATCCTGCCCAACACCCAGCTTGAGCGCCTGTACGATCAGTGCCGCTGGGCCGAGGGGCCGGTGTGGTTCAACGACGGCGGCTATCTGCTGTGGAGCGACATCCCCAATCAGCGCATGTTGCGCTGGACCCCGGAGCAGGGCGTGTCGACGTTCCGCACCCCGTCGAATTTCGCCAACGGCAACACCCGCGACCTCCTTGGCCGGCTGATCACCTGCGAGCACGGCACCCGCAGTGTCACCCGCACTGAACCGGACGGGTCGATCACCGTTTTGGCCGAGCGATTTGAAGGCAAGCGCCTGAATTCGCCGAATGACGTGGTAGTGCACCGCGACGGCGCGGTGTGGTTCACCGATCCGAGCTACGGCATCCTCACCGATTACGAGGGTTATCAGGCCGAAGAAGAGCAGGCAGGCCGCCATGTGTATCGCATCGACCCGGAAAGCGGCGAGGTCGCCTGCATGGCCAACGATTTCGTGCAGCCCAACGGCCTGGCGTTCTCCCCGGACGGGCAGACCTTGTACATCGCCGATTCCGGGCGCTCCCACGATCCTGACGGGCCCCACCACATCCGCGCGTTCGAGGTCATCAATGGACGTGAATTGGGGCAGTCGCGGGTGTTTGCGGTGATCGAGCCGGGCGTGCCGGACGGCATGCGCGTGGACGTGCAAGGGAATGTATGGACCAGTGCCGGCGACGGCGTTCAGTGTTTCGCCGCCGACGGTACGTTACTGGGCAAGATTCGCCTGCCGGAGACGGTCGCTAACCTGACTTTCGGCGGCCCGCGCCGCAACCGCTTGTTCATCACCGCCAACACGTCGTTGTACTCGGTGTACGTGGCGGTGGCGGGGGCCCAGGTGCCTTGAGCGATGCAGGGCAGGGCGCGTGTCGTTTTACGGAACGCGCCCCGGTGCTCAAAGCTTGAAACGACCGACCACAGTGCGCAGTTCGCCGGCCAGCAGCGACAGTTCGTCCGCCGTGACCGCGTTGTCCTCGATGCCTTCCATCAACATGAAGGTGCCATTGCGGATTTCGGTGACATTGCGGTTGATGTCTTCGGACACGGCGTGCTGCTGAACGGCAGCGCTGGCAATCTGGGTGTTCATGCCGACGATCGACTCCACACCTTCGTTGATCGCGTTCAGGCTTGAGGATGTCTGATCGGCCGACGTCAGGCAATCCTGCGCCCGGTCCTTGCCCGCTTTCATCTGCTCCACGGCAGCGCTGGTCGCCAGTTGCAACTGCTGGATGATCCGCTGGATTTCGGCGGTGGAGTTCTGCGTCCGTGAAGCCAGGGTCCTCACTTCGTCGGCGACCACGGCAAAGCCACGGCCTTGCTCACCGGCGCGGGCGGCTTCGATGGCGGCGTTGAGGGCGAGCAGGTTGGTCTGGTCGGCGATGTTGCGGATCACTTCAATGACCCCGCCGATCTCTTGACTGTGCAGCGCGAGCGCCGCGACCTTTTGCGCGCTGAGGTCGACTTCGCCGGCCAGTGCCTCGATGGTCTGGCGGGTCTGCTGCATGACGCCCAGGCCTTTGCCGGACGCCTGACTGGCCTGTTCCGCCGCACGCGCCGCGCCTTCAGTGTTCTGGGCGACGTCGGCGACACTGGCGGTCATTTCGTTGATGGCGGTGGCGACCTGTTCGGTTTCGCCCTGCTGGGCGTTCATCGACACTTTGGCGCGGTCGATGGACGCAGTCAGGCGAGTCGCTGCGTCGGACACCGAACTCGAACTACGCTCGACCTGAGCCAGGGACTCGCCAAAGGCCTGAACCATGTGATTCAAACCGGTGCCGATGTCGGCCATTTCATCTTTGCCGACGACATTGACACGTGCAGTGAGATCGCCCTGGGCGATGCGGCGGGTGGCGCTCAACATGTCTTCCATGGCCCGACGCATGGCGCTGTAGATCCCGCTGAAGGCGTAAATCAGCAGCAGCCCGGCGATGGCGAACATGGCCAGCATGGCGGCGCGTTCGGCTGACTTCTCGCCCAGTCGTTTATCCAGTACCGCGGAGAGCTCGTCTTGCAACGCGTCCTGCGCCTTGTACAGCTCGGCGACCACAGCGTTGCCTTTGGCCGGCAGCCCCTGCATGCCGGTGATGGTGTTTTCCGGTGAGGTGATCAGGGTTTGCAGGTCGCTGCGAAAGCTATCGAGGCTGGAGAGCCCGCTGCTTACGGGGGACTGAATGCGATCAGCAAGGGCCGGTTCCTGACGTCGCAGCAGGCTGAGACTCTGCAGCAGCTCCTGGCGAATCTGCGCTTCTTGCTTGAGCAGCGATTTGATCGTGCCGCGGAGGGTGTCCGTGAGCGGCTGACCTTCGTGCAGACCACTCGCCAGGCCGCGCAACTGCCCGACCACGTTGATCTGGCGCGGCAGACGCAGGGTGCTTTGATCGATCAGGAACAGCGAGGCGTAGTCCTCGTCGAGCACCATCCCGGAGGTGGCGGAGACGAAGTAGATAAAATTCAGCGTCTGGGTCATCTGATCGCTCCATGCGTCAAACAGGGTCGCCTGATCGGCCCCGGTTTTGGTCTGGCTGATCAACCCTTCGGCCCCAGAGCGCAAGCGCTGCACACGATCTCCAGTTTCAAGCCCCGCACCCAGTTGTCGGTCGGTGGCCTCGAGTCTGGTGTACGCATCCAGCAGTTTGGCCTGGTTGGCGGCGAGGTCAGGTTGAGCTGTCTGATCGCCGCTGAGCAAGCGGTTGGTCAATGCGCGTTGCAGCATCGACAGGCGCAGCACGGGGGTGACGTCCGTCAGATAGCCCTGGCCGACTTGTTCGGAGTGGATGTTATCGATGCTGGCGTTGAGTTGATGCAGCAGGCGCGCGCCCAATAGGGCCAGCGGCAGCAGAACGATGATGGCAAGCACCGCGAACTTGGCGGGAAAGCGCAGGCGGTTGGTCAGGTAAACGGCAGGGGCAAGAATATTCATGCGGCTCTCACAGCCCCTAAGCGGGGCGATTAGGATTTTGTCGGTGAGAACGGTCCTTTTTCTCGGAAGTCAGTGGCGCTGACGACTTTTCTGCAGGAAGCGTTATGGCTGGCTGCGGGTCGCTCTGATCCATCTGTCGGCGCCGATCGTATTAACTTTATTAAAACTTGTACAAAACTTTATTTATGTATAGCTTTGGAACTGAATCGATTAACTGATGTCTTTGTGATATCACTTTTCTCAACTCGGCCGAAGTCTGTTTTTAGGCTGTTATCACTGCTTCGCACCTTCCGTCATGAAGCAGTGTCAGCAGTAGTGGCCATGAGATATCATTCAATCCGTATTTTTAGAACCGAGGGCGCAGGCCATGAACTGTTCGCTGCAAATTGAGCAGAAGCGCCTGTCCGCGGTTCACGCTTTGCAATGGCTGGAAACCGCACACAGTGAGGATTTCGACCGCCTGTGTCGCCTGGCTGCTGCGCACTTTCGCGTACCGACGGTGTTGGTATCGCTGGTGGAAAAAGACCGCCAGTGGTTCCCCGGTCGTGTAGGTTTCGACGCGAGTCAGACGCCTATCGAGCAGTCATTCTGCCGCTACACCATTCAGAATTCCGGCGTCATGGTGGTCAATGACGCCACGCTGGACGTGCGCTTCGCCGACAACGCGCTGGTTACCCGACCTGATGGCATCCGTTTCTACGCCGGGGCGCCGTTGTGCAATCAGCACGGCGATGTGCTCGGCAGCTTTTGCCTGATCGACACAGTTCCCCGCGAGTTCCAGCCCGACGAAGTGGCTGTCCTCGAAGATTTTGCGCAGCTGGTCATGGGGCAGGTCGAACAGTGCCAGGTGATGCGTTACCGCCACCCTGTCAGCCGCCTGCCCAACTTGCAGCAGTTCCTGCTGGACACCCAGGGCGTTGAGGTGACCGCAAGCCAGGTGAGACTCATGGTGGTAATCCGCACCCAGCCGGTGATGAGCGTTGCGGATATCAGCGTGAGCAGCAATCTGGATGCGCAGCAGACGCGTCGCGACATGGCTCACTGCCTGCGTCGTCGCCTGGATGGCATCGCCGAGCTGTACCACGTCAGCGACCAGGATTTCTGTGTGCAGATGAGCTGCGACCGGTCTCGCCGCGACGACCTGGTTCGCATGCTGTTGGCCCTGATCACGGAGCCGTTCACTCATCAGCAGGTTGCCGTGGGGCTGGCGTGCTGTGACGACGGACTGAACTCCGCCGCTGCGCTCATGGGCAAAGCGACTCACGCGGCGGGGAGGGCGGTTTATCGACAGGTGCCGTGGGCGGCGTATGACGAAGCGGAGGATTGCGCCCAGCGGCGCGCCTTGACCCTGCTCAACGAACTCGCCGAGTCGTTGGTCAGTGGCGACATCTATCTGGAGTACCAGCCGCGTTTCAGCCTGCAGGATGGCCGTCTGCTCAGCGTAGAGGCGTTGATTCGCTGGACCCATCCGATGCTGGGCAAGATCTGGCCAAGCGAGTTCATTCCGTTGATCGAGAGCGCCGGCAGGATCAGCACGGTGACCCGATGGGTCATTGATCGGGCGCTGAGCGACCTCAGCGGCTGGATCGACGAAGAGGTGCGTCTCTCGCTCAACCTGTCGCCGCTGGACTTCGCCGATCTGGACATCGCTTTGACGCTGCAAAGCGCCTGCGACCGGCACGGCGTGAAACCGGCTCGGCTGGAAGTCGAGATCACCGAAGGCGAATGGATTCGGGCCGACAAGCGCGTCATTGCCCAGCTCACTCGTATTCGCGAGTTGGGCGTTGACGTGGCCATCGACGATTTTGGCGCGGGGTACAGCAACTTTGCCTACTTGCACGAAATCCCGGCCAATATCCTCAAGCTGGACAAATCCCTGGTCACGGACCTCGAGAGCAACCCGCGCAACCGCATCATTGCCCGATCCGTGCTGCACCTGGCCGGCGAGCTGGGCTATCGCACTGTCGCGGAAGGCGTCGAGACGTTCCGGTGCATGAGCCTGGTGCGGGAGTTCGGCTGCGAGGAAGCGCAGGGGTATTTCCTCAGCCGGCCGCTGAAGCTGCAACAGCTCAAAGAGCAGTGCCAGAACATTGCGCTGACGTTCACCCCTGAGCCGTCGAACGCGCAGATTTATGCGGATCTGGCTGATACGGATCAGGTGATAGAAGCAGCGTGACCCTTGCCGGGTTCCAGAGTGGGACGGGCCTCAGCCGGGAAGGGACCGGTGTGAACACCCGCAATCCTGCGGTGTAACCCCCGACGCCTTCCCGGCTAAAGCCGGTCCTACAGAAGACGTCAAAGCCGGTCCCACGGTCGGGGTCAATGCCGGTCCTGTCCCGATCAAGGCAAGTCCTACTGATCGAGCGCGATTACTCGCCCGATACCGGCGATGGCTGGATGATTTCGACCCAGTAGCCATCCGGATCCTTGATGAAGGCCAGGCTTTTCATCCGGCCGTCAGTCAGGCGTTTCTGGAAGTCCACGCCCAATTCTTCAAAGCGCGCGCAGGCAGCCTTCACGTCGGGCACCGAAATGCAGATATGGCCGAAGCCACGCGGGTCGGTGTTGCCGTTGTGGTAGGAAAACGCAGGGTCCTTCTCGGTGCCGTGGTTGTGGGTCAGTTCGAGCACGCCGGGGATACCTTTCATCCAGACGTTGCGCGCGGCGTCGTCCTGTGGAATCTGCGCCTTGTCCACCAGCGCCAGGAAGTAAAGGCTGAATTCGGCTTCCGGGAAGTCGCGTTTTTCCACCAGGCTGAAACCCAGCACGCGTGTGTAGAAATCCAGGGAAGCAGTGATGTCCTTGACCCGCAACATCGTGTGGTTGAAGACGAATTTTGCAGTCGATGCGTCCGGGGTGGCCGTGACGCCGGGGAAGGTGTTCAGGTCGTGCAGACTCATGGTTGTCTCCGGGTTAACGCTAAAATGTTGCGTAATGATACGGACTCATGAACGACTCGCCAAACCGAAGGCGCATAAAACGCGGCTTTCGGCTTGTGGGCAATGGATGACCGGCTCACACTTCGCGGCTCGACATCCAGGTACCGCCCATGCATCTCTCATTGCGCTCATGCGCCCGCGTTGCTTTCTGTCTCGTGCTGATGATTCCGGGCGTCGCGTCTTCGGCGGACGCCATGATTATCTGGCCCGAAGGCTGGGAAGTGGAAGCGCTGCCCCAGCCACCGCCGAGCGAAGGTCAGCTCACCGTGCAAATACGACAGCGTGCGGTTAAAAACGATCAGAACGGCGATCCGGCCATGGTGGTGGAGCTGACTCAGACGCAGCTGCAGCCCGGTCACTCGGTCAATGTGCAGAGCGTGCTGCTGGAGATGCGCAAGGCGGTGCAGGTCAATTTTGCCCGCGGCGGTTTTCAGAGCGTCTGCACGCGAATGAAAGACAGCACGCTGAGCGACATCCCGGCGATGGAGACCACGTGCACGATCACCCAGAACGGCAACCACGTCATGACACAGACACTGGTAGCAGCGGCCAGTCCGCAATTGGCGTGGTCGTTGTCGTATGCCGGCTCGGCACAGGGCTATGCGGCCCATAAAGACGAAGTGCTGCGAATCAGGGACAGCCTGCGCCTCGGATCGGAGCAGTAGGGTCGAGGCAGGATCTACACAAATCGCGGGCATAAAGAAGCCCGCCGAAGCGGGCATTGGGGCACTAATCCTTTAGTAGCCTCCATCCTCTACAACCCGGTGTGAAAAAAATGTGAAGCTCACGAGCCGTTCAGCCGTGGAGGGAAAATTAGTCTGTTCATGCATGAAGGCTCATGGCCAGCCTCAGCGCCCCTCACGTCCATATTTAACGTGATAAATAACGCGGGTGAAACTCGACGATCAAGCATGCTATACGCCAGCCGGGTATTGAAAGCGATATATCCCTTTAATACGAAGCTGTTCAGCTAATTGTCAGGTTTGATATTCAAACCGTGCCTGCGCCGGCTTGCATTATTTAAAATACCTCACCTTTGGCTGGCTGTTATCAGCGCTCAGAGCACATGTTTCATTGCCATGCCGACCTACTTGCAGAGAAGCCCCGCGAGCAGAGCTTCCTCTCAATGTTGCAGGCCAATGTTTAAGGGAGCAGCAGACTAGCGGCCGCGCAACCACGAATCAACGGTTTCGGCACCGTATTGTATTTTCCAGTTTTTCAACCCGCGATGATTGCCGCCTTTGGTTTCGATCACTTCGCCGGTGTGCGGATTTTGATAGACCTTGACGACCCGCGGACGGCGGCGTTTCGGAGCTGCTGGCGCGGAGGTGGAGGCGCCGGTGTGGGGGTCGAGGATGGCAATGATGTCGCGCAAGGTCTTGTCGTACTTGCTCATCAGGGCCTGCAACTGCTGCTCGAACTCGATTTCCTTCTTCAATCCGTCGTCGTTCTTCAGGTACTCCAGCTGGGCCAGTTGCTCCTGAAGGGCTTTTTCTGCTGCGCGATATTCGGCAAGTCTGGACAAAATGATACTCCGGCAATTAATGGCTGTTGTCAGCTCAATGCAAGCAACCTTGCACGCACTACGATGCGCATCGGGTTCTGCTGCTTTTGGTTTCACCACGTTCTACCGTGTCCTTGACATCAGGATCGGCCGTCGACACTAACTTCTAAGGATGAGCGTTGGTATCAAGACGGGGTAGTTCAATTGTGGCGCGAGTAAATAATGCACGTTTTTTACGCATTGTAAAATAGCGGATTTACTCATCGCTAAGTGAAACACCTCGGAGACGATAAGCGGGTCTGACAAAAAAACAATAATAGGCGCAAAGCGTTGTAAGTAATTTCTTATACTTTAGCGCTATTGGAAACTATCCCGTCTCAAGAGCGGCGGCCAACGGCCGCCTACTCGCACCGACCGGACCACGTCCGAAACCCGGGCGGACGGGCGACACTGACCCTGCATCTCTGTGCCACCGTGGTTCGGGCCGATACCCACAGCATCGAACGCGGACCGGCTCTCCTCACCACACCGGACTTAGCAACCATCCGATCAGGCCGATCCCCAAGACAACCAACCACGGAGGGACCTTCCAGAACATTAAGGCAACAAGGGCGATCAGGGCCAGCCCGACGTCTTGGGGTTTTGAGATGGCGCTCGTCCAGACCGGGTTGTACAAAGCCGCCAAGAGAAGCCCGACCACCCCCGCGTTGATGCCTGCAAGTGCCGCCTGGGTACGAATGCCTTGCTGCAGCTGCTCCCAGAATGGCAACACCCCGATCACGAGAAGAAATGAAGGTGCAAAGATGGCGGCAAGGCAAACCGATGCGCCGACCCAACCCGACGGCGGGACGCTCATGGACGCACCGAGAAAGGCGGCGAACGTGAAGAGTGGGCCGGGTACGGCCTGAGCTACGCCATACCCGGCGAGGAAGGTATCGTTGGCTACCCAGCCGTTGGGTACCGTTGCCGTTTGAAGTAACGGCAGCACCACATGCCCCCCTCCGAAGACTAATGAGCCGGCCCGGTAGAAGTCCTGCACCCGGGCCAGGGTTTGAGAGGGCAGAACCTGCATCAATAACGGAAGGCCAGCCAACAAGCTGAAAAACACCAGTAACGAGATCACACCTACTTTCCGGCTGATGGAAATCGGCAAAGATTCCACTGGCTGTCGTTGATCGGTTTTAAAACACACCAGACCTACCCCGGCGGTGCAGACGATTACACTAATCTGGCCCATTGCATTGGGCCACAGCAGTGCAGCGCAGGCAGAGAATGCGGCGATTGTCACGCGAAGCACATCGGTACAAAGCTGGCGGGCCATACCCCAGACAGCCTGAGCGACGACAGCGACCGCGACAATTTTAAGGCCATGCAACAGGCCGTGTGGGAAAGCGCTTCCCCACGTGGATAGACCCTTTGCGAACAGAACCAGGATTATCGCCGATGGCAAGGTGAAACCTGCCCATGCTGCGACGGCTCCGGAAAATCCGGCACGCGACAGTCCCAATCCTATCCCGACCTGGCTACTCGCAGGCCCCGGCAGGAATTGGCACAGAGCGACCAAGTCGGCATAGCTGCGCTCGCTCAGCCATTGGCGTCGCGCAACGAACTCCTCGCGAAAGTACGCCAAGTGCGCAATCGGGCCTCCGAAAGACGTCAGTCCCAAGCGCAAAAATACAAGGAACACCCGCCATGCGGAGTCAGCCGCGACCACCTTTTTCCTGCTTGCTGGTACCACCTCGCATGCTCCCCTCAGTGCCTGATGCAGTTGGAATGCCAGGAAGACCTCGGGCTATGCCGGTCCGCCCCAGCGTTGAATGATCTGCTCGGTCAGGGCGCCTAGCTCGGAGGCCATCAGGTCGGGCGCTGGCATTTCGTCTATCAGGAGCGGTGCGTTGTACGGACGGGTCAGAAGGGCGCCAAGGCACCCCGCAGCCTGGGCACCCGCCGTGTCCCAATAATGACAAGCCACCAGAAGCAAGTCCGCCAGTTCGACATTCAACGCCTGGGAAACCATCTGATAGGTTTCCGGAGCAGGTTTGAATTTTTTAACGGCCTCAACGCTGAAACTACGCTCAAAGAACGTCGCCAACCCGGCGCGCTCAAGGGGCGATGGGGATGCACCGCTGGCCGAGTTACTGAGTGTCACCAGCCGTAAGCCGGCGTTACGCAAGCACTTGAGTGCCGGCAGGACATCGGGGTGCGCTGGCATGGTGCTCATCCGTGCCTGCAATTCATCGATATCGCTGGCGTCGAGTGCGACCTGATGGAGAGACGCGACCATACGCAACGTGCTTACGGCCAGTTCGCCAAATGGGGTGTATCGGCCGCACAGGGTCATCGTTTGCGAATACAGGATCAGGTTGGCGAACCACTCGCGCAAACTGGCTCTGTCACCGAACACACGCTCAAACAGCGGCTCAAGGGTGCTGATGTCGAGCAAGGTCTCGTTCACGTCAAACACGATGATCGGCGCTGATTTTCGCACTGCCATGAATATTCTCTTCCAAGGAGTGCTCGCTGCTGCAAGCATGCTTTTGTCGGTTGAAGCCCTGACGTCCCGGATCACGGATAAGGCTACCCCCGATCGAGCCGGCGCAGCGGACCCATCATTATGAATCGTTCCCGGACAGGATGGGCAGGCGTACTTCGGCTGTTCGAGACGAATACTGAGTGTTCTAAAGCCCTTGCTGCAGGGCAGGATCATCGGCGTTGAGCTGCTCCAGTTCCGCGAGCAGCACCTGCACTTTCTGCAGCTGCCCGGTCTCGGTCCAGTAACGAATCAGCAAAATCCGCGCGCGGCGGTCGGCGGGTGCGCGCTGCAGGATGTCCTCCAGCTGACGCTGCGCGGCTTCGAGCTGGTCGAGGTCGTGAAGCGCCACGGCAAGGTCGTAACGGTAGCCGGTATTCTCCGGGTCCAGCTCAATGGCCCGAGTCAGCGGGAGCAGGGCGTATTCGTTCTGTTTGTGACGCAGCAGCCATTGGCCGAGTGCGTGTTGCGCCAGGGACGACTGGGGCTGTTTCTCCAGCCATTGGGCGAGCAACTGACGCGAACGATCGGCCTGACCCTGACCGTCGAGTAACTGCACCAGCGCCAGCCCGGTCTCGAGGTTGTCCGGTTCCAGTTTTGCGGCCAGTTCCAGCGCCTCGATCGCCTTCTGCGGGGTGCCGTTGTTGAGGTAGAGCTGCGCGAGCGCGAGCTGGCGTTGCGCGCTCGGCGGCTGGGCAGTCAGCGCCTGCTCATACTGCTGAGCGGCCTCTTGCAGCGCGCCGTAATACAGGCCCAGTTCATCCGGGCTCAGCGGCAGCAAGGCGCGCACCGCGCTGAAGCGCACCTGATCATCTGCGTCGTCCAGCAGCGGGCCGATCAGCGTGCTGCGTTGATCTTCAGGAAGCATGGCGGTGACCGCCTGGATGGCCGCCTGCTGAACCAGCGGAGCGGGGCGCTTGAGATCGCCTCGCAGAATTTTCAGGGCCTGGGGGCCCGGGTAATTGACCAGCTCAGCCAGCAGGCCGGCGCGGCGAATATCCGACAGGTCAGTGCGGGTGAATTGCTGATAGAGCACGCGCGCGGCGCCGGGCTTGCCACCGTGGGCCTGCTCCAGTGCTTCGGCATAGCTGTGATTGACCTGCGGTGCGGCCGGCGGCGCGTGCCAGTTTCGCACCAGCATCGCCATGGCGATGATCAGCAGCAACAGCGCCAGCGCAATTGCCACCTGCCAGCGACGTCGAGCCTTGAGCTGGGCGGGTGTGCGCCGGGAAGACGACTCAGACATATCGGTTTCCGTGTGGGCGTGTGCAGCAGCTTCGGGGAGAGACCGCCGAGTGTCAAACCCTGTGGGGATTGATGGCCCCCTCGGGCGCTCGCGGGTTGTTTATCAACGGTTCAGAAAAAAGCCCCGAACCTTGTGGGTCCGGGGCCTTGGAAAGCGGCGGAGGGTGGCCGCAGATCAGCGCTGCAGATCCGCCGCCGCTTGAGCAATCCCGCCGTTCATCCCATGACCTCAGGCGTTCGGCTGCCAGCCGCCGCCCAAGGCTTTGTAGATGGCGACGATGCCGCGATACAGATCGATTTCGGCCAGGGCCTGGCTGTCTTCGGCGGCCAGACGCTCACGTTCGGCGTCCAGCAGGACGAGGAAGTCGGCCGTGCCTTCGCGGTACTGGATGTTCGCCAGATTCGCCGCCGAACGGCTGGCTTCACTCTGCCGCACCAGCGACACCAGACGCTGCTGACGCTTGTCGTAGTCGCTGAACGCGTTTTCGGTTTCTTCCAGGGCCAGCAGCACTTGCTGCTCGTAATTGGCCAGGGCGCCTTCGGCATCGGCGTTGGCGCCGCGAATCCGCGCCCTGACGCTGCCCAGGTCAAATGCCGCCCAGGTGATGCTCGGGCCGAGGCCCCACGCTTGTGCTGCGCCGGACCCGATCTGCGAACCACGGCTGGCGGTAAACCCGAGGAAACCGCTCAGGCTGACCCGTGGGAACAGGTCGGCGGTCTGCACGCCGATTCGCGCGGTTTGCGCCGCCAGTTGCCGCTCGGCGCTGCGTACGTCCGGACGGTTTTCCAGCAGCTTGGTCGGATCACCGATCGGCAGAGCCTTGGAGATCGCCGGCAGCTTGGCCGGAGCGAGGGTCACGGTCATGGCGTCCGGACGCTCGCCGAGCAGGGTGGCGATGCGATTGCGTTGGCGCACCTGCTCGGCCTGAAGCTGCGGAATGGTGGCTTCCACCGCCGCCAGACGCGCGTCGGAACGCACGACATCAAGCTCATTGCCCACGCCTTCGTCACGCAACTGCGCGGTGACGCTGCGGGACTCCTGCTGATTTTTCAGGTTGTCCCGGGCGATGTTCTCGCGCAATTGGGCGCCGCGCAGCTGACCGTAGGCGTCGACCAGTTCGGCGATCATCGTCACTTGCAGCTGATAGAGGTTGGCTTCGGCAGCCTGCTGGTCGGCGTCACTGGCTTCCAGCTCGCGCTGGATGCGGCCGAACAGGTCCAGTTCCCAGGCCATGTCCAGGCCGAGGTCGTAACGTTCCTGGTTGACCCTGTGTTCGGTTTCACCCGGTACCTGCGAGCGGCCGATCTGGCTGCTGGCGCGGCTGGTCACGACGGGCATCGCGTCGTTGCTGATGTCGTCACGAATCGCGCGGGACGCTTTCAGCCGGGCGAAGGCGACGCGCAACTCGCGGTTGCCCTGCAGCGATTCGGCGACCAGTTTGTTCAGGGTCGGGTCGTCGAACTGCTGCCACCAGACGGTCTCGATGTGACTGCGGTCATAGGCCCGCTGGGTGGCGGCCTGGATGTTGGCCGCCGCGGTTTCCGGCTTCTTGTAGTCCGGGCCGACGGCGCAGGCCGCCAGCGCCAGCACCAGCAGGCTCGGCAGAAAGAGTTTTGCAGCTTTCATCAATGAGCCTCCGGGGCGGTGGTCTGAATGCGTTGAGCCTTGGCCGCCTTGCGTGCCTCTTTGCGGCCAACGTAGTTCCGAATCAGTACATAGAAGACCGGCGTCAACAGCAGACCGAAGAAGGTCACACCGAGCATCCCGGAGAACACCGCCACGCCCATGGCATGACGCATTTCGGCACCGGCACCGCTGGACAGCACCAGTGGCACCACACCCATGATGAATGCGAAGGAGGTCATCAGGATCGGCCGCAGACGCAGGCGGCAGGCTTCAAGCACAGCTTCCAGCGGGGTTTTGCCCTTGTCCTGCTCATCCTTGGCGAACTCGACGATCAGAATCGCGTTCTTGCACGCCAGGCCCACCAGTACGATCAGGCCGATCTGGGTGAAGATGTTGTTGTCGCTCCCGGCAATGATCACACCGGCAATGGCCGACAGCAGGGTCATCGGCACGATCAGGATCACCGCCAGCGGCAGGCTCCAGCTTTCATACAGCGCGGCCAGTACCAGGAACGCCAGCAATACGCAGAGCGGGAAGACCAGCAACGCGGTGTTGCCCGACAGAATCTGCTGGTAGGTCAGATCGGTCCACTCGTAGGTCATGCCGTTGGGCAGTTCTTCCTTGAGCAGTTTTTCCATCGCTGTCTGCGCCTGACCCGAGCTGTAACCCGGTCCCGCTGCGCCGTTGATCTCGGCGGTGATGAAGCCGTTGTAGTGCATGACGCGGTCCGGGCCCGAGGTGTTGGTGACTTTCAACAGCGTCGCCAACGGGATCATTTCGCCGCGGTTGTTGCGCACTTTCAACTGACCGATCTGTTCAGCGTCCTGGCGGAACTGCTGCTCAGCCTGCACGTTGACCTGATAGGTCCGGCCGAAACGGTTGAAGTCGTTGGCGTACAGCGAGCCCAGGTAGACCTGCAGAGTGTCGAAGATGTCGCTGATCGGCACGCCAAGTGTCTTGGCTTTTTCGCGGTCGATGGCGGCATCGACCTGGGGTACGTTCACCGTGTAGCTGGTGAACAGCGCCGCCAGTTCCGGCACGCTGCGGCTCTTGCCGATGACGTTCATTGTTTCTTTGTAAAGCTCGTCGTAACCCAGGTTGCCACGGTCTTCGATCTGCAGGCGGAAACCGCCGATCGTGCCCAAGCCTTGTACCGGCGGGGGCGGGAAGATCGCCATGTAGGCTTCCTCAATCCCGGCATACTTGGCGTTGAGGGCGCCGGCGATGGCACCCGCAGACTCACTGGCCTGCTTGCGCTCATCGAAGGATTTGAGGGCGACGAAGACAATGCCGGAGTTCGGGCTGTTGGTGAACCCGTTGATCGACAGGCCAGGGAAGGCAATGGCGTTTTCCACACCTGGTTGTTCCAGGGCCATGGCCGACATCTTCTTGATCACGTCCTCGGTGCGATCCAGGCTCGCGGCATCCGGCAGTTGCGCGAAGGCGACCAGGTACTGTTTGTCCTGTGCCGGTACGAAGCCGGTCGGGGTGTTGGAGAAACCCAGCCAGGTCATCACGATCAGGCCGGCGTACACCACCAGTGCCACGCCGCTGATGCGGATCACTCGGCCAACCGTGCTCACGTAGCCGTTACTGGCCTTGACGAAGAAACGGTTGAACGGGCGGAACAGCCAAGCGCCAAACAGCTTGTCGAGGAACCGCGAGAAGCCGTCCTTCGGTGCATCGTGGGCGCGCAGCAGAACAGCGGCCAGCGCAGGCGACAGGGTCAGCGAGTTGAAGGCCGAGATCACCGTCGAAATGGCGATGGTCAGCGCGAACTGTTTGTAGAACTGCCCGGTCAGGCCGGAGATGAACGCCGCCGGAATGAACACCGCACACAGCACCAGGGCCGTGGCGATGATCGGGCCGGTCACTTCTCGCATGGCGATCTGTGTAGCCTCCATCGGCGGATGGCCAAGCTCGATGTTCCGCTCGACGTTCTCCACCACCACGATGGCGTCGTCCACGACGATACCGATCGCCAGTACGAGCCCGAACAGCGACAGCGCATTAAGCGAGAAACCGAACAGGTGCATGACCGCAAACGTACCGATCAGCGACACCGGTACGGCGACCAGCGGGATGATCGAGGCGCGCCAGGTCTGCAGAAACAGAATCACCACGAGTACGACGAGGATCAGCGCTTCGAACAGGGTATGAACCACCGCTTCGATGGAGCCGCGCACGAAGATCGTCGGGTCATAGACGATGCTGTAGTCCATGCCTTCGGGGAAGTTTTTCTTCAACAGTTCCATCTCACCGCGCACTTCGTTGGAAATGTCGATGGCGTTGGAGCCTGGACGCTGGAAGATCGGAATCGCCACTGCCGGCTGGTTGTTCAGCAACGACCGCAAGGCATATTGGCTGGAGCCCAGTTCGACGCGAGCGATGTCCTTGACCCGGGTGATTTCGCCGTTGTCGCCGGCGCGAACGATGATGTTCTCGAACTCTTCCTCAGAAACCAGACGGCCCTGGGTGTTGATCGACATCTGGAAGCTGGTGGCGCTCGGGGAGGGCGGTGCGCCCAATTGACCGGCGGCCACTTGACGGTTCTGCTCGCGAATGGCGTTGACTACGTCGGTCGCCGTGATGTTGCGCGATGCGGTCTTGTTCGGATCGAGCCAGACTCGCAGCGAGTAGTCGCCCATGCCAAACAGCTGCACGTCGCCGACACCGCCCAGGCGTGCCAGCTCATCCTTGATGTTCAACACCGCATAGTTGGACAGGTACAGCATGTCGTAACGCTGATCCGGCGAGGTCAAGTGGACCACCATCGTCAGGTCAGGCGAGGCCTTGTCCACGGTAATACCGATGCGCGTCACTTCTTCCGGCAGCTTTGGCTCGGTCCGGGTGACCCGGTTCTGTACCTGCACCTGCGCGGTGTCGAGGTTGGTCCCCAGCGCGAAGGTGATGGTCAGGGTCAGCTTACCGTCGGCGGTCGCCTGAGAGGACATGTAGAGCATGTTCTCGACGCCGGTGATCGCCTGTTCCAGCGGCGCGGCGACGGTCTCGCCGATCACTTTCGGGTTGGCGCCGGGGAAGTTGGCGCGCACGACAACAGTCGGCGGCACGACTTCGGGGTATTCACTGATGGGCAGCTGGAACAGCGAGATCGCGCCGGCGATCAGGATCAGCAGCGAAAGCACCGCCGCGAAGATCGGTCGCGTGATAAAGAACTTGGAGAAATTCATCGAGTGTGTCCCTTAACCGCGTGGCGTGGCGGAAGCAGCAACCTTGGCGTCCAGCTTGGACTGTGCCTTGGGCTGGTTGCTGGCTTCGAGCGCCTGGCGTTGTTGTTGCAATGCGGAGAGTGTTTCGGGGCTGGCCATCGGCGTGTCCTGCGGGTCAACCGGTGAGCCCGGACGCACGCGTTGCAGGCCGGTGACGACGATGCGGTCGTCTTTGCTCAGGCCGCTGCGCACGATGCGCAAGCCTTCGAGCTTCGGTCCCAGATCGACGCTGCGGTAGATCGCCTTGTTGTCCTTGTCGACTACCAGCACGAATTTCTTGCCCAGATCGGTGCCCACCGCTTCGTCCTTGATCAGCATGGCCGAATAGGTACCGCTGCCCACCAGCTTCAGGCGCGCATACAGGCCCGGGGTGTATTCGCCCTTGCTGTTGTCGAACACGGCGCGGCCACGGATGGTGCCGGTGCGCGGATTGACCTGGTTGTCGACGAAGTTCATCTGACCCAGGTGCGGGTTTTCCGCTTCGTTGGACAGGCCCATGTACACCGGCGTTGTCGCGCCGCGTTTGCCATCGCGAGCCAGTTGGTTGTACTTGAGGAACACGCGCTCGTCGGCGTCGAAGTAGGCGTAGACCTTATCGGTGGATACCAGGCTGGTGAGGATGGTCTGGTCGGCGGTGACAATGTTGCCGGCGGTGATTTCCGCACGGCTGACGCGTCCGGTGATCGGCGCCGTGACACGGGTAAAGCTCAGGTTCAGGCGCGCCAGATCAAGCTGTGCCTGGATGGCGGCAACGGCAGCTTTGGATTCCTGGGCGGTGGTGGTACGAGAGTCGGCGAGTTCGGCGGAGATCGCATTGTTGGTGCGCAGGCGTTCGCCGCGCTGGGCTTCGTTGGTGCTGCGCTGGGCTGCGGCCTTGGACTGCTGCAGTTGCGCTTCCAGACGATGCACTTCCGCTTCGAACGGGCGCGGGTCGATCTGGAACAGCAGGTCGCCTTTTTTCACCAGCTCGCCGTCAGTGAAAGCCACCGAATCGATCTGGCCTGAAACACGCGGGCGCACCTGAACGGTTTCCGGCGATTCGAGGCGGGCGGTGACTTCGTCCCACTCGTTGACCGGTTGCTCGATCACCTTGGCCACGTTGACTTTCGCCGCCGCCGGCGCAACCGTCGCCTCAGGCGTCCGGCCGCACGCGCTGAGGACCACAAGGGTCAACGCGGCGAGGGGATAGCGCAAAGGAGTTAAAGACTGAAGCATGGGAGAATCCGCCGATGTTATTGAGATGGGCGGATAATGTTCTCGGGGGTGTTATTGCACGAATCGAATGACGCGAAGGTAACTATCAGTCGTAATGATGTTCGGCGTAATAAAAGGTCTGTAATCAATACCCTGCACCGTCATGTGGCATCTGTTCATAAATCCACAATTCAGGGGCTTATCGAGGTAAACGGACGATAGAGCCCACTAAATTGGAGTTACCCGTATTGAGCCTACTGTCTTCACGCAGGCGTCCACTACCTGGACACCGGCGCCGGCCCGCTGCGTGGCTGTGAGCTATTGCGCAGATACGCTCTTCAATCGACATTAGCTTTCCGGTGGGACGTCTGGCGCTTTCCCTTCTAAAGCCGGTCCTACCGGGACGCACGGTGCTTTTAGTGGGACTGGCTTCAGCCGGGAAGAGGTCGGTTCATACGCCTCAAGATGTTCAGCAACGTTGCACAATCAGAAATGGTGAGTTGAGTTTCCTGGTGATTCACGGCCTTCGCTGCGGCCAATAGCATTCAGCCTGAACCCACTCATGAAGGTCTCCCAATGACTCGTTCCGATTCGGTCAATTCATCGAACTGTAAGCCCGGCTTCAGCCGCCGCGGTATCTTGCAGGCGTCCGCGGTGGGAGCAGCGTCTGCCGTGGCCGGGTCATTTGCCAGCACGGCCTCAGCCAGCTCACCTCCTTCCGGCCGGCACAGCAGCGCCAAGCTCGATGATGCCTTCCGTGTCAGATTCCACACGCAAAAAGTCGGCGACGTCGAGGTGTTCTACCGCGAAGTCGGAGCGAAGGATGCGCCAGTACTGTTGCTGCTCCACGGCTTCCCGAGCGCAAGCCACATGTTCCGCACCCTGATGCCGCTGCTCGCCAGCCAGTACCGCCTGATCGCGCCCGACTTGCCCGGTTTCGGCAACACCCTGGCACCGCCGCGGGGCCAGTTCGATTACACCTTCGACAACCTCTACAAAGTGGTCGAGGGTTTCACCGAAGCACTGGGGCTGACCCGATACGCGCTGTACATCTTCGACTACGGGGCGCCCACCGGCCTGCGCCTCGCCGCCGCCAACCCGGAAAAGGTGACGGCCATCATCAGCCAGAACGGCAACGCCTACCTTGAAGGTTTCAGCGATCAGTGGGACCCGTGGCAGGCTTACTGGCGTGATCCTTCGGCGGCCAACCGCGAAGCCTGTCGACCGTCGCTGTCGCCCAAGACCATCCGCGACTGGCAATACGGCACCGGTGCCGATCCCGAGAAGCTCTCGCCCGACGGCTACAACCTCGACATTTTTTACATGGCCCGGCCCGGCGCGGAGGAAATACAGCTGGACCTGATTCTTGACTACCGCAGCAACGTCGCCGCCTATCCCGCGTTTCAGGCGTACTTGCGCAAGCACCAGCCGCCCTTGCTCGCGGTCTGGGGCAAGCACGACCCGGCGTTCATTCCGCCGGGTGCGCAAGCGTTTCGCAAGGACATCCCGAGTGCCGAGGTGCATCTTCTGGACGCCGGACACTTTGCGCTGGAGACCCATGCGCCCGAGGTCGCGCAGTACATCCGGGATTTCCTGTCACGGAAGCTGCAGCGGTGACAACGCCGTTTGCCTGACTGGATGAGCCTTGAAGCGGCTGCCGACGATGCCGTATCTCACGGGCAATCAACGGAGGGCCCGGCGGATTACTTCTGCGCCGCCAAGGCTTTCCTTTGGGATTTTTCGGTTTTCATCGCCGCGATCTCGCGCTCGCAGGCCGCGACGTCGAAGGAGTTGTCCCACTTGGCGATAGCGATGGTGCCGATACCATTACCAATCAAATTGGTCACGGCCCGCGCTTCGTTCAGGAACCGATCAATGCCCAGCAGCAGAACAAGCCCGACCAGAGGAATGGAGTGGATGGTGGTCAGGGTTGCCGCCAGCGTCACGAACCCCGCACCTGCCACACCTGCCGAACCTTTGGACGTCAGCAGGAACACTCCGAGCAAGATCAACTGATCGGCAAAGGTCAGCGGGGTATTGGTCGCCTGGGCAATGAAAATGGCGGCCATGGTGAGGTAGATGCAGGTGCCGTCGGCGTTGAACGTGTAACCGGTCGGTAGCACCATGCCCACCACCGATTTTTTGCAGCCCAGTTTTTCCAGTTTTACCATCATGCGTGGCAGCACCGCTTCGGTCGAACAGGTGCCCAGCGTGATGAGAATTTCATCCTTGAAATAACGCAGAAATTGCATCAGCGGCATGCCAGACCACCTTGCCACGGAACCCAGCACGACGACGATGAAGATCAGCGTGGTGAGGTACAGGGCGATCAGCAGCTGACCGAGAGAGAGCAGGGTGCCGATGCCGTACTTGCCGATGGTGAAGGCCATCCCTGCACCCGCACCGATCGGCGCCAGGCGCATGACCATGGCAACGATCTTGAACAGGCCTTGCAGGAACAGATCAATGGTGTTGATCAGCGGCTTGCTGGTTTCGCCCATTTGCACCAACGCAATGCCCATCAACACAGAAAGCAGGATCACCTGAAGCATGACCCCGTTGGAAAAGGCGCCGAGAAAAGTGTGAGGGATGATATTGAGAAAGAAATCAATGGTCCCGCCCTGTTCACTGGCGGCCTGGCTGTACTTGCTGATAGCACTGCCATCAAGGGCGCTGACGTTGATATTCATGCCGACCCCCGGCTTGACGATGTTAACGACGATCAGGCCGATGACCAGCGCGATGGTGGACAGAATCTCGAAGTAGAGCAGGGCCTTCACACCGATTCGGCCCACCTCTTTGATGCTGCCCATCTTCGCGATACCCACGACGACGGTCCCGAAAATGATCGGTGCCAACAGCATCTTGATCAGTTTGATGAAACCATCGGCGAAGGGCTGGAGCTTGGCACCGATGTCTGGCAAGAAGTAACCGATGGCGGCGCCGATCACGATGCCGATCAGCACTTGCACATACAGCTGGCTATACCAGCGTGATTGGGACGTTTCCACGGAAGCACCTCATTTTATTGTTGTGATGGGCATGTGGCGTGGCGTCAGGAATGACGCGTGTGTCTGCGGCCTCTTTCAAAAAGGGCCGCAGACGCGGTCTGATCAGCCTTCACCCAACTCGCGCATGACGGCGTACAAGGCGGACTTCGCTTCAAACCCTACACCTGGAATATCCGGCAATCCGACGTAGCTGTTTTCCACCTTGATCCCGTCGGCAAAACCGCCGAAGGGCTGGAACACGTCCGGGTAGGATTCGTTGCCGCCCAGGTGCAGGCCGGCGGCGATGTTCAAGGACATCTGGTGACCACCGTGGGGCACCACGCGCCGTGACGACCAGCCCATGTCTTCCATCACCTTCAGCGTGCGCATGTATTCCACCAGTCCGTAGGACAGCGCGCAGTCGAACTGCAGAAAGTCGCGATCAGGGCGCATGCCGCCGTGGCGCAGCAGGTTGCGGGCGTCCTGATGGGAAAACAGGTTTTCACCGGTGGCCATGGGCAGTTCGTAGTGATTGGCAAGCTCGGCCTGGAGTGCGTAGTCCAGCGGGTCACCGACTTCTTCGTACCAGAAGAGGTTGTACTTTTTGATGGCTTCGGCGTAAGCAATGCCCGTCTCCAGATCAAAACGGCCGTTGGCATCGACCGCCAGACGACGACCATCACCCACCACCTCAAGCACCGCTTCGATGCGGCGGATGTCTTCGTCCAGGGGCACGGCGCCGATCTTCATTTTGACCACGTCATAGCCGCGATCCAGGTAGCTCTGCATTTCCGCCTTGAGCTTGGTCTGGTCCTTGCCTGGGTAGTAATAGCCGCCCGCGGCATAGACCCAGACTTTGTCGTCGGCCACGCCGTTGCGGTAACGATCAGCCAGCAGGCGATACAGCGGTTTGCCTTCGATCTTGGCGACCGCGTCCCAGACCGCCATGTCAATGGTGCCGACGGCGACCGAGCGCTCTCCGTGACCGCCTGGCTTTTCGTTGGTCATCAGGGTTTTCCAGATGGCGAACGGGTCGAGGTTGTTGTTTTCATGATCGACAAGGGTGTCGGGGTCGGCTTCGGTGACGCGCGACAGGAAGCGATCACGCATCAGCGCGCCCTGGCCGTAGCGACCGTTGGAGTTGAAGCCATAGCCGATAACAGGTTTGCCGTCGCGGATCACATCGGTGATCACCGCCACGACCGAGCAAGTCATTTTGGAAAAATCGATGTAGGCGTTGGCGATGGGCGAGGCAATGGAAACGGTTTTTTCACGGATGTCGACGATGCGCATGACAGGTTCCTCTTGTTGTTCGTGGCCCCACGTTAGGCTTTGCGACGACGCCCGCCCAATGCTATTAATGCCGCACCCTATGCACAGGAGGCATGGCCCCTTGGAACTCGTCTGGCTTGAAGATCTCTCGGCGCTTGCGGAGTACGGCAGCTTTGTCCGTGCCGCCGAGGCACGGCACGTTACCCAGCCGGCCTTTAGCCGCCGAGTTCGCTCGCTGGAGAACTGGATGGGCGTGGAGTTATTCGTGCGCACGCCTCAGGGCGCCACGCTGACGGAGGCGGGAAGGCAAATTCTGCCGAGCGCTCAGGAGGCGGCCCGGCACCTGTACCGGATGCGCAACGAGGCCCAGGAAGTGGCCGGAATGGCGGCGCGCTCACTCAAGTTCGCGGCCACGCATTCGCTGTCGTTCACTTTCTTTCCCAAGTGGCTGCGAAGCTCGGAAAACGCCGCGCTCATCGAGGCCGTGCAGCTGCACTCCGACAGCATGGCCGTCTGTGAGCAGATGCTGATCCACGGCCAGGTGCAGTTTCTGCTCTGCCATCGCCACCCCGACGTGCCGCCGCTGCTGGCGCCTGATCAGTTCATCAGCAAGACGGTCGGTGAGGACGTGCTGGTGCCCCTGGCAAGCACATCGACCCGCTTTGGCACCACGCCGGCGGCGTTGCCGTATCTGGCGTACACCCATGAATCCGGGCTGGGGCGCATCGTCGCCCACCGACTGCGGGGCAAGGAAGATTACCTTCACCTCAAACCGCTCTTCAGCAGCCACCTTGCGGCCGTACTCATGTCGATGGCCCTGGAAAGCAAAGGCGTGGCGTGGCTGCCGAAAAGCCTGACCGAGCAGGAAGTGCTGGAAGGGCGCCTGGTCAGAGCGCTGGATGAAAGCTGGGACATTCCGCTGGAAATTCACCTGACCCGGCCGAAGGCGCAGCTGAGTCAGGCGGCGGAGGCGTTTTGGGGTGAGGCGGGCGGTGGTGGCGGGTTGGCTTTGGGCGGACGGGCTGGGTGAATCAATCACTTTTCGCTGCGACCCGATTCTCGTTCTTCGAATGCCGAGCGCACGGCTTCCACCACACGTTCGGCCCGATCAGTGTGGTCCAGGAGCGGATACGCTTTCTTCTATTTGCCGGAGACCTGCCAGCCGTTTTCCTTGAGAGAACGAATGCGAGAGCAACGGCCACCTCGAAAACAAGTACCCCGCCAGCTAAAATCGCCTCCAGACGCTCGGACAATTGATGCAGTGATGTTTTGATCCCTGCCGCGGTTTCCATCGGTCGTTCCAGTCTCAGGCGCGTAGTGCCTGAGTCAGGCGTTCGAGCATGCGATCGCAGCCATCCAGTTGCTCTACGCTGATGAATTCGTCGGGTTTGTGCCCTTGATCCATGCTCCCGGGCCCGCACACGACTGTCGCTATACCGATGGCATCGAATAACCCGCCCTCGGTGCCGAACGCCACAGTGGTGAAATTCCCGGAGCCACAGCATTCGGCAATCAGCTTGGCCGCTTCGCCACGGGCATCCGTCGCCAGCCCTGGATAGGCGGACAGCTGGGAGAAGCGGATATCGCTTGAAGCGTTGATTGCTTGCATTTCTGGTACCACGTGCTGACGCGCGTATTGCTCCAGTTGCCGGGCGACATCGTGGGCATTCTGATCGGGCAGGGTGCGTATCTCGAAGTCGAAGCTGCAGTCGGCAGGCACGATATTCAGCGCTTTGCCGCCACTGATCAGGCCGGTCTGTACGGTAGAGAAGGGCGGGTCGAAGCGGGCATCCTGCAATTCCACGGCACGCAATCGTGACCCGATGCGACCCAGCTCACCGATCAGCTCAGCGGCGTACTCAATGGCATTAACCCCCTGTGGGGCATAGGCCGAATGACAGGCCGCGCCGTGTACATCGCAGCGCATCGCGAGTTTGCCCTTGTGACCGAGCACTGGCTTGAGTTCAGTGGGCTCACCAATCAGGCACAGCGCAGGTTTGATCGCACGCTGTTCCAACTCGGCGAGCAGGCTGCGTACGCCCAGGCAGCCGACTTCTTCATCGTAGGACAAGGCGATATGCACCGGCATACGCAGTGGCTTAGCGAGAAGACCCGGTACGGCAGCAAGCACGCACGCAATAAAGCCTTTCATGTCGGCTGCGCCGCGACCGTAAAAGTTGCCGTCCTTTTCACTGAGTTCGAAGGGTGGCACGGTCCACGCTTGCCCATCCACCGGCACTACATCGGTATGGCCGGACAGCACCACCCCCGGCCGGTCGTCCGGACCGAGGGTGGCGAAGAGATTGGCCTTGCTGCCCTCATCATTGAAAATCAATTCGCAGGGCACTTGATGCCCGGCGAGGTAAGCGCGAACGAACTCGATCAATTGCAGATTGGACTCGCGGCTGGTGGTGTCGAAGCCGATCAGTGCCGCCAGAATCTCTCGGCTGCTCATTCATTCGTCTCCCGGTACGCCGTAGCTCGGCGCCTGGGTCGGGTCGAGGGCCCGCGTCAGGTAGTCCTGCATTTGCGGGCGGTAGGCGGTCCACAATTGGGCCAGCGTTGTAATTGGATCTTCCTCGGCCCAGTCGACGCGCAGGTCAATGATCGGCCAGCTCACGTCGCCCACCACTTTCAAGGCAGCTGAATGCACAGGGCCCGCTTCGCCACCGGCCGCCATCGCGGCTTGCATGGCGGCGATCAAGCGATCGGCCAATTGCCCGCCAGTGGTTTCGAAGGCCTTGACCATTGCATCGATGACGGCCGTATCGGCCAGCATGTTCCCGGCGCCGGCGCATTGTTCACCCGCTACCGAGTGCACGCAGCCCAGGGTTTCGGTGCCGTTGAAGATCGCGGTGTTGCCCTGATGATCGATGACAGTCACCTGACGAAACCGGCTGAACGCGTCGTAGGCCGGCACGGAGGCAGTCGCCTGTTCGGGTGACAGGCCAAGCTCCAGCTGATCAAGCACATGGCTGCCCAAAGCTGGCAGCGTGATGTTCTGGGTCGCGACCGCGCCTACGCCTGGACGTAACCAAGGGCAGCGCGCGCCGACGGCAATGCTTGAAGAGCTGATGGCGATGCCCAGCTGACCGGTTTCGGCGCAGCGGCCAATGATGGAAAACGTCATGGTGTCCGATCCTTCTGATACGTATTCGGCGCCCGTTCAACGGGCGATAGATGAACAATTCAGGGCCGCGTTCAGCGTGCCCCTTCGACATTCAGCACGCGGCCCAATCCCAGAAAACGATTGGCCAGCATCAGTAATGTTGCGGTCACGGCGATGTACATCACCGACAGCGCAGCCAGGGTCGGGTCGGCGAATTCGCGCACGTAGTTATACATCGCTACCGGTAAGGTCTGGTTGGCCTGGGTGGTGACGAACAGCGAGGCGGTGAATTCGTTGAACGACAAAATGGCTGCGAACAGCCAGCCACCGAACAGCCCCGGAATCATCAGCGGCACGGTGATGGTCCACACCACCCGCAATGGCGAGGCCCCAAGACTGGCGGCGGCCAGCTCGATACGCTGTTCCAGATTGTGCAGAGACACATACAGGCTGCGCAGGACGAATGGCAGCACCAGCAGAATGTGGCAGAAGATCACCAGCGCATATCCGCGCCCCAGATTGAGCTGCGCCACCAGCATCAGCAGCCCCAGCCCGATGGTGAAATGCGGGATGAACAGCGGCGACAGCAACACGCCTTCGAGCAGGCGCTTGAAGCGGAAATCGAAGCGATGGATGGCGATGGCGAGCATCGTACCGATCACCACTGCGAGGCTTGAGGCCCAGGCGGTGACGATCAGCCCGGCGTAGAACCCCTTGCGAAAATCGTCGTAGGCAAGGGCTCGATCGAACCAGCGCAACGACCAGCCTTTGGGCGGAAAGAACAGCACTGAGGTGCTGCTGAACGAGGAGATGATCACCACGATCGTGGGCAGCAGCACGAACAGCAGAATCAGCCCCACCAGCAGGCGGCCCGCGTGGCCGAGCCATTTGTCGCGATTGGAACGCGTCATCTCAATGGCCTCCGACGGGGTGCAGGGAGCGCGTCATGCGCTTGAGCGCCGTCAGCAGCAAGATCGTCAGCACCAGGCCCGCGACGCTCAGTGCCGCAGCGAACGGAAAATTCAAAGACGAAAAGCCCAGTTGATAGACCAGCGTGGCGATGGTGCTGACCTTGCCACCGCCGATCAGCTGCGGCGTGGCAAAAGCGCTGAAGGTCCAGGCGAATGCGGTCGTCAGGCTGGCGACGATGCCCGGCAATGACAACGGAAGCGTCACCGTGAGAAACGCGCGAATTGGCCCGGCGCCCAGGCTGGTGGCGGCTTTCTCGTAGGCCGGATCAATGTGCGACAGCCCGGTGGCGAGCATTAGGACCATGATCGGCATTGTCACGTGAACCAATGCCAGGACCACGCCGGTCTGGGTGAACATCAATCGCAGCGGTGTGTCGATCACGCCCATGGCCAGCAACAGGCTGTTCAGAAAACCGCTGCTGCCCAGCACAATGATCCAGGAGTAGGTGCGCACCACTTCGCCGAGGAACAGCGGGGTGATGGCGATAATCAGGATGCTCGACTTCAGCCAGCCAGTGCGGGTACGGACCAGCGCGTAGGCCAGCGGATAGCTGAGCAACAGGCCAAACAGGGCCGTTTTGAAACTCAAGGACACGGTGTTGAAGAACGCCTGGGCATATAGACTCTTGAGCAGATCCTGGAAGTTATCGAGCGTGAACCCGCCCACGTCCAGTGAGCCTGGAACGTAGGCGCGCACGCTGTATTGCAGCACGGTCAGCATCGCGATCGTCAGGCCGATGGCGGTCAACGCCGACGGCAGCACGAACCACAGGACAAACGCAGGTCTTCGAGTCATGGGGTCTTCCATGCAGGCAGCCAATAAAGCGGGCGGCGGAAACAATACAAATCCTGGCGCTGTTCCAGCACTCAGTGCGCCATGATGTTTTCAGAGAACCACTTGCGCCATTCTGCCGATTTCCGGGCGCGCAGCTCAGGGTCGATGTTCAGGGTCGCGTCCCACTGAGCAGGGGTTGTGAGCATCCCCGGCAGCTTTGCGACTTCCGGATCGACATGGGCATTGGTCACCACCGGGCTGCCACGGTTGATCCTGGCGATCTTCGCTTGTACTTCTGGCGACAAGGCGATGTTCATGAAGGTATAAGCCAGGTCTGCGTGCTTGCTGCCGGTGTTTATGCCCATCGCATCAACGCCCAGTACCGCGCCTTCCCTGGGGATGGCGAGCTTGATGTTCACGCCTTCTTCCATCATGTGATAGGCGTTCATGGACAGCATGACCTGCACCGGTGTCTCGCCGGTGGCAATCAACTGCTGGCTGTTGGCGTCGTTGGTGTAGAACGACTTGATGTTGGGAATCAGCGCCTTGAGCTTGTCCTCGCCTTTTTTCCAGTGCTCGGCGTCGCTGCCCGAGAGCTTTGCCGAGACCGCGATGATGTGGCTCGGGTCCCAGTCGGGCAGGGCCAGCGTGCCTTTTAGTTCGGGCTTCCACAGGTCCGCCCAACTGTCGAAGGCCACGCCTTTGGGTACCAGATCCGGCCGATAGCCGATGGTGTAGACGTAGCCCCAAACGCCAATGTGCGACGGGCTCAATCTGGCCTGATGCACCAGGTTGGCGGCATTGGGAATCTTGCTCATGTCCAGGGTTTCGAACAGCTTGTCGTTGGTGTACAGCCAGCCTACATGGGACGTCGTGAAGGTCAGGTCCGACTCGGCGGTGCCAGCGAGCTTGGCCTTGTTGAGGCGGTCGATGGTGCCGCCGGTGATGTACTCGACTTCAACGCCGGTCTGCTTGGTGAACGCTTTGCCGATGGCTTCGTCGATCAGGTCTTTGAAGCTGCCGCCCCAAGTGCTGACTACCAGTTTGTCGGCGGCGTTGGCATTCGCGGCGGCCAGCAGGCTCGCGCTCAACAAGGTCAACGCAATGACGTTACGCAGCATGTTCTATTCCTTCTGGCTATACGGAGAGGAGGACGTCTTGCCAACGCGCGTGCACACCCTGTAGACGCGCATTGGTTCGAGGGGACCATCATGGAGTGGCGCCACTGGATCGGTAAAACAGGCTTTGCTGTACTTGTGCATCGGAATTTGTGACGCAGTCACTCAAGCGTCCTTGGGCATCAATAACCGCGGGCCGGATCAACCTGATTCAGCACAGGCTCACCTCGATTGAGTCGCTGAATGTTGTCGGCCACTTGCTGCGCGGCGGTGGCTGGTATGGCCACCGAAGCCAGATGGGGTGTGATCAGCACGTTGTCCAGCGCCCAGAGCGGGTCCTCGGGCGGCAACGGCTCGCGATCGAACACGTCCAGTGTCGCCTCGCTGATCTGCCCGCTGGCGAGTGCAGCGGTCAACGCATGCTGATCGACGATGGCACCCCGGGAGACGTTGACGAAGCAACTGCCCTTGGGTAACAGAGCCAGCCGTTCGGCGTTGAGCAAGCCATGGGTTTGCGGCGTCAGTGGCAGCATCACCACCAGAATGTCGCTGCTGCCAAGGAAGCCGTCCAGACGGGCCATCCCGTTCACGCAAGTAACGTTATCCAGCTGTTTTTCCGAACGTGACCAGCCGCGCACATCGAAACCCTGGCGCGCCAGCTCGAGCGCTGCATAGGAGCCCAGCTCTCCCAAGCCCAGCACCCCGACCCGCACGCTGGAAGGCAAGCGCGGGTGCAAGTAGTGCCAGCGCCGCTCGCATTGGGCGCGTTCGAAGGCCGGGATGTCGCGGGCATAACGCAGCACCGCAAAGAGCACGTAGCTGGCCATCATGCGACCCATATCGGGATCGGAAATACGTGTGATCGGCACGGCCGGCAAGTCATCGCGACCCACCAGCGAATCGACGCCAGCCCCCAGGTTGACCAGCAATTTGAGCTGCTGATATTGCGCGAAGAAACCCTGCGGCGGTTTCCACCCGAGCACCACGTGCACGCTGTCCGGGTCGTTGACGTCATGGGGCTGGCAGATGCGCACGCCAGGCAGCAGCGGGGTGAGCAGCGCGCTCCATTCTTCGAAACTGTCGTGCTCGCTGTAAAACACCAGGGTCGATGTCATGGTTGGGCCCCCAGTGACTGAGCTTCACCGGTCTGCACGTCCAATAGTTCCGCCACCGCCGTGAGCGCCAGTCGATAACCGAGGGCGCCGAGCCCCGCAATGACCCCGGTGGCGGCCTTGGACACGTAGGAGTGATGACGGAAACTCTCGCGCTTCCAGATGTTGCTCATGTGCGCTTCGATGATCGGGCCGTCGAAGGCGAGCAGCGCGTCGAGAATCGGCACCGAGCTATAGCTCAGGCCGGCAGCATTTATGATCACGGCGTCGGCGTGCAGGCGCGCTTCCTGAATCCAGTCCACCAATACGCCTTCGTGATTGCTCTGGCGAAACTCCAGTTGCAAGCCCAGTTCGGCGGCGTGGCGCAGACAGCGGGTTTCGATGCTGGCAAAGCTTTCGCTGCCGTAGGTGCCTTTAGTGTCCAGCCCGTAGAGGTTGGCGTTGGGGCCGTTAAGGAAAAACACGGTACGGGGCATGATTCACTCCAGGGCGTTATTCAACAGGGCGAGTCGCAACCATCGCGGGGTGTTGGTCGAAGATGGCGAACCACGCGGCGGTGGCGGGGTGGTCGGACCGCCAGTCGAGGTGGGCAAAGCGGAAATCTAGGTAACCGAGGCCGCAGCCGATGGCGATAAGGCCAATGTCATCGGGCACGACGCTGTACTGCGGTGCCTGGTTCTCGATGTCGACCAGCACGGCTCGAATCTTGGTCAGTTGCCCGTCGAGCCAGCCATCCCATTGCTTGTCGAGGGGCCGGGCAACAGTTTCGTAGCGGGCAAGCATGGCGGCGTCCAGCAGACCGTCCCCCAACGCCTGTCGGACCAGACTGACCCAGCGCTGCGTGCCTGCGCGCGGGAACAGCGGGCCGCCAGCATGGGTGTCGAGGTATTCGCAGATCACCCGGCTGTCGTACAGATCCAGGCCATCAGCCGTCTGCATCGCCGGCACCTTCGCCAGCGGATTGAAATGTGCAATGCGCTCATCGCGTTTGATCGGGTGGGCGGCGGACTCAAGTTTCTCGATCTGCCCCTCCAGTCCCAGGCAGTGGGCGGTAATCATCACCTTGCGCACGTAGGGCGAAGTCGCGGCGTAATACAGTTTGAACATGGGCTCTCCGGTGACGATGTCAGGTTGTCGCGCCTGCAGGCCGTCAAGCGAGTCAGGCATCAGGAGGCATCGGCGATCAGCAGCACTTTGCCGATATTGGCGTTGCTCTCCAGCAGGCGGTGCGCTTGCGCGGCCTGTTCGAGGGGCATGCGGGTGTGGATCAGCGGCCGAACCTGACCCGAGACGATCCACGGCATCAGGTTGGCGCGAATGCAGGTCGCCAGACGCGTCTTCTCCGCGACAGATTTGGGCCGCAGTGTGGACGAGGTCAGGCTCAGGCCCTTGCGCATCAGCAGTTGCAGGTCCAGCTCGATCTTCGCCCCTTGCAGGAACGACAGGCTGACGTGGCGCCCGCCAGCGGCCATGGCCTCAAGATTGCGCGCCACGTACGGGCCGCCGACGTTATCGAGAACGACATCGACGCCGCGTCCTTCGGTGCATTCGGCGATCACCTGGACGAAGTCTTCGCGATGGCGATCAACTGCACGCCAGACGCCCAGCGCCTTAAGCATCAGCACCTTGTCGGCGCCGCCTGCGGTGGCGATAACCCGCGCGCCCGCCGCACGGGCGCATTGCACGGCGAAGCTGCCGACGCCGCTGGCGGCGCCATGAATCAACACGGTATCGCCTGCGCCCAGACGGCCCAGCTCGAACAGGTTATGCCACACGGTGAAGGCTGCTTCGGGCACGCTTGCGGCGTCTTCGAGGGGCAGCTCATCGGGTACTGGCAGGCAGCAGGCGGCCAGGGCGACGCAGTACTGCGCATAACCGCCACCGTTGAGCAATGCCATGACGCGGTCGCCGGGTTTGAAGTCTTGAACGCCGTCACCCACGGCCACCACTGTGCCCGCCGCCTCAAGCCCCAGCACGTCAGGGGTGCCGGGCGGCGTCGGCATGCCGCTGCGCTGCATCAGGTCCGGACGGTTGACGCCTGCGGCTGCAACGCGGATCAGCAACTCACCGGGTTGTGGCGCGGGCATCGGGCGTTGCACGCTTTGCAGCACATCAGGGCCGCCTGGTTCACGGGCGATGATCGCGGTGATGGTGTTGGGAAGCGCACTCATAAGAGCTGCCCGCAGGCTTGAGGGCAGACGCTGAGGTGGCGGTTGATGCGATGGCGTGTGGTCATGGAATGCTCGAATTCAGGAAAGGGGCGGGACGTCGGCGGCGAAAGCGCACACGCCTTCTTCATCGAAGCTCAGGCCCGCCGCCGCACCTATCGGCCAGCGAGTCAGAGCGTCGAGCCCGGACTGACGGACGAACAGAAGGGTCTGGCCCAAGGCAGGGACGTCCAGGTGGATATCGACGTGATCACCCTGAAAGACATGGGTGACCACGGTGGCACTCAGCAACGTATCGGCGCCGAGTGCGCCGAGGCGGATGTTCTCCGGGCGCACATAAATGTCCACTCGCGCGCCGACATCGGCATGAACCCGCTCGGGTGGCAAGCGCAGTACGCTGTCGCCAAAGGCCAGGGTCGCCAGCTCGTCGCGGCTCAAGTAGCGCCCCGGAAGTACGTTGACGTCGCCCACGAAGCTGGCGACGAAGGGGGCTTCGGGATGACGATAGATCGCATCCGGCGTACCGATCTGGCGGACATGCCCGGCAGACATGACCACCACTCGGTCGCTCATGCTCAGCGCTTCGCTCTGGTCATGGGTGACGAACACTGTGGTGACGCCGAGCTTGCGCTGGATGTCCTTGAGCTCGATTTGCATCGACAGCCGCAGGTTCTTGTCCAGAGCTGAAAATGGCTCGTCCAGCAATAACACTTTGGGCCGGATCACCAGCGCCCGGGCCAGCGCGACACGTTGCTGCTGCCCACCGGAGAGCTCGCGCGGCTTGCGCTCGCCGTAGCCTTGCAGCTTGACCAGCGCCAGCGCCTGCTCGACGCGCTCGGCGATTTCGCCCTTTGGCACGCCGCGCATTCGCAGCCCATAACCGATGTTCCTGGCCACGTTCATGTGCGGGAACAACGCGTAGTTCTGGAAGACGATGCCAATCTCACGCTGATAAGGCGGGGTTTCGGTGACCAACTGGCCGTCGATGAAGATTTCGCCTTTGTCGGCATCGACAAACCCGGCCATCAGGTTGAGAAGCGTGGTCTTGCCGCAGCCCGACGGGCCGAGCAGGGTGACGAATTCACCTTCCCGGATCTTCAGCGAAACCTCATGCAGCGCAATCGAGTCACCAAAACGCTTGAGCACGTTGTCCAGTTGCACGGCGATGTTGATCTTCGCTGTTGCAGCCGTGCCCACGGCCACTGTCGCAGGTTCAAAGGGCGCGATCTGTGTAGTTGCCATGGCGACTCCGTCAGCGAGGGGTTGGGGTTTCAGGCGGCGGTCCAGTCATCCGGAATGACCGCGATGACGTCGATTTCCATCAGCCATTCAGGTTGGCCAAGCCCGGAAATAACCAGGCCGGTGGAGATCGGGAAGACGCCCTTGAGCCATTTGCCGACCTCTTTGTAAACCGGCTCGCGGTAGCGGGGGTCGATGATGTAGGTGGTGGTCTTGACGATGTGGGAGAGGTCAGAACCCGCTTCTTCCAGCAATTGCTTGACGTTTTTCATGGCTTGCTCAGCCTGGGCCTGAGGGTTGCCCAGGCCAACGAGGTTGCCCGCGAAATCAGTGCCGATCTGTCCCCGGACGTAGACCGTGTTACCTGCGCGCACGGCTTGGCAGAGGTCGTTGTCAAGAGACTGATTGGGATAGGTTTCTTTGGTGTTGAACATGCGGATGCGAGTGTGAGTAGGCATGTCGGCGTCTCTTGGAAGTGATGGGATAGAGCTTCACATCGAGGGTGATTTGACGAAACCAGCATTTGCGTGGGGTATTGGTTAGGCAAAACCGAAGGCGGGGCGAGACGGGCCTTTCTAGGCTGGAAACCGACGATTCGGGTGTCTCGCGCTCGAAAAGTCCCGCTCAAAACGGGGTGCCGGGTGGCATCCCCCTTGGGCAGCGGATAGGCCCGGGCAACATCCGCTACGCCCAGGCGGCCACGTCAGGACCGCTCGTACGCCTTGTAGTCATTCTGCAAAACGATGTGATCGGCAATGTATTTCGCGTCATGCCAAACCCCGTAGATGAACGAGGACGCGCGGTTCACCAGGTTCGGCAGGCCGAGGAAGTAGATCCCGCTTTCTGCGCAGATCCCGCGTTTGTGGAACGGATCGCCTTTCTCATCGAACGCATTGACCTGCAGCCAGTTGAAATCGAATTTGAAGCCCGTGGCCCACAGGATCGTGGTGATGCCAGCTTCTTCGAGATCCAGACTCAACAGCGGATTCGTAAGGCAATCCGGGTCAGGCAGCAGCTCCCACGCCTCGGGTTCCGGCGGGAATGGCAAACCGTTCTCCTCGATATACGCATCCGCGTCACGCAGCACGTCGAAATAAGCCCGGTCGCCCTCAGCCACGTTCGCTGCCAGACCAGGCTCGAACGTCATGAGTCCGTCCTCGCAGGCTTTGGTCAGGCCCACCAGCGTGATGCCCTGATGGGCGAGGCGACGGAAATCAACGGTTTTGCCGCCCTCATAGCCACTGACCGCGAAGGCCACGTGTTTTTTCTTCGGCGTGATACGCACTTCGTCCCAAAGGCCTAACGCGCCCAGCCACCAGCAGTAATCACGGCCACGATAAGAGCGAGGAGGGCGGTAGTGTTCGCCCACCGAGAGAAAGACTTTCTTCCCGGCTTTTTGCAATTCTTCAGCGATCTGCGAGCCCGACGCGCCTGCGCCGACCACCAGCACGGCACCCTCTGCCAATTGCGCTGGATTCTTGTAATCCGACGAATGAAGTTGCTGAACGCTGACTTGCCCGGAAACGATGTTTGGCACCGCTGGACGCTGGAAGGGACCGGTGGCCGCGACCACGTTTGACGCCTCGATCACGCCCTGGGACGTGGTGACCTTAAAGCCGGGCCGCCCCACGTGGCGCTCAACTTTCAGCACTTCGATGCCGGTACGCACAGGCGCTTGCAACATGGCGACGTAGTCTTCGAAGTAGTCCGCCATGCGTTCTTTCGGCGGGAAGGCCTCCGGCGAGATGTTGGTAAATTTCATGCTCGGGAAGCGGTCATGCCAGGCCGGGCCATTGGCAACGAGCGAGTCCCAGCGCTCCGAACGCCAGCGTTCGGCGATTCGGCTGCGCTCCAGGACAACGTGCTCCACGCCCATGAGGGAAAGATGTTCGCTCATCGCGACACCCGCCTGGCCTGCGCCGACCACCAAGGTGTTGATTTTTTCCACTGACATTTGAGTTTCCTAAAGAGAATCGACCTGGATCGGTTTCGCCGATGCCGCAGCAACGACAGCACGTCTAGAAGGCACAGCCGCTTTGCGAGCTTCATCCAGCCATGGGGCCAGTGTGATCAAGGGACCGTCTTTGAGAAATTCTGCTTTTTGAACGTATAGCTTAGGAAAAGCCGAACCCCGTTCTCGCGTGTGCCAATGCTGTGGCACCGCGTCGCATGCAGGCGGCTGGGAGCCGGTCCGGCATGAACCGTGCAGCCGTGCCTGTGCAAAGTGATTCATTCAAAGGGTCGGCGCTGTCGTTCGCCCGCTCGTTATAGATGGGGAGGGCGTGATGCTCAGCCGTATTACTCAACGCCAGCTGGAATATTTCGTCGCGTCCGGGGAAGCTGGCAGTATCAGCGCGGCGTCGGAGCGCATTCATGTGTCATCACCGTCTATCTCGGCGGCGATCACTCACGTGGAGGCCGAACTGGGCATTCAGTTGTTTATTCGTCATCACGCGCAAGGCATCTCGCTCACGGCAGTGGGGCGGCAGGTCATGCAGGAGGCCAAACTCATCCTTGAACAGATGAGCAACCTTTATACGATCGCCTCAGAGTCACTGAACACGGTGCGCGGCCCCTTGCGGGTGGGGTGTCTGCATTCGCTCGCGCCGATGATCACGCCGGAGCTGGTGTTCGGTTTCGGGCGCGCGTTTCCCGGCGTGCGGATCACTCAGGTGGAGGGCGATCACGAGCAATTGCTGGAAAAACTGCGCAGCGCCGAGATTGATATCGCGCTGACCTACGACCTGGCGGCCAGCGCTGACATCGATTTCCAGCCGTTGGCCAAATTGCCGCCCTACGTCATGGTTGGGGATTACCACCCATTGGCCCATCTGCCCACGGTGAGTTTGCAGGACCTGGAATCCTTCCCGATGGTGCTGCTGGATATCCCGTGGAGTCGGGAATATTTCCTCAGCCTGTTCCTTCAGGCAGGCACCACGCCGAACATTGTGATGCGTTCCAGCAACCTCGAAACCGTGCGCGCGATGGTCGGCAACGGTATCGGCTACACCATTGCCAATGCCCGCCCTAAGGGCAATATGTCTCAAGACGGCAAGCGCTTGATCCGCATTCGTCTGGCGGGCGGATTGCACCCGTTGCAGTTGGGTTACGCGACGGCTACCAACGCGCAATTGTCCCGTGTGGTATCCGCATTTACCGAGCGCTGCCGCATGTTCGTTTCCGATCAATACATCCCTGGCATGGCCGCGCCCAGCTTCTTTGACCCTCACGCTGTACGCCCGGCACCTACGGCTGACTAAGCGGGTGCACCAGCGTTGGTCACCCCGGCGGGTGCGGTTGCTTCGGATTTACCCGCCCCAGCCGTAAACCAGAAACGAATTTAAGCAAAGACCCCGAGCCTGCAGACTGGAGGTATCAGACGAGCCCAATGATGGCTGGAACCTCAGTGCACCAAAGTGTTGCGACCGCCCGCGAATGGAATGGGTTACGCGTCATTTTGACGCGACTTGCTCGCCCGCCGGTTATGCAGTCACGGACGGGCAACTCAACAGCGGGGCGCTGCATCGGTTCTGCCTACGCACTGCTCCAGTTAATCCTAATTGACCATGAGTGCCTCCCTCCACGAATCTCGTTTCATCGGTGCACACCGTAAGACGCGTTGGAGCAGGGCGCCAGGTTGCACATTCAGATTTTTTTGTAGGGCGCAGCGACGATGACATTCGACTGGAATTACATGTTTGGTTTGCTGTTCGATGCCGAGTTCTGGCGAGCGACGTGGACCGTTATCAAGCTGAGCTTCGCGACCTGGGTATTGAGCATCGGCCTGGGGTTCTTCGTGGCGCTGGCCAAACAATCCAAACGTCCACTGCTGAACGCACCAGCACGTGCCTACATCTGGCTGTTTCGCAGCATACCGCTGCTGGTGCTGCTGATTTTCGTCTACAACATCCCACAGGCCTTTCCTGCCGCGTCCGTGGTGCTGGGCGATCCGTTCTGGGCCGGTCTGCTGGCAATGGTGCTCTGCGAAACAGCCTATGTGGCGGAAATTCATCGCGGCGGTCTGCTGTCAATCCACAAGGGTCAGGCCGAGGCCGCGCGAGCCCTGGGCCTGAAGTTCTTCGGCACCCAATGGCGGGTGGTCATTCCTCAGGCGCTACGGGTTGCATTGCCTTCGCTGGCCAACGAATACATCTCGATCGTCAAGCTTAGCTCCCTCGTATCCGTCATTTCGCTGACCGAGATCCTCATGGTGGGCCAGCGTCTGTACTCGCAGAATTTTCTGGTGATGGAGACGATGGCGGCGGTCGCCTTTTATTACGTGCTGATCGTCACCGTGTTCGATTTCCTGCTCAAGCGGCTGGAGCAGTATCTGGACGTCAATCAGCGCAATGTCTCCCGCGTGCCGGACGCCGAGGTGCTGGCGCTGGCGACACAGCAGCGCACCGTCATTCAGCGTGAAGCGGCCACCGAGCCACAGGTCCCGGCGTTGCAAGCCACCCGTCTGCACAAGGCCTACAACAACGTCGAGGTGCTGGGGGCCGTCAGCCTGAACGTTCAGCCTGGTGAGGTGGTGTCGGTGATCGGGCCGTCTGGTTCGGGCAAGACCACGCTGATCCGTCTGCTCAACGGTCTTGAGCAGATCGACAACGGTGACATCAAGATCAATGGTCAGCCCTTCATTCACCTGAACAAGCAGGGCGCCCAGAAACCTCTGTACGTCGAGCACGCCGAACACCGCCTGAACATCGGCATGGTGTTTCAAAGCTTTAATCTGTTTCCGCACTTGACGGTGCTTGACAACCTGCTGATGGCGCCGCGTTACCACCGCCTCGGCAGTCTGCCGGAGCTCAAGCAACAGGCTTACGCACTGCTGCACAAGGTCGGCATGCTCGATCACACCTGGAAATACCCGCATCAGTTATCCGGCGGTCAGCAGCAACGTGTGGCGATTGCCCGTGCGCTGATGATGCGTCCACAGATCATGTTGTTTGACGAACCGACCTCGGCGCTGGACCCGGAGAAAGTGACCGAGGTGCTGCAAGTCATCGAAGCCCTTGCCCAGGAAGGCATCACCATGGTGATCGTCACGCATGAAATGAATTTCGCCTTCAAGGTCTCCGACCGGATCGTCTTCATGGAGAAAGGCCGCGTGGTGTGCGACGACAAGCCCCACGTGCTGCGCAGCGGCCAAAACCCACGCGTTGAATCGTTCCTCAAAGACGTTTCGCTGGCGTGACCACTTTTATCGTTCGAGTTTCAAGAAGGTAAGCGCATGATCGAGCAATCGCAGGTTGAGCAATTCCGCCGGGACGGTTTTCTGGTGGTGGAAGGGGTCCTGTCGGCAGACGAAGTGGCGGCGTTGCAGCACGACTTCGACCAGTGGGTTGAAGACAGTCGCGCTCATCAGCAGGGCTGGGGCGAAACCATTGACGGTCGTCTGCGGTTTGACCTCGAAGGCGATCACCGCGCAGATCACCCTTCGCTGCGTCGCGTGAGCTCGCCCACCGAGATTTCGCCGGTTTACAAGCGCGTTGCGTTGCAGTCGCGGATGGCGCAGATATCCGCGCAATTGATCGGGGGCGGTGGTACGCGCTTTCATCACAGCAAGATCAATTCCAAGCTGCCGAAAACTGCCACTCAGGTGAAGTGGCACCAGGATTTCCTGTTCACGCCTCACAGCAACGACGACATCGTTACCGCGCTGTTGATGGTCAGCGAAGTGACGCCGCAAAACGGCCCGCTGAACGTTATCCCCGGCAGCCATAAAGGACCGTTGTGGTCGCACTGGCACGATCAGCGCTTCACCGGCGCGGTGGATGACGAGGTCGTCCAGGCCCACTGCCAGTCACCCGTTGCCTGTTTCGGCCCGGCCGGTTCCGTGTGCTTCATGCACACCCGTCTGTTGCACGCTTCAAGCCCTAACGAGACCGAACTGCCGCGCACGCTGTTCATCGGCGTGTATGCCGCTGAAGACGCGCTGCCATTCGGCGACAACCCCCTGCCCAGCGAACACTCCGGCCTGATGGTGGCCGGTGAGGAAAGCGGCCTCGTGCGTTCCACGGCCAATCATATGCGTTTGCCGCAGAAGCCACGCGGCGCCTCTTTCTTTGTACAGCAAGCCGGGCAAGACCAAGCCACTGCCTGACTTCTTTTAACTTTGCGGGGATTCACCATGACAGCGTTTCACAAGGTTGTTCGTCCTATCGCCCTGAGCCTGGTCGGCGCAGCGGTTGCAGTGACTTCGTTGGCGGCTTCGGCCTTTCAACAAGACGGCAAGATCATTGCCGGTTCCGATGTCACGTTTTTCCCGTACGAATATATGGACAACAACCGTCCTGCCGGCTTCGATATCGAGTTTCTCGACGGTCTGGGCAAGGTCATGGGGCGCAAGGTCGAGACTGTCGACACGCGCTTTCCGAACCTGATCACCGGTCTGCAGGGCGGGCGTTTCGACCTCACCAACTCCTCGATGTACATCACCGCTGAACGGGTGAAAGTCATCGACATGATCCCGTATCTGAAAAGCGGTGAATCGATCCTGGCGCTCAAGGGTGCCGAGTACCAGCCCAAGCGTCCGGAAGATTTCTGCGGTCACAAGGTCGGCTCGATGGCCGCGACGGCGTGGTTGAAGCAGATGCACACACTGTCGGACGAATACTGCGTCAAGAATGGCCTGCAGCCCATCGCGATCAGTGAATACGCCACTGACCCACAAACCACTCAGGCGATGCTCGCCCACGCTGTCGACGCGCAGATCACCGATGCGGCTGTGGCCCGTGGTGTGGTTGAAAAACTGGGCACTCGCGTAGTGATTTCCTCCGACACCCTGATTTATCCGGTGCTCAACGGCTGGGGCGTGAAGAAGGGCAACGACGAGGTCAAGAACGCGCTGGTCGAGGCACTGAACAAGTATCGGGTGACCCCTGAATACGCCGCGCTGATGAAAAAGTACAACTTCCAGGCACCGACTGACGAAGACATCGCCACCCTGATGCCCAAGCCCTGATACCAGGTTATAGCGCGCGGCCACCGCTGGTTGTGGTCACGCCCTAAGGAGAAAGATTGATGGCACTAACAGTGGAAGAACAAGCGGTCGAGAAGCAAGCGCGCATCGATCTGGCGGCGACCTTTCGGATCATCGCCCATCTGGGCATGCACGAAGCGGTGGCGAACCACTTCAGCGCTGCGGTCTCGGCTGATGGCAAAAAGTTTTTGATCAATCCGAAGTGGAAACACTTCTCGCGCATTCGCGCCAGTGACCTGCTGCTGCTGGACGCCGACGACCCGGCCAATGCCGGTCACCCGGACGTGGACTCGACCGCCTGGTCGATTCACGGGCAGATTCACCAGCGCTTGCCGCAAGCCCGCGCCGTGCTGCATTTACACCCGGTCTATACCACGGCAGTCGCCTGTCTTGCCGATCCCCACGTTCCGCCGATCGATCAGAACACCGCGCGCTATTTCAATCGCGTGGCGGTCGACAGGATGTACGGTGGCATGGCCGACACAGAAGCCGAAGGCGAGCGTCTGGCTGGATTGCTAGATGGCAAGAGTCGCTTGCTGATGGGTAATCACGGGGTCATGGTCATTGCGCCGAATATCGGCGAGGCGTTCGACGACGTCTGGACCCTGGAGCGCGCGTGCCAGATTCTGGTGACGGCCTGGTCTACGGGCCAACCGTTGCGGGTGCTGGCAGACGATGTGGCGGAAAAAACGGCCAAGGGCTGGGAAGGGATCACCGATTTCTCCCGACGGCATTTCGAGGAAATGAAAGAGATGATGATCGCGGCTGATCCGTCAATGCTCGACTGAATGTGGTTTGACTGAATCGAACGCGGGCCTGGCGCCACACCCCTCGGATGTGGCGCCTTAATTTGACTGCGGTGCGCAATGCTCAGTGATTTAGCAGAATCTTGCGATCGACCTTGCGAATGTCGGTCCTGCCGCAGAACGCCATCGACAGGTCCAGTTCATTCCTGATGATCTCCAGCGCTGTACTCACCCCTCGTTCACCCTGGGCGCCCAGCCCATAGAGCATGGCGCGGCCGATGTAAGTTCCCCGGGCCCCCAGCGCGATGGCCTTGAGCACATCCTGTCCCGAGCGAATGCCGCCATCCAGATGCACCTCAGCGTCATGACCGATCGCCTCGACAATGCCCGGCAGCGCCGAAATCGACGAGCCAGCGCCGTCCAGTTGACGTCCTCCGTGGTTGGAAACGATGACCGCATCGGCGCCGTATTCCACCGCCAGACGCGCATCTTCAGGGTCCTGAATGCCCTTGACGATCAGCTTGCCGCCCCAACGCTGTTTGATCCACGCTACGTCCTGCCAGGACAACTGCGGATCGAACTGATCCCGTGTCCACTCGACCAATGAGCTGATGTTGTCCACTCCCTTGGCGTGGCCGACGATGTTGCCGAACTGCCGATTGCGGGTGCGCAGCATATCCAGACACCAGCGCGGTTTGCTCGCCATGTTGACGATATTGCGCAGGGTCGGTTTGGGGGGAATGGACAGTCCGTTTTTCTTGTCCTTGTGGCGCTGACCGAACACCTGCAGATCCATCGTCACCACCAATGCCGAGCAGTTGGCGTTGCGCGCGCGTTCGATCAAATCTTCCACGAACGTGCGATCTCGCGTGACGTACAGCTGGAACCAGAACGGGTGACGTTCGGTTGCCTGCGCCACCGCTTCAATCGAGCAGATGCTCATGGTCGACAGGGTGAAAGGAATGCCGAAGTTTTTGGCGGCACGGGCGGCCAGAATTTCCCCGTCGGCGTGCTGCATGCCGGTCAGCCCCGTAGGAGCAATCGCTACCGGCATACTCACCGGTATGTCCACCATGGTGGTGGACGTGCTGCGCCGGGTAATGTCGAACGCCACACGCTGGCGAAATTCCAGACGCTGAAAGTCCGCTTCATTGGCCCGGTAGGTGTATTCGGTCCAGGAGCCGCCGTCGACATAGTCATAAAACATGCGCGGCACTCGCTTGCGCGCAAGCCTGCGCAAATCTTCGATGCAAGTCATTTGAGCCATGGACGCCCTTGTCGCATTCGCGTGTTTGAGTGGGTGGAGCTTGAAGCTTCACACCGCGAAAGGGATCATGAAACCAGCATTTGAGCGGGGTAGTGCTTAGGTAAAAGCGATGCCCGGCTGAGCCGCCGGTGCCGCCGGTACATAGGCCTGCACCGCACAGGCTTGATCTCGCCATCGGCCTGTTCTCGATTTTTGGCGGTCTTGGCCCAGTTATGTCCCCAATGAGTCGTGGAATTCATTGGGCTTACCCAGAGGGCAGCGGACTTAAATCATCAATGACTCATTGTCATAAAATGATTTTATGGAATCTGCTGAAATTCCTTTACAGGCTATCCGGATCCCCAAAAAACATCTGAATCCGCGACCGCAACCATCTTTCCCCCGGGTCATTGTCCTGCGACCCGCGCCAGGCCATGTGCAGCTCGAACGTGCGCGATTCAATCGGCAACTCTTCCGAGCGCACACCTCCCGCAGCCGTCAGCACGGCGGCGGCGTAATCCGGCACGGTCGCGACGATGTCGGTCCCGGCAATCAGCGTGGCCAGACCGTTGAACTGCGGCACTGCCAGCACGACGTGGCGTTTGCGGCCGATCTTTTCCAAGTGTTCGTCGATGAAGCCGCCGAGGTCGCCGGCGAAGGACACTAGGGCGTGGGGGCGGGCGCAGAAATCGTCCAGGGTGATCGGCCCCGGCATAGTGTCGGCGCGCAGCAGTTTGGGTTTGCTGCGGCGCAGCACCTTGCGCTTTGCATTGGCCGGGAGGTCGTCGGTGTAGCTGACGCCGATGGAGATTTCACCGGAGGAGAGCAGCGCCGGCATCAGGATGTAGTTGGTGCGGCGCACCACCAGCACGATGCCGGGTGCCTCCGAACGCAGGCGCTTGAGCAGTGACGGCAGCAGGGCGAACTCGACTTCGTCGGACAGGCCAATGCGGAACACCGCGGTGCTGGTGGCCGGGTCGAAGTCGGCGGCGCGGCTGACGGCGGTGGAGATGGAGTCCAGGGCAGGGGACAGCAGGCCAAAAATCTCGATGGCCCGCGCGGTGGGCTCCATGCTGCGGCCGGTGCGCACGAACAGCGGATCGTCGAACAGCCCGCGCAATCGCGACAACGCCGCACTGATCGCCGGCTGACCGAGGAACAGCTTCTCCGCAGCGCGGGTGACGCTGCGTTCGTGCATCAGAGTTTCGAAAACGATGAGCAGATTGAGGTCGACGCGACGCAGGTCGTTGCGATTCATGACGGGGGTCTCGGGGGCATTGGTCGATACATTGGCGGCCCAGACGCGCGCCACGTGTTCAGCTCAGGCAGGGATATTACGGGTAAATACCGGTTGTCTGCATTGTTGAATTTTCCTGCACCGCTGTAAATGTGCTCCGAGGCGCACCCACTGGTGGTAGCTGATGAAACCTTGACCGGTAAAAACACACCAATAGCAACGTACTGGCCCTTTGTAATCCGGTGCGTCGCAGCCTGCGCGGAGCACGGGATGCATCGATCTTCAGGCTTCGGGTTGCAATGTCGCGGTGAGCACCCAACAATGTGCGCCCAGCAGGCCCGGGACGGCCGCGCAAGATTCAGCAGCAGCCTGCGCCATCAGAATCGATGGCAGGCATGTCGACTATTAATAGCCACTGATAGTGTTACCGGCGGCGCCCGGATAGAGTTCATGGCATCAAGGTTCATAAGGCGAGGTTCGAAATGTCCCGCACGATCCGTTTTCATCAGTTCGGTCCGGCCGAGGTGCTCAAAGTAGAAGAGCTGCCGGTCGCGTTGCCTGCACCCGGTGAGGTGCAAGTGCGCGTTCAGGCGATCGGCGTTACCTGGTACGACGTGCTGTGGCGACAAAATCTGGCTTCATCCCAGGCTCGCCTGCCGGCCGGCCTGGGTTCCGAAATGGCGGGCGTCATTACGGCCATCGGCGATGGCGTGACCGATCTGAAAGTGGGCGACAAGGTTGCCAGCTTCCCTTCGGCGGACGTCAACGTGTACCCGGTCTACGGCGAGCTGATTCTGCTGCCCCAGACTTCCGTGACCCGCTATCCAGACGTGCTCACGCCCAACGAGGCGGCCGTTCACTACACACCGATGCTGGTGGCGTACTTTGCGTTCGTTGAACTGGCGCGGGCAAAACCAGGGCAAACGGCACTGGTCACCGATGCAAGCCATTGCGCGGGCCCTGCGTTTCTGCAACTGGGCAAAGCGCTCGGCATCAAGGTGATCGCAGCGACCAAGACCGAAGCCTGCCGCGATTACCTGATGAAAATGGGTGCGGACAAGGTGATCGTTACTGAAGAAGAGGATTTGCTTCTGACGATCAACCGTTACACCGACAACCGCGGCGTGGACATTGTCCTCGACGGTCTGGGTGGTCCGCAGATGTCGATTCTGGGTGATGTGTTGGCACCCCGTGGCAGTCTGATTCTTTATGGCCTGCAGGGTGGTAACCAGACGCCGTTCCCGGCGTGTGCAGCGTTTCAGAAGAACATTCAGTTCTTTGTGCACTGCGTGGGTAACTTCACCGGCAAGCCGGAGCTGGGCATCAAGCAAGACGAAGAGGCGATCAAGCGTGCCTTGCGCGACATCAACCAGATGACGGCGGATGGCATGCTGTTACCGCAGATTACTAAAGTGTTTCCGTTCGATCAGCTGGTCGAAGCCCACCGTTTGATGGACGGTTGCCCGGTAGGTGGTCGTGTAGTGGTTGAGGTTGATCCATCCTGAGCGCAGACCATCGCGCTCATTGAACGCTCGACGCTTTTGACCTGGCGTCGGGATTGAGGTGCCGGAGACCGATTTGAAAGTTATCCGCCCTGTCAGTGACGGGTCACGTTGTACCACTGAAGCCTTCCTGGAAGTTCCGGAGGGCTTTTTTGTTTATGGGATGTTTAATTCAGTGATCGACACGCTAAGTGTACGATGTTGATGAATCCCCTAAGTAATTGAATCAATGCACTGTTCGCTTTTAATAAACGCTGATTTAAACATCCTTGTTTAATTCCTAACTGGATTTGTCGAAAGGAGAACCTTTACGTGTCGGCGATGGCTGGCTTGTAATTGTGCTTCAAGCGTCGATAATAGTTTCAATAATGAGAGACTCAAGGAACGAGAAGATGCTTGTTGATCTGCCGCCGTCTGCGTCGCCTAGTAATCAATCCGGCACGTCCGTTATTGTTGGGCTTGCCGCGTGTCTAGCTAATAAGCCTTTTGCTGAGAACAGTGTCGTCAGGCTGATCGGTCAGGTATTGAAGTCATGAGTTCAATGCATGAACAAGCGATGAACTTTGTCTATCAGCAAGTGCTGCAGCGGCTTTCGGGTTATTTGAATCGAAACGAACGAACAGCGTTGCAGTTGTTGATCCAGCGCTTGATCGTCGCAGCGGGCGGGATTGAAAGGATCGGCGGCTACAAAGTGCTGGTCCCGTTCAGCGGCGGTAAGGACAGCGCCTATACGGTGGCGATGTTGCGTGCCGCTCAACTGAGTATCGCTGCACGGGGGCCGGCAACGTTCAGACTACGGGTCGCGAATATGCGCCATGCGGGTATTACGTCGGCGGTGATGGGCAACATTGATCGCTGCTATTCGGCGCTGTTTCTGCACGACGACCCGAGGGTCGAACTGCTGGTGATCGATCATCAGTACGTACAGATTTTCGAGCCCGACTTACCGTTTTCGACGGCGGGTCGTGAGCAGAATCGCTCCGACGTGCTGCTGGGCGGGCATCTGACAGCTGGCGATGCGCGGACCACTTTCTGCAACAGCTGTTATCTGGGCATGGCGGATTTTCTGGTCCGTGCCGCCTGCTGGGGGGACGGCGTCAATGCCGTGATCAGTGGCGACTCGCTCAAGGAGCAGAAGCAGTACGCGACCTGGATCATGCGTCTGGCGCGGCACGGGGGGCAGAAAATCGAGCGCTGGCACACCCTGGGTTTCAGTGGGGCATTGAGCGTCATCGACAGCCTCGGGCGCGCCTATTACGAAGAGCTGTACGGCGAATCCGCAGAACCGTCGGGCTACAGCCGGCCACCGGTGTACCCGAACCGAACCATCGCCCCGACCTTGCTGACTGCTGCGGACCTCATCGGCTACCGCGCGGAGGAACACTGGGGGCTGCTGACTGACTTTCTGGGCTTCCGGTTTGATGACCTGGCGTTCAGCTTCAGCGAGTCAGACTGCGCCAATCCCTTACTGATGGCCCACCTGCGCGGGCTTAAAGCCGAATTCATCGAAGGTCGGACATACGCCGACGGCATCGCAGAGTACCTGGAACTGGCAGCCGCCATGATGCGCCGCAAACGCATGCCTGTACGCCTGATCAAGCAGGCGCTGGCAGCCTACGACAGCCCGGAGAAAATCGCCGATCGCCGTCAGCTTGCCGAGGGTTATGGCCAGGAGGCATTTGGCCTGAGCGAAACGCAGTGGGTTTGCCTGCTGTTCTCGCCGTTTGTCGACGCCGGCGCGCGGCTCGAGGATTTCCTGCGTCGCTACCACCCCGGCATGCTGGTCGGGCTGAACGATCTGCACAAGACGCTTGCCGGGCAGTTGGCCCCGGACCTGGTGCCGCACTGGCTGGTGGAGGTCAGCGGTCTGAGCCTGAAGGGGCTGCAATCGCTTTACGCCAAGCGCCACGTGGACTTCAACGACGAGCGCTCGATCATCGCCCGGGTTCGCGCAAGCGACCCCGACAAACGCCGGGTGACGACGATCGATCCGCACACCGGTGCCCTGACGACGGAACTGATTTCGGGGCGTTGAACGCCGTGAGGTGAACTGACGCGCAGTGATGCGCTGAGCCTCGGGCGGTCCACGCGGCGCTTTCTCAATGACCCTGCGCCTGGCGCACGGATGGGGTATTCGATGAATAACAACAAGACTGATTTTGCCTACCAGATGGTGTATCGCTACCTGCTCAGGTTGACCAACGAACTGTCTGCCGGGCCCGCCGCGCGCATGCCCTCGTTGCGGCTCCTGGCACGGCGGCTGCGGGTGTCGATTTCCACGGTGCAGAACGCCTATAGCCTTCTTGAGAAGGAAGGGCGAATCTGCTCCGTGCCCAAGTCCGGCTATTTCGCGCTGCCCAACCCTTGCAACGACATGCCCCTGGAAGGTGATGACGTGTTCACGCGTTTTCATGCCAGTGCCCGGCGTCCGGACATGTTTGTCTTCGGCGCCGATGAGCCCACCCTGCTGGTGTCCCTTCACGGCGCGCTGCTCAGCGTTGAACGCGACCTCATGCGTCACTATCCCTGCCAGCCCGATCCGCGCTTTGAACCCTTCGGCGATATCGAGCTGCGCACGGCGCTGGCCGGCCACTACACCTCATCGACCGAGCATTGCTGGCACCCGGACAATGTGTTCATCGGGCCGGACAAGACCGGCGTCTTGAAGACCGTCATCGAAGCGCTGCAGCTACGCGACTGTGCCGTGCTGGTGGAGTCGCCGTGTGGCTGGAGCATTCTGCGTACGCTGCAGACCTACGGAATCCGGGTGATTGAGGTCTGCACGGATGCGCAGGGCGGTATCAACCTTGATGAGCTGGGTGCGTTGATCCAGCGCGAGGATGTGAAACTGGCGATTGTGTCGTCGCGGATGGACCCCGTTCGCGGGCAGAGGATGCCTTCCGCCCAGCGTGCGCGGATGGCGGAGGTGCTGAACCTGCAGGGGGTGTGGGTGCTGGAGAACGATACCCATGGCGCTTTGTGTTTCGAGGATGACAGTTCGCCGTTCCGGGATTTGATTGATCCGGAGCGGCTGTTGGTGGTGGGTGCTTTTGACAAGATGATCGGGCTGGAGGCGCCATTCGGGTATCTGCTGAGTCGGCATTCACGGGCGCTGTTGCATCAGCAGTGGGTGTTGCGGTCGTTTCGCCTGCCGCCCGTCCGGCAGAAGGCGATAGCGCGGTTGTACGCTTCGGGGCAGTTCGATCGGCACTTGCGGGAGTTGCGTGGTTGTCTTGAGCAGCGGGTCGGTGAGTTGGCGAGCGGGGTGGAGCAGTATCTGGGGGATGAGGTGCAGTTTGAGCTGCCCCGAGGCGGGGCGTCGATCTGGCTGGAGAGTGTGCATCGGGTGGATACGGCGCGGGTGTTCAATCGGTTGCTGGAGCAGAGAATCGTGGTGGCGCCGGGGGAGTTGTTCAGTGTGCGGGGGTTGCATCAGCAGTGTTTGCGGATCAGCGGGTCGGTGGATTGGGGGCAGAATATTGAGTCGATGCTGGTGATTGTTCGGAATGCTTTGGTGCAGGAGCGGTTGGGGTAGGGTTCTTTCAGATCAAGATCAAGATCAAGATCAAGATCAAGGGCGTCTGCCTGGGGGCAGACTGTTTCGCCTTCGGCGACTTACTTTTGAAAAGCACCAAAAGTAAGCAAAAGTGCCTGCTCTCGGTTTGGCCCGACTTCGTCGGGTTCCCTCACTCCGACGACGCTCCGTGGGCCCGCGCCGAACGGACATCCATGTCCTGACGGCGCTCTCGCCGCATCCATGCGGCTCGGCCCACTGCGCGTCGTCTGCGTTCCGCCTGCACCAAAGTCGCGTTTGGTGGTGTCTGGGCTTTTTGAGTATGAAGATCAACAGCAGATCACAAGCAGATCAACAGCTTCCCGGCTGAAGCCGGTCCTACAGTCGGCGCCAATCCCCCATGCGATTTCTTGTAGGACCGGCTTTAGCCGGGAAGGGGCCAGTAAATACCCCCTCAGTTCTGACCGTTAAAACCAGTTCGGGTCTGCACTCATTGATCGTTCCCTCGCTCTGTGTGGGAGTGCATCCCCGGGCGCTCTGCGCCGAAATCCGGCCGCCAATCCATTTCCGTTTGCCTCGACCGCATTGAGCTGCTATCTGTACGTCCGTCCAGTGTTCCGATTGACGGCCAGCCTTTTCAGTGACTTCCATTTCCGCTATCTACCCCGATAACCGCGCAGTTTCTGTCGAGCCTGTGGAGATTGCGGCTGTCGATCCCGAAACGGGTTATCGGGTCGCGGTGCGGGAGTTGTGTGAGTTCACGGCGAAGGCGGGGGATCTGGATTTGCGGTTTACCCCGTCGCCCACGGCGCAGGAGGGGATTGCCGGGCATCGGACGGTGACGGCGCGGCGGGGGCCGCAGTATCAGGCTGAGGTGGCGTTGAGCGGGGTGTTTCATGAGCTGAGGATTCGGGGCAGGGCGGATGGCTACGATGCGGCGCTGAACCAGCTCGAGGAGATCAAGACCTATCGCGGCGATCTGAGCAGTCTGCCCGCCAACCATCGGCAGCTGCACTGGGCCCAGGCGAAGGTGTACGGCTGGTTGCTCTGCCAGCAAATGCAGCTGGCCGAGGTCAATCTGGCGCTGGTGTATTTCAACATCATCAGTGAGCAGGAAACCCTCATTCAGCAGCGTTTCACGGCCGCCGAGTTACAGGGGTTTTTCGAAATTCAGGCGGGAATTTTCCTGCAGTGGGCGCGGCAGGAACTTGCCCATCGCGACGCCCGAGACCTTGGGCTTAGCGCTCTGAAGTTCCCCCACGACGGTTTTCGTACCGGGCAGCGAGTGTTGGCCGAGTCGGTGTACAAGGCGGTCAGCACCGGACGCTGTTTGATGGCCCAGGCGCCCACCGGCATTGGCAAGACCATCGGCACGGTGTTCCCGATGCTCAAGGCCGCGCCGACGCGCAAGCTGGACAAGGTGTTTTTCCTGACCGCCAAGACCCCGGGGCGCAAGCTGGCGCTGGATGCGCTGAGTGTGATTGGGCGAAGTGCTCCGGAGCTGAGCCTTCGGGTGCTGGAGATGGTGGCGCGGGACAAGGCCTGCGAGTACCCGGACAAGGCGTGCAACGGCGATTCATGCCCGCTCGCCAAAGGTTTTTACGACCGGCTGCCGGCGGCGCGCAGTGAGGCAATGATCAAGCCGTGGCTCGATCAGGCAGGCGTGCGTGAGGTTGCGCTGGGCCATCAGGTATGTCCGTACTATTTGAGCCAGGAGCTGGCGCGCTGGTCGGACGTGGTGATCGCCGACTACAACTACTATTTCGACCTCAGCGGCATGCTGTTCGGGCTCAGTCAGTTCAATCAGTGGCGCGTTGCGGTGCTGGTGGACGAGGCCCACAACATGGTCGAGCGGACGCGGTCGATGTACAGCGCAACCCTCGATCAGTACAGCATGAATCAGGTGCGGCAGAGCGCGCCGGCGCCGGTGAAAAAAGCCTTGCAGCGGCTCAACCGCGACTGGAATGCCCTGCACAAGGAGCAAGTCGCGCCCTATCAGGCCTATGCCGCCACGCCGGCCAAATTTCTCAACAGCCTCAATCTGTGCATTACGGCGTTCGGCGACTATTTCAACGAGCACCCCCATGCGGCCAACGGTGAGCTGCAGAGTTTTTATTTCGAGGCGATCCAGTTCGGTCGCATCGCGGAGTTGTTCGACGAGCACTTTCTGTTCGACATCAGCAAGCGTGAGCTGGGCAGCAAGTCGCTGTCCCGCCTGTGCCTGCGCAACGTCGTCCCGGCGGGTTTTGTGCGTCCGCGCCTGACCGCGGCGATCAGCGCGGTACTGTTTTCCGCGACCCTCAATCCACGGCATTTCTACCGTGACCTGCTGGGCCTGCCCGACACCACAGCGTGGGTCGACGTCGAGTCGCCCTTCCAACGCTCGCAGCTGGACGTGGAAATCGTTAGCCGCATTTCCACCCGCTACACCCATCGGCAGGCCTCGCTGGCGCCCATCGTCGAGCTGATGGCGCGGCAGTTCGAGGCGCGGCCGGGTAATTATCTGGCTTTTTTCAGCAGCTTCGATTACCTCCAGCAAGTGGCAGATTTAATGGAGCGCAGCCACCCGGCCGTGCCTGTCTGGAAGCAATCCCGGGGCATGGCCGAGGCGGAACGGCAGGCCTTTCTCGAGCGGTTTACGCCGGGCAGTCAGGGCATCGGTTTTGCGGTGCTGGGCGGAGCATTCGGCGAGGGCATTGACCTGCCGGGAGCGCGGTTGATCGGCGCGTTCATTGCCACCTTGGGGCTGGCGCAGATCAACCCGGTCAACGAGCAACTCAAGCAGCGCATGAGCCTGTTGTTCGGCGCCGGTTACGACTACACCTATCTCTACCCCGGCATGCAGAAAGTGGTACAGGCCGCCGGCCGAGTGATTCGCGGCCTGGACGATCGCGGTGTCGTAGTGCTGATCGACGATCGCTTTGCTGAGCGCAAGATCCAACAGCTACTGCCGGCATGGTGGCAGCTATGATGTACGTCAGCTAAATGTCTCAAGGCGTTACGGATCGATAGCCGAGCGCCACGGTCCAACTGCCAGTAAACTGCCGCGGCACTGTCATTTCAGGCGGCGTTTCAAGTTGTTTCCCGCCTCGTCGGGACCTTTTCTTTTTGTCATTTCCCTGTTTTTCATCCACGGAGGTTTCGCATGAGTATCAGTCCATTCGCGGGCAAACTGGCGCCTGCAGAATTGCTGGTCGATCTTCCTCGTCTGGTGACGGCCTATTACACCGGCCAGCCCGACGCGTCGGTGGCGACCCAGCGGGTTGCCTTCGGTACCTCCGGGCACCGCGGCAGCTCTTTCGAATTGAGCTTCAACGAGTGGCACGTGCTGGCCATCAGTCAGGCGATCTGCCTGTACCGCCAGGCCAACGGCATCGATGGCCCGCTGTTCCTCGGCGCCGACACCCACGCGCTGTCGACCCCGGCGGCCGCTTCAGCGCTGGAAGTGCTGGCAGCCAACGGCGTCAACGTGATGATTTCCGAGGGTGACGAATACACCCCGACGCCGGCGATCTCCCACGCCATCATCTGCTACAACCGCGGGCGCACCTCGGGCCTGGCCGACGGCATCGTCATCACGCCGTCCCACAACCCGCCGGAAAGCGGCGGCTTCAAGTACAACCCTACCAACGGCGGCCCGGCTGACTCGCACATCACCAAGTGGATCGAGAACAAAGCCAACGAATTGCTGGCCGAGCGCATCGTCAACGTCCAGCGCATTACCCACGAAAAAGCCCTGCGCGCCGACACCACCCATCGCCACGATTACATCAATACTTACGTCGCGGACTTGAAAAACGTCATCGACATGGACGCCATCCGTGGTGCCAGTCTGCATCTGGGCGTTGACCCGTTGGGCGGGGCAGGCGTGCGGTACTGGTCGGCCATCGGTGAGCACTACGGCCTTAATCTGGAAGTGGTGAACAAGTTCGTCGATCCGACCTTCCGCTTCATGAGCGTGGACTGGGACGGCAAGATCCGCATGGACCCGTCGTCCAATTTCGCGATGCAGAGCCTGATCGGTTTGAAGGACCGCTTCCAGGTGGCCTTCGCCTGCGACCCCGACCACGACCGCCATGGCATCGTAACGCCGACCGGTGGCTTGCTGGCGCCGAACAATTACCTGGCGGTCTCCATCGATTACCTGTTCCAGAACCGTCCGGATTGGCGCGCCGATGCGGCCGTCGGCAAGACCGTGGTGAGCAGCGGGATGATCGACCGCGTGACCCAGCGTCTGGGCCGCCGCCTGTACGAAGTGCCGGTAGGCTTCAAGTTCTTCGCCGAAGGCTTGTACGAGGGTTCGCTGGGCTTTGGTGGTGAGGAGAGTGCCGGTGCGTCGTTCCTGCGTCGCGACGGGACCGTCTGGACCACGGACAAGGATGGTTTGATTCCGGCATTACTGGCAGCGGAAATCCGCGCACGCAAAGGTCGCGACCCGAGCGAGATGTACAAGGCGTTGACCGATGAGTTGGGCGAGCCGGTGTCGACCCGCGTCGAGGCAAAGGCTAACTTCGAGCAGAAGGCGCTGTTGAGCAAGCTGTCTCCGGAGCAGGTGACGTCGACGGAGCTGGCGGGGGAGAAGATCGAGAGCATCCTGAGCAAGGCGCCGGGCAATGATCAGGCGATTGGTGGTTTGAAGGTCATCACCGAGAACGGCTGGTTCGCGGCGCGGCCGTCGGGCACTGAGGATATTTACAAGATCTATGCCGAGAGCTTCAAGGGCGAGGATCACCTCAAGCGTTTGGTGGCTGAGGCACAAGTGCTCGTGGATGGCGCGATAGCGCCTTGAAGGTACGAAGATCAAGAGCGTCTGCCTAAGGGCAGACATTTCGCCTTCGGCGAGTTACTTGGAAAAGTCGAAAGTCGCACCATCCCCAAGTAACCAAGGGTGCTTGCTCCTGGTTGGGTTACTCCTTCGTCGGAATACCCTCACTCCGACGACGCTTCGTGGGCCCGCGCCGAACGGACATCCATGTCCTGACGGCGCTCTCGCCGCATCCATGCGGCTCGGCCCACTGCGCGTCGTCTGCGTTCGGCCTGCACCAAAGTCGCGATTTGCGGTGTCTGGACTACCGCGTAGAAGATCAAAAGCAAATCAAAGCAAAGCAAAAGCAAAAGCTTCCCGGCTAAAGCCTGTCCTACAGTCCGCGCCAATCCCACTGACAAAACGCGGCGCTTTTGTGGGACCGGCTTTAGCCGGGAAGGGGCCGGTTCATTCACCATCAATTTGCGGCGTGCCCACTAACGCTTTCCCGGCTAAAGCCGGTCCCACTGAAAGCACGCGGTGTCTTGTAGGACTGGCTTCAGCCGGGAAGCCCTTGATCTGTCTTTGATCTGCTGTTGATCTTTGTACACAGAGGGTCCAGTCACCGCCAGACGCGACTTTGGTGCAGGCTGAACGGAGGTTTCGCGCAGTGGGTCGAGCCGCATGGATGCGGCGAGAGCGCCGTCAGGACAGGGATGTCCGTTCGGCGCGGGCCCACGGAGCGGGACCGGAGTGAAGGAACCCCGAGGAACGAGGGGCCAAACCAGGAGCAGGCACTTTTGCTTACTTTTGGTGCTTTTCAAAAGTAAGTCGCCGCAGGCGAAACGTCTGCCCCCCAGGCAGACGCTCTTGATCTTGCTCTTGATCTTGATTTACGGCTTTTTAAGCCACATCCACCAGGACGATCTCGCTGTCTTCGATGGCCGTCACCCGCAACACACGCTCATCCTCAACCGCCACACCATCCCGTGCCTCGGCACGGAGACCGTTGATCTCGATGACACCAGTGGCAGGCACCAGATACGCACGGCGGCCAGCGTCCAGCACATATTCAGCCGTTTCACCGGCCTTCAGATTCGCCGCCACCAACCGGGCGTTGGCCCGAATCCGCAGCTCGATATCATCGTCCGCCTTGCCGCTCGCCAGCGTCACGAAGCCTTCGCGGTCGCCTTTCGGAAACGGCTTGGCACCCCAGGACGGCGGAGCACCGACCTCGTCCGGCATGATCCAGATCTGGAAAATCCGCGTCTCCTTCGACTCCAGATTGTATTCACTGTGCGCCACACCCGTGCCGGCACTCATGACCTGCACATCGCCCGCTTCGGTACGGCCACGGTTACCCAGACTGTCCTCGTGAGTGATGGCGCCCTCACGCACATAGGTAATGATCTCCATGTCCCGGTGAGGGTGACGCGGGAAGCCCGTGCCGGCCTCGATCACGTCATCGTTCCAGACCCGCAGCTGGCCCCAGTTCATCCGGCTCTCATCGTAGTAACTGGCGAACGAGAAATGGTGATGGGCATTCAGCCAGCCGTGGTCTGCGCCGCCAAGGGATTTGAAAGGTCGAAGTTGCAGCATGATCAGTTCCTCCGTAGCAGGGCCGGGCCTGTGGCAGGGCGCCGCTGGTGATGACTTGTCAGTCGATGGAGCAATGATCTATCAACTAATCATCGATAAAAAGCGTAAGTTCTGCATGAATGCAATCGGTTAATTCGATACTTAACCATTTTTCCAGGCTACCAACCCTCTGCCCTTGATCGGCTAACTCCCTGACAGGAAAGCATTTCACTGGAGCTGAGTGACGAATGGGGCGACCATAGGCGCCCTGTCGATAACGCCGAAACCCGGAGCCCGCGTGCCGCACGATTTTTCCGCCGAGCTACCCCCCAAATCCTCCAGCCAGCCTTCCCACCAGATGCCGCCTGACCTGAACATCCCCGAACGTCTGCCGTTCTTCAAACGGCTAATGGCTCGCATGTTCGGCGGCGGCTTGTCGCGCATGCAGGCGCAGCACGTGCCGTCGTGGCAGCAGGGCCATGCCGATGGTTACCTCAATGGCCACGCCGAAGGCGTGAACGAGGGTTACAACGAGGGCCGCTTCGATGGCATCGAAGAAGGTCGGCAAGTGCTGGTGATCCGCGACACGCGGCCACTGGAGCACCGCGGCCCGAGGGTTGACGATCACCTGTTCGACGACTGGCGCCTGCCCCTCACCAACGAGCTGAAAAAGCGCATAAAGGCGGACGTCGCCGAGAAACTGCCTGCCCACGCGCAACCGACCGCCGCGCAATGGAAGATGATTTTCAGCGACACACCCTCGACCTACGTGATCGCCGGCGCCGGGGCGGGCAAGTCGACGTCGCTGGTTCTGCGCGTGCTGTTGCTGAACCACTACCTGGGCTTCGAGCTGGACTCGATGACCGTGGTGACCTTCACCCGCGAGTCGCGCAAGGACTTCATCAACAAGCTGGTCGAGATCATGGCGCTGTGGGGCCATGAGCTGACCCTGCGTCAGGCCCGCGAGGTGGTGCGCACGTTCCATTCGCGCATCCTGCCGCTGGTGCGCAGCCTGCCGGGTTTCGAGCAATTGCAGGCGTTCGAGAACCTCAGCAGCCAGTCGGGCCAGCTATTCGACGACAGCGCCGACAGCAACCCTTTCGACCTGCGCATCAATGACGCCCAGCGCCACCAGTTGAACCTCTGCTACCGCGATTTATACGCCGCCAACCCGCGTTTTCGCGAGGTCATGGCGCCCTTGTACCGCCAGTCCCTGCAACTGAAGGAGCTGGACCGCGATCACCCGGACGTGCAAAAACGCATCACCGTGATGGGCCTGTCGTCGAAGCGCGACGAGGAGCTGTGCGACGTCATCGAAGACCTGTGGATTCGCGCTGGCGCGTGGCCGATTCAGGGCGTCGAGCCGATGCGCCAGACCGTCGAAGTCAGCGGCCTGACCTTTCACGTCCACGGCTATGCCGCCGAGCTGGATGCGTGGATCGTCCTGGGCTTCGACCCCGGCGAAGACCAGCACCTGCGCCGCCCGGATGCCAAGCTGCCGGTGTGGGCGGAGTGGGTGATCAAGCGCACGCTGTTCCAGGCGTTCTGCCGCAAGCCGGTGATCTGGCTGGAAAACTACCAGGCCTCGCGGGGCATGATGCAGTCGTTGTCCGGCGCGGCCGTGGCGGGGCCGGGCTTCGATTACAAGGTCAAAGGCGAGCTGAGCGCGGCGCCACTGCTGGATTGTTTCGTGGCAGCCGCCAGTTTCATCGAAAACCTCGGGCTGGATGTGCCGAGCGCCGTGGCGCAGATGAGCTTTTCCGAGCAGGACCCTGACCGGTTTTTCTTCGAGGCGCTGAGCCTGTTCTGGAAAGCGTTCGAGAACCACCTGCTGGATCAATCGCCGCCGGTGATGACCTACAACCGGATGTTCTCGCTGTTTGGCGAAAACTCGCCGGAAAACCTCAAGCTGGTCAGCGATGCCGGCCTGCGCCCGCTGTCGCATTTGATGATCGACGAGTTTCAGGACGTCTCGCCGCAGATCGTCTCGTGGATCCGCGCCAGTCTGCGGGAGATCCGCAGTCGTGGCCCGGCGCTGCATCTGGGCCGCGGTGCCCAGCGTTCATCGCTGCTCTGCGTCGGCGATGACTGGCAATCGATCTACGGCTGGCGCGGCAGTTCGCCAAAATTCTTCATGGAGTTCCCCAAGGAGTTTTCCTCGCCCGCGACCACCAAGGTCATGCTCAGCGACAACTTCCGCAGCCACCAGCACATCATCGACGCCGCCGAACACATCGTCCGTGCCGCGCCGGCAATCAGCGGCAAGAAGGCCCGCGCCAGCGGCCCGGTGCAGGAGCTGCTGCCGGTGACCGTGCTCGATCGTAACGACGACCGGCTGCTGGCCAGCCTGACCGAGCACTACCACGCCGGCGACTCGGTGCTGCTGCTGTACCGCAAAGGCAGTGAACGCAGCCGCTTGCCGGAAGCCCTGCAGGCCCTCGCCGATGCCGACTACACGCTGCCGCCCCAGGACCGCCGCCTCAAGCAACTGACCTATCACAGCGCCAAGGGCCTACAGGCTGACGCGGTGTTTCTGCTCGGGGATTGCCAGCATCTGACGCAGTCGCCGTACAAGAATCAGGTCTATCAGCTGACGGGGCTGGGCCGAGAAGGAGATCTGGAAGCGTTCGACAACGCGCAGAAAGATGAGGTCTTGCGCCTGGCGTACGTGGCCATTACGCGCGCCGTTCGCCACTGCTACTGGTTCATTGAGTCCGCTGGCAATGACGATGGGAACATCCCACGTGCGTCGGCGCGGGTGGCGGGGGACAAGGCGTTTTTCGATGATCGCCGAGGGGCCTCTTCCCCTGGCACTTCATCCGGCGAATCTCTCAGCACTTCAGTTGAATAAGCTAAAACCCACAGGCGCTCAGGCCCGATTGAGGTACAGCGAGCGCCTCGGAATGAAAGTTTCGACCTCGAGCTCAATGGCTTCGATGATGCGTTCGACGTCTGTGGCATTCATCACCGTGGCGCAGGGGATGGCGGCGATAGCGATCACTGTCTCGCCGCTGGCCCTGTCGAACAGGCGGGCCACCATGCTGCCGGGCGCATCCATGTTGGCTTCGAAGCCCACCGGATGAAAATGCCAGCGCATCAGCTGGCAGGCGTTCGGGAATGTCACTTTATTCATGGACCCACCTCGTTCAATCGAGCACTTCACAAGCTCCGCAGGGTAGGAAAACGGCAGGTCTGTTCAGGCTTCGGCGATCGACACGTCGCGTGATGAAGCCTGACCCGCAGACCACGAGTCAGGTAAAGGTAGCACCGAGTTCTGACAGTGTCGGGAAATAAATCCTACACAATTGAGAATTTCATGTTTCGTTGATCTTTATCATGAATCGCTTATATCCAAGTGCATGCCGGAATAAGTGCTGAATCGTTATAGCTATATAAAACCCCTGATTTAAAGTCAGTGGCCAAAAATATATATCTATAAACGCTTAACTCGCCCGCATGAAAGTTAATGCGCGGCCGATAGCAGGGCAAGCGTCAATAAAAAGACTCGACGCAGCGTCAGCCTTCAAGAGAGATCATCCATGTCGATAAGAAACATGAACATTGCGCCTCGTGCATTCCTGGGATTCGCGTTCATTGCCGCACTGGTAGTCGGTTTGAGCGTGTTCTCGGTCAACCGGATGGCGGTGATTCGCCAGGCCACCATCGACATGGAGTCCAACCAACTGCCCAGTATTGGCTATCTAAGCGAGATGCTGGAGAACAGTTTGCGGTTACGCATCACTTCCTTCCGCACTCTCGTCAACCGTGAACCGGCCTCCCTGCGTGAAACCGATGCCCGTATTGCCGAGCTGATCGGCAAGTTGCAGAACGCCAAAAAAGCCTACGCCGCGCTGCCTGCGGAGGGCGAAGAACTAACGGTGTACAACCAGTTTGAAGCGACACTTGCAACGTTCCTTGATGTTCAAGCCAAGGTGCTGGACTTGTCTCGGCAGGACAAGACTGACGATATGCGCGCGATGATCAACACCCGTATGAAAGAGGCCACCGACCTTATGGGTGTCCAGATCAATCAACTGATTGCCATCAACAAGAAAGGCGCCACTGATGCAGCGGCTATTTCGCGGCAGCAATATGACAGTGCCAACCTGAGCATCATTGCTGTTTCAGTGGTCGCCGTGCTGCTGACGATACTGCTGGCGTGGTTGCTCACCCGCAGTATCGTCAGCCCGCTCACCCGCGCGGTTCGCGCAGCAGAGGAGATTGCGTCCGGTGATCTGACCCGGCCCATCGAGGTCGACGGCAAGGACGAAGCGGCGCAGCTGTTGCGTGCCCTGACAACGATGCAGCGCAATCTGCGCCAGACCATCGAGCTGATTTCCGGCTCGTCCACCCAACTGGCGTCGGCGGCTGAAGAGCTGAGCGCGGTGACAGAAGAGTCCTCGCGCGGTTTGCAGCAGCAGAACAACGAGATCGAGCAGGCGGCAACGGCCGTCAACGAGATGACCGCAGCGGTCGAGGAAGTCGCGCGCAACGCGGTGTCGACCTCCGAAGCGTCACAGCAGTCCAACCAGACCGCACGTCAGGGCCGTGATCGGGTGGTCGAGACGGTGAAGTCGATTCAGGACATGACCCAGCAGATCCAGGCCACTTCCGGATTGGTGGAAGGCTTGGCGGCCCAGGGCCGTGATATTGGCAAGGTGCTCGACGTGATTCGCTCGATCGCCGAGCAGACCAATCTGTTGGCGCTTAACGCGGCCATCGAAGCCGCCCGTGCGGGGGAGGCGGGTCGCGGGTTTGCCGTGGTCGCCGACGAGGTTCGCGCGCTGGCACACCGCACCGCGCAGTCGACGACGGAGATTGAACAGATGGTCGCCGGCATCCAGACCCGGACCGGCGACGCCGTGCAATCGATGTCACGCAACACCGACAGCACCCGCACCACGCTGAGCCTGGCCAGTTCGGCGGGTGACGCGCTGGAGTTGATCACTGAAGCCATTGCGCAAATCAACGAGCGCAACCTGGTCATCGCCAGTGCATCGGAAGAACAGGCGCAGGTGTCGAGGGAGGTGGACCGCAATCTGGTCAACATTCGCGACCTCGCCGCGCAAACAGCGGCGGGCGCCAACCAGACCAGCGCGGCCAGCCATGAACTGTCGCGACTGGCGGTTGATCTGAAAGCAATGGTGGCGCGGTTTGTGATTTAAGCGGCGCGGTCTGTTCGGGGCGCGCAAGCTTGAAGGACCGGCGCAATCTTGTGGGAGCGAGCTTGCTCGCGAATAGAGCGGCAAAGCCGCTAGATCTCCAGCGGACGAACCTCAGTCTTCGCGAGCAAGCTCACTCCTACACGTCCTGCGGCGTGCCCAAGATCCTGAGTTCACCCCGGTCACCCCCAGAGGTGCTGCGAGCTGGCTGATATCGCAAGCATTCCCATATCCCACAGAGTATCAATCAGCCATTCCACGCAGCGGGGTTGACCAGATCCTTCGGTCGCTCGCCCGCCAGGGCCGCCAGCAGATTATCCACGGCACAGCGGGCCATCGCCTCGCGGGTCTCGTGGGTCGCCGAGCCCATGTGCGGTGTCGCCACCACGTTGTCCATCTTCAGCAGCGGCGAGTCCGGACTCACGGGCTCCTGTTCAAAGACATCCAGCCCCGCCGCGCGAATCTGTCCGTTCTGCAGCGCGGCGATCAGCGCCCGCTCGTCCACCACCTTGCCCCGAGCGATGTTGATGAAGATCGTCTCGGGTCGCATCTGCGCGAACTGCTCGGCACCGATCAACCCCTCGGTTTCAGCGGTCAGCGGCACGGTCAGGCAGACGAAATCCGCCTCGCGCAGCAAGTCTTCCAGGCTGCGATAGCGGGCATCGAAGCGCGCTTCCACGGCCGGCTTCGGTGAGTGGCTGTGGTAGATCACTGGCATCCCGAAACCGAAATGGCCCCGCTGGGCGACCGCCTCGCCAATGCGGCCCATGCCGATGATGCCCAGGGTCTTCCCATGCACGTCGGAACCGAAATGCTTCGGCCCGATGTTCTGCTGCCACTGGCCGTCGCGGACCATAGTGGCCAGCTCCACCACACGACGGGCCGTCGCCATGATCAGCGCAAAGCCAGTGTCGGCGGTGGTTTCGGTCAGCACATCCGGGGTGTTAGTGAGCAGAACGCCGCGCCGCGTCAGGTACTCGATGTCGTAGTTATCGACGCCCACCGAAACGCTGGACACCGCCTTGAGCTTCGGCGCCAGGTCCAGCAGTTCGGCGTCCAGCTTCACGCTCGCGCCCAGCAAGGCGTCGGCATGGGGCAGGGCGTCGCGCAGACGGGCGAGGCCGTCGCGGGATTTCGGATCATCGATCAGCGTGACCTCGGCCTGGGCTTGCAGGCGCTGCATCAGCGGCGCCGAGAGTTTCTTGTAGAGCACAACATGCTGAGTCATCAAAAGAGTTTCCGATCAAGAATGGGCAGGCGCAGAACCGACGCCGGGCTTGTCGCTCAGGGGCCGGGCCTTGCTGTCCGGCTTGAGCAGCAGCGTCAGCACCACCGAGACCAGCAGTGCGCCGCTCATGAACAGGTACGACGCGCTCAAGGTGCCGGTGACGCCGTTGAGGTAACCGACCAGGTACGAGCCGGCGAACGAACCCAGCGCACCGAGGCTGTTGATCAATGCCATGGCGCCGCCCGCAACGTTGGCGGGAAGGATTTCCGGGACGATCGCGAAGAACGGACCGTAAGGCGCGTACATGCAGGCACCGGCAATGACCAGCAGCGAGTACGACCACCAGAAGTGCTCGGTGCCCAGCGCATACGAGCCGTAGAACGCGACGGCGGCCAGCAGCAGCGGCGGCCAGACAAAGGCTTTGCGCTTCTGGGTTTTATCCGACGCCCACGACACCAGCACCATGCCGATCACCGCGGCCAAGTACGGCAGGGCCGAGAGCCAGCCGGCTTCGACCATGTCCATCTGCATGCCTTTCTTGATGATGGTCGGCAGCCACAGCACGAACCCGTAGACGCCGATGCTCCAGCAGAAATACTGCGCGGCCAGCAGCAGCACGCGCGGAGAACGGAAGGCTTCGGCGTAGTTTTTCACCGGCTTGATGCCGACCTGTTCGGCGTCGAGGCGCGATTGCAGTTCGGTCTTTTCTTCGACGGTCAGCCATTTGGCCTGGGCGGGACGCTCGTCCACCAGACGCCACCAGATAAACGCCCAGATCACCGCCGGCAAACCTTCGACGATGAACATCCAGCGCCAGCTGAAGTGCGCCACCAGATAGCCGGACACCACCGACATCCACAGCATCGTCACCGGGTTGCCGAGAATCAGCACGGTATTGGCACGGGAGCGTTCGGCCTTGGTGAACCAGTAGCAGAGGTACACCAGCATGGCCGGCATGACGGCCGCTTCGACGACGCCGAGCATGAAGCGGATGCCGATGAGCATGTAGGCGTTGGAGACGATGCCGGTCAGGGTGGCCAGGCCGCCCCACAGAATCAGGCTGACGAAGATGAGTTTCTTGACACTCTTTTTCTGCGCATAGATGGCGCCGGGCACCTGAAAGAAGAAGTAACCGAGGAAGAACAACGCACCGAGCAATGACGACATGCCCGGGGTGATATTCAGGTCTTCGGCCATTCCCGACGCGGCGGCGAAGCCATAGTTGGCGCGGTCCAGGTACGCCAGGCTGTAGGTGATGAAGACAATGGGCATGATCAACAGCCAGCGACGTTTGAGGCCGGCGTGTTTCACGGATTCGAGCAGCTTTTCCATTTCAGGCTCCCTGAGCATGTTGTTTTTGTCGCAGCAGGTGATGCAGGTTCGATGTGTGTGAAAGCGAGCGTTCAGGCGCTCTGTCGTCGCAGGCCTGCCGAAACGTCGGCGGCGTCGAGTGCGGCGCGGGTGGGCAGGCCCTCCATGTCGCCACGGCTTTGCACGGCCTGGCTGCCGACCCAGTTGCCCCGGGCAGTGGCCTGTTCGAAGCCGAGGTTTTCCAGCAGCGCGCTGATCACCCCGACGGCGAAGCCATCGCCTGCGCCCACGGTGTCGACCACGTTGGCCACCGGCACGCCGGGCAAGAACGCCTCATTGAGCTGGGTGCGGTAATACGCGCCCTTGGCGCCGAGTTTGATGATCACCGCCTCGACGCCCATGTCCAGATAAAAGCGGGCGATGTCCGCCGGGGTGTCGAAACCGGTGAGCAACTCACCTTCGGCCAGGCCTGGCATGACCCAGTGGGCGTGGCTGGCGAGGTGATTCACTTCGCGGATCATCGTTGCCTGGCTCGACCACAGCGAAGGCCGCAGATTGGGGTCGAACGACACGCTGCGCCCGGCCTCGCGCATTTGCGTCATCAGCACGTGGGAAAGCTCCCGGCAGGTGTCGGACAGCGCCGCCGGAATCCCCGTGGCGTGCAAGTGCCGCGCCTTGAGCAACTCCGGGACGATGTCGTTGACCGACAGGTGACTAGCCGCCGAGCCGCGACGGAAGTACTCGACCACCGGGTCGGCGCCTTCCAGCTCCAGGGACTTGAACTGAAAACCGGTGGGGTGCGCGGCGTCCACGGTGACGTGAGCGCAATCGACGCCTTCCTGTTGCAGGCTGTCGGTGACGAAGCGGCCCATGGAGTCGTTGCCGACTCGGCTCAGCCACGCGACCTTGAAGCCCAGCCGCGACAGACCGATCGCCACGTTGCTGTCAGCGCCGGCGATGCGTTTCTCGAAGTGGCGAACCTGCGCCAGGTCCCCGGTTTGCTCGGCCACCAGCATGGTCATGGTTTCGCCGAACGAGAGAATATCGATCTCAGACATGGCTCAGCGCCTCCGCTTCGGTCGCGTTGGATTGAGTGGATCGCGACTGGCCAAGGCGGGCGAGCAGGGCAACCTGCTGGCGAGTCACCTGCAGCAGGTCATCGCCTTGCAGCGGGTATTCGATGGCGCGGGGCAGGTTAACCGGCATGTGCGTGATGAGCTGCTCCCACGCTTGAAGATCGGCGGGCGCTGGCGGCACGGCAATGAGCTTGCCCGCTGCATTTACCCTGATCGCTTTGCAATGCAGGTACTCAACGTAACGACCCAATTGCTGCGCGGCGTCGCTGGCGGACTGTTCCTGCCAGCGCCAATTGCCGATGTCGAAAGTCATGCCGATGGGCATTTGCAGCGCGGTGATCTGCGCGAAGAACTGCACGAAGGGCTCGATGCGGCCGCCCTGTTCGGTCTGGTCGTTTTCCACCAGCAAGTGAACGTCGTAGGGCGCCAGGCGATCGGCCAGCGCGGCGACGTCGCAGTGCTCGCCAAAATGCCCCAGCGACACTTTGAGCCAGAACGCACCGCATGCGGTGGCACGCTCCAGGGTCGGTTTCAGTTCGGGGTTCGGTTGCGTGTCGCCTTCGAGCCACAACTCAAGGGGCGCCGAGTACAGGCACTCCAGGCCTTGAGCCTGAATGGCGCGGGCAAGGGCAGGGAAGTCCTGGTCATGAACGCCGGGGCTGAACAGCTCTTCGCGCAGCTCGATGCGCTTGACGCCGGCATCGACGAGTAGAGGTATAAAACTGGCCTGGCCTTGCTCGCGAACACGATCTGCACCGAAGGCGCCGAGGCTGATGGCAACGGATGGTAGGGGCATTATTATTGTCCTCTGAAACCGGTTACATTTTTGTTCGAACGAGCGAACCGAGAAAAAGTTCGCATCAGTGTGCAGGGCCTGACCTGCGGTATCTGTGTGGGATGTCAGGTCTGTCGTCGGGTCGAGCCCCGCGCGATCAATTGCGCAGGGAAGTCGTACAGCCGCACCGGCTCCAGATCGCCACGGAGTCGATTGAGCAGGCACTCGAAAGCGGTGATGCCCATTTCATGGGTGGGTTGGGCGAGGGAGGTGATGCCGCTGCCGACCAGCGGGTACCAGTCCAGTTCGTCAAGGGCGATCAGGCCGATGTCGTCGAACAGGTGGCAACCCAGCTCATGCAGCTGGCGGGTGGTGATCAGGGTCGCGACGCCGTTGGCAGTGAACAGCGCTTTGGGGCCGGGGCCTTGCTGAGCGAGGAAGTGGCGCAACCGATCGCGCAACGCCTCGCCGGTTTCGCAGACCTGGCCATGCATATCGGCGCGCTGGGCAATCTGGTGTTTGAAAGCGTCGACCCGCTCGATCCGCGAGCTGGTGCCGTCCTGGGGTTCGGTGACCATCAGCACGTCGCGATAACCGGCGTCATGCAGATGGTCCAGCGCCTGCCGGATCGCCGCCACGTTGTCGAGGCCGACGAGGTCGCTGTGCAGTTCATCGACCTTGCGGTCCACCAGCACCATCGGCAGTTCGCGGTGCAGTTCGCGCAGTTCGTCGAGGTGATGGCCGAGGGTGTTCACGATCAGGCCTTCGATGTTGTAGGAGCGCAGGGCCGCGAGGTGCAGGCGTTCCTGTTCGTCGTCGCGGTCGGTGTTGCACACGACGAGGCTGTAGCCGTGTTTGCGGCAGGCGGTTTCGACGCCGTGCATGACGGCGATGGAGTAGGGGTTGCGGATGTCGGCGACGAGCATGCCGATCAGACGGGTGCGGCCGCGTTTGAGGCCGCGGGCCATTTGGTTGGGGCGATAGCCGAGGGTGTCGATGGCCTGTTCGATGCGTTTGGCGATGGCGTCTGACAGCAGTTGACGATCATCGCCGATGAAGCGCGAGACGCTGGCCTTGGAGACGCCCGCGAGGTCGGCAACGTCGTTCATGGTGACGCGGGTGCGCGTCGTCGGGGTGGAAATGCTGTTCACGGCCTGGACCTTATTGGATTTATCAGCAGGCTTATGGGGGGAGCTATTTAGCTCTGAAACCGGTTTCAGGAGACACCAGATCTTTAAGGGCGTCAATATCGGTTTGAAGGCATCTGCCTAACGGCAGATATTTCGCCTTCGGCGACTTACTTTTGAAAAGCACCAAAAGTAAGCAAAAGTGCCTGCTCCTGGTTGGGCCCTTCCTTCGTCAGGGTACCTTCACTCCGGTCTCGCTCCGTGGGCCCGCCGCCATCCGCATCCATGGCGGGGGGCGGCTCTCGCAGCATCCATGCCGCTCGGCCCACGGAGCGAGACCTGCGTTCAGCCTGCACCCAAGTCGCGATTGGCGGTGTCTGGGCATTTTGTGTACGAAGATCAAAAGCGCTTTTAAAGCATATCAAAGGCTTCCCGGCTGAAGCCGGTCCTACAGTCGAGGTCGCCGCCACTATTTCTGATTGTTCCCACGCTCCGCGTGGTAACGCCGCCCCGAACGCTCCGCGTCTCGAATACAGCGCGCATTCAGGCCTGGGTGACGTGACGCGGAGCGTCCTGGGATGCATACCCACGCGGAGCGTGGGCACGATCATCAGAGCGGGGAGCGTGGGCACGATCAGAGGATCATGGGCGCTCGGCTTTTGCGTTTGATCTTGATCTTGATCTTCAACCGAAATAGTTCAAACACCGCAAAACGCGACTTGGGTGCAGGCCGAACGTAGACGACGCGCAGTGGGCCGAGCGGCATGGATGCCGCGAGAGCGCCGCTAGGACATGGATGTCCGTTCGGCGCGGGCCCACGGAGCGTCGTCGGAGTGAGGGAACCCGACGAAGTCGGGCCCAACCGAGAGCAGGCACCCTTGGTTACTTGGGGTGCTTTTCCAAGTAACTCGCCGAAGGCGAAACCGAGGCCGTTAGGCCGACGCTTTAGATTTTGATCTTGATCTTGATCTTGATCTTAGCCATTAAAGGAATCCCGCCAGGCCAAACACCGCCGTTCGAGCATCGCCAGCACCCCATCGGTCAACTTGCCCAACACCGCCAACACAATGATCGCCGTCAGCACAATATCGGGCCGCGACGTCTCGCGCCCATCACTGAGCAGATACCCCAACCCCTTCGTCGCGGCGATCAACTCCGCCGCCACCAGAAACATCCACGCCAGACTCAACCCCGAGCGCAAGCCAGTGAACGCGCCGGGCAAGGCGGCGGGCCAAAACACATGCACAACCATCTGCCACCGACTGAAGCGATACATCTGCCCCACCTCCACCAGCTTGCGATCGATGTTGCGGATGGCCGCGACACCGTTCAGGTACACCGGAAAGAAAGCCCCAATGGCAATCAGCACAATCTTGGACGTCTCCCCAATCCCCAGCCACAACAGCAACAGCGGCACCCAGGCCAGGCTCGGGATAGAGCGCAGACCGGCGAACGTCGGCTCCAGATACGCTTCCGCCTCGCGGCTGAGTCCGACCCACGCCGCAAACACCAGCGCCAGCCCCGCCCCAATGACGAACCCCGACAGCACCCGCGTCAGGCTGGCGCCGATGTGCTTCCACAGCGCGCCGTCGGCCAGGTCCATCAGTGTCGAGGCGATCTCACTGGGCGCCGGCATCTGGTAGGACTGCACCCAACCCACCCGCACGGCGATTTCCAACAACAGTAAAATGACCACCGGCACGGCAAAACCCTTCAAGCGGGTCAGCCCATTCCCACGTGCTTGCCGCACACTCGGTTGGGCATCAGAGGGCTCGCGCTCCAACCTCTGCGCGTGGGGGCTGACGCTGCTTTCGATACCGCCGCCACCGGCTTCGCGACCCGGCGCGCTGCTCATGGCTTGGCGATGACCGCGTTGCCGAAGTCTGGGTCGATCAAGCGGTCGATGACCTGGTCGACGTTCGTGCCTTTGCGCACCAGCTCTTCGGAAACCAGAATCGGCGCGGCGGCCTTCGAAGCGGTGATGTCCTTGTCGGTCAGCAGCGGGCTGCCAAGGTCAGTACGCGTCAATTGCAGTTTGGCGACATCCAGCGGCAGACCTGACTCCGTGGCGAGCAATTGCGCCAGCTCGTCCGGGTTTTTTAGCGACCATTCCCGGGCTGTTTCGTACGCGCCGAGGACGGTTTTGATCGCTTCCGGGTGCTCTTTCGCATAACGCTCGGTCACGCTGACCACGCCAAAGCTGTTGAAGTCCTTGTTGCGATAGAGCAAGCGCGAGCCGGCCTGTATTTCGCTCGCCGCCATGTGCGGATCGAGCCCGGCCCAAGCGTCGACGTCACCTTTTTCCAACGCAATACGGCCTTCCGGGTGTTGCAGATGCAGCAGCTCGACGTCGTCCTTGGTCAGCTTCGCCTGCTGCAAGGCGCGCAGGGTAAACAGGTAAGGGTCGGTGCCTTTGGTGGCGGCGATTTTCTTGCCCTTGAGATCGGCAACGCTCTGCAGCGTCGAATCCTTGCGCACCACCAGCGCGGTCCATTCGGCGCGACTGTAGACGTAGATTGATTTGATCGGGCTGCCGTTGGCCCGCGCCAGCACCGCTGAGAGACTGGCAGAGGAGGCGAAGTCGACGCCGCCGCTGTTGAGGTATTCCAGCGAGCGGTTGCTGCCCTGGCTGAACACCCAGCTGATTTTGCTCGTTGGCAGCGCTTTTTCCAGCCAGCCAAAATGCTTGAGCACCAGACTGACCGGTGAATAGTAAGCGTAATCCAGATGCACCTCGGCGGGTGGCGCCTCGGCAGCCTGGGCCAGCGATTGCAAGGTCAGTGCAAGCGCGCCGGCGAGTACTTTTAACGAGGTCGGCAGGCGAGTAAAGGAGGTCATGGTAAGTGTCCAATCTAAGGGCGGAAGCTGCGTACGGCTGCTTGAGACGAAATCCACAGTCGGAGCGAATCGGTTAGCTTGATTGGAAGATTGCAGGCTTTGTGCCATGGACGTTGGGTCGGTGAAGGCGCGGATTTACGGGACTTCATGGCTTTTAATACTGCGCATGGCACAGCAGTCTGATGATCAGGTGTTGCTGGGGAAACAGTTGCGCCGAGCTATTTACGCTCTGGGTTAACTCCCTGCGAAATACACGGCCAGGACCGTTGGGCGATTAATTCGGCAAATCAGGCGGTTGCGTGCAACCTCTTGAGCGTTTTCTGATCTGATGGGCATTCGTTATACGGAAATATTCGCTCGCCATACTGCACCGAGCCGCACGCTGACAAGGACGTTGCATCGGGCATCATGCCCATCACGAGCCATCAGAATTCCATGCCCATATGAGCTTTTCAACGCCACCTCTGTTGTCCCGCGCGATGCAGCGCATGACCTATTTTCTATTGCCGACCCTGCTGATCGCTTCCGCCATTTTCTGGTTCGCAGCGGGCAAGGGTGTGCATGCCGAGCCCAAGAACGGCACCCAGACCCTGGTGTTTCTGCGCCACGCCGAGAAGCCCGAAACCGGCTTGGGCCAACTGAACTGCCAGGGCCTGAACCGCGCCATCGACCTGTCCACCGTGCTACCGAACACTTTCGGCAAGGCCGACTTCATCTTCGCCGCGAACCCCAGCCGACATGTGGAAGAGGGCGAGCACGATCATTCCTACAGCTACCTGCGCCCGCTCATGACCGTGGGACCCAGCGCGATCAAGCTGGGCCTGCCGGTCAATATCGACTTCGCTGCCAATGACACCGGCGATCTGGCCGATGAGCTGATGCGCGACAAATACCACGACGCCACCATTTACACCGCCTGGTCCCACGGTTATCTGCCGGAGCTGATCAACAAAGTCGCCCAGGAGGCATCGGGCGAGAAACTCAAACTGGTCGACGACTGGGTCGCCGAGGACTTCGATTCCGTGCTGGTCCTGACCCTCAAATGGAACGACGGCAAGGCCACCCTGCAGTATGAAAACTACAAGCAGAACCTTGATGGCGGGGCCGTGGGCTGCCCGAGTTGATGGGGATCCATCGGATCTCTTAGTGGGACCGGCTTCAGCCGGGAATAGGCCGGTTTGCTCACCCTCAATCACGGGTTTCAGCCCGAAATATTTGTGCCCCTCCATCGATTACGCTAGCGTCAGCCGACCCTGACTGCCGGCGCCTCCCCATGCTTGAAGCTCTCCAGCCCCATGCCTCGCGCCTGATCTCCTTTAATCCGCCGTTCAACTGGCAGCGCATGCTCGATTTCTTCGCGGCGCGGATGACGGCGGGGGTGGAAGCGGTGGTCGGGGGCGTTTACCTGCGCAACATCGAGTTCAAGGGGAGCCAGGGTGCCTTGACGGTGGAACTGGCGCCGGGCGGGCAGCAACTGCTGGCGACCGCCCACGGCGAGGTGAGTCAGTACATTGATGAGCTGATCGTGCCGGTTTCACACATGTTCGATCTGTACGCCGAACCGCACATCATCGACCAATCCCTCGCGCAAGACCCGTGGCTGGCATCGCTGGTGCAGCGTCGTCCGGGGCTGCGCGTGCCGGGGGCGTTTTCCGGGTTCGAGCTGGCGGTGCGCACGATCGTCGGGCAGCAGGTCAGCGTGAAGGGGGCGACGACGATTGTCGGTCGCCTGGTGCAGCGCGCCGGGGTTCAGGTCAACGAGGGGTTGCATCCACAATTGGCCTGGCGCTTCCCGACGCCTGAGGCCTTGGCGCAGGCCAACCTGGACAAGATCGGCATGCCCGGCAAGCGCGTCGATACCCTGCAGCGTCTCGCGGCAGCGGTGGCCAGTGGCGAGCTGTCCCTTGACGTTCGCCATGGCGACCTCGGCGATGTGCGGCGACAGCTGCTGGCCATGCCCGGCATCGGCCCCTGGACCGTGGAGTACATTGCCATGCGCGCCTGGCGTGACCCGGACGCCTGGCCCGCCGCCGACCTGGTGCTGATGAACCTGATGACTCAGCAAGAGCCATCGCTGCTCCGTCTGCCGCAGCACAAGGCGCGGGCCGAAGCCTGGAAACCCTGGCGCGCCTACGCCGCGATTCACATCTGGAATTCCGCGGCGGACGCAGCAGGCAAGCAGAAGGGCGGTTGACCCGAGAGTTTGAGCGCAAGAATCGGGTGGTTCGGGATGGGCGCGCGAGTAGTATGACGGCGTACGGCCCATGCCCGGACGATTCCAGATTATCCCGGCGCCCGTATCGAGAGCAAAAATCAGAGCAGGAGCCAGACGATGACCCTCACCTACCGTTTCATCGAGTCCCCGGTCGGTCAGCTGAAACTGATCGCCAAAGGCCCGCGTCTGGCCGCCGTGCTGTGGGAAAACGACCGCCCTAATCGCGTGCTGCTGGGGGCGATGAGCGAAGACACCGGCAGCGATATCCTTGACCGGACTGAGCGCCAGCTCGCCGAATACTTCGCCGGGCAGCGTCAGCGCTTCGACCTTGAGCTCGAATTTCATGGCACAGCCTTTCAGCAGACAGTCTGGCAGGCCTTGTTGAGCATTCCCTTCGGTGAAACCCGCAGTTATCTCGACGTTGCCCTGCAGATCGGCAACCCGGCGGCCGTTCGCGCGGTCGGTGCCGCCAACGGCAAGAACCCCATTTCCATCATCGCTCCCTGCCACCGCGTGATCGGCAGCTCCGGAGCGCTCACCGGTTTTGCCGGTGGCCTCGACGCCAAGCATCTGCTGCTGACCCTGGAGGGTTATCAGCCCGCACTGCGGGAAAAGCGCGTCAAGGTAGTGGCTTCGACCCAGGCGTCACTGTTCTAGACTGGCCCGCGCAATCACGCACACGCACACCGTAAAGTAGGCACCCGCCCCGAAACCGAATCAATGGAGATGATCATGCCCGGTTCCGCTCAGACGTTTCGCTCGCTCCATCACCAATCCACCGTTTTGCGCCTGCCCAATGCCTGGGATGCGGGCAGCGCTCGACTGTTCGAAAGCCTCGGCGCCACCGCCATCGCGACCACCAGCGCCGGGGTCGCCTGGGCCCAGGGCTATGCCGATGGCCGTGTGTTTCCGGTCGACATTGCCGTAAGCGTAGCGGCCGGCATCGCCCGGCTGATCAAGGTGCCACTGTCGGTCGACATGGAAAACGGTTACTCGGACGACCCGCAAACCGTCGCGGAAAACGTCAAGCGGGTGCTGGACGTCGGCGCGGTCGGGATCAATATCGAGGATGGTTCCGACGCGCCGGATCTGCTGGCCCGCAAGATCGAGGCGATCAAAAGCATGGCGGCCAGTAACGGGCTGGACGTCTTTATCAATGCCCGCACGGACGTTTACCTGGCGAGTCTGGTCCCTGATGAGTTGCGCCTGCAGGAAACCCTGAAGCGAGGCCAGCTGTACAGGGAGGCGGGGGCGGATGGTCTGTTCGTCGCGGCCCTGGTGGATGTCGAGCCGATCAAAGCCGTCGTTAAAGGCATCGGTCTGCCCATCAATCTGCTGGCGCGACAGGGGCTGCTCGCCGCCGATGCGTTGGCCGCATTGGGCGTGCGCCGTTTGAGCGCCGGATCCAGCATCGCCCAGACCTTGTGGGGACAGGCCGAGCAATTGGCAAGGGGCTTTCTGGAGGAAGGCCGCTCGGAGACAGTCACCGAGTCCAGCCTCACGTATCCGCAGATTCAGGCGCTGTTTGAGCGCTAGATAGCGCTTTGGAGCAGGGTGGCAATTACCAGGATTCGCCGCTCTGTTACAAAAATGGCAGCCGGATCGACAAGAGGCGCTGGTCAGGGTTATTCGAAAAGAGTACAAATGTGCTCCATGACGACCCTATCCCCAAAACGCGCTGCCATCCTCACGTTCATTCGAGATCGCATCGCCCAGAATGGCCAGCCTCCCAGCCTGGCTGAAATTTCCGAAGCCTTCGGATTTGCGTCGCGCAGTGTTGCGCGCAAACATATCGTGGCCCTGACCGACGCCGGCTTGATCGAAGTCGTCGCCAATCAGGCCCGCGGTATCCGCCTGCTGGACACTCGCCCACGACCGCAGATGCTCGACATACCCGTGCTCGGCCGAGTGGCCGCCGGTGCGCCCATCGGGCCCGATCTCGATCACCACGACACCTTCACGCTGGACAGCCGCACCTTCATGCGCGTCCCGGATTACCTGTTGCGGGTGAACGGTGACTCGATGATCGACGACGGTATCTTCGACGGCGATCTGGTGGGCATCCTGCAAAGCGCCGAGGCCCGCGACGGGCAGATCATCGTCGCCCGACTGGATGGCGAAGTGACCATCAAGCGCCTTGAGCGCGGCGATGATCACTTGCGCCTGCTGCCGCGCAACCCTGCCTACCAACCGATCATCGTGCGGCCCGACCAGGACTTCGCCATCGAAGGCGTGTTCTGTGGCCTGGTGCGGCGGGAATGATGGGCGCGATGGTCAGCCTCGACGCGCTGCTGGACGAGCGACGGGTCTGGAAAGGGCGCCAGCAAGTTGCCTCGGTTGCCGCCCAGCCCACCGGCCATGCGGCCCTCGATGCGGCATTGCCTTTGGGCGGCTGGCCACCTGCAGCGATGACCGAAGTGCTGGTGGCGGCCAACGGCACTGGCGAGTTGCGGCTGATGTGGCCAACCCTGGCGCGGCTCGCTGACAGCGGCGAGCGCATCGTGCTGGTTGCGCCTCCCTTTTTGCCCTATGCGCAGGCGTGGCAGATGGCGGGCATCGACTTGAGGCAGTTATCGATCATTCATGCCAACGAGCGCGATGCCTTGTGGGCGGTGGAGCAATGCCTGCGTTCGGGCAGTTGCGGCGCTGTGTTGTGCTGGCCCACCAAAGTCGACGACCGCGCCTTGCGGCGGTTGCAGGTGGCCGCCGAAACCGGTGAAACCCTGGCTTTTGCCTGCCGCGGGCATGAAGCGGCGGCCAATCCGTCACCGGCCGCGCTGCGCATTGCGATCGATGCACGCCCCAGTCAGTTGCGGGTGCTGAAGTGTCGCGGCGGGCTGGCTCCGTCTTCCCCCTTTCCGTTCACTGCTGACGTTTGAGGTTGCCATGCTCTGGGCTTGTGTCCTCCTGCCGCAGCTGGCGCTGGACGGCGTCATGCGTCGTCGCGAAAACCCTGAAGAACCGCTGGCACTGATCAGCGGCACGGCCCAGCGCCGGGTGCTGCAGACGGTCAACCCGGCGGCCCGGGCCATAGGCCTGCGTGCAGGCCAGTCGTTGACCGCAGCCCATGCCATGACCCGTGAATTCGCCACGGTCGAATACGACCCCGACGAAACGGAGCGCTGGCATCGTTTGCTGGCGGCCTGGGCCTACCGTTTCAGTTCCCACGTTAGCCTGAAGTACCCGCGCGTGCTGTTGATGGAGGTCGAATCCAGCTTCGGCCTGTTCGGGCCATGGCCGGTGTTCGAAGCGCGTCTGCGTCAGGAACTGACCGAACTGGGCTTCACCCACCGCATCGTTGCGGCGCCCAACCCGCTGGCGGCCCGCATGCTCGCCAACGCCCATGATGGGCTTGCCGTGACCGATGGCGACACGCTGCACGAGGTGCTGGCACAGATGCCGGTCAACCGTATCGGACTGCCAACCGAAGTCGCCACTGCACTGGCGCGCATGGGGCTGCACCGCGTGCGACAGGTTGAGGCGCTGCCACGTGACACCCTGGCCCGGCGTTTCCCGGCCGCCGTGCTGCAACACCTCGACACGCTGTTTGGGCGCAGGCCCATGGGGCTGGAGTGCTATGTGCCGCCGGACCGTTTCGATACCCGCATCGAGCTGAATTTCGACGTCGAATCCCATCAGGCGCTGCTGTTTCCGCTCAAGCGCATGATTGCCGATCTGGCGGTGTTTCTGGCCGGGCGCGACAGCGGCGTTCAGCGTTTCGTGATTCATCTGGAGCACGTGCCGAGCGTCGGCAGCGTTGCGCCGGACACGCAGATTCCCGTCGGCCTGCTCAGCGCCGAGCGCGAAGCCAACATGCTGTTCGAGCTGGCGCGTGGCCGTCTGGAACAAGTCGAAGTGCCTTCGCCGGTACGCGCCTTGAGATTGCAGGCCAAGGACCTGCCGGCATTTGTGCCCACCCACCGCGAGCTGTTCGACGACCGCCCACAGCAGACCATGCCCTGGGAGCAGCTGCGCGAACGCCTGCGTGCCCGGCTTGGAGATGAAGCGGTCGCAGGGCTGGGTTTCAATGCCGACCATCGCCCGGAACACGCCTCGCTGTCAGCATCCCCCAACAAACCGCTGGCGCTGACCCATAAAGTGCCACGCCCCGGCTGGCTGTTGCCTGAGCCCGAGTTACTGACCGAGCCCGGCCTGCGCGTGCTGGCCGGGCCGGAGCGCATCGAGTCGGGCTGGTGGGACGGCGGCGACGTGCGCCGCGACTATTACCTCGTCGAAACCCGCAACGGCCAGCGCGGCTGGGCGTACCGCAGCGTCGGCGACAGCAACCTGTTGCTCCACGGCTGGTTCGCATGAGCGGGGGATACGCCGAGCTGCATTGCCTGTCGAACTTCAGCTTCCAGCGCGGGGCGTCGAGTGCGAAGGAGCTGTTCGAGCGGGCCAAACTTCATGGGTATCAAGCGCTGGCGATCACCGATGAATGCACCCTGGCGGGCATTGTGCGGGCGTGGCAGGCGGCGAAGGAATGTGAACTGCCGCTGATCATCGGCAGCGAAATCACTGTCGAGAACGGGCCGAAGATCGTGTTGCTGGTGGAGAATCTCGCCGGCTACCAGGCGTTGTGTCGCTTGATCACCCAGGGTCGGCGCCGCAGCAAGAAGGGCGAATACCGCTTGCTGCGCGAGGACTTTCAGCCGCCGCTCTCGGGGCTTTTGGCGCTGTGGCTGCCGGATCTAGATCACGACGTTCCGACGCGGCGGGAACAAGGCGAATGGTTGCGTGGGATTTTTCAGCAGAATCTGTGGCTGAGTGTCGAGTTGCATTGCGGTCCGGATGATCGAAAGCGTCTGAACACCTTGCTCGGCATGGCACGGGCCATGGCGATTCCAGCCGTCGCAAGCGGCGACGTGCACATGCACGCCCGCGGTCGTCGGGCGTTGCAGGACACCATGAGCGCCGTTCGCCACCACACCACCGTGGCCGAGGCAGGGCATCGGCTGTTTGCCAACGGTGAGCGGCATCTGCGGCCGCTGTCGGTGCTCGGCGAGTTGTATCCAGCAAGCCTGCTGATTGAAACCGTGACCATCGCCCGGCGCTGCACCTTCGACCTCAGTGAATTGCGCTACGAATACCCCCATGAACTGGTACCGCCTGACCAGTCCCCCAGCAGCTGGCTGCGGCATCTGACCGAGCAGGGCGCACGCCGTCGCTGGCCTCAAGGCGTGCCGGAGGTCGCCCGCAGCAACATCGAAAAAGAGCTGAAGGTCATCGCGGCCAAGCGTTACGAGAGTTACTTCCTCACGGTGCATGACATCGTCAGCTTCGCCCGCGACCAGCACATTCTTTGCCAGGGCCGAGGCTCGGCGGCCAACTCCACAGTGTGTTTTGCCCTGGGCATCACCGAGCTGGACCCGTCAAAAAGCAATCTGCTGTTCGAGCGTTTCATCTCCGAAGAGCGCGACGAGCCCCCGGACATCGACGTCGACTTCGAGCACGAACGGCGCGAGGAAGTCCTGCAATACGTGTTCCGTCGATACGGACGGGGCAGGGCGGCGCTCACTGCCGTTGCCAGTACCTACCACGGTGCGGGGGCCGTCCGCGATGTGGCGCGCGTCCTCGGTTTGCCCCCCGATCAGATCAACGCCTTGGCCGACTGCTTCAGCCGCTGGAGCGACAGCATGCCGCCCGCCGAACGCCTGCGCGAATGCGGTTTCGAACCCGACAGTCCGATCCTGCGGCGGGTGCTGACGTTGACCGGCGAACTCATCGGCTTCCCGCGGCATTTGTCCCAGCACCCCGGCGGTTTCGTGATTTCCGAGCACCCGCTGGAAACCCTGGTGCCGGTGGAAAACGCCGCCATGGCGGACCGCACCATTATTCAGTGGGACAAGGACGACCTCGATCTGGTGGGCCTGCTCAAGGTCGATATCCTGGCCTTGGGCATGCTCAGCGCGCTGCGCCGGACCTTTGATCTGGTCAGGGGCTATCGGGGTTACGACCTGACCATCGCGACCATTCCTTCCGAGGACAAACCGACCTACGACATGATCACCCGCGCCGACACCATTGGAGTGTTCCAGATCGAGTCGCGGGCGCAGATGTCCATGCTGCCACGCTTGAAGCCCAATACCTTCTATGACCTGGTGATCGAAGTCGCCATCGTCCGCCCCGGGCCCATTCAGGGCGGCATGGTGCATCCGTACCTGCGCCGCAAGAACGGCGAAGAGGCAGTGACGTACCCGTCCGAGGAACTGAAAGTGGTTTTCGAGCGCACGTTGGGCGTTCCGCTGTTTCAGGAGCAGGTCATGCAGCTGGCGATTGTGGCTGCCGATTATTCCCCCGGGGAGGCGGATCAACTGCGCCGGTCAATGGCGGCCTGGAAACGCCATGGCGGTCTCGAGCCCCATCGCATTCGCCTCAGCGAGCGCATGAAGGAAAAGGGCTACCCCGACGAGTTTATCCAGCGCATTTTCGAACAGATCAAGGGCTTCGGCAGTTATGGCTTTCCGGAATCCCACGCCGCCAGTTTCGCCCTGTTGACCTACGCCAGTTGCTGGCTCAAATGCCACGAGCCGGCGGCGTTCACCTGTGCGCTGATCAACAGTTGGCCGATGGGCTTTTACAGCCCTGATCAATTGCTGCAAGACGCCCGGCGCCACCACATCGACGTGCATCCGGTGGACGTGCGGTACAGCGACTGGGACTGTTCCCTCGAGCCGGTGGCCGGCCGGGAATACAACCAGAACCTGGCGATCCGCATGGGCCTGCGCATGATTCGCGGCTTCCGCGAGGAAGACGCCAGACGCATCGAGCAGGCGCGGGGCGTACGGGATTTCAAAGACGTAACCGACCTGTGTATTCGCGCCGAACTGGACAATCGGGCCCGTGCTGCGCTGGCGGATTCCGGTGCATTGCGAGGCCTGGTGGGGCATCGGCATCGGGCGCGCTGGGAAATCGCCGGCGTCGAGATGCAACGGCCGTTGTTCGGCGATGACTGTTTTGGCGAAGAGGCCCAGGTCGCGCTGCCGTTGCCCAGTGTCGCCCAGGACCTTGCTGCCGATTACGACACCCTCGGCACCACACTCGGCCCGCACCCGCTGGCCCTGTTGCGCCACAAACTGGCGGCGAAGCGTTTTCGCAGCTCAAAGGATTTGCTGGATGAAGAACACGGCCGAAGTTTCAGCGTCGCCGGGCTTGTCGTCGGTCGACAACGGCCCGGCACCGCCAGTGGTGTGACCTTTGTCACCCTGGAAGACGAACACGGAATGATCAACGTCGTGGTCTGGCGTGATCTGGCCGAGCGTCAACGCAAGGTGTTGGTCGGGTCGCAGTTGATGCAGGTGTTCGGCAAGTTCGAATTCCAGAAGGGCGTACGCCACGTCATCGCCCAGCGATTGTTCGACCTCACGCCGATGCTCACCGGGCTCGACGTGCGCAGTCGGGATTTCAAGTGACGGGCAAGCGGGCTGATAACTAACTGGATGTCTGTGACCTCCCACGGATCTTGTGCACCCCGTCACATGTCTCTTTGACGCAAACCTTTGTAGGAGCCGGCTTGCTGGCGAACGCGGTGGATCAGTCAACATCTTCATTTCAGCGCCACCTCGTTCGCCAACAAGCCGGCTCCTCCAGTGAGCGTGCGTGTATTCATTGAAACTGTCGTTGGCTACACCGGCGCTTTCCCGGCTAAAGCCGGTCCCACTAAAAGCATTGCGTGCAGTTCGCGATATTTGCCATGACCCCAGACCGTGGAACCTGCTTTAGCCGGGAGGCCTTTGATCTGAGAATTCTCCTTCAGGCTACTACCTTCACCGCCCGCCCGGTCTTGATCGACTCAATGGCGCAGTTCGCCAGATGCAAAGCTTTCAAGCCATCGCGGGCGTTGGTCGGCAGGGGCTGGTTGCCGCGCACCGCGTCAATGAACTGGTTCAGTTCGATGCGGTAGGAAGCGGCATAACGCTCGAGGAAGAAATTCTCCAGCGGCTCGCGCACTTCGGTTTGCGTGGCGCTGTAGCTGCGCACCGTGCTCGGGCGATGGTTGTCGTTGAGGATCATGCCTTTTGAGCCGAATACTTCCAGGCGCTGATCGTAGCCATACACCGCCTCGCGGCAGCAATTAATGTGGCACTGTTTGCCGGAGGCGGTGCGCAGCAGGACCATCACGCTGTCGTAGTCGTCGATCTGGGCGAGCGCGGGCTCCACCAGTCGGCTGGCGATGGCGATCACTTCGATGGGTTCCTCGCCGAGGAGTGTGCGTGCGGTGTCGAAATCATGGATGGTCATATCGCGGAAGATGCCGCCGGAGTGGGTCAGGTACTCCACCGGCGCCAGCCCCGGATCACGGCTGGTGATCACCACTTGGCGCACCTCGCCGATGTCCCCCCGTGTAATGGCTTTGCGCATCTGCAAGGTGTCCGGGTCGAAACGGCGGTTGAAACCCAGCATCACTTTGCCGTTCAGGCGCTCGATCTCTTCCACTGCGCGGGCGGCTTTGGCGAAATCCAGGTCAATGGGTTTCTCGCACAGCACCGGTTTGCCCAGCTTAACCGCCCGCAGCATCAGGTCGATGTGGGTGTCGGTCGGCGTCCCGATGACAATCGCGTCCACATCGTCCCGGGCAATGGCCTCGGCGCAATCGTAGGCCGCCGCGCAACCCAACCTCCCGGCCAGGGTGTCGACGCCTTCGCGCCATGGATCAGCGATCAGCACGAGTTGCACGTCGGGATTGGCAGCCACATTGGCCGCGTGAATGTTGGCGATACGGCCTGCGCCGAGGACAGCAATGCGTAGCATGGGTGGATCTCCGGGATTGTTGTTATGGGGTGATCGGCGTAACGGGTGTGACTGCGCGTCAGTGCGTCAGTGCGTCAGGTTGAACGGCGTGACTACCTGCACGTGGGAAACGGGAATCGGCACCGCCTTCCACAGGCGATGAAACTGCAGGATGTGCAGAAACGCGTTGCGGGCGTCCACGTGCAAGTTGTGATCGATGATCGCGGCCATCTTTTCTTCCGCCAGCAGTTGCCGGTTTTCCTGATCGAGGTCGTGCCCGATGAACACCTCCAGGGGGCGATTGAGTGCCGCGAAGGCTTCAACGATGGCGCGGTTGCCGCCGCCGACGCTGTAAATGGCCTTGATCGACGGATTGTCCTGGAGCGCGCGCGTCACTTTTTCAAAGGTCGGCTCATGCACCCCAAACCCACCGGTGACGTCGACCACGCGCAGATGGGCCGCACGGCTGCGCAGCCAGGTGCGAAAACCCATTTCCCGTTCTTCCTCGCCCCGAAACAGCTCACTGCTGATCACCACGGCCACGTCTTGCGCTTCCTCGGCCAGCCAGCGGGACATCAAGTACGCCGCCGTTTGCCCGGCGGTGCGATTGTCCATACCGATGTAACCGATGCGCTCACTCTGGGGCAGATCGGAAACAAAGGTCACCACCGGCACACCCGCCGCCGTGGCCTGATTCACTGCCTCGTTGATCGGTAACTCATCTGCGGCCTTGATGATCAGGCCCTGACTGCCTTTGCCGACGCAACGCAGGATCAGGTCGTGCATCTGCTGCGTGCCGATGGCCTGATACAGGTGAAAACGCGGAAAGATACGAAACGGCGCCAGATTGCCGAGCTGCGCGAGAATTGCCTCCTGCACTGCATCGCTGAAGCGCTTGGGTGTGTGCAGGATGACATCGATATGAAAGGTGCGGCCCACCGCAGGCCCGGACTTTTCCTGGGCTTCGAGTTCTTCGAGGGCTTGATGAATGCGGCGGTGGGTCTGGTAATGCACGCTGCCGCGCTGGTGCAGGACGCGATCGACCGTCGCCTTGCTCACGCCGGCCTGAGTCGCGATCTGCTTGATGGAAAAACGTCTGGCGCGGTCGAGCATGTGAATCCCCTGGCGCCTCTCGGTGAGGTCTTGTTGAGGTCGATTCGGGGCCTCGGTGAGGCTGTCGCAATGCTAGCCGCAGTTCTATTACTTGTACAGATGGAAATTAAATTCCAAATAACAGGTTGTGGCTGTGCGTGTTGAATGCCGCACATCCCTTGGCACGGGCTGTGCTGTGCTCAATGCATCAGCTGAAAACCCACTCGCCCGGAGCCCCCATGTACAAAGACTATCCCGCTGCTTATCAGGTCAGCAAAGGCTCGGCCCTGCAGGTCGACACCGCCTTTTATCAACGCATTCGCGAGGCGCAGGACAGCCGCACCCTGGTCGAGCAATTCGAAGTGCCCATCCGCACCGGGCGGGCCTGGAAGGTCAAGGCCGGGCAGGTGTTCCGTGTGACCACCCCGGTGGGCCCGCAAGTGGGCGACTTCAATGTCTGGAGTGCCGACGACCCCCGCGAGCGCATGTGGGCGGCACGCACCCGGCAACTGCAGGGCGCCCATGTCACGACCCATGACCGGTTGTGGTCTAACCTGCCGTTCCTGCGGCCGATGGTCACCATCACCGACGACAGCCTCGCCAGTTACGGCATCGACGAACACGGCGGCAGACTGCATGACCTGCTCGGCACCCGCTGCGATCCCTATGTGAACAAAATGCTCACCGGCGAAGACTTTCACCACCACTGCCATTCGAACCTGACCCGCGCCGTGTTGCCCCACGGCCTGACCGAGTTTGACGTCCACGACGTGCTGAACATCTTCCAGTGCACCGGCTTGAATCACGACGACCTGTATTTCATGAAAGCCTGCCCGGCCAAACAGGGGGATTACCTGGAGTTTTTCGCCGAGATTGACCTGCTCTGTGCCTTATCGACCTGCCCCGGGGGCGACCTTTCACTGCCAATGTGGGGCCCGGATGCTCAGGACCCACTGACCGTTTGCCGGCCGCTGGGCGTCGAGGTTTACGACCTTGATGCGGCGTTGCTGCAAGGCTGGGAGCAGCCCAAACGCGCGGCCTACAACGGTTTGCACGGGTTGAAGATCGCCAAGGCGGACTGGGAGAAGTAAGGCCGTAGTGATGCAGGTTCTGCAGTGACAGAGCCTGCGGGCAGGTCACCGGGGTCAGGCATCCCGCAACAAGTCGTGGGCGTTGAGCAAGCGCCAGGCGATTTCGGGGTTTTTTTCCAGCCCGCGGCGGATGGCGGCGGGGATGGCGGCGCGGGTCTTGCGGCACATGCCGGGCAGTGCGGCGATGTCGATGACCATGCCGCGCATGCTGCGCACCTCATTGAAGCCGGGAGCGATGTCCAGGCGGATGCCGAGTTGGTCGAACATTCGCGTTTGCAGGCGCTGCAGATCTTCCAGGCTGGCGATATTTTCCAGACGATCGAGCAGGCGTTTCTCTTCCTGGCGGGTCAGGCGAAGGATGCGCACATCTGCCCCGTCCAGCGCCAACAGTTGGTCGCGGTCGCATTGACAGGCGCCGGGCGGGCAGGGCGAGCGGATCGGCAATGGGGAAGTCATGGGCTCCGATCATAACCATCGGCTGTAGGGATTTACAGCGGTAGCACGGGCGTTCGCGCCGGAACATCGAATCACAAATCTGGTAAGGCCAATAGCTTGATTCATTAATTGGTCTTGCCAATGATCAGGCGGCTGTGTAGTTTTTTCCTGAGCCGCAGGGCGAGCCATTCAGCTGCGGCCCGCGCTTTCAGCATTCATCAGCCACCCCACAACAACAAGATCATTGCCCGGCAACAAACGGCTTCGGCCCTCCCAGTTGCGCCGGCGTGCCTGGTCTGGAGAAAGAAGATGCTCACCGTCGTCTGCGAAAAACCCGGATCCCTCCTGGCCCTTGACCGTCCGAAACCCGAACGCGCCCCTGGCGAAACGCTGGTCCGCATCAAGCGGGTAGGCGTCTGCGGCACCGACCTGCATATCTTCAACGGCAACCAGCCGTTTCTCGAATACCCCCGGGTCATGGGCCACGAATTCTCCGGCATCGTCGAGCAGAGCGAGGCGGGTAGCGGCCTTGAGCCTGGCGACGTGGTGTACGTGATGCCCTACCTGTCCTGTGGCGATTGCATCGCCTGTCGTCAGGGCAAGACCAATTGCTGCGTGCGCATTCAAGTGCTCGGCGTCCACCGCGACGGCGCGTTTACCGAATACCTGAGCCTGCCCCACGGCTTCGTGCTCAAGGCCGACGGGGTCACGTTGGATCAGGCGGCCATGATCGAATTTCTGTCCATCGGCGCCCATGCGGTGCGTCGCTCGGACGTGCAATCCGGCCAGCGCGCGCTGGTGGTCGGCACCGGACCGATCGGTATGGCAGTGGCGATTTTCTCCCGCCTGCGCGGGGCAAAGGTCACCGTGCTCGACACCCGGGAGGACCGTCTGACCTTCTGCAAGCAGCACCTGCAGATCGACTCGGCCGTGCTGATCGGCGCGGACGACAAGCAGCAACTGGAGCAACTGACCCAGGGTGAATTCTTCGATGTGGTGTACGACGCCACCGGCAACGCCAAGGCCATGGAGCGCGGTTTCGAGTTCATCGCCCACGGCGGTAAATACGTGCTGGTATCCATCGTTCGCGACACCATCAGCTTCTCCGACCCTGAATTCCACAAGCGCGAAGCGACACTGATGGGCAGCCGTAACGCCACCGTCGAGGACTTCCGCTACGTCGAGCAATGCCTGCGCGACGGCCTGATCCCCGACGCAGCGCTCAACACCCACCGCATGGCCCTGAGCGAAGTGACTGAGCGCTTCACCACGCTGCTCGACCCGGCGCAGCGCGTCGTCAAAGCCATCGTCGAATGCTAGGAGGCGCGGGGATGCGTGCGACCCCGTTTACCCCGATCTTGCAGTTCGGCACCAGCCGTTTTCTTCAGGCCCACGTCGATCTGTTCATTTCCCAGGCGCTTGAAAAGGGCGAAGCGCTGGGCAGAATTACTGTCGTGCAAACCACATCCAGCGCGGACAGTGCCCGGCGGGTGCAGGCGCTGGCCAGCGGCTTGGGGTATCCGGTGCGCATCCAGGGCACAGAAGCCGGTCGCACAGTAGATGAAGAGTATTGGTCGACCTCGATTGCCGGGGCGCTGCACGCCAACCCCGATTGGTCGGTGATTCGTCAGGCGATGCGGCACGACGTGCAGGTGGTGATTTCCAATACCGGCGACAACGGTTACGTGCTGGACGCGGCTGACATTGCGTCTTGCCTGGCCGCTGATGCCCCGACGCCCAGGAGTTTTCCGGCGAAACTGCTGGTGTTGCTCCATGACCGCTGGCAGGCGAACCCTGATGCAGCGTTGTCGCTGTTCCCCTGTGAACTGGTGTCGCGCAATGGCGACGTGCTGCGCGACCTGATCATTGCGCTGGCGACGGAGTGGGGCATCAACATCGAGTTTACGCACTATCTGCGCGACACCTGCCGCTGGGCGAATTCCCTGGTTGATCGCATCGTCTCGCAGCCCATTCAGCCGGTTGGCGCCATTGCCGAGCCGTACGCGATCTGGGCGATTGGGCGGCAGCCGGGGCTGGTGCTGCCGTGTACGCACCCTTGCGTGGTGGTGACGGATCAGCTTGAGCAGTACGAGCAGTTCAAATTGTTCATGCTCAATCTCGGGCACACCTGGCTGGCCGAGCGGTGGTTGAAGGATGGCCGGCCGGCGGACGAAACGGTGTTTCAGGCGATGAACGACCCGCTGCTGCGCGGGAGCCTGGAGGATCTGTGGGAGCGGGAGGTGCTGCCGGTGTTTGCGGCGAAGGGCCAAGGGGATCAGGCGCGGGACTATCTGGATAGTGTTCGCGATCGTTTTTTGAACCCGTTTTTGCAGCACCGCATTGCCGACATCGCGCAGAACCACGAGGAGAAGAAACGCCGCAGGTTCTTGCCGGTGGTGGAGATGGGGCGGAGAATTGCGGGGTTTGAGCAGCCGCAGCTTGGCGGAGCGTTAGCCGATTGATCCCCAGCTGACCCACTGAGAATCCATAGTGGGACCAGCTTTTGCCGGGAAGGCGTCAATTGGTACACCGCAAAATCGAGGGTGAACGCACTGGCCTCTTCCCGGCTGAAGCCGGTCCCACTAAACGCTCGCGTGCATCCAGTCATGACCGCATCTCTGGCCACCTCACAAGGCGCCCCAACGCCTGTGATATCCTCCGGCGCATCTTGATGGAACGTGATTGATGACCGCGCCAAACCCAGCACCCGAACGCCGCCTGTACCAGATCACTGCCGACCGATTGCGCGAGCACATCCGCAAGCATGGCATCGCCCCCGGCGCGCGGTTGCCCCCCGAGCGCGATCTGGCCCAGTTGCTCGGCGTCTCTCGTCCGTCTCTGCGCGAAGCCCTCATTGCTCTCGAAATCGAAGGCAGCGTCGAAATCCGCATGGGCTCCGGCATCTACGTCTGTGAGCACCTGCTCGGCGTCAAAGGCAAAACCCGCACGTTGGGAGAAAGCCCGTCAGAGTTGATGCAGGCCCGGGCGTTGATCGAAGGTGAGAGCGTGATGCTGGCTTGCCTGCACGGCAGCAAGGCTGACTTTCGCTACCTGCAGGGGTGCATCGACAAGATGCGCGAGGGTGCGCTCAAAGGTGTGCCGGCGCTGGACGACGATCGCAAATTCCACCAGCGGCTGGCGAAAATGAGCGGCAACTCGACCTTGGTGCGCATCATCACCTCCCTCTTCGAAGAGCGTTACAGCCCGCTCACCGCCCACGTCAGCGAACACTCCGAAACCCGCGAAACCTGGGCCATGGCGGTGGCCGAGCACGAAGCCATCCTGCACGCCGTCCAGACCCGCGACCTGATCGGCGCCCAGACCGCCATGCGCGAACACCTGCGACGTTCAGAAGCGCGGTGGCTCGATGGCATGGAAGCGGAGCTGCGCTGAAACTATGTACGCCGATAATGTGGGAGCGAGCTTGCTCGCGAAGAGGCGCATACATCCGCTACATCTTCAGCGGCTGAGACGCCGTCTTCGTAAGCAAGACCGCCAACCCCGGTCACTCCCACATGGTCAGTATTCCCCACTCGTCAACGTGCACCCTGAGCTGACGCTTCACGCCATCGTTTTGCGAATCCCTTCCCACAACCCGTTCAAATACACCGCCCCTAGCGCGCGGTCGTACAGGCCATAGCCCGGTTTGCCGGTTTCGCCCCAGATCATGCGCCCATGGTCGGGACGGTAATAGCCCTCGAAGCCGGTCTCGACGTAGGCCTTGACGATCTCGGCCATGTCCAGCGAGCCGTCTTCGGAGCGGTGGGCGGTTTCGTAGAAGTCACCGGCCTCGTTGACCTTCACATTGCGCAGATGGGCGAAGTGAATGCGCCCCTGACCGCCGAATTCCCGCACCAGCGACGGGATATCGTTACCGAGGTCCGCGCCGAGTGAACCTGAACACAGGGTCAAGCCATTGGCCGGGTCATCGACCATCGCCAGAATGCGCGCCAGGTCTTCGCGGTTCTTCACCACCCGCGGCATGCCGAACATCGAGCGCGGCGGGTCATCCGGGTGCAGGGCCATCTTGATGCCCGCATCCTTGGCCACCGGAATGATGCGCTCGAGAAAGTACGCCAGCCGTTCTCGCAGGGTGGCTTCATCGACCTGCGCGTATTCGTTGATCAGCGCGCGCAGGACTTCCGGCTCATAGCTGACGTCCCAGCCGGGCAGGCTGATGCCGTTATCGAGATTGGCCTGCTCGATCACCGCCACGTCGAACGCCAGGGTGGTCGAACCGTCCGGCAGCTCCATGGCCAGGGTCGAGCGGGTCCAGTCGAACACCGGCATGAAGTTGTAGCAGACCACCTTGATCCCGCAGGCCGCCAGGTTGCGCAGGGTCTGGCCGTAGTTGTCGATCAACTGATCGCGGGAAGGCAAGCCACGCTTGATGTCTTCGTGGACCGGCACGCTCTCGATGACCTCCAGCTCAAGCCCGTGGGCATTCACCGTAGCCTTGAGGGCGGCGATCTTTTCCAGCGGCCAGACCTCGCCCACCGGGATGTCGTAGATGGCCGAGACCACGCCGGTCATGCCGGGGATCTGGCGGATGTAGGGCAGGGTGACGGGATCGCTGTCGCCGTACCAACGGAAGGTCATTTTCATTGCGCAGTCCTTGTTGTTATGGGAGCGGGCCGCTCAAGACCGCCAGTGCTTCGTTGAAGCCGGGCGGAGCGTGGCGTGCGCAGCAGCATAGATTGGTCAGGCCAAATTATGCAAATCCCGACCGTCGAGCCGTAATTCAGCAAATAAATCGCCTTTTCGATTTCCCTAACCCGATTTGCGGGTCTAGTATCCGCTGCATTCGGATATTTGGTCAGGCCAATTCTGCGGTTTTTGACGGATGCTCAGTCCATCAGTGAACAGCGCGCAGATCAGGGACTGGGCGCTAGACGAAGCTCTAACGACGTCTTACTCATAAAAATAATTAGGAGGACTCGCCATGCAGAAAGGGCGCTGGTTGGTAATTTTTCTGTGCTTCCTCGCGGTGGCCATCAACTACATCGACAGGGCCAACCTCGCGGTTGCCGCCCCCTACATCCAGAAAGAACTCGGTCTTGGCTCAGGGCAAATGGGCCTGCTGCTCAGCGGTTTCTTCTGGACCTACGCACTTATGCAAATGCCCTTTGGCTGGTTCGTCGACAAGGTCGGTGCACGCATCGCGCTGCCCCTCGCGGTCGCCTGGTGGTCGCTGTTCACGGCGGCCACCGCGGCGGCCAGCAGCCTGGCGTCGATGTTCGGTTGCCGGCTGATGCTCGGCGTGGGAGAGGCGGGGGCGTATCCGTCCTGCGCGAAAATCGTCAGCCAGTGGTTCGACGTCAAGGAGCGCGGCTTTGCCACCAGCATCTTCGACAGCGGTTCACGGGTCGGCTCGGCGCTGTCCATTCCGCTGGTGGCGCTGATCATCGAGCTGTGGGGCTGGCGCGCGTCGTTCATCATCACCGGCGCGGTGGGCCTGATCTGGGTCGTGGGCTGGTTCCTGATCTACAAAGAGCCTCAGGCCGTGGCCGCCATCGAGCAGCATGAGGCGGTCAAGGCGGCGACCCTCGCGGCACGGCCGAAAGTGAAGTGGGCATCGCTGTTTCGCCACCGCACCCTGTGGGGAATGATGCTGGGCTTCTTCTGCCTGAACTTCGTGATCTATTTCTTCATCACCTGGTTTCCGACTTACCTGGTCACCGAACGCGGGTTCTCGCTGAAATCATTGGGCACGCTGGGCACTATTCCGGCGGTGGCGTCCATTGTCGGCGGCTGGATCGGCGGGCTGACTTCCGACGCGCTGTATCGCCGGGGCTGGAGCCTGACCGCCGCGCGCAAGACCTGCATCGTTGGCGGCATGCTGATGTCGTCGAGCATTTCCCTGTCGGTGTTTGTCGACAGTACCTGGGCGATGCTCGGCTTTTTCAGCCTGGCCTATGCCAGCCTGGCGTTTGCCGGCGCGAGCATCTGGTGCCTGCCGGCTGACGTGGCGCCGTCTCCGGCCCACGTGGCGTCGATCGGCGGGATACAGAACTTCGCGTCGAACACCGCCGGCATTTTCATCACCACCTTCACCGGCTTCATGCTGGTGATCGGCAACGGTTCGTTCACCGCGCCACTGCTGACCGCCGGGGCGTTTGCCCTGTTGGGGGCGTTCAGTTACCTGTTTATCGTCGGCAAGATTGAGCCGTTTTCGACCACGCCGGAGGATGCAGCGCCTCTGGATGTGTCGGCAGCCGCCCAGCGCACCTAAGTGCTGAGCCGGATGCGGACGTCACTGGTGCGGTGTGCCCACTGACGCTTTCCCGGCTAAAGCCGGTCCCACAAGTCGGTGTTCCCGCCAGTCCCATTGAATGCGCGCGGATGGTTTAGTGGGACTGGCTTTAGCCGGGAAGAGGCCAGTGCAGGCACCGTTACTCTTGCGGCGTGATTGATGGTTTCCCGGCCGCATCCGCTTCACACCCCTTCAGCTTTCACCGCCGCGCGAATCGCCTCCAGCAGCATCTGACACGCCGGGTTGTCGTTGTCCGACCGCCAGACCAGATGCAGCTCACTCTGCACCCCTTCACCCAGATCGATATCGCGGAACGTCACGCCCTTGAACACCACATTGGCGGCGCAGCGCGGCACCAGCGCCAGGCCCATGCCGGCATTCACCAGCGCCAGAATGGTCAGCGACGAACCCAGCCACTGCACGTACTCGGGCGCCACTTGCGCCGAGCGAAACATGCCGGTGAGCAGTTCGTTGAACGGCGGATAGGCCGAGTGCGAGTACATCAGGAAGGGCTGCGCGTCGAGGTCTTGCACGCTGATGTTCCGGGCGTTCGCCAGCGGGTGACTGCTAGGCACCGCCAGCACGAACGGCTCACGGACCAGGCATTCGGTCTCATAACCGGGCTGCAGCAGCGGCGCCCGCACGATGCCCAGATCGATGCGCCGGGCGCGCAAGGCTTCGTGTTGCTGGTAGGTGTTCAGCTCGGTCAGGGAGATTTTTACGTGGGGCTGGTTCTGCCGGGCTTCGGCGATCACCCGCGGCAAAAACTCGTACACCGCGCTGCCGACGAAACTGATGGTCACCGAGCCGATGTCACCCTCGGCAAAGCGTCGCGCCGCAATGGCCGCCTGATGTGCACGTTCCAGCAGCGTCTGCGCTTCGATAAAAAACGCCCGGCCCGCCGCGGTCAACGCGACGCTGCGGGTGTTGCGGTTGAACAGCTGAACGCCCAGCGAATGCTCAAGCAACTGGATCTGCCGACTGAGCGGCGGCTGAGTCATGTTCAGGCGTTCGGCGGCGCGGCGAAAGTTTAGTTCGGTGGCGACGGTGGTGAAGCAGCGCAGCTGGGCAAGCTCGAACATTGATCTATTCCGGGTATCAATCAACAGTCAATCTAGATTAGACGGGAACAATGCGCCGGTCCATGATCGGTTCATCACCTGCATTTCCCATCCCAAAAAAAATCACAAAGACCGGGAGTCGCACCTTGAACCGCACAGTTCCCCAGAGTGAACCCATCGGCGGCGCCGATCCCACCGTACTGGCCCGCGCGGCCGCGAAGGTGAAGCGTCATGCGTTGCCGTTGTTCGTCATCATGTTCATCGTCAACTACATCGACCGGGTCAACATCGGCTTCGTCCGTAGCCACATGGAAACCGATCTGGGCATCGGCGCGGCTGCCTACGGGCTCGGCGCCGGGCTGTTCTTCGTCGGCTACGCGCTGTTCGAAGTCCCGTCGAACATGCTCCTGCAACGCTTCGGCGCCCGCGCCTGGCTGACGCGCATCATGTTCACCTGGGGCGCAGCGGCGATGGCCATGGCCTTCGTGCGCGGTGAAACCAGCTTCTATGTGTTGCGCTTCATCCTCGGCGCGGCAGAAGCAGGGTTCTTCCCCGGCATCATTTACTACTTCACTCAGTGGCTGCCTTCGAGCGAACGCGGCAAGGCCATGGCCATCTTTCTCAGCGGCTCCGCCATTGCGTCGGTGATCTCCGGGCCGGTGTCCGGCGCGCTGCTCGGCGTCAGCGGCCTGAACCTGCACGGCTGGCAGTGGATGTTCATCATCGAAGGCTTTGCTTCCATCGCCCTGTGCGGATTCGTCTGGTTCTGGCTGCAGTCCCATCCCCGCGAAGCCAAATGGTTGAGCGAAGAAGAGAAGGGCGCACTGATCAGCGCGATCGACGCGGAACAACGCGCCCGTGAAGCGGCTCAGGTGGTCAAACCGTCCATCTTCAAACTGCTCGCCGACCGGCAGATCATGCTCTTTTGCTTCATCTACTTTTCCGTGGCCCTGACCATCTACGGCGCGACGTTCTGGCTGCCGAGCATGATCAAGAAGATGGGCAGCCTCAGCGATTTCGAAGTCGGCCTGTTCAACTCGATCCCATGGATCATCTCGATCATCGCCATGTACGGCTTCGCCGCGCTGGCCGCTCGCTTCAAGCATCAACAGGCGTGGGTTGCGGTCACCCTGGTGATTGCCGCGTGCGGGATGTTCATGTCCACCGTCGGCGGGCCGATCTTCGCCTTCGTCGCCATCTGTTTTGCTGCCATCGGTTTCAAGGCAGCTTCGGCGCTGTTCTGGCCGATTCCCCAAGGCTATCTGGACGCGCGCATTGCGGCGGCTGTCATCGCGCTGATCAATTCCATCGGTAACCTCGGCGGCTTCGTGGCGCCCACGGCGTTCGGTTTTCTCGAGCAGAAAACCGGCTCGATTCAAGGCGGCATGTACGGCCTGGCGCTGACCTCGCTGGTGGCGGCCGTGGTGATCTTCTTCGCCCGCACCACGCCCAAAGGCGACCCGCACCGCCCCAAGCCTGAAGACGCTGCAACCCTTCGTACAGCGACCTCGCTCAGCTCAACTCCAAGCCTGAAACCCTAAGCTCACACCCTGATTGACCGGGAGAAGTCATTTGAAAATCACACGCGTCACCGTCACCCCGATTGCCTTCCGCGATCCGCCGTTGCTCAACGCCAGCGGCATCCATGAGCCCTTTGCCCTGCGCTCGATCATTGAAGTGGAAACCGACAACGGCTACCTCGGGCTGGGCGAAAGCTACGGCGATGCACCTGCGCTGGCGATCCAGCAGCAGTTGCAGAGCCAGTTGATCGGCATGGACCCGTTCAACCTCAACCACCTGCGCGCGGTGGTCAAAGCGACCGTTGCTGCAAACAAGCCAGCGAGTATTGCCGGGGCTGAACTGGCGCCGGGCTCCCACGCCAGCAAGGCGGTGAGCAATGCCTATTCGGCGTTCGAAGTGGCGTTTCTGGATGTGCAGGCACGTTCCATGAACCTGCCACTGGTTGACCTGCTGGGCGGTGCCGTTCGCGACCGCGTGCCGTTCAGTGCGTACCTGTTCTTCAAATACGCCCAACACGCCGATTCGCCCTACGCGCCGGACAGCTGGGGAGAAGCGCTGAGCGAAGAACAGATCGTCGCCCAGGCGCGCCGCATGATCGAAGCCTACGGCTTCAAGAGCATCAAACTGAAAGCCGGCGCGCTGGACCCGGAGCACGAAGTGGCGTGCATCAAGGCGTTGAAAAAGGCATTCCCGGGCTATCCGCTGCGCATCGACCCCAACGGCAACTGGTCGCTGGAGACCTCGATCCGCATGGCCGGACTGCTCGGCGACGACCTGCAGTATTACGAAGACCCGACGCCCGGGCTGGAAGGCATGGCCGAACTGCACAAACGCACCGGCCTGCCGCTGGCGACCAACATGGTCGTCACCGACTTCGACGAATTCCGCCGCAGCGTCGCACTGAACAGCGTGCAGATCGTCCTCGCCGACCACCATTACTGGGGCGGCCTGCGCGACACCCAGGCGCTGGCAAAAATGTGCGATACCTTCGGCCTCGGCGTCTCCATGCACTCCAACTCCCACCTGGGCATCAGCCTCATGGCCATGACCCACGTCGCCGCCGCCGTCCCCAACCTCGACTTCGCCTGCGACACCCACTACCCGTGGCAAGAACCGGACGAAGAAGTCATCAAAGGCGGCAAACTCCCCATTATCGACGGCTGCGTCCACCTCACCCGCGAGCCCGGGCTGGGCCTTGAACTGGACTACGACCAACTGGGCAAACTCAACGACCAGTTTCTAACGTGCGGCATTCGCCAGCGGGACGATGTCCGGCAGATGCAGAAATACAAACCGGAGTGGAGGGCGGTGAAGCCGCGGTATTGAAGTTGGGGGAGAGCGCTGGATGGGTGGTGTTCGAGGAACCGCATTCGCGAGCAAGCTCGCTCCCACAAGGAGGGTCCGAACCGAAGAATCCGCCGGCGCCTGGACTGGCCTCTTCCCGGCTAAAGCCGGTCCCACTAATAGACCGCGCGCGCCTGTAGGACCGGCTTCAGCCGGGAAGCTTTTGATCTGCTCTTGATCTGCTTTTGATCTTCGTGCACAAAAAGCCCAGTCACCGCCAATCGCGACTTGGGTGCAGGCTGAACGCAGGCCTCGCGGAGTGGGCCGAGCGGCATGGATGCCGCGAGAGCCGCCCCCCGCCATGGATGGCGGATGGCGGCGGGCCCACGGAGCGAGACCGGAGTGAAGGAACCCGACGAAGTCGGGCCAAACCGAGAGCAAGCACCCTTGGTTACTTGGGGTGCTTTTCCAAGTAACTCGCCGAAGGCGAAAACGAGGCCGTTAGGCCGACGCCGTTGATCCTGGCGCCCTCAGCCGCAACATACGAGCCCCGTCAAACGGATCAACCAACCAATGCCCCCGCACCCCAAAAACGTCACCCAACAACTCCGGCGACAACACCTCAAACGGCGAACCCAGCGCCACCAACCGCCCGCCATCCATCACCGCCAGACGATCACAGCCCAACGCCTGATTCAAATCATGCAACGCCACCACCGTCGTCACCGGCAAACCCTGCACCAGCTGCAAAATCGACAACTGCTGCTGAATATCCAGATGATTCGTCGGCTCATCCAGCAACAACACCTGCGGCCGCTGCGCCAAAGCCCGCGCAATATGCCCGCGCTGCTGCTCCCCACCCGACAACGTATGCCACGACCGATGCACCAGAGGCTGCAAACTCACATCCGCAATTGCCTTCGCCACAATCCCGTCATCCATCTCGCCCCACGGCGCCAGCGCCGACAGCCACGGCGTACGCCCCAGCTCAACCGCCTGCAACAGACTGATCGAATCGCCGGTCTGGGCATGCTGCTCCACCACCGCGACCTGCCGCGCAATGTCCCGCCGGCTCAGCGCCGACAAGCGCTTCCCGCCCAGGCGAACTTCGCCCTGAGACGGCGCCTGAATCCCCGCTAGCAACTTCAACAGCGTCGACTTTCCCGAGCCATTCGGCCCGACGATCCCCAGGTTTTCCCCCGGCCGAATCGCCAGGCTCACGCCACTGAGCAGTGGCGCGCCCTTGACCGAATAACTCAGGTCACTGCCTTCGAGCATGGCGCCGGGCACCTCCTGACTCGCATTCATCGAGGACGATTCCCGCGGACCAGAATCATGGCAAACACCGGCGCGCCCACCAGCGCAGTGATCACCCCGATCGGCAACACCTGACCCTTGATCAGCGTGCGCGACAGCACATCGGCGGCGATCATGAACAGTGCGCCGATCAGGGCGCTCAAGGGCAGCAACCGTGCATGGCGCACGCCGGCCACCAGGCGCACCGCATGGGGAATCACCAAACCGACGAAGCCGATGGAGCCGACAATCGACACCATCACCGCCGTCATCAGCGCGGCAGTGAGGATCAGCACGGCCTGCACCCGGCGCACCGGAATGCCCAGCGATGCGGCTGAATCGGTGCCAAACGTGAACGCATCCAGCGCGCGCCGATGCCACAGGCACACCAGCAAGCCGAGCAACACGAACGGCACTGACAGCGCCACCGACGACCAGCGCACGCCGCTGAGATTGCCCAGCAACCAGAACATGATCCCGCGCGCCTGTTCGGCATTGGCCGACTTGGTGATCAGGAAAGACGTCAGGGCGTTGAACAGCTGGGACCCGGCAATGCCCGCCAGAATGATCTGGCCGGCAGCGGTCTGACCACGGGAGGAGCGGGCGAGCAGGGCGACCAGCGCGAACGCGGCGATCGCACCGGCAAACGCGCCGGTCGAGAGAGAAATCGTACCGGCGCCGATGCCGATGATCGCCACCAACACTGCGCCGGTCGACGCGCCGGCGGAAATGCCCAGCAAGTAGGGATCGGCCAGCGGATTGCGTAGAAGCGATTGCAAGACCACGCCCGACACCGCCAGCCCTGCGCCGCAGGTGGCGGCAACGATGGCCCGAGTCAGACGGTAATTCCAGACGATGCCCTCGTCGATAGGGTCGAGAGGAAAACCCGCGGCCCACAGCTTGTTGGCCAGCACCTGAACGATTACCGGCAGGCTGATTGATGTCTCGCCGATCGCCACGCCCGCCAGCACCGCCAACGCCAGCAAAGCGAGGGCCCAGGCACCGTGGCCGAAGATTCGGACGACGCTTGAAGAGGGCATGCTGAATGACGTCATTGCGCTTGAGTGGCCTGGGCCAGTTGCTCGATGCCGTCAAACAGCCGCACGCTGGACTCCATGGCGCTGGCGTCCATGAGCACGATGCGATTGTTTTTCACCGCGTCCATGTTGCGGGTGACAGGGTCGGAGCGGAGAAACGCCAGCTTCTTCTCGTGATCGTCGGCCGGGAAGCGGCGGCGGTCCATCCGCGCGATGACCAGCACCGTCGGGTTGGCCTTGGCGATGGTTTCCCAGCCCACGGTCGGCCATTCCTCATCGGAGTCGATGACATTGCGCATGCCGAGGGTGTCGAGCATGAAATTGGGAATGCCCTTGCGCCCGGCCACGTAAGGGTCGACGTTGATGTCCGGGCTTGAAAACCAGAACACCGCCGAGACGGGCGGATTGGCATGGGCTTTCGCCTGCGTCACCGCCTGGGCCAGCCGGGTTTGGTAACCCGTGATCAAGTGCTCGCCACGGTCCTGCACGTCGAAGATCTGCGCCAGCTGACGCAGGCTTTTGTACAGGGTGTCGATGCGGAAGGCTTCGAGGCGCGTGCCGTCGGCGCCCACCCGGTTGTTCTTGCCCTCGCAATCGGACGGCAGGATGTAGGTCGGGATGCCCAGATCGCGAAACTGCTCGCGGGTGCCGACGGCGCCCTGGGGCCCGACCATCCATTCAAACTGCACCGGGACGAAATCCGGGCGTTTGCCGATCACTGATTCAAAACTCGGCGCGTTGTCGGCCAGGCGCTCGATGCCGTTGTTGAGGGTTTGGTACTGGGGCAGCACGGGATTGAACCACAGCGACGTGCCGACGATGTTCGGACCCAGGCCGAGGGCGTAGAGCATCTCGGTGGCGGCCTGGCCAATGGTCACGGTTTTCTGCGGGGCGTGGGTGAAGGTCAGCGGTTCGCCGCAATTATCCACGGTCAAGGGGTAAACCGTCGAAGCAGCGAGGGCGGCAGTGGGCAAGGTCAGGGTGACGAGCAGGGCGGCGAGGCGGCGCAGCGGCATGAACAGCGATCTCCAGAAAGCCTGAATGCTTGGCGAAGCAGGCGCTGGAAAGTCCACCCGACGGGCGCCCCTACGATGAGGGCGAGCACAGCGTGCGCGAGCGACGCGCGAACGGGAGTCCTTCCCCGGACACCCCGCCGGTGAATGAATATGCTGGCCGGCAGGTCTCCTGACTGGCGCATCATTGCCATGCTTCGGCCTTCCCGGGGTCACCCAGTGGCAAACAGGAAGCAGGGCTCAGCGCCTACAGTTGCGGGGACAGTTCCGTCTCAGCGCGCAGCGCGCCTGGGGATTCCCTATTAATTCCGAGTGGAAACCGGCGGCGGGGATACTAAACGATTCGGCGGGTGGAGGCGAATGCGGCGGCGGTGTGGCAGAGGGCGGCCAAACACTTGGCAGTAACGGGAGCAGCGCTAAACCTGCGGGAGATGCAAAACCTGAAGGAGGTGCAAAGCCTGAAGGAGGTGCAAAACCTGAAGGAGGTGCAAAACCTGAAGGAGGTGCAAAACCTGAAGGAGATGCAAAACCTGTGGGAGTGACCGGGGTGGCGTTCCACCTTGCTCACGTAGAGGCCCGAACTTTCGCTAAATCTTCAGCGGCTGGAATGCAGTCTTCGCGAGCAAGCTCGCTCCCACAGGTTATACGTTCGCCTTCAATCTGCGTGTGCTGAACATTGGTCGTCTACAACTTAAACGGCCAACCGACGATCTTCTTCGGCCGTGGCGTCGCGTAGGTCCGCACTTTCGAGGTCTTCAACCCCAGACGCACCAGTGATTCCGCCAGTGCCACCGCCGCGGTCACGCCATCCACCACCGGCACGCCGGCGCGGTCGCGGATGAGTTGATCCAGCCCAGCCATGCCGCCGCAGCCCAGGCAGATCACTTCGGCCTTGTCGCGGATCACCGCTTCGATGGCCTGCTCAACGATGGCTTCGACCGCACGCTCCGGGAATTCCTCCAGCTCCAGCACGCCCATGCCGCTGGCCCGCACCGACGCGCAGCGCTCATGCACACCGGCCAGCTTCAGGCGGTCTTCGATCAGTGGCACGGTGCGGTCGAGCGTCGTGACCACGGCGTATTTATGCCCCAGCAACATTGCCAGGCTGGCCGCCGCTTCGGTGATGTCCACCACCGGCACGTCGAGTAATTCCTGCAATCCTTCGCGGCCGTGCTCGCCGTAGCCGGCCTGAATCACCGCGTCGTAGGGCCCTACGTAGGACATTACCCGGTCCATCACCGCAATGGCCGCCAGGTAACTTTCGAAATTGCCTTCCACCGACTCGGCGCCGAAGCGCGGGGTCAGGCCGATGATCTCGGTGCTAGGCGAGGCCACGCTGCGGGCCTGCTCGGCGATGGTCTCGGTCATGGATTCGGTGGTGTTGACATTGACGATCAGAATTCGCATGGACAGATCTCGCGCAGGAAACAAGGCCGGGCGTCTGGCCCGGCGTCGTTGCCCACGATATCAGTCTTTGCCCGGGACTGGCGCCTGCAGGGCAATGAAGCCCTGATCGCGCATGGCCTGCCAGAATCCATCCGGCACCTGAGCGTTGAGCGCGGTGACGTCTTCGATGATCCGTGACGGCCGGCTGGCACCCGGGATTACCGCTGCCACCAGCGGGTTGGCGAGGACGAACTGCAACGCCGCCGATTTGATGTCGACCTGGTACTGCCGGGCGATCTCCTGAATGTGCGCCACCTTGTCGAGCATCGCCGGCGACGCTTCCTGATACTCGAAATGCTTGCCGCCCACCAACACACCGGAGCTGTAAGGCCCGCCGACCACGAACTCGGCGTTGTGCTGGCGGGCCTTGTCGAACAGCCGTTGCAGCGGCTGGTCATGGTCGAGCAGCGAATAACGGCCGGCGAGCAGGAAACCATCGGGCTGGGCTTCTTCCAGGTCCAGGGTCAGTTCGCACGGCTCGACGCGGTTGACGCCAAGGCCCCAGGCCTTGATCACGCCTTCTTCGCGCAGTCGGGTGAGGGCGCGGAAAGCGCCGGTGCGGGCGATGTTGAAATGCTCGATCCAGGCATCGCCGTGGGCGTCCTGGGCGACGTCGTGAACAAACACGATGTCCAGCCGATCGGTGTTCAGGCGTTTCAGGGTCGCTTCAATGGAACGCAGCGTGGCATCGGCGGAGTAATCAGTGACGATCTTGTTTTTCAGGCCTTCAGCGAACGGACCGCTGCGGGGCTCGGTGTCGATCTCGTCGGAAATCAGCCGGCCGACTTTGGTGCTCAGGGTGTACTGGTCGCGGGGGACGCCGGCGAGGGCCTTGCCCAGACGCTGCTCGGACAGGCCGGCGCCGTAGATCGGTGCGGTGTCAAAATAACGAATGCCCTGGTCCCAGGCCGATTGAACGGTGGCCGCCGCTTCCTCTTCGTCGATGGTGCGGAACATGTTGCCCAGCGGCGCGGAGCCGAAGCCGAGGCGGCCGATGATCTTGTCGTGCAGACTCATGGGGGTGTCCTGTGCGGTGGGGCGTGTTGGATGGCGCGCGGTTCACGACCCTCATCGAGCACGATGAAACCGGCGAAGCTTCTTTACTGACTGTTGTTTGCCGCAGGGGTTCTTGGTCATGGGCGGTGTCTTACTTTCACATGCCCGGCGAGCGGCTATCCTCAGCCCATGCAACTTTAGCCACGCGTGCGAATTTCAACATTTCAGATAAATACGTCGAGGGCACAGATTTGAAGGTTGCCCAGAGCCTGTATTTGCGGAGTGGCGTCCGACGTCTTCCCGGCTGAAGCCGGTCCTACGAAGGCGCCGGGGTTCTTGGTTGGACCGGCTTCAGCCGAGAAGAGGCCCGAATATCCACCATTCATCTTCAGCGGCGCCAGGTTTCAGGGTGACTGCACAGCGAGGCCGCCGATGAGCGAGCACATCATTCATTTCCACTGCGGGGTCGATCAGGCCAGCACCGAGCATTTTCGTGATCGCTGCCTCGAAGCCCTCGGCAAGGGCGCGACCGGGTTGCTGCTGAATCTGTCGACCGCCGGCGGCAGCACCGCGCTGGGATTCACCCTGTACAACTTCCTGAAGTCCCTGAAAGTGCCGATCCGCGCACTGAACAGCGGCAACATCGAATCCATGGGCATCGTCATCTACCTGGCGGCTCAAGAGCGGATCGTCTGCCCCCACTCGCGTTTTCTGATCCATCCCATGAGCTGGTACTTCAACCAGAGCTCGGTGGATCACTCACGCATGCGCGAATACCTGCGCAGCCTGGACAACGACCTGCAGCGCTACGTGAATATTTACGAAAGCGAGACCGTGAGCGCCGTGCACCCGCTGGACATCGGGCGCTGCCTGTCGGCGGAGGAGAAAGTGATCCGTGCCGAAGATTCGCTGGCCTGCGGCATTGCCCACCGTGTCGAGCAACTTCAGTTTGCCGAGGATGCCGTGCACTGGACCGTCAGCGCCAGCTAAGCTCAATCCATTGAACCGGGCTGCTCTTGAGCCCTCTGATTCTAGTGTTGGCCCTATTGAAACGAGAGGTAACAGCCATGCAATCCCATACGCCTGATGCTGCACCCGTCCCCCCGCGCCCCGCCCCTCAGCCGGGTGACGAAGAAACAGGATTCGACGCCGACCTGGATCCGGGCAATGAAGATCCCGGTTCCCAGTTTGATCGGGACGCAACGGTGCCGCTGATCAATCCGGATAAATGAGGGGGAGGGTATCGCTGGCAATGTGCGCCTGCCATGAGGCGCACGTCGCTTGTTTAACCGCTGATCAAACAAAAGAGCGAGAGCCTAGGCCCTCGCTCGCTTGACTCACCTGCACGCCACTACGACTTGCCGCCTGAGCCGCCTTTCTTGCCAGTGCCGCTTGCGCCTGCACCCGATTCTCTTTTCATATCGCTTCCGGCATTGCCACTGCCTGAAGCCTGTCCGCCTTTCTTGCCGGCTTCGGACGCTTTTTCTTTATCGTTCGCAAAATTGCCAGGGTTCGACTTTCCGGTGTTAGCCATGATCGCAGACCTCTTGTTATTGAGATGGCGAAGCCTGTGCCTCGCCTTAAATGTGAGGGGTCGTTCACGCAATGGTTTAACCCAAAGGTCCACTTGCAGACCAACGGCGGCGGTGATGAACGGCCGTTGCTACATATGCACTTCCACCGCCAGCGGCAGGTGATCGGACAAATGCGTCCACGGCCGCGTGCCGAGAATTTTCGGATGGTGGCTGGTGGCGTTGCGCAGGTAAATGCGGTCCAGGCGCAGCATCGGGAAGCGCGCCGGGTAGGTCTTGGCCAACCGCCCCTGACTGCGCTCGAAGGCCTCGTGCAGGTAGCCGCAGCGCTGAAGACGCTTGTTGCCCTGCAACTGCCAGTCGTTGAAGTCACCGGCAATGACCACCGGAGCGTCTTCGGGCAATGAGTCGAGCAGGTCGCACAGCAGATTCAGCTGCAACTGGCGGTGGCTTTCCAGCAGGCTGAGGTGCACGCAGATCGCGTGGACTTCCGCATGCCCTGGCACCTGCAGCACACAGTGCAACAAGCCACGACGTTCCGGCCCGGTGATCGATATGTCCAGGTTGCGGTAATGCAGGATCGGGTATTTGGACAACAACGCGTTGCCGTGATGGCCGTCAGGGTAGACCGCGTTGCGGCCATAGGCGAAGTCCGTCCACATGCTGTCGGCGAGAAACTCGTAGTGCGGCGTGTCGGGCCAGTCTTCGTACTTGGCGGCGTGGCGGTCGTGGCCGCCGAGGACTTCCTGCAGAAACACCAGGTCGGCACCGGTGCTGCGCACGGCTTCACGCAACTCCGGCAGGATGAAACGCCGGTTCAGTGCGGTGAAGCCCTTGTGGGTGTTCACGGTCAGCACGCGCAGTTTGTGGACTTCGCGAAACGTGGCCGGGTCCGGAGGGGTTGCGTTCGAGCCAGCGGGATCGGGGGTCACGCCCTCACTCCTGTTCGGGGGATGTGCTATTCCGACCGGGACGCGAGGCGGCAGTTCAGCTTTTAGGTGGGACGGGCTGTGGCCGGGGGATTTCAACAGCGAGTGAGCGCTGTTGCAGAGTCGCCGGCCTCTTCCCTCTGTAGGACCGGCTTCAGCCGGGAAGCTTTGAGACGCTGCGCTCGCTACACCCGCGTGTCGACCGGCGCCCTGCGCGACAGCACCACTGCCAGCGTCAACGCCGCCACCGACAACAACGCCGCGAAGAAGAAAATCCAGCCATAACCTATGCCCAAAGCCACCGCACCCATCAGCGGGCCGGCAATGGCCAGGGCCAAGTCGAAGAACACCGCATAGGCACTGAGCCCGGCACCGCGACTGCTGTTGGGCACTTGCTTGATGGCTTCGACGCCCAGCGCCGGATAGACCAGCGACAAACCAAAACCGGTCAGCCCCGCGCCGATCAGGGCGAAGGTGGTGTCGGGTGCCAGCCACAACAGCAACAGCCCCAGGGTTTCCACCGAGATGCAGACGATCGCCGAGCGAAAGCCGCCGAAGCGGTTGATCGCATTGATGAACAGCAACCGCGCCAGGATGAAGCAGACGCCGAACACGGTCAGGCACCAGGCCGCCCCTTCCCAGCCGCGGGCCACATAGAACAACGTGATGAAGGTTGTCAGCGTGCCGTAGCCGATGGAGGACAGGGTCAGGCTCAAGCCAAACGGCGCCACTCGACCAAACACCGAGAAGAACGGCATACGCTCGCCTCGCACCACCGGGATCGCCGGTTTCTTGCGGATCAACAGCAGCGCCCCGGCTGCCAGTAAAAACAGCACCACGCCCAGGCTTGCAAACCCCAGCGCGCCGACCATCACCACCCCCAGCGGTGCGCCAATCGCAATGGCGCCGTAGGACGCGATGCCGTTCCACGAGATCGAGCGGGCGGTGTGCTCCGAACCGACCTGGCCGATGCACCAGCTGATGGTGCCGACGCCGATCAAGCCTTGGGACGCACCGAGGAACAGGCGGGCGATGATCAGGATGGTCAGACTGACTCCGGCGAAACGCTCCAGCAGGATTGCCGCCAATGTCAGCACGCCGCTCAACGCGATGCCGGACAGCCCGTACACGATGGCGCGCTTGGTGCCGATGGTGTCGCAGATGCGTCCGGCCACCGGACGGCTCAGCAGCGTCGCGAGGTACTGCGCGCCGATCACCAGCCCCGCGACCACCGCGCTGAAGCCCAACTGGTTGTGCACGTAGCCGGGCATCACTGCGATGGGCAAACCGATGCACAGGAAGGCGATGAAGGTATAGATGACGATGGAGACGATTTGCAGCGTGATCGCCATCGAACTGGCGTCGCTGACAGGCGTGTTGGCAGGCGTATCGGGCGGCAGGGCGGCAGACATGGGGACTCTTCGCTGGAGCGGTGGGAGTGCCGCATCATCGCCCGTGGTGTCAGGAAATGAAAGCTGGCTAACGGTTTTTATCCGGGATCAGATGGCGCCCGGAGTTGCCCCTTCCCGGCTGAAGCCGGTCCCACTCACTCACCGCCTAATTCCAATGGGACTGGCTTTAGCCGGGAAAGCGTCGGATGTCACACCGCAAAATTGGGGGCGCCTGGTCTGGCGTCTTTTCGGCCAAAGCCGTTCCCACTGTCACAAAAAAGCCCCGTCACTGTGGACGGGGCTCCTTGTTTCCGCATCACTCTGTCAGCTCAGAGCCCTGATCAGAATGCAACGCCCTGGCTGCGCAGGTAATCGTCGTAGGTGCCGCTGAAGTCGGTCACGCCACTTGGGCTCAGCTCGATGATGCGAGTGGCCAGGGACGATACGAACTCGCGGTCGTGGCTGACGAAGATCAGCGTGCCCGGGTAGTTCTCCAGCGCCAGGTTCAGCGCCTCGATCGACTCCATGTCCAGGTGGTTGGTCGGTTCGTCCATGATCAGCACGTTCGGCTTCTGCAGGATCAGCTTGCCGAACAGCATGCGCCCTTGCTCACCACCGGAAATGACTTTGACCGATTTCAGGATCTCGTCGTTGGAAAACAGCATGCGGCCCAGGGTGCCACGAATGACCTGCTCACCTTGAGTCCATTGCCCCATCCAGTCGAACAGGGTGACATCGTCTTCGAAGTCGTGGGCGTGGTCCTGGGCGTAGTAACCCAGCTCTGCCGCATCGGTCCACTTGATGGTGCCGGCGTCCGGGGTCAGTTCATTGACCAGGGTGCGCAGCAGGGTGGTTTTACCGATACCGTTCGGGCCGATGATCGCAACGCGCTCGCCCGCTTCAACCTGGAAGCTGAAGTTCTTGAACAGCGGCTTGCCGTCGAAGCCTTTGGCCATCTGGTCAATGATGACCGCCTGACGGTGCAGCTTCTTGTTCTGATCAAAGCGGATGAACGGGCTCACGCGGCTCGAAGGCTTGACCTCGGCCAGCTGAATCTTGTCGATCGCCTTGGCGCGGGAAGTGGCCTGCTTGGCTTTGGAGGCGTTGGCCGAAAAGCGGCTGACGAACGACTGCAGCTCGGAAATCTGGGCTTTCTTCTTGGCGTTGTCCGACAGCAACTGCTCGCGGGACTGGGTCGCCACGGTCATGTACTCGTCGTAGTTGCCCGGGAACAGGCGCAGCTCGCCGTAATCCAGGTCAGCCATGTGGGTGCACACGCTGTTGAGGAAGTGACGGTCGTGGGAAATGATGATCATCAGGCTGGAGCGCTGGGTCAGGATGTTTTCCAGCCAGCGAATGGTGTTGATGTCCAGGTGGTTGGTCGGCTCGTCGAGCAACAGCACTTCAGGATCGGAGAACAGCGCCTGGGCCAGCAAGACGCGCAGCTTCCAGCCAGGGGAGACCTCGCTCATCGGGCCGAAGTGCTGCTCGATGCCGATGCCCAGTCCGAGCAACAGCTCGCCGGCACGGGACTCGGCGGTGTAGCCGTCCATTTCAGCGAATTCGGTTTCCAGCTCAGCCACGGCCATGCCGTCTTCTTCGGTCATCTCCGGCAGCGAGTAAATGCGATCGCGCTCGGCCTTGACCTTCCACAGCTCTTCGTGACCCATGATCACGGTGTCGATGACGGTGAAGTCTTCGTAGGCGAACTGGTCCTGGCGCAATTTACCCAGACGCACGTTCGGCTCGAGCATCACCTGGCCGCCGGACGGCTCCAGATCGCCGCCGAGGATCTTCATGAAGGTGGACTTGCCACAGCCATTGGCGCCGATGAGGCCGTAGCGATTGCCACCGCCGAATTTGACCGAAACGTTCTCGAACAGCGGCTTGGCGCCAAACTGCATGGTGATGTTAGCTGTGGAAATCAATTGCTTATCCTGGATTGTTTACAAAGGGCTGACTGGCGATGGCCTTCGACGCCTGGTGGCGATTGCTCGTGATCCAACCAGCAGCCTGCACGTCACCGGTGACGGGGACATGACCTGATGAAGATGGGTGAACGGGAGCAGCGTCCGATACGGCTTCAGCGGGTGACCGACATGCATCGGCCACGCTTGCTGTGCGCCGGAAGACGGAAAGGTCTGGCCGCGCGCCGCGACCCCACGAAAGGCTCAAGCAGCGCAGGCTAATTCAAGGCGCGGCAGTGTAACACCGTCTTGGTTTTCCACCTACCGCCGCTCGCCCGGTGAGCATCACCTGATCAGGCGTGCTCGACCTGTGTCCTGACTTTGTTCACCGTTGAGTGATGGGAGAACACGATGCAGCCGATGAGACGGGAGAACAGACCCAGTGTCTCGACGAGGTCCGGGTTGTCGAAAGAGCTGGCTCTGGAATCAAGCAGGCACAGCGCCCCGAACAGCTGGCCGTCCGGCAGGCTGATCGGCACGCCGATATAGCTTTCGATGGCGTATTTCTTGACCACCGGGCGACCTGCATAGCGCTCGCTGCTGCTGATGCTGGGGATGATCAGCGCCTGCGGGTTTTCGATCAGCTCGTTGCACAGGGTCGTTTCCAGCTCCAGGACTTCGCCCTCCTGGATACCGATGTGAATCTCGTCATAGACCGCGCAGGCGACCCATTCGGAGTCGGTGAACTTGGCGATGCCCGCAAAGCGCATGCCGGTCAGCCGGGTCACCAGCTTGAGGATGTTTGTGGTCGCTTCAACCTCGGCAATCGCCGAACGCTCTGCAATGGTCAGTAAATCCGGGCAGAGCAGGGAATCCAAAGCCATTGTCGGCTCCATGTCAACGTGGGGTGGCATACCGGATGGGGCCACATCTGTCGCGCAGATTAGCATTTTGTAGGGCAAGCGTATCTCCCGCTCAGCGCGCTGCGACCATTTGCCATGGGGCCCCCGGGCACGAGGCGAGGGCCGCCGACGTCAGAGCTGGTGGCTAAATCGCTGTACCGCCCCTACGACCTGCCGCGCCCCTTCCTGAATTTCCACGATCACGCTACCGGCCTGGTTCGCCAGCGACAGGCCCTGTTCGGCCTGAGCCCGCGTGCTGCCCATGTCCTTGACCACCTCATCCACCAGTTTCTGGTTTTGCTGCACCACCGCGACGATCTCCTCGGTGGCCGTGCTGGTGCGCCCGGCCAGCTGACGCACTTCATCAGCCACAACGGCAAAGCCACGGCCTTGTTCACCGGCCCGGGCTGCTTCGATGGCGGCATTGAGGGCAAGGAGGTTGGTCTGTTGGGCGATGCCGCCGATGGTTTGCACGATGGTGCTGATCAGCAATGACTGTTTGCCCAGGGCTTCCATGCCGTGGGAGGCGGAGAGCATCTGATCGGCGATTCCGTTCATGGTTTCGACCGTGTTGTTGATCACCGCTGCCCCGCGCTGTGCCGAGACGTCAGTGCGCTGGGAAATCTCGAAGGCAGTGCCAGCCGCGACGTTGATCTCCGCCTCGCGGTGGACTTGATCCGTGATCACAGTGGCAAATTTGACTACCTTATAAAGCTCGCCCTGGGTGTCGTGCACCGGGTTGTAGGTCGCTTCGAGCCAAACCTCTTCGCCCCGGCTGTTGATGCGCTTGAAGCGGTCGGCGACGAACTCTCCGTTGTTCAGGCGTTTCCAGAAGGTTTTGTACTCATCGGTGCCGGCAAACTTCGGGTCGCAGAACAGGCTGTGGTGTTTGCCGAGGATCTGATCCTGGCTATAGCCCATTTCCTTGAGAAAGGATTGGTTGGCTTTAAGCACGTGACCGCCAAGGTCGAACTCAATGACTGCTGTCGAGCGCAGCAGGGCATTGATGAACGACTCGTTTTCCCGCGCCTTGTTGATTTCGGTGGTGACATTGGTTGCCAGGCATTTGAGGGCGACGAGGCGACCTTGCTCATCTTTCAACGGCGACCACGTGGCGTGAATCCAGATCAGCGAACCGCTTTTGCTGACGAAGCGGTAGTCGTCGGTCACTGCCGTGCCGCTGGTCGCTGCCGCCCTGAAGTTGCGAAAGCATGGCATGGTCGCCACATAGGAAGGGACGAACGCGGCCATGGGGTGGCCCACCAGTTCATCGTGGGAGTAACCGATGGCTGCGCAGAACTTGCTGTTCGCGTCCGTGATGCGCAGGTCAGAATCTACTGTCAGCGACAGCATCTCCTGCATGAGGGCGTCATGGAAATTTTTGAGCGTGACCAGCTCCGAGCTCAGAGTGGTCACCTGCTTTTTGATCTTGGAATTAAACATCTGCCGCTCCGTGAATAGGCCCATGACTTGATGTCGGCGTTTGGATCCCGAAATTAAGTCCGACCGTCAGAATTCTTTATAGATCACGTCGCGCAGAAAGAAGGGCAAATCGAGGAATTCTGGACAAGAAAAAGCCCGCGATGGGGGGTGCGGGCTTAAAGTCAGTCTTGGAGGAGCAATTGAAGATTACCGCCCCCGATGTGAAAAACCTGTGAACGCCTCTCAACAACACTTAATAAATAGCGTTGGTCAAAAACGCCTTCACGATCGACTTCGCTGACGGCCTGACTTTCTGGCCGCCCAACTCCTCAGTGGTAAACCATTTGCAGTCGGCGATTTCATTGTGTGGTGCGGGAGTGGCGATCATCGTCACTGAGACTTCGAAGACGTGATGCATCACCGTGCCGCCCTCAAACCGGCTGATGTACGCCAGGTCTTCCAGGATCAGCCCGGTTTCTTCACGTAGCTCGCGTGCCGCAGCTTGCGCAGGCGACTCGTCGGCCTCGACCTTGCCACCCGGCAGATTCCAGCGAGATTTGGGTTTGCGCACGTAGAGAATCTGGTTGTCTCTGCGGCAGATGACTGTGGCTCGTTCTTTCATTGGCGTTCCTCCACCCTACAACTCGTAAAAGCGCCTGCCGTCCGTGCATGTTCATACGGTTGTCACAAAACTTTCATAAATACGTTTGAAGCAGTAACGGTGCCAATGTTCCCTTGACCCCAGATAAATCGGCCGGTCATAGGAAAACCATAGCTTGTATGGGTGGAGTTTCGGAGTAACCGGCCCAACGGCGTGTCGCGTCGCCTTGGGCGGCGTCCCGGATTGATCCAAAGTGCCACTACTGAGTTGATGCGGTGCTTAGGGTTGCTTTCAGGGGAATCGTGCCCTTGGCACGATGAACGGTTACGCGATGTAAACCGTAATGCGCGCTCTTGGCGCAGGGTGCCCGTTGATGGGGCCCAATTCTCAATCCGTGGGGTGATCCGTAGCGCTGAATCCTGTTGGCACGCGTGCGGCTTCATCCCGTAGACACCTGCCTCAAAGCCCATGTACCTGAAAATACCGGAATTTTTTGCGCCTTCTTTTACTGCCGGACTCTGTGGCACACTTTCTGCTGTCTATTCCGGTGTGGCACACAGTGTTCCGCTATAGCGGAATAAACATAACCGGCGGAGTTTCTCTCATGCGGCGCGGATCCCTTTCTTTGAAAGCTTGTGCATTGGCCTTGGTAACGGCAGCGACGTTTGCAACGACGGCTTACGCTGCTGACAGCAAGCTCGACAGCGTTCTGCAACGTGGCCATTTGATCGTGGGCACTGGGAGCACCAATGCGCCCTGGCACTTCCAGGGTGCAGACGGCAAGTTGCAGGGTTTTGATATCGACATCGGGCGCATCGTCGCCAAGGGCCTGTTCAACGACCCGAGCAAGGTCGAGTTCGTCGTGCAGTCCTCGGACGCGCGGATTCCGAACTTGCTCACCGACAAAGTCGACATGAGCTGCCAGTTCATCACCGTCACCGCCAGCCGTGCCCAGCAGGTGGCGTTCACGCTGCCTTACTACCGCGAAGGCGTTGCGCTGCTCCTGCCGACCAACAGCAAGTACAAGGAGATCGACGACCTGAAAGGCGCCGGCGACGGCGTCACTGTGGCGGTGCTGCAGAACGTCTACGCCGAAGAGCTGGTGCATCAGGCGCTGCCCAAGGCGAAAGTCGACCAGTACGACAGCGTCGATCTGATGTACCAGGCCATCAACTCCGGTCGTGCCGATGCGGCCGCCACCGATCAGTCATCGGTGAAATACCTGATGGTGCAGAACCCGGGTCGTTATCGTTCGCCTGCGTTTGCCTGGAGCCCGCAAACCTACGCGTGCGCCGTCAAACGTGGCGATCAGGACTGGCTGAACTTCGTCAACACCGCGCTCCATGAAGCCATGACCGGGGTTGAATTCCCGATGTATGCCGAGTCGTTCAAGAAGTGGTTCGGCGTGGACCTGCCGACCCCTGCGATCGGTTTCCCGATGGAATACAAATAACCCGCGCCGCGCGCGTCGCTCACTGAAGGGGGCGAGGGCGGCCGTGGTGCCGTCCCGCCCCAGGTACTGCTGACCATGAATTATCAGCTGAATTTTGCAGCAGTCTGGCGGGATTTCCCCAGTCTGCTGGCAGGGCTGGGGCTCGGCCTGGAACTGGCCCTGATCTCCATCGCCATCGGTTGCGTCATCGGCATGCTGGCCGCGTTCGCGATGCTGTCCCGCTACCGCGCCCTGCGTATCGTGGCGTCGATTTACGTCACCGTGGTGCGCAACACGCCGATTCTGGTGCTGATCCTGCTCATCTACTTCGCCTTGCCAGGGCTTGGCATTCGTCTGGACAAGATCCCGTCGTTCATCATCACCCTGTCGCTGTATGCAGGGGCGTACCTGACCGAAGTGTTCCGCGCAGGTCTGTTGAGCATTCACAAGGGCCAGCGCGAAGCAGGGCTGGCGATCGGCCTCGGCGAATGGCAGGTGCGTGCGTACATCGTCGTTCCGGTCATGTTGCGCAACGTGCTGCCGGCGCTGTCGAACAACTTCATCTCGCTGTTCAAGGACACGTCGCTGGCCGCCGCCATCGCGGTGCCGGAACTGACCTATTACGCGCGCAAGATCAACGTCGAGAGCTACCGGGTGATTGAAACCTGGCTGGTGACCACGGCGCTGTACGTCGCGGCCTGTTACCTCATCGCCATGCTGCTGCGTTACCTCGAGCAGCGCCTGGCGATTCGCCGCTAGGAGGCCCGCACCATGTACGAACAACCCAGTTGGTTGCATGAATTGTGGACTGCCCGGGAAGCGCTGTGGGCGGGGTTTCTCACCAGCGTGCAGTGCGCCGGCCTTGCGATCGTGTTCGGCACGGTGATCGGCGTGTTTGCCGGGCTGATCCTGACCTACGGCAAATGGTGGGCACGCCTGCCGTTTCGCGCCTACGTCGACCTGATCCGCGGCACCCCCGTGTTTGTTTTGGTGCTGGCCTGCTTCTATATGGCGCCGGCGCTGGGCTGGCAGATCGGCGCGTTCCAGGCCGGTGCGCTGGGGCTGACGCTTTTTTGCGGTTCTCACGTCGCCGAGATCGTGCGCGGTGCCTTGCAGGCCATCCCGCGCGGGCAGCTGGAAGCCGGCAAGGCCATCGGCCTGACGTTTCCCCAGTCCCTCAGTTATGTGCTGTTGCCTCAAGCGCTGCGGCAGATATTGCCGACCTGGGTCAATTCGTCGACGGAGATCGTCAAGGCCTCGACGTTGCTCTCGGTGATCGGCGTGGCCGAGCTGCTGCTCAGCACCCAGCAGGTCATCGCGCGCAACTTCATGACCCTCGAGTTTTACCTGTTCGCCGGCTTTCTCTTCTTCGTCATCAACTACGCCATCGAGCTTCTTGGGCGGCAAATCGAAAAACGGGTGGCCTTGCCATGACACAGACTCAAACCGCACCTGCCGCCCCGGCTCTGTTGAGCATCGAAGGGCTGCACAAATCCTATGGCCCGGTTGAAGTCCTCAAGGGCGTCGACCTGAAGATGAACAAGGGCAACGTGGTCACCTTGATCGGCTCCAGCGGCTCGGGCAAGACTACGCTGCTGCGTTGCGTCAACTTGCTGGAAGAGTTTCAGGGCGGGCACATTCGTCTCGAAGGCCAGGACATTGGCTACAGCGACGTCAGTGGCAAGCGCGTGCGTCATCCGGAAAAGCTCATCGCCCAGCACCGGGCGATGACCGGCATGGCGTTTCAGCAGTTCAACCTGTTCCCGCACCTGACCGCGCTGCAGAACGTCACCCTCGGCTTGCTCAAAGTGAAGAAGCTGCCCAAGGATCAGGCCATCGCGCTGGCCGAAAAGTGGCTGGAGCGCGTCGGCCTGCTGGAGCGGCGCAATCACTTTCCCGGCCAGCTGTCCGGCGGCCAGCAGCAGCGCGTGGCGATTGCCCGCGCCATTGCCATGAACCCGAGCCTGATGCTGTTCGACGAGGTCACGTCCGCGCTGGACCCCGAGCTGGTCGGTGAGGTGCTCAGCGTGATCAAGGGCCTGGCCGAAGAGGGCATGACCATGTTGCTGGTGACCCACGAGATGCGCTTCGCCTACGAGGTGTCCGATCAGATCGTCTTCATGAACCAGGGGCGCATCGAAGAACAGGGCCCGCCCAAGGCATTATTCGAACAACCCAAGTCAGCGCGTCTGGCTGAATTCCTCAAGAACATTCGTTTTTAAGACGCTCAATCAAAGGAGATTTTCATGAGCATTACTCGTTACGGTGCCGGCAGTACCGCAGGTGGCGGTCAGCCACGTCCTTTCGCCCGCGCCGTTGAAGCCGATGGCTGGCTGCATGTGTCGGGTCAGGTTCCGGCCGAAAACGGTGAGATCATCAACGGCGGGATCGTCGAGCAGACCCACAAGACCATGCAGAACCTGGTAGCGATCCTGACCGAAGCCGGCTATGGCCTGGAAGACGTCGTGCGCGTCGGCGTGTGGCTGGAAGACCCGCGTGATTTCTGGAGCTTCAACAAGGTCTTCGGCGAGTACTTTTCCCCGGAACACGCCCCGGCCCGCGCCTGTGTACAGGCCAACATGATGGTCGACTGCAAGGTTGAGATCGATTGCATTGCCTATAAGCGCAAGTGAGGCGAGCGGTAAGCTTTAAGCTGCAAGCTGCAAGTCGATACAGCGGTGATCGAACGCTTGCCGCTTGAAGCTTGCCGCTTGAAACTTCCTTATGGCCTGGAGCCGCTCTTATGACCGAAGACATCAAACGCCGGGCCCGTGGTTTAGACCGAGCGTTCGATATTCTCGATTTTCTCAAGGAAACCGGCACGCCGATGCGGCCCAACGAGATCGCCAGCGGCATCGGCAGCCCGAAATCGACGGTGTATGAGCTGGTCAGTTCGCTGCTGGAGCGGCGCATCCTCGAAACCGTCGGCAAGGACGGCCACGTGTACCTGGGCCGGCAGCTGTACTTCCTCGGGCAGGCGCATCTGCGTCATTTCGACTTCACCCGCGAGGCCGAAGTCAGCCTGGGTGAGATCGTCGAGCAGACCCGGGAAACCGCCCAGATGTGCCTGCTCAATGGCCGCAAATACACCGTCGCGCTGATGAAAGAAGGCGCGCGGCATTTTCGTATTTCTTCGGACATCGGCGAGGACGCGCCGATTCCGTGGACGGCCTCGGGGCGCCTGCTGCTCGGGCACCTCACCGATCAGGCGATCATCGACCTGATCGACGACGAGGATTTCATCCTTCCAGATGGCAAGCGCCTGCCCATCGAGACGTTTCTCGCCGAGATCCGCAAGGCCCACGACGAAGGCTTCTTTTCCTTCGACAGCATCGCCGACACCTTCACCCACTGCTTCGCCGCGCCGGTGCGGGACAAGCAGGGCATCTGCATCGCAACCCTGTGCATTGTCGCCCCGCGCGCCGATGCCACTGCCCATTACGATCATTACCGGCGCGTGTTGATCGACAGCGCCAACGGCCTGGCTCGGCGCGTCATCGAATAGCGTCGGCCTTACGTACACTCGAACAAAAAATTCAGGAGAACAGAGATGAGCATTGCCGCGATTGAAAAAGGCGCCACGCAACCCGGCGATCACCTGGTGCGCGATGTCAGCCTGCCCGCGCTGGTGATCCACGACACGGCGCTGGAGCACAACCTGCGCTGGATGCAGAAGTTCGTCAGCGACAGCGGCGCCGAGCTCGCGCCCCACGGCAAGACCAGCATGGTCCCGGCGTTGTTTCTGCGGCAGTTGCAGCACGGCGCGTGGGGCATGACCCTGGCGACTGCCGTGCAGACCCGCGCGGCTTACGCCCACGGCGTGCGTCGGGTGCTGATGGCCAATCAACTGGTCGGCGCGCCGAACATGGCAATCATCGCCGAGATGCTCACTGACTCCATGTTCGACTTTCACTGCATGGTCGATCACCCGGACAACGTCAAGGCGCTGGGCGAGTTCTTCGCCGCCAAGGGCCTGAACCTGAATGTGATGATCGAGTACGGCGTGGTCGGTGGACGTTGCGGTTGCCGCAGCGAAGCCGAGGTCATGGCCCTGGCCGACGCGATTGCTGCACAACCGGCGCTGAAGCTGACTGGCATCGAGGGCTACGAGGGCGTGATTCATGGCGACCAGGCGGTGAGCGGCATTCGTGCGTTCGCCACGTCGCTGGTGCGGCTGGCCGTGACCCTGCAAAACAAGGGCGCTTTCGCCCTGGATCGCCCGATCGTCACCGCCTCGGGTTCGGCCTGGTACGACCTGATCGCCGAAGAATTCGACAAACAGCAGGTGCGCGAGCGTTTCCTGAGCGTGTTGCGGCCCGGCAGTTACGTGGTCCACGACCACGGCATCTACAAAGACGCGCAGTGCTGCGTGCTCGACCGTCGCCACGACCTGAGCGAAGGTTTGCGTCCGGCGATGGAAGTCTGGGCCCACGTGCAATCGATGCCGGAGCCGGGCTTTGCGGTGATCGCCATGGGCAAGCGCGACGTGGCGTTCGATGCCGGCATGCCTAACCCCATCAAGCGTTATGCGCCAGGCGTGGTACCGGCGAGTGGCGAGGACGTCAGCGCTTGCACCGTCACAGCGGTAATGGACCAACACGCGTTCATGACCGTGGCGCCGGGCTGCGAGTTGAAGGTCGGCGATATCATTTCGTTCGGCACCTCGCACCCGTGCCTGACCTTCGACAAATGGCGCACGGGGTGCCTGGTGGGTGATGATCTGTGCGTCATCGAATCCTTCGATACCTGCTTCTGACAGGAGTCTGCGATGAGTGAAATGGTCAGTCACAGCTACCCGCGCGTCGCCTTGATCGGCGAATGCATGATCGAGTTGCAACAGCACGCCAACGGCACGCTCAAGCAGAGCTTCGGCGGCGACACGCTGAACACGGCGGTGTACCTGTCGCGCCTATTGGGTTCGGCGGCGCAGGTGGATTACGTCACGGCGCTGGGCGACGACAGTTTCAGCGACGCCATGTGCCAGGTCTGGACCGATGAGGGCATTGGTCTGAGTCGGGTACAGCGTCTGCCGGGGCGGCTGCCGGGTCTGTATTGCATTCAGACCGATGCCAGCGGCGAGCGGCGTTTCCTGTATTGGCGCAACGAGGCGGCGGTGCGCGAATGCTTCACCACGCCAGCGGCCGAGCCGGTGCTGGCCGCGCTGCCGGATTACGACGTGCTGTATTTCAGCGGCATCACCCTGGCGGTGCTGGGTGAAACGGGCAGGGCGCGGCTGCTCTCGACCCTCGGCGATGCCCGCGACCGTGGCGCCCGGGTGGTGTTTGACAACAACTACCGGCCGCGCTTGTGGCGCAGCGTCGAGCAGGCGCGCCAGGCTTATCGCGCGGTGATGCACGAAGTGGACCTGGCGTTGTTGACCGAGGAGGACGAGCAGGCACTGTTCGATTACAGCGACGGCGAGCAGATTCTACAGACCTATCGGGCCATGGGCGTCAGCGAGGTGGTGGTCAAGCGCGGCGCGCAGAGCTGTCTTGTGAGTGTCGATGATCGGCGTTATGAGGTGCCTGCGCATACCGTGCAGAAAGTCATCGACACCACGGCGGCGGGGGATTCGTTCAGCGCGGCGTATCTGGCTCGGCGTCTGCGCGGCGGCAGTCCAAAAGATGCGGCCGACGCCGGGCATCAGTTGGCGAGCCTGGTGATTCAGCACCCGGGGGCGTTGATCCCGAGGAGTGTGATGCCAGTTTGAGCGGGGCCGAGAACTCTGCGTAGGACCGGCTTTAGCCGGGAAGGCGTCGCGCGTCACACCGCGAAATCGAGGGTGCGCATTCGGGCCTCTTCCCGGCTGAAGCCGGTCCCACTAAAGAATCGCGCGCGTTCAGTGGCACTGGCTGAAGGAATGCGGACCCCTTTAGGACCGGCTTTAGCCGGGAAGGGGTCAATATGGCCACCACACAAATCAAGCTACAGCCCGTCAATCCCGATAGAACACCTGCACCAGGTGATACCCGAACTTGCTTTTGACCGGCCCGTGCACGGTCCGCAGCGGCTTTTTGAAGATCACCTGATCGATCGCGCCGACCATCTGGCCCGGGCGCACCTCACCCAAATCGCCGCCGCGCTTGCCGCTCGGGCAGGTCGAATACTTCTTCGCCAGCACGTCAAAGGCCTCGCCTTTGGCAATGCGCTGCTTCAGTTGCTCGGCTTCTTCAGCGGTCTTGACCAGAATATGGCGGGCTTGGGCTTTCATGATGGTCCGGACGTCTCGATAAAAAAGCCGCGCATTATGCCTTTGCTGCGCGATTTCGGGTAATTTCCCACACCTTGGCCGGACGAACGTGTAAATCGGCACTGAGACACGCCCGACCCGGCCAGTCAAACAGCCCGAACGTTGAAACCGGCCGAAGGTCGACACACTGTAGGCCTGCAGTCTCCTCAAACCTCTTGTGCGGTGTTGCCTTATGGATTTTCCGGCGTTGTTGAAGGTGCTTGCCACCCAGGATGGATCGGACCTTTATCTGTCCACGGGCGCGCCCCCCTGCGCCAAGTTCAACGGCGTGCTCAAGCCGCTGGGCACGGAAGCGCTCAAGCCCGGTGACGTCGCAGTGATTGCCAACAGCATCATGGACGCCGAGCAGCGCGTGGATTTCGAACGCGAGCTGGAAATGAACCTGGCCTTTTCCCTGTCTGGTGTCGGGCGTTTCCGGATCAACATCTTCAAGCAGCGCAACGAAGTGTCGATCGTGGCGCGCAACATCAAGCTCGACATCCCCAAATTCGAAGACCTGCATCTGCCGCCGATCCTGCTCGACGTGATCATGGAGAAGCACGGTCTGGTGCTGTTCGTTGGCGCCACCGGTTCAGGTAAGTCCACCTCGCTGGCGGCTTTGATCGATCATCGCAATCGCCACGCCAGCGGCCACATCATCACCATCGAAGACCCGGTGGAGTTCATCCATAAGCACAAGCGATCGATCATCAATCAGCGCGAAGTGGGCGTCGACACCCGGAGCTTTCACGCGGCCCTGAAGAACACCCTGCGTCAGGCGCCGGACGTGATTCTGATCGGCGAGATCCGCGACCGCGAGACCATGGAACACGCCTTGGCGTTTGCCGACACCGGCCACCTGGCGATCTCAACGCTGCACGCCAACAACGCCAACCAGGCGCTGGACCGCATCATCAATTTCTTCCCCGAAGAGCGCCGCCCGCAGTTGCTGCATGATCTGGGCAACAACCTCAAGGCGTTCGTCTCCCAGCGGCTGGTCAAGACCACCGACGGCAAGCGCCGCGCGGCCGTGGAGGTGATGCTCGGCACGCCGACCATTCGCGACCTGATCCACCGCAATGAGCTGACCGAGCTCAAGGGCATCATGGAGAAGTCCACCAACCTCGGCATGCAGACCTTCGACAACGCGCTGTATGACTTGGCGGTGGAGGGTGCGATCACCGAAGACGAGGCCTTGAAGAACGCCGACTCGGCCAACAACGTGCGCCTGCGCTTGAAATTGCACAGCGAGGACGGGCCGTCGACCATCGCTACGGCGCCGCGCGCGCCCCAGCCGGCCGCGCAGGTGGACGTCAAAGATTGGGGGCTGGTGGACGAGCGGGACGAGCCGGGGAGTTGAGGTTTCCGAGGCGATGATTTGCGGTGTCATCACCGACGCCTTCCCGGCTAAAGCCGGTTCCACAAATGTCCGCGTACCATGGTGGGACCGGCTTTAGCCGGGAAGAGGCCGGTTTGAGCACCACACATTTTTGAGGTGTAGCGACAGACGTTTACCCGGCTAAAGCCGGTCCTACTGGCCTTGCCCCGTCTATCGCGCCAACCATCCGCCGTCGATATTCCACGCCGCGCCACGCACCTGTGCCCCGGCTTCGCTGCACAGAAACAGGGTGAGTTCCCCTAGCTGCGAAGGCGTCACGAATTCCAGCGACGGCTGCTTCTCCGCCAGCAGGTCGTGCTTGGCCTGCTCCACATCACCCGTCTGCGCAGCCCGATCATCGATCTGCTTCTGGACAAGCGGCGTCAGCACCCACCCGGGGCAGATGGCGTTGCAGGTGACATTGCTGGCGACCGTCTCCAGGCCGACCACCTTGGTTAGACCAATGACGCCATGCTTGGCCGCCACGTAGGCCGCCTTGCCCGTCGAACCCACCAGGCCATGGACCGACGCAATGTTCACGATGCGCCCCCAGCCCTTGGCACGCATGCCCGGCAGGCACAACCGTGTGCTGTGGAACACCGACGACAGGTTGATGGCAATGATCTTGTCCCAGCTCTCGACGGGGAAGTCCTCCACCGCGTCGACGTGCTGAATCCCCGCGTTGTTGACCAGAATGTCGACGCCGCCGAATTCACGTTCGGCGTAGGCAATCATGTCGGCGATCTGCGCCACATCACTGACGTCCGCGGGGTGATGACCGACCTTGCCGCCATATTGCTTGACCTGCTCGATCACCGCCGATGCATCGCCGAAACCGTTGAGCAGCAGATTTGCACCGGCCTTGGCCAGTGTCATCGCGATGCCCAGGCCGATGCCGCTGGTGGAGCCGGTGACCAGTGCGGTTTTGCCTTGCAGACTCATGTTCAATTCCTCATACAATGCCGGTTGCATAGAAAACCCCGATCACCACAAACACCGCCAGGGTCTTGATGATCGTGATGCCGAAGATGTCCTTGTAGGCCTCGCGGTGGGTCAGGCCGGTGACCGCCAGCAAGGTGATGACCGCGCCGTTGTGCGGCAGCGTGTCCATTCCGCCGCTGGCCATGGCCGCGACCCGGTGCAACACTTCCAGCGGGATGTTCGCCGCATGGGCCGCCGCGATGAAGCTGTCGGACATCGCTGCCAGGGCAATGCTCATGCCTCCGGACGCCGATCCGGTGATGCCGGCCAGCAAGGTCACGGTAATCGCTTCGTTGACCAGCGGATTGGGAATGCTTTTCAGCCCGTCCGCCAGCACCAGAAATCCGGGCAACGAAGCAATCACAGCGCCAAAACCGTATTCCGACGCGGTGTTCATCGCCGCCAGCAGGGCACCGCTGACCGCACCTTTGCTACCCTCGGCCAGCTTCGATTTCACCGTGCGGAAGGCAAACAGCAGCACGAAGAGAATGCCCACCAGCAACGCCGCCTCCACGGCCCAGATCGCGGTGATCTTGGCGATGTCGGTCTGCACCGGCGTCGCCATACCCGCCAGCGCGAGGGTGTGGGTCTTGCCGTACCACTGGGGAATCCACTGGGTGAACAGCAGGTTCATGATCCCGACCAGCAACAGCGGCGCCAACGCGATCCACGGGTTGGGCAGGGCGATATCGTCCGGAGTGTCCGGCTCGTTGCGCAGTTCGGTGCCATAACCTTCGCCGGCACGCTGGGCCCGGTTGCGCTGGCGCTGCAGAAACAGCATGCCGACGCTGAACACGAACGCCGTGCCGATCAGCCCCAGCCACGGCGCCGCCCACGCCGTGGTGTTGAAGAAAGTTGAGGGGATGATGTTCTGGATCTGCGGTGTGCCGGGCAGGGCGTCCATGGTGAACGAGAATGCGCCCAGGGCAATGGTCGCCGGAATCAGGCGCTTGGGAATGTTGCTCTGGCGGAACATCTCCGCGGCGAACGGGTAGACCGCAAACACGACCACGAACAGCGACACGCCGCCGTAGGTCAGCAGCGCGCAGACCAGCACGATCACCAGCATCGCCTGGCGGGTGCCAAGCAAGCGAATGGCAGCCGCCACGATGGAGCGCGAGAAGCCCGACAGCTCAATCAGCTTGCCGAACACGGCACCCAGCAGAAACACCGGAAAGTAGAGTTTGACGAAGCCGACCATCTTGTCCATGAACACGCCGGTGAAGGCGGGCGCCACGGCTGATGGGTCGGTGAGCAGCACGGCGCCGAGGGCCGCGATGGGGGCAAAGAGGATAACGCTGTAACCCCGGTAGGCAGCCAGCATCAGCAGCGTAAGCGCCGCTAAAGCGATGATCACACTCATCGAGTGTCTCCTGTTGTTTTTATTTTGGGTGCGGCGAGGCCGCGCAACAGGAGGTATAGCCAGTTTCATGCCATTACGCTAACTGGCTGATTTTTAACGATTTATTTTGATGGCGTGAGCATCACGCGGCTGATCTGTCCAGAAAATGAGACCACTCCTGTGCAAGCGGGCGTATGCCAAGTCAGTTGCCCTGCCTCGCAACCGCTCTGGATCGGGATACCTGAGGCTGATTCCAGATTCGTAGACGGACAGTCTCTCTATTGAGACTCGGCGATCCCCAATGCCGCCATCTTCTTGTACAGCGTCGAACGCCCCAGCCCCAATTGCCGGGCCGCGAGAATCACGTTACCCGCGCACTGCGCCAGCTTCGCCTGAATCAGTTCCCGGTCGAAATGCTGCCGAGCCTCGCTGTAGGTCTGATCATTGGATGCCAAGGGGCCGGTTGCCGGCGGGCTGGTCACCGGCACCAGCGTGCCGATGGCCGCGCGGATGTCGCCGGGATTGAGCTGCAGATCGTCGCTGAGCAATGCCGCACGTTCGAGCACGTTGCGCAGCTCGCGAATGTTGCCCGGCCAGGCATGCTGTGCGAGGGCGGCCATGGCTGCCGGCGCCAGTTCGTGCTGGCTGCGCAGGTCCTCGAGAATCGCTTCGGTCAACGCCGGAATATCATCCAGACGCTCGCGCAACGGCGGCACCTGGATGGGCAACACGCTCAACCGGTAATACAGGTCAGCACGAAACTCGCCACGCTTGATCGCGGCTTCGAGATCCGTGGAGGTTGCGGCGATCAGGCGGACATCGCTTTTGATCATCTCGTTGGAGCCTACGGGCTCGTATTCCTTTTCCTGCAGTACGCGCAGCAGCTTGCTCTGCAACGGCAGGGGCATGTCGCCGATCTCATCAAGAAACAGCGTGCCGCCCTCGGCCAGGTGCAATTTGCCCTGGCGCCCCTTACGGTCGGCGCCGGTGAATGCGCCAGGGGCGGTGCCAAAGAACTCCGCCTCAAGCAACGCTTCGGGGATCGCTGCGCTGTTGATGCTGATGAAGGGTTTGTGGGCGCGGGACGAACTGTTGTGCACCGCGTGGGCGAGCAGCTCTTTGCCGGTACCGGTCTCACCCAGCAGCAGCACCGGGGAATCGGTGCTGGCGCTACGCCGTGCCCGGCGTTTGACTTCCAGGCTGGCGGCACTGGTGCCGATGAAGTGGGCAAAGCTGTATTTGGCCTGGCGTGCGCGCAGCAGCGAGCGGGTCGAGGCCAGCTCCTGCTGCATGCTCGCATAGCGCTTGAGCAGCGGCGACAAGGCCTGCAGCTCATCGAACAGCGCGAAACCGATGGCGCCGATCACCGCGCCGCCGTCGTCGTGGATTGGCAGGCGCATGACCACCAGTGGGTCCTTCGCCGTGTCCATCATGTCCAGCAGAATAGGTTGGCCGTTGCTCGCCACCTGCCGCAGCAGGCTGCCGGGAATCACCTGCTCACAGGGCTGACCCACCGCTCGGCCCGGGTCTTCGAGGCCAAAGCGGCGTGCGTAACGCTCGTTGATCCAGACGATGCGGGCGTCCCGGTCGACGATGACCGTGCCTTCGCTGGACTGCTCAATGATCTCGAAGAGCGAACGGATCGCCAGTCGCCGAACGCGTCGGTAGTCCTTCAGGCTCTCACTGTCTTTCATGAGCGGTTCCATCCATCCTGTTCCTCGGCATCTGGCCGCACAGACTACAGATTCAAAATGGCTTCAGTTGAAACCGGGGTGCGCCGCCGCCAGCAATTCCCGGGTGTAGGGATGCTGTGGCGCATCGAACACGTCGTGGCTCGCACCGCGCTCGACCACCTTGCCGTCCTTGACCACGATCAGGTCATGGGCCAGCGCCTTGACCACGGCCAGGTCGTGGCTGATGAATAGATAAGTCAGGCCATGACGTTCCTGCAACTGACGCAACAACGCGACGACCTGTTTCTGCACGGTGCGATCCAGCGCAGAGGTCGGTTCGTCGAGCAATATCAAGGCAGGTTTGAGCACAAGGGCGCGGGCAATGGCGATACGTTGACGCTGGCCACCGGAAAATTCGTGGGGATAGCGGTGCCGGCTCGACGGGTTGATGCCGACTTCCTCCAGCGCGCGAATCACTTCGGCCTCACAGCTGGCCTTGTCCAGGTCGCTGTGAACTTCCAGGCCCTCGCTGATGATCTGTGCCACCGACATGCGCGGGCTGAGGCTGCCGTAAGGGTCCTGAAAAACCACCTGCATCTGCTTGCGCCATGGGCGCATCTGCTTCTGATTGAGGCTGTCCAGCGCATGACCCTTGAAGCGGATACTGCCACGGGACTCCAGCAAGCGCAGGATGGCCTGACCAAGTGTCGACTTGCCCGAGCCGGATTCGCCGACGATTCCCAGGGTTTTGCCGCGCTCGATGCTCAGGCTGATGTCGTCGACGGCTTTCAGGTATTCGCGGTGCCGGTTGAAAATCCCGCCCCCGAGGGAGAACCAGACCCGCAGGTTATCGACCTCCAGCACCTTCTCGCGGGTGTCACGGGGTAACGGCTCGCCCGCCGGTTCCGCGTCCAGCAGCAGACGGCTGTAAGGGTGTTGCGGGTTCTTGAACAACAGCTGGCAATTGGACTGCTCGACGATTTCCCCGGCGCGCATCACGCACACCCGCTGGGCGATGCTGTGCACCAGATTCAGGTCGTGGCTGATCAGCAGCAGCGACATGTTCAGCCGTTGCTGCAGCTGTTTGAGCAGCAGCAGGATCTTACGCTGCACCGTCACGTCCAGCGCCGTGGTGGGCTCATCGGCAATCAGCAGTTCCGGCTCGCAGGCGAGGGCCATGGCGATCATCACCCGCTGACGCTGGCCGCCGGATAACTCGTGGGGGTAGGCCTTCAGGCGCTTTTTCGGGTGTTGAATGCCGACCAGCTCCAGCAGCTCGATGATCCGCGCCTGGGCCGCCTTGCCCGTCAGGCCCTTGTGCAGCAGCAAGGTTTCGCCGATCTGCCGGGACACCGTGTGCAGCGGGTTCAAAGAGGTCATCGGCTCCTGAAAGATCATCGCGATCTGATTGCCGCGCAGCTCGCGCATGACATTGCCATCGGCGCCGAGCAGTTCCTTGCCGCGGTAGCGAATGCTGCCGGTGCTCAGTGTGCCGGCCTGGGGCAGCAGTTGAAGGATCGAGTGAGCAGTCACCGACTTGCCCGAGCCCGACTCGCCGACCAATGCCAGGCACTCGCCGGCCGGAATGTCCAGGCTCAGGTGCTTGACCACAGTATGGCCGTTGAACGACACCGAGAGGTCGCGGATTTCGATCAGGTTTTCGGACATGTCAGGACCTCGGGTCGAAGGCATCCCGCAGGGCCTCGCCAATAAACACCAGCAGCGACAGGATCAGCGCCAGTGTGAAAAATGCCGTGAAGCCCAGCCATGGCGCCTGCAGGTTCTGCTTGCCCTGGGCAATCAGCTCGCCCAGTGACGCGCTGCCGGCGGGCATGCCGAAGCCGAGGAAATCCAGCGCGGTCAGCGTGGAAATCGCCCCGGTGAGGATGAACGGCAGATAACTCAGGGTGGCGTTCATCGCGTTGGGCAGGATGTGCCGCAGGATCACTTTGCGATCATCCAGCCCCAGCGCCCGCGCCGCTTTGACGTATTCCAGATTGCGCCCGCGCAGGAATTCGGCGCGCACCACGTCCACCAGCGCCAGCCACGAAAACAGCGCCATAATCCCCAGCAGCCACCAAAAATTTGGCTCGACGAAGCCCGACAGGATGATCAGCAGGTACAGCACCGGCAGACCGGACCAGACTTCCAGCAGGCGCTGACCGATCAAATCCACCCAGCCGCCGTAATAGCCCTGCAATGCGCCGGCGGCGATGCCGATCAGCGCACTGATGAAGGTCAGCGCCAAGGCAAACAGAATCGACACCCGCGCGCCGAAAATGACCCGGGCCAGCACGTCCCGAGCCTGATCGTCGGTGCCCAGCCAGTTGATCGAGGAGGGCGGGCTTGGTGCGGGTTTGTTCAGGTCATAGTTGGGTGTGTCATCGCTGAACGGGATCGGCGGAAACAGCATCCAGCCGTCGCCCTTGCTGATCAACTGGCGCACGTAATCGCTGCGGTAATCCGGCTGAAACGGCAGCTGGCCGCCGAATTCCTGCTCGGTGTGGCGCTTGAAGGCGGGGAAATACAGCTCATGCTGATAACTCAGCACCAGGGGTTTGTCGTTGGCAATCAGCTCGCCGCATAGGCTGAGGATGAACAGCCCACAGAACAGCCACAACGACCACCAGCCCCGGCGGTTATTGCGAAAGCGCTCGAAGCGACGGCGTGCCACCGGAGACAGTCTGCGCATCACGCATTCCTCGCGCTGAAGTCGATTCGGGGGTCAACCAGGGTGTAGCAGATGTCCCCGACCAGCTTTATCAGCAACCCGAACAGCGTGAAGATGAACAGCGAACCGAACACCACAGGGTAATCCCGTGACACCGCGGCTTCGTAACTCATGCGGCCGAGGCCATCGAGGGAGAAGATCACTTCGATCATCAACGAACCTGCAAAGAACACACTGATGAACGCCTGGGGGATGCCGGCAACGATCAGTAGCATGGCGTTGCGGAACACGTGGCCGTACAGGACGCGCCGCTCGCTCAGGCCTTTAGCGCGGGCGGTGACCACGTACTGGCGGGTGACTTCGTTCAAGAAGAAGTTTTTGGTCAGGATGGTCAGCGTCGCGAAACCGCCGATCACCAGTGACGTCACCGGCAACACCAGGTGCCAGAAGTAGTCGGCGATCTTGCCCAGGGTGCTCAATTGATCAAAGTTTTCGGACACCAGCCCGCGCACCGGGAACCAGCTCAGCGAGGTGCCTCCCGCGAATAGCACCACCAACAGCATGGCGAACAGAAAGGCCGGCATCGCGTAACCGATGATGATTGCCGTGCTGCTCCAGATGTCGAAGTGGCTGCCGTGCTTGACCGCCTTGCGGATGCCCAGGGGTATCGACACCAAGTAGGTAATCAATGTGGCCCATAGCCCCAGTGAGATAGAGACGGGCATTTTCTGCAGGATCAGGTCCGTCACCTTGGCGCCGCGAAAGAAGCTGTTGCCGAAATCCAGCTGCGCGTAGTTCTTCAGCATCAGCCACAAGCGCTCATGCAAGGGTTTGTCGAAGCCGTATTGATGCTCGATTTCCTTGATCAGCTTGGGGTCAAGCCCGCGACTGGCCCGGGACTGCCCGGCGTTCATGGTTTCGGTGTGGCCTGCGCCAATGGTGCCGCCGGCGACGCCTTGCAGCTTGGCGATGGCTTGCTCGACCGGGCCGCCGGGCGCGGCCTGTACGATGAAGAAGTTCACCAACAGAATGCACAGCAGCGTCGGAATGATCAGCAGCAGGCGCCTCATCAGGTAGCCGAGCATTACTTGACCTCCGAGGGGATGGCCGAAGCGCCCCGTTGTCGGGCGAACTCTTCGTTGGTCAGTGCCTGGGGGCTGACTTCCCACCAGGTGTCGATGGCCTCACTGTTGCTGGCCTGCACCTTGGGAATGCCGAAGCGGTTCCACCACACCGTGGACGAGCCGGGCGGGTAATAGTTGGGAATCCAGTAGAAGCCCCACTGCAGCACCCGGTCCAGGGCATGGGCGTAATCGATCATCGCGGGCTTGCTGTCGGCCTTTGCCAGGCCCTCGATCAGCGTGTCGACTGCCGTGTCGCGCAGGACCATGTAGTTGCTGGAGCCGGAATCGGTCGCGACTTTCGAGCCGAAGTTGTTGTACAGCTCCATGCCGGGGGAGGTCGAGACGCCGTAGCCGGTGACGATCATGTCGTAATCCCGGGCCATGACCCTGTTCAGGTACTGTGCCGAGTCGATGCGGCGGATTTCGAAATCGATGCCGATCTGCGCCAGATTGCGCTTGTAGGGCAGCAGGATTTTCTCGAAGCCGCTCTGGCCGTTGAGAAAAGTAAAACTCAACGGTTCGCCCTGGGTGTTGACCAGCTTGTCACCCTGGGGCATCCAGCCTGCTTCTTCGAGCAACGCAAGGGCCTGCAGCTGTTTGTCGCGGATGAAACCGCTGCCATCGGTTTTCGGGGTCTGGAACACCGTGGTGAAGACTTCCGGCGGCACCTGACCGCGCAGCGGCTCAAGAATCTTCAGCTCGGACTCGGTGGGCAGCGCTGTCGCCGCCAGATCACTGTTGGAGAAGTAACTGTTCTGGCGCACATAGACGTTGCGCATCATCTGTTTGTTGGTCCACTCGAAGTCCCACAGCATCGCCAGCGCCTGACGCACGCGACGGTCCTGAAATTTCGGACGGTCCAGATTGAAGATAAAGCCCTGGGAACTCTGCACCGCGCCCTTGGCCAGGTGCGCCCGCTGCAGACGGCCTTCGGTCAACGCCGGGCCGTCATAGCCGATGGAATAACCGGTGGCGGAATATTCACGGTTGTAATCATAGCCGCCACCGCGCAGCACCTGACGGGCGACATCGGTGTCGCCGAAATACTCGACGCTGAAATGATCGAAGTTGTACTGGCCGCGATTGACCGGCAGGTCCTTGCCCCACCAGTCGGGGTTGCGCTCGAAGGTGACGCTGCGACCCGGGTCGACCTTGCCGATGCGATACGGGCCGCTGCCCACCGGGATCTCGAAGCCGCCGCCGTTGGCGAAGTCGCGGTCCTTCCACCAATGTTCGGGAAATACCGGCAGCGAGGCCAGATCCAGCGGCAGGGTGCGGCTTTCGCTGCTTTTGAAATCAAAGCGGATCTGCGTCGGCGACTCGACTTCCACGCCTTTGACGTCTTGAAACTCGGTGCGATACGACAGGCTGCCCTGGGTCATCAGCAGGTTGTAGGTGTAGCGCACGTCTTCGGCGGTGATGGGCGAGCCGTCGGAGAATTTCGCTTTAGGGCTCAGGTAGAAACGCAATGACATGCCGTCGGCAGCGCGCTCCATTTTCTCTGCGATCAGGCCATACACGGTGTAGGGCTCGTCCAGCGACTTGACTGCCAGGGGCGAGTAAAGCAAGCCATTGACCTGGGAGACGCCGGTGCCTTTGTCGAGGTACGGCATGATGTGATCGAACTGGCCGATTTCCTGCGCCGAGCGGCGCATGCTGCCGCCTTTCGGGGCGGCGGCATTGACGTAATCGAAGTGTCCGAAATTAGCCGGATAGCGCGGCGCCTCACCGTAAACGGTCAACGCGTGTTGCGGGGCGGCGGACAAAACCTGAAAACCAGAAACGAAGACGAGTGTTGCGACCATCAGCGATGACAAAACAAAACGCATTGCACGAATCCTGACTGACATTGGCGAGCAACATCAGGGTTGAAGGTCATGACGGCGCGGGTGGCCGGTCCGGTTTTTTATTGATTACCCCGGTGGCAAGGTACCGCAAAGCCGGAGTCTTTGTAACCGGACAATACAGCTCTGGAGCAAGGATTCGATAAACAAACGGCCCGCTTTCAAGGGCGGGCCGTTCGTGCAGCAGCGCGGAGGATCAGTCCTGGCGGCTGGTCACTTCCAGCAGGTGGTAACCGAACTGGGTTTTCACCGGGCCCTGGACGACGTTCACCGGTGCGCTGAACACCACGGTGTCGAATTCCTTGACCATTTGACCGGGGCCGAAAGAGCCGAGGTCGCCGCCTTGACGGCTGGACGGGCAGCTGGAGTTCGATTTTGCGACTTCGGCAAAATCAGCGCCGCCTTCGATCTGCGCCTTGAGTTCGTTGCACTTCTCTTCGCTGGATACGAGGATGTGGCGGGCAGTGGCTTTGGCCATGGGGTTGACTCCTGTGAAAAAAAAAGAAACGAGCGTACCGGAATAAGGGCCGCGTTTCCCGAGAAAGTTCAGGCGCCTTTGTCTTGCCGTGACAGACGACATCGTCGCTCAAAGACCTTTGCTGAACAGCAGACCGGCATGTTCAACGTACAGCTTTACCGGATCGACCTGCTTGCGCACCAGACCGGCGCTCTGATTGATCGAGTCCACATGGTCCATCGGGTAGTCGGAGCGGATCACCTTGCCCAGGTGGGAGCTGAAGCGGCCGACCAGACCGTCGTTGGATGCAGTCTCCTTCTCAAACAGCAGCGCGTAACTGCGCAACGCCAGGTGCAGGGGGTCTAAGGCATTGCGGCCTTCGGAAAACAGTGAGCCGTCGATGCAGCCGCTCCACGAGTAATAGTGAACGCCGTTGACCCGTTCAGCGCCTTCGCCGCCCCACGTCGATGGCAGCCCTTGGGAATACTTGCGGTTGAACACCGCGACGCCCTCGGTCGTCAGCGCATCCAGCGCCTGAACCGGGTCTTGGGGAAGGTCCGAGTTGCCGCTCAGCAGCGCAAGGAAGTGAGCGAAACCTGCAGTCATCCGCGAAGCCACGGCTTCAGGCATCTCCCCGGGCGTCAGAGCCCGGCGCACCCGGTCTGCTACCTCCGAGCCGCGATTGGGGCCGCTCACGGAAGTGACCGACGCCACGATGTCGGGGCGCAGCGCGGCAGCATAGCGTGAGGTCAACGCGCCCTGGCTATGTCCGATCAGGTTGACCTTTAGGTAACCGGTGCGGCGCAGGAAGCGTTCGATCTGATCAATCAACTGCTCGCCGCGGGTTTCGTTGTCGTGGACGCCAGACAACGCCGGCACGTGAACCCTGCAGCCAGCTTTCTCCAATGCCTGAGGGATGGCATGGAACATTTCAGCGTTGCCGATCCGGTCAAAACCGAACAAACCGTGGACCAGCAAGAGGGGGTACTTGGTGGTGACTTCCTTGTACATGTCGATCACTCCTTGGATATAAAAGAAGGATCGAGCTTAACCAGCGAAAGTCATGGGCGGAGGGGGTCGCGGGGTGTGGCCATGCGCCGGTTAGTGCAGGCTGTGGGGAGCGTTGCACCGCTTCAGGCCTTTTGTTCCGGAGAGGCTGGAAAAGGCGCTGGCGCTGCGGTGCAAATACACCCGGCGCGCGGGGCGCTTTCCCACGACGGGCGTCTTCGCTGCCACGGGCCGCCGCTGATGGCGACGACGATTAGGCGGGAAGCCGGCGACATGGCCGGCACCGGCTTCCTGTTTGCAGACGTTACTGGAAAGGCGGCTGGACACGTAACTGCATGAGTTACCTGTAGCGCAGTTTGTTCACGGCATCGCGCAGCAGGTCCTCGGTGGACGCCCAACCCAGGCACGCGTCCGTCACCGACACACCGTATTTAAGGGAAGCACTCAGCGGCTGGCAGCCTTCGAACAGATGGCTCTCCAGCATCATGCCGATCAGTGTTCGGTCGCCGGCCAGCCGTTGCTGCAGCACGTCGTTGAACACGGCCGGCTGACGCAGCGGATCCTTGCCGCTGTTGGCGTGACTGCAATCGACCATGATGCGGGCGGCCATGCGGTGCTTCGCCAGGCTGGCATTCACCGCTGCAACGCTCTCCGCGTCGTAGTTGGGACCGCCGTGACCGCCCCGCAGTACGATGTGGGTGTCCGGATTGCCCGACGTCTCGACGATCGCTGGGTGGCCCTGGGAGTCCATGCCGAAATGGCGGTGGGCGTGGGCCGCCGAGCGAATGGCGTCGCAGGCCACGGAGATGCCGCCGTCGGTGCCATTCTTGAAGCCCGTGGGCACGCCGAGGCCGCTGGCCATTTCCCGATGGATCTGCGATTCGGTTGTCCTTGCGCCAATCGCCACCCAACTCAGGACGTCATCGAAGTAACCCGCCGCCATTGGTTGCAGCAGCTCTGTGGCGATCGGCAGGCCGAGCCGGACCATTTCACGCATCAGCTGCCGCGACAGGGCCAGGCCCTCGGCCATGTCGTCACTGCCATCCAGCGCGGGGTCGTACGCGAGGCCTTTCCAGCCGACCGTGGTGCGGGGCTTCTCGACATAAGCGCGCATCACCAGCAGCATCTGGTCGCTGACTTCGGCGGCCAAGCGCGCCAGGCGCTCGGCGTATTCGAGGGCGGCGTGGGGATCGTGGATCGAGCACGGGCCGACAACGACCAGCAGGCGCGAATCTTCACCGTTGAGAATGGCGCGGATCGAATGGCGGTGGGCAGCGACCTGGGCTGTCTGGGCAGCATCCAGCGGCAGCTGATGTTTCAGCGCGAACGGCGTGGGCAGGCGTTTCGGGGCAGGGCGGCTGTCATCCAGGATGACGGCGCCGGACGGAAGATCGATGAGGGTATTGCTGACGACGGGCGAATTCATGTGCTGGCTTCCTGGTCGGCGGGTAGTCCCGCGCGGACCTACTGGGGTGTTCGACAATTGGCCGGATTGGCTGTGAGCAGGGCGATGCCACCTGTCAGTGACCGATCGGAGGCGGCAGGCTGTCCCGAACGGAGGTTGCTAAATCGCCAGGCGAGGTCGGTGTCGTTGCGGTAATAGTGGTTGCGGTTCATGTGTTGCTCCTCGAATCAATCAGTCAGAAATGTGTGGCCCAGAAAAACAAAACCCCCGGTCGGGAAGCCGACCGGGGGTGAGAGTTATCTCTGGTGGGCGTCCCGAAGTTCAGGGCGCCGTGTGGGTATCAGGCGCGCCAGTGGCTAAACCAATACCCATAAAAATAAGAAGCAGGAGCGTTAGACGTCGTCGCATTCCAGGCAGCCGCACGCTCAGCCAGACGTGAACCGTCTGCGGCGCTGAACAGCTGGGTGGAAAGGGAAGGCAACATGGTCTGTCTCCGTGGAATGCCGCCGAGCTTACTTCAGACCCGTCGGGTTCTTCAATTGGAAATTGCAATGGAAGTGATTGGGGCCCTATAAGAAGCAATGCTTAAAGCGGCAACAAGCCAATTCAGTCCTCGGGCAATTCCGAAGACCCGGCTTCATGGGGTATCACGCCGATCTTCATTCCCAGCAGCACCGCGACTTTGTGCGACTCGCCCCGGCGCCCCTTCTTGCGCCCGGATAACACTTGATAGGTTGTCGCCGGGTCCACGTTGTGCTCCCTGGCAAACTCTTGAACTGATTTGCCTTGCTGTTCCAGCCATGCCTTGGCTTGTGCGGCAGTACGGATTCCGGGCATAGTTCAAAACCGTTCAAGTTCGTTCAAATTATTTCGATTCTATCACTCAAAAGAGTGGTGTCAACAAGGCTATGCATCCAAATGAGTGGAATAGGTGCCCGAATTAGGGAAGAGCGCGAGCGCTTGGGGCTTTCACAGCGCGCATTCGGTGAAATAGGTGGCGTGGAAGCCAACGCTCAGGGCAAGTACGAAAACGGTGAACGCACCCCCAAGGCTGATTATCTTGCCCGCGTTGCACCTCGCGGTGTTGACGTGTTGTACGTGCTGACGGGGTCTCGTACGCCGGTGCCCATCGTCGGTCTGAGCGAAAACGAGGAGTGGATGGTGGGCAGTTATCGCACGCTGGGCAAGGAAGAGCAGGATGCCATCTGCCGGTTGACTACCACCCTGGCGGAATACCAGAGCAGCTACGCCCCAGACAAGAAGCCATAGGGCATTTCGAGCGATGCAGCGGTCGGGCGTTTGAAGATTTTTATCAAGTTTTTGGGTCGATGATGATAGTTTGTCGGCATCGTTACAGATCATCTGGCACACATGCACAAGCAGTGCTCCAGAGCAGGTCGCTTACTTTCTTTTTGTTAACGTGGCGGGTAGTCGTCATGAATTGCTCGGTGAGGTGTCTGCTTGATTAGGGTGCTGGTTGTCGATGACCACGATCTGGTTCGGACAGGTATCACGCGCATGTTGGCCGACATTGAAGGCTTGCAGGTGGTGGGACAGGCCGAGTCCGGCGAAGAGTCGTTGCAGAAGGCCCGCGAGCTGAAACCCGATGTCGTGCTGATGGACGTCAAGATGCCCGGCATCGGCGGGCTGGAAGCCACGCGCAAACTCATCCGCAGCCACCCCGACATGAAGGTGGTGGCGGTCACGGTGTGCGAAGAAGACCCGTTTCCCACACGGCTGCTGCAAGCCGGCGCGGCGGGATACATGACCAAGGGCGCCGGTCTGACCGAAATGGTTCAGGCCATTCGCCTGGTGTTCGCGGGGCAACGCTACATCAGCCCGCAGATCGCCCAGCAACTGGCGCTCAAGTCGTTCCAGCCGCAGACCAGCAACTCGCCGTTCGATCTCTTGTCCGAGCGGGAAATCCAGATTGCCCTTATGATTGTTGGCTGCCAGAAAGTGCAGACAATATCCGACAAGCTCTGCCTGTCCCCCAAAACCGTGAATACCTACCGGTACCGCATATTCGAGAAGCTGTCGATTAGCAGTGACGTTGAGCTGGCCCTGCTGGCCGTTCGTCACGGCATGGTCGACGCCAGCGCATAAATGACCCAACCGTTTGATCCCAGTGCTTTTCTGTCCACCTGCAGTGGCCGCCCCGGCGTATATCGAATGTTCGATATCGACGGCAAGCTGCTGTACGTCGGCAAGGCCAAGAATTTAAAGAAACGGCTCGCCAGCTATTTCCGCAAGACCGGCCATGCCCCGAAAACCGGTGCGCTGGTCGCGCGGATCGCCCAGGTTGAAACCACCATCACCGCCAACGAAACCGAGGCGCTGCTGCTGGAACAAACCCTGATCAAGGAGTCGCGTCCGCCGTACAACATCCTGTTGCGCGACGACAAGTCCTACCCCTATGTGCACCTGTCCGACGGCGAATTTCCCCGGCTGAGCATTCATCGTGGTGCCAAAAAGGCCAAGGGCCGCTACTTCGGGCCTTACCCTAGCGCCGGTGCGATTCGCGAAAGCCTGAGCATTCTGCAGAAGACCTTCCATGTTCGTCAGTGCGAAGACAGCTTCTACAAGAACCGCACCCGGCCTTGCCTGCAGTATCAGATCAAGCGCTGCAAGGCGCCCTGCGTGAACCTCGTCGAGCCTCAGGTCTACAACGAGGACGTGCGTCACTCGGTGATGTTTCTTGAGGGGCGCAGCAATGCGCTCACTGACGAGCTCAACGCGCTGATGGAAAAGTCGGCCATGAACCTCGATTTCGAGCATGCGGCTGAGCTGCGAGATCAGATCGGGCTGCTGCGCCGTGTTCAGGACCAGCAGAGCATGGACGGCGGCACCGGCGACGTTGACGTGGTGGCGGCGTTCGTCAATCCGGGCGGCGCCTGCGTACACCTGATCAGCGTACGTGGCGGGCGGGTGCTTGGCAGCAAGAACTTCTTCCCCCAGGTCGGTATCGAGGAGGAGGTGGGCGAGGTCATGTCCGCATTCCTGGCTCAGTATTTCCTGGGCGGCGGCGAGCGCGAATTGCCGGGCGAAGTCATCGTCAACGTGGTCGGCGAGGATTTTCCGGCGCTGATCGACGCAATTGATGCTTCGCGCGGCCGCGAAATCATCATCAGCCATCGGGTGCGTGGCACTCGTGCGCGCTGGCAGCAACTCGCCGTGACCAATGCCGAGCAGGCGCTGATGGCGCGGCTCGCCAATCGCCAGCACGTCACTGCGCGTTTTGAGGCGTTGGCTCAAGTGCTCAAACTCGAGGAGCCGCCGCAGCGTCTGGAATGCTATGACATCAGCCATTCCAGTGGCGAAGCCACGGTGGCGTCGTGCGTGGTGTTCGGGCCCGAGGGTCCGATCAAATCTGATTACCGCCGCTACAACATCGAAGGCGTTACGGCGGGAGATGACTACGCCGCCATGCACCAGGCGCTCACCCGTCGCTTCAGCAGAATCAAGGACGGCGAAGGCAAATTGCCGGACATCCTCCTGGTGGACGGCGGCAAGGGCCAGTTGAGCATGGCCCGTGACGTGATGAACGAACTGGCCATACCCGATCTGATTCTATTGGGTGTCGCCAAAGGTGCTACGCGCAAAGCCGGTTTCGAAACGCTTTACTTGAATGACGCGGCCCATGAGTTCACCCTCAAGGGCGATTCCCCCGCGCTGCACCTGATCCAGCAAATCCGCGACGAGGCGCACCGGTTCGCGATCACCGGGCACCGTGCGCGGCGTGGCAAAACCCGTCGCACTTCAACCCTGGAAGGGGTGGCAGGCGTAGGCCCGACCCGTCGTCGCGATCTGCTCAAGCACTTCGGTGGCCTTCAAGAATTGTCCCGGGCCAGCATCGAAGAAATCGCCAAGGCGCCGGGAATCAGCAAAAAGCTCGCAGAGTCGATTTATGCAAACCTGCACAGCGAGTAGAATGCTCGCTCACCTCGTAGCCAGTTGTGCCGATGAATATCCCTAATCTGATCACCGTATTACGTGTCCTGCTGATTCCGATCTTCATTCTGTTGTTCTATCTGCCGTACCACTGGAGCTACATGGCTGCCAGTTCGGTATTCGCACTGGCAGCCGCGACCGATTGGCTGGACGGTTACCTGGCCCGACGTCTGGAGCAAAGCACGCCGTTCGGCGCCTTTCTCGATCCGGTGGCCGACAAACTGATGGTGGCCGTTGCGCTGGTATTGCTGGTGCAAGCTCACGCCAACCTCTGGCTGACCCTGCCAGCTGCCGTGATCATCGGGCGCGAGATCGTCATCTCCGCTTTGCGCGAGTGGATGGCTGAACTGGGTGCTCGGGCACAGGTGGCCGTATCAAATCTGGGCAAATGGAAAACCGCTGCGCAGATGCTCGCGCTGGTCATTCTGCTGGCCAATCCCCCTGCGTTCACCTTTTGGGTTGTGTTGGGTTACGTGCTGTTGATGATCGCGGCGGGCCTGACGCTGTGGTCGATGGTGCAGTACCTGCGGGCCGCATGGCCGCATCTGCGCACGACCACCGATGAAAAATAAGTATTTTTAAATCAAGGGGTTGACGGGGTCATTTGAGTGTATAGAATGGCGCCCACACAAAGCGGGAATAGCTCAGTTGGTAGAGCACGACCTTGCCAAGGTCGGGGTCGCGAGTTCGAGTCTCGTTTCCCGCTCCAGTTTGTATGCGTTTAGCGGTAGTGGTTGGATCGTTGAGCGTTTGAGGCCGAGTAGCAAAATGGTTATGCCGCGGATTGCAAATCCGCTTACGCCGGTTCGATTCCGACCTCGGCCTCCACATTTAAAGCCCGTAAGATCAACGTCTTACGGGCTTTTTTGTGGGTTGCGTTTGGTGAATTGCTTCCGCAACTCCAACTATCGCACCCGCAACACGCCAAGAAACGATAGCCCGCATCCCAGCCCACTCTTCTCCATTACCGGGTCAGCTGACGCCAAGCGCGCTTTAGCTCGATCAGATAACACCGCACGCCATGCGATCACCGCCACCGCCCAATGGCATAGGCTTGTCGGAGTGGTTGTCGCCGCCGACATGGATCATGAGCGCGTGACCTTTGATGTCGGAAATCTTTTTCAGGCGGGGTGCGAGCACTGGATAGTTGGCCACCCCATCAGCGTTGACGTAGACCGCGGGCAGATCGCCCAGGTGGCCATCGCCGTATGGCCCCAGATGCTTGGCGGTGCTGGCCGGGTCAAAATGGCCGCCTGCTGCGAGTGCCGCGACTTTTTTGCCGTCTTTCATGCCCGAATCGCAACTCGCCTTTTCGTGCACATGAAAACCATGAATCCCGGCGGGCAGCGATTTTAGCTCGGGGGTAAACACCAACCCGTAAGCGGTCTCGCTGATGGTCACCTCGCCAACAGGCTGTGGGGCGCCGTCAGCGCTCACCAGGTTCATTGGGACATTGAGCGACGCCGCCTGAGCGCTCACCGTAAATGCTCCAATCAGGCCAAGCCACAAAGCGGATTTCATAGACACCTCATTTAATTCTTCGAAGAAAGTAGCAAGACAGCCGCACAGAGGGTTGCCCTGTGTGGGGAGAGAGCATAGACAAGCTATCGCCCTTGCGACGACAAACAAACGTAACCAATTGAATCCGAAAGCTTTGAACTTGCCTCCAGGGCCCGGGGTGTATATATTCCCCACTCTTGTCGGCTGGCCTCGCGATACGACGCGCGAAGGTCAAGGCTGATATGTGCTACCGCCCTGATGGTGAAATTGGTAGACACACCGGACTTAAAATCCGTCGTCCGAAAGGATGTGCCGGTTCGACTCCGGCTCGGGGCACCATATTCGATTCTCATGCCCTCTCAGGCATGCTCAGAAAACCCCGCTGGCGCAGGCCACGCGGGGTTTTCTGTTCTTAGGCATCCGCAACTCTTCTCACGCCTGCTCAGAATTTTTAGTACATTTACCAGCACATACTCAATTCGATTAATCTGGTGATGTACTAATGCCCCTCACTGACACTGCCGTCCGGCAAGCGAAGCCCCGCGACAAGGACTACAGCCTCACTGACTCGGCCGGGCTGTCGCTCTTCGTTGCTGCAAAGGGCGCGAAGTCGTGGCATTTTCGGTTCTCCTGGCACGGCCGCCAACCGCGCATCTCCCTCGGCACCTACCCTGAAGTCAGCCTCAAGCAAGCACGCGAACGCCGGGACCAGGCCCGCTCGCTCATAGCAAAAGGAGTAGATCCGCGATCCGCCCGGCGTGAAGAAAAGCTGACCGCCAGCACCGGTGCAGTGAAAACCTTCGAAGTTGTCGCTGAAGAATGGCATGCCTTCAAGTCACCGCGCATGACGGCGGCCCGGAAAGGCGGTGCAACTCAATCGCGCATGTACTTGGACAAAGACCTCATTCCGTCGCTAGGCAAGTTGCCGATATCTGATATCCGTCGCAGCGATGTGCTGTCGACCATGCGAAGGGTTGAGGCCCGGGGCGCGTTGAATGTCGCGAGGAAGTGCCGCTCGTGGCTGAATGAGATATTCCGGTTCGCGATCGCCTCCGGCTACATAGAGCACAACCCTGCGTCCGACCTGGACATCGTCGCGGTGAAGGAGCCGCCCGAGAAGCACAACCCGATGCTTCGGCTGGCTGAGCTTCCCGAGTTTCTCAATGCGCTGCGGACATTCACCGGCGCCGAGTACACGCGCAGCGCGGTGAGGATATTGCTGTTGACCGGCGTTCGCACTGGCGAGCTTCGGTTCGCTACCCGCGATCAGTTCGACCTGGACGGCGGGCTGTGGACGATTCCGCCCTCAGGCGTGAAGCAGTTGCAGAAGCTTATTCGAGGAAAAGATGGGGCAAAGGTGCCGCCTTATCTGGTGCCGCTGTCGCGGCAGGCGGTGGAGGAGATACGCAACGTCATGGAAATGACCGGCGCTTACACACTGCTACTGCCGGGCCGAAGTGACCCGGCAAAGCCGATAAGCGACGGAACGGTCAACATGGCGCTTAAGCGTATGGGATATGAGGGCCGACTGACCGGGCACGGGATCCGCGCGACGATTTCGACTGCCCTGAACGAGATGGGGTACAACGAGGACTGGATCGAGGCGCAGCTGTCGCACGCAGGATCAAGCAAGATCCGGAAGACGTACAACCATGCCGAGTACGTGGAACAGCGGCGGGAGATGATGCAGAACTGGGCTGACTACCTGGACAAGGTCGAGGCCATTTAAGGCACGCGCTTGCGCGCCTCAGCCTTGCTTGCCGCCCATTGCTCGACCTCTGAGCGTATCCAGGCAACAGCTTGTTCGCCGACCTTCGCCTGGCGGGGGAATCTCCCGCCGACGGCCATGCGGTAAATGGTTGCGGTGCTGAGCCCGGTGATGCGCCGCACCTCCGGCAAGCGGATGTACTCGATTGGTTCGACTTTTTGAGCTGTGTTCATGTTGGCTACTCCGTCCGGGGTCTATACGTGGTTCAGGGGTTGTGCGGCAACCCACTTAATCAGGCAGGCCTCGTCATCCTCGTGGTGCTTCAGTTGGCTCCAGCTCAGGCCTTGAATGATGCCGAGGATTTCGCAGGCGTTCATCCCGCCGCGTTCGGCCAGCCGCTGCAAAGACTGGCTGTGATTGCGCAGCGCCTGCTTCTCGAATGGCTGCAGCAGTCGCATCGGAATCTGCTTGATGTTAACGCCGCGCATGACGGGCATGTTTTCGATGAACATGAAAATTCCTCACCCGCCGTGCACCGGCAGGCATGTGGATAGATGGGGAAGGGGTTAGTCCAGCAGGTCTGGCGGTGGGCGCTTGGCCCGGCGAAGTGGAAGGTTGTGCTTCGGAAAAAAATTGCGCCGCGCTGACAGCCAAGCCTTGTAAGCCCAGCCACTGCGCGAGCTGTAGGGGTACGATTCGTCGATAGCCTTGCTGATAGCTGCAGCATCCATGCCTTCAGCCTTGCATCGCGAGTAAACGGAATCCATACGCTGCCAGCTTTCTGTGTACCAGGTCATGACCGCGACCACTTGAACGCGACCGGCTCGGGCGGAAAGAACAGGTGCCGCATGTTGGCGACGTTCAAGATGTCGACGTCCGCAGGGAAAACCTCCAGCGCGTCCTTATTGCCTCTGCCGCACTCACGCTTCAGTTGCATCAGTTCATCCCAAGTGATTTTGTCTACCCAGCTTTCACTGTTGTGATGTGCCCGGCACACGCTCATACGCTGGAAATCCCTGGGCTCGCTGTATATCTGGACGAGAAAACCGCGTGATCTCCAGACCTCGATCAGATCCGGCGGGCCGAGATTCGGCCACCGCTTGCGCGGCACAAGTTGAAGCGAGGACGGTTGCTTGGCGTTTTCCTTGGCGAGAATGCGCCGCTGGTTTCGAGATGGCTTCATAACGTCACTGTCTCGAAATAGAACACCACAGGTGCCGCCGTCTCGACGACCAGGCCGTATGCCTTTGCCAGTCGGTAGATGGGGTGGTATAGGTTCAGGCTGTTGACGTGCCGGGCAATCCACGTGCGCCAAACCTCAAGACTCTGGCTGCCTTTGCTTATGTTGCAGGGCGCGCAAGCCGGCATCATGTTCCCGATGTGGTCGTTCTCAGGCCTGAGCGGTTTCCCGGCGTCCAGCCGCCATGTGCCGTTGGCATTTTGCTTTGGGATCAACTCCCGCGTGACAGGCTCCAAATGGTCAGCGTGCCAACGGCCACCAAGTTCGATTCCACAATATGTGCAGCGGCCGCCGTATTTCATGCGGACCTGCTCGCGCTCCAGCTTTTTCAGGCGCACAGATATCTCCTCGCTGCATACGCAGCAGGCAATGGGGGTGTGAAACGAGCTCTCTTGGGAGTCGGGCGCCATGACGAGCGCAGCGTGTTGAGCGCGCAGACCATCGAGCATTACTGTCAGCGCATCGTCGACTCGGATTAGCAAATCAGCCAACCGAGAAATTCATGAAGCGACTCACCAATCTGGTCAATCTGCTTGTTGCCGTGCTAGCCGTCATCGAGTCGCTTGTGCGTTTGGGCTGGCTGTGAGCAAGTTACGCTGCGGCTGCCTGCTCTGCCGCCACTCGCCAAGGATCGTTCGCGCGGGCGAGGGCGGCCATCGGCGGCGGGCTGACGCTGTTGCCGCACATGTGGACCTGCTCCGTCTTCGTGAATGGCTTGCCGTCTGCGCCATGGGTGATGATGTAGTCCGGCGGAAAGCCCTGCGCCCGGTACAACTCGGCCGGTTGCAGCATCCGCAGTCGGATGTCGACGATCACGTAGGGCGTGCCCTTGACCATGACGGTGACCAGGCCGAGACGATCCTTTGTGGTGATCGTCGGAGCGGGCTGGTCGCAGCTGCTCATGTTCTCCGTGCCGTAGTAACTGATCAGGAAGGCGGCAACACGCAACGCTCCTTCTTCGTGCTCTGGCGACAACTCAAAGCTGACCAGCGAACTCTTGCCTCCGCCGCCGGCCGTGATGGTCGGTGCGGGTTCATCCAGGTGCTGGCCAACACTGGCGCCAAACTGACGCTCTATGAAAGCGGTGACGAGTCCGTGGTGTGTGCCGCCGGCGCTGACCGTGTGGAGTGGATCGGCGGCTGCGCGGGCGTCGCAGTTGCCACGCAGGTGCAGGAGGTGCGCCGTGGCGAGCATGTGGTGCTGCCCGGTCGTGAGCGTAGGTACCGGTCCTTCGATATCTGAAGGGGCGTGGCCGGTCGTGTTGGTGACCAGCGTTGCCGTCACCAGCTGTTGCTGGCTGCCAGTGTTCGTCACTGTGGTTACCGGGTCCTCAAGACTTTTCGCGACAGTGGTGTTGAATCCGCCGTTCATCTGCGCCATGAAAGCGGTGGCGATGCCCATGGCGTGCGCGGCGCCGGCAGGACGCTGGTAGTTGCCGCCGCTAGTGATGGTTGGCAGCGGTTCGTCCAGCGATTTGCCCTCGTCGTTGAATCTGAACTTCACCAGGTGCGCCGCAGCGAGTGCGTGCTTTATGCCTCCAGCGACGACGGTCCCCAGCGGCTGATCCAATCCCGGCACGCGCGGTTGCTGGCCCGCGCGCTCCCCGTAGCCGGTCTGAACCAGCGTAGGACTGATCAATGTCAGTTCGCCGCGGTTGGCGCAGGTCACAGTCGGCAGCGGCTCAAGTGGATCGTTGATACGGTCACTGCCCTGATGCGTGGCCGGTGCGATGATTGGGCTCACCACCGAGAACGCCCCGCCTTTCGGGTAAGACGTCACGGTGCGCAGCGGCTCGTTCAGCGACTGTACCGTCTCAGTCGACCAGTTCGCGATCGGCACAATAAACGGGGCAGGGTGGTCGATGACGAACTTCCTCATGCCCTTGGCGATTCGGCGTTTGGTGGCGTCGGCCAGCTCATCCTTGCGGCCGAAAATGCTCTTACCCAAATCGCTGAAGTCGATGCACTCGGCGGCGGTGCGGTACTTCAGCTGGCCCTTGCCGGGCTTCTTCGCGTGGGTCGGCTCCGGCCAGACGATCGGCAGTCCGTCGCACCGAGCGATCATGAACAGGCGTTCCCGGTTGGTGGGCGCGCCGAAGTCGCACGCCTTGATCACTTGCCACTCGACCACGTAACCGTGCTGCTCCAGCAGCTCCACGAAACGTTGCCACGTGCTGCCTTTGCGCTTGGGGTTTGGGACCAAGAACTGCTCACCGACAGGAACGATCTCGCCGGGTTCAGCAACTACCTTCACCAGCACTTCTTTGCCCTTTTTGTTCACGCCTGGCACCAGCTTGATGATGCGGCCGGTCGCTTTGTCGCGCTTGGCGATCAGCGGGCCCCATTGCAGGATCTGCTTCACGTTTTCCAGACTGATGACTCGAGGCTTCTTCTTGCCTGCCCACTTCAGCCCGATCCACGACAGGTTGCGGATCTCGCGCTTACGCGGCTGTCCGCCGGCGGCCTGGCTGTGATGGGTGCAGTCCGGCGACATGTGGAACCAGCCCACCGCCTTTCCGCCGCACTCGGTGTCCGGATCACCATCGAACACGTCGGTCGTGAAATGCTTGGCGCCCGGGTGGTTGATGGTGTGCATGCTGATCGCTTTGGCACTGTGGTTCTTCGCCACGCTGACCTTGCGACCGAGGCCCATCTCCAGCCCGGTACCGGCGCCGCCACCGCCGCAGAAGAAGTCCACGACGATCTCATCGTCTTGCGGGTCGAAGCCTAGGCCGTACTGAGTTTTGAAATCGAGGGGGTGTTTCTTCTGATGTGCGGACATAGGGGATCCTCGCGGGTATATTGCGATTTGGAATTTCTGAGGGGGAAAAGGATGTTGCCGAATTACGTGCAGTACCGCGTCGAGCTGTTTAAGCACCGGCGAGATGCCAATGCTCTACGCAAAAGCGAGCCGCCGGACAGCGAGCAATCTTACGAAAGCGGTGAAATGGCGGACTATGTTCGAAGGTGGGAGCTTTCTGAACAGTGGAGAGCTTCGATACAAACCAGTTATTACCGTAGAAAAGCCGAATCACTCCTAGTGCAAATGCCTGACGAGTCAGATTCATCTTTTTTTTCCCGTGTCGATTGGGATGTCCACCCTGACGAACCCTACTATCTGACGCCGCTTGGATTGCGAACGGTTAGGGATTTAATAAGAGCAGAGCAAAAGCAACGCAGAGAGTCGGTAGGGTATTGGTTCGGCATGGCCGTGGGTTTAATCGGAGCGGTTACCGGGTTGGTTTCTGCTTTCAAAGGCTGACGCAACCGCTGCAGAAACACGCGATGGCGTCTTCGGGGTCGGCCAACATGTCGAATTGGGGGGCGGAGTAATCTAGCTTATCCTGATACCTCGCGCCGGCCGAAGCGCAACAGCGCCGTCGCTGGTCACCCCGGTTGGTGACACCGCGGCTGAAAGCTAACTGGAGTCATTTCGAACATCTCGAAAGCGTGACATAACGTATCCTCGCTTCTCGTACCCACAATATCGGTCGGCTGAAATCACTGAACTAGGAATTTTAATGAAAAATGGACGTTGTGGTCTCTGTAAAAAGGACGGAATTCTGCACAATAGCCATTTGGTGCCCAAAGCGGTGTACAAGCTTGTACGTGATCCGAAAAGCCAAGGTGGTAGTTCACCTTTGAAAGTCGATACTTCCTTGCGCAAAGCAGGTAGGACGGATAAACAGGTTACCGCTCATTTTCTATGTGGTGCCTGTGAAATAAAATTTTCCAAATTTGGTGAGACCCCGGCGTCGAAACTTTGGGGGAATTTCTTTGATTTTCCTATGCTTGACCTTTTAATTAGGCAAGGGCCGTCCGCCCATCATCAGCGGAGAGCTATTTATGCTACGGCTGATGTGCCGATTAATATAGTGGATTCACTTTATTACTTTGCTTTAAGTGTTGTGTGGCGAGCAGCTGTATGGCCTACGACTTTTGCAAAAGTGAATAGCTGTAAGGGAGCCATGCTTCCGCCAGTACTGACTGCTATCGAAGAATTTTTGCTAGACCCGAAGGGAAGGGTAAGTGATATCTTCATGGTCGTGGATGTCAATACACATAAGGCGTTGAACGGGATATTTTCTTTCCCTGCTCGAATTAAGGCTGCAGAGGTAGAAGGGTTTCAGTTCGACTTACTTGGTTTTCGATTTATGGTGTTCCTTGGGCCTGTTTTCCCGAGTGAAATTCAGTTGCTCATGCACAGTTTTGATCGTGATATTTTATTTACAACTTCCAACCACATGGATAGTAGCGCTACCAAGCAAATAGCGAAATATTTATATGAAAATGACATAGATTAGGTGAGCAGCTTACGTATCATCTCGTGCACTCGCCGACCAGAATCTGATGCTGCTGGGTCATGGTTCGATTCCATGCGATTTATGCAGGGTTGTGGATGTGACGTTATGGCAGGCCGGGCAACTGATCATCGAACGGTCATTAGTCCGTCGTAATGAGCATTGATGCGCTGCCGACGATCCACTGATCACATGCTGGCTACTATGTCGGCTTCAGCAATTTCGCAGAAAAAGGAGCAGGTTGGAATCTTCTCGTTCCGCCGTACCGGCCCGTCGCCCAAGTTCCTTAGCGAGAAACGCTCATTGGTAATGCGGTTTCTGTGAAGGTACGAGCCTGGGCCCAGCAGGTCCTGCAAGTGGCAGAGCGATTCGAACTGTTCTGGGAAGTCTTCACGGATGGCTCGGAAATATCCTTCTCCGCCTTTCACACAGCCGATGCAGTTTGCGTTGTCGTAGCCAAGTCGGTACATGAAGGGCAGTTTGATACCAGCTCGTTCGACCATCGCCTTGCAGTCTTCCTTGCCCAGCCCGCGATCGATCAGCGGCGCTATGACAGCGCGATCAGGATTCCGCTCTCGGAAGGTGTCCAGCCGATCCTGCTCTTCGGCGGTGTAGCCAAACACCATTACGTCGCCTGGTTGCTTCCATGCATCGAGTAACCGGCGCTTGAGCAGCTTGGTGCAAGGGGCTCCAAACTGATTTTTCACGTAACGCTCGCGCCGGAAAACTTCGTTAATATCGGCGCCGTATTTGGTGTCACGCAGAACCGTGATCGGCCTGCCGAACCAGGTTTCACAGTCAGCGAGGAATCGCCGATTGTCTTCGTGCTCGTTGGCAATGAAGGCATTGATGATCTGCACGTCATGCGTGCCGCCGTAGTCGGCGAGTGCCAGCCTGGATGCGACCGCAGATGCAGCGCCGCAGCTGAACTGGCAGACGATTCTCGTTGATTCTGTGGGCATAGTACGTACCTAGGATTATGATGGGCCGACAGGTCCAATAACCATGGAGTAAGGTGTGAAGTACGAAACGTCAGTTGTTTATCTCGAACAGATCCCAAAAGTGGTCGTTGATACCGGGTTCGATTGGTCGAATCTCTGGACCTTCTTAGGTACAATCTGCATCTTTATGCTTGGTACTTATCTTACTATTCGGAATTTCAATAAGACTGTACAAAGTCAAGAGAAAGTGGCTGCTCAGAACTTTACCCTTCAGCGAGATGCGGTAGCTACTCAGGAACGAATAGCCAACCAGAATTCTTTAAAGGCAAGTCGCCAGGACTGGATAAACGATCTGCGTAACACGTGCGCGGCCTATATAGCTGAAGCGCTTAATGTCCAGCGACTTAATATTTACTGGGAGTCTGCTCAGCCCAAATATCGCTTGTACTCGCGGACAGAGCCATCAATTGCTCATCAAATGCATGCCGACTGGGCCGCATCTCACGTACAGGCGATGAAAGACTTGATAAGTTTGAAGTCCAAAATTGAGTTGCTTATTAATCCTGATGAGACGGATTCGAAGGAACTTATGAAGGCGGTTATTGAGCTGTACTTTGAGTGCGACCGGGCTGCCGGTTCCGCCAAGAAACTCGCTGAGAGCGTAGTTTACTGGTGTCAGCATATACTCAAACAAGAGTGGGAAAAAGCTAAAGCTGGAAAGTGACGCCGCTTTCAGGACACTAATGTCCGCCAGTGGCGTGTTTCAAGGTTGGATAGGGTTACGGCTCACACGCGTTCGCCGAGATCCAGACCGAGCTGACTTACTCGCTCCGCACAGGCCGGGTTCAGCCAGATGCACTCGGTCCGGTTTGCGGTGCCACGCCCTGCGGATATCCGCGCAGATGTGCTGTAACAGCTCCAGTCCGTAAGCAGCTCGCTATAAAGCTCGCTCGGGTAACCGGAAAGAACGACCATTCCTTCTAGCTCGAGCAAAACGCCGAGCAGCTTGCTGTGTTCTTCGTCGTCCATCTCATGCCGGTAATACCGTCCAGTCGATGCGCCCTTGTACCTGGTGTCGTGCAGGTAAGGCGGGTCGACGTAATGCAGTGTCGTCGCTGCGTCGTGTGCGGTGATGACCTCAATGGCAGGCCTGTTCTCGATCAAGACGCCGGACAGCCTTTGACCAACCGCCGCGAGCGAGTCGGGGTATTCGGCCCAGAGTGACTGGGCGGTGCCATACTGACGCTTCGTGTCTATGCGAAAGCCGGTGACACCCTTCGTCGCGCCGGCTGAGCCGAACCCCATCTGTGCGCGAATGATCGTCCGCCGGGCGCGCTCAATCGTATCGCTGGCCGGCTCCCACGAAAGCTCAAACTCGGCTCGCGAGTAGGGCGTCAGCACCAGTCGCTCGACAAGCGCCGTCCGCGTTGCTGGGTCTTGAAGCACCCGGAACAGGTTCACGATGTCCCCATCCAGGTCGTTGTAAACCTCGGCGTAGGACCGCGGTTTCTGCATGAGTACGCCGGCAGCGCCGCCGAATGATTCGACGTAGCAGGTATGAGGGGGGAAGTGCTGCAGCACCCACGGTGCGAGTCTGAACTTCGCGCCGTGGTAGCGAATTACAGGAGCAGAGATGGTCATGGCAGTCCTTGAATCTGCTCCACGGTTACCGCTCTAAACTGGCGCGCTTGATTTGATCGGTCAGAAGAGTCGGCACGCCGTTAATGACGAGCGTGTCATCGTTCTTGTCGTACTTCACCTTCGTGCCAAGCAGGTGCGCTTCAAAGCTGATGGACAGCCCTTCCACGCGCCCGGTGAAGCGTTGGAATCGGTTGAGCGTTCGCTTATCGGCAGGGATCGCCGGGGACAACCCATAGTCCTTGTTGCGGATATGGTCGTAAAAAGACCTGGGTTTATCTTCATCCACCAGCCCCGACAGTTCCTCAAGGATGATTGGCTCGCCCAATTTGGTCTGACTCATCGCATAGTCCACCAGGGTGCGTGTCTTCTCCCGCGCCGCCTCTTCAGGCAGATCCTCGTTTTCCACAAAGTCGCTGAACGCCCTGAGCAACGTACGGGTTTCGCCAGGAGCATCGATGGCTTCCTGACAGCCGATGAAGTCACGGAAGTATTCCGTAGCTTTCCTGCCGTTTTTGCCCTTGATAAACGAGATGTACTGCCGAGACGCCGGATTGTTCTGCCATTCGGACAGGTTGATCCGCCCGGCCAGGTGGAGGTGATCGAGGTCGAGATATTTAGCTGTGATGGTCCGGAGGTCTTCGCCAACTGCGATGCCTTCCGATTGCTGAATAACCGCAATGGAAAGGTACTCGGTCATGCCCTGCTGATAGTGCACGAAGAGGACGTGCCCTCCGATGGCGAGGTTTGATTCTTCCATCAAGTGCTGCAAATGCTCGACGGCAACCAGGCTGAACTCTTGAAAGCTGATCTCATCGGCGATGTACTTGCTCAGCCAGCCCCGGAGCGGGTGCGCGCCGGACTCCGCGTGGAACAGGCCCCAAGCCTTACCTTGCTTAGCGTTGTAGCTCTCGTTCAAACGCCATAACAGATCTTCATTTGATTGAGACTCGAGCAGCAGTTCGCTCGCTGCATGCAGCACGGCGGGGGCCCCGTCGGGCTTTTTGTCGATCATGTGCATGATGATTTTGCGGATTGGCATTTCAATTACCTCAGGCGAGTTGATGCCTCCGAAGGTTCGGTGGCGAATTGGTTGGTAGTGGGCTATACGATTGGTCCGGTATTGGGCCGGATATAGGAGTGATGATGGACGATCAGAAATTTCTGGATGAGTACACAAAACTCACCGGAGAGATGCACGAGAAACTAACAGCGTCCAACGATTTTGTCGCGAACGCTGATCCTGGTCGCCCAGGTTGGGATGAAGAATTTCGTATAATTCAAGAAGAGCTCGCACACGCGATCTTTGAAGTAGAGGAAATGTGGAAGCGCCTCCGGGGAGGTCGTCCCAAATAATCGTGTCACGCTTAGGAGGTCCAACCGCTCTGGTCACGGATGATATTTTTCAACGACGCGGTCAAGAAACGCTCGCGCCACGATCCGTGATCTCAACACCTGGCGCGAGCTGAGTACAGGACTCGCGTCACCATCAAAAGATGACTGCTCGCCGAACGCTGCGCCCAAGGGCGTTCGCCGCGGCTGCAGGCGAAGCAGCCTGAGCTCCTGTTCATACCACCCGCGCCCTCCGCTGAAGCCGGCCGCGCTCCGCCGCCGACAACACACGAGGCCTGCGCTTGAGCACCGTCTCCGGATCAATCCAATCCCGCCGCTTCGGCGGGATCGGATTTCCCGTGAAGCATTCACCCTGCAAAATCTGACCACCCCGGCTCTCAAACTCCGCCACGGCCTCCGCCAGTTCGGCCGACTTGATGCGGTTCTGCGCATCAGGGTTCAAGCTGAAGCTGATCATGCCGCCACCTGCTGCAGCTCGACGCCGTCCATGGTGAAGGCGTCGCCGTGAATGAGGACCAGGTCATCCAGCGCCGCCCAGTTCACGGTCAGCACCGCAAACGGGGCACGGCCTTCGTAAACAGCTTTCACCAGCGCCTCCAGATCGGTGACTTTCGCCTCGAGTTTGGTCGGCTTCGGCGGCACCTTCGCCGAGGGTGCGGCGGAGGTGACGCGACGCGCGGGCGGCTGGGCCGTGTTGGCAGCAGGAGCAGACGTCTGTGTTTTCCCCGCAGCGTTTGCCGCCTCCGCCAGCTCGTTCGCTTCCCGCTCCAATCGCCGCGCCTTTTCCTGACGAATCTGCTCGCGCTGCGCTTCGAGACGAATCTCTTCGGCGCGCTGGTGCTCGCTGATGCGCACCTTGATCAGCGGGACCAGGTCCTCGTTCTCCTTCAGCACCAGTTGCTGCAGATCGTTGAACAGAAATACGTAGTCAGCCGCGAGCTCAGCGAAGCTGTCCAGATTGGTGCGCATTTTGTCGCCGGTTTGGCTGGCCTCGATCTTCGCCCGGGCCAGTTCGCTGTCCGCCGCATCGCGCAGGCTGGCGATCGTCTTTTTGCCTTTGATGGCGCCGGCGAAGTCAGCGGCGATCTTCGGCATCCGCGCCTTGCCGCCCAGGGTGTTATTGATCTGGTCGATGTGAACCTGCAGGGACTTTGCTGCGGTCATCACGATGTCTTCCCTGATCGCGGTTTTGCGTGCCTTGACCAGCTTGTCGAGCTCCAGCCGTTTGGCGCGCGCCTCGCTGCTGATCTCGTCAATCGCGCGGAAGAGGGCGTCGATGCTTTCGGTTTGACTCAGCGCGAGGTGCTTCGCCGCTGCCAGTCGATCTTCGACCTCGCCGCACCATTTCACCGTCTTCTCGGCGTCGGCGAAATGCTGGTCGGTCTGCAGGTCGGTATTGATGGCGGCGAATACCGCCAGCGAGTGGGCCTTGAATTGTTCCAGGTTGCTGGCGGTCACCATGCCCGTGACTTCGATGCGTAACGCTGGCAGCGCGTCCGGCGTTTTACCTATAGCCTCGGCCGCGGGTTCGCCCGGCTCATAGGCGGCCAGATCTGCTTCAAATTGCTTCCAGCCGGCAACCAGCTTTGCAGCGCGGCCGGGCACGGGGAAGTACTCCATCGAGACGAAATTCTCTTCGGTACCGTCGGAGCAGACGAAGATGACTTTTTCAGCGCCGGAGACGAGCAACTGCTGTTCGAGCTGCCAGTAGTAATGGGCGTCCAGCTCACCGGCGCGCACGTCCGCGGCGAGCTGCTCGTTCCACATTTTGTGCTCGAACAGAATCTCGCCCAGCACGGTGCAGCCATCGAGGGAGGCCAGCAGGTCGCCCTCGGTACCGACGATGGGGAACAGGTCTTCATCCAGGCGGGCCTCAAGTATCGGCCGGGCGCTGGCTTCGGCTTCATGGCCTTTGTCGAAGAGGTACTTCTGCACCCACCACGAGATATCGCGATCGAGGCCGGTCTTCTTCGCGTGCAGCAGCTCGGTGCGTTTCAACTGCTTCGAAGCGCCCATCATCGCCGGGGCTTCCGATGCGGTGTGGTAGTTGGCGCGCAGCGCGTGCCATTCGGGGCTTCCCTGCGCGACGTTATGGATTTTCATGCGGATTCTCCTTCGATGGGCGCGAGGTTGTTGATCTGCTCGATCTGTTGCTCGCTCAGGGTGTATTTGCTGCTGATGGTGGCGATCAGGTGCCCGGGGGATGACTTGCGGTCGTCGACGGACTTTTGCCACTTGGGCAGGTTCTCGGCGAACTTGGCCTCCGGATAGGGCGGCAGGCCCGCCGGTTCACCGCTGCGGGGAGGGGAAACGTCGCGGACGCGCGGGGCGCTTTCTTCCAGTTCGTCGGGGCTGTACACGCCGAGGATCACGTCCGGGCAGTAGAGGCGTGACCAGCGCTTGGTCGCGAGGTAGGCGAGTTGCTGGCGCGGATCGTCAGCCCACAGCGTGCTGTTGCGCGTTCGTGCCTGGGCCAGGAGTAGTTCGAGCACGCGCGGCTCGTCCTCGCCTCGAAAGGTCGCCCAGACCTTCACGCCGAGCCCTTCCTCGTCGGCCATCTTCCAGCCCGGCACGCGGTACTCGCCTTTGTCGCCGGACTTGATCGTGAATTTGCCGATCACCTTTTCCCAAGCGCCGAACCACTCGTAGTGCAGCCGATCAAGGACCGGCGCGCAGGTCGTGATGACGGCGTTGACGAGCTGCGCTTCATAGCCGAGGACGCCGTTCACCAGGTGGGTTTTCTGGGCTACGGCGAAGGGGTTCATCTTCCATTGCATCGACTGCATCACCACGGCGAGGCAATCGGCGGCATTGCCGTTGAAGTGTTTCGGCATCGTTGCGCGGCCGCCGGCCATGACTTCTGCCAGCCGCATCATCTTGTCGAGGCTGTCGCCATCCAGCACCAGGGCGCTGGTGGTGGTCGCGGCGTGGGTAATGAGGTTGAGCTGCTGCTCATGCGCCACGGGGGCGGTGTTTGGTGCGGACACGGTTGCTCCTTGCGCCATGCCATTGCCGGCGCGCTGCGATGAAACGGGGAGGGGGTTACTGGGTGATGTGCTCGGCGTAGGCGCTGACCAACATCCACAAAATGCAAACAAGAAAGGTGACTGCCGAACCGCGCCAGTAAGCCGCGCGCCGGACTCGCTGACGGCTCACACTGAACTCCACTGCGCGTCGTTCAGTTCAGGGCGGGGATCGCGATAACCATCCACCCGGCAGCGTTGCTGGGGCAGCATGATGGTCGGATTGGCGCGCGGCCGGAGGCGTTTGCATTCCGGGCATTCGATGCCGAACATCGCCTGCAATCGTTTCTTGTGATCCTTGATCGCGCTTTGCATTTCGCCGAAGTCACTCATTGCGCACCTCATACGCCAAGGTCCATTCGCCGCACAGACAAGTGCGCCGGCTCCAGGCCTCAGGGTTGGAAATGTGGGCCTGCTCAGCAGCACGCATCGCGTCCCGCATCGTCAGCCCCTTGAACACCATCAGCACGCGATCGGGTGCTACGGCCAGGTGACGCGGCAGCTCGCAAATCTGCTCACTGAAAAGCGGTTGGCCAATGGAAGTGGTCATGCCGAATCCCTCTCGTCTGACGTCCCCAAGAAGCGCGCGTCGATGTCGCGGATCCGCTCGCAGTAGCGTTTGAATTCGTCTCCGGTGATGGCCTGCAGCTCGTGGCTGACGTTGACCGCGGTGTAGGCAGCGTTCGAGTAGACCAGGTGCATTTCGGCATGCCCGGTCGCCAGTGTGCTGATGGCCGTGTCGATCAAGGCGACGGCTTTGGTGTGGCTGGACTCGGCACTCATGCCGCCCACCGTGATCGATGCATGCGGCTGTCGATCTCGTGCCAGAGCGCAACGCGAATGGCGGTGTCGTGCTGTGCGCCGACGGTGCGCAGGTCGAAAGGTTGGACGTCCTGCGGCTTACCGTTGCGGTCATAAGTGATGCCTGCCAGCAAGAGGTAATCAAGCTCGCGAGTGCCCATGCAGTCCCAGTCGCTGTCGCAGTTATCAGGCTGGGGCGGCGTGTTTTCGCAATGAGTCACCTCCACCTCGAGGACGAACTCTTCAACAATTATTTCGTAAGTCATGGTCGCCTCCTGGGCGAGCTGGTTGAGCGGCCTCCACGGCCGCCGCTTTGGGTTATGAGGCCAGCTGGTTCGCAGGTTGGGCGGGGCTCAACAGCTGCTCTTGAATGCGCTGGTAGATTTCTTCCCTGTGCACCTGAATTTCGCGGGGGGCGGTGATCCCGATCCAGACTTGCTGGCCTTGAGTTCGGGTGACGGTGATCTGGATGTCGTCGTTGATGCGGATGGTTTCGCCGGGCCGGCGGGTGAGGATGAGCATCTTGAAGTTCCTTCTGACGGTGGTTTCCCAATGCAGCCTGTAGCCAGGCTGCATCAGTGAAATCGCTTTCAGGGCCGCGATCCGCTACTGGCGTCGATCGCGGGTATGTATCGGATGTGTTCCTCGCCAAAACGCCGGCGTGCCGGACGCTCTAGCTGAAGGAGTCGCTTCGATCCGCTGTTACTCGCCACCTGCGGATTGGGCGCTGATTTCTTTCCATACGTTTTCGGTTTGGGCCTTCAGGACTACTCGGATACGGCGCATCAAGGTGGGTATCGCCCACGCTCGATGCGTTAGTCCTTTTGCTGGCTGAAGGCCTTTGAACGGTTTGGTTTTTAAAGAGCGACCCAAAGAGGGCGGGCCGCTGGCCCTTCGCTGCGCAACCCGTCGCGCTTCGATGGACGTAAACTAACCGCCGGTTTCTGGATCGTCAATACCGGCGGTTAATTTATCTCGCGTGGCGAGACGGTACCGCGCCTGATTCTGTATGAATCCACAGTGGTAATGCCTAGTGCGGGCGAATTGCCCTGCATTAGTGAAAAGACGTGCGTTCGTCTGGATGACCTGGTGGGTTGGGGTCTCATGGGCTCCGGCTAGTCAATCAAGCCGTTGGGGGGCCCCAGCAGTGGTTGGCCATCCAGCGCCTAGATGCTCAAGCGGTCTTTTCGAGCGCCCACCACTTTGTTCCTAGCTTGGGTGTTGGGCGACAGCCCGGCTTGTTAAAATCGACTGGAAATTTCGCTGATCAAGGATGAGCTTCATGGATTCGAAAACACGGCTTTTTGTCTTCTCTGTCAGCTTGATAGCGATCTCTCTAGCCGGTTGCGATGTCAGCCAAGACATGGCTGTAGAGAAGGGGAAAGAGATGGTGGCTTCGGCGCTAAAAGATCCCGCTTCGGCCACATTCGGCAGGGTCTTCATGGTTGAGAATCAAACCATTGGTGACTCGCATTATGGCCTGTTATGTGGCGAGGTTAATTCAAAAAACTCGTTTGGTGGATTCACAGGTTTTCGCCGGTTCGTGGCGAATTTCAGTTATTCGAAACGCGGCGCGCTTGAGGTCAGCTACGTTACCCTCGAGGAGGGTGACAGAGCTGCGTTTAACCGAGCAGGAATCTCCTATTTCCAGGACGTATATTGGGATGGGAAATGTGAGCCACGTGCGCAACCTCCCGCTACAGCAAAAACAGAAGTTCAGACGCCTTTAGTACCTGTGAACCCTGCGCCCCCGCCAACCAAGGCGGCACATCCAGTGAAGAGCCGGACTCCCAGTCCCCCTCTAGAAGCCAGTGTGCCTACAGCACCTTCGGAGAAGAAAATTTCTGGATGGTCCGTACAGGTTGCCTCTGTTGCGGATCGGAGAAAAGCAACATCCATTCGCGACCAGTTGGACTCATCCGGATCGTTGGCTTATGTCACCAGTGCGGCAGGCGTCTATCGCGTATTCTCCGGCCCCTACGAAACCAGAGCCTTGGCGGAGGCCGCGCTGGCTTCTTTAATGAGAACGCAACAGTTGAGGGGGATCGTAGTTAGAGCTGGGGACTGATTTTGAGCGAACAAAAAAAGCCCGCTTCGCGGCGGGCTTTCAATGTGCTAAGCGTTGCCGCGATAGCAAAGGCTAAAGCTAAAGGATTCTAATGCAGGATTGGGTGATCAGCGCCCGCCAAACGGGCCATAAGATTCAGATAGGCCTTTTCTTCCTGCTTGGAAGCGATGTTGAAAATGGAGCTACTGTAATCTTCGGCCAGATTAAGATGAGATTGAATTTCTTTTTCTCTGGCGCTCGATGCGGAGTAAACGAAATAGCATCCCGAATCTTGTCCTAAATGCTTTTTGCCCTCCATGAATGTCATGACCTTGAGGGTGGTTTCCTTAAACTTTGCTGATAAGTCGTTGACATTGTAGTCAATGACTTCGCTGATATGAAACTTTCCATTTTTCAACAAAAAATCAGCTGTGAATCCGGACTTATCACTAAAGTTATAGTTCTGAACTACCTTGTGAAAGCTAAGTTCTTCGGCGCTTTTCGCAAGCAGATTCATTGCTTCGAATTTGTGTTTAATCAGTGTTTGTATTCTTGAAGACTTTTTCACGCCTTCTCTGGTGCTGAATGGCTTGACGAGTTCGTTGAACAGCCGGTTTATCTGCGACTCATATTGTGATTCGTGATCAATTGAAAACGTTGCTTTGGTGCTTATCTTAAAAGCATTCTTGAACATTGCTAAAAACTCTAGCGTAGCCGCCTGTGTTCTACATATGCTCTTGGCCTGCTCGAGCACATATTCGAATTCAGTAAGGTCACTTAGGCTGGATGCCCCATCGAGCAGTCGTAGCTTGGCTGCTCCATTTAGGACTCTAAACTCCATACCATCTTTGCCAAAAATGATTAGCCCGATATTTACAATCTCGCCACGCTTAGGGTTGGGCATGTATCTTATGAGAGAGTAATCATAGGTAATCATGATCAAAGCATTCCTTTCAAAAATTCAATTCTTTCCACTCGTGCATGGGAGCCCCACCAATCTAGGAACATTCCGCGGTTCTCTGCAGGCATCCACTCAGCTGGAAAGTTCGAAATGATAGTATCGATATCGTCGACCGTCAATAAATGGATTTTGTCAAGGCATTTCTCTGCCTCACGTTTATCATATTGTCCGTAATGGCGGATTGCGTTGATGCCCGTGAAGGTGTTGCAATCTTCCGTGGCTTCGAATCCGAAAGGATTGAATGCAAACCACGCGCGACTAAAATCAAACGCTAGTCCGATCTTCCCGCTATAACTCGGGCGGAATATGTAATTGCCGAAATGCCGGTCGACGTTGTTAACAAAAAGATCTAACGCATATACTTTGCTGAAAAAGGCTTTAAGCCCCACAATTGGAATCTCGCCTGAGAGGATACGGATTATTTCCGTGCGATCCTTGAGAGTTTCAACTCCACCCTCCCAAGCGGATCCGAATGCTAAAGAACCGTCGTGAAGCTCAATAACATCAAAATCGGGGGTGCCTATGAGAATGCGACGCGCAAGTTGATAGCAGAAAGCTTCTGAAGCGGGGACCATTCCATTGCCGTCGCTAATTGTCTTGACAGCATAATCCTTGCCATTCTCGGCAAGACCGATCATGCCTAGATCCGCAGACCCTTGGTCGTTCGGATACGTGTTGATCAAGGCTATTGGAAATAGCTGCCTCTGAAACATTTGAGGACGCTGCTCAAGTGAGTCATTCACGTCATCTGGCTTTTGTTCTTGCGGCTGGGCGTCGTCTGTTCTGCTTGTCATGGTCAAATTCCGTTTTGTGGTAATGAGGAGGTTAAGTGGCTAAATTAAAGTCGCGTTCCAGACAAGAAGCGCGCGAGCCTGGATGTCAGCATCTTTCGCCCGGATCGATTGCGGAGGAAAGCGGGTGTCGTCTGAAATCATGCTTAACTCCCCTTCGCCAACCCACTGCAGTCGCTTTATGTAATGACGATCTTCCCAGCAGAACATGTAGATCCCATCCCCGGCGAACTCCCGCACGCTCGTATCCACCAGCATTGGGTCGCGATGCTTGATGGTCGGTGCCATCGACTGACCCCAGCCCGTAACCAGCTTCAGGTCACGAGGCTCTCTGAACTCTACCCCCATATCGCGAAGATGACGCGGACTGACGCGCACATCTTGCAAAATTTCCGGATAATGGTGTGGGGTGTATGCGCCACCCACTGCTGCACGCATATCCAAGTGGGTAATCCACACTTCGTCCCCAACAGCACCTGGCCTGCACGAGTCGTGCTCCATGACTTCGCCTCGATCAGCTGATTTAGCAGCAGCAAGCAACCTTGCCTTGACGTCTTCAGCAATACCTTTGCCCTGCTTATCCAGCAGTTGGCGGACTAGATCCAAAGCCGTAGCGCTCTCCCCACGTTCAACAGCCTGCTCACTGGCGACGGTCAGGCCGTTAATTTCTTTGGCGAGACGCTTGCTGAATTTCTCAACTGGCACACCGAGCAAACGCGAGAAGACTACTGCGAATTTCGCGTTCAGCGGGTTGGTGCCGTTCAGATACATGGCGACCGCTGCCGCAGAGATGTCAGCTGACTCCGCAAGGCTGGCTTGGGTGAGTCCGAGGGCATTCTTTCTCGACACGAATAGCGCCTTGGCGGCGTCGCACTCGGCTTTCAGCTCCGGGGATAATTCTTTCTTTTTACTCATGCGCGAAATTTAACCGTTGGTTACATTATTTGCGCTAACCGGCGGTATTGCTCATAAGCTAACCGGCGGTTAATATCTACAAACAAACCGCTTGTCGAGGCAGAGAAATGAAAAAGATCCCATTGCCAGAGCTGGTCGAGCGAATGGGGCAGTCCGCAGTGGCCAAAGGTCTCGGCGTCAGCGCTCCAGCTATTTCAAAAGCCCTGAAAGCAGCCCGGGAAATTCTCGTTGTCGAACACGAAAACGGGACGATGACAGCGGAAGAAATTCGTCCGTTCCCGTGCCAGCTCGCGCCCCAGCGAACCGCCGCCTGAACGTGCTGCGCGCTGAGCGAGAACGTCGCTCTTTCGAAGTCTCGGAGAGCCTTTCGGGCCTCTAGATCATGCGCCTCGTTTGCCGTCGCGCAAGGTGATTCGACACGCGTTTAGATCTGGGGCAGGGCGGATCCCACGGGGCCAACCTCACAGCGCAGTGCTTGGGTTTTGAAGAGTTGTTCACTGGTACCCAAGCGAGCAAGTCGCAGGCCAATGATCAGGTAACTGGTGACACTCCACCACGCGAGAAAAACAGAGGTTTTCGCAATGGAAGATTTTGAAAGAACGCTTCACCGCGAGGTGAAGGCCGGCGGCGGTACCGCGCTGGCCAAGCGTATAGGCGTCAACGAAACACGACTGCTGGACTGCGCCAACCCGAACAGGGAAGCGCACCGCATGAACCTGGAGCTGTTCGGCCAGGTGCTCACGCATCTGTCTGACGCCGGGCGCCGTAGCGTGCTGGCTGCGCTGGCGAATGAGTTCGGCTTCGACATCATCCCCAGAGTGACGCCGCCGCCTCAGGCGCTCACTGCGTCGTTGATCAACGTCGGCAAGGAAGTCGCCGATCTGACGATCGCGGTTCACCAGGCGCTGGGCGACAACCACGTCAGCACCTTTGAGAAATCCCAGATCCGCGTCGAGATAGACCACGTTCGCAAGAGCCTGGACGTGATGGACGCATCGGTTCGGGCAGCCTGAATTTCGGACATAAAAAAACCGCCGGGCAGGGCGGTTTGATCAAAACGGTAAGCGAGAAAAATCATGACAAACATTGTCTCCTTTGACAAGTCCCGAGGGTTTACCCGGATGGACAACGATTTGATGGACGCCTTGATGGCCATCGACTTGCCAGGCCGGGAGCTGAAGGTCGCGCTGTTCATCGCCAAGGCCACGATCAACTTCCAGATGGGTGCATTGCGGATCAAGGCCACAGACGTCGCCAAAGCGACCCACCTGCATCCTGACGTCGCATCCAAGGCGATCAGTCATCTGCTCAAGCGCAGGGTCATCTATCGAGAGGGCGGGTCGCGCGGTGACATCGGGCTTTGCGACACGAAGGAGTGGGTTTATGCCGAGCGTCCGAGTCGGATCAACCGGTCTGACTCGGATCAAATGGGCCGAGTCGTACTTTTCGCGAGTCAGACCAAAACCGACGACTCCCTTCTCTATTCCAAGAAATCGAACCCCAAAGTAACTCTTCCTTCGGAAGAGGTTACTTGCCCCCCGCAGCAGCCGTCGGCTGAGAAAACCGAGCGCAAGAAGCCGTTCGGCAAGCGCGACATGCTCGCCGCCAACCCCCACGGAATTCCCGAGCCGCTGCTGGACGATTACCTCGCTGTGCGGAAGGCCAAGCGTGCGCCGATCACCGCACGCATCTGGTCCACCCTGAACACCAAGCTCGCTGGGTGCAAAGCTTTCGGCATCGGCGCCGAGCAGGCGCTGACCATCGCCGTCGACTCGGGGTGGCAAGGCTTCGAAGTGGACTGGGTCACCCGCCGCATCGGTGGTCACTCCCACGCCGCACCGTCCCGTCACACCGCGCTGGGCCAGATCGACCACCACGCCAACCTGGGGGAGGCAAACGCCGATGGCTCGTACCGCATCTGAGGTTGTGAGCCTGGTCGGGACGCTGGGCCAGGTGCTCAAGTCCGAAAAGCGCAGCTGCGCCACCCACGGCGACTACACCGATCACCTGACCGGTTTGGGCAAAGCCCGGTCCGCTGCCTGGCATGGCTGCAATCGCTGCAATGCGGCAAACCGCGCTGAAGACACGCGTCGGGAACAGCAAAGGCTGATTCGCGACAACTTGCGGCGATCGATTGAGGGCCGGGTAGGACGCTCCTGCATTCCGCGGCGTTTTTCGGACCGGTCACTGGCTGGATTCTGCGTAGACGGGGAAGGGCAGGCCAGTGCACTCCGAATCTGCACGGATTACGCGGAGAACTTTCTCGCCCACGCTCGAATGGGCCGTAGCCTGATGCTGCTCGGGACCGTTGGCACGGGTAAAACTCACTTGGCGACGGCGATCGGCAACCACGTCATACGCCGCTTGGGCATGACAGCGCTGTACCTGACCGCCAGTTCGGCGTTCCGCCACGTCAAGGCATCCTTCGGCAGCGACAGCCCTCACACCGAGGTGCAGGCCTACGCGCTTTTCGAGTCGCCGGACCTGCTGATCCTCGACGAGGTGGGCGTTCAGAACGTGACCGAGTTCGAGAGGACGGTGATGTTCGAGATGATCAACTCACGCTACGAAGCCATGAAACCCACCATTGTGATTTCCAACCGGGGCAAGGACGAGCTGCCGACTTACATGGGTGACCGCGTCGTGGATCGCCTGCGCGAGAACGGCGGGAAGCTGGTGCTGTTCACTTGGGAGTCGCAGCGCGGCAAGGAGGATGTTTGATGGCTGACTATTCGAAATTGAAGGCGCTGGCTCAGAAACAGGTCAACCCCGCGAACTGGTTTCAACCTGGCGAAGTGGTCGCGGGCATAGAGCCTGAAGACCTGGAGTACATCGCGGCCGCTAATCCAGCAGTGGTGCTGAAGCTGATCACCGAAGTCGAAGCCCTGCGTGCGCAGATCCAGACCCTGCAGGCTTCACCATGACTGAGTTCGCCCTCAAGTCGCCTGCCGATATCGCCCGCATCGTGGGCTATCTGCACGGTACCGATCTGTCCAAGCCGAAGCTGGTTGTGATCAAGGACGAGAAACGCCCGGATATCAGCAATCGCAAGATGTGGGCGATGCTGCGCGACGTGTCACAGCAGGTCGACTGGTACGGCAAGAAGCTCTCGGATGAGGACTGGAAACACGTTTTCAGCGCCTCGGTCGAGAAGCAGCGCGCAGTGCCTGGGCTCGATGGCGGGTTTGTCGTTCTCGGCATCTCTACCCGCAAGCAGTCGCAGCAGTGGTTCAGCGATCTGTTCGAAGTCATGCATGCGTTCGGCGCGGAGCATGGGGTGCGGTGGACGCAGGCTGATCTGTGGGGTGGCCGGTATGACTGAGTTGGCCAAGGTCTTCCATCAGGCCGGCGCCATGCTCGCGCGCCTTCATGACTTGCCTCCCGGCCGCCGATGGTCTGGAGGTGAGTTGTGATCGGACAGGCAGCTAAGAAGTCGCCGCTGACGCGCAGGAAACGCCAGTGCGCCAATCCCGCATGCACTGCTGAGTTCGTTCCGTTCCAACTGGGCCAGAAGGTTTGCACTTGGCAGTGCGGCCTGGCCATCGCCGTTACGAATCAGGATAAGGCCCGCAAGGCGCTCGCCCAGCGCGAGCGGCGGGAGGTCAGGGCGCGAAAGGAAAAACTGAAGTCCAGATCCGAGCACCTGAAGGACACGCAAGCAGCCTTCAACGCTTGGGTGCGCGCCCGTGACGCCGGACAGCCTTGCATCAGTTGCGGCCGCTTCCACCAAGGCAAGAACGACGCCGGGCACTACCGCACTGTGGCAAGCGCGCCAGAGCTCCGCTTCGAGCCGCTGAATTGCCATCTGCAGTGCTCGCCATGCAACACGCACAAGTCGGGCGACATCGTGAACTACCGGATCAGCCTGGTGCTGCGCATCGGTGCGGAGAAGGTCGCGTGGCTGGAAGGTCCGCACGCGCCGAAGAAATACACGGTCAGTGACCTCAAGGCGCTGACTGCGCATTACCGGGAACTGACCAGAGCACTTAAGAGGGGAGCAGCATGAAGATTTTCTCCGCACGTCAGGCGTGGCATGACTGCACTTACAACCCGGCGCCGGGACAGCGCTCGGACGTGGTGCAGCTCGGCGTTGTCGTCCAGAGCACGAAACGCGGACCCACGGCGAATCATGCAATCCACAGCGCGTTGGCCGGGCACATTCAATCAGTGATCGCCAAGCTCCATCCGCAGGTCCGCGTGTTCGGCGAATACATGTACGCCGCCAACCGGGACGACGATATCTGTGAGGCTGCGGAGGAGGTCGTCTTTGGGATGGTCGTCTCGAAGTCCAAGCGCATGACCGCCGCCAAGCGCGAGAAGCTGGAGTACGTGGTGAAGGGCGTGATGTTCCGGTACCGCTACATGCACCAGGGCGGGCAGTCGGCGAACGAGGACCCATTGATCAAGCCGGAGGGTTTTCGTGGCTGGTTGATGGCCGAGTACGGCGTGCGCCTCGAGTCATGCAACTGGGACCGCGATTGGCAGTGCTTTGTGAGGTTGGCTTTTGATTGCTGCGAGGATTTGGATCGGATGGCGTTAAGCCCGGTAGGGGCGGTGATCTATTCGATGAAGGCGGCCGCTTGACTTCATGTGCGGCTGAGGGCATCATTTTGTCACATTGAGTATTTTGCCTCCGGCAAGTTGCTTCAAAAACCTGCCCTGAGCAGGTTTTTTTTGGCCTTTTTTTGGAAAAGGTTAGCAAGTCATGACGCCGAATTCAGCACCTTCGTTAACTGCCGGTCCAAGGTGCTCAGGTCTACAAGGCCACAGCACTGTGGACAGTTGCGACCGAGTTAATCCGAGCTGCCCTTGGCCTGCGTCGTCGAAATCAAGATTCTGGTAAACATGCCGATAAATCCTGATATCCAATTCAGGGAAGACAGGATCATGTTCGGATTTCTCGCAGATAAAGCAAAAGCATTCGGTGAAGCCGTTGGAGAAAAGGTCGGGTCTGCTAAAGACGCCGTCTTGGAAGGAGTGGGTGGGGGCGCGTCCGCGACGATCGGATACGTTGAACAGCACTGGACCGACATTGAGCGGGTCGTCGTTGACGGTCTGCTGACCGTCACTCACGACCGACTTCAGGATGATGAGGTTTTTCTGATGGCGGTTGAAAAGGTTTTTGAGTTGTTGCCAATGCCGATCCGATTGGTTTTACCTCGAACAGCCTTTCAGAAGCACAGCTTGCAGCACAGAGAATCCATCGTTCGCCAAATCGAGGCGAAGCGAGCGCAGCGGCTTGGTATCTGCGCTCCGGAAAATCCAATTCCTGGTGGCGAAGATTCTTTCGTAAAAAGCCCGGCGTAGCACCGGGCTCTCTGATCATTTGAGCCGAAGAATCCCAGCAGGCTGGCCCGGCGCCTTTGGCAGATAATCGAATTTGCCCGTCGAAACGATCGCCTCGATCACGGCTTGTACTGCCTGCATGGTATTTGGATTCTTGGCGTACCGGGTGCGCAGGAAATAATCCAGCGACTCAGGTCGGATCTGATCCAGATTGCTCTTTACCGCCCCAATCAACATCTCCTGGTTGGATCGAGTGCGAAGCTCATCGGCGAGACGACCTACGTAAAACCCTGCCTGACCCCCTCCATGGGGCAAGTTGATCCATTCGGAATCGTTTGGCGTCACACGTACAGATGCGTTCAATGCGTCCAAGGCTTTCTCCAGTTGTTCCATTTTTGAAGTGTGAGTGAAGTCCACGAGTCGATCCCCTGTAGTTTGGGATACGCCCAGTAACCTGCATAAATCCGCTTTTTTCAGGTCTCGCTTCATCATCTCGTTCCACAGCGCAATCTTGGTGATTGTGACGGCTGACAAATGCACGACGTGCTCGCCGTTTTCAGGCGGAGTGGCTTCTGGAATTACCCGCCGCTCATCGACGTAAAGAGAAAGCGTGGACTCTAACCCGTCCACCGCTTCCTTCAGCGCATGTTGCTCATCGTCGCCATAGCTGTGGAACTCTGGTAGATCCCGGCAGAAAACCGCGAGCCCTGGCACATCTTCCCGGATGAATCGAATCGCATAGTCGAACATGGTCACTTCTCGTTGATCGTTTGTGTTCCGACGGTCTTGAGCAGGTCTTAGAAGTCGACCAGCGCCGGACGTTATCAGGCATGGGGCCGACTATACATCAAATATGTGGTATTACAACAGAAATGTGGTACTCCGCTTTAAGTCTGCTTGGAGCCATGAGCGCATGGAGTTTTTACACCGCCTGCTCGACAAGCTCGACTGGCTGATTGCAGGTCTGATGGGGGCAATCGTCGCCAGCTGGTGGCACAAGGACGACCTCAAGGACCTCTGGTCCTGGGTGATTTTTCTAGTCACCGGGATTGCCTGCGCGTTTTACCTCACCAGTATCGTGTGCGACCAGCTCAGCGTCGTCGACCCTAGCGATGTAGCGGGTATGGCGTTTCTGCTCGGGGCGTTCGGCGGGTCGCTTATGGCGGCGACCAACCGAGCCATCAAAGCCGCTGATCTTTGGGCGCTGATTCGTCAGCGGTTTGGGGGAGGTAATCCACCATGAACCTCGAACTGATCAACTCCATCGCGTGCGGGCTAATCGCGTTGTGGGCTACCTGGTGCGTGTTGAGTGGAAAGGTGCGCGACGGGATCATCGGCAAGATCATCTATTCGGCGATCGCCATTAGCGGGTTTGTCGTGATGACGCGCGATCAGGCATTGTTCATCGGCGCGACGAATGCCGGGCTGACGTTTCACGCGTCCCTTTGCCTCGCTGGGATGCGCCATATGTTCATGGTCACGTACTGGCAGGCAGTGAAGAAATGGATCTGCTTTAAGCTTAGCAGTGAGCACTGCCTTCGCGATCGGCGTGCGACCATCCAATCGCCCAGTATTGATCACCGCCGCAATCATCCGAGATAGGCGAACCAACCACCAAAAAATCGAAGCCACCGGTTAGGGCGACAAGCCGCTGCAGCTGAGCCGCTAGAAAAGGGCGTAGCTAAAGCCGGTTCGGGAAATCGGTTTCGTAATCATTCTTCCTTCGTGGTAGGACTGGCCAGCGATTATCAACCTCTCTCTGATCATCTCTGGAATGTCTTTCTCGTCATGCAAGAAGATACCCAGCGCCCAGATTGATCGCATGTCCAACTCGGACTTGCGCATTTTGGCGACCTTTGCGAGGTCGGACACCATATTGTTAATGCAGTTACCTGCGTTAACGTGCTGCTTGATCTCAAGCGCAATCCATCGGTCGACAGCCGATCCCTTTTTCCTGATGAGGAAGTCGGCCTTAAGAAAATTCCTGGTCTTCTCGCGCCGATAATCAAACTCGATAGGCCACTCACGAGCCCAGTCGAGCTTTGATTCGTGCGCTGCCAAAAACCGAGCGAACTCAACCTGAAACCAGATTTCCCACCCGGTTATGCCTGCTTCCTCTATGACCTTGAGGGACGATCGGATGGCCGGACGTTTGAAGAACTCCTCAATAAGGTCCCGCATGTATTCAAAATCTACTTGTGGCTTCTTCATACATCCCTTTGATCCGGAAGCTGCTGCAAAAAGCAGGCACAGATACCGGCATTCAGCCACTATTTCAAGTGCGAAGTGTAATGGACAGACCGATGCCGCCAGGACTATTGGTTGAGCTGCACGACTTAACCATAAGGCTTGGGCCAGCACCCGAGGTCTGGGATTGGGTTGAAATGGAGATCCTCGCCGACACCGGCAGCATCCACAACCCCGACCACGCCCACCTCATCGACGCTGACATCGCCGTCATGTGGGCATCGTCTAGCTTCGAAAAGGCGGGGCGTCGCGTGCTGGGCCAGGCCGAACAGGTCGCCTTCCGCGCCGGTGGTTGGCAGAAGGCACGCATGGAGCAACAGATGCGTGATTGGTTCTGCGATGTGCCGGCTTTCATCATCACCCTGGCGGCTGACTACTGCTCGACCTGCAGCGACACCGAGTTCTGCGCCTTAATCGAGCACGAGCTGTATCACTTGGCTCACGCCACCGACAAGTACGGTCAGCCTGCTTTCACTCAGGAAGGCGGACCCAAGCTGAAGCTCCAGGGTCACGACGTCGAAGAGTTTGTCGGTGTGGTCCGCCGCTATGGCGCGAGCGCCGAGGTTCAGGCGTTGGTCGATGCAGCAAACAAACCCGCCGAGGTGGGCAAACTGAATATTTCGAGGGCCTGCGGAACCTGTCTACTCAAGTCTGCCTGACCCCTGACAGACCCCAGACGGAATCCAGCCTATGGCCACCCTGAACAACGAGGTGAAGGCCTTTATCGTTCAGGCCCTGGCGTGCTTTGACACCCCCTCGCAGGTCTCGGCCGCCGTCCGAGAAGAATTCGGCATTGAAGTGCCTCGGCAGAAGTGCGAAGCCCATGACCCGACCAAGCGTGCCGGACGAGATTTGGCCAAGCGCTGGGTCACGCTTTTTGAGGACACCCGCAAGAGGTTCCGCGAAGAGACTGCCGATATCCCGATCGCCAATCGTGCCTATCGCCTGCGCGCCATGAACAGGTTCGTCGAGCGCGCCGAGAAAACGAAAAATATCGGGCTCGCAATGCAGATCCTGGAGCAGGCCGCCAAAGAAGCGGGCGACATGTACGTCAACCGGCAGAAGAAGGCCGATGCAGACGATGAGCCCGTTGTCCCAACCGCAGTGTCGGTTCATGTGATTGACGCGAGGAAGCGGGATGCCGAGCCTGAACGTTCCCCAGGCTGACTTCCTGCAACTGCCGCACAAGTTTCGTGGATTCGTCGCAGGGTTCGGTTCTGGCAAGACGTGGGTGGGCTGCGCGGCGCTGTGCAAACACGTGTGGGAATGGCCGGGCATCAACTCTGGGTATTTCGCGCCGACCTACCCGCAGATCCGAGACATCTTCTTCCCGACCATTGAAGAAGTGGCCTACGACTGGGGCCTCAAAGTACGGACCAAGGAAAGCGACAAAGAGGTCGATTTCTACAGCGGCAGGCAGTACCGCAGCACAACGATCTGCCGGTCGATGGAGAAGCCGCAAACCATCGTTGGCTTCAAGATCGGTCATGCGCTGGTCGATGAGCTCGATGTGTTGCCGTCGCTCAAGGCGCAGCACGCCTGGCGCAAGATCATCGCGCGGATGCGCTACAACGTGCCCGGGCTAAAGAATGGCGTCGATGTCACGACGACGCCGGAAGGCTTCAAGTTCGTGTTCCAGCAGTTCGTCAAACAGCTCCGCGAGAAGCCGGCGCTGACCAGCATGTACGGCCTGGTGCAAGCGAGCACGTTCGACAACGAGTTGAACCTGCCAGACGACTACATACCGTCGTTGATGGAGTCTTACCCGGAGCAGTTGATCCGGGCCTATCTGAACGGTCAGTTCGTCAACCTGACGTCCGGGTCGATCTACCACGCGTACGACCGCAAGATGAACCAATGCTTCGACACGGTCCAGGCGGGCGAGCCGCTGTTCATCGGCATGGACTTCAACGTTGGCAAGATGGCAGCGATCACCCACGTGAAGCGCGATCAGGGCATGCCCCGCGCGGTCGACGAGTTCACCAACGGTTACGACACGCCGGACATGATCAAGCGTATCAAGGAGCGGTACTGGCGGTACAACGGCAACACGTTTGAAAAGACCTGTGAGATTCGGATTTACCCGGACGCGTCGGGCGACTCGCGCAAGTCGGTGAACGCCAGCCTCACCGATATCGCCATGCTCAAGCAGGCGGGGTTCACGGTCATCGCGCCGGCCGCTAACCCGCCGGTGAAGGACCGCATCAACGCGATGAACGCCATGTTCTGCAACGCCCAGGGCGAGCGTCGTTACCAGGTCAACCCCTTCACGTGCCCGACGTACGCCGATGGCCTTGAGCAGCAGATCTGGGCGCCAAACGGCGAACCCGATAAGAGCCAGGGCAACGACCACGCGAACGACGCGGGCGGCTACTTCATTCACAAAGACTTCCCGATCATTAAACCGGTCACCACCTTGAACATGGGGTTCGCGCGCTGATGGCTAACGACGTCACCTTCACTCGCCCGGAGTACGACGCGGCGAAGAGCCGCTGGCGGCTGGTGCGTGACGTGTGCAAAGGCTCGGAAACCATTAAGGCGGCTGGCGAGCTGTATCTGCCCAGGCCCAACGCCCACGACCTCAGCGACGAGAACAAGGAGCGGTACAAGGGCTACAAGGCGCGCGCGGTGTTCTTCAACGCCACCGGCCGCACCAAACACAGCCTGGTCGGCGCCGTATTCCGGACGTGGCCAACGCTGACCCTGCCGGGCGCGCTCGACTACGTTTCCCGGGATATCGACGGGCAGGGCGTCAGCATCTACCAGCAGTCCCAGTCGGTGATCGGGCATCTGCTGGAGGTGGGACGCCATGGCCTGTTGGTGGACTACGCCGCTGTCGAGGCTGGCACCGTCAGCCGGGCCGATGAAATCGCCGGTCGCGCCCGATCAAGCGTCAGCAGCTACCCGGCCGAGGCCATCCGAAACTGGAAGACCCGTCGGGTGGGTGGGCAGCATCTGCTGAGTCTCGTGGTGCTGCGCGAAACCGTAGACGTCGACACCGAGGACGGTTTTGGCAGTGAGCAGGTGACCCAATACCGCGTGCTCCGGCTCGACGCAGCGGGGATCTACACGCAGGAGATCTGGCAGCAGGGGAAATCGGCGACGGAGCTGGTCACGCCGCCCTTCGCGCCGCTGAACGGGTCAGGCTTGCCGTGGACGGTGATCCCGTTTCAGTTCCTCGGGAGCGAGAACAACGACACCAGCATTGACGATTCGCCGCTGTATGACATGGCCGAGGTCAACATCGGTCATTACCGCAACAGCGCCGATTACGAGGACGCGGCGTTCTTGATGGGCCAGCCTCAGGTGTTCATGGCCGGACTGGACGAGCAGTGGGTCAAGCTGCTGGAAGAGAAGGGCATCTACTTCGGCTCCCGGGCGATCCTGCCACTGCCGGCGAATGGCTCGGCGGGCATTCTGCAGGCCCAGGCCAACACCATGATCAAAGAGGCCATGGACGCCAAGGAAGAGCAGCTCGTCGCCCTCGGCGCGCGGCTGATCGAGCGTGGTAGCGCGGTGAAAACCGCCACCCAAGCCGACAGCGACAGTGCCGCCGAACACAGCGTGCTTTCGCTGGTGGTCAACAACGTCAGCGAGGGTTACACGCAGTGCCTGGCGTGGATGGTTGAGTTCACCGGTGCAACTGGCGAGGCCGAGTACAAGCTGAATCAGGATTTCACCCAGATCAGCCTCGACGCCAACATCATGGCCGGGCTGTTTAACGCCGTGCAGGGCGGCCGCCTGCCGGTGACCGACTTCTGGCAATACCTGCGCGATCGCGGTGTTATCAATCCCGAGAAGGATGACGACCAGATCCGCGATGAGCTGCAGACCGATGCCACCGGTTTGAATCTGGATGACGAGACTGGGGTGAAAGCTGATGGCCGCCAATCAAGCGATCCTTGACGCGACCTTGCGGCATGCGGTCTTCCTGGAGCAACTGAAGTCAGGCGAGGTGGGGAAGTTTGCGCCGTTCCTGAAAGAGATCGATCGCAGTCTCCGCGACCGCCTGAGCAGAGCCGATCTGACCGAGTACACGGTGGCACGCCTTGAACGTTTGTTGAAGGAAGTCGACAGCCTGTTGCTCGGCATTTTCGGACGGTTCAGCGAGCAGTTGCATCTCGACCTGGTGGATATCGCCAGCTACGAGGCGCAGTTTGAAGCGACCAGCCTGACGAGGGCTGCGCCGCCGAGCATCACCTTCGATGCTGCGTTGCCCGGAACTGCGGCAATTCGCGCGGCCATCCTCACCAACCCACTGAGCGTGCGCGGCGCGGACGGCGGCAAGCTGCTCAGCTCATTTATCGAAGGCTTCACCTCTACGGAACGGCAACGCCTGACCGGTGCAATCAGGCAGGGCTTCTTCGAAGGCCAGACCAACCTTCAGATCATCAAGAACATCCGCGGCACCAAGGCGCTCAACTACAACGACGGCATCCTCGCCACGACTCATCGCAATGCCGGTTCGGTTGTCCGCACGGCGGTCCAGCACGTCGCCTCCCAGGCGCGGATGGAGACGCTGAAGGCTAACAGCGACGTGGTGCTGGCGGTGGAGTGGGTCAGCATGCTTGACTCGAAAACCACCGCCCAGTGCAGGACGCTGGATGGCCGACGCTTCAAGCTGGCAGAGGGGCCTCGGCCGCCGATCCACATCAACTGCCGGTCCACGGTGGCGGCGATCACCCGATTCAGCGTGTTGCTTTCCAAGGACGGCACGCGGGCCTCGATCGGTGGCAGCGGTGCGCAGCAGGTCAGGGCTGACCTTAGCTATTACGAATGGCTGGTGCTGCAGCCGGCCGCGTTTCAGGACAAGGCGATTGGGCCGGTGCGAGCAAGGCTGTTGCGCGATGGGGGGCTCAGTGTCGAGCGGTTCTCCGAGCTGCAGCTGGGCCGAAATTTCTCACCGCTGACACTTCAGCAGATGAAGGCGCTGGAGCCGATAGCGTTCGAGCGCGCAAACATTCGATGACCAGATAGGAGAGGCTATGAGCAGCTTGAAAATATCGGTTGCGGTCCTCATCTTGAATTGAGCCAACACACACAAGGAGCGGCTCGCATGAAATCGGGTGAAGACAAAATCTCTGCAGACAACCTCAGAACTTTTACATCCATCTCGGCTATGGATGGAAGGATAGGCTGGGATCAGGACCAGCGTGCTTCTCTTATCCAAGGCATGGCTGATAGCGAAAAAGTTTCTTTTGCTGGCTGTCTTGCGGATACTTTCGGGTTGGAAGACCCCAAGATTTTTTCAGTTGGCCCGCTGGTACGGATCATTGCCCTCCCTAATCCGATCCACATGGAAAATTTGAGCGAAGACATTAAAACGTTCGCGAGCTACTACGGTTACGCAGCGGTGATCTCCGGGCACGGAATATTTGGCGCAGAGATTATCTTCATCAATCACGGTGCTCTCGCTCTAGCTACTGCCGTAGAGGCTCTTGCAAAACTGAATCTCCTAAGCTGATCATAAAGTGCGTCTAGCCCCGGCATCCCCGGGGCTTTTTTATGCCCGCGATTCCTCCCCAGCTCTGCTTTGAGCGGAGTTTTTTATCTCTGCACCCTCGTCTCTGGGAGACATCCAATGCTGAAATTCCAACTCGACACCCTCGATGGCGTCGACGAATCCGTGCGCCCGCTCTACACCGAAAAAGACGGCAAATTCGTGTTGGCGGTCGATGGCTTGCCACAACCGGAGGACGTGACCGGCCTGAAAGCCAAGGTCGATGAGCTGCTGGGCGAGAAGAAAACCGCCGAGCGAGCCCGCAAAGAAGCTGAGGAGACCGCCCGCCAAGAGCGCGAGGAAGCCGCTCGAAAGTCCGGAAACGTCGAAGAGCTCGAAAAGTCCTGGTCGGAAAAGTACGACCGCCTCCAGGCCGAGCTTGGTGGCCAGCTGGAGCTGGAGCGCACCGGCTTGCAGGGCCAGATCAGGGATCTGACCGTGGGCCGCACGGCGACCGACATCGCCGCAACGTTAGCCATCCCGGGCAGTGCGGAGGCGCTGTTGCCTCACATCGAACGCCGCCTGAGCGTCGAGCAGCGCGACGGTAAACCGGTCGTTGTCGTTCTCGACAAGCAGGGCAAGCTTTCGGCCTCCACCCTGGATGAGCTGAAAGCCGAGTTCGCAAATAACCCTGCGTTTGCGCCGGTGATCGCAGGTAGCAAGGCATCGGGCGGCGGGGCCGCCGGTGCAAAAATCGGCGGCGGGGCCGCGCTCAAACGTTCCGAAATGTCCTCCGTCGCCAAGCGTGAATACATCACCGCGCACGGGCAGGACGCCTATCTCAAATTGCCCAAATAGGGAGTAACCCATGGCGACCACCGTCAACACGGACATGATCGTTTACAACGACCTTGCCCAAACCGCGTACCTGGAGCGCATTCAGGATGTCATCGATGTGTTCAACGCATCCTCCAACGGAGCGCTGGTGCTCGACAACGAGCTGATCGAGGGCGATCTGCGCAAGCGCGCGTTTTACAAACTCGGCGGCGCGATTGCGCACCGTGATGTGAACTCGACTGCGGTGGTCGCCGGCCAGAAGATTGGTTCCGGGGAAGTCGTCGGCGTGAAAGTCCCGTTCAAATACGGCCCGTATGAAACAACCGAAGAGGCGTTCAAGCGCCGGGCTCGTTCGCCGGAAGAGTTCTCGGAGCTGGTCGGCCAGGACTACGCCGACGCGGTGCTGGAAGGCTACATTCAGTACGCCATGGCCGCGCTGAAAGCCGCCATCGGCGCAAACCCCAACATGGTTGCCTCGGCCAGCTTCGCAACGGACGGCAAGAAAGCGCTCACCAAGGGCATGCGCAAATTCGGTGACCGCTTCGGCCGCATAGCACTGTGGACGATGGATTCGGCGACTTACTTCGACATGGTCGACCAGGCTATCACCGAGAAGGTGTACGAAGAGGCGGGCGTGGTCATCTATGGCGGCCAGCCGGGCACCATGGGCAAGCCAGTTCTGGTGTCCGACACCATCCCGGCCGAAACCATCTTTGGCTTGCAAGCTGGGGCGATCAAGATCACCGAATCCCAGGCGCCTGGCTTCCGCTCGTACAACATCGACAATCAGGAAAACCTGGCGATGGGCTTCCGCGCTGAAGGCACCTTCAACCTCGATCTGCTGGGTTACAGCTGGAAAGACTCCACTGGTGGGGTGAACCCGAATCTGGCCTCCGTCGGCAGCGGCGCCAACTGGACCAAGTACGCGACAAGCGACAAGGTCACGGCCGGCGTTCTCATCGATCTGTCCGCCCCGCAAGCAGGCGGAGGCGAATAAGACACCAACCCGCGGCTTTGACGAGCCGCATTGGAGCGCGTCATGGAACTCGTTTACACCTCTCAAAAATCAAACTTCGACCCCGCCAAGCGCTACCGCAATCCTGAATACTTTGAACGCCCGGAAGCCGGTGTCGCGAAGGTGACGCTCATCGGCGACTGGCCTGCGGTGGCTGAAGCGTACAAAGCCGCGAATGTCGAAGTCGCCATCGTGAAAACGGCGAAGCCGAAAAAGGCCGCGGCGAACAAACCAGCCGTTAAACGCATCATTACGGCTGCGGAGGTAGCGGACGGCAAGTGGGTGCTGAATGCCGACGGCAAGGTGCTCGGCGACCCGTTCGATTCGCAGGACTTGGCTGAAGCAGAAGCAAAACGGTTGACTGAGGCGGAGTGACAGATGCTCATCATTGAAGACGGCGCCGGTGTGCCGGAGGCGGAGAGCTATGCCTCGGCGGCTGAACTGGGTGTCTACGCTGGAAAGTTTGGCGTGACCGTACCGGTGGAGGAGGCTGCCCAAGAGGCGCTTTTGCGTCGGGCCGCTTTGGTGATGGAGGGCATGAACTGGAAGGGCAAGAAGACGTCAAGCGATCAGGCTCTGGCCTGGCCCCGGCGCGGTGTCGAGCTGGATCGGGCGATCCAAGCGGACAACTACCTGCCAGTCCGGATCAAGTGCGGGCAGATGGCACTGGCCGCTGAGATCCATGCCGACGATATCGACCCAATCGAGCAGCGCAAAGGCGCGGTAACGAAGGAGAAGGTCGACGGCGCTGTTGAGCGTGACTACGCCGTGATCAACACCACCAGCCCAAGGCTCACGGCGGCTGCGCCGGATCGGCCCAGCGTTACGCAGTTTGCTGATTACCTTCTCAGGCGTGGGCTTTTCGCTGTTCGGGCCTAGTGGTAGCCTCGATCTCCCACTACAGGAGGTTCGTATGACCGCAGAAGAAAAGCAGGTTTGGGATATTTATTTTGCAGCAGCAGCGTCGGCCGAGTTATCGAAGCCTGCGCAAACTGGCTCTGGGCCGCTGTCTGGCTTGGCTGGAACTGCGCAGGCTCGCATCAATCGAGCTGCACAAGCTGCGGATCTGATGCTCGAAGAGCGCAGAAAACGATGAAGTAAAACCGCAGGAGCAACCATGGCCACCTTCTACAATGAGATGGCCGTGATGGCCCTCGACCTAATCACCGAATTCGGTCAGCCGGTCACCCTTCGCGACACCATCAAAGGCGAGTACGACCCGGCCACCGGTAGCACCGGACCAGACACGGTCATCGAGCGCTCGGCCCACGGCATCCTGCTCGATTTCACCGGTCAGGAATTCCAGGCCAACAACCTCATCACCGCTGGCGACAAGAAGCTGAAGATCGCCGCGAGCGGGCTCAATGCGCCGCCAACGCTCCTCAGCAAAGCGATCGTTCAGGGCAAGACCTGGTCGATCATCCCCCCGTTGAAAGAGATCAACCCGGCGGGCACGCCCCTGTTGTATGAGCTGCAGGTGCGCGCGTGAGCCGTGCAGGTGGCGGGCGGTCCGGTAGCTTCGCCTTGAGCCTCGCCCAATTTGCCGAGCAGGCCAATCAAGCCATCAACGCCAGCCTGCGCGAGATCATCATTGAGGTCGGCAATAGCGTCATCCGCATGTCCCCGGTCGGCAACCCGGAGATCTGGGCCGCAAACGTCGCGCACCGCGAACAGAACACGCGCGCCGCTGATGACTACGACTTCAAAGTGGCCGTGCGTAACACAGTCATCAATCTGGACGATAGCAACTTCACCAGGTCCGGCAAGCTCCGAAAAGGCGTCAAGTACGCCAAGCCACTCACCAAGGCGGAGAGGGTGCAAAACTTCAACGTGAACGGTTTGGTCGCTGGCCGTGGCTATGTCGGCGGGCGCTTTCGTGGCAACTGGATGTTCAGCATCGGCAGCCCGGACAACACCACGGCTGATGACGTCGACCCGAGCGGGCGCAACGCTTCGGCGCGCATCGTGAATGGCGCGCTCGAGTTCAAAGCGGGAGAGACGGCCTACATCACCAACTCACTGCCCTATGCCATCCCGCTGGAATACGGCCACTCAACCCAGGCGCCGGGCGGCATGGTGCGCATCACCGTCGCGCGCTTTCAGCAGATCGTGCTGGAGGCCATCAGGAACAATCAGCTATGAGCCACAAAATCATTCGCTCGCTGTTCGAGCAACGCCTTGCCGCGTGGGCCGGCGCGCGCAATCTGCGCATCGCCTATCAGGGCGTAAGCTTCAGTCCCTCACCCGATGAAACCTACCTCGCGGCTTTCACGCTGCCTGCCGGCACGAGCGCCAACACGCTGGCCGGCGACCACCGCGTCTATACCGGCGTGTTTCAAGTCAACATCATCACGCCCGCCGGCAACGGCGCCGGTGATGCGGAAGGGCTGGCGGACGAACTCGCCGATCTGTTTCCCGTGTACCTGCGCCTGAGCCAAGCCGACTTCAGAGTCATGGTGCTGACCCCCGTTGAGCCGGGCCCTGCCGTCCAGGCTGACAACACGCTCGCCGTGTCCGCGTCGTTCCAGTACCGGGCCGACGCCGACTAATCGCCCATGGGGCACATCTCAACCTCGCCGCGTGCGGGGTTTTTCATTTCTGCACGAGGATAAAACCCAATGAGCGCGATTCTTCCCAACGGCGCGATCTTCGAGATTGCCGCCACAAACAGCCCGCCGACAGACTTCACCGCGATTACCAACGCCAAACCGCCGGAGGTCACTGCGCCCGGCCACGGATTCAAGGACGGAGACGTGCTGGTTGTGACCTCCGGCTGGACCCGTCTCAACGACAAGGTCGTACGTGTCGCAGCCTCCACCGATGACGCCTTCACGCTGGAAGGCATCGACACCACGAAAACCACTGTTTACACAGCCGGGTCGGGCATCGGTGCAGTTCGAGCGGCCACCGGTTGGGCGCAGATCAGCCAGGTCACCGACAACAACAGTTCGGGTGGCGAACAGCAGTTCGCGACGTTCGGTTTTCTGGAGGAGTCGGACGATCGTCAGCTGCCAACCACCAAGAACCCCATCACCCTGACCCTTACCGTCGCCGATGACGATAGCCTGCCGTACGTCGCACCTGTCGAGGCTGCGGATGACGATCGCGAGCCGCGCGTGCTTCGTTTGACCCTGCCGAACGGTGCGACCATTTACTACAACGCCTACGTGTCGATCACGCCGACCCCGACGCTCACCCGCAACAACGTCATGGCACGCGTCATCACCCTGTCGTTGGCCTCCCGCCCGACGCGTTACAAGGGGGCTTGATCCATGGCGACCAGGTTCAAGATCGCCCAGGCCGCGACGTTCACGGCAGACGTCGAAATCCCCCGCGTTGGTGGCACCACGATCAAGGTGTCATTCGAGTTCAGGTACCGCGACCGCAAGGCGCTGGCGAAGCTGTTCGCCGGCTGGCATCAGGCTGCAGAGCGTGATCAAGAGCGCTTCAAGCAGAACGGCGACGAGGTCACGTTGATCGACCTCACCGACGCCCACATCGAGCGCCAGATCGAGCAGGTCAGCGAGTTGGTCGTGGGCTGGGGCTTCGACGACGCGTTCACCCCGGACGCAGTTCGTGCCTTGGTGGAGACCTCTGCCGGCGCCGGTGATGCCATCGTCACGGCTTACCAGAACGCGTTCGCGGTGGCACGCCTGGGAAACTGAGAACGGTTGCGCGCCGGATGTACGAGGCCGGGCCGTCCGACGCCGACCTCGCGGCTTTCGGGCTGACCCGCGCCGATGTTCCGGATGAAGAGTTCGGGGTCTTTCCCGATGCCTGGCCGGCATTCGTGACGTTCAACGCGCTGTCCACGCAGTGGCGCACCGGCTTCGGCGGCGCCGTTGGCCTGGACTACGGCGTCATCGGCGACGTGACCACCTTCCTCGGCTTCAGCAAAAAACAGACGGCGACGCTTTTTCCGGACCTTCAGGTGATGGAGGCCGAAGCGTTGCTCGTCATGAGCGAATCGAAATAGCGGAGCACGCATGTCGGGAACAATCGCAGAACTGGGCATCGCGGTTGACTCCGGGGATGCCGTCCAGGCCGCGACCGATCTGGATAAATTGACGGAGGCCGGCAACAAGGCGGAGAAAGCCGCCGACGATGTCACGGCCGGCTTCAAAAAGACTGCCGATGCGGCAGACAAGCTGGCCGAAGCCGAGGCCCGGGCGGCGCAGGCGACGGCTGATGCGAAGGCTCGACTGCTTGAGACCGCTACTGCCTCGCTGAAGAACAGCGAGTATTACCAGCGGCTGACCACCAGCGTGACCGGCACCGCCACTGCGATGGACGCGAGCCGGGATTCGACGGCGAGCCTTGCCGCGCTGCAAAAACGCCTTCAGGCCGAATCGGACGCGCTCGTAGGAACCAATCAACAGGCTGCCCGGGCCGCGAAAGAGGCCGCTGCCGCTACTGGGGTTCAGGCTGACGGATTGCAGGCGCTGTTGGGCAAGATCAGCCCGGCCATGGCTGCACTGCAAAAACTCGACGACCAGCAAGAGCAACTGAACAAACATCGCAAGGCCGGGACCATTGGCGAGGACGAGTTCAAGACCTATTCGGCCGACATTGACGCCGCGCGGCAGAGGATTAAGGGGCTGGGCGATGAAACGTCGACGTTTAGCCTCAAGACCAAACGCGCGCGGGAAAGTGTGCTCCAGTTGGGCAATGCGTTGGCTGAAGGCGACTTCCGTGTTGCGGCTCACAACCTACTCGAAATTGGCACAAGCGCCGGTGCTTCAGCCCTGCGCCTGGCGGGCATGCTCGCGCCCATCGCTGCAGTGGGCGCGGTGGTGGCTACGCTGGGCATTGCGTACTACAAGGGCGCGGAAGAAGCCAACCAGTTCAACCAGTCACTGATCACGACGGGCCATGCGGCGGGTGTCAGTGCCGGGCAGCTGGGTGCGCTTGCTCGGCAGGTCAGCGCAATCGTGGGCACCACCGGTGCCGCGGCTGAGGTACTTGCCACGCTGGCGGGCAACGGCAAGATCGCCGGGGAGAGTTTCGGCGCGATCACTCAGGCCGCTGTCGGCTTGCAGGAGGCGACCGGCGCCGCAGTCAACGCGACCATCGCCGAGTTTGTGAAGCTGGCAGACGACCCGGTCAAAGCCTCCGCCGCGCTGAACGAGCAATATCACTACCTCACGGCCTCCGTGTACTCGCAGATTGCCGCGCTTCAAGAGCAGGGCGATCACGCCGGCGCCGTCAAACTTGCGACCGAGCAGTACGCGGAAGCGATCAACGAGCGTACCCCGAAGATCCTCGAGAACCTGAGCATCTGGGAGCGCGCCTACCTGAAAGTGGCAAAGGCCGCCGACACGCTAAAAAATCTCGGCCGACGGGACCTCGACTCGGATATCCAGAACGCAAAGGCGAGTCTTCTCGAAGCGCAGAGCATGGATGGTCTGTTTCAGTCCAAAACGTCCAAGGATGCCCTTGTCGAGTTTCGCCAATCCCAGCTCAATTACTTGGTCCTGCAGCGCGATGCCGAGGCCTCCCGGACCGAATACCTAGGCAAACAAGCGAAGCTGGAGCAGGACTCGATCACGGCGATGGGCAAGGTCGATGCCCTGGAGAAATCGTCGCTGACGAACGAGCAAAAACGCACCGAGGCTCTTGAGGATTACAAGAAGTCCCTGGACGCTATCCGCGAGACGGATCCGAACGACCCGCGGCTGGCTCAGACGGCGATCGACAAGAACGTCGCCAACATCAAGAACAAATTCAAAGACCCCAAAGCCGCGTCCACTCAGCCGGACCTGACCGGGTTCAACGATGCTCAGAACCGCCTGAAGTCGATCACCGGCTATTACCAGAACCTGGAAAAGGAACTGGAAGCGGCACAGAAAGCCGGCCTGGTATCTGCCGAGTCTTTCAGCAGCCAGCGCATCGCGATCGCCGAGCAGCGAAAGGGCGACGTGACGGCGGCGTATGAGGCGGAGATCGCGGCCCTCGATTCAACACGCGGTAAGTCTTCGACCACTGCTCAGCAGCGCATCCAGCTGGACCAGAAGATCGCCGATGCGCGTACCAACATGGTCAAGGCTCAGAAGGATGCTGACTCCCACCTCACGGTACTGGCGACCAAGGAGGAAGGCAGGCTTGCGAAGCAAACGCGGTCGGTCGATGCCTACGTTCAGGCGCTGGGGCAGCAGCAAAAAGCGATCGCGCTCGCGGGTCAACGCGCCGTCGTAGGTGTGGGCCGCGGCGATCGCCAGAACGCGCTGGACGGTGAGCTGAACAGCCAGCAAGACCGGTTCGCCCAGCAGGCGCTGGCTTTGGAAAATCAACGGTCCGACCCCTCCCGCGACATGTCGGATCATGAGTACGCCCAGAAGTCTCAGGCCTTGGCCGATGCCAACAAAAAGGCCACCGACCAGATTCGCCAGAACTACGCCGACGTCGAAGCCGCGCAGGGCGATTGGACCAATGGCGCGACCTCAGCCTGGGAAAACTATCTCGACAGTGCCCAGAACGTTGCCGGGCAAACGAAGAGCCTGTTCACCAATGCTTTCAGCGCCATGGAAGACGCGGTGGTCAACTTCGCGCTGACCGGCAAGTTGTCGTTTTCGGACTTCACCAAATCCATCATCTCGGATATGGCACGCATTGCGGCCCGGCAGGCGGCGTCCTCGCTGCTCGCCTCATTGGTCGGGGCCGGAATGAGCTACTTCGGAGGCGGCGGGGCCGGCGTCGGTGCTCAATCGCTGGGAGGGAGCCAGGCCGGCTATTCGTCGAGTTATTTCCCCCAGGCCAAAGGCGGCGCCTGGATGGATGGCGTGCAGATGTTCGCCAAGGGCGGGGCGTTCAGCAACGGCATTGTCAGCTCACCAACCGCGTTCGGCATGGCTGGCGGCGGTAAAGGCGTGATGGGCGAAGCGGGCCCGGAAGCCATCGTCCCGCTGACCAGAACCAGCAGTGGGGCGCTTGGGATTCGCTCAGTCGGCGGTGGCGGGTCAACGATCCAAATCAATGCGCCCGTAAGCGTCGTCACCGAGGACCGCAGCTCCGAAGGCATGGAGCTTGATCAGACCGCGCTGGCGCAGAACCTTCAGACACAAATCAAACAGGCCGCCGAGAAGGCCGTCGCGGATTCGTGGCGTCCCGGCGGCGTGAGCTTCCGGCAGTCGAGGACCTGACATGGCCATTGAGACGTTCACCTGGCCGACCCAGTTTGGCGATACGCCGGACATAAGCTGGCGCACCCGCAAATCCCGGTTCGGCAATGGCTACAAGCAGATTGCAGGCGATGGCCCGAACAACAAGGAACAGTCGTTCCCCATCACTTACACCGGCACCAGAGCGACAGCGGTGAAGATCATGGCGTTTCTAGACCGTCACGGCGGCGCCAAGGCATTTTTGTGGACTAACCCTCTCGGCGAGCTGGGCCTCTACACCTGCGAAAAGGCCGCGCCGACGCCCATCGGGGGCGGCCAGTTCAAAGTCACCGCCACATTCGAACAAGCCTTCCACCCTTGAGAAACCGATATGCCCTTGATCAGCGACCTGCAGGTCCTAGAGCCAGGCAGCGAGGTGCTGTTGTTTGAGCTGGATGGCTCCGACTACGGCGCGGACGTACTGCGCTTCCACGGCCATTCCATTCCGCACAGCCCCGAAGAGTTACAGGCGGCCGGCGTCGATGCCGATCAGCTTCCCGCGAAGTCGATCTGGTGGCAGGGCGAAGAGTACGGCGCCTGGCCAATGCAGATCGACGGCATCGAAGCCAACGGTGACGGCACCGCCGTGCGCCCGACGCTCTCCGTCGGCAACGTCAACGGACGGATCACTGCGCTGTGCCTCGCATTCGATGATCTGCTGCAGTTCAAGCTGACAATGCGGCACACGCTGGCGCGCTACATCGATCCGGCGAACTTCCCGGCCGGCAACACCGAGGCCGATTCCACCCAGGAATCGATCGAGGTCTGGTACATCGACCAGAAGGTCAACGAGGACGGCGAGACAGTTTCGTGGGAGTTGGCCAGCCCGGGTGATGTGGGTGGCGAGTCGATCGGACGGCAGATGACCACGCTGTGCCACTGGTGCCTGACCGGCGGATATCGCGGACCTGACTGCGGCTACACCGGCCCGTACTTCGACATGAACGGCAACCCCACGGACGACCCTGAGCACGACGAGTGCAACGGTCTGCTCACCACCGGCTGCGAGCCGCGCTGGGGCGCGAACAACGAACTTCCCTTTGGCGGCTTCCCGGCCGTATCCCTCATCGCCCGGAGCTGACATGCGCAAACACATTCTCAAGGCGGTGCAGGCGCATGCGGCCGCTGAATACCCGCGGGAATGCTGTGGCTTGATCGTCGCCGTCGGCCGGGGGCATCGTTATATCCCATGCGAGAACACCGCGACTGACCCGAATGAAAAGTTTCGCATCGCGCCGGAGGATTACGCGGCGGCCGAGGACATGGGCGAGGTGATCGGCATCGTTCACTCGCACCCCGATGCGACGAGCCGACCGTCGCCGCGTGACCTGGCGATGTGCGAAGCCACGGAATTGCCCTGGCACATTCTCAGTTGGCCAGAGGGGGATTGGCGCACGATCGCGCCCACCGGGAATACGCCGCTGGTGGGCCGTCCGTTCGTGCACGGGGCTTGGGATTGCTGGCAGGTTTGCGCGGACTGGTACAAGCGCGAGTGGGGGCTGGAGTTTGAGGCCTTCAAGCGGGAGGACGGTTGGTGGGAACAGGCGGATGGTCCGAGTCTTTATGAGCAGGCTTACGAGGCAGCGGGGTTTGAGCGTGTGGGCACTCCGCAGCGGGGCGACATGATCGTGATGGAAGTAGGGCGGACGAAGCATCCGAACCATGCGGGGATCTATCTTGGGTCAGATGCGAGGTTGCCTGGCGAACCGGCTGCTGTTCACGGCGGTGGCCCGTTTCTGCTTCACCACGTGTACGGCAGGCCGTCAGAGATTGTTGTGTTTGGCGGGCCATGGCATGACAGAACGCGCTTGGTCCTAAGGCATAAAAATGCAATTTCCGGCTTTGAAGGCTTACACGGCGGGCGTGGTTCCGGCAATTAAAGCGGCAGCCCGTCTGGTGTAATGGAAGATCCGTTCGCCTCTCCCGTTGTGCGTCAGCTTGATGAGTCCGAGAGCGAGCAATTGGTTCAGGTCATCCTCAATGAACTGCCCTTCGTCGGCCAGCCAGCCACCGTGTCCGTCAAGAGAATGAAATGTTGTGCCTTGTAGGCTGTGGGTTTCAAGGAGTTTCCCCGAGCCGCTCGATTCATAAAACCGGAGAAGATCTAGGGCTTGCTCGGAAAGTGCAGAGTCGGGATTAGTGCTGGCGGCCAGCGCCTCGAACCCTTCGACCGCGCTCGTATAGCCAGCTAAAGCGGTTTCGATGCGTGCGAGTCTTTCGATGAAGTCGGCACGTTGCACATTCAAAAGAGCTTTGATACTGACAGACGTGCTGTGATTGGCTTCTATTGCGAGTTTCAAGTCATCTTGACCCGACTGTATGAGCCAAGTCAGGAATGCATCAAAGTCCTTGCCCGACGCTGCATCGCGACTGGATTTGTACTGGCCCATGAGGCCAACCAAAGTTGCTAGGGTGCCGGCAGCGCTTAACGGATCCATCTGTCTCTCCCCAGAATGTGAGTGGACAAAGCTACTACGGGCAGATCCGATTCAGCTACTGAGCGTTTGTCCAGCGCTGGACGGGCAGACAGGATGGAATTTAGCCGATAGTGATAGCGGCTTCGGGGAGTGCTGGCTATTTGACTTGACTTATGTTCATCATTAGATTGCGAGCGCTTAAACCGACACTAAGGCCAGAGATATCCTCGGGCCAAGTCTTAAAATTCTAAGGAAAGAAATTGGCAAAACTAATGTGGATCGTTACCGTAATTATGTCGTTCGTCGGCGCAATTATCGGTTTCACAGGCATCTCAGCTGCCAACGGAGCACCTCAAGAGGCAGCGGCCGCCGCCATGGGGCTTGCGTGTGCTGTAATCCCCTACTGTGCAGCGCGGGCATTCAGCGAGCTCCGCTCTAAACCCTGACACTAGCAAACGCTCTATCAGTCTAGCCCAGCCCCGCGCTGGGCTATTTGATGTGGGTATAATTTATCGCTGGAAGCGCCAGATTTTAACTTTTTGCCGGTAATCGACAATCCTGTTTGCACGGGTCGATCTATAAAGCCAAATCATCTCGAAGATATATGCTGGAAAAGCAGAGATGAAGACTGTGGTCGAATCCGACGCTAGTCGTTCACCCGAGATCACCATCACTTCCTTGAGGCCCAACGCCATCAACCAAAAGCCAGCGCTGACGCCAAATAAAACTAGCGCAGTGTTGCCCCTGCTGATCTCCCTGGCGATCCACATGTCGTTAAAACGGAACCTGCGAATTTGACGTAGATCATTCAGCTTGAGTTTCCGAAGATATGCCACCGGGCTATTTTGTTTACGGGAGCGGGTTCGGATAGCAGTCGGAAGCTTCGCAATTAAATCACGCAGCTTCTTAGATCCTCTGGTTATGACCAAAAGGCACACACCGCCCCAAATTCCTGCGGCGCCGTTTTCCCAAAGCCAGGCGAGGAGCGCCGTGAGACTGTTTGTGTCGATAGGCATGAGTAGTGATTCGTCGGAGAGCTTGATGATGACACGGCCTTGGGGCCGAATTTTTGCGAGGAGCTAGTCGCAGTGTCCGCAAATTCTATCTCACCCATGTTTTGATGACGAATTCTCAAAGTCAGCTACGTCGAATTTTTCTTTCCCTCGCGCGCGTCCTGCTTTCCTGCTCGTTATCAAAGTTTTCATGAGTGTCATAGCACTGGTACAGTGCGGCCAAATCACGATGAGGGATCATAATGCGAATTTTGATAGGGACGCTTACAGTTGCGCTTTTAACTGGCTGCACCACAAACCAGACCACTTACGAGCAGGCAACCCCGGTTGAAAGCTCACGGCTTCTTGCGTACCAGTCTCCAGTCGACGGGCCTTCGGGTGTGCTGCTCGTCACACGCGACGGAGGGATGCTCGGGTCGGGGTGTTATTTGGGCGTGTTTGTGAACGGAAAGCTGTCAGCACGGATAGGACCGGGTGAAAGAGCACAATTCCTGGTCCCCGCAGGCGAAAATCTGATTGGCTCAGGTGGCGACCCGAAAGGTAATGGCTTGTGCGGGATTGGCGGTATCACCGTCAGAGAAGTAGCTGCCTCAGCCAAATCAGGTGAGATCAAGCGCTTCAGAATATCCGGCGATACGAACTCAGGATTCTCACTTTCACCAAGCTCGTTTTGAGCAAAGTTGACTGGCCACCTTCGGGTGGCTTTTTTATTGGGAGGCCAGAATGGCCGCGCTTGCCGAAATGTGTAACCCCATGACGACGGTTCTCCTCTCAGGATCGCTTGCCAAGAAATTTGGCCGTGTGCATCGCAGACAGATCGACTCCGGTCAGGTGTGGGAGGCTTTCAGAGCTTTGAAGGCCACGCTTGCGGGATTCGAGCACGAAATCAAAAGGCTCGACCGGCTAGGAATGCGCTTCACCATTTTCCGTAACCGCAAGAACGTGTCCGCTGACAGCTTCGAACTCGGCGGCACCCGCGAGCTTCGCATTGTCCCCGTGGTGTCCGGGAGCAAGCGTGCAGGGATTCTGCAAACAATCATCGGGGCAGTGATATTCGTTGCGTCGTTCTACGTGCCAGGCATGCAAGGCTGGGGACAATCGCTGGGTGTGTCTCTGATGGTGGGAGGTGTGATGCAGATGCTCAGCCCTCAATCGTCTGGGCTCAAGCAAAGCGGTGCCCCCGAAAACCTGCCGTCCTACGCCTTCGGCTCCGCCAAAAACACCACCGCCAGCGGCAACCCCGTTCCAATCTGCATCGGCCGCCGTCGCTGGGGCGGCGCGATCATCAGCGCGAGCATTTACGCCGAAGACAAAGTTTGAGTGGCAGCAGATTTACACGCTGATAGGATTGCGCCTCCAAATCACTCGTAAGGATGCCGAAGTGTTCGTATATAAAATGGTGCAGGTTCCGCCAAACGTAGAAGTCCAGGCGAAGAATCAAAAAGGGAATGAGGCTGCTGCTTATTTACAGAATGTTGTGAATCAGCATGCAGGGGATGGGTGGGAGTTTTATCGAATTGACACGATCGGAGTGGCAGTACAGCCAGGATGTTTTGCGGGACTCTTCGGACAAAAAGCTGAGCTTTCTCAATATTATGTAATTTCTTTCCGGCGACCTGGTTGATGGCGCGGTTGTCTGTAGCGGTAATTCACGTCTACCAGCGCTTTGCTCCACACCGCCTCAGATCCGCCTGCCGATATGAGCCTTCCTGCTCTAACTACGCAATATTGGCGATTGAAAAATACGGTGCGGTAAAGGGGTGGAAACTGGCTCTGAATCGCATCTATCGATGCAAAGCCCCCCACGGGGGGACCGACTACCCATAAATTGAAACCCGCTCCGGCGGGTTTTTTACGCCTGGAGAAAGCATGGGCGCAGCCGCACGAATTGACATCACCGGCGCCAAGGGCGGCAGCAGCAGCCCGAAAGCGCCCATCGAAGCAGCCGACAGCCTGCGCTCCACCAACCTGGCGAAGCTCCTGATCGCCGTGGGCGAGGGCGAATTCGACGGTGTGCCGACTGCTGCCGACATCTATCTGGATAACACGCCAATCAACGACGCCAGCGGCAACGTCAACTTCCCCAACGTGAAATGGGAGTGGCGCAGCGGTGCGGTCGATCAGAGCTACATCCCTGGCATCCCATCAGTCGAAAACGAAACCACCATTAACGTCGAGCTGCGCAGCGATACCGCGTGGGTGCGCTCGCTCAATAACACCCAGCTCTCGGCGGTTCGCCTGCGTTTCGCGTGGCCGGCGCTCCAGCGGCAGGATGACAGCGGCAATGTCGGCGGGTACCGGATCGAATACGCGGTCGATGTCTCCACGGACGGCGGCGCCTATCACCAGGTGCTGGAGGAGGCGGTCGACGGCAAGACCACCACCCGGTACGAGCGCTCTCGACGGATCGACCTGCCGGCGGCAACGTCTGGTTGGCAGATCCGCGTCCGTCGCCTGACGCCGAACCAGAACACGAACAAGATCGCGGACACCATGTTGATCGCCGGCTATACGGAGGTGATCGACGCGAAGCTGCGATACCCGAACACCGCGCTGCTCTATCTCGAGTTCGACGCCGAGCAGTTCACCAACATTCCGGCGGTGACCGTCGACTGCAACGCCCGCAAGTGGCAGGCGCCGAGCAACTACGATCCCGTAGCGCGGACGTACTCCGGCGTCTGGGACGGCTCGTTCAAGTCGGCGTGGACCAACAACCCCGCGTGGATCACCTACGGGATCTGCGTTCAAGACCGTTTCGGGCTTGGCCGTCGGATCAAACCGTGGATGGTCGATAAGTGGGAGCTTTTCCGCATCGCGCAGTATTGCGATCAACTGGTGCCGGACGGCGCCGGCGGGCAGGAACCGCGCTTTCTCTGCGACATGAATCTGCAGGGCAAAGCCGAGGCGTGGACGCTGCTCCGAGATATCTCGGCGATTTACCGGGGCATGACGTACTGGGCTGAGGGCCAGATCGTGATGCAGGCCGACATGCCGCGCGCGCAGGACTTCGATTACGTGTTCACGCGCGCTAACGTGATCGAAGGCAAGTTCTCGTACGGCAGCGCCTCCTCACAGACACGCTACACCCGGGCGATCGTCAGCTTCGACAACCCGGCCAATAACTACGACACCGACGTCACCGCGTATTCCGACCCGGCGCTGCAACGGCGTTTCGGCGACAAGCCTGTCGAGATCAGCGCGATCGGCTGCACCCGGGCGTCCGAGGCTCAGCGCCGCGGCAAATGGGTGGTGATGAGCAACAATCAGGACCGGACTGTCACGTTCAAGACGGGCATGGAAGGCGAGATTCCGCTCCCTGGCTACATCATCCCGATTGCAGACTCGTTGCTGGCCGGGCGCGAAGTCGGCGGGCGCATCTCGGCTGGCGCTGGCCGCATTGTGACACTGGACCGTGATACACAAGCCAAACCCGGCGACCGGCTGATCATCAATCTGCCGAGCGGGAAGGCGGAGGGGCGCACGGTGAACTCTGTGGCCGGCCGCACCATCACCGTGACGACGGCCTACAGCGAGACCCCGACCCCACAGCTGCAATGGGCGCTGGACGCCGATGATCTCGCCATCCCGCTGTACCGCGTGCTGAGCAGAAAGCGCACCACGGAGGGCGACTTCGAGATCGCGGCGCTGCAGTTCGAGCCCAGTAAGTTCGAGTTCATCGACACCGGTGCCAGGCTGGAAGAGCGGCCCATCAGCGTCATCCCGATCACCGTCGTTCCGCCGCCGGCGAGCGTCACGCTGGCGTCGAACACCGCGATCGCCCAGGGCCTTGCCGTTACCACCATGACGGTGACGTGGCCTGCGGTCACTGGCGCGGTCGGCTACGACGTCGAATGGCGCAAGGACAGCGGCAACTGGATCAAGGTGCAGCGCTCGGGCTCGACCAGCGTCGATATCGTCGGCATCTATGCGGGCGCCTACCTTGCCCGCGTTCGGGCGATCAGCGCCTACGACATCTCTTCGATCTGGCGGACTTCGGTCCTGACTCAACTCAACGGCAAGGAAGGCCTGCCGCCGGCCGTGACCTCGCTGACGGCCGGGCCGCTGATCTTCGGGATTCAGCTCAACTGGGCGTTTCCGCCCGGTGCAGAAGACACCCAACGCACGGAGATCTGGTACGGCCCCACGACAGACCTTGATGGAGCCACCAAACTCACCGATCTGGCCTATCCGCAGTCGGCGTACAGCATGCAGGGGCTGTTGGGTGGTGTGACGTTCTTCTTCTGGGCGAGGCTCGTCGACCGCACGGGCAACATCGGTCCTTGGTACCCGGCCGGGCTTGGCGTGATGGGGCAGAGCAGTTCCGAGGCCGGGCCGATTCTCGACATGATCGCAGGGCAGATCGGCGAGTCCCAGCTGGGTCAGGATCTGCAGGACCAGATCGACAAGATTGACGATTTGCAGGGCCAGCTTGATGCGCTGGACGGCCTCCAAGCGTACGACCCCGATCGGACTTACGAGAAGGGCGAAATGGTCGTGGATGGAGGCCGCATCTACCAGGCCAGCGACGCTATCCCCTTGGAAACTCCGCCGCCCGATCCGACGCACTGGATCGACGTGGGCGGGAGTATCGAAACCGCAAACGGCCTGGCTCAGCAGGTCGCGAGCAACACCGCCGAAATCACGGAACTTGACGGTGTCGTCACGGCGCAGGCGAGCAGCTTGCAGGCCTTGCGCGCGGCATCTCGCGATGACAACGCTGAAGGGGACCTCACCGACGCCTTGGGCGGCTGGATCAGCACGGCGAGCATCGTCACCGAATCCAAAGTGGCGGCCAGCGCCAATGCCGCCATGGCGAAATCCGTCACCCAATTGACCGCGACCGTCGGCGAAAACACGGCTCAGGTCACCGACTTGCTTCAGGTGGTCACTGACAACCAGTCAGCGACGGCGACAGCGATACAGCAGCTCACCGCGTCGGTGGGTAACAACTCTTCTGTGATCGAACAAACGAGTGAGGCCGTCGCAACGCTCGACGGGAAGGTCTCGGCTTCATATTCCGTGAAGTTGCAGGTCAACGCCAACGGTCAGTACGTGATGGCCGGTATCGGCATTGGGATCGAGAACACCGAGGCGGGTCTGCAAAGCCAGATCCTGATGTCAGCTGATCGTTTCGCCCTGGTCAACAGTCTGGCGGGCGGCGCAATTTCAACGCCGTTCGTTGCTCAGGGCGGACAACTGTTTCTCGGCCCGACGTTCATTCAAGACGGCACCATCACCAACGCCAAGATTGGCAGTTTCATCAGCTCGACCAACTACATCGCGGGACATCAGGGCTGGATTCTCAACAAAGACGGCACGCTGGAAATCAACGGCATCGTGCCGGGACAAGGGCGCCTGGTGATCAATGCGCAAAACGTGTCGGTCTACGACGTCAATAACGTGCTGCGCGTGCGTCTCGGATATCTGGGGTAGCCAATGCCGTATGGAATGCGGATCTGGGGACCCGACGGGACCCTGCAACTGGACGAAAACTCCTTCACCTTGCGGGTGGTGCTTTCACAGGTGGTTACGTTCACCGGGACGCGGCAGGTGCAGACCTTCTCGGTTCCAGGCTGCGGCCCAGACAATGCCAGCGCCGTCGTCATCCCCATCGGGAATTACGGTGAGTATGACCGTCAGTTCGAGGTTGCCATGGGGGCGGGTGTTGTGGAGGTCGCGAACTGGATGCGGAACTGGGGTTCTGGCACCTACACCGCTTCAGGTTCCATGCGCCTATTGGTAATGAGGTTTCGATGAGTTTCGGACTGAGCTTTAGCAACAACCAGAACACGGTTGTCCTCGATTCAGAGTTCTCCAGGCTGTGCATCATTTCAAACGGACGCTACTCACCGACACAAGAGTCCGGACGCGGCTCAGTGACCGTTTTTCCACGAGCAGTGACGTCCCAAGAACCGCCCCTGGTCTTCATCCGCCCGGACACATCGGGCGTCATGGGGGCGGCGGGGCAAATGTTTCTGACGGGCTCGCCTGGCAACTGGACTGGTTTCTACGTTCGAACGTACAGCAAAAAAACTGCGCCTCCAAACGGTCGGTACTTCGTGGCGGCATTTGCGGCACAACCCGTAGCGACTTATGGCATGAGGCTGTGGGACGGACAGGGCGAGCTGCTGTACGACACCGGAACGCCTACAGCGCTTTTCACACGCTCTTTTACCAATTGGACGTACATAAAAACAGAGCAGTCGGCGACGACTTCTTACTCCAACTACTACAGAGTGGATTTCGAGTTTCCAGAAAATGAATACCTGATGATCAACTCATTCGGTATGGGCCTGCTCGCCGGAAGCATTGTCGGGAGAACCCTGTTTTCACTGTGGGACTTCGCTGGCGGCAACATGTGGGCGATCACAGAAGCGTTCGTTAATCCCCTCGATTTTCACCTCCCAGCTGTATTCGCAAAGATGGCGACGTAGCCCGCCAGTCACCCATTTCTGAAGGATTGTCATATGCCCTGGTACAAGGACGGGACGGTTTCGGTCGTTCAAAATTCGAACGCCGTTACGGGCTCTGGAACCGCATTCATTGCCAACAGTCGGGTAGGGGATGCATTCCTCGGCCCGGATGGGCACTGGTATGAAGTGACCAACATCGCCAGCGATACAGCCCTGGCGATCTCGCCGAATTACCTGGGCCCCACGACAGGTGCAGGCAAGTACGCGCTGGCTCCGATGCAGGGCTACGTCAAAGACTCGGCGGACGCATTGCGGGCGTTGGTGAACGAGTTTGGTTTCAAGTTGGCTGCCCTGGGCAGCACCGGGAATTACGATACCCTTCCAGTCGCAAAAGGCGGCACAGGCGGATCGGATGCGCCTAACGCCCGCGTTAACCTCGGGCTTGGCAGCGTAGCGGTTGAGAACATCGTGCCGGTTGCCAAGGGCGGGACGGGCGGATCGGATGCAGCTAATGCCCGCGACAACCTCGGGCTTGGCAGCGTAGCGGTTGAGAATATCGTGCCGGTTGCCAAGGGCGGGACGGGCGGGAACACGCCTTTAGCCGCGAGGACCGGGCTTGGATTAGGAGCCGCAGCTGTAGCTGCAATATTGGGAACCATGACGCTGGGCGGTAACGAAGCGCTGTTTCAGCTTGTCAGTAATCGAAACGGACGAGCACTGAAATTCCCTGACGGCACGATGATCTGCATCGGTCCTGTCCCTAACTTTTATGCAGCTGCGAACCAATCCACGGTGAAGAACGTTACCTTTCCTGTCCCTTTTTTTAGCGACCAATACTGCCTGACCGCTGTGGGGACGCCGGTCGCCAACGTAGATACATATGGCTTCATTTACGCCAACGCACGGTCCGAGTCTTCGGCGGGTCTTGTGTGGCGAAACGGCGCCCAAGCACAAACAATCTCCGCCGGATTCTTCATGGCTATTGGAAGGTGGTTCTAATGAGAATTAAGCTTTCTCCGCAACTAAGGGAGGACACTCTCGTCATCATCAAAACCGGATCAGTACTGAACATCAACGGAGAAGACTTTGATTTTACCCCTATGGGGGATGGCGACACCTTGCCCAGATCCGCTATCAGCTCCCAGTGGTTTGTTCGTGACGTGGAAAAGGAAGGAGGCGAGCTAATTCTCACCCTTTTATTTCCAAATCCTTGGAACTACAGCCAAGAGCAGGCGTTCCCCGTTGACCTTGTCAATGTCCCGGACGGCCCTGTCCGACTCCCTCAGCCACTGCCCACCCTGCCCGAAGATGAGGTACATGCCGAATGAGCAACATCGATTGGTCCAAGCTCATCACCAAAGAGATGAAAAACGCCGCCTCAGCTGCGCAATTTCTTGCCGGCAGTGAGTCGGACCTAGCGGCAAGGAACTCTGCGGCCGCTGCGCAAATTCTGCGAATTCAGGACCGAGTAGACACAATCGGTTACGGGAAAGAGGCCGGGGAAGCTACTGAAGAGGACGTGGCTGAGCAGGCTGCGCTGATAAATAACCTGAAGGTGTGGAAGGCTTACAAGTACGCGCTCGGGAAGGTCGCTACACAGGCTGCCTGGCCGTCGTCGCCGACCTGGCCCACCACGCCAGCAATCCCTGAGATCGCCGCCGCGCCAGTAGCCCTGGCCTCTATCAACGCTTGATCTCGACACTTTAGCCAAATTACGATAATGCGAGAGTTTCGTTCTGCATAATGGTAGTTTGTGCGCTCCAGACCAGAGGGGTGGCAATGCAGAAACGATTCGAAGGAGCCGATGGCATAAGAGGCCTCGCATGTCTCATTGTAATAGTTATCCATAGCGTACAGATATTTCGCAGTTCACTTGGTGTATATTTGTCAGGGACAGGGAAGATAGGTGTCTGGCTATTCTTCGTTCTGAGTGCATTTTTGCTCACTGCTAAATTTGCTAGGTCGGGCTTCAGCGTTAGGTCATTATTTGAATATGCGCTTGGGAGGGTGCTCAGGATTCTACCGTTGTTCTTCATATCGGTTCTCATATATTACTCCGCCGGAATGCTCGGCATTATTTCAATGTATGACGTTTTTCGGGTGATAAGCTTTCAGTCTATGGCTGGGCATTTATGGACTATACCCGCCGAGTTCAAATTCTACCTCGCTCTTCCTTTTATCGCATCACTGCTAATATTTCTCTATCAGAGATTCGGGTGGGCGATATGCATAGTTGTGACAGTAGCGCTTATCGCAGTCGAACAAGCCATCTGGCCTTTTTGGCTGACCCCTGAGAATAGTTTGGATACGCGGTGGTATATCTCAAGCTTCACCATAGGCTCGTTCTGCGCCATTGGTCACTCTGAATTTAGAGATAAAATTACTGGTAGGTTATCCACAATTTTAGGTGGTGCGGTAATTCTGCTTATTGCTTTGAGTTTTCCGGTTCCAAGAAACGTCATCTTCGGCATGCCTATAGATAACTGGCTGATGAATAAGTTTGTCATTTACTCGTTGTTGTGGGCGGTATTTGTGATAGCCCTTGCTGATGGTAAAGGTTTTATTGGTTCACTTTTGCGAAGTGCGTTTCTCAAAAGGCTTGGTGCATGGAGCTATTCTATATACTTGATTCATATATTTGTTTTCTACGTGATTGTTGTAGGGCGCGCCGACAGCATTCCGTGGATGGTTGTTTCCATACTGGTGTCTATAGCTGTTGGTGCGTTAATGTTTTATCTGATTGAGAGTCCGCTTGAAAAGCTGCGACATCGCATGCAGAGGTCGGTAATCCGGACTTAGCACCATTTAATTAACTATGCCCGCCCTGTGCGGGTATTTTTTTGCCTGGAGAAAAGTGATGACCGTGACTGAAAAAGATCGTGATGTGCTGGCGCGCACGCTGTGGGGTGAGGCGCGCGGCGAAGGGCTGGCTGGGATGGTGGCCGTCGCCTGGACAATCCGGAACCGCGTGTACGACGGGAAGGACACGTCGTGGTGGGGCGAGGGTTACGCGGGAGTTTGCGGAAAGCCATCTCAGTTCAGCTGCTGGAACAAGAACGATCCCAATAACCCGTATCTCACCGGCGCCAAGAAAATTCCGGCCGCCGAGTTTGCCAGATGTCAGCTGGCTGCGCAGCAGGTCATCGAGGGCATAACGCCGGACCCTACAGATGGCGCAACCCACTACTACTCGACGTCGATGACCAAGCCCCCGAGGTGGGTGGCGGGCGCGAAGCAGACGTCGCGGCTCGGCCTACACATTTTCTTCAAGGACGTGCCGTGACTGAAGACCAGCTGAAACTTACCGGCGCCGCAGTGATTGCGCTGGCCCTGTTGGCGGCCGGCGCTACCGTCGCCTGGGTGTGGCAGGCCAATGCATACGGAAAGGTCATGGCCACCAACGAAGCCAGCCGTCAGGCTGATCTTGCCTCTATCGCCAACGCTGGAGCAGAACAAGCTCGCAACGCGCTCGCCAAACAGCACGACGCCGAGCAGCACCTTGCCGCCTTAGACCAGACCGCAACCGAACAGAAGGTGAAAGCCAATGCTGAAAACGAAACTCTGCGCCGCGCTGTTGCTGATGGTGCTCGCCGGCTGCGCATCGCGGGAAGTTGTGGTGCCGGTGGCGGCAGCGTGCCCGATGCCGCCAGCGCCACCGGCGTGGGTGATGCAGGTACCGTCGAACTCTCTGATGCTGCTCGACGATCTGTTTTCGATATCCGCGCCGGAATCATTGCTGATCAGGCAGCTCTGAGAGCTGCTCAGGCCTACATCAGAGACGTGTGCCGTTAAAGCATTCCCATCTGGCTCAGGGATATTGCCAATGCGGTCCCAGCGAGCAATATTGCGCCAATAACGTTGACGGGCGCTCGCCTATTTCTAGGTACCAAGCAGAGCACGATCAACCAGATGATCGCGATTGTGATAATTGGAATTAGGTTTCCCACGGAAGGCCCTCGCTGGAGAATCGCCTCCCGAGCATCGGGGGGCTAACCCAGATACATCGACAACACGCTGATTTACTTTAGTTTTTTAATTGGTGCAGCCCTTGACTCTTTTTCTCTCACATCTTTGACAGCCTCGGGCGCGTTGGCTGTCTATTGGTATTTAGCACTCCGGCAAGAACCTGGCAGCACGCGTCGATGCGGCATTGGATCACCCCATACCGGGCGCGGTCAGAACTAAGCACCACCGGCCGCGTGATAGTCCGCGCTCAAACCCCTTTCGGCTCGCTGATGATCTAGACGCGAATCGTCGGCGCGAAGTTGTAGCGCTCTATCGGCTAAAGGTCGTATTCGTTGATGACAGCTGCTCTGGCGCAAGCGTCTTGAGGGAGTGGTCCATTGGCTCGTAGATCGAGGACCGCCCGCACATGAGGCCACCTGTCGTAAATGGGCTTATACAGTGTTGACCGCAGCCAAACCGCTTAGTTAACTGTACGCATATACAGTATCAACAAGCGAAGCCTCCCCATGTACGTCCTCATCACTCCGCGCCGCCAGATGGGCGTCGCCGTACCGAAAGACCAGCTCAGCAGGATCCCGCCGTTCAAAGGCGACGTGCAGATCGTTGAGTCTCAGTGCTCCGCCCTCGGCCGCATCACCCGGGAAGCTTTCATCTTGAACAGCGTAGGGCACGCGCGGGATGCTTTGCCAAGGCTTCTGGATGCCAGCGTGACGAGCATGGGTACCCAAGGTCTCATTATTTCCGGCATCGAGCAGGTCGAGGAGGCGTTTTACTTCCAGTCGTGGTGGTGCCGCTTTGAATAACGACCTGGCGCCTGATCACTTGGACACCTCCCTGGACGATTTCCTGAAAATCCGCGCGCCGGGCACTTACCTGGTGACGATTGAAGGCGACAGCATGGAGGGGGCGGGCATCTTCTGTGGTGATCTGCTGATCGTGGACAAGGGTATCGACGCCAAGGCAGGGCAGGTCATCATCGGCGTGGTTAATCAGCAGCCGCTGGTCAAGTACCTTGCCTATGTGAGCTGTCACACGGTGCTGCGCTCGACAAACCGAAAATATCCCGACCGCTTCATCATGGAAGCAGACGACTTCGATATCTGGGGCGTGGTCACGCACAGCATCCGAGACCATGCGAAGAATTGAGCATGGACGTCAAAGGGCATGAACCGAAAATCAGGAACAACTGCTCGAGCATGAGGCGCGACGAGAGTACGCGTTCGACCATCGGGCAGCGAGTCGGCCGACCATGCCTAAGGATTGCAGCGGCTCGGCTTCATCGACGAGTAGGAGTGACGTGGATCCTCGAGCCCGTCGATGCGGCGCCTTCTCATCTTTTGGGGGGACTTCGCCTACCGGAATTGGCTGAAGATTGGTGAAGGGGGAAAGAACGAGGCAGTGATCATCGCGGAACGTCGGCGAGCGGGCAAACAGTCCAGCGAAAGCGAAACAGTACATCCATCAGTACAGCGAAAACCTAAACATCAGCTATAGCCTTTAAAATCCTGGGTCTTGGCCGATCGGTTCGACTCCGGCTCGGGGCACCAATCAGATAAAAGGCACTTGAGGGCAACCTCAAGTGCCTTTTTAGTTATTACCCCCTTAACACCTTCCGCAAAAACGGCGCCGTCCGGCTCTCCGCCACATCCGCGACCACCTCAGGCGTGCCAGCAGCCACAACATTGCCCCCCTTGTCACCAGCCCCCGGGCCGATGTCGATCACCCAGTCACTCTGCGCAACCACACGCATTTCATGCTCAACCACCACCACGCTGTGCCCCGCATCCACCAACGCATTCAACTGCGTCAGCAGGCGATCCACATCGGTGGGATGCAGGCCCGTGGTCGGTTCGTCGAGCACGTATAAAGTGGCGCCGCGCTGACTGCGCTGCAGCTCCGTCGCCAGTTTGATGCGCTGGGCCTCGCCGCCGGACAGTTCTGTCGCAGGTTGCCCAAGACGCAGATACCCCAGACCAATATCACGCAGCACCGTCAACGAGCGCAGCACGCCGGGTTGTTCGGCGAACACGTCTACCGCTTGTTCAACCGTCAGCTGCAGCACGTCGGCGATGCTTAAGCCATTCCACTTGATAGCCAAGGTGTCGGGGTTATAGCGCGCGCCATGGCAAGTCGGGCAGGGTGCGTAGACGCTGGGCATGAACAGCAATTCCACACTGACGAATCCTTCGCCTTCGCACACCGGGCAGCGGCCTTTGGCGACGTTGAAAGAGAACTGACCGGCGTCGTAGCCGGCCTTCTGCGCGTCGGGCGTCGCGGCGAACAGTTTACGCACGTTGTCGAAGAGCCCGGTGTAGGTCGCCAGGTTGGAGCGTGGGGTGCGGCCGATGGGTTTCTGGTCAACCTGCACCAGTCGCTTGACCGCGCTCATGCCACCCGCGATGTGGCCGCCGGTGGGTTGCGGCGCGTCGTCTTCCAGGCTGGATTCTTCCGCTTCGACTTCCGCGACTGGGCGCCCCAACTCTGCGCCCACCAGCTCCAGCAATGCCTGGCTGACCAGGCTGGACTTGCCCGAGCCGGAGATGCCGGTCACCGAGGTGAAGCAGCCCAGCGGGAATTCAGCGCTCAGTTCATTGAGGTTGTTGCGGGTGATGCCTTCCAGGCGCAGCCAGTCGGTCGGCTGCCTTCTTGTCGAACTCAGTGCGGAATGCTCGGCGAACAGATGACGACCCGTTTGCGAGGCTTCGATTTCGGCCAGACCTGCGGGAGGGCCGCTGTACAGCACATGTCCGCCATGCTCGCCGGCGGCAGGGCCGACGTCGATCAGCCAGTCGGCGCGGCGCATGGTTTCCAGATCGTGCTCGACAACGAACAGCGAGTTTCCGGACGCCTTGAGTTGCTGCAACGCCGTGAACAGCGCTTCGCTGTCCGCCGGGTGCAGGCCTGCAGAAGGCTCGTCCAGTACGTAGATCACACCAAACAGCTGCGAGCCCAATTGTGTCGCCAGGCGAAGACGCTGCAGTTCACCGGACGACAGCGACGGCGTGCTGCGATCCAGCGCCAGGTAACCGAGCCCCAGCTCGGTGAGGGTGCTGACCCGCGCCAGTAAATCCTGAGCGATGCGCTGAGCGGCGAGGCGCTTCTCGACGGACAGGTCTGGCGTTGCACGCACGTCGGGCGCGGCATCGTGGGCCGAGCCGCCTTTGCTGACCCGCTTGTTTTTCGCTTTCGCTCGCTGTTCGCGATCCAGCACGGCGGTGTCGCGATCTTCATCCGCGAAGACCCCCGCAGCCACCGGGCGCAGCACTTCCGCCAGCCGCAACAGCGGCATCTGCGACAACTCGCCGATATCGAGGCCAGCGAATGTCACCGACAGGGCTTCGCGCTTCAGGCGTTTGCCGTCGCACAGCGGGCAGGGGCTGCCGCGCATGAACCGCGAGACGCGCTTTTTCATCAACGCGCTCTGAGTGGTTGCAAACGTGTGTTGCACGTAGCGACGGGCGCCGGTGAAGGTGCCCTGATAGCTGGGTTCGAGCTTGCGCTTGATCGCCAAACGCGTCTCTTCAGGCGTCAGGCCGGCGTAGACCGGCACGTTGGGCTGTTCGTCGGTGAACAGAATCCAGTCGCGGTCCTTTTTCGGCAGATCGCGCCATGGGGTATCCACGTCGTAACCCAGGGTCACGAGGATGTCGCGCTGGTTCTGACCGCCCCAGGCCAAGGGCCATGCGGCGATAGCGCGCTGGCGAATGGTCAGCGAATCGTCCGGCACCATCAGTTCTTCGGGAATCTCATAGACCCGGCCCAAGCCATGGCACTCGGGGCAGGCGCCCTGGGGCAGGTTGGGCGAGAAGTCTTCGGCGTAGAGCATTGGCTGGCCCGGCGGATAAGTTCCCGCGCGGGAATAGAGCATGCGGATCAGGCTGGACAGGGTCGTCACGCTGCCGACGGAGGAGCGCGTGCTCGGCGTGCCGCGTTGTTGCTGCAGCGCGACGGCGGGCGGCAGACCTTCGATCGAGTCGACGTCGGGCACGCCCACCTGATCGATGAGGCGTCGGGCGTAGGGCGCGACGGATTCGAAGTACCGGCGTTGGGCTTCGGCGTACAGCGTGGAGAACGCCAGCGAGGATTTGCCCGATCCCGAGACGCCGGTGAACACCACCAGTGCATCGCGGGGGATGTCGACGTCCACGTCCTTGAGGTTGTGCTCACGGGCACCGCGGACCCGGACGAATCCGGGGCGGTCGGCATCTACGGTGAAGGAAGAAGGGCGGGCGTCATCTGGCAGGTGCGGCGGTGTGGTCATGGGTGAGGCCTTTGAATCCTGAAATGCAAGAACGGGTTTACTCGGCGAGGGGCACCTTGGGGGTGTGCCCGGCGTCATCGTGGTCGCCGCCTGTCAGCGGCTGGTCTTCACGTACGTCGTCGGTGCGGTCGCGGTCGTCGGCCACGTCGGCAGGGCGCGCGTCCGGGTCGTTGAGTTTTTCGCCGGGGATATGAGCGTCGTGGGTGGTCATGCTGTTTCTCCTGTCAGTTCTTCGGATGCTTCACGAATGACCTCGGCGGCCTGCAGGCCCTGAAGGAAACCGGCCAGCGCCACTTCCTCCAGACGCAGACCCTTGCGCTGGCGGATGCGCGGCAGCTTGGCCAGTTCGCCCATCGCAAAGGCTTCCAGCACGGCCGGGTGGATGTAGCACTTGCGGCAGACGGCCGGAGTGTTGCCCAGCAATCGGGCGACTTCCTTGACCATGGACACGACGTGTTTCTTCGCGTCCGCTTCCGGTTCCCAGTGCAACTTGCGCAGGGTCGCCAGGGCCATCGCGCTGCCGGCCCAGGTCCGGTAATCCTTAGCGGTGAAGTCGGCGCCGGTCAGTGTGTGCAGGTACTGGTTGATGTCATGGGAGGAAACGGTATGCCGTTGGCCGTCGTCGTCCAAGTACTGAAAAAGATTCTGGCCGGGCAATTCCATGCAGCGCTTGATGATGTTCGCCAGGCGCCGGTCGGTGACGCTGAGCCGGTGCTCGACACCGCTCTTGCCGCGAAACTCGAAGAAGATCTTGCTGCCCTTTACGTCGACGTGCTTGTTACGCAGCGTGGTCAGACCGTAGGAGCGGTTGTCCCGGGCGTACTGGCTGTTGCCGATCCGGATCAGCGTTTGGTCCAGCAACGACAGCACCGCCGCCATGACCTTCTCGCGGCCCATGCCGGGTTTCGCCAGCTGGGTTTCCAGCTGTTTGCGCACTTTGGGCAGGGCCTTGCCGAAGGCGATCATCCGCGAGTATTTGTTCTCGTCGCGAATCTCGCGCCAGCGCGGGTGGTAGCGGTACTGCTTGCGCCCGCGCGCGTCGCGGCCAGTGGCTTGCAGATGGCCCTGGCGGTCGGCACAGATCCACACGTCGGTGTACGCCGGCGGGATGACCAGCGCGTTGATGCGCTTGATCTCCTCTTCGTCGCGGATGCGCTGGCCGTCGGTGTCGAAGTAGGCGAACTTGCCGCGCAGGATCTTGCGGGTAAATCCGGGCTGGCTGTCGTCGACGTAATGCAGATCTTTGGGCAGGTCTTCGCTGTGAATTGTGTCCGGCATGAAAGGCAGTCCTGAATGCGGGTCTTTTTGCATTGACCGTGACGCTGCGCAGTCGTGCCGAATAAATGTGCGCATGAGGGGTGCGATGGGTGCGATGGGTGGTGGACCGGGACTATGCCAGCAGCGCCACCGACTTGATCTGCGCCCAGAGCCGTTGCCCGGGCGCCAGTTGCAGCTGATCCCTTGAATACCGGGTGATCCGCGCCAGCAGCGGCGAGCCGTCGGCATCCAGGCGCACCAGCACATGGGCGGTGTTGTCGGCGGCGACCTCATCGATGACCGTCACCGGCAGGCGATTGAGAATGCTGCTTTGCGCGTCCGGCTGCAGGCTGAGGCTCACATCCCGCGCCTGCACCTTGAGCCGAAGCGGCTTGCCAGGCAGCAACGCGGAGTGGGCGACGCGGATACTCAGGTCGCTGCGCGGCAAACGGACGGTGATGAGTTGATAGGCCGCGTCGTAAGCCTGCACGCTTCCCTCGATCACCACGCCCGCGTCGTCGCCCATCGCCAGCGGCAGATCCAGCCGCGCCAGTGTTTCGCCGATGGGGCCGCTGGCCAGCGCTTTGCCGTCGCTGAGCAATACCAGATGGTCGGCCAGCCTGGCCACTTCATCCTGGGCGTGACTCACGTAAATCAGCGGAATATCCAGCTCGTCGTGGAGGCGTTCGAGGTACGGCAGGATTTCGCTTTTGCGCTGCGCGTCCAGCGCCGCCAGGGGTTCGTCCATCAGCAGCAGGCGTGGGCTGGTCAGCAGCGCCCGGGCGATGCCGACCCGCTGACGCTCGCCGCCGGACAGTTTGTCGGGCGCGCGTTGGAGCAGATGATCGATGCCCAACAGCGAGGTCGCCTGCTGCAACGTAATACGCCTGTCCCGTTCAGGAATTCGCTTGAGGCCGAAGCGCAGATTGCCCTCGACGTCGAGGTGCGGAAACAGGCTGGCTTCCTGGAACACGTATCCCAGAGAGCGTTTGTGTGGGGGGAGAAAGACGTTGTTGGCGCTGTCCTGCCAGACCTCGCCGTTGACACGGATATACCCGTCGGCCGCCTTTTCCAGCCCTGCAATGCAACGCAGGCAGGTGGTCTTGCCGGAACCGGAATGGCCGTACAGCGCCGTGACCCCGCGACCGGGCAGGTTGAGGTCAACGTCGAGGGCGAACTCGGCGTAATCCACCTTCAGTCGGACATCGATCGTCGAACTCATGCGCCGCTCCACGCTGACCGGGCCTTGCCGCTGGAGTACAGCGCCAGCAGCACCACAAAGGAAAACACCAGCATCGCCCCGGCGAGCCAGTGGGCCTGGGCGTATTCCATGGATTCCACATGGTTGTAGATCTGCGTGGACACGACGCGGGTTCTCTCCGGGATGTTGCCGCCGATCATCAGCACCACGCCGAACTCACCCACGGTGTGGGCGAAACCCAGGATCGCCCCGGTGATGAAGCCGGGGCGCGCCAGCGGCAGAATCACCGAGAAGAACGTGTCCCACGGGCCTGCGCGCAGCGTTGCCGCCACTTCAAGGGGCCGAGGGCCGATAGCGGCGAAGGCGTTCTGCAAGGGCTGCACCACGAACGGCAGGGAATACAGGACCGAACCTATCACCAGCCCTGTGAAACTGAAGGTCAGCGTGCCGAGCCCGAGGCTCTGGGTCAGCTGCCCGATCGCGCCGTTTGGCCCGAGTAACAGCAACAGATAAAAGCCGATCACCGTGGGCGGCAGCACCAGGGGCAAGGCCACAATCGCGCCGATCGGGCCTTTGAGCCATGAGCGGGTGTGCGCCAGCCACAGCGCGATGGGCGTGCCGACGATCAGCAGAATCACAGTGGTCAGGGACGCCAGTTTCAGCGTCAGCCAGATGGCCGCAAGGTCGGCACTGCCCAGCAGCATTTACAGCTGATACCCGAAGGACTTGATGATCGCGGCGGCTTTCGGGCCTTTGAGGTAGTCCATCAGCGCCTTGGCCGCGGCGTTGTCTTTGCCCTTGTTGAGGATCACGGCGTCCTGCTTGATGGGCTCATGCAGGTTGGCTGGCACGATCCACGCCGAGCCACCGGTCAGCTTGCCATCCTTGAACACCTGGGAGAGGGCGACGAAACCCAGTTCGGCGTTGCCGGTCTGCACGAATTGGTAGGCCTGGGCGATGCTCTGGCCTTCGACGATCTTGCTGTGGGTCGCGTCGGTCAGGCCCAGTTTGTCCAGGGTCTGGGTGGCGGCGAGGCCATACGGAGCAGCTTTCGGGTTGGCAATGGACAAGTGCTCGAACTTACCGTTCTTAAGCACCTCGCCCTTGTCGTCGACATAGCCATCTTTGGCCGACCACAGCGCCAGGGTGCCCACCGCGTAGGTGAAGCGCGAGCCTTTCACGGTCTCGTTTTCGCTTTCCAGTTTGGCCGGGGTGGTGTCATCGGCGGCGAGGAACAATTCGAACGGTGCGCCATTTTTGATCTGGGTGTAGAACTGGCCGGTGGCGCCAAACGAGGCCACGAGTGTGTGGCCGGTATCCTTTTCGAAATCCGCGGCAATGGCCTGAATCGGCGCGGTGAAATTGGCGGCAACGGCCACTTGGACCTCATCGGCGAACGCTGTGCCCGATGACAGCGTTGCACAGGCGATGACCAGGGAGGTGGAGGTGAAGCGGTTTGAAACGGCGCGCATGGAACGACTCCGGGCTAGCGAACGGAATGAGGAAGAACGCCAACCGGACGCCGGTCAAACGCTATGCAGCGAAATATATAGCGGCTTCTCTCCGCGCGGAAGCCGGATCTGGCCGCGCGGGGGTTTTATATTGCCGGCTCAGCGCCCGGCCAGCCGCTCAAGGGCGCCAATGGCTAGCTTCCGGGTGAGTTCTTCTGCGGACAGCGAATGCTTGATACCCACCGCCTGACCCGCCCATAGGTTCATGAAGCCGTCGTCACCCCGGGCTTCAGCCTTGCTGCGCAACGGCATCAGCGCGCCGCCCGCCGTGGGGAAAGCTGGCGCGGTATCGGACATGGGCCCTATCTCCCGCATGATGCGGTTGACGATACCCCGGGCCGGGCGGCCGGTGAAAATATTGGTGATGGCGGTATCGCTGTCCTGGGCGCGGCTCAGTGCCGCCTGATGCAGCACCGACGTCTTGGCTTCCGGAGTGAACAGGTAGGCGGTACCGATTTGAACCGCTGACGCGCCGAGCATGAACGCCGCGGCAATACCGCGACTGTCGGCAATGCCACCGGCGGCGACAACCGGCACCGTCACGGCATCGACGATCTGCGGCACCAGCGCCATCGTTCCGACCTGGGTGTGCAACTGATCGCTGAGGAACATCCCGCGATGGCCGCCGGCCTCGTAGCCCATGGCGATGATCGCATCGCACCCCCGTGCTTCGAGCCACATGGCTTCTTCCACGGTGGTCGCCGAGGAAAGTACCTTCGCGCCAGTTGCCTTCACTCGCGCCAGCAACGCAGCATCCGGGAGGCCGAAATGAAAGCTGACCACTTCCGGGCGCAGCTCTTCGATCAAGGCGCACGCCGCCTCATCAAACGGCGCGCGGTTGGAGGTGGGGGTGGGAGCATCGAAGTCGGCGCCCCATTCGTCGTAGTAGGGCTTGAGCAGGTTTTTCCAGTCTGCATCGGCCTGCGGATCGGCGGATGGCGTTGAGTGACAGAAGAAATTCAGGTTAAGCGGCGCATGGGTGCCCGCGCGTATACGCGCCACTTCTTCTCGAATCTGCGCCCGGGTGAGCATGGCGCAGGGCAGCGAGGGCAGGCCGCCGGCTTTACCCACCGCAACGGCCATGGCCGAGCCGGACGCACCCGCCATGGGCGCTTGCAGGATGGGCAGTTCAATGTCCAGCAGTTTGAGCAGGCGGGTGTCGGGCCAGGCGATCATCGGCAGAGTCTCCATAGCGAAAAGGCTGCTGAATAGCAGCACTTGAAAAGTTGCGGTTGATTTAATAGACGCTCGGTCTAATATGCAACCCCATGAACGACATCATTGCAAAACCCAGACGCCCCGGCCGTCCACCGAAAGTGGCACGCCCCGATGACTTCGACACCCGCGAGGCGCTGATCCGCTGCGGGGTCGAGGTGCTGACCGAGCAAGGCTTCATGGCCACGGGCATCGACGGCATCCTCAAGCGCGTCGGTGTGCCCAAAGGCTCCTTCTATCATTACTTCGCCAGCAAAGAGGTCTTCGGCCTCGCGGTGCTCGACAGCTACGCCGGCTACTTCGCCCGGCGCCTGGATCGCTGGCTGCTGGATGAAACATTGTCGCCGCTGGAACGGCTGGCCGGGTTCGTTCAGGAATCGAAGGTCAATATCGCCCGCCACGATTTCCGCCGCGGCTGCCTGGTCGGCAACATGGGCCAGGAAGTGAGCGTCCTGCCAGCGGGCTTCCGCGAGGCGCTGGAAAAGGTTTTCCTCGACTGGCAGGCGCGCCTGACGGTGTGCTTCAAGGCGGCCATCACAGCAGGCGAACTGCCTGCGCGCACCGATTGTTCAGAGCTGGCGGCGTATTTCTGGATCGGCTGGGAGGGCGCTGTGCTGCGGGCTCGACTGGTGCAGAACGAGCAACCGCTCAACACCTTCATTATCGGATTTCTGCGTGGCTTGCCGCGCTGATGTCTTCAGATCTGTTTATAGACGAGCGGTCTAAATAGGAGTGAGTGACATGTTCAAAGGCATCCTGATCAACAAAGACGACAATGGCTACCGGGCCGAGCTGACGGACATAGACGACGCTCAGTTGCCTGAAGGCAACGTCACGGTGCGCGTCAGCCATAGCACGTTGAATTACAAGGACGGCCTGGCGATCACCGGCAAAGGGCCGATCGTCCGGCAGTTTCCGATGGTGCCCGGGGTGGACCTGGCCGGCACGGTCGAGGACAGCAGCGATCCGGACTTCAAGCCAGGCGATCAAGTAGTGCTTAACGGCTGGGGCGTTGGCGAGGGCCATTGGGGTGGCTTGGCGGAACGGGCGCGGGTGCAAGGCAAATGGTTGATCCCGCTGCCGAGCGCCTTTACGCCAGCGCAGGCCATGGCCATCGGCACGGCCGGGTACACCGCGATGCTGGCGATCATGGCGCTGGAGAAAAACGGCGTGACGCCGGACAAGGGCGAGGTGCTGGTGACCGGCGCCAACGGCGGGGTCGGCGGCTTCGCCATTGTGCTGCTGGCGAAGCTTGGCTATCGCGTCGTGGCCTCCACCGGCCGGGTAAGCGAGAGCGAATACCTCACCTCCCTCGGCGCCGCTGAAATCATCGACCGCGCGACCCTTGCCGAGCCCGGCCGCCCACTGGCCAAAGAGCGTTGGGCCGGGGCGATCGATTCGGCAGGCAGCCACACCCTGGCCAATATCTGCGCCAGCACCCGCTATTGGGGCACGGTGGCAACCTGCGGCCTGGCCCAAGGCATGGACTTTCCAGCATCGGTGGCGCCCTTCATTCTGCGCGGCGTGACCCTTGCCGGCATCGACAGTGTCATGCGCCCGCGTCAGGACCGCATCGACGCCTGGGAGCGTCTGGCCCGGGATCTGGACCTCTCGCTGCTGCCGTTGATCAGCCGCGAGATCGGCTTGAGTGACGTGATTGAAACCGCGCACCAGCTTATGGACGGGCAAGTGCGCGGCAGAATCGTCGTCGACACCCGGCGCTGATCAGCCGCAGGTGAAAGGGCGCACGTCGAGCACCCTGACCTGCGCCATGGCGGGGTGACGGGGATTGAGCAGCAGGTTGCGCGTGTGGGTGATGATCGCGGAGGGCACGATGAGTCCGAGCTGCTCACGCCGTTCCAGCCAGACGCTGCCGAAATCCATGCTGGGTCGGTCCGCCGGCGTGACGTCCCACCCAGGCGGCAATTGGGCGAGGGCCGGCTGCCAATACAGCGCCGGGTCATCCGGCAACTGCAGGTGAACGAGCTGGAAACCCGGCTGCGGCAGGCTCGCGCACTGAATGAGCGTGTCCAGCGCGCAGCCTGATGCGCTCAGCGCAAGGTAGACGGCAGGCTGGTCGGCATGATTCCAGCGCCCGCCGAACTGCGCGGCACCCAGGCCGGACAGATCGTTCGCGGCACTGTCTTTGCTGATCCTCCAGGCCTGCATCAGACGACCCCGCCGTGCTGCAAGGCGCTGAGCACCCGACGTGCCTGGCGCGCGCCGATTTCTGTTTCGCACAGGGCAATCGGCGTCTGCCCGTTGAGCGCGCGGTTTGACGCCACCATCCAGCGGCGGGCGGTGTTCTGGTCTTCGAAGAGTTCGGCGGCGTGGGTGGCGAGCGCGGCAACCCGATCGAGGCGTTCGGAGCCGACAATGTCCAGCGGCCGTTGCTGACGCTGGCGGCGTTCCAGGGTGGAGAGCGAGGTCGCCAGCAGCGCCTCAAGCTGGCTGTTGCTCAGGTGGAAGGCGTTACGCAGCACCTTGACCCAGCCGGGCGGGAAGCCCGAGCGGATGTAGTCCAGCCGTTCGGTTTCGTTGCGTGCATTGAGCTGGTCGGCGATCAACCAGAATGAGGGGGCGGTGTCGGTTATCGCTGCTTGAAGAGTCGAAGGCACGTCCATGCTCCTTGTGAGGTCCGGTGCAGGGACCTTACGCCGCTGTCAGGCTTTCTCAAGCGAGAAGCTGTTACCGGCGTTTGCATGCTTTGCTTCTCTGGCGGGACCGGCTTGACCCGGGAAACTTCTAGCGGGTCTCTGCGACATTCGCTGCCGAACCGGATGCTTGCTCTGCTGCTCGACCCTCGCGATCAAGAAGCGCGCGCTTGCGTTCGACACCCCAACGATAACCCGACAACGCGCCGTCGCTGCGCACCACCCGGTGACAGGGAATGGCCACGGCAATGCGGTTTGCCCCGCAGGCCAGGGCGACCGCACGACTGGCCGTCGGCGCACCGATCCGTTGGGCGATTTGTGCGTAGCTCGCGGTCGTGCCCGGCGGGATCTGCGCCAGGGCCTGCCACACCCGCTGCTGAAACGCCGTGCCCTGCAAATCCAGGGGCAGGTTCAGGCCCAGCTTCGGCGCCTCGATAAACCCCACCACCTCAGCCATCAGCCGCTCGAACTCGGCATCCCCGCCAATCAGCGTGGCGCTGTGAAACTGATCCTGCAGGTCTTGCACCAATTGGTTGGGGTCATCGCCGAGCAGAATGGCGCACACGCCGCGCGGACTCTGGGCCACCAGAATCGCACCGAGAAAGCACTCGCCGACGGCAAAACGGATCTCCAGCGTCGCGCCGCCCTTGCGGTAATCCGTTGGCTTCATGCCCAGCAGTCCGGCACTGGCTTCGTAAAAACGGCTGTTGGAATTGAAACCGGCGTCATACAGGGCGTCGGTGATGCGCCCGCTGTCCGTCAGTTTGCTGCGCACCTTGCCAGCGCGGTGGGCGTTGGCGTAGCCCTTGGGTGTCAGGCCGGTGACGGCTTTGAAGACGCGGTGGAAATGCCAGGGGCTCATTCCGGCGTGGGCGGCCAGCTCGGTGAGGGTCGGCAGCAACTCTGCTTCGGCGATCAGTCGGCAGGCCCCGGCGACCACGGCTGCATGCTGCTCGGCCAGACCGGTGCGATCGGCGGTGGCGCGCTTGCTCGGGCGGAACCCGGCAGCTTCGGCCTCGGTGGCGGTCGCAAAGAACACCACGTTTTCCGGGCGGGGCAAGCGTGCGCTGCTGCTCGGCCGGCAGTAAACGCCGGTGGTGCGAACGCCGTAGACGAACTCCCCGTCAGCGCTGGCGTCCCGTGACAACACGGCGTTCCAGCGCGGATCGAGCTCGACGTTTTCGGCGGACGGATGGCTCGGCTGACGGCTCATTTTCGGCGGCTCTCTGACGGTTCAATGGCCTGTACGTTAGCGGCGTCGATGGCGGACGACACTCCGAGTCTTGCGCTCAAACTCTTGCTTTCAACGTCAGCCCAGCATCGGCGGCAAGGTGCCGAGCAACGAGACCGCCGCCAGCGCACCTGCGCCGAGCAGGCCTTCCAGCAACACGCTCAGCCTCAGGCGCCTCACCGGCAGATCATCCGCCTGGGCCAATTGCCGGTTCAGTGCCGCCAGCGCCAGCATGCCCAACACCATCGTTACTTTCACGGCTAGGACCAGGCCGAACCCGGCAAACGCCGGTTCAGGCCAGAATCCGCCGCTGAGGGCACGAACGTTGATCAGGCCCGTCGCGATGATGACCGCCACCAGCCCGTAGCCGATGCCGCTGAAGCGGCGTAATACGGCCCCAAGGTCGACGGAATGAACATCCTTAAGCAGCACGGCCAGCATCAGTAATCCGCCGAGCCAGGTGCCGACGCCGAGCAAATGCAGCATCTGGTTGAGGATCAACAGCTGGCCTTTCAGCCCATCGAACATCGCGCCGTGGCCGACCGGCGCCAGGGTCAGCAGCAACAGCGTATTGAGGACCAGCAGGATGCCTGGCTTGACCCGGAGATGGAGGATGACCACCAGCGCGTTCAGCAGCAGATGAATAACCCACACGTGCCCGAACCAGGTGTTGCCCAGCACCCGCCCGACGGTGGACGGATTGATCGCGCCGTTCCAGTCGCTGCTCAGGTAAGCAGCCGTCAGCATCAGCCAGACCAGCGCGCTCGCCAGCGCAATAGCGGCGAGCCAGACGAGCAGCCGACTCAGCCGACGTCCCGCCGGGCTGGCCTCAAAAGGCAGCCGTTGCCGCGCAAACAGCAGGCTGCGAAACGCGCCGACCCCGAACAGCAACAGCACTGCGCCGAAGTGGAGGAAGCGGCACAGGATCAGTCCTTCGTGCATGGGGTTATGGCGTCACCTGAAAACGGTAGGTGCCTTCACTCTTGTGGGTGTCCACCGACACGGCGTGCCATTCCACCTTGTATTTGCCCGGGACCATCGGCACGGCCGGGGTCACGATCAGGACTTTCTTGTCGTTGGGATCAGTTTCGACGCTGCGCGTCTGGATGATTTCAGTCGGCGTATCAGGCGCGTCCAGGCTGATGACCACTTTGGTGAATGTGGCTTCGACGCCTTCGGAGAAGACCAGGCGCAGCTCTTTGGGTGCGCTCACTTCACTGTCGGCAGCCGGCTGCTGGCTTTCAAGATGGGCGTGGGCGAAGGCAGCCGTTGAGGTCAGACAGGCCAATAGGGAAAGGCAGGAGAGGGCGTGCTTGAAACGTTGGGCAGACATCGGCGGGACCTTTGCTTGGGCGGCAGTTGCAGCGAATGGATGACGGCATCGACGACGGTCGACTTGCGATGATCGGATCACTACTAGACCAGAAAGTGCAGAGGGACTCCAGCGATTAAGCCGGGTGCGGCGTCAGAATCAAGACGTCTTGAGCGCGGAAAACAAGGCGGGGGGGTGATGGAGTAAAAGGGCCACGCCGCCTGCGCGACGCGGCCCTGCAGGGTCAGACCTTGAAGAAGCTTACGCGGTCGGTCAGCACGTCGGCCAGGGTCGACAGCTCGCGGCTGGAGCGCGCCACCTGATTGGAGCCGACGGCGGTTTCCAGCGCCGAGTCGTGGATGCGGTTGATGTTGACGCTGACGTCATCGGCCACCGCCCGTTGCTGCGCGGCGGCGCTGGCGATCTGCGCGTTCATGTCGTTGAGCGCGCCGACCTCGTGGCGGATTTTCACCAGCGCGGTTTGCGCTTCGTGGGTCTGCTCGACGGTGCGCTGGGCCATTTCACGGCTTTCCCGCATCAGGTCGGCAGTCTTCACCGCACCGGTCTGCAACTGACCGACCATGTCACGGATTTCCTGGGTCGACTCCTGGGTGCGGTTGGCCAGGGAGCGAACCTCGTCGGCGACCACCGCGAAACCGCGACCTGCTTCACCGGCGCGGGCGGCTTCGATGGCAGCGTTGAGCGCCAGCAGGTTGGTGCGTTCCGCGATGGAGTTGATCACCGCCACCACGTTTTCGATGGCGCGGCTGTCGCTGGACACCTGGCCCACCGAATCAGCAGCGCTCTCGAGTTTGCGCGCCAGCTGGTCCATCGCCTGGGCGGTGCCTTCAACCACGCGCTTGCCATTTTCAACTTCGTTATCGGCCGTCTGGGTGGCATTCGCCGCCTGATCAGCGTAGCCCGCCACTTCTTTCACGGTGGTGGCCATCTGATTAATGGCGGTAGCCATTTGCTGGGTTTCGCTGGCCTGCAGGCGCATCTGCTCGCTGTTGCTGTCGGAACTGGACAACAACTGGGCGGAGGAGTGGGTCAACGCCGCAGCGGCCGAGCGCACTTCGGTGATGGTGGCCGACAAGTGCAGGTTGGTCGCTTTCAACGCGCCCATCACGCTGTCGGGGTAGGCCGTTTCGATCTTGTCCGTCAGCTCACCGGCTGCCAGACGACGGATTGAGGCCGCAACCTGGTGAGGCTCGGCGCCGAGGGTCGACTTCAGGCTGCGGATGATCAGCAACGAGGCGATGATTCCCAACACCACGGCGATGCCGGTGGACAGCAACATCAGCGAAGCGAATTGCGCCGCGGTGACCCGCACCGAAGTGATGTGCCCGCCAATGGACGCTTCTTCGAGGTCAATCAGTGCGTTGATACGGGCGAGCCAATCCTTGTAGGCACCGGACACTTGCTCCATCAGCAGGGTCTGGGCCTGATCGATCTCGCCTTGCTGGCGCAACTTCAACAGTTTTTCGGTCGCGCTCAGCGCAGTGCGTTCGGCCGTCTTGATGTTGGCCAGCAGCTCTTGTTCACGGGGCGACGCGCCCTTGGCCTGGTAGATGCGGTCCATGGGCGCGGCGGAGGCTTGATAAAGGCCGTCAAGGCGCTCGATGTCCCGCAAGTGCGTGGCGAGGCCTGCGTCGTTGCGCACCAGCACGGCATCGCGCAGGGCAATGGCCCTGTCGTGCACGCTGCCGCGGAAATTGATCGCGTAACGCTGTTTGACGGTGGCGTCCTCACTGACGTCGGTCAGGGCGGATTCCATCAAGTGAACCCGGTTAACGCCGACCAGTGTGACGAGAATCATCAGCGCGAGAACAAGCCCGAAGCCCAATCCCAGGCGCTTGGCAATTGATAGGTTTTTAAACATGGCGTGCACCTGAAATGAAAGCGTTCGTGATATTAGAACGCTATTACTTGGTGCGCTTTATATCGGAGTTTTGTTGGGACCGGTGAGTTATTTTTACTATGAAGGCAATAGCACCCGCCGGTACTTTTCGATGGAATTTTTACCCAATTGCGCGTTCACTCGAAGTCGGTAGACCCGCGCATGGTAAAGGGACGAAAAAAAGCCACCGCACTGACGTGAGGTGGCCAAAAGTCTTACCAAAGGAATGATGAAGCGGAGCATGATTCGATTGCCTGATGCTGCGGAGTCATCCGGCAATTGATTCGTGTTCTTCATCGCCGACGACGGTAACACTGGCCGAAAGTTTTCAACTATTACGAACATTGATAGTGACTATCAAGACTCGTTGGGAAACCCACTGTGCGGATAGTGCTACAAGATTTTCGGCCTGCAAATGCGTGGTCTACCGCAGGTTGAACGGGCATCAACAACACTCAATGTGCTCCTTTGCCTGGAACAGCCGTCCAGTCATTGGCATGTGTGTTTCGTTTCCATCTGCCGCAACGCCGCTCCAGCGCTGAACCTTGATGTGAACTTCCAACAGTGCCCTGCATTCAGGGGCGCGCGCGCTGGGCCTTAATCGAGACAGGGGATAGCAATGACTTTCGTGAAATGGAATCTGATGACGCTGGCGGTTTCGCTGGGTGTCAGTCAATTGGCAACGGCAGGGGTTGTCAGTGATCAATCGGAGGCCAAGGGCTTCGTCGACGACAGCAGTCTGACCGTTCACCTGAAGAACTACTATTTCAACCGGGACAACAAGAACAGCAAGGACGACAGCAAGGACTGGACCCAGGGTGTGCTGGGTAATTTCAGCTCCGGCTTCACCCAGGGCACCGTGGGTTTTGGCGTTGATGCCTACGGTTATTGGGGCCTGAAGCTTGATGGCGGCGGCGGGACCACCGGCACTGGCAACCTGCCGGTGGACAGCCATGGCAGTCCGCAGGATGAATACGGCACGGCCGGCGGGGCGCTGAAGATGCGCATCTCGAAAACCGAATTGCGTTACGGCAATCTGCAGCCCCAGGCGCCGGTGTTTGCTGCGGGCGGTTCGCGACTGTTTCCGCAAACCGCGACCGGCTTTAACCTGCTGAGCAGCGACATTGCCAATCTGGAACTCGACGGCGGCCACTTCACCGGCAGCAACGGCCCGGTCACCACCAACAATGATCACGGCATCTGGGCGGCGTATGCCAACGTCGAAGCCAGCAGCATTGACTACGCCGGCGGTAAATACGCACTCACCGATAATCTGTCGGTCAGCCTTTACGGCTCGGACCTCAAGGATGTCTGGCATCAGTACTACGGCAATGCCAACTACACCTTGCCGATCTCTGATCAGCAGTCGTTGAACTTCGATTTCAATATCTATCGCACCAATGACAGCGGCGCCGCCAAAGCGGGCGATATCAGCAACACGACCTGGTCGCTGGCCGCTGCGTATTCTTTCCTGACCGCCCACACAGTGACTTTGGCGTACCAAAAAGTGCATGGCGACACGCCGTTCGATTATGTGGCCTTCGGTAATAACGGCGCGGGCGACACCGGTGATTCGATACTGCTGGCCAACTCGGTTCAGTATTCCGACTTCAACGGTCCGGGCGAAAAATCATGGCAGGCACGGTATGACCTGAACATGGCAAGTTACGGTGCGCCGGGTTTGAGTTTCATGGTCCGTTATATCCACGGTGACGACATCGATGGATCCCATATCCCGTCGAACAGCACTTACACCGGTTATGGCGATGACGGCGACCATCACGAAACCAACCTTGAAGCGAAGTATGTGGTGCAGTCCGGCCCGGCCAAGGACTTGTCCCTGCGCATGCGTCAGGCCTGGCACACTGCCAACGGCGATCAGCCTGATGGCGACGTGAAGGAATTTCGTTTGATCGCGGATTATCCGATCAATATTTTCTGATCGGGAGGCGGGTGATGTGAATCCCCGCTGCATAAGAAAGCCAGGCTGTCCGAAAGGAAGCCTGGCTTTTTTGGTTTTGTCATTGGCCTGGATATGTGTAAGCAGGGCGGGCCTCTTCCCGGCTAAAGCCGGTCCTACACAGTACATGTCGCTGCTTTCAATGTGACCGGCCTCAACCGAGAAGCAACGGCGTGCACATCGTAGATACTCTGTTCCCGATCAAGCTTTTTGCAGATGTTTTTCGCTGAAAAGCTTGGCCGTATTGAAGTCTTCGCCGCTGCGCATGCAAGCCCACAAACCTGTCAGGTATTTACGCATCACCGCGCAGATCGCTTGCATCTTACGTTTGCCTCGGCCCACCAGAGCCTCGTAAAAACCCTTCACATAGGGATCGCAGCGGATCGCAGTCAGCGCTGGCATGTACATTGAACAGCGTAAGTAAGCGTTGCCGCATTTGCTGAGCCTGCCAGGCTTGTCGATGCTCGTTCCAGACTGAGTCAGCCGTACATCCAGCCCTGCATGGCGGCTTACCTGGCCTGACTTCAAGGTCGTTGGCAGGGTCGCCATTTCGGCAAGCGCGGCCAGCGTGGAGACCTCGCCCATGCCGGGGGCCGCCAGCATATTATCGAACTGACCTTGCAGCACCGGACAGCTGGCAACCAGATCCAGTCCAGCCTTTCTGAAGCGTTCAATACGCTTGTCAAAGGCTGCGATGGCCTCTTCTTCGTCTTCGATCAGCAGTGCCGAGGACGTGTCAGTCGCCTTAAGCGCGTGCAACTCATTTTTCGCCTGGGTACGGTGGTCGACCAAACGATTGATGTGCCGGCCGATAGCCCGCAGCTCAAGCTGGGCGGAAGTTGGCGGAGTCCACAAGCTAGGCGTCATACGCTCGCCATATTCGGCAAGCAACTGGGCATCGATTGCATCCGTCTTGCTGTGCTGAAGCTTCAGCCTGGCAAAATTACGGGAGCTTTTCGGGTTAATCACCGACACCGGCAAACCCGCTGCACTCAGCTCTATCGCCAGATCCAGGTAATAGATACCGGTGGCTTCCATGACAACGCTGAGCGGTTTGAGGGCCAGGAGTTTCTTGACGGCAGCCTTGCGGCCTTTAGGTGTTTGAGCAATTACCCACGCGCCGGCTGATCGACCCTTATCGCGCCATCCCATAGCCGTCGTGCGTGAACCAACATCAAGACCGACGTGAATAGCCATGGCTTTCATCTCCAGAAAAACTGGGTAATGATGGCTCTGGTTCCCCTGACCTCGAACTTCATGCCGCTGCAACCTTGTAATGCGAAGTCCGACTTGTCGGCTTCTCGATACTCTACGTGGTGGGCAATGAGGCGGGGGGACCTCTCTACGGACAAGGTCAGGATTAACGTCTGCCTTAGGGACCGATCGGTCTCCCCCAGAACACATCTTTTTGGTTATGCATCCAGAAGACTAGCGAGTCTGAGCGGGTGTGTGAGAAACATACAAGGACCGGCTTCAGCCGGGGAGAGGCCGGTACGTACAACACACCTCTCAATGCCAGTCAGTCAGGCCTGTGATCCCCGCGAATCGAAAAATTCGCCATGTGTTCCAGCCCCTTGATCAGCCCCGAGTGATCCCAGCCACTCCCGCCCAATGCCGCGCAGGTGCTGAACACTTGCTGGGCGTTGGCGGTATTGGGCAGGTTCAGCCCCAACTCCCGCGCGCCTTCGAGCGCCAGATTCAAATCCTTCTGATGCAGCGCGATCCGGAAGCCCGGGTTGAACGTCCCCTTGATCATCCGCTCGCCATGCACCTCGAGAATCTTCGACGAAGCAAACCCGCCCATCAATGCCTCTCGCACCTTGGCCGGGTCGGCGCCGTTTTTCGACGCAAACAGCAGGGCTTCAGCCACGGCCTGGATGTTCAGCGCAACGATGATCTGGTTGGCGACCTTGGCGGTCTGGCCGTCACCGTTGCCGCCGACCAGGGTGATGTTCTTGCCCATGGTCTGGAACAGCGGCAGGGCGCGCTCGAAAGTGGCCTGTTCGCCGCCGACCATGATGCTCAGCGTAGCCGCCTTGGCGCCGACTTCACCGCCCGACACCGGTGCGTCGAGGTACTGCGCGCCGGTGGCGTTGATCTTCTCGGCGAAGGCTTTGGTTGCCGAAGGGGAGATCGAACTCATGTCGATGACCACTTTGCCGGCACCGGTGCCTTCGCTCAGACCGTTTTCGCCGAATAGCACGTCGTTGACCTGCGGGGTGTCCGGCAGCATGACGATGACGAATTCCGCTTCCTGTGCCACTTCCCGCGGGTTGGCCAGCACCGTCGCACCGCCGTCCACCAGGGAGGCGGGCGGGGCAATGAAGTGCCGGGAGAGAATCAGTTGATGACCTGCTTTCTGCAGGTTTTCTGCCATGGGCAGGCCCATGATGCCGGTGCCGATGAATCCGATGTTAGCCATAGAAGATGCCTCTGGTTGTTGTGGGGGAGCGAGCAGCAAGCCTCAAGCCGCAAGCCGCAAGCTAGAAGCCGCAAGCTTGACCGCGTTCGTCCAGCTGGCAATTCTTGAAGCTTGAAGCTTGAAGCTTGAAGCTTGAAGCTTGAAGCTTGCCCCTGACTTCAGATCAAATTATGGGTTTTCAGCCACCCAAGCCCGGCTTCGGTGGTGGTCAGCGGCTTGTATTCACAGCCGACCCAGCCGCGATAACCCAGCCGGTCCAGGTGCTTGAACAGAAAGCCGTAGTTGATTTCGCCGGTGCCGGGCTCGTGCCGGCCGGGGTTGTCGGCCAGTTGCACGTGACGGATCGCCGGCAGGTGGTTTTCAAGGGTGCGGGCCAGGTCGCCTTCCATGATTTGCATGTGGTAGATGTCGTATTGCAGCGACAGATTGCGGCTGCCGACCTTCTCGCGAATCGCCAGCGCCTGGGCGGTGGTGTTCAGGTAGAACCCCGGAATGTCCAGGGTGTTGATCATCTCCATCACCAGATCGATGCCCTGGGCTTGCAGGCGGTCGGCGGCGTATTTGAGATTGTCGACGAAGGTCTTCTCGATCAGCCCGTCGTCGAACCCCTCGGGCTTGATCCCCGCCAGGCAGTTGATCTGGGTGTTGCCCAGAACCTTGGCGTAGGCGATGGCCAGGTCAACGCCTGCATAGAACTCCTCGACCCGATCGGGGTGACAGGCGATGCCGCGCTCGCCCTTGCCCCAGTCGCCCGCTGGCAGGTTGAACAGCACTTGAGTCAGCCGGTTGCGGTCCAGCTCGGCTTTGATCTGCGCTGAGCTGAAGTCATAGGGAAACAGATACTCGACGCCACTGAACCCGGCGTCGGCAGCGGCTTCGAACCGTTGCAGAAATTCCAGTTCAGTGAACAGCATCGACAGGTTGGCGCATAAACGTGGCATGACGTACTCCTTCTTGTTCTGGGCTCTTCTTGGATAACCGGGTGCGATCAGTCCAGCAGGCTGAGGGCGGTGGGAGCGTCGGCGCGGCTCTCGGCCAGGGACTCGAACTCGTTGATCGCGTTGATTTCGGTGCCCATCGCAATGTTGGTGACGCGCTCGAGAATGATCTCCACCACCACCGGCACGCGGTACTGCTGCATCAGGCTGGTGGCTTCGGCGAAGGCGGCCTGCAGGTGCGCCGGGTCAAGCACGCGGATTGCCTTGCAGCCCAGGCCTTCGGCAACCGCGACGTGATTGACCCCATAGCCTTCCAGCTCAGGCGCATTGATGTTGTCGAACGCCAGCTGCACGCAGTAGTCGATGTCGAAATTGCGCTGGGCCTGACGGATAAGCCCGAGGTAGGAGTTGTTCACCACCACGTGGATGTACGGCAGCTTGAACTGCGCACCGACGGCGAGCTCTTCGATCATGAACTGGAAATCGTAATCCCCTGACAGTGCGACAACCTGGCGGCTCGGGTCCGCCTTGACCACGCCCAGTGCCGCCGGAATGGTCCAGCCCAGCGGCCCGGCCTGACCGCAATTGATCCAGTGCCGCGGCTTGTAGACGTGGAGGAATTGCGCGCCGGCAATCTGCGACAGGCCGATGGTGCTGATGTAGCAGGTGTCCTTGCCGAAATACTGATTCATCTCCTCGTACACCCGCTGCGGCTTGACCGGGATGTTCTCGTAATGGGTCTTGCGCTGCAGCGTGCGCTTGCGTTCCTGGCAACTGGCGAGCCACTGGCTGCGGTCCTTCAGCTTGCCGGCGGTGTGCCACTCGCGCGCCACTTCGATGAACATCGCCAGGGCTGCGCCGGCGTCGGAAACGATGCCCAGATCCGGCGTCAGCACACGGCCGATCTGCGTCGGTTCGATGTCAACGTGGATGAACGTGCGCCCTTCGCTGTACACCGACACGGTGCCGGTGTGGCGGTTGGCCCAGCGGTTGCCGATGCCGAGGACCAGATCGGACTCCAGCATCGTCGCGTTGCCGTAGCGGTGAGAGGTCTGCAGCCCGACCATGCCGGCCATTTGCGGGTGATCATCGGGGATCGTGCCCCAGCCCATCAGCGTCGGAATCACCGGAATACCGGTCAGCTCGGCGAATTCAACCAGCGCGTCCGAGGCATCGGCATTGATGATGCCGCCACCGGCGACGATCAGCGGACGTTCCGAGGCGTTGAGCATCGCCAGGGCTTTTTCGATTTGCTTGCGGCTGGCCTGTGGCTTGACCACCGGCAGCGGTTCGTAGGCGTCGATGTCGAACTCGATCTCGGCCATCTGCACATCGAACGGCAGGTCGATCAATACCGGACCGGGCCGACCGCTGCGCATCAACTGAAAGGCTTTCTGGAACACATACGGCACCTGGCCTGGCTCCATGACCGTGGTCGCCCACTTGGCCACCGGTGCGGCGATGCTGGCGATGTCCACGGCCTGGAAGTCTTCCTTGTGCATCCGTGCGCGCGGCGCCTGGCCGGTGATGCACAGAATCGGAATCGAGTCGGCGGAGGCTGAATACAGACCGGTGATCATGTCGGTGCCAGCCGGGCCCGAGGTGCCGATGCACACGCCGATGTTGCCGGCGATGGCGCGGGTGTAGCCCTCGGCCATGTGCGAAGCGCCTTCGACGTGGCGCGCCAGCACGTGGTCAACGCCGCCGAGTTTCTTGAAGGCGGCGTACAGCGGGTTGATCGCGGCACCTGGAATACCGAAGGCGGTGTCGACGCCTTCGCGACGCATCACCAGAACGGCGGCTTCGATGGCTCTCATGACGGTCATTTGTTAGTCTCCTGAACTCGATAGTTTTTGTACGTAAACAGCCTGATTTGAATCCGATGTTTTGTGAATGGCTGTTTTTATCCGTTCTATCGGTATCTGGAGTATCGAATGGATCGCTATACGGAATTGCGCAGCTACGTCCTGGTGGCCACCCGTGGCAGTTTTGCCGCCGCGGCGCTGGTGGAGGGCGTGACGCCGGTGATCATGGGCCGGCGACTGAGTGCGCTGGAGGATCGGCTGGGGGTGAAGCTGATACATCGCTCGACGCGGGGCCTGACCTTGACCGATGCGGGGGAGTCGTATCTGGAAAACGCCAAGCTGGTGCTGCAGTCATTCGAGGAACTGGACGCCAGCATCAGCGAGAACGAAACCAGCGTGCGTGGGCACTTGGTGGTGTCGGCACCGGCCGGGTTCGGCCGTCAGCACGTCGCGCCCCATGCGCCGGAATTCCAGGCGCGGTTCCCGGATTTGCAGCTTTCGTTCAACCTCACCGACAACGTGGTGGATCTGGTGCGTGAGGGCTATGACATGAGCATCCGCATCGGCGAGGTGCTGGACCCGAACTACGTCGCCATCAAGCTGTACGCCAACAAACGCGTGGTCTGTGGCTCGCCGGCGTATTTCGCCGAGCATGGATTTCCCCAGGTGCTTGAGGATCTGGCGCAGCACAATTGCCTGTCGTTCAACCTGCAGGGCGGCCAGCATCGCGGCTGGACGTTTCAGCGCGAGGGCAAGCCGGTGGCGATCAAGGTGGCGGGCAATCTGTACTGCAACGATGGCGAGCTGCTGTATGACTGGGCCAAGCGCGGGCTGGGCCTGAGCTGGCGTTCGACGTGGGAGATTCAGAACGAGGTTGAAAGCGGTGCGCTGCTCACCGTGCTGGATGAGTTCGCTTTGCCCAGTTACGACATCCAGGGCGTGTACCCGCAACAGCATTACCTGCCGGCGAAAGTCCGGTTCTTTATCGCGTTTCTGAAAGAGGTGTACAACCGGCCGGGGTACTGGCGGCAGGGGTGAGCCGTGATCCCTGCGCTCGATCCAAAAGCTTCCCGGCTAAAGCCGGTCCCACACGTCGTGCGCGGTCGGTAGGACCGGCTTCAGCCGGGAACAGCCCATAAAGCGCACGCTGCTTTAGGTAGGACCCGCGCCGGCGGGAACAGGGCAGAAAGCACACGATGCATTTAGTGGGACCGGCTTTAGCCGGGAAGGGGCCGTAACTGGCGCTGAAGGTAGGTTGGATGCACCGACGTCTTCCCGGCTAAAGCCAGTCCCACCAATGGTGAGCGAGAAACCTAAATCAACTCCACCGACACCGCCGGCAGTCCGCGAATCTGCCCGACCGCCAGGCCCGGCCCGCTGGTCTTGTACATCCCGGTGTAGGAACCGGTGGTGATCACCATCTCCGGCGTCACGTTCAAGCCATTCTGTGTGTGGTGATTGACCAGCCACGGCAGCAAACGCCGCGGGTCGCCGGCCGGATTTGCGCCGTCGCCCGGCACGATGTCTTCATCGCCATACGTGAAGCTCAGCGCCGGTTCAACGAAAGGGAAGCTGGCGTCGTATGGGATGAATTCGCCGATGATCAGCGCGCCATGGTTGAGCAGGTCGCCCAAAGCCAGCAACGGCTCGATCTTCGGCCAGGCCGCGAAACGGCTCGACACCACTTCAATGGTCGCGCCCATTGTCGCGATGCTGCTCAGCACTTCTTCATCCGAATACGCCTCTTCGCGAGGGGCGAATTCGCGGCCAAGACGAAACGCGATTTCCAGCTCCAGAATTGGCGAAGGGTAGTCGACGCACTCGACCTGACTGCCGCTGGCGAAAATACCGTCGTCCGGCAGCAGCGCACCGTTGATGGGCCCGGTCGGCGATTTGGCGCCGACCTTCCACCCGCCCACAGAGGTGTCGCGCAGACGCAGAATCTCGCGCTGGAGCGCGTAGGCACTGGCCGCATCGGCGGGGACGTATTCATGGAGAATGTCGGTGATTTTCTGACCGGCGCCCATGGCGGCGACGATCAGTTCGGCAATGTTCGCTGGGTGAGACGATGGATTCACGCGAGTCTTCCTTCAGGTGATTGATGGAAAGCGCCCCGTTCCTTGTGTTGCTGTGGCAAAGGATGACGGAGCCAGCGCGACCACTCTAACCCTATTTCAACAAGTCGGCAGAGGTGGGGTTCGTGCCGCCATCCATCAGCTGTGCTCGCAGGCATCGCCCAGGCGGGTGTATTCCAGCTTGTGGGCGACGCCTTTGCTGTCGACGTATTCCATCTGCGCCTTGACCGGAGCGCAGGGATTGGCAGGGTTGCTGGCGCTGGTGACGCGCACCACTTTGGCGATGTCGAGGTCTTCGCTGTAATCGTACTGAGCGCTTTGCTCGGCCGTCGCGGCGGGCGCATTGGATGTGACGGGTTCATTGGCAGACGCAAAAAGGCTAACCAGGGAAAGGGCAACAAACAGGGGAAATTTCATGATGGCGTGCTCGCATCCAGGTGAAGTGCGAGCGCGGGGGAGAGGCTCGCTGATGGAGCCATGTTAAGCAGCGGAGTTCAGCGGCAGAAATGGTGGTTGTCGATAGCGCCCATCATCGCAGCTGATGGGGTCTCAGTCGGCCCTCGGTCCAGGAATCATCAGCCCGGCCCGGCGCTGTACTCCAGATCAGCGCGCAACCGCTGGACGCAGAAATCCACGAACGAGCGCACTTTGGATGACCCCCGTCGCCCTTCGACGTAGACCACGTACACCGGCATCGGCCTGACCTCGAAATCTTCGAGCACGGCGCACAACGTGCCGGCCTGCAAGTGTCGGCGGATCTGATAGGAGGGCACCTGGGTCAGGCCCCAGCCATCGACCGCCGCATGAATGGAGGCGGTGAAGGACGTCATCGACAACCGCGACCTGACTTTCACTTCCTGATGCTGGCCTTCGATCCGGAATGTCCAGTCGGGGCTGCGGCCGGTGATCATCACGGAAACGGTTTCGCGCTCGATGAGGTCGCCGGGATGCTGCGGCGTGCCATGGACGGCGAGGTAGGCCGGGGAGGCGCAGACCATGCGGCGGACGGTGCCGGCCTGAATGGCGGTCATCGACGAGTCGGGTAGCTCGCCGATGCGCACGGACACGTCAATGCCTTCCTCCAGTTGCCCGGCGATCCGGTCCATCAACAGCCCTCGGATCTGCACCTGAGGGTGCTGAGTCAAGTAGTCGGTCATGATCGGCGTGACGTGCAGGTCGCCGAACACCTGCGGCGCGGTAACGGTGAGTAACCCGCGCGGCGTCCCATGAATGCCGGCAGCGGCGTTTTCGGCTTCGTGCAGATCCGCCAGCAGGCGGCGGCAATCGTCGGCGAAGCGCACGCCGGCTTCGGTCAGGCGCAACTGGCGGGTGGTGCGCACGATCAGCAAGGTGCCGAGCCGCGCCTCCAGCTGCGCGACGGCGCGGGTCACCGTCGCCGTGGACACGTTCAGGTTGCGCGACACTGCCGCGAAGCTGGGGCCTTCGGCGACGGCGGCGAAAAGGGTCATTTCCTGAATGCGGTCCACTGAGCGTCCGTTTCCGAGCCAACGAGAGCGGCAGTCTGCGGCAAATCCGGGCAAGCGGAAAGGCCTGACCCAGGCAGTCAGAAAAACACCTGCCTGGTCATGTTTGCTTGGTGCTCCGGCGACGGGTTCTATATTCTTGCTGAGGCTGGGCTCCTCGAACGAAAGCCGGCGCTCGACACGGCAAGGGACAGACCCGCATTCACGCAAGGCCAAAGGAACGCAGATGAGCACCACCAGCACGCCGCTCTCCGGCGTCAACCAGCCGTTGAAAGGCATCGCACTGATTCTGTTTGCGACCTTTCTGTTTTCCAGTCACGACACCCTGTCCAAGTACCTCTCCGGTATCTACCCGATCATGATGGTGGTCTGGGTGCGCTACGTGGTGCACACCGGGCTGATGGCGTGCATTTTCATGCCGTCATCGGGGTTGCGTGTGTTGCGCACCAAGCGCCCGGGTTTGCAGGCGTTGCGCGCGGTGTGCCTGCTGGGCACGAGCCTGCTGTTCACCAGCGGCCTGATGTTCATTCCGATTGCCGAAGCGACGGCGGTCAACTTCCTCGCGCCGCTGCTGGTCACGGCGCTGTCGGTGCCACTGCTCAAGGAGACGGTCAGCCGCGGGCAATGGATCGCCGTGCTGGTGGGCTTCAGCGGGGTGCTGGTCATCGTCCATCCCGGGGGCGAGCTGTTCCGGCCAGCGGTGCTGCTGCCGTTGGGCTCGGCGTTCTGTTTCGCCTGCTACCAGTTGCTGACCCGTCTGGTCGCGGCGCACGACAGCCCGACCACCAGCAACTTTTTCGCCGGGCTGTTCAACAGCCTGTTGATGAGCGCGATCGTGCCGTTCTTCTGGCAGTCGCCGGAGTGGAAGCACATTCCGTTCATGCTGGCGCTGGGCACTTGCGGCATGGTCGCGCACTTGATGCTGACCCAGGCGTTCCGCTTCGCCGCGCCGGCCATGCTGGCGCCGTTCGGCTACTGTCAGATCGTCTTCGCCGGGCTGTGGGGCTACATCGTCTTCAACCACTCGCCATCGCTTGCCGCCCAGGCCGGCATCGCAATCATCTGCCTCAGCGGGCTGGCAGCTGCCTGGCAACAGCGCAAAAAAGGCGGTTGATGCCCGCGATCCTGTGAGTGGGGCAGGGTTCAGCGAGTCATGTTGGATGCACGCGATGCCGTGGGTGGGACCGGCTTCACCCGGGAAGGGGCCACTGAGTACGCTATCCATCAAAAAAAACGGCCTCCATTGCGGAGGCCGTTTGGTTTTCAGGCGATCAATCAGGCAACGAAGTCAGTCACGTGCAGCTCTTTGACGCCGACCAGCTGGATTTCGAAGTCCGGGGTCGCATCGGCGTTGACGCTGCCGTAGAGGATCCCGTCTGCGAAGCGCAGTTGCCCGGTCGCGTCGTTGCTGTCAAAGGCATTGCTGCCAATGAAGGTAAACGCGTCGATGCCCGGTGTCTGCGGGTTGGCGTCCAGGGCGCTGAAGTCGAGCAGATCGCCCTCGGCGCTCTTGAAGCCATTGATCACGTCGCGCAACGCACCGACGCCCATGTCCGCAACGGAGTCGAAGACATAGGTGTCTGCGCCGGTGCCGCCGGTCAGCGAATCGGTGCCTGCACCGCCGATCAAACGGTCGTTGCCCGAACCACCGAGCAGCGTATCGTTGCCCGCACCGCCGTTGAGCACGTTGGCGCCGCTGTTGCCGGTCAGGCTGTCGGCGAATGCGCTGCCGATCAGGTTTTCCACGCTCTTCAGTGTGTCCAGGCCCGAGCCGCCGGTGTTCTGTTGGGCCGAGGTCGACAGGGTGGCGGTGATACCGGCCTGCGCGCTGAAATAGGACACCGTATCGTTGCCGTCGCGACCGTCCAGCACGTTGTTGCCGATGCCGGCGAACAGTACGTTGTCCAGCGCGTTACCGATGCCATTGGCTGCATCGGCACTGTCGATGTACAGGTTTTCGACGTTGGCGCCCAGGGTGAACGTCGCCAGGGTGCTGTGCACGCTGTCGATGCCACCCGAGACGCGATCAGCGTTGGTTTCGATCACACTGTCGCCGCTGTTGTCGACGTAGTACGTGTCGCTGCCGTTGCCGCCGCTCATGCTGTCGGCACCGCCTGCGCCGTCGATCACGTTGGCCGCCGCGTTGCCGGTGATGAAGTTGCGCAGCTCGTTACCGTTGCCGTCGATGGCTGAAACGCCGGTGAGCACCAGGTTTTCCAGATTCGCGCCGAGGGTCCAGCTGACCGACGCCTGCACGGTGTCGATCTGCGATGGCGAGTCGCTGCTTTCGGTGACGCTGTCGAAGGCGTTATCGACGATGTAAATGTCGTTGCCGTCGCCACCGCTCATGCTGTCGGCGCCGAGGTCGCCATCCAGCGTGTCATTGCCGGACGAGCCCACCAGGGTGTCGGCCTGGTCGGTGCCGAAGATCATGCCGCCTTCGTTCTGCGCACCGTCGAAGATCGCCTGCACGCTGTTGTTGTCGCTCGGGTCACCCTTGAAGCCCAGGTCGTCGGCGATGTAGTCGGCCAGACGCTGACCGACGATCTCGGCAGACTCTTCGTGCAGGTGCCAGACATCATCGGGGTAGACCAGCGGGTCGACTTCGTGGCGCAGGGGCAGGTCGGTGTAATCCACCGCAATCTTCACGTCGTCACGCTGTGCGGCAATCGCTTCCTGGGTGGCGCGAACATAGCCGACGCCCTCGACGATGCCGGCGATCTTCTCTTCCGAGAAGCCGCGGGCGCGGGCTGCGTCCTGGTCGTAGTGACCGGTTTCCATCATGTACACGTTGAAGTTGCCGAACTGCGCGTGCAGGTAATCAAACACCGACAATGTCGCCGCCTTGTACGCCGCCGCAGCCGCTTCCTTGTCCGAAGCGCGGGCGATTTCCTGCGCCGCTTCTTCGCCCTGGCCCCAGATGATGCCCATGGTCACGTTGTCGATCGACTTAAGCTCGGTGAGCTGGTCGTTCAACAGGGCCACGGCGCGCAACAGGGCCGGGCCCGGTTGGTCGATGTCGGTCAGCCACCAGCACAGCTTCAATTCTTCGGCGCCGAGGGTCGACATGCCGTTGACCGTGCTGCCGCCCACCGCGATGTCGATGCCATTGCCGTCCGCATCGTTGAACTGGCTGCGCACGTCGTAAGTGGTGTACTTGCTCAGGCCGTCGACCAGCATGGTGGTGCCGGACTGGCTGTCGTCTTCGGTCATGCGCAGCAGACGTGCGTTGGATTGACCGAGGGTCGGCAGGAACAGAATGTCCTGGTCAGCCCGTGAGCCGAACACGAAGTCGTCGGCCGTGAGGGTGTTCAGGTAGTTGCCGCTCAGAGCGATCTCGAAGCGGTGACCATCAGCGTCGGGCACGCTCGATTTGATGTACGTCTTGTCGCCAGCGGCATTCAGGCTCAGGTAAAGCGTGCCGTTGCTGCCGTCGCCCAGCCCGAGGAAACCCAGGGTCGAGACGTCGATCTTGTCCACGCCGTGGGTGAAGTCGTAAATCGTGTCGGTGGCCGTGACGCCGCCGGTGTTGTAGTCCCGGTAGCTGTCCTGCACGCTGGTGTAGCGGAAGGTGTCGGCACCGTCGCCGCCGTACAACGAGTCGCGACCTGCGCCGCCGTCGATGATGTCCGGGCCTGCGCCGGCGCGAATGGTGTCGTTGCCGCCCAGGCCGAGGATCAGGTCCGCGCCTACCGTGCCGGCGATGGTCTCTGCATTGTCAGTGCCGGTGATGGTGCTGGCCGGTGCGTCGGCCACGGCCAGCGCAAAGCTGTCACTGACTGACGCGCCCGACGGATCAGTCGCTTTGATCAGCAGTGTGTAATTGCCGGAGGCGGTGCTGGTGGGCGTGCCGCTGAAGGTCAGGAGGGTGCTGTCGAAGGTGAGCCAGTCGGGCAGGGCGCTGCCGTCGGCCAGGGTCGCGGTGTAAGTCAGCGTGTCGTTGTTACCGTCGGAGAAGCTGTTGCTGGTGACCGCGTAGGTAAATGGCGAGTTTTCCGTCGCGTTCTGGTCCAGCAGCGGAATCACCACCACCGGCGCGACGTTGCTGGGCACGTTTTGATTGGTGAAGACGAAATGGCTGGCGTTGAGGCTGCCGGCCAGATTACCCGCAAGCGACAGCTCGAAACGGTTGCCGCTGGCGTCCGCTACGTTGTCTTTGACGTAGGTGCGGTTGGTGTTGGCGTTATAGGTCACTTGCAGCGTGCCGTTGAGGCCGTTGCCCAGCCCGCTGTAGCCCAGGGCCGAGACGTCGATCTTGTCGGCGGCCACGTCGAAATCGAGGATCTGGTCGCTGGCGCTGGTGGTGGCCGTGCGATAGCTGTCCTGGGTGGAGGTGAAGCGGAACACGTCCGACCCTGCGCCGCCGGTGAGTTTGTCGGCACCGGCGCCACCGATGAGGATGTCGTTGCCGTCGCCGCCATTCAGGGTGTCATTGCCCGCGCCGCCGAAGAGCTGATCGTTGCCGGTGGTGCCGGTCAGGTTGTCATTGCCCGGCGTGCCGTTGATCTCGCCCGGCGTCACTGGCACGTCCTGGACGGCGAGGGTGAAGCTGTCGCTGACAGTGGCGTTGCTCCCATCGCTTGCAGTGATTTTGATCGCGTATGTGCCCGACGCGGTGTTGCCCGGGGTGCCGCTGAACGTGCGGGTTGCGGCGTCGAAGGTCAGCCAGGCCGGCAGGGCCGTTCCGTCAGCCAGGGTCGCGGTGTAGCTGAGGGTGTCGTTGTCCGGGTCGGTGAAGCTGGTGCCTGGCACGACGTAGCTGAACGGCGTGTTTTCGGTGGCGTTCTGGTCCAGCAACGGATTGGCCACCACGGGCGCCTGATTCACCGTCGGCGCAGTGGCGAACACGAAGTTGGCGCTGGTCAGTTTGTCGAGGTAGTTGCCTACGAGCGCGACTTCAAAACGATTGCCCTCGGCATCAGCGGTCAACGACTTGATGTAGGTCTTGTCGCCGGCGTCGTTGAGCACCGCGTACACGGTGTTGTTCATGCCGTCGGCAAGGCCGGTGAAGCCCAGCTTGGAGAGGTCGATCTTGTCGGCGGTGACGTCGAAATCGGTGATCACGTCGCCCAGATTCGCGCCGCCGGCGTTGTAGTTGCGGTAGCTGTCGGTGCGGCTGGAGAACACGAAGGTGTCAGCGCCGGCGCCACCACTCAGGGTGTCTTGCCCGGCGCCACCGTCGAGACGATCGTCACCACCGCCGCCGGCCAGGCTGTCAGTGCCGGCAAGGCCCAGCAGTGTGTCGGCCCCGTCAGTGCCCTGCAGCGAATCATTGCCGGTCGTGCCAGTGAGGGTTCGGTTGAAGATGAAGTTGTCGGCGGTCAGGGCGCTGACCAGATTGCCCGCGAGGATCAGCTCGAAGCGATTGCCGTTGGCGTCGGCATCGTAATCCTTGATGTAGGTGCGGTCGTTGCTGGCGCTGTAGCTGATCTGCAGGGTACCGCCACGGCCGTTGCCCAGGCCTGTGAAGCCCAGGCCGGCGAGGTCGATCTTGTCCTGGGTCGGGTCGAAGTCGGTGATGGTGTCATCAAAGCTGGTTGTCGCGGTGCGGTAGCTGTCGGTTTCGCTGGTGAAGCGGAAAATGTCCGCGCCTGCGCCGCCGGTCAGCTTGTCGATCCCGGCCCCGCCGATGAGGATGTCGCTGCCGCCACCGCCGTTGACGATGTCATTGCCCGCGCCGGCGTAGAAAATCTCGTTGGCGTCGCTGCCCGTCAGGGTGTCATTGCCGTCGGTGCCCTGAACCGCCACCACGGGCACGGTCGCGCTGACGTAGCTGCCATCGCCGTACAACAGGGTGTCGCCCTTGGTGGTGTGGCTGATGGTGTTGCCGATGATGGCGTTACGGTCGGTACCGTCTTCATTGCGCTCGGCCACGCCATAGGTCGACAGGGCGCTGCCGTTGATGGTGTTGCCCTGGATGGTGTTGTCGCTGCCGTTGAAATACTTGCCCGAAACGCCGTTGGTGTCGTCGTAGGACTGAATGATGATTTCCGGTACGCCGCCGCCCAGGGCGTTGTTGCTCAGCGTGTTGTTGATCACGTCGACGTTGTTGCTGCCGTAGATGCGCACACCGGCGCTGGCGTTGTCGTGGATGTCGACGCCGGTCATGGTGACCTCGCTGGACAGCTTGATCAGCACGCCTTCGGCACCGTTGCCGTAGACCTCGCCGCCGGTAATGGTGATGTTGTTCGGCGAAGGGATGTTCTCGCTGCCGCGCTGCACCACGATGCCGCCACCGCCGTTGCCATAGGCCACGTTGTTGCTCAGGGTGAAGTCGTGGCTGCTGGTGACCACGTTGAAGCCGTGGCGATCGTTGTCGTAGGCGATGTTGTTTTCGAAGGTGCTGTCGCTCAGGAAATCAGCGACGAAGCCGTCCAGGCCGTTGCCATGGGACACGCTGTTCTTGATGACCATGTTGACGGTCTGTTCGTGGGGGTCGAAGCCGTAACCGGAGCAGTCCTTGATCTCCACGCCGTCAAGGGTGACGTTGGAGTCGTAGCCTTCTTTGCCGGGGATGAAGCCGTTGAACCAGCCGTCGATCTTGCCTGTGGTGTTGTCGCGGTTGCCGTCGATGGTCAGGTTGCTCAGCCCGAAGTCGTGGGTTTCTTCGCCATAGGCGGAACGGATGATGCCGGTGATTTTGGTATCCGAACCGTCGGCCACCTTGATGTTTGAGACGCCCATGCCGTCGCCGTACATGTAGACATTGCTCTTGAGCATGAGGCAACCGTCGGAAGGTTCCTCACCGCCTGACACGATGTAGGTCCCGGGGGGTACATAAACCTGTCCTCCGCCGGCAGCCGCTGCCGCATCAATCGCTTGTTGAATGGCCGCGGTGTCGTCAGAAACGCCATCTCCTTTGGCGCCAAAATTTTGGACGTTAAAAATCATGTACTTATCTCCGGTCACAGGCTGAGGTCTCGCTGCATGCCAATTTCCAATCGGCGTGCACGCAGGTATGACCTACCGGAACGGAAAAGTTGTAGCCGTACGTCGGGAAACCGTCGTTTTGTGACGGTCGGCACATTTTTGCTGCTTGTTGTGTCACCTATTTGACGCTTGGAGGGTTGTGGTTTTCTGGCACTTTGGTGAGCAGGAGGGTGGATCTCGGTCCCACAGCGTTCGCGTGCAGCCAGTGACTCTGGATGCACGCGATGCTTTTTAGTGGGACCGGCTTCCGCCGGGAAGAGGCCAGCGTGTACACCATCAATCGTGCGGTATGACAACCGGCGCCTTCCCGGCTAAAGCCGGTCCCACAGGGTGATCGCACTCATTCAGTCGGGACCGCGGTTTGCTGGAAGGGCTCGTCAGGCTACTTCAGCAGGAGCGCAGCGCAGGCAGTCACGGCCTTCGCCTTTGGCGGCATAGAGAGCCTTGTCGGCCATGGCGATGAGCACTTCTGCGCTGGTGTGCGTTGCGCTGGCAATGGCGAGACCGAGGCTGATGGTGACCCTGGCTCCATCGCCCAGCACCGGGTGGGGAACGTTCAGCGCGGCGACCGCTGCACGGAGGTTTTCCGCCAGCGCCCTGGCCTGGGCCGGGTGGGCGTGGGTCATGAGCACGAGGATTTCTTCTCCGCCAAAGCGGAAGGTCAGGGCATCGGCTTTCTGCGCGGTGCGCTGGATTACGCCACTGAGCAGCCGCAGGCAAGTGTCGCCCTGCAGGTGCCCATAGTTGTCGTTGTAGGATTTGAAGTGATCAATGTCCAGCAGGATGACCGCAACGTTCATGGGCGTCTGCGCCGCGCGGCTCCACAGTGACGCCAGCACCTCGCCCTGAAAACGCCGGTTGAATAACTGCGTCAGTGAATCGATGCGCGCCAGTTCCACCAGCTGCGCGCGCAGCAACCGCCCGCGTAATGCAAACAGGTAGCTCAACCGACTGCCGTGCTCCAGAAACCACGACGCCATCATCAGCAGCGCGCCAGCAGAGAAGAAAAGCAGCGCGTTGGCCTGCCAGATCTTGTAGTCGGCGAAGTCTGCGAGATAAGTCGTTACCAGCTGGATGACCAGCATGCAGGCCATGGCCACCGCTGCGCAGCGCACCGGCACCTGCTGGATCACCGTGCAATACACCATGATCAGCAGCATCCCCAGCTGATAGTGCAAGCGGAACGGGCTTTCGCTGTAAATCATCGCCACCAGCGGCATCACCGAACACGTCACGGTGCCGATGGCTGCCGTTGTTTCGACGACCTGTCGGGTAGTGGCGCGCCGCGCGATGACTAACAGGATGACGAAGATCGGCGTCATCAGGCAGACACGGCCCAGCGCCACGTAGGTAAACATGTCGTTCAGGCTGAGCCAGTCGCTGACCATGAACAGGTTGTAGATGAGGATGCCGCCGATGCCCACTGCGGTCAGAAACTGCCGGCGTTGCTCGAGCGTCTCGGCTTCGTAACGGCTTTCCAGCTCGGTACTGAACCGCAGGCTGCGAAAACGCGACAGGATGGTGCGATCGACCTCGGCGAGAAGTTGCGCGTCGTTTGGACCGGGTCGATCAATGACAAAGGAAAGCATGTTGCACCAGAAGGGTGGGTTGACCGGACTATGACATCACCAATGATGCCTTAGTGCCATCATTTCGTCGGAGCGCCCATTCCGCAAGGACTGCCCGATCAAGCGTCGGGTTTGCGATGAACAGCGCCCCGTCGGACCTCAGATACGGAAACTGCCCACCAGCTGCGTCAAGCGCACCGACTGCCGTTCCAGGTCGGAACAGGCGCGCAAGGTGGCTTGCAGGTTTTCCACACCTTCCTGATTCAGCGTGTTGATTTCAGTGATATCCACATTGATCGCTTCGACCACCGAGGTCTGTTCCTCGGTGGCCGTGGCGACCGACTGGTTCATCGCGTCGATCTCGCCGATCCGCACGGTCACGCTTTCCAGGCTGGTGCCGGCCTGATTGGCAATGCTCACGCTTTCATGGCTCTCACGCTGACTGTCATTCATGATCGCCACCGCTTCCCGGGCGCCGTGCTGCAGCTCTTCGATCATTTTCTGAACCTGGCTCGCAGACTCCTGGGTGCGGTGCGCCAGACTGCGGACCTCGTCAGCGACGACGGCAAACCCGCGCCCGGCTTCCCCGGCGCGTGCTGCTTCGATGGCAGCGTTGAGGGCCAGCAGGTTGGTCTGCTGGGAGATCCCGGTGATGACTTCCAGAATCTGCCCGATGTTGGCGGTCTTGGCGTTGAGCTGTTCGATCTGCTCGCTGGCGCCGCTGATGCGCGTCGACAAGCGGTTCATTGCCTGAATGTTCTGACCGACCACGGCCTGACCGCTGGACGCCAGATTGCGCGCATCGCTGGAATGCCCGGAGGCCATGGCGGCGTTCTGCGCGATCTCCTGGGCCGCTGCACCCAGCTCATTGATGGCCGCCGCGACGCTGCTGGTGCGGTTGGCTTGCTGGTCAGAGTTGAGCATCGAAGAGTTCGACGCGCTGACCACGCGCAGTGCTACTTCGTTGAGTTGCACGGTGGAGGAGGCCACTTCGCGCATCGAGTCATGGATCCGCTCCACGAACAGGTTGAAGCCGTTGCCCAGGTAACCAAACTCGTCCTGGCTGAGGATTTCCAGGCGTTTGGTCAGATCGCCTTCGCCTGCCGCGATGTCGTGCATGGCGCGGCCCATGGTGTTCAGCGGACGCATCAGCACGTTGAGCAGCACGCCCAGCAGCAGGATGATCAGGACCACGGCGATGATCGTGGCGACGATGGCCGAGTTACGGAAATCTCCCAGCGCGGCGTAGGCCTGGCTTTTGTCCACGGCGATGCCGACGTACCAGTTGACCGACGGCAGACCGTCAACGTGGGCAAAGGTAATGATGTCGGTCCTGCCGGCGTGCTCGCTTTCGCTGATGTCCCTGGACAAACGCGGGGTAGCGCTCGGGTAGACCTCGGTCAGGGTTTTCATCACCAGCGAGGTGTCCGGATGCACCAGAATGCGGCCGTTGGCGTCGACCAGGAAGGCATGGCCGTCGTTCTGCAGGCGCAGCGCGCCAATCATTTTCACCAACACGTCCAGACTCAGGTCGCCGCCCGCGACCCCGGCGACGCCGGAAGCGCCTTTGACCGGCGTGGCGATCGTCACGATCAGGCCCTTGGTCACGGCGTCCAGGTAGGGTTCGGTCAACGTGGTCTTGCCGGCTTTCAGCGCATCGGTGTACCACGGACGAGTGCGCGGGTCGTAATCGCCGGGCATGTCGTCGGGCGGCTGCGTCACGAACGAGCCATCGGCCTTGCCCAGATAGATGCTCATGAACGTCGAGATCAGCGTCGGCTGACCGAGCAGGCGGTTGAATACTTCAGGCGACGGCGAAACGGCGGCGCCCTCGGCGACGTTTTCCACGAGCAGGATGCGTCCCGACATCCAGTTCTGAATATTACCGGCCGTACTTTCGCCCATCTGGTTCAGACTTTCCCTTAACTGATCCCGGATGGCATTGCGTTGCAGATAATCGTTGTAGAGGGTGAACAAGGTAAATGCGGCGATTACCACCAGCGAGGCGGCTAGCAGAATCTTGTGGCTGAATTTCAGGGATTTTGTCATGCCGTACGGGCCTTCAAGCAATTGCGGGGAAAGAATTACGCTGTGTCTGCCGGTCTATCGGCGGGCGCTGCGATAGATGGATGCCTTTCCGGCAAAAAGAGGCGTTGCATGAATGGAATCAGACAATCGGTCGAGAAACTGCTCCGTTCACCCGCGTGAGCCTCAGAAGCGTCTCAATAAGTTGGAGACAGTTATCAAGGCCGAAGCGAGGTGTCGGAAACGCTCGAGGGAGGACGCGATTGATCAAAATTCCCGGGGCTCAGCAGAGAAGATATGCGCTTTTGCGCCGGATGCTTTCAGGTCAACAATCCACGCATATTCACTCGACCCAAGGACCCGTACATGAGCCTCTCACCATTTCATCTCGCCATTCCTGTCTATGACCTCGCCGCCGCCCGCCACTTCTACGGCGACGTATTCGGTCTCTCGGAAGGCCGCTCCAGCGAGCAATGGGTCGATTTCGACTTCTACGGCCATCAGTTGGTCATCCACGAGCACCCGAAAACCACCTCTCAGGAATCCGTGCATTCCAATGCAGTGGACGGCCACGACGTGCCGGTCCCGCATTTCGGCATCATCTTGCAGTGGGCAGAATGGGAGGCTCTGGCGGAGCGTCTGCGCACCCGCGAAACAAAGTTCGTGATCGAACCCTACATCCGCTTTCAGGGCCAGGTGGGCGAGCAGGCAACCATGTTTCTGTTCGACCCGTGCGGCAACGCGCTGGAATTCAAGGCGTTCAAAGACATGAGCCAGCTTTTCGCCAAATAAGCGGTTGCCAGGTAGCGGTCAGCGCGCCGGGTGTTCCAGGGCATCGATGACGCAACGGCGAAACAGATCCAGCAGCGGCGTGTCCCGCTGGAGGTACTTGCTCACCAGCACGATTTCGCGGAAGAACGTCATCTCGCCCAGATCGATGATCCGCACGTCTTCGGCGTGCTCCAGCCACAACCCGGCCATGGGCACCAGCGACACGCCGAGCCCGGCGCGGACCATCTTGACGATAGCGTCCAGTTCGTCGAGTTCCAGGGTTTGTTGCACCTCAAGCTTGCGCTCGCGTAGAAACTGCGTTACCCGGCGCCCGCCGAACGAGCGCTGGTCGTAGCGAATGAAGGGGTTGTCGCTGAGTATCTGCCGCGGATCGTCGCCCTGTATGTTCGCCGGCATGATCAGCACAAAGGGTTCTTTGGCGATGACCTCGGCGTGCAGCTCTTTAGGCAGGGAGAAGGGCGGCTTGATCATGATCGCTAGGTCGAGCTCGCCGGCGTCCACTTGACTGAGCAGGTTCAGCGACACCCCCGGCACCAGGCTGGCTTCGATGAACGGCGCTTTGCTGCGCAGCAACACCAGGGCTTGCGGCAGAATGCCGGTCTGCGCCGTGCTAATGGCACCGATGCGCAGCGCGCCGCGGAAATCATTGGCGCTGTCGGGGCTGCCCATGCGCCCGAACAACTGCAGTATTTCGTCGGCCAGTGCCACGGCGCGTTGTCCGGCAGCGTTGAGGGTGGCTGCGCGGCCGGTGCGATCAAAGAGGGCGACACCCAAGGTATCCTCGAGGTTCTTGATTTGCGCGCTGACCGCCGATTGCGTCAGCCCGACCTCACGTCCGGCCGCCGCGAAGGTGCCTCGACGCGCGACGCAGACGAAGGTTTTCAACTCTCTGATCATCGTCAGGTCCTGGCAGGAAATTCAAATCGGGTAGGGCGCACCCACGGGCGGCCGGCAGCGGATAGTACCCAGTGCCGCCGACAAATAAAAATGCCGCCTCAATGGGCGGCATTTTGTATCGCGTGACGCTTAACGGTAGCGTTCCAGCCAGTGCGCGTAAGGCGCGGGCAGGGTCCACGAGGCTTTCTCGACGCCCAGTTCTTTGGCGGCGAAATAAGCCCAATGCGGATCCGCCAGATGAGCACGGCCGATCGACACCAGGTCCAGCTGACCGTTCTGCACGGCGGCTTGAGCCAGCTTCGGATCACCAAAGCCCCATGCCGAGGTCACCGGGATACCGGCTTCGCGGCGCACGCGTTCGGCGATCGGGCCCATGAAGGCCGGGCCCCACGGAATGTTGGTTTCCGGGATGGTGAAACCGACGCTGACGCTCAGCAAATCAAGACCGCCGGCCTTGAAGCGCCGCGCCAGTTCGATGGATTCGGTGAGGGTCTGCTCGTCACGGCCGTCGTACTCGATCACACCGAAGCGCGCGGTCAACGGCAGGTTTTCCGGCCAGACTTCACGCACGGCGGCGAGGGTTTCCAGCAGGAAGCGGCTGCGGTTGTCGAAGCTGCCACCGTAGGCATCGGTGCGCTGGTTGGAATGTTCGGAGAAGAAGCTCTGGCCCAGGTAACCGTGGGCGAAGTGTAGCTCGATCCACTCAAAGCCGACTTCACGGGCACGGCGTGCAGCGTCGACGAAGTCTTGCTTGACCCGGGCGATGTCCTCGAGGGTCATTTCCTGCGGGACTTTCGGCAGGTTGGCGCCGAAGGCGATGGCCGAGGGCGCGATGGTCTGCCAGCCCCGGGCATCATCGGCGGCCATGTGGTCGTCACCTTCCCATGGACGGTTGGCGCTGGCCTTGCGACCGGCGTGGGCGATCTGGATGCCCGGAACCGAACCGGCTGCCTTGATCGCCTGCACCGCAGGAATGAACGCCTTGGCGTGCTCGTCGCTCCAGATGCCGGCGCAACCCGGGGTGATGCGGCCCTCAGGGGAGACGGCAGTGGCTTCGACGACCACCAGGCCCGCACCACCGCGGGCCATGCTCGCGAGGTGAACGTGGTGCCACTCGTTGATGACGCCGTCGTCTGCCGTGTACTGGCACATTGGAGGAATGGCGATGCGGTTACGCAGGGTTACGTCCTTCAGCGTGAAGGGTTCGAACAATGCAGACATGGAAATAACTCCTGATGATTGAATTCGCTTGTTCGATAGTATTCGAAATATAGCGAAGAATGAAACCCCCCGTTATGATGTCCGCCATGCGCGCCTTCAAACACCCATTACCTGCCGAACTCACTCTTGAGCGTTTGCTTTACGCATTAAGTGACCCCGTGCGCCTCGAAATCGTTCGCTGTCTTTCCTCGGTGGCCGAGGCCACGTGCGGCGAGCTCGACGGCGGTCGGCCGAAGTCCAGCATGTCCCATCACTTCCGGGTCCTGCGCGACGCCGGCCTGGTGCACACGCGCAACATCGGCACCACGCACATGAATTCCCTGCGCACCGATGAGCTGGATATCCGCTTCCCGGGGTTACTGCGGTGCATTCTGTCTCAGGATTGAGCCTCGCAATTGCCGATGGACAGGGGAGAGTGGCCGGCAACGAAAATGGCCCGATCACAGGATCGGGCCATTTTTTTGCGTGACGCGCGACGCTTAGACAGCGCCGACGATTTTCGCTGCCGGTTGGGTACGACGACCCATCGCGCCAGCGCCTGCCGCAACAAGGGCCGACACCACGAGGGTAATCAACAGGATCCAGGCGGCGCGGGAGATATTCTTCGCCGCGACGTCCGCCGCTTCACGGGCCTTCTGTTCGGCCTGGGCTTTCAGCTCCTGATATTTGGCATACGCCTGGCGGTAGCTGGCCTGGGCCTGATCAACGATCTGGTTGGCTTCGGCGTCGGTCTTGTTGCCACGGGCCTTGATCAGGTTCACGAACGCCTGACGGTCAGCCGCATCCCACGCCTGGTCGCCCTTGGCTTTCAGACGGTCCAGCAAGCCGCTCAGTTGCTCGTCAGCCTGTTGCGGAGATTCAGCGCTGCGCTGCGCGGTGTTTTTAGCGTCTTGCTGGGTAGTGGCGACATCCTGCTTGACCTGGTTCGGGTCCAGCTCAGGCTTGCCGGTCTGACGCATGGCTTGTTCGATTTCACCCTGGATATCGTCCAGATTGAAGTCGATGCCCTGGGCACGCAGCTGCTCCTGAATCTTGCCGCCAACGGCCGGGGCCACTTGCGCAATACCGTTGCCCACCGCCGACAGGCCGCTGCCCGCCAGGTTCAGGCCGCCACGCACGACGCCGGTTACGGCGCTGGACACCAGGTAAACGCTGATCAGCGAAACACTGGCCCACACCAGAATACCGTGGAAGGCGCCCTCGCGATGGGCCAACCGGCCGGCGGCCCAACCCCCGACGAACATGGAAATGACCATACTCACACCCAGCCAGATGCCGGTGCCTTTGCCCATGCCCGCCAACGGGTCAGCTTCTTGCAATGGATCGATGCTGGCGCTGCCGATGGCAGTGCCCAGCAGGCTGAGCATCAGCGAAACCACCAGTGCGAGCACCACACCGGCCAGAATGGCGCCCCAGGAAATACGTTTGAGCAAAGGGGCAACAGCAGTGCCTCGGTAGACGGGATCGTCGTAGCCAGCGGGTGTTACTCGGTCATCGCGAATCATGGTGGCAGTTCCTTTAGTCATTGACTGAACGCAAGAATCCTTGCGCTTACTTCAGATGACACTGGCCGTTTTTAAATAGTTTTATCCCTGCAGCAAATAAAACACGGGCAAAACGCCTAAACTTTAAATCGTTGGTAAAACAACGACATGCGATCAGATCAATTGGCGATTAAAGCTAAAACTTAGCGCGATATGGCGCCACGCCGGACACTGTTCTTAGCTATCTCCCATACCCACCGTATTCACTTTCCGCCGAGACACCCTGATGAACAGCCTTACCGCCGATGACCGCACTCAGGTCACTCGCGAAGCCACCGCTGAATACTGGAAACACATCATCCCGATCGTGCAGATCGCGTTCGCGATACACGTGCTGCTGCTGGGTTTGTTCCTGATCGTGGATCTGCCCGTGATGTGGGTCACCAACGCGGCGAGCGTCATGGCCTACATCGCGTGTCTGATGGCAATCAAACGCCGGCTGTATCGATGCGCCGGCATGCTCATCTGCATCGAAATCATCGCCCACGCCGCCATCGCCACCTGGAGGCTCGGCTGGGACAGCAACTTCCACCTCTATGTGTTCTGTATTGTCCCGATCATCGCCTTCGGCTTTCATTCATCACCAGTGCGCCGCGGCTGCCTGAGCGCTGCGGTGCTTATCGTCACGGTGGGCGGGTACCTCATGCGCAACAAAGTGCCCGTCGTCAGCATCAGCGAAAACGTCCAGGACCTGTTCGGTGCGGCCAACGCGCTGACCGCGACGGCGTTGTTGCTGCACGCCACGGCATTGTCGGTGCGCTTCAACCTGTCGATGCACATGAACCTTTACCACTCCGCCCACCGCGACAGCCTGACCAATCTCTATACCCGGCGGCGCGTGCTGCAGCGCCTGCGCCAGTTGGGCGGCGGGCGACGCGAGATCCCTACGGCACTGGTGCTGATTGACATTGATCATTTCAAACAGATCAACGACCAGCACGGCCACGACATGGGCGACGTGGTGCTGCAGCAGGTGGCCGACGTCATCGCCCGGTGCGTGCGTACCGCCGACATCGCCGCGCGCTGGGGCGGAGAAGAGTTTCTGGTGCTGATGCCCAACACCACCTTCGAGGAAGCCCGGCTGATCGCCGAGCGGATACTCATGCGCATCAGCGAGCAAGCCGGCGAGATCAGGCAGGTGAGCCTGACCCTGACGGCGACCCTCGCGGTGGCCATTCTGAAGGATGGGGAGGCCTTCCGGGATGCGCTGAACCGGGCGGATCAGCGCTTGTATGAAGGCAAGCAGGAGGGGCGCAATCGGGTCATGCTCGCGGAGTAAGTGCGGTGCGACGACGCATGATGTCGGCAGGACCGGCTTCAGCCAGAAAGGGGGCGTTGCGGGCGCCATCGATTTGCGCAGTGGCCGCCGACGCCTTCCCGGTTAAAGCCGTCCTGCCAGTCCGCGCTCGGCCTTCCGCAAGGCACCAGCGTGCGCCGGGTGGTCCGATACATCGATAAACACATTCACAACCAACGCTTACTCGTGGACTATAGGCGCCATTTGGCGCGCTCCGCATGGGGCCGGCGCTCGTAGTTTCAGGATCCTGTGAATGAACATCAAGATTGACGCGCTGATCGCCCGCAAGATCGGCTTCGCCTCCCACCAGAATGCCGTACCTCTTGTCCGCGAATTGAGCCTCTGGAACCAGGAAGAAACCACCCTCGAAGACCTGGTGCTGACGCTGAGCACCGACCCGGATTTCGTAGAAAGCCGAAGCTGGAACATTGACCGTATCCACCCCGGTGATCGCCTCAGCATTTCCGATCGCGACATCAAGCTGAACGCCGCTTACCTGGCCGGCCTGACGGAAAGCCTGAACGCCGACGTGGTGATGCGCGTGTCCCAGGGCGAGAACGTGCTCGTCGAGCAGCGCGTCCCCACCCAGCTGCTTGCCCGGACCGAATGGGGCGGCTTGAGCGCCATGCCGGAACTGCTCGCCGCGTTTTGCATGCCCAATGACCCTGCGGTAGACCGGGTGCTCAAGGCCGCTTCACAGGTCCTGCGCCGGGCCGGCAAGAAAGACGGCATCGACGGCTACGAAAGCAAATCCCGCACGCGCACCTGGGAGCTGGCTTCGGCCATCTGGTCGGCGGTGTGCAGCTTTCAACTGAGCTATGCGTTGCCACCGGCGAGCTTCGAGCAACAAGGCCAGAAGATCAGACCGCCGAGCGTGGTGCTGGAAAACGGCGTGGCAACCTGTCTCGATACCGCGCTGCTGTTTGCGGCCGCGCTGGAGCAGGCCGGACTCAATGCCCTGCTGGTCATGACCAAGGGGCACGCATTCGCTGGCGTCTGGCTGCAGCCTCAGGAGTTTTCCCAGTTGCTGACCGATGAAGCATCGGCCGTGCGCAAGCGTCTCGATCTGAAAGAAATGCTGGTGTTCGAGACAACCTTGGCGACTCAGATGCCTGCGCCGAGTTTTTCCCGGGCGGTGGCCGCCGCTGAACGGGAGCTCAACGATGAGCAATTCATCATGGCCATCGATGTGCATCGCGCGCGGATGCAGAAGATTCGTCCGATGGCGCTGGTGTCAGCCGTCGGTGCAGTCGATGGGATGGACGCAGCACCGCCCGTGGCGGAAGGGCTGGAGGAAGCGCCGTCGCTGCCGGGCTTCGATGTCGAGATCGATGAAGACGCCGAGGGCCCTGCGGGAAAGCTGACGCTTTGGCAACGCAAGCTGCTCGACCTGACCACGCGCAACCGTCTGCTGCACCTGCCGGACAGCGCCAAGGGTGTGCGTCTGCTGTGCCCTGATCCGGCGGCCCTTGAAGACCTGCTCTCCAGCGGCCAGCGCATCCGCGTGGTGGCCGTCCCTGATCTGAAAAGCAGCGGCCGCGATGAGGCCCTGTATGAACAGCAGAACAACGAAAGTCTGGTCGACGAAGTGGCCCGTCAGGCACTGGCACGCGGCGAAGTCCTTGCCAGTCTGGAGAAGGTCAAGCTGGAAGCCACCCTGATCGACCTGTTCCGCAAGGCCCGCAGCGATCTGGAGGAAGGCGGCGCCAACACGCTGTTCCTGGCCATCGGCTTCCTGAAATGGAAGAAAAGCGCCGAAGACCCGAAAACCTATTCCGCCCCGCTGGTTTTGCTGCCGGTGAAACTCGAGCGCAAAAGCGCCATGTCCGGGGTCACACTTAGCCTCCTCGACGAGGAGCCGCGTTTCAACCTGACTTTGCTTGAATTGCTGCGCCACGATTTCGAACTGGTGATTCCCGGGCTGGACGGTGAGCTGCCCAGCGATGGCAGCGGCATTGATGTGGCCGGCATCTGGAACACTGTGCGCCGGGCTGTGCGCGATATTCCCGGTTTCGAGGTGAGCACCGAACTGGTGTTGGGCACCTTTTCGTTCGCCAAATACCTGATGTGGAAAGACCTGAACGCCAACGCGGCGCAGCTGCTGCAGAGCCCCTTGGTCAAGCATCTGCTGGACCCGGACGCCGCAGGAGAAGGCTTTGCCGGTTCCGCCGAATTCCCCCGGCCCGAGCGTCTGGATGCGACAGTGACGCCTGCGCAGCTGTTCGCCCCCTTGCCGGCCGACTCGTCGCAAGTGGCCGCGGTGGTGGCGTCGGCCAACACCCACAGTTTCGTCATGGACGGGCCACCCGGCACCGGCAAATCCCAGACCATCGCCAACATGATCGCCCACAACCTGGCCCTCGGCCGGCGTGTGCTGTTCGTGGCAGAGAAACGCGCCGCCCTTGACGTGGTGTTTCGTCGCCTGGCCGAGAAGGGCCTTGGCGAATTCTGTCTGGAGCTGCATTCCAGCAAGGCGTCCAAGGTTGAAGTGCTCAAGCAACTGGACCGCGCCTGGGACGTGAGTGAGGCCCTGAGCGCCGAAGAATGGGAACGTGAAGCCGCCCGGTTGCAGACCCTTCGCTCACGGCTCAACCAACTGGTCGATGTGCTGCACCGACGCTGGGATAACGGCCTGACCCTGCATCAGTCCATCGGTCGGGTGGTTCGCGACCACAGCCCTCAGACGCCAAGGCTAGGCTGGGAAACGGGCACGCAACACGATGGAACCGAGTACGCCGGGTTGCTGGATCTCGCCCGTCGCCTGGGACTCAACGGCAGCGCCGCCCGCGACCTGTCAGGCAAGTTCGGCGCCCTGGCGCAGACGCAATGGTCGAACGCCTGGCAGGCACAGATCGCCAGCGTTGCCCGCGAGATCCCTCACGCCCTTGATCAGTTGAATGCCGCCAGCGAGCGGCTTCTGGGTCTGACCCACGTGCCGTTGCCGGTCGCTGAAGTGGCGCAGGTCCAGCAGTTGAATGACCTGGCTGCCCTGATTCTTGAATCCCACGGCCTGAACCTGTCATTTGCCTTTGCACCCGATGCTGCCGCGCGCATCGAAGCGGCCCGGCGCAGTTGCCAATTGATCGAGAGCTATCGGGAGCTTGAAGAAACCCTGTCCCTGGATTACGCCGATGAAGCGTGCCGTCGTGTGCCGGTCGCGCAAATGCGCAATGAATGGCAGGAAGCCGAGGGCAAGTTTTGGTTCCTGGGGACGCTCGCCAAGAAAAAGGTCGCGAAGAAACTCGCGTCCTTGGGGGGCGCGGCGGGCCTGCCGGATACCGTCGGCGACCTCGCCATTTTTGAGCGCCTCCAGGCTCAGCTCGTGGAGCTGGACAGGTTGGCCAGCGACATGCAATCGATTCCTGGCTGGCAAGGCCTGAAGAGCGACCCGGTGCGTACGCTGCAGGCCGTGACACTGGCCGAGCATTTGCGCAAAACGCTGATCGGGTTGGCCGAATCCCCCGAACACCTGGTTGCCTTGCGCGGCGCGGTTGCGCGTCTGGTGATCGACGCGAACGACATGTTGGCGTCGAATGGACAACTCGCCTCCGCCTGCTCGACCTTGCAACAGGCGTTGTCCCGCGTTGAGGCGTCCACGGGGTTGTTCACCGGGCTGGCGCGCACAAGTACTGAAGTGCCCCCAAGCGTGGCGACACTTAGGGCGACGTCACTCGCCATCCAGCAGCAGGAAGAACAGCTCAAGGCGTGGTGCGACTGGTGCCGGGTGCGCGAACAAGGGGCGCAAGCAGGCCTTGCCCGTCTGGCCGAGGCGCTGGAAGTCGGCAGCCTGTTGCCGCCTGCTACCGAGGAGACCTTCGTCACGGCCTATGCCCATTGGTTCGCGACCCAGGGCATCGACGGCGAACCGTTGCTGCGTAATTTCGTCACGGCCGAGCACATGAGCGACATCAGCACTTTCGTGCGCCTGGACGACCAACTGGCGAAGCTGACGGTGCGCTATATCCGCGCCAAACTCTGCGGCCTGACTCCTTCCAAGAACGACATCCCCAAAAGCAGCGGCTTTGCGATTCTCAAGCACGAGTTGCAGAAGTCGCGCCGGCACAAACCGGTCCGGCAACTGGCGATCGAGATGGGCGATGCGCTGAATTGCCTGGCCCCTTGCATGCTCATGAGCCCGTTGTCGATTGCGCAGTTTCTGCCCGCCGATCAGCCGCCGTTCGATCTGGTGATCTTCGACGAAGCGTCGCAAATCGCGCCGTGGGACGCCATCGGTTCGATTGCCCGGGGCAAGCAGGTGATCATCGCCGGTGACCCCCGGCAGATGCCGCCGACCAATTTCTTTAACCGTGGGCCGAACGCCGGTGACGACGACACCGCCGAAGACATGGAAAGCATCCTCGACGAATGCCTGGGGGCAGGGGTGCCGAGCCACAGTCTGAGCTGGCACTACCGCAGTCGTCATGAAAGCCTGATTGCCTTCTCCAACCACCGTTACTACGACAGCAACCTGATCACTTTCCCGGCGGCGGAAACCCGCGCCAGTGCGGTTGAGTGGCGCAAGGTCGAGGGCGTGTATGCGAAAGGCAAGGGGCGTTACAACCAGGCCGAAGCCCAGGCCATCGTCGATGAAACCGTCAAGCGCCTCACCGACCCTGCGTTCGTGGCGGCGGGGTATTCCATCGGCATCATCACCCTCAACTCGGATCAGCAGAAGCTGATCAACGACCTGCTGGACGCTGCGCGCAAGCAATACCCGCAGATCGAGCCGTTCTTCCAGGACACCCAGACCGAGCCGGTAGTGGTCAAAAACCTGGAAACGGTCCAAGGCGACGAGCGCGACCTGATCATGCTCGGCATTGGTTATGGCCCCACCGAACCCGGCGCGCCGGTGATGTCGATGAACTTCGGCCCGCTCAACAAGGACGGTGGATGGCGCCGCCTCAACGTCGCCATCACCCGGTCCCGGCGGGAAATGCTGGTGTTCACCTCGTTCGATCCGTCAATGATCGACCTCAACCGCACCAATGCGCGGGCCGTGCGCGATCTGAAGCACTTCATCGAATTTGCCCAGCGTGGGCCGAAGGCGTTGGCCGAGGCGGTTCAAGGCTCGGTGGGCGGTTATGACTCGCCGTTTGAAGAAGCCGTTGCCGACGGACTGAGGCGTCTGGGCTGGCAGGTCGTTCCGCAGATCGGCGTGTCACGGTTCCGCATCGATCTGGGCATCGTTCACCCGGATCGCCCCGGCGATTACCTGGCGGGTGTCGAGTGCGACGGTGCCACGTATCACAGCGCGGCCACTGCCCGGGACCGGGACAAAGTCCGCGGGGCGATTCTCACCGGTCTGGGCTGGAATCTGCTGAGACTGTGGTCCACCGACTGGTGGGTGGATAAGGAAGGGGCTCTGCAAAAGCTGCACGCTGCGCTGAACGACCTGCTGGATCAATCACGACGGGACGTCGCTGTCGAACAGGGCGTTGAGGGGCAACTTATCGTGGGCAGCTGACCCGTCCGACGCGAAAAATGACAATGGCTCGCGGTTGTCGTCATTTGCCTCTTTACTGCGGGTTCAAACGTTGTACAGAAACGTCCTTTCTACTCAGTGCACTGCAGAGGTTAATGAGATGAAAATCGACTTTACGGGCCGTCACATTCTGGTCACCGGCTCCACCAGCGGCATTGGCTTCGCCGCCGCCAAGGGTTTTCTTGAGGCCGGCGGGCACGTCGTGATCAACGGCCGAAGTCAGGGCAGTGTCGACGCGGCGTTGCAACGGCTGGGCCCATTGGCGGAGAACGCTACCGGTTTTGCCGGCGATTTAAGCGAGGAGGGCGCCTGCCAGCAGTTGCTGGCGCAACACCCTGACTTCGACGTCGTCATCAACAACATGGGCATCTTCAACCCGCAGGATTTCTTTGAAATCCCCGACAGCGAGTGGCAGCGGTTCTTCGACACCAACGTGATGTCCGGCGTGCGCATTTCCCGGGCGTACGCGCCGGGCATGGTTGAGCGTGGGTGGGGGCGAATCGTGTTCATCTCGTCGGAGTCGGCGATCAATATTCCGTCCGACATGATCCATTACGGCTTCAGCAAAACCGCGCAACTGGCGATCTCCCGAGGCCTGGCCAAGCGCCTGGCCGGCACCGGCGTGACGGTGAACTCGGTCCTGCCCGGGCCGACGCTGTCAGAAGGCGTCGCCGAGATGCTCAAGCCTGAAGTAGAGAGCTCGGGGAAAAGTCTGGAGCAAGTGGCGGCGGATTTCGTCGTCGCCCATCGCGGCTCGTCGATCATCCGGCGCGCCTCCCATGTGGACGAGATCGCCAACATGATCATCTACGTCAGCTCCGAGCAGGCGTCGTCAACCACCGGTGCGGCACTGCGGGTGGATGGCGGGGTGGTCGACAGTATTTTCTGATCTCGGGAAATGCCGGAATCATTCGTCCTGCACCTGTGCAGTGGGACCGGCTTCAGCCGGGAAGAGGCCAGTGAAATCACCCGCATTTTTGCGGTGTGGCGCCTGACGCTTTCCCGGCTAAAGCCGGTCCCACATTCAAGTTCACGGTCAATCTCACTGACCTCACGCGGTTTCGTAGGACCGGCTTCAGCCGGGAACAGGCCAGTACAAGCGCCATCACTTTTGCAGTGTGTCGCCTGACGCCTTGCCGGCTCAAGCCGGTCCCACAGTCGAGTTCACGCTCAATCTCACTGACCTCACGCGGTTTCGTAGGACCGGCTTCAGCCGGGAAGAGGCCAGTGCACGCGCGGTCATTTTTGCGGTGTGGCGCCTGACGCTTTTCCGGCTAAAGCCGGTCCCACATTATTGCCTCAGCCCAGGCGTACACCGGGGCCTGGCTTCGTCCGGCAGGTTAAAGATCAGTGATCTCTTTGTGGCGCGGTACCAGCGTCTTCATCACACTCCACGCCACCAGGTAGGCGAGGGCGCAGATCGCGAACATGATCATGTAGCCGGTGTGAATGTCGTTGATCGACTTGTAGTAGTCGAACACCCAGCCGCCGATCTTGGTCATGACCACGCCGCCCAGGCCGCCCGCCATGCCACCGATGCCGACCACCGACGCCACGGTTTTCTGCGGAAACATGTCGGAGACGGTGGTGAAGATGTTGCAGGACCACGCCTGGTGAGCGGACGCGCCGATGCCGATCAACAGGACGGGCACCCAAAAGCTGATGTAGCCGAACGGTTGCGCCAGCAGCACCACCAGCGGGAACAGCGCGATCACCAGCATGGCTTTCATGCGGCCGTCATAGGGCTTGTCACCGCGCGCCATGAAGTAGCTCGGGAACCAGCCGCCGCCAATGCTGCCGACCATGGTCATGCTGTAGAGCACGAACAGCGGCAGCACGATGGCCTGGCCTTTCATCCCGTACTGCGCTGACAGGTAGGTCGGCAGCCAGAACAGGAAAAACCACCAAACGCCGTCGGTCATGAACTTGCCGAAGGCGAAGGCCCACGTCTGGCGATAGGTGAGTAATTTGAACCAGGAGACCTTGGCGGCAGGCGCGCCCGGCAGGGTGGTCGCCTTGACTGGCTCGACCTCATCGCTGCGGATGTAGGCCAGTTCCTCGGCCGTCAGGCGTTTTTGCTGACTTGGTTTTTCATACAGCGAAATCCACACGCCCAGCCAGACGAACCCCAGCAGGCCGACCACGATGAACGCTGATTCCCAGCCCCAGAATGCCGCGATCAGTGGCACGCAAATGGGCGCCGTGATCGCGCCAACGTTGGCGCCGGAGTTGAAGATGCCAGTGGCAAACGAGCGTTCTTTTTTCGGGAAGTATTCGGCGACCGCTTTGATCGCAATAGGAAAGTTGCCGGCCTCGCCAACCGCCAGCACGGCCCGCGACAGCATGAACCCTGCAATGGACACCGGAATGGCGGCGAATCCCAGGGCGGTGGTGATCGCGCCAATGCCTTGTCCCAGTGGCACCGCAAACGCGTGCATGACCGCGCCGGTGGACCAGATACTGATGGCCACCACGAAAGCGGTTTTGGTGCCAATCCTGTCGACAAGACGACCGGCGAAAATCATCGAGATGGCATAGACGAACTGGAACACCGAGGCGATGTTGGCATAGTCGGTGTTGCTCCAGCCAAACGTCGTGGACAGCTCCGGTGCCAGCAGGCTGAGCACCTGACGGTCGAGGTAATTGACTGTGGTTGCGAAAAACAGCAGCGCGCAGATTGTCCAGCGGTATTTGCCCACGGACCGGGTGGCCGCCTGGGTAATGCTCTGCGGGTGGGTAGACTCGTTCGGGATCATGGCATCACTTTTTATTATTGGGGTTATCGGTTGTGATCGTCTGTTGTCGTACAACGCTGTAGGTATAGCGAGCGTTTTAGCAGGCTGTCAATCTCTGGAAGCGAAACAAATCCGTCCCATGCCGCGCCAGGTTTCAAATCTGACGACGGGCATGGGCCGTGTCTCGGAAAAACAGTGAGGTGTGGCCGTCTTCGGGTCTTCGAGGGGTAATGCCGCCGGACTGAATATCAGACCGGCGTGTTGATCAGCTCACGGACACGCGCTGCCAGTGTGTCAATGGCAAAGGGCTTGGTCAGCACATGCATGCCGGGCGCCAGCTGGTTCGCACCGATGGCTGCGCTTTCCGCGTAGCCGGTGATGAACAGCGTCCTCAGTCCCGGGCGCAGTTCACGCGCCGCATCCGCCATCTGACGTCCGTTCATCCCGCCGGGCAAACCGACATCGGTGACGAGCATGTCCACTCGCACGTCCGAGCGAAGCAGTTTCAGCCCGCTGGCACTGTCCGCTGCCTCCATGACGGAATAGCCAAGCTCGCCCAGCACCTCAGTCACCAGCATGCGCACCGTGGGTTCATCGTCCACAACCAGAATCGTTTCACCAATGCCTGCAGTCTGAGTGGCGGGATCCGGCAGGTGCGCTTCATGGCAGCCGGCATTCCCGTGGTAGCGCGGCAGATAGATGCACAGGGTGGTGCCTTGTCCAACCACAGACGTGATGCGAACCTGCCCGCCGGATTGCTTGGCGAAACCGTAGATCATTGACAGCCCCAGACCCGTCCCCTGGCCGATGGGTTTGGTGGTGAAGAAGGGGTCGAACGCCTTCGCCACGATGCTCGCAGGCATACCGGTTCCGGTGTCGGTCACGCTAAGGGTCAGGTATTCGCCCTCAGTCACTTCCAGCGTTGCGGCGTCCCCGGCCTCCACGACTTGATGACCGGTTTCGATGGTAATGCTGCCGCCCTCGTGCATCGCATCCCGGGAGTTGATGCAAAGATTCAGCAGTGCGTTTTCAAGCTGACTCGCATCGACCAGCGCAACACAGCGATCAGGCGAGGCAATGGTCTGCACGTCAATGCTGGGGCCGACGGTACGCTGGATCAGCTCGGTCATGCCTTCTACCAGCGCATTCACCTCGGTGGGCCGAGGATCCAGCGTCTGGCGACGGGAGAACGCCAGCAGGCGGTGAGTCAGGGCAGCCGCCCGCCGGGTCGCGCTTTGGGCGGTCGCCAGGTAGCGATCGACATCCGTGAGGCGGCCTTGAGCAAACCGCGCACTCAACAACTCCAGGGAGCCCGAGATGCCCGCAAGCAAGTTATTGAAATCGTGGGCAAGGCCGCCCGTGAGTTGCCCCACGGCCTCCATTTTCTGTGACTGGCGCAGCTTTTCCTCGGTCTGCATCAACGCCGCGGTGCGTTCTGCCACGCGCTGTTCAAGGGTTTCATTGAGCGTACGCAGGGCGGCGGTGGCCAGGTCGCGCTGGGCTTCGACCGAACGCCGCTCCTCGACATCGATCAGGACACCCGGAAAACTGAGGGGAACGCCTTCCTCGCTGAAGTTGACGCGTCCGTTGGCCTCGATCCAGTAGTATTTGCCGTCCGCCCGACGGACCCGGTATTGATGGGCGTAGGCCCCGCCGCGACGAATGGCTTCGTTGATCGCCGTCATCAGGCCCGCCCGGTCCTCCGGATGCACGGTTGCCGCCACTTGTTCAAGGCTGAGGCCCTCGTAGCCCAACACCGGGTCGAGGCCAAACGCTCGGGCGAACGCTTCGTCGACGGTGAAACTGTCGCTGGGCAAGTCCCAGTGCCAGGTGCCGAATATTGCTCCCGCCGCGAGGGCAAGCTGCACGCGCTCGATGTTGGCGCGAGCGACGGCTTCGCTCTGGCGCAGACGCTCTTCGGCATCACGCCGCCCGGTCACGTCGTTGAAAATGATCGCAATCTGACATTCGGCGGGATCGCCGACGGGCACGGCGCGCACGTCAAACCAGCGTTGGAAGGCTTTGGCGTAGCTTTCGAAGGTGGCCGGCACACGGGTCTTGGCAACGCGGCCGTAGGTGTCGAACCAGAATTGCTCCAGGTCCGGGGCAAATTCCCTGACCCATTTCCCGCGCAAGTTGACGCCAGCCTCACGCTCGAACGCCGGGTTGGCTTCAACGAAGCGATAGTCAATGGGGTAGTCATTTGCGTCGAACTTGACCTGAACGATGGCGAAGGCCGCTTCGATCGTTTCCAGAATGGTCCTGAAACGCTCCTCGCTTTGACGCAGTGCCGCCTCGGTGTCGCGGATCGGCGTGAGGTCCAGCATCGCGCCGATCATGCGCAAGGCGTTGCCTTGAACGTCGCGGATGACATGCCCGCGGTCGAGGACCTGGGCGTAGGAGCCGTCCACCCGGCGAAATCGGTACTCGTCACTCCAGCCGGTCTGCCTGCCGTCTATCACGTCATGGATCGAGGTGACGATGCGGTGCCTGTCGTCGGGATGAATCTGTGCGATCCACCAGTCGCCGGTTGTTGCACCCGTGGCGAGCGGATGCCCGTAGACCCGTTGCAGCGCGTCATTCCACAGGACGTGGTTTTCTTTAAGGTCCCAGTCCCAGATCGCATCGTTGGTGGCTTTGACCGCGAGGCGGTAGCGCGTTTGCGCGTCTTTGATCGCCTGCTCGGCCACCTCTTCGGCTGCGCGATCAGCCCTGGGGTCGTCGGCATCCGCGACGGCGCTCGATGGTGTGCCGGTGTCGAGGCTTGCCAGCCTCAGGGCTTCACTTGTCTTTAATGCCGACCGCAACTGCATGACTTCAGCCTCAAGGGCTTCCCGGGTCAAATGCTTCAAGTGTCCACCTGCAAACGTAAACGTGATGACCTGAGGTCGGAGGGGCGTCATGCGCCATCCGGTACTGCGCGCGCCGGCTGATCCAGCAGTATCGGCGGCCAGCGTTTTACGCTGCATGCTGGCAGAATGCAATTCGGCTTCCAGAAAAGACTCGGGCGGCAAGACAAAGGTTCCGGCACCGGGAATGATTCGCCAGGCGGGTAGGGGGCATTTGCTCAGTTATCTTCGCGGGGTCCACCCTCACCGCCACTATTGCGATGTATTTTCTTGAATATAACGTGCGCCATGGGGAGGGAGCGCTTCAGGAAACCCTGTTTTTCTCATCTTTCCACCTCCATCCCAGAGATTGTGCAATACCCGGTTGGACTCGCGATGCCTGGGTGGCTCGGATCGACGACTGTCATGCGGTCTTGGCGGAACAGACTGCGAGAGGCTATTTGTTCAGGACCGTAAAGTGTGAAATGCAGACGACCAGCGCGCTAAAGCGCGGGCTAATGGACCGTCTGAAACTGGATAATTACCAATGAGGGGTAGCAGCCCCGGGCGTCACTTGGTAACCCTCTTTCAGTTCCCCATACGAGGACGTCTGCCATTGTTCTGCCAGCGGGATCGGGAACCGAGCGGTTGGGATTCGATGGAATCAATCAGTTCCGCGACGCAATGCAGTCGGCGGCGGTGACCTCTGCCGAGCCAGGGCCGGGGGCCCTAAGCCGGCTCAGCCGCCTCGAAATCGGCTGCCCATCGTGGTGCGAAAATGCTCGACCAGAAAGTCCACGAACACCCGCGTCTTGGCGGGCAAGGCTTTACGGGCGGAATAGTAGACAGAGACCGAACCCAGGTCCACGTACCACTCAGGCAGCAGCCGCACCAGTTCACCGGTCTGCAGCCAGGGCCAGGCGCGCTCCATCGGCACCAGCGCTGCGCCCATGCCCATTCGCGCGCAACCGCACAGGGCTTCGGGGTCGTTCATGATCGCGGCCGGGTCGAGTGTCAGATCAAAGGTTTCACCCGCAGCACTGCGCAGGGTCCAGGCGCGCAATCTGCCGGTGTCGGTCGAGCGCGTGACCACCCCCGGTTGCCCCTGCAGATCCGCTGGGGTTTGCGGCAGCTTGCGGCCTTCAAGCCAGTCGGGTGAGGCCACGGCCACCAGATGCAGCTTCGCCAGTTCCCGCGCGACTACACCGGGGGACAGCTCCATGCCGCCGCCGATGGCCACGTCGAATCCGTCGCCGACCAAGTCAGCGCGGGCCAGCGTCAGGTGCCAGTCGGGGATGACGGCCGGGTATTTTTCCTTGAAGGGCTTGAGCAACGGCAGCAAGTAGTCGTAGGCGAAGGAGGGCGCCACATTGACCCGCAGGCGACCGGCCGGGACATTGCGATTGTCACCCACCTGCGCGACCGCCGCCTGAATGGTCTCCAGGCTGTCGGCGACCTGCGCGTAGAAGGCATCGCCTGCTTCGGTCAGGGTCAGGCTGCGGGTGTTGCGCTGAAACAGCCGGGTGCCCAGATTGCTTTCAAGACGCGCCACGTTCTTGCTCACCGCTGCCGCAGAAACGCCCATACGCCGGGCGGCCTCGGAGAAACTTCTGAATTGTGCAGCACGCACGAACGACTCCAGATTGCCCAAGGTTTCCATGAGGGTCTCCAACGTTTGGTTGAAGCTGATTCTACCCATGCCGGACTAATTCATCCGCTTGTGAGCGTGCACAGTGAGCGCTCTCTCAACGCCAAAAGGTGAATTCCAATGGGCAAGATTCTGGTAACAGGGGCTACGGGCCGACTGGGCAATGCAGTCGTGAATGCGCTTTTGCAACGGGGTGACGCCGGCGACGTCGTGGGGCTGGCACGGGATCCGGGCAAAGCGCAGGCTTTGACCGCGCGGGGCGTCGAGGTGCGTTACGGCGATTACACGGATGACGACGCCTTGGTAAATGCCTTCCAGGGTATCGAAAAGGTTTACATGGTTTCGGCCGTGGCCTTCACCGACCGCGTCGCTCAGCACAAGAACGTCATTAATGCCGCACGCCGCGCCGGCGTCGACCACATGATGTACACCGCCATCCAGCGGCTGGACGACGTGCAGTTTCCGATCGAAGGCGTCACCGACAGCGACATCGCCACTGAACAATTGCTGATGCAGTCAGGCCTGGCGTACACCGTGCTGCGGCATCCGTTGTACGCCAACGACCTGCCCATGTTCATCGGCGCCAACGCGATCAATGCAGGCTTCGCCGCGCCCGCCGGCAACGGCAGAATTGCACTGGCCTGTTATCAGGAGCTGGCTGAAGCCGGTGCCGTCCTGCTCAGGCAGAACGCGCATGGCAATCGCAGTTATCTGCTGAACAGCGGCAGCCCCTGGTCCTTGGCTGACATCGCCAACGCGTTGTCCGACCTCACTGGCAAGGCGATCGCCTATGAGCCGATTTCGTCGGCGGCCTTCGTCCAGGCCCGTAAGCGTGAAGGCTGGCCGCCACACGTCGCCCGATTTATCGCCGGCTGGTACTCGGCCATCGAAGGGGGCGCCTTCGACCAGACCAGCACCGACCTCGAAGACGTTCTGGGGCGTAAACCCAAACAGCTTTCGGCGCTGCTCAAGGACGCCTTCGGGCTTTGAGCGCACAGCGTAAAACGGCATTGGAGAATGCGCTTGACCTTGCCGCAATGGAAAGGTCTAGCCTGACGCCTTCGTCTCTACCCTCATCCAGGATGCTTCGTCATGAAAAAGATTGCCGCCGTTGTCAGCGTCATTGTTCTGCTTTCCGTCACTGCCGTCAGGGCCGACAAGGCGGAAGACGTCAAAGAGATGCATGAGGCTTACCAGCAATCGATGGGCGCCATGAAAGACGACATGCACCACGGCATGATGAGCGACGACCCCGATGTGGCGTTTGCGGCCGGCATGCTGCCGCACCACGAAGGCGCGGTGGAGATGGCGAAGATCCAGCTCAAGTACGGCAAGGATCCGGAGATGCTGGAACTGGCGCGCAAGATCGTGGCGGCCCAGGCGGCGGAGATTACCCAGATGAAGAAGTGGCTGAAGGCGCATCCGGCCCAGTAAGTCTCAATACTCACTCACTTGCTCGCGCACGCCACGCCCGTTGATACACTTGGCTTGGCGAGCGTCTCGCGTCAGTGTCGCCAGGATCCGTGTGCCAATTCAACATGCCTCTCAGCCGTGGCCAGCGCGGCCTTCAGCGCCTCCTTGTTCAATGGAATGCAGTAAGCCGGCTTGGCCCGTTCGAATCGCCAGCTCTCGTCAAGATTGCCGGCGTCGACCGCGTCGAATCCCACCTCATCCAGCAGCTGTATGGCCAGCGTCTTCGCCCCAGCGTCATCGGCGGCCACCGGCAGTGCGCGTCGGTCGTGTGCCGTATTCGGGCGAGCATCGCGGTCAAGGTCATCGGCCAGGATCGCGTTGAACACCTTGACCACTCTGGCGCCAGGCAAATGCTCGGCGATCAGCCTGCTGGTGGTGGTCTCAAACCTGTCCAGCGCCGGGACAGGGCCGTCTCGGTCGGGGTAGTAGTTGTTGGCGTCCAGCACCGTTTTGCCCGCAAGCCATTCGGCCGGCAGGGTTGGGTAGCGGTTGAAGGGAATGGCCACGAGGACCACATCGCCGAAGGCAGCAGCGTCTTCGATCGTGCCGACCTGAACGCCGGGTATCTGGACGAGCAGGTCGTTCAGTGTCTGTGGGCCACGTGAATTGCTGAGCATGACTTCATGGCCTGCCGCGATGAACCGTTGCGCCACTGCCTGCCCGATAATGCCTGCTCCGATGATGCCAATGCGCATGTGATGACTCCGATGGTGTGCTGGAAGCGGCCATGATGATTGCGAACCAGCAGCAGATAAATAATCATCGGGCACTTAGTCTCGCTACCAGGAGTGTTGAATCATGGACCGTCTGAGCAGCATGGAAGCCTTTGTCATGGCGGCGGAATGCGGCTCCTACGCCAAAGCGGCCGAGCGTCTGGAGTTGTCGCCGCAGATGGTCGCAAAGCACGTTGCCGCGCTCGAGCATCGACTCGGCGCGCGACTGCTGAACCGCACCACGCGGCGCCAGAGCCTGACCGAACTGGGCCAGGCGTATCTGGAGCGTTGCAGACACATTCTCAGTGAAACGAAGGCGGCTGACTCCCTTGGGGAGATGATGAACGACACCCCGCGCGGCAAGCTGAAAATCAGCGCGCCCATCACCTTCGGCTCCTCTCGCCTGATGCCCTTCGTCACGACATTCCTGCGGCTGCACCCCGAGATTGAAATCGATCTGCAGCTGACCGATCGCTTCGTTGATCTGGTGGAGGAGGGGTTCGACATCGCGTTCAGGATCGGCCCGCTGGAGGTGTCCAGCCTCACCGCCCGGCCGTTGGCGCCTTATCAACTGGTCGCTTGCGCAGCGCCTGGCTATCTGGCCGAACGCGGCGTGCCGCAATGTCCGCAGGACCTGAGCAATCATGAGTGTCTGGGGTATGCCTGGTGGTCGCGGCCGACTGACCGCGAGTGGGTCTTCTGCAAAGGGTCAAAGGTGGAGCGGGTTCAGGTGGCGAGTCGATTGAGGGTCAACGAAAGCCGCGCGCTGCTCTCGGCCGCGCTGGACGGTTTCGGCATCGTGCTCGGCCCGCTGATATTCCTGGAGCCCGCCTTGCGCAGCGGCGAGCTGGTTCGAGTGTTGCCTGACTATGAGGCGCCGAGTCGGCCCCTGCATATGCTGTACACCGGCAGCCGGCAGCGAACGGCCAAGCTGCGCCGATTCATTGATGCGGCACTGGCGCGTTTCGGTTAACCCTGAGCGGGAGAGCACACCCAGGGATTGCCAGGGATCAAATCGCAGCCGGGTCTTTCATCGGAGCGTCGATGCGCAGCCCGTCCCACACGCCCATGACGTGCGTAATTGCAGCGTCCAGTGTTTCAAACGTCGCGCCGTCGCGGGCCAGTACCGACATGCCCAGCATGAAGCTGTCGAACACCGTGGCAAGCGCGGCTGGCGCCACCGTTGCGGGCAGTTCTCCCGCGGCGATGGCTCGTTCGATGCACGCGACAATCGCGGCACGGTTCAAGGCTCGCGCATCCGCCAGCGGCTGGGAAATGGTTTTGCTTTCTTCGGTGGATGCGCTCAGAAAACCCAGTGACACCAGGCAGCCCTTGGGATGACCCGCCTCGCACTGCATTTTTGCCGAGCACCGCAGCGTGCGCTCGATCGCTTCCCTGGGGGCAAGGGCGGTGTCGAACAGACTGTCGGTCACGCGTCCATGGGTGTTCAGGTAGCGCTGCATGACTTCATTGAACAGCGCCTGCTTTGAGCCAAACGCCGCGTAGAAGCTCGGCGCGGTAATGCCGCCGCCGATGCTCGCCTTGAGCTGGCTGAGTGACGTTGCGTCATAGCCATGTTCCCAAAACAGATGCAGCGCCTGGGTGATTGCCACATCACGGTCGAACGTGCGCGGTCGTCCCATCTGAGCCATATGACCCTCCTTTCATGTCAGATAAATACTAGTCGATACATAAGTGATTGACTACCCGGCTTGGGCTCTTTAGATTGCTACCGATCAGTATATTAGTCGGAGGATCGAACGATGACCCATGAGGGAAAGGCCACAAAGCTGCCGTATGGGGCGCTGCTGGCGCTGGCGATGACCGGATTTATCTGCATCGTCACGGAGACGCTGCCGGCGGGGTTGTTGCCGGAGATAGGCGAGGGCCTTGGCATATCGTCGTCACTGGCAGGGCAGATGGTCACGGTGTACGCCTTGGGATCGTTGCTGGCCGCCATCCCGCTGACCATTGCCACGCGCGGTTGGCGGCGCAGATCGGTGCTGCTGCTCACCGTCATCGGGTTTCTGCTGTTCAATTCCATCACGGCGCTGTCTTCGGTGTACTGGCTGACCCTGATTGCGCGATTTTTCGCAGGGGTTTCAGCGGGACTGGCCTGGAGCCTCATTGGCGGCTACGCGCGGCGCATGGTCGAGCCCGCTTCACAGGGCCGCGCCATGGCAGTGGCGATGGTGGGGACGCCAATCGCATTGTCACTGGGCGTACCCCTCGGCACCTGGCTGGGCGGAGTGATTGGCTGGCGGATGTCGTTTGCCGTGATGTCCGGACTGACCCTGGTGTTGATCGCCTGGGTACTGATCAAGGTGCCGGACTACCCGGGTCAATCGTCCTCGCAGCGCATGCCGCTGCGTCAGGTCCTGTTCACGCCGGGCGTGCGTCCCGTGCTCGGCGTGGTGCTGACCTGGATGCTCGCCCACAATATTCTCTACACCTACGTCGCGCCCTTTGTTTCCCTGGCCGGGTTGGGTGCCCATGTCGATCTGGTGCTGCTGGTGTTCGGCGTTGCCGCACTGATGGGCATCTGGGTCGGGGGGCGTCTCGTCGATCGTCATCTTCGCACCGCAGTGTTGCTGAGCCTCGCCACCTTCGCCGGGGTTTCGGTGTTCTTCGGGATATTCTCGGCCTCTGCCACGGCGATTTACCTCGGTGTCTTCGTCTGGGGCCTGACCTTCGGCGGCGCCGCCACACTGCTGCAAACCGCGCTGGCTGACGCAGCAGGTGAGGGCGCCGACGTTGCCCTGTCGATGAACGTGGTCGTCTGGAACAGCGCGATTGCCGGCGGCGGGCTTCTGGGTGGCGTGCTCCTCGGTCACTGGGGCGCGGGGGCCTTCGCGTGGGTGATGGTGCTGGTGCTGCTGGTCAGTCTGGGGATTGCGTTCCGCGCACGGGCCCATGGGTTTGTGTCGGGCGAAAGGGCTGCCGGGCAAGTGGCTGGGGCTCATTAAGATTTGCGCCGCTTAACCGGTTGACCGGGCGGCGTTTTTCCCGTCGGGCAACGCCGGCTCGCGCACCAGCGTGATACTCAGCAGCACCCCGGCGCCCAGGCAGAGCGCGATGCACGACAGCGCGATGGTAAATGCGTGAGTGATGGCCGCCGGGTCAGTGCGTCCATCCAGGATCGCGTAGAACACCCCGCCGATCACTGCAACGCTCAACGCTGTGCTGATTTGCAACGTCGAGCTGGCGACCCCGGCGATCATCCCTGAATGCACCGGTGCCACGCGGCCTGTCACCATCTGCATGAGGGTGGGTAGCCCGAGTCCCTGCCCGAAACCGATCATGAAGAGCAGGGCAGCAAGCAGTGCCGGCGCCGGGTACACGCCGGCCGGCGTCGCACTGAGCAGCCACATCATGCCGATAAAGCCGGCCGACTCCAGGCCCATACCTGTTGCATTGACGTACACCCCGAGCGCCCGTTTGCAGGCGGGCGCCAAGAGCGGCCCGAGCAGAAATCCGGCGCCGAAAGGCAGAAACACCAGCCCCGCGCTCAGTGCCGATGTGCCGAGCGCGCCTTGCAAGTAGATCGAGAACAGCAGGAAAAACGGCGCGATCGTGTAAAACAGCAGCGCGATGACGAGTGCGCGACCCAATCCCGGAACATTCAAAGCGTGGGGATCCAGCAGTGGCGAGCCGCCGGCATCACTCAGTCGCGCTTCGTAGCGCCAGAACATCCACGCCAACAGCGGCACTGCCATCAATGAAACCCAGGCCCACAGCGGCCATCCTGCTTCTCGCCCTTTGATCAGCGGCACGATCAGCGCGGCCAGGGTCAGGATCGAAAGGGTCACGCCACCCAGATCCAGTTTGATGGGGTTTCGTGCGCGGATCTCTTTGAGTACGGGTATGCCGAACAGCACAACCAGCGCGGCAACTGGCAGGTTGACGAGGAAAATGACTCGCCAGCCCAAGCCGAACAGGTTCAGCGAAATCAGAATCCCGCCCAATGCCTGCCCGATGACCGACGCCAGTCCGAACACCGCACCGTACAGACTGAGCGCGAGGGGCTTTTCCGAATCCGGGAAGATGGCCTGCACCGATGCCAGTGCCTGCGGCGCCATCACGGCGGCTGTTATGCCCTGCAATACGCGTCCTGCGATCAGCGACCAGGGCGACCAGGCCAGCCCGCACAGCAATGACGCCCCCGCAAAGCCGGTCAGGCCGATGAAAAAAACACGACCACGGCCATAGATGTCGCCGAGCCTTCCACCGGTGATCAGGGTCACCGCATAGAGCCCGGCATAGGCGGAGATGACCAGTTGCTCAGCGGAAGGGCCGGCACTCAAGTCCTGCCTGATCGATGGCAGCGCGACGTTGACGATAAAAAAGTCCAGCGGCGGCAGAAAGGCACCGACCAGCAGAATCAAAAACATCGCCCAGCGTCGCGGTTCAGGCGACAACGTATCCTTCACGGACATGGGTAAACCTCCATACGCAACGGCGGCGCTGCGATCGGATAAGAAGGGGTCAATCAATCGAGGAGCGCATCGCCGCTGCGAGGCGTGATGCGCTGTTCAGGCAGAGCGGTTTCAGACGCGCTCGAACGTTTCCGAACCCGCGATCGGCGCCCAGTTGGGCAGCGGTGTCAGGAAGTGCAATTCGAAACGACGGGCGCTGAATCGCCACTGATCGTCGCGACGCTCGAAACGGTCGTGGTAAAGGCCGCTGACCTGTACCGGACCCTTTTCGCGATCATGAAAGAGGCAGTCCGCCGCGACGGTTGCGGTCGCCATCGTCCCCTGGATGTGAATCATGGGATTGGACATCCAGTGATGCATGTGCGGCAACTTGATCCAACTGGTGTGCGCCATGGCGGCGATCTCTTCAAGGTTTCGTCCAACGCCGAAATCCGGTAGTTCCAGCGTCGCGTCAGGGTGCCAGAGGCTGCGCAACAGGTCGATGTCCATCAGGTCGTAGGCGTTGGCGTAGCCGGAAATGAGCGATTCGATCGCCGCGCGGCTTTCCAGCGCTTCAAGCCGCGCAGCGAGCATTTCAATGGTCATGGTGTTTCCTCGGTAGCGTATCGGTTGAGTGTCCAACGGGCGGGGTTGCTCGATGGTGGCGAAGGCGGACCAGTCTCGATCGCCCAGGCCCTGGGTGATCGCCGCTGACATGCCCGCGCGTACCACCCTTGCGGCAGGCAGCTCCAGGGCAACGGCTTCGGCGGCCCTCAGCGCCAAGTCCACATCTTTCAGGCCCAGGGACAGCTTGAAGCCGGGCTCGTGCACGCGGTTGGCGACGTAATGCCCATAGCGCTGGTAACTCGGGCAGGCGAACAGGGTTTGAGTGACGGTTTCAACGAACGCCGAAGGGGGTAGACCGTAGGCCTCTACCAGGCGTGTCGCTTCGCTCAGGGATTCAATGGCCTGGGTGATCATCATGTTGCCGGCGATCTTGGCGATGCAGGCCTGCACAGGCCGGTCGCCCATCCGCCAGGTCTTCTTTCCGAGCACATCCAGCAGCGGCTGGATCTTCTCGATTGCGTCGGCAGCGCCGGACGCGAGGATGTTCGCCTCACCCTGAGCCACGACCGTCGGCACCCCGAACATCGGGGCCGCGACCAACTCGATGCCTGCCTGCTCGTGACTGGCTTGCAGTTCATTGATCAAGGCAGGTGACAGCGTTGACATCACAATGTGAACGCAGCCCTTGCCGGCACGCGCCAGCGCATCGGAAGACAGCAACACCTGTCGCACCGCCCGATCATCGGCGAGCATGCTGATGACCACTTCTTGCTTAAAAGCCAGCGCGGGGTCAGTCAGTGCGATCACGCCCTCAAGATCTGCCAGCGCATGAGGGCTACGGTTCCAGGCACTCACGCGATGACCTGCCGCCATCAGCCGCAGGGTCATCACCCGCCCCATGGTCCCCACTCCGATAAACCCGATGTTCATCAATGCCCCTCTGCCTATGGCTGTTTTGCTCGAGGCGCCATTGTGCGAGCCGTGCAGTTGCTTAGGGACTGCCATTGCTGCATCTTCGGCGTTCACTTTTGTACGAGGTACGCCATGGACTGGAATGACCTGCGCGTCTTTCTGGCCGTCGCCCGCGGCGGTTCACTGGGGGCCGCTGCAAAGCTGTTGGGCGTCAGCCACCCCACCGTCGGGCGGCGCCTGCATGTGCTGGAACAGACCAGTGGCGAGGTGTTCTTTCGTCGTACGTCAACCGGCCTGGTGTTGACCGACAGCGGTGAGCGCATCTTCGAGCTGGCCCAGGAGATGGAGCGCAGCGCGCTGACGATCGAACGGCGCATCGCCGGCGAAAGTGATCAGTTCGAAGGCCTTCTGCGGATCTCCTCGGCGGACTGGTTTGCCGGCTATGTGCTTGGGCCAGTACTGGCCGAACTGCTCCGGCGCCACCCCCTGATCGTGCCCGAACTGATTGCCGGACAACGGCTGTCCGACCTGACACGCAGGGAAGCGGACATCGCGTTTCGGATCGTCCCTTTCACCGAGCCGGACATCGTCCAGCGCCGCTTGACCACGCTGAACTACGGTCTATACGTGGGCGCGCAGCAGCCGTTCTCTCCGGACGCGCACGGTGAGGGCGTCGGGCTAATCACCATGGACACCGCGCAATCCCATTACCCTGACGTCGTCTGGCTGCGAGGTTTGTACCCGCAGGCGCGGGTGGTTTTCACCAGCAGCAGCCGAACCGTGCAAGCCCGGATGTGCGCCCTTGGCCTTGGCATTTGCGTACTGCCGCGCGCGCTGGGAGATCAGAGCCCCGCGCTCAGGCGGCTAGACGTTGGCCAGGCGCCGCCCGGGCGTGACATCTGGATGGGCTACCACCACGACATGCGGCAGATGGACCGCCTTCGCGCATTCGCGGAGCTTGCCGGGCAGATCATTGGCGAAGACTGACCCTGGCTGATCTCAGGCATCAGCCTCCGGCACATAGGAAGCGACACCGTTGCCGAATGACCAGTCATGCTTATCGTTATTCGAGATAAACACCTGGATGTCCTCGCGGCGCATGCCCGGACGGGCAGTGAGTTGATCGGCGATGGCGCGGTAAAGCGCCTGCCTTGTCGGCGTGTCGCGCCAGCGGTTGGCGAGGATGTGTATGAACACCACGTCATCTGTGCGCTCAACGTTCATAAAACCCGGGTCATAGAAAAACAGGCCTTTCTCGTACTGATCGATGACCTGAAATCGGTCGTCTGGCGGCACGCTGTAAGTCTCGACAAGCGCGTGGTGAACGCCATCAGCGATGGCGCGGAGCTGGGCAGGGGTTTTGCCTTTGAGCAGCGATATTCTGCCCTTGGATGGACCTGCCGAACAGCGCTGATCGGCCACACTTGCGCGACGGCGAACAGCACCTCAAACACCGTAAACCCGAGAACCAGAACACTCGCTCCGTGGGCAACCGCGTAAAGCTGCCAGGTGGCGAACAGCGTTCGCGCCAGTGCGTCGTACAGCCCCGCCTGGCGGCTCGGTTGCGCCAGGCGCCAGAGCGACCAGACCACGACCACGCTGCCGAGCAGGTTGGCGAACAGCATCGCGCTGACGTCCAGCACGGGGACCGGCCGCTCCAGTGCCAAAGCGCCCGATAACGTGGCGAAGCCGGTGAACACCCATGCTGCCGTCCAGGGCGTCATGAAGCCCGCTGTCACCGCCAGGTCGTAGATGGCGCTACTTTTGACGATGCCCAGATTGTTTTTTGCGCTGATCATGATCTTCCCTCACAGTTGAGCTCGCAGGCTAAAGCCTGGTGTTAGGTCCAGAGTCAACGTGAGCATTAAACGTCATGAAAATAGGCGAAGTGGCAGTGCGTGCGGGCGTGTCCGCGGATGCATTGCGGTTTTATGAAGAGAAAGGCCTGATCAAGCCTCAACGCAGTGCCAATGGCTATCGGCATTATCCGCAGGAGACGCTGCAGCTGGTGGGGTATATCAAGCTGGCGCAACAGCTGGGGTTTTCGCTCAAGGAAATTGGCGAAAACCTGCCGCTGCTGTGGAACCGCGAGCAGGTCTCCAGCGACCTGCTCGCGCGATTATTCGCCGAGAAAATCGCGTTGCTGGACGAGCGGATCGGGCAGATGTACGCGCTGCGTAATCTGTTGGCCGAGCGGGCCGGGCAGGTCTGTCCGCTGTTGGGCGCTGACGTGCCCTGAAGGACACGTCACCTCGCAATACACCGACGTCAGTTACGACGCCTTCAGTCGCACAACGCCTGGCTGCGACGCATCGCAATCGGCCGCACCAGGGTCAGCAGGCCTGCCAGAGCCATGGCCGCACCGACCCAGAGCGGCGATCGCAATCCCAGGCCCGCGTCGATTGTCACACCGCCCGCCCAGCTGCCGAACGCCAGTCCGGCGGTAATGACCGAGGTGTGCATGATGTTCACCAGCGCGCCGGGCTCGGCCGCTTTCATGACCCGCGCGACCATCGCAGGGTTCAGCGCCACACCGGTCAGCCCGAGGGCGAGGAAGCACATCAGGTTCAGCCACAGGTGATGCCCGGCCAGGGCAAAACCCGACAACGCCAGCACCATGATTGCCAGGCCCCAACCGACGATCGCCATCATGTAGCGATCCGCCAGGCGGCCCACCACCCAGTTGCCCAACACGTTCGCGACGCCATACAGCGCCAGCAATGGCGCAACGAATTTCGGCGCGACGCCGACTTCCTGAATCAGGATGGGCGTGCAGTAGCTGAATGCGGCAAAGGTCGCGCCGATGATCAACCCGCTGGTGACGTACGCCGCCCAGAGGGGCGCATTCTTCATGTCCGCGACTTGTTGGCGCAGGGGCGGTTCGCTGCCATTGGCGCTCGCCGGCAGGCGCTTGCTCGCCAGTACCGTGCACAGCATCGCCAGCACCACCACGAGCCAGGCGCTCGCACGCCAGCCGAAGTGTTGCTCGACCCACGTGGTCAGCGGCACGCCGACGACGGGGGACAGCATCAGTCCGGCGAGGACCACCGACACCGCGCGACCGCGTCGTTCCGGGGTGACGAGGGCTGCGCACACCGTCATGCACAGACCAATGCACACGGCACTGGAAATGCCCATGACCACGCGAGCAGCGGCAAGCACCAGATAACTTTGGGCGGCGGCGGCAATGGCGCCGGCCACCACGTAACAGATGAGCAGCGCGATCAACGAGCGTTTGTTGCTGATGCCTCTGGACAGCAGCAGAACGGTCACGAGCGGACCGCCGATGGCCATGCCCAGGGCGTAGAAGGCGATGAGGTTGCCGACCTGGGCGAGACTGACCGAAAACGCATCGGCCAGCGCCGGCATCATGCCAGCGACCATGAACTCGGCCGTCACCAGCGAGAAGATCGTCAGGCCCAGAAGGTAGACGGTGGAGGGGAGTGTGCTGCGGCTGGACATGGGGTTCCTGACGGGTAAAGAAGGCCGGCTACCCTAGGGATTGAGACGGGGCAGGTCAACAGGCAATCAAGCAACTGTCCCTGAAACCAGTCCCTGCTGCATCATCCCGAGGTCCGTGCTTTGATCGCCAGCCATTCATCGCGCGTCAACTCCCAGAGCTCCTGAACCATCGGGCCAGACACAAAGTGGCCGTTCCGGCGCTTGATCATGCGCATGCCCTCGCGTTCGGAGATCTTCCTCGACGCGTCGTTGCCAGCGGCTTTGGGCACCTGCATGACTGGCCGCTGCAGGGTTTCGAACCAGAAGGCGTTGATCACTTCGCACGCCTCCTGCATATAACCGTGACCTCTCCACTGCGGCGCCAGCCAGAACCCCCGATGGTTCTCGGGCTGATCGTGCAGGCTGATGCAGCCAATCACCCGCGCCGGCTCTGGTGTCAGGCGTAGGGTCCAGTGCCATTCGCGCCCCTCTGCAATGGCAGGAAGCGCAATGTCGCGGAGGTAGGTCAGCGCGCCGTCGTCGGGATAGGGCCATGGCACATGGCTGTCCAGATACCGGACCACGTCCCACTGGGGAAACAACTGTTGAATCACGGGCGCATCGGTTAGCTGCAGCGGGGCGAGTGTGAGTCGGGGAGTCTGGAACGTGGGGCTTTCCATGCGGGTTTTTCCCTGCAAGCAGTGCAGCGATATTGATGCCACATACAGTGGGCAGAGAACAAGCGCCCTGCCACTGGCTCCCGGGTATTGTTGATCGTCAGCTTTTGCCATCTGCTGTTGCCCCGCTGGGCAGCGCCACGAAAGCCGTTGCGAGCGTATGGGCCGGTGATCCGATCGAACTCCTGGGAATCAGCGCCGGTCAGAGCATGACGGATGCACCGTCAATCTCTACTCAATTAGCGGCACTCGTTTGCCAGAGGACCTGATCATGCTCGGAACGAAATACCTCCCTCATCTGTTGTTCACCGCAGTCTGCGCAGTCAGCAGCTTTTCCTACGCTGCCGAACAGCCAAGCGTGACGATGGATCGCCCGGGTGCAGGGGTCAAGGAAATCAAGGAAGGCGACAACGCCCCTGACCAGTACCAACGTCCGAGCCTGGCGCTGAAAGACTGGAAAGCACGTCATTTGAGCGCGCCGGACAAAAACCAGCAATGGGTGCAGCTCGAGGACAAATATGCCCTGATCGACATTCCGACCGGCACGATCAAACAGATGGTCCCGGCTAAGGGACATAAGTAAGTCGGCGGGCGGGAGCGGCATGTCCGGTCATTACATGATGGCGCCCCGGCTCACGCCTTCCCGGCTGAAGCCGGTCCTACAATGCGTCCATCGCCAGTGTCACTGAATGTACGCGGTGAACATGTGAGACCGGCTTCAGCCGGGAAGTGGCTTGTCCGATGTCCTCATGGGCAAATCCCCATCCAGATAAAACTCGTCCAGTTGTGGCGGCGGTACGCGGGTACCGGACAGCATGGTGTGAACCTGTCCACGATGGTGAATCTGGTGCTGGAACAGATGTAGCAACAGGCGATCCACGCGTTCCGGAATAATGCCCGTCGCCCGCACCACACCCGCTCGACGACAAAGCGCGTGCTCATCCAGACCCTCGCAATACGTAACAAGTCGGTCGTCCGCTTCCGTTTGGCGCTGGACGATTTCCTGCAGCGACAGATACTCGGGCAGATCCTTTCGTTGACCTTCCAGATCAAACGCCAGCGCGGCCAGGTAGAACTGATCGACATCCAGTATGTGCCGCAGCGTCAGCTCAATTGAGGGAAAAAAACCTGTTCGCGGCGCCAGGTATTCTTCATTGCTCAACCCCAGGCATGCCGAGAGCAGGCGCCGGTTCGACCATCGATTATTGTGTGCCTGCGCCAGATAGCTGTTCATCGGAGAGTGCCCGCATTAAGTGGCTGGAGTGACGAATGTTAGTAAGTTCGCGCAGGGTCAGTCATCCCACGTTGCCTTCCCGCGAATACCGCCCCGGCGCGCGCCCGGTGTAGCGGGTGAATGCGACGCTGAACGCACTTACCGAGCCGTAACCCAAGCGCTGGGCAATCCCGGCAATGTCCTCCACGCGCTCACGCAGCAGTTTCTTCGCCAGCGCCATCCTCCACGCCAACAGATACGCCATGGGTGGCATGCCCAATGCGTTCTGAAAACGCTCAAAGAACGTTGAGCGCGAAAGCGCGGCTTCCCTCGCCAGTTCTTCCACGGGCCAAAATTCCTGCCATTGCTCAGCGTGTACACGGCGAGCAAGGCGGCGGTGAATGCGTTCACCGAATCCTTGGCGCTGGAGCTTGAGCCGTTTAACGTTCGTGTCCATCTGGTATTGCCGGGCCGCGCACCGGGGACCGACTTCGGCAAAAATGCACAGCCGCGCATGCAGGGCAGCATTCCGGACGCCTATGCCGATCTGGCTCAACACGTGTTCAGCGAATGGTCGCACTCGACCCTGGTGACCGAGGCCCAGGACGTCGCCGAGGCGATCTGGCGTGCAGCGAATGAGCCTGCGTCGCCGATGCGTATTGCCGCTGGCACCGATGCGGTTGCACTGATGGGGCAGGCGGGCTGAACAACCGCCGTTATCGCCGATCGTGCTGTCCATCCGACGAAAGCCCATGGAAAGGTACTAACAATCAGGAAATCCGCCGGTCCAACCTTCGCCGAACCGGTTGCGACAACGGGTTCACAGGTCGTCAGTATTCCAGGCAGGAGCAGCGCATGAGCATCAGCCCCACTTTTGATATCCGTAATTATGGCGCCAAGGGCGACTCCGTCACTGACGATACCGTCGCCATCCAGAAGGCAATTGATGCCGCAAGCGCTGCGGGTGGGGGCAAGGTTTACATCCCTGGCGGCACCTGGCTTGTGTCGGACAGCGACGGATCGGGCAACGCCCTGGCGCTGAAAAGCAACGTCACGCTCACCGGCGATGGTGCCGGGGACAGCGTGCTCAAGCTGGCCGATGGCGCCGGGTCTAATGCGACCGCGTCGAGCACCACGTCGCTGTTGGGCGTGGTAGCAGGCAGCACCGTTCGAGACGCGACCGTCAGCAATCTCTCGCTGGATGGCAATCAGGTCAACGGCGGCGGGCAGGTCAGTGGCTGGTCGCAGTCAGGGGCGAGCAGCACCAACCTGCTGATCGACGGCGTCACCGCCACGAACTTCAGCGGCAGCGGTTTCGACCTGACCGGCGCGTCGGTGCATTTGACGGTGCGCAACAGCACGGCCACAGGCAACACCTCCGACGGTTTCGCACTGGGCGGGTCGCTTCCCGCATTGACCTTCCAGGACAACCGCGCGCTGGACAACGGCGGCAACGGCATCAATGTCGGCCTGGGCGGCGTGGCGATGTCGCTGACCGACAGCCTCGCTTCCGGCAACGCTGGCGACGGCATTCACGTCCATGAAGAAAGTGGCGTCGATACGGGCTTTTTCAGCGTCATCGGCGGCGACGTTTATGGCAACGGCGGCGACGGCGTGCACATGCGCGGTATCGAATACGGCGGCGTGTATCGCCTCGACATCCACGACAACGGCGGGTCGGGCGTCAATCTGCAAGGCACGACGCACATCGAAGTGTCCGACAACGTCATCCACGCCAACGCGCAGAGCAACGACGTGCCGGAAGTGGCGATTCGAAATCTGGGCAGCGAGAACGGCACGCAGAACTTCGTCTACGACAACCTGATCACTGGCAGCGCCGGATCGACCTTTGGCGTGGCCGAGGTAACGTCGGATGTGGCGAGCGTCGAGGGCAGTGTGATCTTCGGCAATGTCATCAATGGCACCCACGCCGGTGACATCAGCGCGGCGGGAAACCAAAGCCAGGTCTACAACAACAGCGATGTGCTGATCGTACGCGGCAGTGCCGGCCCGGACACATTGATCGGCAGCCGCTCGGACGAACTCATCAGCGGCGGCGCAGGCCGCGATCGCATCGATGGCGGCGCAGGTGACGACGTGATTCATGGCGGCGCCGGCGCGGACCGCCTCAGCGGCGGCACGGGCAGCGACGTGTTTCGGTTCAGCTCGGTCAGTGACAGCTACCGCACAGCGACGACGTCGTTCACTGATCGCATCACCGACTTCGACGATGCCAGTGACCGTCTCGACCTGACACTGTTGGGTTTGTCCGGCCTGGGCAATGGCCACAACGGTACGCTCAAGGCGACCTATAACGCTGGCACCGACATCACCTATCTCTCCAGCCTGGACGCTGACGCTGCTGGCAACCGCTTCCAGTTGGCACTCGACGGCAACCACCTGAGCACGTTGGGCGCAGCGAATTTCTTCTCGTCGATTACCGGCACGTCCAGTGACGACAAGCTTCTCGGCACGGCCGCCGATGATGTGCTGATCGGCGGCGCAGGGCGCGACAACCTGTCCGGCGACGGTGGCGCAGACCGCCTGCTCGGTGGCAGCGGTGGTGACACGCTGATGGGTGGGGCCGGCGCCGATACCTTCGTCTACACCCGCGTCAGCGACAGCCTGCGCAACGACGCCAGCGGCAGCTACGCCCAACGTGATGTGATCACGGATTTCAACAGCAACGGCCATGATCGCCTCGACCTCACGGCGCTGGGTTTCAAAGGGTTGGGCAACGGTTACGACGGCACGCTCAAAGTCGTGCTGAATCTGGCAGGCGATCAAACGGCGCTGAAGTCGCTGGAGCCTGATGCCGACGGCAACCGCTTCGAAATCCTGATCAACGGGAATCACCTCTACGACCTGACCGCCAGCAATGTGCTGTTCGCCAACCCGGACGACACCCGTGTCGATTCCTCCCAACCGCTGACTTCGGTGAACGCCACCGGCACCGCGGCCGCCGATACGCTGTATGGCGACTGGGGCAACGACACCTTGTTCGGCATGGCGGGCAATGACGTGCTCGCCGGCAGCGTCGGCGATGATTTACTGGTCGGCGGTGCTGGCAGTGATCGACTCACTGGCGGTTCCGGGGCGGACATTTTCCGCTTCGATCACATCAGCGACAGCTACGTTGGCGCGGCAGACCTGATCACGGACTTCACCACCGGCCACGACACCCTGGACGTCTCCGCGCTGGGTTTCACCGGTTTGGGCAACGGTCGCGACGGCTCCTTGCAGGTCAGCTACAACGCCAACAGCGACCGCACCTACGTGCGCAGTAATGAAGCGGACGGCGCAGGCCAGAAATTCCAGGTCACCCTGGCGGGGGATTACAGCCACAGCCTGCACGCCGAAGACTTTGCGTTCAGTGCGGCACCCAATGCGGCTGAGATCAAAGTAGTGGGTGTGGCGGCGCCGATGGACCATGTGGTGCTGTCCGACGCCTGATTTCACGGGATGCATGCTGTCTATTAGTGGGACCGGCTTCAGCCGGGAAGAGGCCAGGTCAAACGCTCGTGGATTTGCGGTGTAACGCCTGACGCCTTCCCGGCTAAAGCCGGTCCCACAAAGGGTCCGCAGCCAGTCCCATGCAAGGGGGCACAGTCAATGCCGCTGCACCCACTGACTCTAATCTGTCACACCCCAGCCCCTGAAATGCCACATTGACGCCGTAATGTCCTCGCCAATGAGATCGATCTCAAGCGAGTGAACATGAGTGATCTGAAAGACGTCGCACGGGTGGCCGGGGTTTCCAGAGCGACCGCCGCCCGGTGTTTCGCCTCCCCCGACGTGGTGCGTCCCACCACCCGAGACCAAGTATTCGCCGCCGCGCGGGAACTGGGTTTTCGCCCCAATCTGCTGGGCCGCCAGCTGCGCCTGCAAACCACCCAGCTCATTGGGGTGGTCGTACCGAGCCTGCTGAACCCGGTGTTCGCCGAACAATTCCAAGCCATGGAGCGCGCCGCGCGGTCGCGCGGCTACAACCTGCTGCTGGCGACCACCGATTACAGCGCCGAGCGGGAAAGCGCGGTGGTCGAAGAGTTGCTGCGCCAACGGGTCGACGGTCTGGTGCTGACGGTCACCGACGCCCACAGCAATCGCGTGCTGCAAAGCCTAAGCACCGAAGACACGCCCTTTGTGCTCGCCTATCACCAGCCCGGTAGCACCGAATACAGCGCCGTCTCGGTGGACAACCGCGCCGGCATGGCCCTCGCCACGCGTTTTCTGCTGGACGCCGGTCATCGCCGCATAGGCATGGTGGCGGGGCCGACGCTGCAGTCCGACCGGGCGCGGCAGCGTTACGCGGGCTACTGCGACGCCATGGCTGAACACCGCTTGAACGCCATGGCCATCATCGAGATGCCCAGCCACACCGAGGCTGATTTCAGCGCCCTCGTGCCGTTGTTGAGCGGCCCTCATGCGCCGACGGCACTGGTCTGCTCCAACGATTTGCTGGCGATCAGCCTGATCGCCGAGCTGCGCCGCCACGGCTGGGCGGTGCCCGAGCAGCTGTCGATCATCGGTTTCGACGGCATTGCCATCGGCACCCAGATGCACCCGACCCTGTGCAGCGTGGTCCAGCCCATCGCCGCGCTGGCGACCACCGTCATCGATCAATTGCTGGCGCAGATTGCCGGCGCCGCCCCGACTTCCCATTGCCTGCCGTGCCACATCCGGCCGGGCGAAAGTACTCAGCCCTACGAGGAGACGCTCCATGATCCGCTTCAGTAAAACCCTGGCGGCCCTGCTGCTGTGTGGCGTGGCCAGCCTGACCCAGGCCGCCGAAACCGCCATTTGCTACAACTGCCCGCCGGAATGGGCGGACTGGGGCACCCAGCTCAAGGCCATTGCCGACAGCACCGGCGTGCAAGTGCCGCTGGACAACAAAAACTCCGGCCAGTCCCTGGCGCAACTGGTGGCCGAACAAGCCGCCCCGGTGGCGGACGTGGTGTATTACGGCGTGACCTTCGGCTTGCAGGCGCAGAAGGCTGGCGTCGTCGGCACCTACAAACCCAAAGGCTGGGAGCAGATTCCCGCAGGCCTGAAAGACCCGGAAGGTCACTGGTTCGCGATCCACTCCGGCACCCTCGGCATCATGGTCAACGTCGATGCACTGGGCGGCTTGCCGGTCCCGCAGAGCTGGGCTGATCTGCTCAAACCCGAATACAAAGGCATGGTCGGTTACCTCGACCCGTCCAGCGCGTTCGTCGGCTACGTCTCCGCCGTGGCGATCAACCAGGCCATGGGCGGCACCCTGGATAACTTCGCGCCGGCCATCGACTACTTCCAGAAACTGGCGAAGAACGCCCCGATCGTCCCCAAGCAAACCGCCTACGCGCGGGTGCTCTCCGGCGAATTGCCGATTTTGGTGGACTACGACTTCAACGCCTACCGCGCCCGCTACAAGGACAAGGCCAACGTCGCCTTCGTCATCCCGAAAGAGGGCAGCATCAGCGTCCCTTACGTGATGAGCCTGGTCGACAATGCCCCCCATCATGCCAACGCCGAGAAGGTGCTGGATTTCGTGCTCTCCGAGCAGGGCCAGGCGCTGTGGGCGAAGGCGTATCTGCGCCCGGTTCGCGCTATGAAGATGCCCGCGGACGTCGCCGCGCAGTTTCTGCCGGACAGTGATTACGCCCGCGCCGGCGTGGTGGATTACCAGCACATGGCCGACGTGCAGGAAGCCTTCGCCGCGCGTTACTTGAGCGAGGTCAAGTAAGTGAGCAGCACGGTCTTGAAGGCACAGGACGCCGTCGCCCGCGGGGCCTCGAAATGGCGTCTGCGCCCAACGGCCGCCTGGGCCCTGGCACCCGCAACGGCCGTGTTGGGTGCGTTCTGGCTGTTGCCGCTGGCGCACCTCATAGTGCTCGGAGGACAGCAGCGGGACGGCGCCGGCAGTGGTTATTGGCAAGTGCTCAGCAGCCCGCAATACCTGGGCAGCCTGGCGCAAACCTGCGTGCTTGCGGCGGTGGTCACTTTCGCCGCGCTGCTGGTCGGCGGCATCACCGGCGTGTTTCTCGCCCGTCAGCGCTTTTTCGGGCGCTCGACACTGGTGGCGCTGCTGACTTTTCCGCTGGCGTTTCCCGGCGTGGTGGTGGGCTTTCTGGTGATTCTGCTGGCAGGGCGGCAGGGGCTGTTTGCGATGCTGGGCCTGAAACTGGCCAGTGAGCGTTGGGTGTTTGCCTATTCCCTGGCGGGGCTGTTCCTCGGCTACCTGTATTTCTCGATTCCACGGGTGATTCTCACGGTGATGGCGGCCTGCGAAAGCCTCGACCGCAGCCTGGAAGAAGCCGCCCATTCCCTCGGCGCCGGGCACTGGCGGGTAGTGTGTGACGTGATTATTCCCGGGCTTTCGCCAGCGCTGGTGTCCTGTGGTGCGATCTGTTTCGCCACGTCCATGGGCGCGTTCGGCACTGCGTTCACCCTGGGCACACAGCTGAATGTCACCCCCGTGGCGATCTACAACGTGTTTACCAACTACGCCAACTTCACCGTCGCCGCAGCGCTGTCGGTGGTGCTCGGCGCGCTGACCTGGGCGGTGTTGCTGCTGGCGCGGCGCATGGTCAAGCAATCGAGGACCGTCCTGTGAAGCGCTCTTCGCTGTTCATCACGCAACTGCTGTTCACGCTGCTGGTCTGCGCCTTCATGCTGGTCCCGGTGCTGATGTCGCTGCTGGCCGGGCTGACGCGCAATTACTTTCAGGGCGTGTCCAGCGGACTGACCTTCGACTGGATTGCTCAAGTCTGGCAGGCCTATTCGCCGACCGTCTGGCTGTCCCTGCAACTGGCCCTGGCCTGCGCGGTGTGCGTCTGCGTGATTGGCGTACCGGCGGCGTACGCGCTGGTGCGAATGAACAATCGTTTCAGTCGCGCCTTCGAAGAATTAATGGTCTTGCCCGTGGCCATGCCCGGCCTCGCCAGCGCCCTGGCCCTGCTGCTGACTTATGGCCAGTTCGGCAGCTTTCGCAGCAGTTGGCTGTTCATCCTTGTGGGCCACGTGCTGTTCACATTGCCGTTTCTGGTGCGGCCGGTGATGGCAGTGATGCAGCGTCAACACCTGCCGACGCTGGAGGAGGCGGCCGCAAGTCTTGGTGCCGGGCCGTTGCGACGATTCTTCAGCGTCGTGGTCCCCAACTGCCGGGCGGGGATTCTCGCCGGCGTGCTGATGGTGGTGACGCTGTCCCTGGGCGAATTCAACCTCACCTGGATGCTGCACACGCCCATGACCAAAACCCTGCCGGTCGGCCTAGCGGACAGTTACGCCTCGGCGCGGCTGGAAGTCGCCAGTGCCTACACCCTGATATTTCTGCTGATGATCGTGCCGCTGCTGGTGGCGTTGCAGGCCATCAGCGCGCGCCTTTCCCGTGGAGAGCAAAGATGACTAGAACCACGCTGCGCCTGGTCGGTTGCCGCAAGGCTTTCGCCGACGGCACCGTTGCCGTTCACGACCTCAACCTGACCATCGAGGCGGGGGAGACCCTGGCCATTCTCGGCCCGTCCGGTTGCGGCAAAACCACCACGCTGCGGATGATCGCCGGGTTGGAGCGGCCAGACGTCGGCCAGGTGTTCTTCGGCGATCAGGACGTCACCCGTCTGCCCATTGAGCGTCGTGATGTCGGCATGGTTTTTCAGAACTACGCACTCTTCCCCAACCTCACGGTGGAAGGCAACATCGCGTATGGCCTGAAGGTGCGCGGCATGGCCGTCGCCGAGCGCAACAAGCGTTGCGCCGAATTGCTGGAACTGGTCGGCCTGCAAGCGCATGCCAGGCGCGGCATTCACGAGTTGTCCGGTGGGCAGCGTCAGCGGGTGGCACTGGCCCGTGCTCTGGCGCCACGGCCGAAAGTCCTGCTGCTCGACGAGCCCCTTGCCGCATTGGACGCGCAACTGCGTGAGCGCTTGCGCAGCGAACTCGATCAACTGCTGCGAGGCCTTGGCATCACCTCGGTGTTCGTCACCCACGATCAGGGTGAGGCGATGGCTCTGGGGGACCGGATTCTGGTCATGCAGCAAGGGCGCATCGCCCAGCTCGGCACCCCGCGGGAAATCTATCAGCAACCGGCGAACCCGTTCGTCGCCGGTTTCGTTGGCAATCTCAACGCATTCACAGTGGCCGGGCGTACCGCCAGCGGCCTTAAGGTAAGCGGCGGCGTACTCCCATGGGGGGAGGCGGGCGAGCCGACAACGGTGTATTGCCGGCCCGAGCATCTGCGGGTGGTGAGCAGCGAAGGGCACCTGCACGGGCGTCTGCTGGGGCAGTTCTTTCAGGGGGCGCAAAGCCGCTTGTTGATTGAGGTCGGCGCGGCGCAACCGTTGCTGGTGGACAGCGCCGACAGCGTCATTCACGCGCCGGGCGATCACATTGCCTTGGCCATCGAGCCGCGGGCGCTATTCGCCCTGCACCCGTAATTTTTGTCTGGATAAGTTGAATGTCGAAAGCCCCGTTTCTCATCGCACAGATCAGCGATCTGCACCTCAAGGCTGGCAACAAACTGACCTATGGCGTGGTCGACACCCTCGGCGCCTTGCGCCGCGCAGTCGATCATTTGAACGCCAGTCAGCCGCGCCCGGACATCGTGGTAATCAGTGGCGATCTGGTGGACTTCGGTCGCCCGGATGAATACGCCGTCCTGCACCCCGAGCTGGCGCGCCTGAGCATGCCGTATTATCTGGTACCCGGTAATCACGACGTCCGCGAGCACCTGCTGGCCGAATTTGCCGACCACGTGTACCTGCCGATCTCTGCCGAAGCACCACTGGACTGGGTGGTCGAAGCCCATCCGGTGAGGCTGATCGGTCTGGACTCGACGATTCCCGGCGCCCACGGCGGGCAAGTGCTGGACAGTCAGATGGCCTGGCTGGATGAAGTGCTCGGTCGACGCCCCGCCGTGCCGACCCTGTTGATCATGCACCACCCGCCCTTTGTCACCGGCATCGGCCACATGGACCGCGAAGCGTTCATCAACGGTGCTGCGCTGGAAGAAGTCATTGGACGCCACCCGCAGGTCGAACGGCTGTTGTGCGGGCATCTGCATCGGCCGATGCAACGACGCTTCGCCGGTAGCATCAGCTGCACCTGCCCGGGCACCTCGCACCAGATTGTGCTCGACCTGCGCGATGACGCTCCGGCGCATTTCAACCTCGAACCGGCAGGCTACCTGCTGCATCGCTGGAATGCGGAGGAGGGCCTTGTTACCCACAACGGCGTGTTCGGTGATCACCCGGGGCCGTACCCGTTTTATGACGCGCAGGGGTTGATCGATTAGGCACGCCCGGTCTCGGATGTGCCGTAAAGCTCCAGACCGGGAGTGCCTTAGGTGTTTTGCGGGCGCCATCGGGGGAGGCGGCGTGATGAAACTGACGTCATCTATAATCGCTCTATAATCGCTCTATAGTCGCCTATAAACGCATGGGCAGCATGGGCGATAACTTCGCCCCGTTCGAGGCGCCCACCATGGCGTTGTACGCCGCAGCGATGGCGCACGTAGGGACCGCGGAAAATGACATCAAAGTTGAAGTGCCGGGCGTGCAGCAAGCGCTGATTGCCCTGCAGGAAAAGAACCTGGTGTGGAAGGCTTCGCGGGGTGTCTATGCGGTGGATGAGCACGTGATCGTTGATCTGCTTCGTGCCGACGGGCTGCTGGAAGGCTTGTAGCCTCGCGGCAGCCCGGAATGGTTACCGCTTAAGGGCGATGGCCTCCTGGACAAGGCACTCAAGGGCAAACTGCTCGGTGTAGGTCATCTGAATGGGCGTCGTTTCGCCCTTGACGGTTCTTTCGCCATCAAGGATGTAGCGGATGCGCTTGTCAGTGACCCCGATACGCTTGGCAATCCACGAAGGTGTTTGTCCAATCCGCGAAATCAGCTTGTCGGCGTATTCGGTGGAAGGGTTATAAAGTTCTGCGTTGGGTGTCATGTGACGTCCGGATAGAGGTTAGGCGCTGTGTGTTCAGGCGAATGCCGCACAGTGTGCCAATAACCGGGCTGCGTCGCGACCCCAATGGTGTTCGCCAGCGCTGCGACGGGTCTAAAGGGGGAGGGCCCGGGGAAGAGATTCGCCCTGGGCTCACGCGCTGCTGCCCGTCCTTGGTGCCCGTGCAAATGCGGCAGAGACTGATTCAGGCAATATCAGGTTCTGAAAATGTTATAGCCAACGTGCGTGAAGATTTAATCATGGCGGCACATTCTTCACTCGTGACGGGTTTACTGAAAAGGTAACCCTGAATTTGATCGCAACCATGTTTCACAAGCAACTCTAGCTGGTCGAATGTTTCGACACCTTCCGCAATGACGTTTAAATCCAGTTCGTGTGCCAACACGATGACCGCTCGGGTGATCGCCGCGTCTTCATGATTGCTTGTTATATCTTTTATAAAAATTCTATCGATTTTGAGCGTGTCGATAGGGAATCGCTTCAAGTAGGCCAAGCTGGAATAACCCGTTCCGAAATCATCCACCGAAAGCCCTATGCCATATGACTTTATCTCTCGAAGTATTTCAACTGCCGACTCGGGTTCAATCATCAGCACGGATTCCGTGAGCTCGAACTCTAAAAGAGCGGGGTTGATACCGTATTCTTCCAGGATATGCCTGACGATTTTAGCCAGCCCTTTTACCTGAAGCTGCCTGGCTGAAAGGTTGATGGCGATCGGTACCACCCCGAGATTGTTATCTTCCCAACCTTTCAGGGTTTCACAGACTTTCCGGATGACCCATTCGCCCACGGGAATGATCAGGCCGGTGTCTTCAAGCATAGGGATAAAATCGGCGGGAGAAACGAGGCCGAGCTCTGGATGTTTCCACCTCAGTAAAGCCTCCAGACCACTGATGCTGCTGTCTGTGAGGCTGACCTTGGGCTGAAAATGCAGAATGAACTCGTCGCGACCAAGTGCGCCCCGCAATAGCGTTTCAGTTTGCAAACGCTTGACGGCACTTTCATTCATCTCGGCAGTGTAAAACTTATAATTATTACGACCGCTCTTTTTTGCATGGTACATGGCGGTATCAGCGTGCTTGAGGATGACGCCAGCGTCATCCCCGTCAAAGGGATAATTAGCGATGCCAACGCTCGCTGAAACGAATATATCCTGGCCACGAAGATTAAAGGGTTTTGCCAAAGCGTCGACAATATGGGTCGCGAGCGATTTTATGGAGCTCTCCGAATAAGCAGCCTGTGTGACAACAATCGAAAATTCATCGCCCCCCAGCCGCGCAACCAGGCTGTCGTCATCGGTATGTTCTTCCAGGCGCCGGCTCGCCTGGATGAGCAACTCATCTCCTACGGCATGCCCCATGGTGTCGTTCACGGTTTTGAATCTGTCCAGATCGATGAACATGACGCTGATTGCAGATGGCGCGTATGCAGAGTGGCTGATTGCAGTGTGCAGGTAATTATTCAGGAACCAGCGATTAGGCAGATGTGTGAGCGAATCATTTTCGGCCAGATAGGTAAGCCTTTTCTTTGCGTTATCCCGTTCAAGCGCAGCTGCCAGCAGGTTTGCCAACGTTTGGAGGTAGCTAACGTCTTCAGGTGTAAAGGCGTGCACTGTGGTGGCATAAACCCCGAGCACACCCTTAAATGCATCCCCGCAAGGCATATCGACCTCAACACGGCTTCTAATGCGCTCAGCTCCCACTGTGTCAACCGACAGCAATTTGTACTTCGCATCCGGCGTATCGGAAATATCGAGCCCGGCAGAAGAACCCATACCGCTCAAGAATGCATTCGTGTCGCTATTGCGGATATCAATATTGGTCAAGCCAGTTTCAGCGTTGAGGATGACTCCGTGACTCACGCGATCAACGACTAATAAAGCGGCCTTACTCATGCTCAACCCTTGCGCCGCTGTCAGTGCGGCCAGTTCACCCAGGGCGCTGACGTTTTCCTCTGTCAATGCCTGCTGGCCAAACAAGGCGATCAGGTGTTGCCTTCTGGCGTTATCCAGAATCGCCACCTCAAACTCTTTTCGATCGGTGATATCGATGTCGATGCAGATATATTTTTCAACGCCGCCCCTGTCATCGAGAATAGGGATGATGGTGCGTTGATGCCATTTCTCCGTACCGGCCTGACCTGTAAGCCTGACCTCACCGTTCCACACTTCACGTTCAGGCGCCCACTGCCACGGCTGAGTGGCTGAAGACATGCCGTTCCAGACTTGATCAATCGTCAGCTCTAAAAGCTCGGCGCGGGAACGCTGTGAGCTGGTTACAAATCGTTCGTTGACGTAGGTGATGCGACCGGAGGGCGAACATTCGCAGACGATTGAAACCTCATCCAGGGCGTTTTTATGCTGCACCAAGGTGTTCATCAACGATTCGATGCGCTGACCAAAGTGATTACGCATATTCGCCGCAGTACGGTTTACCGCTTTGATTGCCTCCTGTATTTCGACGGGAGCATCCGCGACCAACATCGCTTCCGCTGCCACTGCGCCGGACGCGATTTCCGCTTCATAGGAGTGGAGCTTGTCCAGGTGGGCAAGCGAACGCTTGATCACCCATCCCATCAACAACAAGCTTGTGAGCAAGAAAAGCACTGCCAGCACGGTAGCTTGCACCACCAAATTACACAGTTCGGTCGCTATTTTCTCGGCGTTGAATGACAGGCGCATCACGCCATAATCTTTTCCACCGATCGTAATCGGTCGGTTGACATCGAATAATCGTGCAGCGACCTCGGCCTCTATCCACGCGGGGGCTCTGCCAGCGGGCGCACTGGGCGCCTGCAGGCGAATGACTCCACCCGACAGGTCAATAAACATGGAGGATTGAAACGGCGAGCGAGCCAGGGTCTTTTCGAGGGTTCTTTTGATGGTGTCGTAATCGCCGATGACGACACTTTCCTCCACGGCCTGCGCGGCAACCTCTATCAGCATGTTGGCGGTGTCTTGGATTTCCTCGATATGCTGAAGAAGCTGATTTTTATAAAAAAGACCCAGCCCGGCCGTAAGGAACACCACTATCAGAATAGACAGCATCCCCAATATTTGCGACGTCAGTGATTTGGGCAGCAGGCTTTTAAAGAAAGTCATTAATAGCCTCTTCAGCTAAATGTCAGATTATTTACTTGAGGTTTGCCGGCAAGCCGCTGTAGAAATCACGATAGGAAGCGTAATCCGCCGCCGTGGCAGGAATAAAGGTAATCGGCGCGGGTGCATGGACCAACTCGGTCGCCTCATGAAGAATCTTGCTGCCGTCTTTGTCGTACTGCATGTTGAAAAATGCGTTGGCTACCGCATCAACTTCTTTTTGTGAAATACGAGGGGAGACCATGAGGGCTAAATCATTGAACGAGGACGAATTCCACAATACGCGGAACGTCTTACCTTCTCTTTCCGTGTAGCCGCTGACAAGCTGTGAGTTGACCCCCATCGCCTGAGCCTTGCCGCTGAGCAGCTGGCTGAAGGCGCCGTCCATGTTTCCTGCAAATACCGTAGACGTATGTATTCCTTTCTTTACCAATTCCGAGCTGGTGACTTTATAAGCAATGAACGCTTCGGGCCCGGGGTACACGACCTCCTTGCCTTCCAGTTCAGAAAGGCTATGGATGGGCGAATCGGCAGGGACCACGATTTGTCCTTCGAGGGGAGGCGCGTCACGGCGACCAAATACCTTCCAGCCCATTTTGTCGCGCTCAGGGCTAAAAAGATGATTGGTGAAAGCGAAATCAACTTCTTGTGCGAGCACATAACTGGTTGTGTCAGAGGATGTGCGCCCTAATTTTAGCGTGAGATTCACGCCACTTTTTTCGGACACATATCGTATGATCGGGTTCCAGAAACTGGCTGAGAGATTAAGATTGTATTGATTGACGGGCGAAAAGTTGTAGACCTTAAGATCTTCAGAGACAGCCACATTTGACAGCCCAAAAGACAGCGCAATAATAATGGCTTTGCAGGTTAGGCGTAACGTCACGTGTGCACTCCAGATGTAGACTGACTTTTCACTTAAAGGCCTTTAAAGCCAGATTAAGCTCGGCAATCTAAATCAATCGGCTGATGAGCGGGGATCTGAAGCACCGGCTGCATAAATAAATAGTTAACTTCATTGGATCCACTAAGCCGCATAGGCCCAATGGATACAAAGCACCATGATTGCATTCGGTGCAGATCGTCTTGAGTCACCCAGACTTCAGAGCCTGTTCAAGATGTTCAAGCAGCACGCGCACCCGGTTGGGTACGTACTGACGAGTAGGAAGTACTGCTGCTATGGACAGTTGCTCAGGCACCCCATCTTCCAGCTCTACGAGGACCAGACTGCCGTCCGCGAGGGCGGTGCGTACGTCCCAGTAAGTCAGCATGGCCAGACCGAGTCCCAATTTGCTGGCCGCTCTGACGGACTCGACACTATTAGCTGAGAACGATGCTTCGGCACGGATGGATACCTCTTCTCCCTGATGGACAAATGGCCAACAAGGCATGCCATGCAGGCCGATGCACTGATGACGTTTAAGGTCTTCAAGGTAGGTCGGCGTGCCCTGCCTGGCGAGATATCCAGGACTTGCGCAGATGACCCGTGGGTTCGGAGCAAGCGCGCGGGCTACCAACCCGGAATCGCTGAGTGTCGCTATGCGGATCGCGACGTCGATACCCAGGCCCACGATGTCGACGATGCGATCAGAGAGTGTCAGGTCAACCTGCAGCGCTGGGTTTTCTGCAAGCAGCCGGGGAATCACCGGCATGATCATTTCCTGGCCGAACACGGTAGGAGCGGTGACTCTCAGTAGGCCGCTGGCCGCTCCGGCACTCGCTTTCAATGTGGCGCGCGCTGCCTCGTTAGCCTCCAGCATGCTTCTGGCGAACGGTAACAATACTTCTCCCTCGGGCGTGAGGGACGCAGAGCGGGTCGTTCTTTGAACAAGCCGCACCCCTAATTCTTTTTCCAGAGAGGCAAGTCGTCGGGACACTGTCATGGCTGACAGCCCAAGTCGTCTCGCCGCCCCTGAAAGGCTGCTGGCGGTTGCCACCGCAGCGAACACTTCAACATCCTGAATCTGCATCGATTATATCTCTCAGCGTTACGCCGCCTTATCTCCCTGGCCGTCTTATACCTTCACCTGATCAGGGATATCGTCACCCAGCATAAGGCCTTGGAAATGAATCTCTGGCCAACGAAGGTCCAATCAATGAACACGCCCGGCAAGAAGATCCTGGACACTTTCGACATCGGCGACCTGAAATTAAAGAACCGGCTCGCTGTTGCACCCATGACTCGCGTCAGCGCAACTGAACAGGGCAGTGCCTCGGAGACGATGGGACGATACTACGAACGCTTTGCCAAAGGCGGTTTTGGGCTGGTGATCACTGAAGGGATCTACACCGACCAGAAATTCGCTCAAGGCTATCGGTTTCAACCTGGTATCACTGATGCTGAACAAGCCTTGGCCTGGCGAGCCATTACCAGTCGCATACATCGCCATCAAGGCCTGATCTTCGCGCAACTCATGCACGCAGGGGCCTTGAGTCAGGGAAACCGGTTCCTGAGCGAGACGGCCGGCCCTTCTGCCATACGTCCCAAAGGTGAGCAGATGAAGTTCTACTATGGCGAGGGCCAATACGCCGTACCCAGGGTCATGACCGATGAAGACATCGCCGATGCGATTGAAGGATTCGGCAATGCCGCAAGATTGGCAGTCGGGAGCGCAGGGTTCGATGGCGTAGAAATTCATGGCGCCAACGGCTATCTGCTTGATCAATTCCTCACTGACTATACGAACCTGCGAACAGACCGCTGGGGCGCAAGCGTCCGCGATCGAATTGCCCTGACTCTTGAGGTGATCAAGGCCGTAAGAGCAGTGGTAGGGGGCGCTCGCGTGGGTGTTCGAATTTCACAGGGCAAGGTCAACGATTACGCACACAAATGGGCTGAAGGCGAAGCTGCCGCCGAGACCATTTTTGGATCGCTGGAAGACGCAGGTATCCAGTACATTCATGTCACAGAACACAAAGCGTGGGAGCCTGCGTTCAGCGAGAGCGGCCCCAGCCTGGTCAGCCTGGCTCGTCGATATGCTCCACGGGTCGCCATAGTCGCCAATGGCGGGCTGGACAACCCTCAGCATGCCGAGCACGTTCTCAATGACGGCGCTGACATCGTTGCACTGGGTAAAGGCGCGCTGGCTAATCCTGATTACCCGAACCGGCTGTTGATGAATCAGCCCATGAAGGAGTTTGACTTCTCACTGCTTGGCCCTATCGCAAACATCAAAGATAGTGAGCTGGCTTAAGATTAAGTCGCTATTGAAGTCCAAAAACAGGGATTCAGTGACGTCTGCGTTGGGTCAATGGCAGTGGTTCGCGAGAGACGGCTAGGGGTCGACAGCGGTTGATCATGAACGTCTGCTTTTGGCCGATAGCTCCCCGTCACCCGCACTAACCCGATGCAGGCACTCACCCCATCTATTTCCCGCCACACTCCTGCGCTCAAGCAAACGGCAGTGGCCCGCGGAATGTGCCGATGGGCACCCAGTGGGTAATCAGACCGGTATCCACCTTCCAGTGATGCAGGAGTAACGCCGGCGGCTCCACATACGACGCCTCTTCAGCCTCTGCATCCAGGGCCAACCCGATGGCAGTCGTTGTGCTGGGCGCAGTGCAGAGGACTGTGCCGCCAAAACGTAATTGCATCGAGCGGTGAATGTGTCCGCACACCACACGTTCGATCGCCGGATAGCGCTGCACCACTTCGCGCAGCCGCTCCGAGTTCCGGCAGGCATACGTATCGATGTAAGGAATGCCACTGAGGAACGGTGGCTGGTGCAGCATGACCAGAGTCGGGCGCGTCGGCTCCTGGGCAAGTGCCGCATCGAGCCAGGCCCCAGCCGCCTCGGTCATGTCGCCGTGGTGTTCCAGGGGTACGGTCACATCCACACCAATGATCCGTACCGGTCCGAGGTCATCGGCGACGAAGTGCCACGGGCCTGCCGTTGAAGAGAGATACGGCTGGGAAAAGGTAGAACCCATTAATGTTCGGTCATCATGGTTCCCGGGAATCATCAACAACGGCTGCTCGATGCCGGCCAGCAATTCACGCGCCATTGCATACTCTTGCGGTAGACCCTCATCCACCAGGTCGCCGGTGATGATCACGACATCGGGTCGCGGCAAAAGCTTGTTCAGGTGTGCAATGGCTTGCTCGCACATCGTGTTTGAATCAACCAGCCCCTGATAAAGCATGCCTTGCGGCCTGATATGCAGATCGGAAAGGTGGGCAATCAGCACGGGACATTCTCCATAGGGGACGCGGTGATCAATGGCAGGGTGAAGGTAGCATGCCTGAGCTGCGATGGACGGGGTCAGCGTCCATGCGGCATAGCAGGGCGCCGAGCTATTGAAGGGCCGGAACGGGCGATGGGTGTCAAACCGGCACAGCGTCGAACAGCCAGTCACCGAAGCAAAATTGAAGGGCGGGTTCCCGGCACATAACTTGCCCGTCTCGTACTCCTCGCCTTGCAGGAAGTCCCCATGCTGCACTCACATCTCACCACCCTCAATGCTGTTTCGCTGGTCCTGAGCACGTTCAAGGCGCAAGGCTGGTCGGCCGAGGCGCTGCTGGCGGGCAGTGGCATATGCGCAGCGGACTTGAACCGCGCCGACACGCGCATCGCTACGCATCAGGAGATGCAGGTGTGCGCAAATGCCGTGGCTCTGCAGCGCGACATCGGCCTGATCGTGGGGCAGCGTATGCATGTCTCGTCCTACGGCATGCTCGGCTATGCCTTGCTTACCAGTGCCACTTTCGGTGACGCGTTACGGCTGGCTCTGCGTTATCCCGCGCTGCTGGGAACACTGTTCGAGCTGAGTCTGGCGGAAGACGGCGAACGCATATGGTTCACTGCGGGCGATTATCGCGAGAATCCGGCACTGATCGCCTTTAATGTCGAGCTGTGCCTGGGGTCGCTGAAGGTCATTTGCGACGACCTGCTCGGCCACTCACTGCCCTTGCTGGGCGCTCGCTTTGAGCACGATGCGCCGGACTATCAGACTCGCTACGCCGAATGTTTCGATTGTCCGTTGCAGTTCCAGGCTACCGTCAATGCATTTGCTTTTGATAAACGCTGGCTCGACCAGCCTTTACCGCTGGCTGATGCGGTCACACATCAAGCCATGACCGAGCGCTGCCGAAAACAGAACACTGAATTCACCGGGCGCGAGGCCTGGCTGGGGCGAATCCGGCTATTGCTGGCTGCACAACTGCATGCCGCGCCCGGGCTGGAAATGCTGGCCCGAGAGATGAACTGCTCGGCGCGCACCTTGCGTCGACACCTGCACGACCTGGGCTGCAGCTATCAGGAACTGCTCGACGAACTTCGTTTCGAACGCGCCAAGCAACTGCTGGCCGAAGACCGGTGGCCCATCTACCGGATCGCCGAGGCTCTGGGTTTCAGCGAGACCGCAAGTTTTCGGCACGCCTTTGTGCGCTGGAGTGGCGTGGCGCCGAGCCAATTTCGTGCATGACGCCTCATTAAGGGGCGAATTACGGACAGAGAATCTGGCCATATTTATCCCCTTTTGGCCGTACTTGCCGTTCTCATAAACCTCGCCCGGCGCAAGACTGTATGTACCGATACAGCCTGCGGAGAACAATAAATGCTGACAATCTACTCGGATGATCACCACCTGCACCACGGCCGCTGTGAGCTGATGGACGGGCAGTTGATGCCCTGCTTCGAAATGCCCTCACGCGCCGATCATGTATTACAACGGGTCAAGGACCGTCAACTTGGCGAGGTACAGGCGCCGCAGGACTTTGGTCTGGAACCGCTGCAACGCGTTCATAGCCGTGAGTACCTCGATTTCTTCAAGGGTGCCTGGGCGCGCTGGACCGAATTCGGTCAGGAAGGCGACCTCCTGCCCTACACGTGGCCCGCCCGCACCCTGCGCCGCGTACTACCCGAAAGCCTGCATGGTCAACTCGGTTATTACAGCTTCGACGGCGGAGCGCCAATCACCGCCGGCACGTGGCAGGCAGCCTACTCGGCGGCGCAGGTCGCGCTTAGCGCCCAACAAGCGATTCAGCAAGGTGCCCACAGTGCTTTCGCCCTGTGCCGTCCGCCGGGACACCACGCAGCGGGCGACTTGATGGGCGGCTATTGCTACCTGAACAACGCCGCTATTGCCGCCCAGGCCTTTCTTGATCAGGGCCACAAAAAGGTCGCGATTCTGGACGTGGACTACCACCACGGCAACGGCACCCAGTCGATTTTCTATGGGCGCAGCGATGTGCTGTTTACCTCGATCCACGGCCACCCGGAAGCGGAGTTTCCGTTTTTCCTGGGCTATGCCGACGAGTCGGGTGAGGGCGCAGGTGCGGGCTTTAACTTCAACTACCCACTGCCGGCCGGTTCCGGCTGGGAAACCTGGAGCGCGGCGCTCGAGCAAGCCTGCACAGAAATTGATCGTTATGGCGCCGACATCATCGTCGTCTCCCTGGGCGTAGATACATTCAAGGACGATCCGATCTCAAAATTCAAACTCGACAGCAAGGATTATCTGGCGATGGGCGCACGCATCTCCCGCCTGGGTAAACCTACGCTGTTCGTGATGGAAGGCGGCTACGCAGTGGAAGAAATCGGCATCAATGCCGTCAACGTTCTCGAAGGTTTTGGAGGGGCTGGCCAATGAACATGTTCAAGTCACTTATCCTCTGCGCTGCCGTTATCAGCGGCATGGCTCATGCCGAAGAGAAAACCCTGCGGGTCTACAACTGGTTCGACTACATCACCCCAAAGGCGCTGGAGGACTTCAAGGCGCAGAATCCCAGCCTCAAATTGGTGTACGACATCTTCGACACTAATGAAGCTTTGGAAGCCAAGCTGCTCACCGGCAACTCAGGGTATGACGTGGTTGTGCCATCCAACGTGTTTCTTGCCAAGCAGATCGAAGCCGGTATTTTCCAGCCGCTGGACCGCAGCCAATTGCCGAACTGGAACCACCTCGATCCCAAGCTGATGAAGCTGATCGAGGCCAACGATCCGGGCAATAAATTCGCCGTGCCTTACATGTACGGCACCATCCTGATCGGCTTCAACCCGGACAAAGTCAAGGCCGCCCTGGGTTCCGATGCGCCAGTGGACAGCTGGGACCTGATTTTCAAGGAAGAAAACATCAGCAAGCTCAAGTCCTGCGGTGTAGCGCTGCTGGATTCGCCCTCCGAAATCCTGCCCCTGGCCTTGCAGCACTTGGGCCTGGACCCCAACAGCAGCAACCCCAAAGACTATGTGAAGGCCGAAGCGCTGTTGATGAAAATCCGCCCCTATGTCACCTACTTCCATTCCTCCAAATACATGGCAGATATCGCCAACGGTGACATCTGCGTCGCGGTTGGATACTCCGGCAGCTTTTCCCAAGCCGCCAACCGCGCCAAAGAGGCCAAGAACGGCGTGACCGTGGACATGCGTCTGCCCAGGGAAGGCGCACCCATCTGGTTTGACATGCTCGCCATTCCCAAGGGTGCCAAGAACCCACAAGACGCCTACACATTTATCAACTACCTGCTGCAGCCGCAGGTGATTGCGCCAGTCAGCGATTTTGTCGGCTACCCCAACCCCAACAAAGACGCTACCGAACAGGTTGATCCGGCAATCCGCAACAATCCCAACCTGTACCCCACCGAGGCTGCGATGGCCACGCTCTATACGCTCAAGCCTCTGGGGCGTGACGCCGAACGCGCGCGCACGCGGGCCTGGACCAAGATCAAGTCAGGCACCTGATACCTTGTCGTTATACCTGGCTGGGCGAACGGGATGACCAAGCTTTCACCCGAGGTAAAGCGTGCTGTGCGCGTTCACGGTGCCCACAGTGGTCGGTTTACTGCGGGAAAGGGTCAGTTTCGGAAAACCGCCCAGTGATTGATCAGCGGTCTCAGGTCGAGAAGGCTTAAGGTCAAGCAGGGACATAGCGTGACGTGGATTTGAGCTAATGGATTTAACGATCACGCCCTTCAGCCTATTCCCGTGCGCAAGATCGCTCCTGAGCTGGCACACAGCGATGCACGGATCTTCGATATCTTCGCCACGTCAGTGATCCTTACCCAGTCGCTTCTGCCAATTGCCGTCCTGAGCGCGCTGGCATTCTTCCTCAGAGTCGAAACGGACATTACGATCTGAGAGCTTCAGATCAAAGCAGGCTTCATTCAACGCGATGGCCGTCAGCTCAAAAATGCGAACCTTCGCTTCAACCTCGGCAAGCTGTCTGTCCGCCAGCGTTTCGAACACCCAGATCACCTTCAGGGTGTTAGCCAGTGCGTCCAAGTCAGCCCTATGGGTCAGCCAGGTGAAGCCTTTGATTTCACCTTTTGCTGTTTCGCACGCTTCGGTCAGCGTGGCGATTAACCGGCGTTCAATTCGCGCCAGTTCACGTTTACCGGGTGGCATCGCAATTTCCTTTGCAGTAGGGCGGAGGTGCTCAATCAGGATCAACAACGGATCACTCGCGCAACGCACGGCGGACATACCGGCGCACATCGTCCAGCGCGGGTACAACGGCCAACACGCCAAGCACCAGCGACAGCGGCACAGTAGCGATGTACCCGACGAGTTTGAACCCGTACGCACCCGCCACACCGCCGACGAAAAAGCTCAGTGCCAATACGGTCAATAACGTGAGGCGCGGCCGGTTGGCAAGCACTCGCGGCTGCTTCGACGGTGTGGCGCCATTCCAGTAGAAGAGCTTGCCGAGCTCAATACCGATGTCGGTGACGATACCGGTAATGTGCGTGGTTCTGATTTCAGCCTTGGAGACCTTTGTGATCAAGGCGTTTTGCAGGCCCATGATGAAACACAGCAGTATGACCGTCAGCGACACGATCAATCCGTCCACTGCCGCCAGCCTGGCGCCCAGAAAGCCGAAGCAGAGCAGTAAAAACGCCTCGAACAACAGGGGCAGCGCGAAGGCGCTGTGCAGACGTCTACGACGGGAATAATTGACCATAATGGCCGAACAGGCCGCGCCGGCGATGAAAGAGAGCAGGGCGCTGGCGCCACGCAGCAACAGGTCATACACACCCAGAACCGTATTGTCAGCCATTGCCGAGACGATCCCGGTCATGTGCGACGTGTACTGCTGCACGGCCAGAAACCCCCCTGCGTTGATGGCCCCGGCCACAAAGGCCAAGACGAAACCAAGGTGCCGGTTCGCGACGACGGTGCGTCTTCTGCCGGTCAGGCTGCGGATGTATCTGATCGCCATGTAAGAGTCCCGTGGTTGCCGACGTGTTGGGCGGGTGCTGACCCGCCGGAGGCAATGACCGCCCGGATTCGCCAGTAAGCAACACACGCATAGCGGTCGTACAGCGCTTCTTCGTGTTCGCGCCTCAGGTTCACCGGCGAACAGCCGATAGAACTCAAGTAACCGTGGAACACTTGCATAACTAAAACACCACGCTCGCCTTCATTTCTGCCCAATAACGCTTAAAACCGATGCGGAAGGTCTCATGAACATCAAACAGAAGCTGACGTGGGGCTTCGCAGCCATCGCCTGTGTTCCGGTGCTGGTGGTGGCGGGGTTGGTGGTGTTTAACGCGCGCGAAGCCGCCGAAGCGAATTTCGTGGACAGCAGTGGCCGCGAGATCCGGCAGATCGATAACGGCATGACGCAGTTCTTCGACGCCATCAGCCAGAACGTCGACTACCTGGCGAAGGATCCGCGGATCCTGTCGGCCAAGGACCTCAAAAACTACTCGGGCGCCGACGCTGCGCAGCTTCCACTCACCGACAGCAACCGCCGCCTGCTGGAGATTTTCGACGGCTTCGCCAAAACCCATCCGACCACGGCTTACCTGTCGTTGGGCTTGAGTGACGGCGGCTACGCCAGCTGGCCGGATGATCCCAAGATCAGCAAGTACGATCCCCGCGAGCGCCCGTGGTACAAGGCCGCCATCGCCGCACCGGGCACCACCGTGCGCACCGGCGCCTATTACTGGGCGCCGGACGACGTGTCGCTGATCGGCACCGTGCACACGGTGTCGGACACCAGTGGCGCGATCGTCGGGGTGGTGGGGCTGGACGTGTCCCTCAAGCAACTCACCGAGCTGGTCAAGAACATCAAACTGGGCGACAGCGGCTACCTGATGCTGGTGGAGGCCAACGGCAACGTGCTGGTCGACCCAAGCAACGCCGGGCATAACTTCAAGCCGCTGACCGATCTGGGCGCCAACTATGCCGAGCTTGCCAAGGCCGACGATGGCGCGACGCAGATTGAAATAGACGGCAAGGTCTATATGGCTAACGTGATCAGTTCGAAAGGGCTTGGCTGGCGCTTCATCGGTCTGATTGAGCGCGACGAAGTGATGGCGAAGGCCTCCAGCCTGACCTGGTTGATCGCCGGGATCGCCGCCGCGCTGGCAATCATTTTCGCCATAGTCGGTGCCACCTTCGCCGGGGTGATCGTGCGCCCGATCCGGGGAGTGGCCGATGGCTTGCAGGAAATCGCCGAAGGCGAGGGCGATCTGACGCGCCAGCTCAAGGTCCACGGCAAGGATGAAACGGCCACATTGGCGGGGTGGTTCAACCAGTTTCTCGGCATGATCGCGCAACTGATGCAGCGCATTGGCGGCGCCTCGTCGGACCTGCAGAGCGCAGCGGCGGACACCCGCGAGGTCGCGCGCAACATGGACGAGGCGGCCGGCCGTCAACGCGAGGCGGTTGAACTGGTGAGCACCGCGTTCAACGAAATGGTGGCCACGGCCAACGAAGTGGCGCGTTCCTGCAGCCAGGCAGCGTCCAGCGCCGACGCCGGTTATCGCGACGTACACGCCGGGCAGCAACACATCAGCGAAGCCAACGGCAGCGTCTTGAAACTGAGCAGGGAGCTGCAACAGTCCACCGAGACCATGCAGCTGCTTGAGCAGGACAGCAAGAACATCAACGGCATTCTCGACACCATCCGCTCGATCGCCGAGCAGACCAACCTGTTGGCACTCAACGCAGCGATCGAAGCAGCGCGTGCCGGGGATCAGGGCCGGGGTTTCGCGGTGGTGGCCGACGAAGTTCGCGCCCTCGCACGACGCACCGCCGATTCCACCGGTGAGATCGACAGCCTGCTCGGCAACCTGGCCAGGCGCACCCAAGAGGTGACGGTGCAGATGCGCGGCAGTCTGGAGGTCTCCAACAGCAGCGTCGAGTGCATCCAGCAGGCCCGGGACAGCTTCGACAAGATCCGCACGTCCGTGGACTCCATCCGTGATCAAAACACCCAGATCGCCACCGCTGCCGAGGAGCAGCATCAGGTGGCCGAAGAGATCAACCGCCACATCGCCCAGATCCACACTGACGCGCAACTGGTCGAAGAATTCGCCCACACGTCGCAGGCGGGCTCGGGTCGTTTGACCGACATTTCCGGTCAGCTCAATGGATTGGTGGGACGCTTCAAGTTCTGACACCGATCAAGCCATGGGCCAGGGATGGCCTACGAATATCCGAATAGCCAGCAAAGCCCTTTCGCGCTTCGGCCTGCTGCCCGGCGCTCACTCCACCGCGACCCAATGATCCGCCGCCACCGCCGAAAACCGTTGCGCGGGCGCAACAAAATCCGCTGCCTTGATCGGGTCAGGCCGTTCCAGCTCTTTCAGCAGGCTCTTGAAATCCCTTCGCCGGCCCACTTCGGGAACAGGCACTGCAGCCAGCAAACGTCGGGTGTAGGGGTGTTGCGGGTTGTGCAGCACCTGATCACGGGCGCCGATTTCGACGATGCGCCCGCCGTACATCACCGCCACGCGGTGGCAGATGCGTTCGACCACGGCCATGTCGTGGGAGATGAACAGGTAGCTCAATCCATGCTCGGCGCGCAGCCGTTCCAGCAACTCCAGCACTTGCGCCTGAACCGACACGTCCAGCGCCGAGACCGATTCATCCGCGATGATGACTTTGGGGTTCAGCGCCAGCGCCCGGGCAATGCAGATGCGTTGGCGTTGCCCGCCGGAAAACTGATGGGGATAGCGCTCCAGGGTGTCCCGTGGCAGGTCGACCTGTTGCAGCAACTGCGCCACACGCTCGCGCCGCTGGGGCTCGGGCATCTTGTCGTGAATCAGCAGCGGCTCGCCCACCAGATCGAACACGGTCTTGCGCGGATTGAGCGCCGCATACGGGTCCTGGAACACCATCTGTACGTCGCGGCGCACCCGCTGCAGCGCGTCGCCCTGCAAACCGTTGAGTTCCTGCCCGAGCAATTTGACGCTGCCCTGATAGCTGAGCATGTTCATCAAGGCTTTGCCGGTGGTGGATTTTCCGCAGCCGCTTTCGCCCACCAGCCCCAGGGTTTCGCCCTGACGCAGCTCGAAACTGACGCCCTCGACGGCATGCACCGTGCGTGGCGCTTCGAACCAGCCGTGGCGCAGAGGGAAGCGCACGCTGAGGTCCTTGACCGCGAGCACCACTGGCTGTTCGGTCATTACATCAGGCGGCGGCGCACTGCCCAGCACCGGCACGGCGGCCAGCAGTTTGCGGGTATACGGCGCCTGCGCGTCGGTGAACACCTGATGCAGGGAGCCGCGCTCTTCCATGCGGCCCTGATTCATCACCACCACTTCATCGGCCATTTCCGCGACGACGCCCATGTCGTGAGTGATGAGTAAAAGGCTGGTTGCGAACTGCTGCTGCAACTCGCGCATCAGCTCGAGGATCTGCGCCTGAATGGTCACGTCCAGCGCGGTGGTGGGCTCGTCGGCGATGAGGATTTCCGGCTGGCAGAGCATCGCCATGGCGATCATCACCCGCTGGCGCATGCCGCCGGACAGTTCATGGGGGTACTGGGTCAGGCGCTTGTCGACCTGGGGCATGCGCACGGCGTCGAGCATGGCCCGGCAGCGCTGGTGAATCTCGCTGCGACTCAACGCCTCATGCCGGCGCAGGGTTTCCGCCAGTTGCTGGCCGACGGTCAGCAGCGGATTCAACGATGTCATCGGCTCCTGGAAAATCATGCCGATGCGCTTGCCGCGCAGGCGTTGCAGCTCTCGCTCCGGCAGGCTCAGCAGGTCGCGGTTATCGAACAGGATCGCGCCACCGGGAACACTGGCCGCCTTGGGCAGCAAGCCCATGATCGCCAGGGACGACAGCGATTTGCCGCTGCCGGATTCACCCGCGATGCACAGGGTACGGCGCGGGTACAGGGCGAAGCTCAGCTCATCGACCACCCGACGCCGTGAGGCACCGCCGCCGACGTCGATGCTCAGCCGCTCCACCGAGAGACTCGCCTGATCGTCTGGTTTCACTGGAACACCACTTTCGGGAAGTAAAACGACACCACCCAGTTGGGCAAGTCGACGATTTCGCTGATGCGCAAATCCCCGCACACCGAGCACAGCATGTAGGCCTGTTCGGCTGGCATGCGGTGCTCGCGGCACAGCCAGTCGATGGTATTGGCGACGGCCTGCCGCGCGGCCTGCATCAGGTCCGGGCCGATGCCGGTGAAGGCTTCGTAGCCGGCGCTGTCCAGGTGCCCCGTCACTGGGCCGGGGGTGCTGAAACGCGGCGTTGTCAGCGGCGTTTGCTTGATCAGATCGAGCGTGACCACCACGTCCATGGCGCTCTCGATGGCGGTGCCGCAGACCTCGCCATCCCCTTGGGCCGCGTGGGTATCACCGATGGAAAACAGCGCGCCGGCCACTTCCACCGGCAGGTACAAGACGCTGCCGGCCGCCAGGTCGCGGATGTCCAGATTGCCGCCGACCCGGCGGGGCGGCACGATGGAATGCAGCCCGGCTTCGGCCGGCGCCACGCCCACAGTCCCGGCGAACGGCTTGAGCGGCACCCTGGCGAAATCACCGAAGGCGGCGGGGGCGAGGGTCTGCGTGTCGTAATGCCACAGGGCCAGGGCGGGCGCCTGAAACTGGTCGGCGAGCAGGCCGAAGCCGGGGATGTTGGCGGTCCAGCCGAAGCCACCGGGCTTGAAGCTGTCCAGGGTGATCTTCAGGATGTCGCCAGGCTCTGCGCCTTCCACGTAGATTGGCCCGGTGACCGGGTTGATCTGATCGAAGGGCATCACGCTGACGTCGGCGACCTGGGACTGCGCCGTGAAATAGCCGTTGGACGAATCCCGGCAGTTCATCTGCAAGGTGGTGCCGGGCGCTACGCGCTCGACGGGGGTGAAGCTGTGGTCCCAGCCGAAGTGGCTGTGGACGCTGTGGATGGTCTTGACCAGGCAGTTCTGGCACATGGGTGCGGTCCTCGTTGCAAACAGGCTATCGGGGAGGGAAAGCAGTGGCCTGTGCCCCAGACTTTGCCGGGAACAGGCCAGCGCAAAATCACTTCACCCAGATGTAGTCATAGTTGACCGGCACGTGGACCGGATCGACGTACAGCGCGTCGTCGCCGCCCATGCGCTTGGAGCGCACGGTGAAGCGTTGCTCGTTAAAGATCGGCACCCACGGCGCGTCGGCCATGGCGTCAGTGAAGATCTTCTTCCAGGCCTCGGTGCGCTCGGCCTGCTGTTCCGGGCGGGCCATGGCGTCGGCTTTGGCGGCGCGTTCATCCAGCGCCTTGTTGCAGTACAACGACCAGTTCCAGCCGCCTTCGACCGCGCCGGTGCAACCAAGAATCGGGCCGTAGAAGTTCGACGGATCCGGGAAGTCGGCGATCCAGGCCATGCCGCCGGACCACACCATCGGCGCCTGATTCTTGGAGCTGCCAGCCGCAATCACGTTGGCCTGGGCCAGGGATTTGATCTGCACGCGGATGCCGACCTTGGCCAGGTCTTGCTGGATCGACTGGGCAATGCGCGGCTGCGGGTCGGTGTTCATCACGTACAACTCGGTGTCGAAACCCTTGGCGAGACCGGCATCGGCCAGCAGCTTTTTCGCGCCTTCGACGTCGTAGGGCAGGCCTTTGTACTGGGTGTCATAACCGGGCATCGCCGGTGGCAACGGCTGGTTCGCCGGGACCGCGCGACCATTGATGATGCGCACGATGCGTTCCTTGCTGATGGCCATATTGATGGCTTGGCGGACCTTGAGGTTGTCGAACGGCGGCAGGGTGGTTTTCAGCGTCACGTAGCCGGTTTGCAGCTGGTTGCCGGTGACAAGCAATTGCTTGGACGCCGGGTCGTTCTTGAACTGCAGAAACTGCGCAGGCGGCACGCCGTCGCCGGCAATGTCCACTTCGCCCTTGTTCAGGCGCAGCAGCGCGACCGTCGGGTCCTGGCCGATTTCAAAGGTAATCTTGTCGACGTAGGGCAGGCCCTTCTGGAAGTAGTTCGGGTTCTTCACCAGCTCAAGCTTCTGCCCCAGTTTCCACTCGGCCAGGCTGAACGCGCCGCTGCCGACCGGATGCTTGCCGAAGTCGGCGCCCCATTGCTCCACCGCTTCCTTGGGCACCACCGAGGCAAAGTTGATCGCCATGATGTGCAGGAAGGTCGCGTTCGGTGCGCTGAGCGTGATGGTCAGGTGTTGGTCGTCGACCACCTTGATGCCGCTGAGCGTCGTGCTTTTGCCGCCGGTTACGTCTTCATAACCGACGATGGAGCTGAAGAAACCGGCGCCCGGGCTCTGGGTTTTCGGGTTGACGGTGCGCTCCAGGGAGTACTTGACGTCATTGGCGACCAGCTCACGGCCGTTCTGGAATTTCACGCCCCTGACCAAAGTGAAGCTGTAGACCAGCCCGTCCGCGGAAATGCTGTAGTCCTCGGCCAGGCTTTTCACCAGCTCGGTGGTGCCGGGCTTGTAGTCCATCAGACGGCCGAACAGGCTTTTGATCATCGACCAGTTCTGCCAGTCGTAGCCGATCGCCGGGTCCAGCGTCGCCACATCGTTCTGGTAGGTCACCACCACATCGCCGCCGCTTTTCGGCGTGTCGGCCCACAGTGGCGTGGTAAACAGCGTGGCCGCCACGGCCAGGGTCAGCGCGTTGATCTTCATTGTTGTGCCCCGTTTGTGTTGATGGATTCAGTGCTGCTTGATGTCGATGCGCGGGTCCACCAGCGGGATCACCAGATCCGCCAGCAGGTTGCCCAGCACGATGGCCACCGCCGACAGTGTGGTGACGCCGACGATGACCGGAATGTCGACTTGCTGGATCGACTGCCAGGCGAGCTGACCTATGCCCGGCCAGCCGAACACCGACTCGACCACCACCAGCCCGCCCATGAACACGCCGATGTCGATGCCGATCATCGGGATCACCGGGACGATGGCGTTGGGCAATACGTGCACGAACACGATCCGCGCCCGGCTCAGGCCCTTGGCCCGCGCCGTGCGGATGAAATCCTGGTGCAGCACTTCGATCATCGAAGAGCGAACCATGCGCGAGTACCAGCCACTGCCGAGCAGTCCGAGGGTCAGCGCCGGCAGCATCAGGTGGCTGGCGCCGCCATAGCCCCCCAGCGGGAACCAGCCCAGTTGCACGGCGAAGAAGTACAGAAACAGCATGGCGGCGATGAACTGCGGGGCCGACACACCGACGAAGGAGAACGCCATGAGCAATTTGTCGGCGAAGCTGTCGCGCTTGAGCGCCGCGAGCATGCCCAGGCTGATGCCGATCAACAGCTCGAAGCCGATGCCCGCTGCCATGAGTTCTAGGGACGGGCGCAGTCGCGCGCCGATCAGTTCGCTGACGGCGGTGCGCTGGATGTAGGAGCGACCGAGGTCGCCGTGGAGCAGGTTGCTCAGGTACCCCAGGTATTGCTGATAGAAGGGCAGGTCCAGCCCCAGTTGGGCCCGAATCGCCGCAACCACCTCAGGCGTGGCGCTGCGCCCGGCGATCTGCCGCGCGGGGTCGGCGGGCAACAGGAACAGCAACAGGTAGGTGATGAAGGTCACGCCGAGCAGAATCAGCAGCGCGTAACCGACCCGGCGGCAAATGAACGGCAGCATCAGCGACGCCCCTTGAGTGTGGGGTCGAGTTCGTCGCGCAGGGCGTCGCCGACCAGATTGAACGCCAGGGACAGGAGGATGATCGCCGCGCCCGGAATGAACACCAGCCAGGGCGCGGAGGTGAAGTAGGTCTGGCTTTCGAAAATGATGTTGCCCCAGCTCGGCGTCGGCGGTTGTACGCCCACACCCAGGTACGACAAGGTGGCTTCCAGCAAAACGGTGGTGGAAATGCCCAGCGTCGCCCACACCAGAATGGTCGGCAGCAGATGGGGCAACAGATGGGAGAACAGGATGCGCAGGGAACTGGCGCCGAGGGTGCGCTCCACGGCGACGAAATCCCGCGCACTCAGCGCCACGGTTTCGGCATAGATCACCCGGGCGATCTGCACCCAGTTGACCATCGCGATGACCATGGCAACGATCCACACGCTGGGCTGGAAAATCGCCGACAGGGCAATCGCCAGCAGCAGGGCGGGGAAGGCCATCATCAGGTCGGTCAGGCGCATCAACGCGCTGCCGAGCCAGCCGCGCACAAAGCCGGCGGTCAGGCCCACCAGTGTGCCGATCAGCACCGCCAGCCCGTTGGCCAGCACGCCAATGAACAGCGAGGTGCGCGCGCCGAAAATCAACCGCGACAGCAGGTCACGGCCGAGCAGGTCGGTGCCCATCCAGTACGGCGTCGACGGAGCCATCGGTGCGCCTTCCAGGGTCAGTCCTTCGACGAATTGCTCGTCCGGGTCGAAGGGGCTTATCCACGGGGCCAGGGCCGCGAGCAGCACCACGGTGACGATAAACAGCAGCGAAACCGCCACGGCCGGTCGACGCAACAGGGCCATGAGGGTGTTCATGCGCGGTCCTCGTCCCGCGCCGCGAGGAGGTCGACGCACAGTGTTTCGATCGGCCGGTTGAGCTGCATCGACAGACTGCGCAAACGCTCGTACGCCGTCGCCTCGTTGATGCGCTGGGTCACCATCAAGCGCGCCAGGGCCTGGGCCATGAGCGGACGCAGCGCCAGCCGCTGTTGCAGCTCGTTGAGTTGTTCGGCGTCGGCGCGCTGACGGTCACGCAGTCCCACCGCCATCATCAGCGTGGTGTAGACCGAGCCCTGGCTGATGGGCTTGTTCAGCAACGCCGTGGCGCCGAGCTGCAGTGCGCGCTGGATCTGCGACAGGGTTTCGTGAGCCGTCAGCGCGACGATGGGAATGCTGGCCTCATTCAGCGCCCCAACGGCCAGCGGACTGGCGAAATGCTCGATTTCAAGGATCGCCGCGAAACAGCCCTGTGCGTTACACGGTCCGTCGTGATCGAGCACCTGCGAGTGAATCCCCAGGCGGTGCAGGCTCTTGCCCAGGTTGGCCTGACTGCGTTCATCGCAGTCGATCAGCAGCAAATGACCCTGGTCGAAAGCAGGAAAGGCGCGTGTGTTCATTTGACGATCCTCAGGCGCGGCGCCGGGGTGGCGTGTCGGTCGACCACGTCGGCGTGTACATCCGTAACAGTGAGATAGGGGTCGGCGGCGATCGGCTGAGGCGCCGACTGCACCACATGGAAGCGCCCCTCGCGCAGTTCAGCGATATGACTGGCAAGGGCGCTGTGATGGTTGCGCGCCGACAGGCTGACGGTGCCGAGCACGCTGGCAACCGGATGTCCGTAAAGGTGCTCGCAAATCGCTTTTGGCGAGGCATCGTCGCTGGCGTGCAAGGCGTCGGCGAATACCCTCAACGCCGTGTAGGCGCTGGTGTAATAGTGCGAACAGGTGCGCGGGCCATGACTCTGCTGGCCCTCACAAAACGCCGGGTTCAGGGTCTCGAAAAACGGCCCGCAGGACAGCAGCCGCAGCGCCTGTATCGGGCCCACCCCATCCAGCTCCGCTTCGGTCAGGTTGCAACTGAGCACCGGCAGGCGCAGGCCCTGGCGCGCGCACGCCCGATCCAGTTGCTGCAGAAACGCGTAGGAGGACTCGCCGACCAGGTTGTTGAGCACAAACGCTGGCGGGTCTTGAATGAGCCCCTCAATCAGCGTGTCGAAGCCGGTCGCGCCCAGGTGCCAGTACTTTTCCCCGAGCACTTCAGCGCCGTTGGCTTCCAGCACCTCCCGGGCGATACGGTTGCTTTCCCAGCCCCACACATAATTGGAGCCGAGCAAAAAAGCCCGCCGACCAAACTGGCCGAGGGCGTAGCGCAACAGCGGGAGCAGCGTCTGGTTAGGGCATCCGCCGAGGTACAGCACGTTCTCGCTGCTTTCGTAGCCTTCGTAGGGGCTTGAATACCAGAGCAGCGCGCCGTGCTGGTCCAGATCCGGGATGATTTCCTTGCGGCTCGCAGACAGCGTGGTGCCAAAGATGTGCCGGACGCCCGCACCCAGCAGTTGCGCGATGCCGGTGCTGTAACGTGCCGGATCGCCCTGGGGGTCGACGCAAATGGCTTCCAGTTTCACGTTGCGCCGGGCGTCGGCGTTGATCTCGGCCAGCGCATCCTGCAACCCGAGCAAGGCACTGCGGCCCATGCGCCGATAGGTGCCTTCGGTCGAGAGCAGGAAGCCTACGGTAATGCTGGGGCGCAGATCAGGAGTCAAAAGGTTCGGCATGAACAGCATCCATAAAAAAAGCCCGATCAACCCGGTAGGGGTCGATCAGGCTTCGATACCTGGCGCATTCGAGGCGCGTATGTGGACGAGACTTAAGGACCTGGATCCGGCTTGTCGTTCGTTTTAACCATGAAATAAGCGTGCCAAGTGAACGTTCCCCTGCGGTGTCGGCCTTTACCGGCTCCGGCCTGTCTGCGGTTGCTCCGTGGTGGGGCGCTCGCCTGCGATCAAGCCTCAAAGCGGAGCAGGGTGGGTAAGCTGACGCACTGCACCCGTTCGCTGAACAAATCCTCTACCATGAGCCGTCATTCATGATCGGAGCGGCTGCCGCTCTGCTTGTAGAGGCTCGGTGAAATGAGAGACCTGCCACCCACCGCCACCTTGCGCGCTTTCGAAGTCGCCACCCGTCACGGGACGTTTACCTCCGCATCCGAGGAGTTGCACGTGACCCAAAGTGCGGTGAGTCACCAATTGAAAAATCTCGAAGACATCTGGGGCGTGCAGCTGTTTCAGCGCGGCAAGACGTTGAGACTGACCCCCGCCGGAGCGGCGCTGGCGCCGATTGTCAGGACGTTTTTCATGAACCTGGAGGCGACGCTTGCAGACCTTCGCGAAGAGAACGGCCGCGTCAGGCTCAAGGTCAGCACGACCTATTCCTTTGCGCTGAAATGGCTGTTGCCGCGCTTGCCCACTCTGGCCGAACGGCACCCGGAAATCCTCGTCTCACTGGACGGTACGGACACCACGATCAACTTCGCCAGCGGCGAGGCGGACGTTGCGATCCGTCTGGGCGGCGGCAATTACCCCGCGCTGCATTCGGAATTCATGTTCAGAGAGCACATTTTTCCGGTGGCCAGCCCTGACCTGCTCAAGCGCTTCGGCGTACCCCGGGAACCGGCGGAGCTGTTGCGCTATCCGCTGCTGGCGCGGGACGGCTCCGACCTGGTGCCGAATTGGGAGGTATGGTTTCAAAACATAGGCCTTGGCGTGACCTCGCTGAAGGAAAGCGTGCGTTTTCCCGACACCAACATGACCGTGGAAGCGGCTTTGCTGGGGCAGGGCATTGCCCTCGTTCGCAGCGGGCACGTGGAAAAAGAGCTGCGCGACGGCAGTTTGATCAGGTTGTTCGAGGTGCCGTTTCCCTCGCCGGTTGCCTATTACTTCGTGTGCCCGAAGGGGGTGGAAACCCAGCCCCACGTGGCCAGTTTCCGCGACTGGCTGCTCGAAGAATCAACCGCAGCCGGAATTTCCTACGATTGACCCATGAGGATTTATTCATGATCGGATGAAAAGCCTTCGCTTTAAATTCGAATGAGCCACTGCCTAGAATCCGACATGCCTACTTTCATCATCCTGTTGATCCTCTTCGCCGCCTTGCTGCACGCCAGCTGGAACGCCTTGCTGCGTGGCGGCACTGACAAGCTCTGGTCGATGACCATCATGTGCGTGGCGGTGGCCATCGTCAGCACGATCGGGGCTTTCTTCATGCCTGCCCCGGCGCGGGAAAGCTGGTTCTACGCGGGGCTCTCGGCGCTCTTGCATGTGGGTTACAACCTGTTTCTGGTACGCACCTACCGCAGCGGCGATCTCGGCCAGACTTACCCGATCTCACGGGGCTCTTCGCCGGTGCTGATCACCCTGTGCGCGTCGATCTTTGCCGGGGAGGTGGTGCAGACCGGCACGATGATCGGCATCGCGCTGGTCTCGGCAGGCATTATTTCCCTCGCGTTCAAGGGCCGAAAGCTGCACGTCGCCAACCTGCCGTATGCCTTGGGCACCGGGTGTTTCATCGCCGCCTATAGCGTGACGGACGGGATTGGCGGGCGCCTGTCCGGTGCGCCGATGGCCTACACCGCCTGGATGTGCGCGCTGTGGGGAGTGTTGATGCCGATCACGTACGTTTGTCTGCGCGACGTGCGCAGTCTGGTGAGCGTCCGGCCTGGACTGGTGACGTCGTTAGGCGGGGGCGTGGTGTCGCTGCTGGCCTACGGCATCGTTATCTACGCCATGACCCTGGCTCCCATGGGGGCGGTGTCGGCCCTGCGCGAAACCAGCGTGCTGTTTGCGGCATTGCTCGGGTATCTGTTTTTGGGCGAGTCGCTCACGGCGCGCAAGATCCTGTCGTGCGTGGTCATTGCGGCGGGCACGATCATCATAGGTTGAGCGGCGCAGGCTCATTCGCCCAGGCTGCTCACGCCGAATCATTTGCGCAGCCTGGGTTTCACGGCCTTCAAGCGCGCTATCGCCAGGTTGTGCAGGTATTGGCGAACGGCATCGTGGTGCTCTGTGCTGACGTGGTAGCTGTCCAGCAGACCCAGCAAATACCCTTCGGCCATGGCGTGGTAGCGCGACACGCTTTCTTTGGTGTCACTGGTTTTGAGCTTGGCGATCAGCTCGTCGATGCGCCCGCGGTGCTCGTTGGAAAACCAGTCCTGCTGGGGCGGGGATCCCGCGTCGTCGCTCAGGGTCGTGTCCGGATTCATCGGGCCTCCAAGGGGACAGATCGGTTGCGTACTGTATCGGCGCGGGGCTTTTTATATGATCAATTTGCGCTTACTGGCTTGGACACCCTTTCAACCGATAAATCCTCCTCACTGAATGCGCGATGCTTTAGTGGGACCGGCTTTAGCCGGGAAGGGGCCAGCGCTAACACCCTAAATCTTGCAGTGGAACCACCGACGCCTTCCCGGCTAAAGCCAGTCCTACATTCGCGTTGATCCCGCTGACTGCACGCGGCGGTGCCGACCTGTTCGCCCTTGTCGGGGCGCTGACCTGGGTGAACGATCAGCCCGCCCTCGCGGCTGGGCCGACCATTTTTTCGATTTGATTTCGAGTGCGATTCTGGTCAGGGCTTGAAGGGTGGGCGCTACCGAATAAACAGTCTGCGCTCGGCGAAATCCATCACTGCGCCGGCGCAATCTGCTGCATCTTCTGCAGTAACGGAGCGTATTGCGCGTGGCCGACCGGGACGATTCCCGAGGCTTCCTGAGAATCGAGAAAGCCGCTCAAGCCTTGGTTATTCACCAGCATCGCGTCGCGGATCCTGGCCTTGATGTCGGCGCAGAGCGCGCCACGGAAGACGAACGGGTCGTAGTAGATGGGCTCCGAGCGCCACAACACGCTCAGGGTGGCGCGGCTGATCACGCCTCTGTTGAGGTATTCATCCACGCGGACACTGGACACGAATGCGGCCTCGACCTTGCGGTCCAGCACTGCGTCCAGCGACTTGTCGTGGGAGCCGGAGTACACCACCGAGCTGAAAAACTGCGGCAGGGGCATGCCGATCCGAGCGGAGAACTCCGCGTTGGGGATGATGCTGCCCGAGGTACTGGCGGGGTCCGTGAGCGCCACCCGTTTGCCGCGCAGACCTTCGGTTTGCCCGGCCACGTCCTGGCGGGCCACGAGCAAGGCTTGATAATGCTGGCCGGCAGGGGTGAAGAAGCCTTTGGCGATGGTGAGGCTGGCGAACGGTTCGATGCGCGGATCACGTTGATACGCCAGGATGTAGGAAGCCGGCCCGAGCCAGGCCAGGTCCACCCCGCCCGATACGATGGCATCGACCACGCTTTCGTAAGAAGAAGAGGGCACGATCTCCACCGGGATGCCTGTCGCCCGACGCAGGTGTTCTATCAGCGGTCGCTGCTCGCGCAGCAGCACCTCCATGCTTTTCTTCGGAATAACGGCGAGGCGCAGGCTCTGCTGCGAACATTGGCCATACGCCGGCTCGATCAGCATCACGCTCGCCAGCAGAGCCGCCAGAATTTTCACTGCACGCATGCTTCGCCTACCAGATTCATGAAGGGTGGGTACTCTTGCAACTGTGCGACGCTGAGGGGCCGGCTGAAATGGTAGCCCTGGACGATGTCACAGCCGGCCAGCTTCAGGCACACGACTTGCTCGCGGGTTTCCACGCCCTCGGCCACCACTTCAAGCCCCAGGCGCTTGGCCAGAATGATGGTGGAGGAGACGATCGGGTTGTCATCGGGGCTATTGGAGAGTGGGGCGATCAACGCGCGGTCGATCTTCAGCGTGTTCAACGGCAACAGTTGCAGATGCGCGAAGCCTGCGTAGCCGCTGCCGAAATCATCGAGGCTGATGCGCACGCCCGCCAGGCGCAGCCGCTGGAGGTGCTCAACGGCCAGGCCTTCAGGGTCGAGCAGGCAGGTTTCGGTGATCTCCACCTCCAGAAACTGCGGGGCAATGCCCCGTATTGCCAGCTCCCGCAGGAACCTGTCGCTGTAGTCCGCCTGATGCAGCTGGATCGCGGAAACATTGACGGCGACCTTCAGCGCCCGACCCTCGGCGTGCCAGCGCATCAAGTCCTCGCAGCTCAGGCGCAACACTTCCCAGCCGAGGTCGACGATGAAACCGTTGCGCTCAGCCATCGAAATGAAGCGGTCCGGATACAGCAGCCCGAAGTCTGGATGCTGCCACCGCACCAGCGCTTCATAACCCTCGACCTGCAGGGTGTCGAGCCTGATCTGCGGCTGATAGTGCAGAACGAACTGGTGATGGTTCAATGCATGGCTGAAGGTCTGTTCCAGCATGAATTCCTCGACGTCGGCGACGTTCAGCGACGGGTCAAAGAAGCGGTACTGGCCGCGACCGGCGCGCTTGGCGGAGTACATCGCCGCGTCCGCGCCGCGAATGAGCTCTTCGACGTCCTGACCGTCCCGGGGGCAGATGCTGACGCCGACGCTGGGGCTGGTCATGACTTCATGGTCGTTGAGCGAGTACACCGCCGATAACTTTTCGACCAGCGCCCGCGCCCAGCCATCGATCTGTTCTTCACTGCGCTCGCCTGCCAGCAGGATGACGAATTCGTCACCGCCGAACCTCGCCGCTTCATCGCCGGGTTCAAGCATGCGGGAGATGCGCCCCGCGACGGCCTGCAGCAGCATGTCGCCGACCTTGTGCCCCAGCGAGTCGTTGATTGATTTGAAGCGGTCCATGTCGATGAACAGGATGGCCAGCAATCGGCGCCTGCCGCGCTGTCTGGCGAGTACTTGCGTGGTCAGCTCCATGAACTGGCGACGGTTGTGCAGGCCACTCAGGTGATCCGTCGCAGCGGCATGGCTGCTGCGGCGATGTTCGTCCTCCAGTCGGCTGATCAGTTGTTGATTGATGAGCTGGGCGTCTTCAAGGGCGGTGAAGGCTTCCTGACGCTTGCGCAGCACCCGCAACGTCCAGAACAGGGCGCCCAGAATCAGCACGGTCATGGACAGGTTCAGCCAGAATTGCTGCCGCGAGGCGAGCAGGGAGGACGCAAGGATTTCGTCCTCCGCCTGGCTCACGACAACGCTGAAACCCCGCTGTGGCACGCGCAGGTACAGGCTTTGAAAAAGGCCGGCCGGGGAATGTTGAGGCAGCATTCCCGCCACCGGGCCGTCACCCGGCAGCTCGGGCGTCATCGGTGCACCGGAGAACACCACGCCGCTGCTGCTGATCCGCACTCGCTCTCGGCCGATGTTATCGATCAGCCGCATCATCCCGCTCTGGCCGAGATCAATGTGCTCGAACAGGGCCGCGAGGTAGCCGATGTCCAGTTGGATCAAGAGGACGTTATCCAGCCTGCCGGTGAACGGATCGGTAAGCGGCAAGAGGAACGGCAGACGCCAGCTGGGTCCAAGGGGTGTTGTCTGTGGGCCGAGGGAAGAGGGCAGAAGCGCCTTCAAACCGTACCGGGCCGAGTGATCCTGCAACTGGGTGAGCCACAGAGAAGGTAATTGGGCAGGCTCATCGCTGTGGCTGGCAGAGATCAACTGGCCGTCGACGGCATACAGGCTCATGCGTTTGAATACCGGGTCCTCGGCCAACATCCGCACCAGGCCTTGATGCTGCACGCCCAACGCCTGCATATCGCTGCGGGCCACCCCGCCGATGGCCTGGGCCCTGTCGACCAACTGACGCAGGTTTTCGGCGGCGATGGTGGCCAGATTCAAATGCTCGGCCGCCTTGGCTGCCAGCGCCTCCTCGCGAGATGAGGCTTTTTGCTGGTAATGCAGTCCCCACAGGAACAGCAAGGTCGCCGCGCAGAGCAATACCAATAGCGATTGAATGAAACGGAGCGAGGACAACGATCGAGGGATCACTGGATGCTTCCGGCAGAATATGGTGGCACTTTAATACCAGATTGTTGCCATCCCGTGACGGTTTCTTCCTGCGCACTTATGGACGGTCATGGCAACGCAGGTTTCGCCGCTAGAATGCGTAGGACAACCCTTTCGGACTTATCCCATGGCTTTCGACTGGCACAGCGATCCGCTTTCCCGAAACACCCCTGTGACTCAGGATTACCGCAACACCCAGAACGTGCGCCGCTTCATGACCGGGCAGTGCGGACCGGCCTTTAAATTCGACCGCGACTTCATGGCCTGGATACGCAACGACACCCGCAAGACCCTGGGCGATGTGGTTGATGAATGGCAGCGCCGGCATGGCCATAAAGCCTGACGACAGAGGGGAAAACATGTTCACCTTATTTGGGGCCGAGAGATCCGGCTCGGCCGCCATCGAGATGGCACTTACCCTGTGTGGCGCCGAATACCGCCTGGTCCCCGCCTGTTCGTGGGAAGCGGGCGCCGGGCAGGACGAGTTGAGACGCTTGAATCCGCTGATGCAGGTGCCGACCCTGGTCATCCCCGGTGGTGGCGTGCTGACGGAGAGCGCGGCCATCCTCACCCATCTGGGCCTGGCATTTCCGCTGTCCGGCCTTTTGGCTCACGACGTTCTTGAACGTGCCCAACAACTCCGTGCGCTAGCGTACATCACCACCAACTGCTATGCCTCCATTGGCCTGATCGACTACCCGGAACGGTGGCTGCCTGACGCCGATCCCGATCAACTGGATCGCTTGGTCGCAGGCGCCCGGCGCAAATTGCACAGTCAGTGGGAGGTTTTCAGCGATGTGTTTGACAACCCGGTGGCCTGGCACCCACAGGCACCTGGCGCGGTTGAAATGCTTGCTGTCGTAGTCAGCCAGTGGAGCGGGGCGCGGGATCATTTGCAGAGGGCTCGGCCCGGATTTCACTCGTCTTTAGAGACGGTTGACCGCCATCCCGTTGTCAGTGCGGTTCTTCAGCGGCACGGCTGGTGACTGGGAAACAAGTCATCACCCCCACTGACTGCGCAGTTTCGCCGGGCTCGTGCCCAAACGGAGCCGGAAGGCGGTCGCCATATGGGCCTGGGAGCTGAAGCCGCAGGCAGGGGCGATCTCTGCCAGTCTCGCATTTGAGTCGCGCATCAGGGTCCGTGCCTTGGCCACGCGCCTGTCGATCAGGTAACTGTGCGGACTTTTGCCTGTGGTGTTTTTGAAGGCCCGAATGAAATACCCCTCGGACAACCCCAGCATGTCCGCCATGGCGTGCACCCCCAGCGGCCCGTCGATGCCTGCGTCGATGAACTCATCCAGCCTGCGCATCCGGCTGCCGTTGATCGAGCCTTGCAGCGGCGTGTCGTGGGGGCTTCGGTCAGCGACCCGTTCAGCCAGCGCCAGCGCCCAGCCCTCCCAGTCGTCCGCAGGCGAGGACTGCAGCAACGCGGCGCGCATCTTCATCGCCAGAGGGATCGCCTGTGCATCGATGCGGTTGTTAAAGGCTTGGTCGCCCGTCAGCGCAAGCTCGTCCGTGCGCAGCAGCCGCAGGTATTCACCACCCGTGGGCGACTCCGACAACACGTCGCAACCGGCGGGCACGAACGCGAGGCCGTTGGGCAGCGCATCGAAAGGTTGCACCCGATCGCTGCCAATGGCGTGCAGGCCGCGCTGGCTTTCGAAGGCGAAACCAATCGCCGCCTGAGCCGCCACGTAACGGGTGGCGTAACCGGCGGCGGGGAGCAATTCGATCATCCACGGGCCTGCCTCGACACGGCGAACCGGTTCAGGCGGGGGCGGGCGAGGCGGGCGTGTTGTCGGGTTCATGGCATTGATACTAATGAAGTGCGCGGCAAAAAGTCAGGTCAGTTTTTTGAAAGCCGGCGCGGCGGGGCTGTACCTAGACTGGGCCACATTTTCAAGGAGACGCCCATGCACGGACTGACACGCGACGATATCGAACAGGCCGCTCGCCAAGTGTATGCGGTCATGCCGCCGACCGCTCAATATGCCTGGCCGTTACTGGCCGAGCGGCTAAACACCACGGTCTGGGTCAAACATGAAAACCACACGCCCACCGGCGCCTTCAAAGTGCGCGGCGGGATTACCTTCATGCACTGGCTCAAGCGCACTTACCCGGCCGTCAAAGGCATCGTCACCGCGACCCGTGGCAATCATGGTCAGAGCCTGGCGCTGGCCGCCACGGCATTGGGCTTGAGTGCGTCGATCGTAGTGCCGGAAGGCAATTCGCCGGAAAAGAACAACGCCATGCGCGCCCTCGGCGGCACCGTGATCGAATGCGGCCGGGATTTCGACGAAGCCCGGGAAGAGGCCGCGCGGCTGGCCGACGTGCATGGGCACTATCTGGTCCCGCCTTTCCACATCGAGTTACTCAAGGGCGTGGCCACGTATGCGCTGGAGTTGTTCATGGCTGCGCCGGATCTGGACACGGTTTACGTGCCGATCGGCTGCGGGTCGGGGATTTGCGGCGTCATTGCGGCCCGCGACGCGTTGGGCCTGCAGACCAAGGTAGTCGGCGTGGTGTCCACCGAAGCAGCGGCTGCGAAGTGGTCGTTCGAAGAAGGCACCCTTTTGCAGACCCCATCGGCGAATACCTTTGCCGACGGCCTTGCCGTGCGCCAGCCCATTCCTGCCGCCTTCGCGATCTATCGAGCAGGTGCAGAGCGCATCGTTGCTGTCAGCGAGGAAGAAATCGCCGAGGCCATGCGCGTCTATTACACCGACACCCACAACCTCGTGGAGGGTGCAGGCGCCGCTGCACTGGCGGCGCTCATTCAGGAACGCCAGGCCATGGCAGGGAAGAAGGTCGGGGTCATTCTGTCTGGCGGGAATGTGGATCGGTCGGTGTATGCGCGGGTGATAGGCTGAAACGGCAAGCGACAAGCGGTTCAGCGGCGGCCGTTCAGCGGGGTAGTGGGTGGAAGATGTAATCGTCGGTCGGTGAGTCAGCCAGGGGCACGGACTGGGTGTGGAGATAATCCCTCAACGCGGGGTCCTCTGCCTTGATCTGCCAAGGCTGCGCAGCAGCGCCAGCATTGACTTCGGCACCTTCGCACGCAGCAAGCAAGGTCTCGACCGAAGGCTGGTGAATGACCAGGCCGTTGCCTTTCCAGCCGGCGACGGTCAAACCAAGGCTTTCGCATACCGCCACCTTGCGCCGGGCATCCTCGCGGTCGGACTGGCGCGATTGCTGGACCAGCATCGCCAATCCCTGATCCGACGCCAGCAGGCTGCCCTGCTGCCAGCTTTCCGGCGGGCAGTCCTTGGCTTGAGGTTTCAGCTCAATGAAAGGACTGATCTCCATCGGGTAGATCCGGCACACCAGCGGACGCTCCAGGTACACCGAACAGAGGCCGTCCTTTTGAAGGTTCGGGCATTCAGGGATCGCGTTGGCCGCCAGAATCACCGTTACCCGCAGGGTGCCCGAACCGCCAGGGACCGGCGCGGATCGCCCGGCGTTGTAGGCGTACTCGGCCGATCCAACCGGCCAGAGCGACTCATCGAACGCCTCAAGCAAAACCCCGACAGAATGGCCGCGTTTTAGCCAGGTCACTGCTTCACTCAGGGTCAAGGGGACGAAGCGGCCGCGGCAGCACGCGCCGCAGCCGACGCACTCGAAGCGCATGTCGGGGTCTACGTTCGGAGGGTTGGCTGTTGAGGGAATTGTTGAGTCGTTGATGTCTAGGTCGCCTGGGCCGCTATTCATTGAACGGGGATCATACGGCGGTTAGCTCAATCCGGTTAGTCCCGTGTGCGGCCATCAGCGGGGCGAGCCATTCCCACTGGCTGATGCGATGGATCAGCGACCCACGTTTTTCCAGGCCTCAGCTCATCCAGTTGCCACCGTCGACGTTGTAGGTCTGGGCGACGACATAATCGCTTTCCGCTGACGCGAGAAAGATCGCCATGCCGGTCAGGTCCTCGGCGGTGCCCATGCGACCGTAGGGCACTTCTTCGCCAACGAGCCTTTTCTTCTCCCCCAGCGGCCGGTTCTCGTGTCTGGCAAACAGCGCGTCGACGCCGTCCCAATGCTCGCCATCAACGACGCCCGGTGCGATCGCGTTGACGTTGATCCGGTGTTTGATCAGGTTCAACCCGGCGGACTGGGTCAGGCTGATGACCGCGGCCTTGGTCGCGCAGTAGACGCCCACCAGTGCCTCGCCGCGCCGCCCGGCCTGGCTCGCCATGTTGATGATCTTGCCGCCATGACCCTGGGCGATCATCTGCTTCGCCGCCGCCTGGAGGGTGAACAACGTGCCAGCTACATTGATGGAGAACAGGCGCTCGTAGCTCTCGCGGGTGATGTCCGTAATGGGCGCGAGATCAAACAGCGCGGCGTTGTTGATCAAAATATCCAGCTTGCCGGTGGTGGCAACGACGGCCGCCATGGCCGCGTCGATGGACGTTTGATCGGTGACATCCATCCTCACTGCGTAGGCACTGGCCCCTAGTTCGGTGGCGGTCTGGGTCGCGCGCTCCAGGTTGATGTCTGCGATGGCGACCGTCGCGCCCTCGCGAATGTAGGCTTCGGCGTAGGCCCGCCCGATACCTCGCGCCGAGCCGGTGATCAGTGCGCTTTTACCTTCGAGTCGTTTCATAAAAAGAGTCATCCGTCATGCGGTGAGAACCGGCCGACGTCCGTCGGCGGTGGGTTTATTTCTTTGGGTAGCCGGCGCGCTTCATCTCCCGCTCCGTCGTCGACTGCGCGGCAGCCAGTGCCTGCTCGACGGAGGTCTGGCCGGTGAGTGCGGCGGAGAAGAGCTTGCCCACCGACGTGCCGATGGCCTGGAATTCCGGGATGGTCACGTACTGAATGCCAACATAGGGCACAGGCTTGGCCGACGGGTGCGTCGGATCGGCGTGCTTCATCATCTCCAGCGTCACTTTGGCGAACGGCGCAGCCTGGAGGTAGGCATCGCTGTAGGTGGAGGTGCGGGTGCCAGGCGGCACGTTGGTGATGCCGTCTTTCTGCGCCACCAGCTGGATGTATTCCTTGGAGGTGGCCCAGGTGGTGAAGGCCTTGGCGGCGTCTTTGTGTCTGGAGGTCGCCGGGATTGCCAGAGACCAGGCGTACAGCCAGGACGAACCCTTGTCGGTCACTTCAACGGGTGCTGGCGCGAAGCCCACGCTGTCCACGACACGGCTCTGTTCCTTGTCGGTGGTGAACGAGCCCGCCACGCTGGCGTCGACCCAGATCGCGCATTTGCCGCTGTTGAACAGGGCGAGGGTTTCGTTGAAACCGTTACTGGAGACGCCGGGCGGCCCGTAGTTTTTCAGCGTGTTGACGTAGAAATCGGCAGCGGCCTTCCACTCGGGGCTGGTCAGCTCGGGGCGCCATTGCTCGTCGAACCAGCGGGCGCCGAAGGCGTTGGCCATCGTTGTCAGCAAGGCCATGTTCTCGCCCCAGCCGGCCTTGCCTCGCAGGCACATGCCGTACTGACCCTGATCCGGGTGATGCAGTTTGGCGGCAAACGCCCCGAGTTGGGTCCAGGTCGGGTGCTCGGGCATGCTCAGCCCGGCTTGCTTGAACAGGTCGGTCCGGTAGTAGGTCACCGTGCTCTCGCCGTAGAAGGGCAACGCATACAGCGTGTCGTTGACCGACAGGCCCTGGCGCACGGAGGGGATGATGTCGTCGAGGTCGTAGCTGGCGGGCAGGTCCTTCATCGGCTCCAACCAGTTTTTTGCGCCCCACAATGGCGTCTCGTAGGTGCCGATGGTCAACACATCGAACTGGCCGCCCTGGGTCGCGATGTCAGTCGTCAGCCGTTGGCGCAGGACGTTCTCTTCGAGCACCACCCAGTTGAGTTTGATGTCGGGGTGCTGCTCTTCGAACACCCTGGAGAGCCGCTGCATGCGGATCATGTCGTTGTTATTGACCGTCGCGATGGTGATGGTCTCGGCAGCATGACTGACCCCAGCCAGAGACAGGCCGGCAGCCAGCAGCAGCGCGTGATGGGTGATCTTCATGGTGATCTCCACTCCACGCCGGTGGCGCGGAATCGTTATTGTTGTTAACCACTGCCATCCCACGAGTGACTCCGGGCAGTGGCGAGTCGATTACAGCAGCTTGCACGCCCTGCAACAAACACGCTGAGGATGGGCCACTGATGCTTTTTTAACCGCGCAGCCCGGCCCTGCGCCCGGCTAAAAAAGTATCAGCGCGCAGCGACAGGCGAGGTGGAGCAGGGCGATGCAATGGGCGTATGGTGCGTCGATGCATGCGCCAACAACGACAAAAAAGGGGCAGACCATGCCTGCAAGCCGGACCGACTTATTCGAGCAATTGCCTGCGGAGCTGGAGATCATCCTGCCAGCACCCCAGCAGAGTTTCCGTTGGTACGAGCACGACTATCCCTATGCGCTCGCGCGCTGGAATCACCATCCTGAATACGAGATTCATCTGATCCGCAAAGGCAGCGGCAAGCTGGTGGCTGGCGATTACATTGGTGCCTTCGGCCCTGGGCACGTTGCGCTGATCGGCCCCGACTTGCCCCATGACTGGATGGGCGATCTGGCGCCGGGTGAATACCTGGAAGGCCGTGACGTCGTGCTTCAGTTCGACGGTGCCACCTTGCTGGCGCTGCGCGAGACGATGCCTGAGCTGGGTGAACTGCAGGGCTTGTTTGATCGCGCCCGCCGTGGGCTGGAATTCACCGGCGAAACCGCACTGCGGGCTGCCGACCTGCTTGAACGCATAGGCTCGGCGAACGGGTTACAGCGCTTGCTGCTGTTTCTTGAGCTGCTCAGCACCCTGAACACAGTGCCTACCCGTGAAGCCCGCACGCTGGCGAGTTCGTGCTACGCGCCGACCCTGGATGCCAAGAGCGCCGAGCGCGTTCACCGGGCGTTCGACTACCTGCAACGGGAGCTCACGGGGGATATCAGGCTGTCAGTGATTGCCGAGCGACTGCACATGAGCGAACCGGGGTTCTCACGGTTCTTCAAGCGCGCGACGGGTCACGGGTTTATCGACCTGATGCGCAAGCTGCGCATCCAGAAGGCCTGCCGGTTGTTGCTGCAGACACAGATGTCCATCGCTGATGTCTGCTTTGAAGTGGGTTACATCAACCTGTCGAACTTCAATCGACACTTCCGTTACGAGATGAACCAGACGCCGACCGACTACCGAAGAGGGACAGCGGCGACGTTGTTCAACTTGAACACGTCGAAGGCGTCTTAGTCGTTCTCTCCCTCGACCCTTACCGCTCGGCCATGAACCCAAGGCCACGCCCGACGGCGTACCCGGTGTGTCGGTTGTGTCAGTCAGCCTTGAACCATTTGGGATGCAACGCAGGGAAGTGTTCACGCAGCCAGTCGGCAAAGGCATGGACCTGGGGCGCAAGGTGCGTCCGGCTGGGATAGAGCACTGAGACCTTGCGCCGGGCCGGGCGAAAAGGCTGCAGCACTTCGATCAGTTCGCCGCTGGCGAGAAACGCATCCACGGTGATGCCGGGCGCCTGAATGATGCCGAACCCTGCCAGCCCGCAGTGAACATAGGCGTTGGACTCGTTGACCGTAATGGCCCCGCGACTCGGGTAAGGCTGGTCCTCTCCGTCGTCCTGAAAATACCAGGGCAGGGGCCGGTTGCTTTGGCCCGAGAGAAAATCGACGCCCTGATGCTGGACCAGATCGCCGAGCGTCATGGGCTCACCCCATGTGTCGAGGTAGGAAGGCGCCGCGCAAGTGACCATTTCCACTGTGCCGATCTGCCGGGCGACCATGCTTGAATCGCGCAGCTCGCCGATCCGCAACACACAATCAACGCCCTCAGCCACCAGATCCACCGCTCGATCGGTGACGCCCACCACCAGTTCGATGGCGGGAAAAGCGCCAGTGAATCCCTTCAGGCTTTCGATGAAGCTGCGTTGGGAGAACGCCGTGGGGATGTCCACCCGAAGTCGCCCTTGCAGGGTGACGCCGCTGCGGTCGAACATCGACGTGGTGTCCGAGATGTCAGCGAGGATGCCTTTGACCCGTTCGTAAAATTGCTCGCCTTCGGCCGTCAGCTTCACCGTGCGCGTGGTGCGCTGAAACAGGCGCACGCCGAGGGAAGCCTCCAGCGTCTGGATCGATCGCGTGATGTGCGGGCGGCCCAACTGGGTCGCTTCGGCCACTTTGGTGAAGCTGCCGAGCTCAGCCAGCCTCGCAAACACCTGCATCGACTGCAAAAGGTCCATCGGTTCGCTCCTTGGAAATCGCGATGATTGTTGCGCATCAGGATAACAATCCTGTGCGTTGCCGGGCATTTATCCCTCCGCTCATAACAGAAACAATGCCCCCACACTGACGGCCGACCCCGGCCTTCTGGTAAACACTTCAACGGAGATACGCGATGAAAGCCTGGCTTCTGAAAGATTTCGGCCTCGACAACCTGCAACTGGGCGAAACCGCAACCCCGACCCCCAAGGCCGGCGAGCTGCTGGTCAAGGTGGGCGCGGTGTCCCTGAACTTCCGCGACAAAGCCATCGTTGACGGAATCTATGAACCGCACAGGGTGCCCAAGCCACTGATTCCGGTGAGCGACGCCGCCGGCACAGTGGTCGCCGTGGGCGAGGGCGTCAGTCGCTTTGCGGTCGGCGACCGGGTCAACTCGCACCTGTACTCACGGTGGCTCGACGGCATGCCCGCCTCCGACGAACCCGACTACTGCTTCGGCTCGCCACTGCCCGGCGGGCTGGCGGAATTCATGATCATTCACGAAGACAGCGCGGTGCGTGCGCCGGATGACATGACCGACGAAGAGGCGTCGACCCTGCCTATCGCCGCGTTGACCGCCTGGTACTCGCTGGTGGATTACGGCCAGATCGAGCCTGGCCAGATGGTGTTGGTGCAAGGCACCGGCGGCGTGTCGATCTTCGCCGCACAGATCGCCATGGCACTGGGCGCCAAGGTCATCATCACTTCCAGCCGCGACGACAATCTGGACGCCGTGATCAAGCTCGGCGCAATGGCGGGCGTGAACTACCGCAAGACCCCGGACTGGGCGGCGGAAGTGCTGAAACTCACCGACGGCAAAGGCGTGGACCTGCTGCTGGAGGTGGCTGGCGGGGAGGGCGTCAACGCGTCCGTTCAGGCGACAAAAGTGGGTGGCAAAATTGCCCAGATCGGTTTCCTGACCGGGCAAACCACCGCGCTGAACCTGATGCCGCTGATCTTCCGTCAGACCACCCTTCGCGGGATTGCCGTGGCACCACGTTCTTCGTTCGATCGTATGAATGCTTTCCTCGACACCCACCACATTCGTCCGGTCATCGACCATGTTTACGCGTTCGAGCAGGCCCGTGAGGCATACGAACATCTGGCTCGGGGGCCGTTTGGCAAGGTGGTGATCAAGGTCAGCTGAGGTCGACTTATTCAAGGCCGGGCTGACTGATGCACGGGGTCAAGGAGGCGGCCTGTGCATGCGACGAAAAGCCAGGCGGATGGCCTGGCTCTTTGTCTATCGCGGTGTCGAATCAGACGGTAATCGGATCGACTTTCTCAACGTCAATCTGCATCTCGGCCAGCGCGCGGGCCACCACTTGCCGGTCGATTGCACCCTCGTCAGCCAGGGCTTTCAGCGCTGCCAGCACGACAAACTGACGGTCCACTTCGAAGTGCCGGCGCAGCGCTTCGCGGGTGTCCGACTGCCCGAAACCATCGGTGCCCAGCGCGACGAAGCGACGATTGCCGATCCACGGACGGATCTGGTCAGCGTGGATTTTCATGTAGTCCGTCGCGACCACCACCGGGCCAGGGTGCCCTTCGAGCACCTCGGTCAGATACGGCACTTTCGGCTCTTCCAGCGGATGCAGCAGGTTCCAGCGTTCGACCTGCTGCGCCTCACGGCGGACCTCGGTGAGGCTGGTTGCCGACCAGACGTCGCTGCTCACTTGGTACTCGCTGGCGAGGATCTCCGCCGCTGCGATGACTTCGGGGAGGATCGAGCCACTGCCCATCAGCTGAACGTGGCGACCGGGCTGGGCCTCGCGTTCGATCGGCAGTCGATACAGGCCCTTGAGAATGCCTTGTTCGGCGCCTTCGGGCAGTTCGGGGTGCGGGTAGTTCTCGTTGAGCAGGGTGATGTAGTAGTAGATGTCCTCCTGATCGACGTACATGCGGCGCATGCCGTCGTGGACGATGACCGCCAATTCGTAGGCATACGTCGGGTCGTAGGAAACGCAGCACGGCACGGTGGCCGACATCACGTGGCTGTGACCGTCGTCGTGCTGCAGGCCTTCACCCATCAGGGTGGTACGCCCGGAGGTTGCGCCGAGCAAAAAGCCTCGAGCCCGCGCGTCCCCTGCGGCCCAGAGCAGATCACCGACCCGCTGGAAGCCGAACATCGAATAGAAGATGTAGAACGGCAGGGTCATTACGCCATGGTTGGCGTAGGAGGTACTGGCCGCGATCCAGGATGACGTCGCCCCGGACTCGTTCAGACCTTCCTGCATGATTTGCCCGTCAGTGCTTTCCTTGTAGTAGGACAGCGTGCCGGCATCCTGCGGCGTGTAGAGCTGGCCGACGTGGGAATGAATGCCGATCTGGCGGAACAGGTTTTCCATGCCGAAGGTGCGCGACTCGTCAGGCACGATGGGGACGATGAGCTTGCCGATGTTCGGGTCTTTCAGCAGCGTGGCGAGGATCCGCACGAAGGCCATGGTGGTGGAGATCGCACGGTCACCGGTGCTTTTCAGCTGCACCTCCAGCGCCGCCAACGGCGGGATCTGCAACGGCTCGACCTCGGCGTGCCGGGCGGGAATCTGGCCTCCGAGGCTCGCGCGTCGGGCGCGAAGATACCGGGCTTCGACGCTGTCTTCATCCGGTCGCAGGTAAGGCATTTCGCCCAGCAGGTCATCGCTCAGCTCAAGCCCGAAACGGTCGCGGAATGCCTTGACCGCGTCGCCGCCCATTTTCTTCAGTTGATGGTTGATGTTCTGGCCTTCGCCCGCTTCGCCCATGCCGAAGCCCTTCACCGTTTTGGCGAGGATCACCGTGGGCCGACCGGTCTTGCGAGATGCCGCGGCGTAGGCGTTGTAGACCTTGACCGGGTCGTGGCCGCCACGGGTGAGTTTCCAGATCTGGTCGTCGGTCATGTCGCTGACCAATTCCAGAAGCTCGGGGTATTTGCCGAAGAAGTGCTCGCGCACATAAGCGCCGTTCTGGGACTTGTACGTCTGGTACTCGCCGTCGACGCATTCCATCATGCGCTGGCGCAACAGGCCCGATTTGTCCTTGGCCAGCAGTTCGTCCCAGCCACCCCCCCAGATCACCTTGATCACGTTCCAGCCGGCGGCCCGGTACAGGCTTTCAAATTCCTGGATGACTTTGCTGTTCCCGCGCACCGGCCCGTCAAGGCGTTGCAGGTTGCAGTTGACGACGAAAATGATGTTGTCGAGCTTTTCGCGCCCGGCGAGGGAAATGGCGGCCAGGGATTCCGGCTGGTCCATTTCGCCGTCGCCCAGAAACGCCCAGACCTTGCGGCCCTGATGCTCCTTGAGGCCACGGTTTTCCAGATAACGCATGAAGCGCGCCTGGTAGGCGGCCGTGATCGGGCCCAGGCCCATGGACACGGTCGGGAATTGCCAGAAGTCGGGCATCAGGCGGGGGTGGGGATAGGACGACACACCGTCGCGATCGGTTTCCCGGCGGAAGTTATCGAGCTGCGCCTCGGTGAGACGGCCCTCGGTAAAGGCCCGGCCGTAGATCCCCGGCGCCGAGTGACCCTGGATATACACCAGATCGCCGGCGAAGGTGTCTGTCCGGCCGCGGAAAAAATGATCGAAGCCCACGTCGTAGAGCACTGCCGCCGATGCGTACGTGGCGATATGGCCACCCACGCCGGAATGCTTGCCGGCCCGCAGGACCATGGTCAGGGCGTTCCAGCGGATAAAGGCGTTGAGGCGCTTTTCGATGCCGAGGTCGCCCGGGTAAGGCAACTCGCGCTCGGGGGGAATGGTGTTCACGTACGGCGTGGTGACGCGTCCATGGAAGTCACCATGAACAGAAACGTCAAAATCGAGCAATTGGTCGATCAGGAAGTGGGCCCTGGGGCGGCCTTCTGCCTCGACGACGGATGCGATCGAGTCAATCCATTCGCGGGTTTCTTGTGGATCCTCGTCGCGAAGCAGGTAGCTCTGTTCCATCATTACATCTCCTGAAAATGGCATCAGCGGGCCGTTGTTCAACCCGCTCATCGTTGCAATTGCAATTGAATCTAGCGTCATTGCCGCTATGATTGCAACTGCAATCAACCCTAGGATTTGGAGATACCATGGCCACCCCATCGCCAGACCTCTGGTACAACTTCATTCGGGCGCACCGCTGCCTGATCAAGGAAATCGAGCGGCGGCTGGCGGAAGAACAGCTGCCGCCGTACGACTGGTATGACGCGCTCTGGGGTATCGAAAGCGGGCAGGACGGCGCCCGGAGGATGCACGAACTCGCTGACGTCATGGCCATCGAACGCTACAACCTCACCCGGCTGGTTGACCGTCTGGAGAAGGAAGGATTGGTCACCCGGGAGAAGTCCCTCGAGGACGGGCGCGGCGCCATCGCCCGGATCACCGACGCCGGCCGGACCCTGCGCAAACGGATCTGGCAGGTCTACAAGCAGGCCGTCGAGGAACTGTTTCTGGTGGAGTTCGATGACGATCAGAAACGCCTGTTTGCGGACGCGCTGGAAAATGCCAGCCGCAACGCCCGCCAATCCCGAAAAATCTCTCAGACCAGCCGATAGCGGTCCAGCGCCTGGCTGACAAGCGCAGTGCTGATCTGCTCGAGATTCGCCAGCTCGCGCAGGGCCGTCATCGCGATCCAGTGCCGGTCCAGGCGTTGATGGGGTTCCAGGCTGTCGGCACCCAGCGCGGTGAACGGCCCCCGCACATGGGCCGCCAGTTGTGCCGCGACGAACTCTGCGTACCCGGTCACGGCAACCACCGGGGTCTGCGAGCTGCCGAGGCAGTCCTGCAGATGGCTGGTCCTCGGTGCCTCGCCGCGCAGAAGGCGTTTATGCCGGGACTGGCGTTCTGCGTCCCGCGCCAGTTTGGTGTAGCTGGGGCAGCTCCACACTTCGGCGGCGATGCCCCAGTCATCGTGCAGGATCTGCGCGGCGGCTTGCACCTCCCGCAGCATGAGTCCTGCGCCAAGCAACCGAACCTGCGGTGCCACGGGGGTCGGGTTGTCCAACCGGTACATCCCCATAAACGCCTGGGTCCGATCACACGCCAGCCCATCACCGCTTTCATCGTGCAGCGTCATGTAGCAGAAGCCGGGCGCCCCTTGCACATAGAGTTCGTCAAGCGCACCGATAAGTATTGCCCTGGCTTCATCGCCACTGGCGGGGTCGAAAGGGATGCAGTGCCGATTGGAGGCCAGCCACAACGGCAACCACGGGTGAGCACCTTTTGCCCAGCGCGACGGGGAAGACTCAATGTCATTGAGAACAATGCCTCGCTGCCCGGTCTGGGACGTGAGCATCGAGAGGTGCGCGGAGGTGGCTGACTGAGTCATGTAGAACAACGGCCGCTCATCGTTGCGCGTCGGTTCGCTGAACCACAACGGCCACGCACTGATCGCCGTGCCGGTGGATGGCTCGTGGGCACGGTCGTTGACCTTCCAGAATTGGCCGCGGGTGCGCTGATCGCTTTCAAGGCGCTTGATCAGATCGACAACGGTAAAGAGCGGAGAACTCTGGGTGACCACTCCCGACAGGTGGCTGTGCTCAATGCACTCGATGCACGCCTGAGCCGCCGATTCGGTCCTGGCGGTGCGCTGTAAACGAAGGCTATCCATGAAGATGAAACTCCTGTGACTGTCTTGCGGGGTGCTAAAGGAATAATGCAGACTCATTGCAAATGCAACCACAAGGACGGAACCTTCGATGAATACTGCCTCGCTGCACCTGTACACGGCCGATACTCCCAACGGCCAGAAAATCCCCATCGCCCTCGAAGAACTCGGCCTCGACTACACCCTGACCCCTGTCGATCTGAACAAGGGCGAGCAGAAAGCCCCTGACTTCCTGGCCCTCAACCCGAACGGAAAAATCCCGGTCCTGATCGATCGCGCCAACGGCGTGACGCTGTTTGAATCGGCAGTGATCCTGACTTATCTGGCTGATCAGCACGCTGCACTGGGTGGCGAGAACCCGGCGGAACGCCTGCAGGTCCAGCAATGGCTGAGTTTCCAGATCGCAAGCGTGGGGCCGATGCTCGGACAGCTCTGGTGGTTCCGCCATGCCAGCACGATCGCCAACGACCAGGCGCTGGACCGCTACCGTAAAGAGTCGCTGCGGCTCTACAAGGTAGTGAACAGTCAACTTGCCGATCGCGAGTACATTGCCGGCCAGCGCTACACCATCGCCGACATTGCGCTGTTCACCTGGCTGCGCACGTATGAAGAACTGGACCTGGACATTTCGCTGTTTCCGGCGGTGCGCGCCTGGTTGCAAACCATCGAGCAGCGCCCGGCCGTCAAGCGAGGGCTGGCAACCTCTCGCCAGGAACACTGAACCCCATCCGCCTGATGCCAACAAAAAGAAGATGCTGATCATGCATTTCAACGCTCCGCTTTTCGTCAGGCCGGGCCAGGATCCAAACCTGGCCACCCTGATCGAGCACTTGCCCTCGGAAATAGACTGCCCGTTCACCTACGCCACCATCGACAAACGCACCTTTGGCCTGTCGAACTTCCTGTCCAGCTTCCCCATTGCCTGGCAGCGCAAATACTGCGGCGAGGCACTGCACCGCGTCGATCCGATCATTTCCCACGGCGTGCAAAGCGTCGCGCCTTTCCACTGGACCGAAGCCTACCGGCGCAAACCCGTGCAGGGGCAGGGCGCATTCGAGCAGCTCACCCGAGAGTTCTCGATGCAGGACGGCTACACCTTCGTCGTCCACGATCCGCAACAGCGCATGGGGTTGTTGAGTCTGGTCAACCGCGAGCAGAGTCCGCACTTCCACCGCCAGATCCAGCACATTAAAGGCACGCTGCAACTGGCATTGGTGGCGTTTCACAGCGGCATGAACCCGGACGCGATGTCGCAGAACACCGCAGAGCCGCCACTCACTGTCCGCGAGCACACGATTCTGGGTTGGGTGTCCCTCGGCAAGTCCTACAGCGAGATCGCCTGCATCTGTGACATCCGTGTGCGCACGGTCAAGTTCCACATGGCCAACATCGTGCGCAAGCTTGAGGTCGACACCGCCAAGCAGGCGGTGTTTGTGGCGTCCCGCCTGGGAATCGCCTGACGGGGGTGCCGGTGCGCCTTCTGCACCGGCGCATCCGACAAGGCTGCGCGGGCAAGCGTTGCCTGTACCTAGGTACAGTTTCGGGGCGAAAAGGAATACAGAATGATTGCCGGGCAGCCCTGATAACAAACCCACAATGAGAGGGATCCCTCATGACGTTCTCTGCCCAGCCCGTCAGTACGCATGAAGCACGTGTCCTGGAAGACATTACTCAGCACGAAATTACCGCCCTCAAAACCCGGCACAATCTTGCCGATGCCCACACCCACCAGAACCAGAGCCGCACCCAGGCCGACATCGTCCGAAAGCTCCCCCAGTTGTGGCAACGCGCGCAGACGCTGACCCAATACGAGAGCGAGCAAGCGTTCATCAAGGCATTTTTTCAGTTTCACGGTCAGCACCATGCGCTCAAGCGCAGCGATGAGATTTACCTGGTGTACGCCGCCTCGGTGGCGATGCACATCACCGCCACCTTTCTGCGCAAGCACGACATGAGCGTCGCCCTGATCGAACCCTGCTTCGACAACCTGCACGATCTGCTCAAGCACATGGAAGTGCCGATGACCCCGCTGCCGGAGGCGATCCTGGCTGACCCTACCCAGGTCTACCGGCTGCTGGAGAAAACCGCATCGTCGGTCGACGCGATCTTTCTGGTGGACCCGAACAACCCGACCGGCACGTCCATGTTCGCCGAGGGCCCGGAAACCTTTATCGAAGTCGCGAAGTACTGCCGCGATCACGACAAGATCCTGATTCTGGACTTCTGCTTCGCCTCGTTTCTGAAGGTAACCGGCGGTCAGCGCGTCGACGCCTACGCGATCCTCGATGAGATCGGCACCGACTACCTGGTGATGGAAGACACCGGCAAAACCTGGCCGCTGCAGGACACGAAATGCGCGACATTGATGAGCAGTCGCCGCTTGAACCCGGAGATCTACAGCATCGTCACCAGCGTGCTGCTCAACGTTTCACCCTTCATTCTTCAAGTCGTCACCGAGTACATCAACGACAGCGAAGCCGATGGCTTTGCCTCCGTTCGCGACGTGCTGCAGACCAACCGCAAGGTGGCACGCGAATACCTTGAAGGCACGATGCTGCGCTACGTAGAACCGGCCATTGAAACCAGCGTCGCCTGGTTTGAAATCCAGCGCGATGACCTCTCGGGCGATGACCTGCAAGCCTACCTGCTGACCCATCAGGCCTACGTCTTGCCCGGTCGCTATTTCTTCTGGAGCCATCCGGAGCAAGGCCGCTCTTTTGTGCGCCTGGCCCTGGCCCGTGACCCTGACGCTTTCGAAGAGGCTCTGCAGGTTATCCGCCAGGCGCTGGAGGCTTACGATGCTTGAAGAGGCGCCGATGATTGATGCGACGGTATTCATGGGCATGCATCACCAAAATGCCGACATCCGCGCCAAGTCGCTGGGGTTTTTCACCCGGCGCTATCACAGCGAAGTGCGCATGAGCTTCAGCCAGATTGGCGTCTGCGATGCCATTATCTGGAAGAAAGCCCGCGAGCTTCAGGACGTTTACTACCCCTTTATGGATGTCCTGCACTCCGACATGAACATTCTGCGCGCGGGCTACAGCGACGCAGCGCTGACCCGGGCGGCCAGCAGCCCGGCGTTGGCCGGGCTGTCTGCGGAAAAGCGCCTGCAGGCGGCGCAGGTGCTTGAGGCCGATTGCCTGTTCTACACCCATGACCGCGACTACCAGAACTGCGCAGCGCTGAAACCGCACCTGGCCTCATTCGACGCCGCGTCCGGCGTCCATGGGTTTCCCGACGGGTTGCAGCGGCTGTACAACGCCTCCCTTGAGCTGGTCATTGCCGAGGAGGATTACCAGCATGTCTAGACACCAAGTGCTGGTGCCCCTGGTGACGCCACTCGACGCCGACGCGAGGGTCTGCCGGCAAAGCGTGAAGCAGCTCGTTCATGCCTGCGGGCCGCTGGTTGACGGGTTCATCCCGTGTCTGACCTCAGGCGAAGGCTGGAATCTGTCCGCCGCGCAGTGGACCGACATGCTCACGTACACCCTCGAGTTTGCCGGGGACACCCATCGCGTTGTGGCGGGCATTGAGCTCCCCACCACTGAGGAGGTAATTGAACGGGCCGAACGGGCGCGCAAGCTTGGCGCCAGGGAAATCATCGTGACGTCACCCTTTGCCCCCGGCATCAGTCAGGCGCAAATTCTGGCCCATTACCAGGCGATTCACAGCCGCACCCCGCTGGACCTGCTGGTCTACAACGAATCGGCGCTGTCGGGTAATGAAAAGAGCTTCGATACGCTGTTGAAGATTGCTCGGCTGGAGCGTGTGACCGGCCTCAAGGACTCGCCGAGCCAGGCGCGGACGCAGGCGCAGATCGACCGCATTCGGGGGGAGGGCGTGGATTACTTCATCGGCTGGGAGCGGGAACTGGCCGGCGCGTTGATCAGCGATGGAAACGTTGTCTCCCTTGCCAACCTCGAGCCGGCCCTGTGCCGGGTGGCCTGCCTCGCACAGCAGCCAGACGTTGCAGCCATCGTGGCCCGGCTGAATGACACATTCTGCCTGGGTGAGGATGACTGGTACGCACACGTGAAGCGCGAACTGGCGGCCCGCGGGGTCCTGCGTTCGTCGCTCACGACACAGAAACATAATGCTCACGAGCGCGTTGCTCTCGAGCCAGTCAGTGCGGAGTACGCCAGATGATCGTTTCCCAGAAATCGCTGTTTCGCGCAAACCGGGCACTGATCGAGACGCTTCAGCCCATCCCCGCCGAGCTGCTGGACTTTGAGCAGCAATGGCTTGACGCTGCGATCCGCGACAGCATGACCGAGCAGCAGCCAGCCAATCTGGGCGAACTGCGCGCCATGCTCGCGGCGCTGGTGGAACACGACAAGGCAGAAGAGCCGGAGACGGCGCGCTATGTGGCCGAACATATGAGCCTGGACGAATTCAAGATCCTCGTGCAGGAGTTCGCCCTCGACGGTCTCACCGAAGCCCAGGTGTTTTATCACCTCATGCCGCGTCTGAGCCTTGAGGCCCAGATGCCCATGCTGCGGATGATGATCGACGAATTCGGCTCGGGGAACATCAAGCGTTCGCACACCACGCTCTATCAGGTGCTGCTGGATGAACTGGGCATGCCGACGGATCTGGAAAGCAATATTCAGGCGAACGCCGAGGCAGGCTGCACCTTTCCCAACATGTTCTGCTGGCTGACCATGCGTGCCCAGGATCCGTCATATTTCGCTGGCGTCATCACTTACTTCGAGACGGTGGTGCCGTTCTTCTTCGGTTGCTACACCACGCTGTGCGACAGGCTCGGGATCAAAGCCCACACCTATTACAGCGAACATGTGCACATCGACGTCTTCCATGCCCTTGAAGGTCAGCGGCTGCTCAAAGCGATGGACAACGACAAGCAACTGAACCACGCCAATGCCTGGCAAGGCATCTGCATGGGGCGGTTGATCACCAACCATGCGTTCGATCAGGCGGTGTACAAGGCTCAGTCGATCAAAATCGGCGAGGGCGTTGCCCATGCTTGACGAAGGGGAAGTGGCAGTGAGGCCGGCGACCTTCGTGATTCAGGCCGGGGAGGACCTCTACGAAGTGCCCAGTCTGTGCCCGCACCGCGAGGGCTGGCTGGAGCATGGGACGGTCAATCACAACCGACGGACGATCGCCTGTCCGCTGCACTTCTCGGTGTTCAGTCTGGAAACGGGCGAGCAGTTGAGCGGGCCTGCCTGCGGAAATCTGACCTGCCGAAAATTGACGTGACGGCTTGCAGGGACGCGGATTCGCGTGGCTTGGGTGGTGCGGAATTCCCAGGATTGGGGGGCGGGCGGGGGACCGTGCGGCGGCGGCTGACGTTCGTCAGCGCCGCCAGACGCTGGATCTCAGCTCAGGTCAGTGCCTGATTCACGCCTGTTCGTCTTGCTCGGTCTCATCATCGTCGTGCTTGAGCGCAGGCTTCATGCCTGGCTGGGGGGCGTGCACGGCATCCGGCGCGACTTCTTCGCCGTGGTTCTTTTTCTCTTGCTGCACTTTTTTGTCGTGGGCGACGTTACGTGGATCGGTCATGGGAATTCCTTGAGCTGGCAGATGATTCGAATGCCTGCCGACGCGGCACGGTGGCCGTGAGCGTCGGGGCAAGGTTTGGAGTCAGTGCCGGGTTCAGCGTTCAGTGCATTTCGAGCCGCGATGACTGAGCCCCATGACCAAGTCGCGCGGGCGGACGATGTCGACACGGGAAATGCTCGCGAATCCTCAGCATGCTTGCTGCACAAAAGACGAATGCGTGTAGCAGAACAGGCTCGAGGCCGGCTTCGGACGACCATAAAGGTAGCCCTGGGCGTAATTGCATCCGCTGTTCGCCAGCCACGACGGCAGATGAGGCAGGTGAAATTCCTCGACCCCTTCGGCCGTGACTTGCATTTTCAGGCTGCGGGCCATGCCCAGAATCGCTTCGACCATGGGCAAGTGATCGGTCTGCCCGGGTTCAAAGAACGACCGGTCTATTTTGATCTTGTCGATCGAGAGGCGGGTCAGGTGATAAAGACTCGAGTAGCCGATGCCGAAGTCGTCCAGCGCGACCGTAATGCCGTGATCATGCAACTTGCTCAGGTTCCGCTGTGCCGCGTCGAGATTGCCGACAAGGGCCTCCTCGGTGATTTCGACTTCGAAGCGATGAAACGCAAAGTGTTCTTCCCGCAGCTGGTTCAGCAACTGATCGGGAAACAGCACGTCGGTGACCATGGTCGCGCTGACATTCATTGAGAGGCGCAAGCGGTCGTCCCAGCGGTTGGCGGCGCGACAGGCTTGCCTGATCAGCGAGCGGGTCATGACGGGGATCAGCCCCAGGCGCTCGAGCACAGGGATGAACTCCGCCGGCGTGCTGGTGCTGCCGTCGGGTTTCAACCAGCGTGCGAGCACCTCGAAACCCACGACCTCCTGCGAAGGGAGCGCCACGATCGGCTGAAAGTAGGGCACGATTTCGTCTTCTTCAACCGCCCGCTTCAGCGACAGTTCGAGGTCGGCCTGGGCCCGGCGCTGCCGTTCGTATTCGCTGTCATAGAAGTTGAAGGTCGAGCGCCCGCTTTTCTTGCCCCGGTACATTGCCGTATCAGCGCAGTGCAGCAAGGCCGATGCCTCTTGGGCATCTGTCCATGACCGCGAAATGCCGATGGTGGCGCCCAGTGCCGAGGGCTCGACCGCGGAAGACAACGGCGCACTGAGCTGAACGACCACGGCCTCGGCGATCTGGCACAGCTCAGTCTGGTGTTTGAAGTTGAGAAACAGCAGGCAAAACTCATCACCGCCCAGACGCACCGCCACCCCGCCGTTATCGTCGGCGATGGATTCCAGCCTGCGGGCTATCTCGAATAGCACAAGGTCGCCGGCTGCGTGACCGTGCTGATCATTGACGGCCTTGAAATGGTCAAGATCAATGAGCATGACCGCCGCAGGCCGCCGCAAACCGAGCTGATTGCGCACCATGTTCATGAAAATACGTCGATTGACGAGACCGCTCAGCGAGTCATAGGTGGCCAGGGTTTCTGTCTGCGCCTGCGCCTGCTTCAGTCGACGGAAGCTCGACTGGGCGTTGGCAATCAGGCGTCTGAGCAGAATGGTCGGGACGATCAGTGAAATCAGCGAAAATCCGGTCGAGGTCAGGACGAAACGCCACCTTTCGGCGTCTTCAAAATCAGCGTCGTACGGCAGAGCGAGCCAGTGCATGACCCAGCCTTCGAGCTTGAATTCCCACAGGACGGACAGGCCAATCACAGTAGACACTGCGATCATTAGCAATACAGGCAGGCGACAAGGGTTGCGGCGGTGCAGATCATTCATGTCAGGCCTCACTGGGCCAGAAAGGGAATTGTGATGTCAGACTGCCATCTTCCCACATAGGTTCGTACCGTTGATCGAAGAACTTGCTCTAACTGATGAATGACACACTGACCGAAACATTCACGTGGCAAGCGTGACACGTCCTTCAAGCGCAAGACCCCGGCGCTGCTACCGACATTTTTTTATCAGCGCGCTGCAGGAATGCTGGCGCAGTGATACTTTGCCTGCTTTGCGACCTTGTTCCAGCGTGTAGCAGGAGACCCAATGCACGATGACGTCAACACCCCGGGCCGGGATGCAATGAACCTGTTGACCCAGGCCGCGGTTCATTCCGCTGACTGCTCAAGCGCAATGCTGGTAGGTGGCGTAGAAGGGCATTGGGCGATCCTCGCCAGCTACGGCGCGCAGGAAGTCTTGACGGTCGATGTTCAGACCGAGGCCTTTTTGCGCGAGGCGCTGGTTCACGAAAACCTGACCATCATCAGTGAAGTGGCGGGACGCAGTTTTCCGATGATGTTTCACCGGTTCATGCATTTTTGCGACGGATTTCTCGTCGGCGTCGCGGTGCGGGGGGGCGACGGCAATTTGCTCGGGGTGATGCTGGTGGCCGGCAATGACCCGCAACGGCACCTGAGCCCGGCGCAGGTGTATGCGTTGCAGACCCACGGCGCACTCTTCGGCAGGCTCATGCAAGCGAAAGTCGGGAAACCTGCTTCATCGGACAACCCGATGATCGAGCGCCTGCGATTGCTGGAATCCGTTGTGGTGAACGCCAAAGACGCCATTCTCATCACCGAAGCAGAGCCCATCGATCAACCAGGGCCGAGGATCGTGTATTGCAACCCTGCCTTCCTGGCGACCACCGGGTTTGATGCTTCGGACGTCATCGGCATGACGCCGCGTATTCTTCAATCAGCCGAAACCAGTCGGGAAGCGCTGGATCAGATCCGCGATGCCTTGACCCAGTGGCACCCGGTGGAAGTCGAACTGATCAACGTGCGCAAGGACGGCAGCAAATTCTGGGTGCAGTTGAGCATCGTCCCCGTGGCCAACGAGCGCGGATGGTTTACCCACTGGGTCTCGGTGCAGCGTGACATCAGTGAACGCAAAGAAGCCGAGCTGCTCGTTCGACAGGCCCAGGCGGACAGGGACGCCAAGATTGCACTGGAAACGCGGCTGCTGGAGCGCGAGCGCATCGAGCAGGAATTGTCCTATGCCGCGTTCCACGATGACCTGACCTCTCTGCACAACCGCGCGTATCTCATGTCCCGGTTACTGAACCTGTTTAACACCGATGACGTTCGGCCCATGCCGGCAGCCACTGTGCTGTTTCTGGATCTGGACCGTTTCAAGTTTGTGAATGACAGCCTTGGGCACACCGCCGGCGATCATTTGCTCAAGGTGGTGGCGCGGCGCCTTGAGCGTTGCGTTCGCGACGGTGATGTGTTCGCCCGGGTGGGTGGCGACGAATTTGCGATTCTGCTTGCGCAGGGCTCCTCCGCCGCGGATGCCGTCGAGATCGCTCAACACGTCGTCAGCCAGCTCAGCTTGCCGGTGATGATCGATGGCCGGGACATCTTTACCTCGTGCAGCCTGGGCATCGTCACCGCCGACGCTTCCCATGCATCACCGGAGGATCTGTTGCGGGATGCCGATGTCGCCATGTACGCGGCGAAAAAGCAGGGAAGGGGACGTTGGGCAACCTTTGCCCCGTCCATGCGCAAAAACGCTGTCGATGCACTGATCATGCAAAGCGCACTGAAAAAAGCTGTCGTTCGCAATGAGTTCTACGTTGTTTATCAACCTATTTATAACGTGAAAACAGGTGAAATCAGCGGCGTTGAGGCGCTGGTCAGATGGCTGCACGCCGACCTCGGTAACGTGCCCCCGGATGTGTTCATTCCTGTGGCGGAGGACATCGGCGTGATACATGAGCTCGGCCATTGGGTCATGACTCAGGCGTGTCAGGAACTTCAGCGCTGGAAGCAGGAATTCCCGTGGTTGCAGTTGCACCTGAACGTGAATGTGTCCGGTATCGAACTGAATCGCCCGGGTTATATAGCCCAGGTCGAAGGCGTCCTGGCCGCCGCCGGTATGGCCGCGGAAGACTTGCAAATAGAAATCACCGAATCAGTGTTCCTTCACCAGCCCGACGCCATCGCGAAGGTCCTTGAGGCATTGCGTCGGTTGAACATCCGCATTGCGCTGGATGACTTTGGCACCGGCTACAGTTCGCTCGGGTACATCGATCGCTATCCACTGGATGCCATCAAAATCGACCGCTCGTTTGTGTCGAGAATGATGGCGTTTGACCGCAGCGACGCCATCGTCAGGAGCATCCTTTCCCTGGGCAGGACATTGAACCTCGATATCACGGCTGAAGGTGTCGAATCGCTGGCTCAGCTGCATCGACTGAAGGAAATGGAGTGTCCATTTGTTCAGGGGTATCTGTTGAGTCCGCCGGTCAGAGCGGAGGAAGTTTCCGCGTTGCTGCGGTCCTGGTCTGTTCAGCGGTGAGGCAAGCAGGTCTGCCATCCGGATCAAGTTGCACGATCGACAACGGTTTTGTAGAGGAAATCATCAGCCGTACGCTTTAAGGTGTCACTGCGGGCCGACCGGGGACGGTGAGCCCATCACCACTCAACAGCACACAGGAACGACCCATGACTGATTCTCTGTACGACATTCCGCTCACGCAAATCGACGGCACACCCGCCAGACTGGGCCAGTACCAAGGCAAAGTGCTGCTGGTGGTGAACGTGGCGTCCAAATGCGGCCTGACGCCTCAATACGAAGGGCTTGAACGCCTGTATCAGAGCAAGAAGGAGGCCGGGCTCGAAGTGCTCGGCTTTCCGGCCAACAACTTCAAGGAGCAGGAGCCTGGCAGCGACAGCGACATTCAGTCGTTTTGCTCCACCACCTACGATGTCCATTTCCCGCTGTTTTCGAAAATCTCGGTCGCCGGCGACGACACCCATCCGTTATACCGCGAACTGACCGCCGCACAGCCCGCTGCCACCGGCGACGGCCCGTTCCGTGAACGCCTCAAGGGCTACGGCATCGAAAGCGGCGCAGGCACCGAAGTGCTGTGGAATTTCGAGAAGTTCCTGATCGGCCGTGACGGCAACGTCATCGGTCGCTTCGCGCCGGACGTGACGGCGGATGATCCACGGCTGACAGCGGCCATCGACGACGCCCTCGCTGGGTGAAGACAAACCGTCCGCTGTTTGTTTCCCTGGATGGGCCGAAGGGCGTGGGCAAAACCACCTTGCTGGAGGCCGTCACCCAATCGCTGAGGGCCGCCGACAAGAAAGTGATCCGCCTCTGCGAGCGTAAGAGCGATCCCCATCGGGGTGAAACAATGGCCCTCGTCAACGAACTCGTCAGACATCCCGGCCGCCGGCTGGAGCTGGAGGTGTGCGTACGCCTTGCCGACAGCCGTGCCTGGATAACCCGGCACGTGCTGACTCAACAACCCCCTGACAGCATCATCCTGATCGACCGCTGGTACCCGTCTGACGCGGCGTTTCGGCGGACAGTCCCGTTTGCAGAGATCCTGCAGCTGAACATTGACAGGAGGGTACGCGTGCCGGACTTGCACGTCGGGGTCGTCACTGCGGCAGAGGTTTCATGGGGGAGGGCAGCGGCACGACGGCGTGGGTTGAGCAGTACAGTGATTCATACGCTGGAGGAACACGCGGCTTGCACTGAGGCGTTTGAGCGAGCGGTATCGGATAACGGCTGGGTTTTGTGTCGGAATGAGGGGCTGATCGGGGATGCGACGAGGCAGGTGGTCTCGGAGATATCCAAAGTTCTTTCTCTGTGACGGCACTCAGCGCAGCGCGGTGTCGTGACAGCGGGGGGTGGGGCATCTCGGAGGGTAGGGTTCTGGCCCGTTTCCATTCACACTGTTAGTTAGTGGCAAATCACCGATGGGTCGCGGTGGAATGCAGCGGCTTCTATGCAGTTGCGCCCTTTTATCTTTGCGCAGTACAGGAGACGATCAGCTTCGGCCATGCTACCCCTGTGGCTATTTTTGTCAGTCGGGTAGACCGCAACGACGCCAGCGCTGATTGTGACTATGCCCAGAGCGCTAGCTGAATGTTGGATCCGTGCTTGCTCAATGGACAGCCGTACTTTTTCAGCCACCACAATCGCACCCGCCAGCTCCGTTTCAGGAAGCAATATGACAAACTCCTCCCCACCGTAACGGGCGGCTATGTCGAATGGCCTGCTGACATTTCTGGCAATGAGAGCAGCGACTTCAACCAGGCAGTCATCGCCGAGCAAGTGGCCGTAATGATCGTTATATTGTTTGAACCAGTCTATGTCCAACAGGATCACGGCAAGACTGGACTGGTTTCTGAGCGCGCGAGCCCATTCTTTTTTAAGAGCACTGTCGTAACTTCGTCTGTTGGCTAATGACGTCAAACTGTCTGTCATTGCAATGATTTCCAGTTTGTTCTGCGCCGCATTAAGTTCGCGTTCCGCGATAAGCAGCTGCTGGATCTGGCGGTACAGTAATCCGCCCAGCAACGCCAGCGCCAAAATGATCACGCCGAGAACGGCCAAAGACTGTGCAACATATGACCACCAGGGTGCGAACACTTGCTGATAGGAGATCCCCGCCGCCGCGATGATGGGCAGGCCCGATAGACGACGATAGGCATATATCCTCTCTACGCCATCTACCACCGACTTGATAATCGCAGTGCCGCTATCACTGTGGGGAAGATAGCGAGTGAAAATCTCTCCCTTTGAAAGATTGGTTGTCATCAGCGCAGTCACGGTTGGGCGCCGCGCGAGCAATTCACCTTTGTCGAGGGCGAGGAAGATGACCCCGTCGTTGTTGATATCTACCCGACTGAAAAAGTTTTGAAAATAGGAAACGGGAATAGTGGCGAGCGCTACGCCCGCAAAGGATCCGTCAGGAGATTCAATGCGGCGGCTGATGGGGATGATCAGATCCCCGGTGGTTCTGCTCTGAACGATAGAACCGATGTGGATGGCCTGGGTGGTGTTATCCCGATGAAAAATGAAGTAGTCGCGGTCACTATTATTTTTGGTCTGGACACCCTGAGAGAAAGAATTTGCAACCCAATTGCCTTTCGCATCGAATATGAACAGCCCCTGAAGTCCGTCAATGCGTTCGACCTGCCGAGCTAACAACGTCGTCATGCGGCTTTGCTGTTCAGCACCGATCCCGTCATGGGCCACACGCTCGGCGATATCTTGCAACGTGTTATCGGCTTGCAGCATCGTGTCACGCGCTAACTGTTCGGCGGCAATGACGATGTTCGAGACAGAAACTTTCGCAGCATCCACTCGCTCATTTGCCGATTGCTGAATCTGCCAGACGGTAGCAAGAATCAAAAGTAAACAGACTAACGCAATAAAACCTATCAGGGAGTTGGACAGCGCTTTGGGTGTCAATCTTGTGGAAAAAAATCGAGCAAGCGTCATGTCAGGCGTCATCTAATTGGCGAGTGGTGCAGATAATGCAGTTTTCGTACCGCGCAGGGCATATCCCGCTGCCTCCGAATCAAGCACGCTCGGGATATCCATAACGGAAGGAAAGCCTTGATGGCGGTAGTGAGCTGCGGACGCCTGGTTGTGGCGCGTTACGCGATCAGCGAAGGAGGGGGCATATCCGGGACATGTGTTGGGCCTGCCGGCGCCCGTTTCATTGCCCATCATGTGCATAGGTGATCCGGGTCAAAGCGAGCGCTTCGGCACGGATCACCCGTGAAGCAATGTTCAGGCGCCAGTCTCACGGCGCCTCAACCATCCTGCGGGAGAATTACGCCGAAGGCTTGAGCACGACTTTGGTCCAGCCATCAGCCCGCGCGTCAAATTGCTTGTAGGCCTCTGGACCTTCGGACAACTTCAAGCTGTGGGAAATGATGTGCGACGGCTTGGCACGGTCATGATGAATCAGCTCGGCAAGGCGACGGTTGTACGCCTTGACGTTAGCCTGACCGGTACGGATCTGCTGGCCCTTGAACCAGAAGGAGCCGAAATCGAAGGCCATTTTGCCTTCTTTGGCCAGATCGCTTGCAGCGTTCGGGTCTTGCGGCACGAATACGCCCACGACGCCAATACCGCCGGTTGGCTTGGTGGTGGCGACCAGGTTGTTCATGGTTTCGTGATTCGCTTCATGGCCATGCTTGTCGCAGCACTGATAACCCACACATTCGCAGCCACGGTCAGTGCCTTTGCCGTGGGTCAGATTCAGAATCTGATCGACCGCCTGGGTTTCGGAAGTGTTAATCGGCGTGGCGCCCAGCTTGGCCGCCAGTGCCAGACGGTCTGGATGGCTGTCGACGACAAACACCTGCGACGCACCTTTGATCATCGCCGCGTGGGCCGCCATCAATCCGACCGGGCCTGCGCCATAGATGGCGATGCTTTCACCCGGCAGCAAGCCGGACAATTCAGTCGCGTGCCAGCCGGTTGGGAGGATGTCCGACAGCATGACGTAGTCGTCTTCTTTCTCTTTAGCGTCTTCGGGCAAGACCAGGCAGTTGAAGTCGCCATACGGGACGCGCAGCAGCTCAGCCTGGCCACCCTCGTAAGGGCCCATTTCCGCAAAACCATAAGCGCCGCCGGCACTGCCAGGGTTGACAGTCAGGCAATAGCCGGTCAGGCCGCGCTCGCAATTTTCGCAGAAGCCACAGCCGATGTTGAACGGCAGGCAGACCATGTCGCCCACCTTGACGCGGTCAACTGCAGCGCCCACTTCAATCACTTCGCCCATGTTCTCGTGGCCCAGAATCCGGCCTGTTTCAAAGCTGGTGCGACCTTCATACATGTGCAAATCAGAGCCGCAGATATTGGTCGTGGTAATGCGGACCAGTACATCTGTGGCTTTTTCGATTCTGGCATCAGGAACGTTTTGAACGCTGACGTCGTGAGGACCGTTGTAGATAATGGCTTTCATTGGTTCTCCTGAAGATTGAATACGGGTTGCGTTGGTAGACGCCTGATTTAGTAGACCCTTGCCGGGCATCGTTCAAAGAGATTGGTCGGGGGTGACGAACGGCAGACAGCCGCAATGGCTCTGCGATGCGGCTTCTAGCGTTGTATTGACGGACTTTTCGCCAGGCAGGATCGAAAACCTACCGTACTGAATACTCAGAATTGTTGAAAATGGGCACTGACAAGACGACCCGCCGCTCCAGCCCCTTAGCAGCAAGTGCCTGATCGGTGCTGCCAACCAAACCTGCTATTGACTGATGACTACGGCCGTTACAAACGCCTGGTTATTTGCAGTGTCAGCAGTTGCAGTCGTCAGAGTGCACAGCATTTTTCGCGCACCGCCGGGAACAGATCATCGGTAGGAGAGGGTGGGCATCAAGGATTAAGCCGTCCACAGACGGACCGCAAAACTTCCATGTCGCTAGCCCGGGAGTAAGGAATCTCGAACCGGAAGAAATAGGCAAACTACACCTGTCCGGCACCCAACATTCCTACCCCCAGAAACAGAAAGGCCCGGCGAACCGGGCTTTCTTAAACCGAAGGCTACTTATTGAGCGGCTTTCAGTTTGATCACGTCACCGGATACAGTCGTGGTATAGCCATTCAGAACCCAAGCCCAGAACCACTTTTCCTGCACTTGAGTATTGATCAGCGCATCGCCACCTTTGGCCTGGATGGCGTAACTCTGAGCGCGGACAAAACGGTCGTTCTGACGAATCGGGATCAGGCCGAAAAGCATCAGGCCAGTCGCGCTTGCCTCGCTATGGCCAACGACGGTGTACTGGCTCCTGTCATATTGCTGAGTCTTCATGGCGGTGCCGGTGCAACCCGCCAGAACCAGACCACACACTGCAGAAGCGATGATTTTGCTAAAGGACTTCACGTAAAACTCCATTGACTATAGCCCGAATCCAATTATCGGGCGGCGACACTTTACCCGAAGGGATAACACTTAGACACATCTTCAATCTCATTCGAGGTGTCTATTAAATCCGGGGCGATTCAGATCGCCCCAATGACCTGAATGACCGACGCCTATGACGGGAAAACATTGTTGCAGGGAAAGCCTAAAGCAAGCGCTGCATAAGCGAATGCTCTTTGCCCCAGGCATGAAATGATTCTAGATACTCCCATCCTCGCTTTGCGTAATAGTCACGTCGGTCATGTGTGTGCAAATACAGTTTCTGATGTCCGATTCCTTTTGCTGTGGAGCAAATCTCTGCAATGAGTCGTTCGGCCACGCCACGCTGTCTTGCCAACGGTGCAACAAGAACGCACGCAAGCCATGGTCCGAGTGCTGGGTGATCGGGCGAGTCGTCCTTGGCCAGGGCAGCCCCTCCGAGCAGTTGGCCATTTTCCAGAGCGATCACGGTTCGCCAGTTACCGTCGTTCTGGCCAGCTTTGAATTCGCGCTGCCAATCAGGGAGCGCCTGGGCGACGAATTCATACGCGAACTGTTCATGCAGCCACGATGCAAATGTGTCGCTATGGTCCATGTGATCGCGAAGCAAGACGGTCTGGAACATGTGATTAATCCTTGAGAGGAGCAGGTTTGCAGAGTCTGATTCAAGTGTGCGTGCTGCGTCGCTACCCACGGCCGCCGCAACGTAGTTGCAGGAGTTCAAACCATCGCCTAGCGGTTTAGCGATGCCGCGCTGACAAAACAGTCTTGGCAAGCCAGCCGGGCGATATTACTGTTGCGGCGCCCGCCGTTCGGCGGAGTGATTAGGGAAACCAGGCGAATGACTGATGACCGGCGTTCGGCTAACATCGGCCATATCAAAACGACCTTGGAGATTTAAATGTCCCGCCTTGCTGAATTCCGCAAACTTGAACAGCAGCTCGCCGCCCAGCTCGCCGAACTTGAAACCCTGAAAAATGATAGCGGCTTGAAGAAAGAAATCGAATTTGAAACCAAACTGCGTGACCTCCTCGGTGAGTACGGCTTCAGCTTGAAAGAGATAGTCGGCATTCTCGATCCTCAGGGACCCAGCGGTCGGCAGTCTGCTCCAGTGGCTGCCGAGAAAAAAACACGTAAGGCCCGAGCGATGAAGGTTTATAAAAACCCGTTGACAGGTGAGGTCGTAGAAACCAAAGGCGGCAACCACAAGCTTTTGAAAGCCTGGAAAGGCCAGTTCGGCGACGAGGTTGAGAACTGGTTGGTTAAATGACCTGGTTAAGCTGAAACAGCCGTCGTGAGACGGCTTTTTTATGACTGCGATTGCGCCCTGACGTGGGCTATGAAGCGTCTGGAGACGCTTTCCAGGGCGGGGCTAGCAAGCCTGCGTGTTTAGTACTCAGCTTGCGAACTTGTAATCACCGCCTTTTTCTACCGCACTGATATAGGCCGGCCGCGCCTGGAACCGGTCGATCCACGCGGAGAGGCCAGGGTAGTCGTGCAGCATGCCTTGGGACTTTGCAAACTCGCCAATAAAGCTCATCTGGATGTCCGCGCCGCTGATTTCTTCGCCCAACAAGTACGGGGTAAGTTTCAATGCGGTTTCCAGATACCCCAGATAGTTGGCCAGTTCAGATTCGATTCGCGGCTGCAGCGGCTTGCCAGCTTCCCCAAGGCGCCCGACATAAAGACTCAGCATCAGCGGCAGCATGGCCGACCCTTCTGCGAAATGAAGCCACTGCACGTATTCGTCGTAGGTTGCGGTGGCCGGGTCAGGTTGCAAACGGCCGTTGCCGTGGCGGCGGATCAGATAATCGACGATAGCGCCGGACTCGATCAGTACATGAGGGCCATCCTGAATCACCGGTGATTTCCCCAGCGGGTTTATGGCTTTCAGCTCTGGGGGCGCCAGGTTGGTTTTGGGGTCTCGTTGGTAGTGCTTGATCTCGTAGGGAAGGGCGAGCTCCTCGAGTAGCCAGAGGATGCGCTGCGAACGGGAATTGTTGAGATGATGAACGATGATCATGAAATTCTCGATGAGGCTTAAGGGTGTGTAAGGACAGACTCTTGTGGCGCACCGTGGTTCTAAATGGTTGTCAGCGTTGGCTTGATGGTTTGGCGAGGCGAGCACTTGGGACGTCTAAGCACATGGCGGTTACAGGCGCAGAATCGGTTAGCCGTCATGCGCAGGAGCCCGGAGGCTGATCGTCGCTGAACTAATCACTGCCCCTGGCCCCTAATTCTGCGCACGTTGCGCCAATCCCAGGCTGATCCTGGGTCACTCACACACGAAGGTTTGGTGAATCATGAAGAGCGAACAGGTAGAAGGCGTTGTAGAGCAGGTTGCCGGCAAAGCACAGAGCGCAGTTGGGAAACTGTTTGGTGATTCTAAGCTGGAGGCGGAAGGTACCGGTCGCCAGGCTTCTGGTCAGTTGACCCAAGCCTATGGCGATGCGATGGACAGCATCTCTGCGTTTGTTAAAGAGAAACCAGTCGCTGCAGTTGCCATTGGTGGAATTACTCTGCTGATTCTGGACCGTCTCTTTCGCCGCTGAGTGAGGAGAAAGGGACGTTCCGATAGGGGCGTCCCCGTTTAGTCTGGACCTGCCTGCCCCCGACGCGCTCAGTCCTGCCCGGCCTGCCGCGTCAGGCCTATCAGGCCGAGCTTGAATACCGCCAGGCCGCGGGCTTCTATGCGCAATTGAATGCGCGCTCGGCATCGAGTTACTACGTCGACTTTGCCAATTCGCTGGGCGCACCGTCCTACACCCTGGCCGCGGTTGCAACGTTGAGCGTTCAGTTCCTGCAACCGCTTGTGTGTTTTTATGTACAGCTAGCATGAAACACGCCGCTGTTAATTCAGCTGTTGTTCATTTATTGCGAGGGCTGCCTGTGCTGGGCATCAGGATCTCCGGGTCGCATCGGCGATTATCGGCGTAACTTGCCAGGCGGTGCGATCCGGCAACTAGCTCAGGTTTTGTGATAGGGAAGCGATGGGCTATGGATTGATGAATGCGGTTACAAAGAACCTGCACGCCGACACATAATTTAACATAATATACATTATGCGTAACACCATGTTACGCATTTGGCCCAGTGTCCCAGCTAATCGAACGTGGCGCTTCTGCATTTCATGACCCTCTGTCACAGACATCAAACCCAACGCTCACTTTCGATGATCACAGCTCACCGTTCACGCCGAGCTCAATGATCCAACAAGCTCAATCGCCGCTTACCTACCGCGCACCCTTGAATCCAGCGCAGCCTCCGAATCCACAGCGAACATCTCGTAAGCCATGCCAACATCCACATCCACATCCACATCAGCATCGATACCTGATCCCCAAGTCACGAGGATGTCGATACCTGACCAGCGCCAGTGATATGCACGACAGACGATCTGCCACAGACGCAGATCCGGAGATTCACGACAATTCAGCTCGCCGACATCCAGCTGACCGCGAGCGCCTGACCACCGGGAGCTTGAACGGCGACTTCATGAGGCCCAGGCTTCGAAGCCGATCCTCCGACACAGCCGGCTCAAGTCAGTGCAAGGACGCCCCAATGAACCGTCACTCCAGCCGCGTAACAGGCAGCAGAGTATCAGTGCGCCCGCAGAAGCCACTGGATAGCCCAACAAATCGCTGCCCCTGGGCGTCGAAACTGGCCCAAAAGTCGCGAAATACACCTACCTGCACACGCAAACGTCACTTGAATTGCCCGGAAGGCATAAAAGAGTTCACAAACCCTAGGGTGACCAGAGAACCCCGCTAACACACCCCGACGCAAAAATGCAATATCCGATAACTGTCAGACCCGGATATTGCATCTGGGCCTGTCCTGCATGATCATGCCGGCACCTTCCGCGTTGCCACCAAGCGAATTCCCATGCCCGCGCCCTCGTCACCTCATCCCTTGTTCGAAACCTACGCGAAGTTTGGCGAGCTCAACTTCAGCTCCTTAAAGGAAGAGCTTCCCGCGATCCGTGAATATCTCGAGCAGTTCCCCGCCGAGACTCAGGCCATCGAAGGCTACCGCGCCGTGCGCAGCTTTCTAAAATCCTACGCCGGCAATGAATCCACGTTTAATTCCTACCGCACCCACGTCGAGCGATTGCTGCTTTGGACAATGCTCAAATCCAGAACGCCCCTCCTCGCCATGCGGCGCACCCAGGCCGAGGGCTTCATGGAATTTTGCCTGGCGCCTGACCCCGCCTGGGTCGGTCCGGTGGTCAAATCCCGCTTCACCCGCCTGGGTGCACGCAAGAAAACCGCGACGGACACCTACGCGCTCAACCCTGATTGGCGGCCGTTCAGCCAGACCGTCGCCAAGGAAGAACGCAAGCGCGCGCAGGAAGAAAACCGGCCCGCCCTCCAGGACACTTACCGGCTGGCCCAAGGCTCTATCGCGCAGATCTTCGCCGTATGCGGCAGTTTTTTCCAGCACGCGATCGACGAAGGTTTCTGTGAGCAGAACCCTTTTCGCGCGGTGAAGCAAAAGAGCAAATACAAGGAGCGCAACACCGATAACCAGGACACGCGCATCCTGACCTCGCTGCAGTGGGATTTCGTGCTGGAAACCGCCGAATTGCTGGCCGCCGAAGACACCAAGTACGAACGCACGCTGTTTATCGTGGCGACGATCTTTGCCATGTACCTGCGGGTGTCCGATCTGGTGGGTCGCGATAACTGGAAACCGACCATGGGCGATCTGCGCAAGGACAGCGCCGGCAACTGGTGGTACCACGTAGTGGGCAAAGGCAATAAAGCCGGCAAGATCAGCGTGCGCGACGATTATGTCGAAAACTACCTCAAGCGCTGGCGCCTGCATCAGGGTCTTTCTCCCCTGCCCGGCTTCCGTGAAAGCACGCCGCTGATCGCCACTCAGCGCGGTCGCGCCGGGCTATCGGACCGGCATATCCGCGTGCTGCTGCAGGAGGTGTTTGATCGCGCGCTGCAGCGTATGCAAGCCGAGCACTGGCCCGATGAAGACGTCGGCCGTCTGCGCGCTGCATCCTTGCACTGGCTGCGGCACACCTCGGCCACCTTCGACGCGCCGCACCGGGACATGAAGGATCTGCAAGTCGATCTGCGCCATAACAGCCTCAGCACGACGCAGAACGTCTACTACAACTCCGAGGACGAGAAGCGGGCGTACTCGGTCAAGCGTCTGCCCATGAAAGAGCGATCGTGATCGTTCATTGCCTGGCCGGAAGCTGAAGGCCGGCGGCCAGGCTAGCCGTTCAGTATCGCCTGATGGATATGCTCCAGCGGCATGATCCGCTGGGCAGCGTTGAGCTTGATGGCCTCCTTGGGCATGCCGAACACCACGCAGCTCGCCTCATCCTGGGCCACGGTGGCGGCGCCGGCGTCGAGCATCTCCTTGAGACCGCGGGCGCCGTCGTCGCCCATGCCGGTCATGATAATCCCGGTGGCGTTCTTGCCGGCGAACTTGGCCACCGACCGAAACAGCACATCCACTGAAGGTCGATGGCGATTCACCTGCGGCCCGTCGATGACCTGCGCGTGGTAATAAGCGCCACTGCGGGTGACCATCAGGTGCTTGCCACCGGGCGCTATCAGCGCCAGGCCGGGCAGGATGCGGTCGTTGTTACGTGCTTCGCGCACCTCGATCGCACAGATGCTATTGAGCCGCTCGGCAAAGGAGGCCGTGAACTTCTCGGGCATGTGCTGCACGATCACAATGCCCGGGCACACCCTCGGCAGAGCCTTGAGCACTGCTTCCAGCGCCTGGGTCCCACCGGTGGAGGTGCCGATGGCGACGATGCGTTCGGTCGTCTGTGCCATGGCGTGGCCACTGGCGGCCGGCAGGATGGCATCGGCAGTCAGCTTCCCTGCCGGCGCGGCTAACGGCGCCGGGCTGGCGCTGCGCTTTCCTAGGTTTCTGACGTTGGAATGTGCAGCAGCACGTATCGCTGCAACGAGCTCTGCCGCCGATTCGATCAGGAAATTCTTCAATCCGGTCGTGGGCTTGGTGATGATTTCCACAGCCCCTGCCGACAACGCCTGCAGGGAGGTTTCGGCGCCTTTCTGGGTCAGTGAGGAACAGATCACGACCGGCGTCGGACGCTCGCTCATGATTTTCTTGAGAAAGGTGATCCCGTCCATCCGTGGCATTTCCACGTCCAGCACGATCACATCGGGCCATTCCCGGGCGAGCTTGTCCATGGCGAAAATCGGGTCGGACGCCGCGCCCATGACATGGATGTCGGGGGTGTCGCTGAGGATGGCCATCAGCACCTGGCGGACCACGGCCGAGTCATCGACCAGCAGAACGCTGATTTTTTTGGTAGGCATCGTGTTGAAGTGTTCCCATTGGTTGGTGCCGAACCCAGACGTTGCCGTTCCACAGGTCGAACATGATCGTGCGGTGACCGGTGCTGCCCATGTCCTGAGCCGTCAGGTGCAGGTGGTAACGTTCGGCCAGGTCCAGCGCTGCGCGAATATTCAAGCTGGCCACATCTTGCGTGCGCAGGTCGCGCGGCTGATCGGGAAACATCCTGCCGCCGCCGAACAGCTTGATCTGGTAATCCTGAACCTGAGTACCGTTGATAAGAGCGTGTCGAAGCAGCAACTCCAGCGCCTCGTCGCCATATCGGCCGTCCAGCGGCAGATCGTGACGCAGGCGTCCTGGCAGCATGAAGTGACACATGCCGCCGATCAGCCGCTGCGGGTGCCAGAAGGTGATCGCGACGCAGGAACCGAGCAGTGTGCGCAAGCGCGTCGGACGCGTCGCGAAACTGACCTGGCCCGGGGCCAATACCACTTCGGCGGCGCCGACAGGCATTTTCATGGCTTGCGATAAATCGAGGGCGCCACCAGCTTCAGGGTGTCGTTAACACCGTTGAGGCTTTCCGAGTGACTGATGATCAAGTAGCCGCCCGGTTTAAGCAGCGGCAGCATGCGTGCGACGACCTGGGTCTTGGTTGGCTGGTCGAAATAAATCATCACATTGCGCAGGAAGATCACCTCGAACTCACCCAGGGCGGGCAGCGCTTCGTTGAGGTTGACCTGGACAAAGTTGACGCGGCTGCGCAATGCCTTGTCGACCAGGAAGGTGCCCTCCTGGCGACCGATGCCTTTGAGGCAGTACTTGACCAGCAGCGGCTGAGGCAACGTCTCGGCACGCCCCATGGCGTAGTGGCCGCTGCGCGCTTTTGCCAGCACTTGGGTACTGATGTCCGAGCCGACCACTTCCCAGGGCGTGGTCCCCAGGCCTTCGGCCAGGGTCATCGCCAGGCTGTAGGGCTCTTCACCCGAGGAACTGGCTGCACTCCATACCCGAAACACCTTGCCCGGCGCGACTTTGGGCAGCACCTGCTGACGCAGGAAGTCGAAGTGCTTGGGCTCGCGAAAGAAATAGGTTTCGTTGGTGGTCAGCAAATCCAGGGCAACCTGCAGTTCGCCCTTGCGTTCGTCCTTCATGATCAGCTTGAAGTACTCGCCGTAGCTCTGCAGCTCGTAATGCTTGAGGCGCTTGAACAGGCGCCCTGCCACGAGTGCTTTTTTGGCGGGCGACAGGTTGATGCCGGCCGCGCGATACAGCCAGCTCTGGAACTGACCGAACTCACGATCATCGATGGTAGCGGTGTCTGCCATGTTCGGGCCTCAACGTGGATCGAGATCAAGGGCCGGGGCCTGACCGGCTTCGGCAAGGCTGGACATCTCATCGATGGACAGCACGTTGTCCACGTCCAGCACAATCACGAACTTGCCATCGACCTTGGCCATGCCGCTGATGAAATCGGATCGAATACGCGCGCCAAAGCTGGGCGGCGGCTCAATCTGTGTGGACGGAATCTCCTGCACCGCAGACACGGTGTCGACCAGCAAACCGATGTCCTGCGCCTGCCCCTCGTCGGTGCTCGCCTCAATGATGATGACGCAGGAGCGCCGGGTGATTGCAGAGTTGGCCCGTCCGAAGCGCGCCGACAGATCAACCACCGGCACCACCGCGCCGCGCAGATTGATCACCCCGCGCACAAAGGCGGGCATCATGGGCACCACGGTCAGGCTGCCGTATTCGATAATTTCCTTGATCCCCAGAATGCCGATGGCAAACATTTCGCCGCCGAGCATGAAGGTCAGGTACTGCGCGTCCTCATCCACCGCAACCGCGGTTTGCCGAGTGGTCGTCACTGCGCCCATGTCGTTCTCCCTGTAATCCCGCATTGATGCTTGTGATCAGAAGCGGGTGAATTCCGATTCATCCGGGGCGCTGGCCATGCTGTACGCAAACGCTTTGCGCGGCGGCTGCGGTTTCACCCGTGGCGGCTGATGGCTAGGCTTGCTGCCGGCGTTGTCCACGCTGCTGCTTTGGGCAGCGGGCCTGGGCGTTGAATCAAGCACGAAGAAACTCATGGCCTGTTGCAGCTGTTCGGCCTGACTGCTCATTTCTTCGGCGGTGGCGGCCAGCTCCTCGCTGCTCGACGCATTCTGCTGAGTCACCTGGTTGAGCTGGGTCATCGCCGTATTGATCTGCGCGACGCCGGCGGCCTGCTCCTCGGAGGCTGCGCTGATTTCCTGCACCAGGTCGCTGGTCTTGTTGATGGACGGCACCATCTCACCGAGCAACTTGCCGGCCTTTTCCGCCATGTCGACACTGCTGGAAGACAGCTCGCCGATTTCCTGGGCGGCGACCTGGCTGCGTTCGGCCAGCTTGCGCACTTCGGCCGCGACCACCGCGAAACCCTTGCCATGCTCACCGGCCCGAGCGGCCTCGATAGCGGCGTTGAGGGCCAGCAGGTTGGTCTGGTAGGCGATGTCATCGATGATGCTGATGCGCTGGGCGATTTTCTTCATCGCCACGACGGTCTGCTGCACCGAATCGCCACCTTCGGTGGCTTCCTTGGCGGCCTTGCTGGCCATGCCATCGGTCACTTTGGCGTTTTCGGTGTTCTGGTTGATGCTGGCGCTCATCTGCTCGATCGAGGCACTGGTTTCCTCGACGCTGGCGGCCTGTTCACTGGTCGCCTGGCTCATCGATTGCGCAGTGGCGCTGACCTGCTCGGAGGCGCTGGCGAGGTTGTCAGCGGCGTTGCGCACTTCGCCGATGATGTGTCCCAGCTTGCCGACCATGTTGCGCATGGCGTTGAGCACCATGCCGGTTTCATCTTTCGTCCCTGGTTCGATGGGCGTACTGAGATTACCTTCAGCCAATTGCTCGGCGGCGGTGGCGGCTTGTCTCAGCGGACGCGAGATGATGCGCGCGATGAACACGGCCAGGCCCAGGCCGATCACTAACGCAGCGATCAGCGCCGCAATGATCGCCCAGCGGGCGCCTTCGTACAGCGCAGAGCCCTTGTCACCAGCAGCCGTCGCGCCGGCGTCATTGATCTCGACCATTTTCTGCAGGCGGTTGGTCAAGTCTTCGAAACGCGCCTTCGACTCACCCCTGAGCAAGCTGCGCGCCTGGTCCTCCTGGTTCTGCCGGGACAGTTCGAACAGCTGATTGCTGGTTGCGAGGTAGGTAGCCCAAGCGCCTTTCGCTGCCGCCAGAAGCTGACGATCTTCCTCGTTCGAGAGCAGATTCTCATAGGTGCCCATGCGGGTTTCAAACTGCTGGCGGGCTTCGGTGGCTTCCCGCTCGGCCTGGGCCTTCTCTTCGGCGACATCGGTACCGATGGAGCGATTTTCTTTCAGGCGATAGCTGGCGGCAAAAAAACGCATGCCTGCCGCTGCGCGCATGGAGGGCATCCAGTTACCCCGGATGTCCTGAGCAGCCTGATTGACGCCCCCTAGCTGATGAATGGCGAAGACGCCCATTGCGGCAGTGAGGGCCAGGACCACCAGGAATGAGCTGATCAACTTGGTGGAAATCTTTAGATCGTAGAACCATTTCATCGTGAAACCTCCATGGTGTTGCAAATACGTCAGCGAGCGACAACGGTCGGCGAATAAGGCGCCTGGGTCGTGCGGGCTTCCAGTTGTACGATTTGATTGAGCAATGCCGGTATGTCGAGGATCAGCGCCACCGCGCCACTGCCCAATATGGTCGAGCCGCTGATGCCGCGCAGTGCGCCGAACAACTTGCCCAACGGTTTGATCACGGTCTGGAATTCTCCGAGCAGGTCATCGACGACCAGCCCGGCCTTGTGCTCGGCGTAGCGCACGACCACCACATTCTGGCGTCGGCCGGCGCTGCCTTCGTGGCTGAAGTGGTCGCGCAGGTCCACCAGCGGCAACACCTCGCCACGCAGGTCCAGGTAGCCCTTGTCACGGCTTGACTGGCGCTGGTGTTCATCCAGTTCGATGCATTCCTGAACCATGTCCAGCGGAATCACGTAGGTGGATGTATCGATGCCGACCAGAAAGCCATTGATGATCGCCAGGGTCAGCGGCAAACGAATGCGCACCACGGTGCCCTGCCCCGGGCGACTGTCCAGATCGACGGTGCCGCGCAGCAGCGTGATGTTGCGCTTGACCACGTCCATGCCGACGCCACGGCCCGACAGATTGGTCACCGCCTCGGCGGTTGAGAAGCCCGGCTCGAAGATCAGGTTGTAGATCTCCTGATCGGAGAGCACTGCACCGCTGGCGACCAGTCCGCGCTCTTGAGCCTTCTCCAGGATTCGTTCGCGGTTGAGTCCGTTGCCGTCGTCGGCGATTTCGATGACGATGCTTCCCGAGTCGTGGTAGGCATTCAGGCTCAGATGGCCCTTCCCCGCCTTACCGGCAGCGCGCCGGGCATCGGCGCTTTCGATGCCGTGGTCCATGGCGTTGCGCAGCAGGTGCATCAAGGGGTCGCCGATTTTCTCGACGACGGTCTTGTCCAGTTCGGTTTCGGCACCGCTGATGCTCAGCTCGATGTCCTTGCCCAGCTCCTGACTGATGTCGCGAACCACGCGGCGGAAGCGGTTAAACGTGTCGCCGATGGGAATCATGCGCAAGTGCAGTGCGCCATCGAGGATCTCCTCCACCAGTCCCGAGACCGTCGACGTCGCCTCTTGCAGCGGGTCGTTGTGACAGGAACGAGCCAACAGGCTGGCACCCGCGCTCGCTATCACCAGTTCGCCGACCAGGTTGATCAGTTCGTCGAGCTTGTCGGCATTGACGCGCACGTAGTTGCCGTCCCGGGCTTTCGGCTCACTGGCCGCCGGCAGACGCTGCACCGAAGCCGTCAGTGGCCCCTGCTCTGCCTGAGCAACCAACTCGCTGCCGATGGTCACAGCGCTGTGGGGCGCTTCATCGATGGACTCGATGCGCACCTCACAGTCATCCCGCACAAAGTCGAATACTTCGTTGAGGGTGGCGTGGCTGGCCGTCGAGCGCAGGTCGATCTCGAAACCCAGATAGCAGCTTTCCGGGTCCCAGCTGTTCAGTGCCGGAAGGCTGTCGGTGAGGGTCGTGACCTGCGTTATCTGCCCCAGGGTTTCCAGGTAGCGCAGGAACGAAAGCGGGTCCATGCCATTGCGAAATACGTCCACTCCGAAGCGCAGGGAGATATGCCAGAGCACCTCGGCGGACGTGTCTGCGCCGCCATCAACGCGTTTTTCAGTGTTTTGAGCGCTGGTATCGGGGACAGGGTGCGCCGCCTGATAGCTGCTCAACGCCTCGCGCAACGCCGCTTCACGCTCCAGGGCCACAGGCTCAAGCGTCTCTCCGCGACTGGCGACAACGTTGATCAGCTCCAGCATATGATCGCCGCACTTGAGCAGCACCGCGATCAGCCGAGAGTCGACTGCCACACTGCCGTCGCGCAGGCGGTCGAGTACGTCCTCAACGATGTGCGTGAAGCTGACCACCGGGTTCAGGCCGAACAGGCCGGCCGAACCCTTGATGGTGTGCGCGGCACGAAAAATCGCACCGATGGCATCCTGGTCGTCAGGTTCGGTTTCCAGTTGCAGCAGGGATTGCTCCATGACCTGCAACAGTTCGTGGGCCTCGACGATGAATGTCTGCAATGCCTGGTCGAGATTGATGCTCACCTGGACCTTCCTTGTCTATCAATGAACGTGCAATGAACGTGGCTGGGGTTGGCGCGGCGGCGGCCTGGCTATGAGGCCGCTTTGCGACACAGCTCAAGGGCCTGCGTGACCGCCAGGCTCTGGCCGGTGACACTTAAGGCGGTGCCAGCGTTCTCGGCTTCACGCTGGATGACCGCGAGCAACTGCAGCCCCGCGCCATCCATTTCTGTGACCTGCGAGAGGTCCAGCATCAGGCGCGCCGCGCCGCCCATCTGCGGCAACAGCGCGCCCGCCAGCTCGGCTACGGTGTAGATCGTCAGCTCTCCGTCAATGCTGACGCAGGTGCTGTCGTCGAGTGTTTCGAGGGTGATCGGCATCGCAGCCTCCTCCGCGCAAGGATTCAGGGCAGGATCAGCTTCGACACGGCTGCCAGCATCTGTGCGGGCTGAAACGGCTTCACCACCCACGCTTTGGCGCCCGCCGCCTGCCCCTCGGCCTTCTTCGACTCCTGGGACTCGGTGGTCAGCATGATGATCGGCGTGAACCTGTAGCTGGCCAGTTTCTTGACCTCCTTGACGAAGGTGATGCCGTCCATGTTGGGCATGTTCACGTCGCTGATGATCAGGTGCACTTTCTGCCCGGTGAGCTTGCCCAGCGCATCCTTGCCGTCGCACGCCTCGATCACGTCGTAACCTGCGCTTTTCAAGGCAATGCCTACCACTTGCCGCACGCTGCTGGAGTCGTCGACCACTAATACATTCTTCGCCATGATGAGCTCCTAAAAGAAGGTGATGTCTTGAGAGTTCTGCTGCACGGGCGTCTCGCCACGATGGGTGCGACGCTGCTCGTCGGTGGCGTAGGTGGCGTCCATGCGCGCCAGCCATTGGCGGGCATCAAGGGACGTCGCCTGATCCGGGGTCTCGTTCGCCTGGAGCAGGTGGCCATGCAAATCTTCCATGTTGTCCCGCACGTGGCTGAGGATCTGGCTCACACGGTCCTGGAATTGCAGGTCGACCAGCACCTCCGTCATCTCATCGCCAATGCCCCGGCTTTCCTGCTTGAGCAGGTCCGCCGATTCGGCCAGGCGCCCGGTGATGTTATGAAAACGCTCGAGCACGACTTGAATGCTGTTTTCTGACGCGGCCACCGATTGGCTGTCCTGATCGGCGCTGCTCGATGCGGCGTGCACTAACTGCGTGATGCCGTTATTAATGATGTCGACCTTGGCCGACATCTGCTGGCCGGTTTCACTGGATTTGCTCGACAGGCTGCGCACTGCGTCGGCCACCACGGCAAAGCCGCGACCGGCTTCACCGGCACGCGCCGCTTCAATGGCTGCGTTGAGGGCCAGGAGGTTTGTTTGCGCGGCGATCGCCGCTACGTCCGCGGCCATGGTGCGCAGTTCGCCGGTATAAGCGGTAAGGCCGCGCACCTGGGCCAGGGTCTGGTCACGGCTGGTCTGAGCGGCCTTGAGTGAGTTGATCACCTGGCTTAAATCGCTTTCGCTGAGTGACAGCACTTCAAGCGCCCCGTCTGCCGTTTGCCCGTCGAGTTCGCCGGCAGCGCGCTGGGACGCGTGAACCGTTTCCTGCAATCGCGCGGCGATCCCGATGAACCGGTTGGTCAGATTCACAATCGCTTCTTCGGTCTGATACCGAGAGCTTTCCACCTGCCGGGCCCAGATCGGCATGGCGCCCAGCAACACCTCATTGAGTTGTACGCCCGAGGTCATGCCGTTGCTCGCCGCGTCCGCCTCTGACTGCTCCGCCTGCGCCCGAGCCGTGGCTCGCAGCACCACGTTACGCTGGGAACCGGCACTCCAGGCACCTGCGCCGAGGCCGATCAAAACCAGCGCTGCGCACGCGATGAGGTTGGGGAGAGAGGTTGACTGGGCGAGTATCCATGCAACGGCAGGCACGACCGGAATCAAAGCGAACCAGAGAACACGCGGATGAGCGGAAGGGGCAATGCGAATGGATTGACGCTGGGTCATGGGTTCGATCCTTGAACAAACTTGCGTATGTAACTGACATCACGGTTATCTGCCCAGTGCGTCACAACTTGAGTCATCCCCCTCTGCCTTCCGTCCGGTTTATGACCGTCGCGTGACGCTGAAGATGCCTGCGCTCCTTGTAACCGCCGGCCGCGATGACCCGATTGAGAGTAATTCCAACGTGCAAAATCGTAGACTTTTTTGTTGCGGCACGATGCGCAGAGTGTCCGAACTCCCTGCTATCGCATTGGCAGGATGATGGGATGAGGGCCCGGCAAAGATCGACCATCGTCAACATCCTGATTAAGACTTATATAAAAGTCTGGAGATTGAAACGCGCTTCTCCGGGCAACTGACGAGCCCTGCCCTGCAACTTTCCGGCATTGGTGAAGTTTGTTCATAAAAGCATTCTGGAGAGCCGTATGGTTCGGGCCAATACCCCGACGTACAGTGTTGTGACAGCAGGTATCCGATGGGGATTGGACGCGAAAGCGATGAGATTGCTGACCACTTACTCCATCACGGCTGATTAACTTTCTCCGAATCACCCCACTGCATAAGGTGCCCACAGGATGCGCGACAAACGATTCGCCCTATTCACCCAAACTCATGTCGGGGGCGCAAGGGGACTGACGCGGGCCTTCGGACTTCTGTTAGGCCTGACAGCGTTGAGCGAAAGCAATGCCTCGCCTGCGACCCCCGTGGGCTCTGCTCCCGCGGCCACGTCAGCCACCGTGCAGCTTCCGGAATCCCGTATCTGGATGACGGTTCGCGACACGCGCTTCGCGATCACCCTGGCGGATACACAAGCGGCACGGGCATTTGCCGCCCTGCTCCCACTCTCCATCGACATGCCTGACCTGAACAACAACGAGAAGCACGCCGAACTGCCGACATCGCTGCCGACAAGTACGATTCGCCCCGGCACGATCCACAGCGGCGATCTGATGCTGTACGGGTCACGCACGCTGGTCGCGTTCTACGCTACTTTCTCATCGCCCTATTCCTACACTCGTTTGGGCCGCATCGACAATGCCGCCGAACTGGCCCGCGTCTTTGGCAGCGATGCAGTACGCATCACTTTTTCAAAACAATAACGTCAGACGATTTTTCTCAAACGGCTGCGCTTTTTGACGGCCCACTGGTGGATATCGTTTTTATAACGAAAGCACTCACGTTGCGATTCTTGAGTGACGGCGCCTGCCGTCATGTCGAGCGCCGCGGGCGAAGCGTTGTGCGCGTTAAATAGTTAAAGACATTAACCAATTAATGAACGGGCACCTCATGAAATTACGTACTTTTGCGACAGCCTTATTGTCTGTCGCGGCGATAGCCGGCTGTACCACTGGAACACCGCGCGCTGAACCTGGGAAGGTCCATCGTCGACATTGAGGCCCACGCAGGAGACGACATGATCGCAAGACGTCTCGACGGAAATCAGGCCAACAGCTTGAATCATTTCATTGTTTCGCCAGGCAGGCATTCGATGGAAATGGGGATTGTGATAATCGGGTATCAGAACAGTCATCGTCGCTGCACGGCAACGCTGGACTACGACGGATTTGCGGCCGATGAGCGCTACACGTTGGTACAGAGCCGAGCGGATGCAGAGGTCAAGGTGTCGCTGCTGGACAGTCGAGGCGTTGCGGTGGCTCAAGCCGGCAAGGTGCCTTGCCTTTAATCAGCCAATCCAGCCAATCGGTCCGGCAGGCATTGGGGACTGAACCCGTCGAGCGTGGCACCCAGCAAATGTGTGGGTGCCACGCTGCCGTTTCAGGGTTTGGGCGCCGGCAACGCGAACGCCACAATCGTGTTGCTCAGCCGCGTTTTGAGCGCCTTCTTGCCCCCTGCCGCAATCACCACGAACTGCCTGCCGCTGCGGGGGCCGATATAAGTCACGGGGCTCGCATTGCCTGCGCCCGGCAGCCGCGCCGACCAGAGCTCTTCACCGCTGTGCACATCCAGTGCGCGAATCGTGCGTTCGGCGGTCGCTGCAATGAAGATCAGACCACTGCGGGTGCTGACCGAGCCGCCGGTCATCGGCGTACCCACCGTCACGGGCAACATCGACGGGATGCCCAGCGGGCCGGTGTCTCTTGCCGTCCCCAGCGGCCTGGACCAGAGCAGTTTGCCGCTGGCCAGGTCCACTGCCGAAATCAGCCCCCACGGCGGCGCATTGCAGGGCGTGCCGAGTACGGACAGGAAAGTGGTGCCGTACGCGCCGTAAGGCGTGTTGAGCATGGGCCGCTGGGCATCACCGCCCGGGCTCTGACCGTCCGACAGCCTGAACTTGCGTTCAACCGCCTCCTCCCGGCTGACCAGTTCGACGCGGTCCACCATTCGCAGCCAGTTGACGACCATCACGCCATGGTCGAGGTCCACCGACACACCGCCCCAATTGATCCCTCCAGCCGAACCTGGCGCGATCAGCACGGGCTGGCCCAGGGTAATCGGCGTCATGTGCCCCTCGTAGCGAGAATGGCGAAACTGAATCCGGCACAGCATCTGGTCCAGCGGGGTAATGCCCCACATGTCACGTTCCTGCAGCGTCGGCTGGCGAAACGCAGGCAGGCCGATCGACGCAGGCTGAGTCGCCGACAACCGCTCGCCCTTCGCTAGCCCGCCCTGAGGCACTGCCTGCTCTTGAACGGGCGCAATCGGTGTGCCCGTCTCTCGATCGAGGACGAAGACCTCGCCTCGCTTGGTCGCCTGAATCAGCGCATGGCGGATGACGCCGTCCACGGGCAAATCCACCAGCGTCGGCTGAGCCGGCACGTCGTAATCCCAGATGTCGTGATGGGTGGTCTGGAAATGCCAGCGCAACCGGCCGGTTTCAGCGTCCAGCGCAATGACCGAGCTGGAGACCTGATCGTCACCCGGCCGACGCAAACCGCCAAAGTTGTCGGGGGTTGCATTGCCCATGGGCAGATAGACCAGGCCGAGGGTTTCATCGGCGCTGATCGGTGCCCAGCTGTTCGGTGAGGACGGTGAGTAAACCTCGCCACTGGGCGGAGCACCCTTACGATCAGGCTGCTCGGAGTCGTAGGCCCATGCCAGTTGGCCGGTCTCTGCATCGAAAGCGCGGATGACTCCGGACGGCCCGCCCCAGTACTGACCGTCCGAAATTCCGCCCCCGACGACCACCTTGCCGCGAATGATCTGCGGCGCCGAGCTGACGTAATACAGGCCGTGGGGGTAGGCCTTGATGCCCTCTCGCAGGTCGACGAAACCCTTGTCGCCGAAGTGCTCGCAGAACTCGCCAGTACGCGCATCAAGGGCCACCAGCCCGGGCATTTGATTGGGTGCGATGATCCGTTGAGCGCAGGGTCCCTCGGCATTAGGCAGCTGGTAAAAAGCGACGCCTCGGCAGGGTTTGCCGGATGCCGCCGTGCCACCTGAAATGTCCTGATGCCAGCGCTCTTTGCCGGTTTCCGCATCAAGCGCAGTGACGCGATTCTGATCGTTACACGCATAAAGCGTATCGCCGACCATGATCGGCACCACTTCCAGACCACCTTCCGGTCCCGGCCCCATAGGGCCTGTCTCAGCTTCCCAGGCGACTTGCAATTGCTGAACGTTGTCGGGCGTGATCTGCGTCAACGGGCTGAACCGTGTGCCGCCCTGATCATTGCCGAATGCAGGCCAATCCTGGCGAGCGGCCGCCTCTGTCATGCCGTTCGCCGGGGGATAACTGCTCGATACACCTGCGCGCAGCAGCGGGTCAGATGCCTCGCCCGACTGGCCATGCAGCACAGCGCTCACCGCCACGCTCACCAGTAACACCGCCAGCGAGCCGAGCCATGCCGATCGGCGCGGAGCTCGAAACCCCACGGTGCTGGCGACCAGCAGAACGGCCAGCAGCACAGGCAGTCCGAGCCGTGGCATTAACTGCCAACCGTCAAACCCCGCTTCCCAGACACTCCATGCCACCGTTGCGGCCAATAAAACGCCGTAGAGCAGGATGACGCGATGGTCGCGCCGGAACACGCCGATGGCACAGATGACCCAGACGATGCCTGCGACCCCGTACCAGGCAGATCCGCCGTCACTGAGCAATACCGCACCGCCCAGCGTCATGGCGACACCCAAAATAGCCAATAACCCGCCAACGCCCTGCCTGAAGAGTCGGGCTGTTCTGTTTTCCATGCGCATGATGTGCCTGTCTGTGATGGTCTGTAGTGCTGCGGTCGGGGCTGGGCTGGGCTTCGAAGCCGGATTCAGCCGCGCAAGCGAGTGCCGTTACCGACGATCAAGGCGCCCAGCACCAGCAATGCGGCCGCGCCCATGAATGTCGCGGCAATGCAAACGTGATCCAGCAGCAAGCCGCCCAAAGCGCCACCGACCATGATCGACAGCTGAATCGCCGCGACTAGCAAGCCGCCGCCACTTTCCGGGTCATCACTGACGCTTCTGCTGAGCCAGGTCGACCAGGCCACCGGAATCGCGGCGTTCAGCCCGCCCCAGCAAATCATCGCCACGGCAACGCCTGGCTTGAGGTGGCCGAACAGCAGCATCAACAGCGTCACCGCTGCCAGCAGCAATGGCAGCCAGCGCAACAGCGCATACATCCGCTCATTCACCAGCGCCGTACCCGCATAGGTGCCGGCAAAACCCGCGACCCCGAGCCCCAGCAAGAACAACGACAGCTGCGGGGTGGTCGCATGCGTGTAGGTTTCAAGGAACGGGCGAAAGTAGGTGAACGCCGAGAACGCACCGGCGAAGGTCAACATCACCGCCATCATGCCGAACGCCACGTGGCGACGACGCAGCAGCGCGAACAGTTGACGGACCGAGCCCGCCGACTTGGGCGGCATCGACGGAAGGCTGATCCACTGCCACAGCAGGTTGATCAGCACCAGCGGAACCAGCCCCCAGAACACGCCTCTCCAGCCGATGATGCCGCCCAGGTAGCTGCCGATGGGTGCCGCAAATGCCGTGGCAATGGCGTTGCCGGTGAAAATGATGCCGAGGGCCTTGGGCACGGTATCGGAAGGAACGAGCCGCATGACGGTCGCCGTGGACAGTGCCCAGAACCCGCCGATGGCGATCCCCAGCACGGCGCGCGCAATCATCAGGACCAGGAAGCTCGGCGCCTCGGCAATCAGGATCAGCGAGGCCAGCATCAGACTGGTCAAGCCGATCAACACGTACCGACGATCAATGCGCCCGGCGATGACCGACATGAACAGGCTGGTGAAGACGGCAAACAGTCCCGAAATCGAGATAGCCTGGCCGGCCATCCCCTGGGTCGCGCCGAGGTCCGAGGCAATCGGGGTCAGCAGACTGACCGGCATGAACTCGGAGGCGATCAGCATGGACACGCACATGGCCATCGCGCCCACGGCGCTCCACACACCCCGATCGGGGCTGGCGATTTCAGGTTCGGTTCTTTGTAACTCAGCAGTACGCATTAATACCCTCGACACGTGTCCGGCCCGTGCAATCGCCTCACGCCAGGGTGATGTGCGACGAGCGCCGGTTTTGATGGATTGAGTGGCGTCACGCTACAGACGACGTCAGCCCTCGCCTATCGGGGTGCGTGTGATGCGGTGATGAGCATTGCTCATTAATGAAGGAAAGCGGGAGCACCCTGTGGGACCGGCTTTAGCCGGGAGAGCGTCAGGCGTCCCGGTTGAGCCGTTGCAAATCACCCCAGCGGGGCAATGTCCCGGATCATGTCGATCAGGAGGCGCAGCCCCAGCGGTTGCTGGCGATAGCTGGAGTAGTAGATGTGGAACCCCGGACTTACGCACGCCCAGTCCTCAAGCACCAACTCAAGGGAACCGCTTTTCACGTAAGGCGCGAGGATCGGTTCAGCGGCGTATATCAGTCCACTGCCCTCGCAGGCCAGTGCAATCGCCATCCGCGTCTCGTCGAGAATCACGCCACCGAACACCGGGACCGCGAGCTGCAGGCCCTCTTTTTCGAACTCCCAGTCGTATATTTTGCCGGTGCCGACCTTGAACTTGAGGCAGCGATGTTGCTTCAGGTCTTCAGGGTGAACGGGAGTGCCCCATTTGCGCAGGTAGTCGGGCGTGCCGGCGACCACCCAGCGCACGTCCGGGGACAGGCGGTGCGCGATCATCCCTTCAGGCACCGTTGCGCCAAAGCGCATGCCGGCGTCGAAGCCGCCTTCCACGACATCGACCATGCTGTTGGAGATTGAAATATCCACTTCGATGTCCGGGTAACGCTCACCGAACAGCGGTAATACCGGCGCCAGCAGCAACAGCGCGGCATCGCTGAACACATTCAGCCTGATCCTCCCCGTCGGCTCGTCCCGATAGCGGTTGAGCACGTCCATCGCCTGGTCGATGCGGTCGATGGGTTCACGAATCGACGCCAGCAGCTCCTGACCGGCAGCGGTCAAGGTGACATTGCGGGTTGTCCGGTTCAGCAAGCGCACGCCAAGCCTGGCTTCCAGCGCCTTGATCGCATGACTGAGGGCCGACGGGCTGATGCCGACTTCCAATCCCGCACGGCTGAAACTCAAATGCCGGGCAACGGCCAGGAAGTACATGAAATCGGCGAGGTTGGCACGGGTGAGCTGCATCATCTACCTACGCAAGGGCGTCTCGAACGGCATGGGACGGGTTGATCCCGAACACGCGGATTGGGCGAGTATATCCGGGTTCGCCGCGCTCTTTGGATGAGCGCAGCTCATAAGTGAGCTGAGCATCACTCAGCAGTCAACGCGTGTCGGGTAAGGATCATCGGGAGGCCTCGTACTGGGCATCGGAAACGGGCTCCATCCATTCCACATTCTTGCCATCGAGAAATTCCTGGATCGCCATGTGGGTCATGCCTGTCTGTGCCGTGGCGCCGTGCCAATGCTTGACGCCCGGCGGCGTCCAGATGACGTCCCCCGGACGAATCACCTGTTTCTCCCCGCCTTGCTGCTGAACCCAGCCCGTGCCTGCGGTCACCACCAGCGTTTGCCCCAACGGGTGCGTGTGCCAGGCGGAACGCGCGCCGGGCCCGAACGTGACATAGGCCGCCGAGACCCGGGACGGCTCATTCGCGGAGACCAATGGATCGATGCGCACCGTGCCGACAAACATCGCCGGGCTCCCGAGAATCGAGGCTTGCGAGCCGTTCGGGACCAGCGTCATGGCGGGTGTGCTGTCGTCCGCCACAGCGTTGGCGACCATCAGCGTCATCGCCAGTGTCGAGAGTGCTGCAACTGCGTTCATGAGCGAGCTCCTGGGTGAAAGAGGTTTGGCCTTCAACCTAATTCACGCGTTACCGATGTACTACAGGGCCCTGTGACAAACAGCAGTGAGCGATGCTCATGAATCCCTGTTCGGAAATGCTGGCTGCTGTGCAGGTGCTCATAACTACGAGCGATGTTAGCCCTGGTCAGGGGTGGATAAATCAGACCGTTTCAAGTAATCGGCAATCGCCGCTAATGCCTGTGCCGGGGAGATGAGCGCGGTATCGACCGTGAAGGGTTCTCTATCCCAAGGCTCATAGTCATGGCTCATGACGGATTGCCAGGTGGGAGGCGCCAGCCCCGGGATATCGACCTGCCTGGTTTCCACCCTGCGTCGATGCTCCGTCCTGTCGGAACAGATGACCTGAAGATTCACCAATGGCGCGCCAGAGCGAGAGGATATGGCGCTCCACGCTCTGCGGCTTTCCATCACGGGATTCACACAGTCGACAACCACCGAGCCGCCCAAACCAAGGTTGCTGGCCGCCAACTCGTAGGCGATCAGATAACCCGTGCGACCCACATCCCCCGCAAAATCCGCCGAATCACGAAGGGCTTGTTCAATCGTATCGACGCGCACATATACGGCACCCAGCGTTGCGGTCAGGCCCTTGGCAATGGTCGTCTTACCGGTACCGGGGAGACCACTGAAGACAATGAGCATTTGAGACTCCCCATAGGATGTGCTGTTAAAGCAGGCTAATTTACTCATATGAGGGATGCCAACGCCGCTGGTGGTGTTCAAGATCAAATAAATCAGCCCCTTTGAATACAACATGCTGAGTTGAGCTCGCTGCCAAAGCTGCGCCACCCAGGAACCAGGAATGACACTGACCGCCTCCGCCCTCATCGATCTGGCCTTATCCAACCCGGTCAACGCTCAACTGGTCGAGCGACTGCCATTGCTCGGGCTCGACCAGACCCTGCTAACAGCAGGCTGCCTGTTTCAGGCGGTCTGGAATCGGATATCCGGTCGTCCGCCGGGCTGGGGAGTGAATGACTACGATGTATTCTATTTCGACGACGACCTTTCATGGGAAGCGGAAAACCGCGTCATCCTTGCTGCGCAGGCGCTCTTCCAGGATCTGGACGTCAAGGTGGAATTGCGCAACCAGGCGCGTGTGCACCTGTGGTTCGCAGCGCGGTTCGGCACTGAATACCCGCCGCTAGAATGCTCCAAGGATGGCATCGACCGTTTCCTCATTAGCTCGACCTGCGTTGGGTTGTGCCTCGACACTGCCAAGCTCTACGCGCCCCATGGGCTGAATGAGCTCGAACATGGGCTTCTGCGTATGAACCCGAACTTCCCGCAACCGGAGCAGTTCCGCAAAAAGGCGCAGAGCTATCAGGCACGCTGGGACTGGTTGCGTATTGTTTAGACCGGCCTTTGTTCCTAAAAGGGTCTGATGTATTTAGCTGCTGAATGCGCATGAATCAGAACCGATTGAGAGAGTAAGCAGCCCCTGCCTCTATCGTCGCGAGAAACCTGCGGGTCTGTCGGTTTGAGCGCAGTCGGACTACCCGGCATCCCGGTGGCGCCGTTGCGGCAAGTTGCTGCATCTTTTTCCGCGACACCTTGCGGGTCGTCCACATGAACCGGAATAACTCCCCAAGTTTGCCAAGCTGCTCCGGGCAATCCTCGGGAAGGTCTGGCCGAGTCCGTCCCCGGTGCCTCACAGCGCGGACCAGCACGCGCCAGAATCGCAGCGCCGTTGAACGATCAATCCATACCAGTAGATCCGCCCGGCCAATGCGGTGGGCCCACGTGGTCGAGTGTCCCCCTTCAAAAATCCACTGATCGCGGGCTTCAACCTCAAGACACAGGCGAGTCTTCTCCGCCGCGCTTCGCTCGACCCATCCAGGTTGCCAATGAATCGTGTCGATGTGAACGACGGGAATCCCGGTCAGCTGGCCCAATCTCCGAGCCAACGTGCTTTTGCCAGACCCCGGCTGCCCGACGATCATCACCCGCTGCATGTGAGCCCCCTCCTCGGCGAAAAAACTGGCTGAAGTTTAAAGATGTTTGAGGGGATCTGACCTGCTTAATGCTCTGGAACCGCCGAAGAACTGGCTGCAGATTTAAACAAAGACGATCCTTTTGAAAAACATGACGTCAATTTACCGACTACCAACCGACGTGCTAATTCACAAAAAATCCAAAAGCGTCATATTCCCGACGAAATGCACTGAACCGCCATTGCCTTCTGCCATCACCACCCCTCAAAATCGCCACACACCCGCTGTCCCGCGCCGTGATTTGCCTGAAAGGAATGTGAGCAATGAAGAGCATTTTTGTGGTTGTAATGACGATGTGTTCCGGTGCGGAAGGATGTCTGGACGAGAGCCAGCCGACCGCGTATTCGAGCCGGGCGGAGTGCATGGAGAGTGTTGCCGTGATGCCGACCCGAAAGGGCATCAAATACCGCTGTTCGTCGGTGCCACAGGTGTTGATCACCCAGCAGCGCCGCGCCACCCAGAACCACCTGGTGACCAACTCCGCCGAAGCGTCTGTCCGCCCTTGAGCGACAGCGCCGGGCCGGGGATAACCCGGCCCGGCGCAGTTCATTCCTGCAGCAGATGATTCAGCCCGCCGCAACCACTGTGATTTCCACCAGCAAATCCGGCGCTGCCAGACGTGATTCCACGGTGGCCCGCGCGGGTGCTTGCCCTTCCGGTGCCCAAGCGTCCCAGACTTCATTCATGCCGGCGAAATTCGCCGCGATGTCCGAGAGCCAGACCTGGGCGGTGAGAATCCGCGTCTTGTCCAGGCCGGCTTTGGCCAGGTAGTTGTCGATTTTCTCCAGCACTTGCGCGGTCTGACCTTTGATGTCGAGGGAGCGGTCCGTTGCGGTCTGGCCGCCGAGGAAGGTAAAGCCATTGCACTGCACGACACGGCTCATGCGTTGGTTGGTTTCGATACGGTTGATTTCCAGCATGTGAACTCCTGATGTGGTGGGAGGGTGTGAGGAATTAACGGGCAACTAAAGGTAAGTGTGTCGGGATGTGGGAGCCGCTTGAACGCGTCTCATCGAGCCTTGCGGTATCAAAACGTCCTATGTCGAACGCCTCCAGCGAAATGTCCGAGTGCTCGCCAAGGATCTGCTGCGCCAGACGCTTGCCGGTGCCGGGGCCCATCTGGAAACCGCTGCCGCAGAAGCCGAACGAATAACTGAGATGGCTGGCTCTGCGGCTGGCGCCAATCACCGGCAAGTCGTCAGCGGTAAACGCTTCGACGCCGGCCCAGACCCGGTTGACGCCCAGGTGCTTGAGGTGGGGAAACAGGTCGGTGACGGTCCTCGCGCTGATGCCCAGGCGCGCCAGATCGACCTCACCATGGCGCGCCGGGAAATCCACACTGCCAATCAGCTTGCCGCCAATCACCACCGTGCCGTTGGCGAATTGCTTGAACGACAGCGAGCGACCGGTCGCCCCCAGCACCGGCGCGCAAAACGGCGCGACGCGGTGAGTGACCATCAGCATCAGGCCCTCGGGATGAGCCGGCACCGATTCGCCGACTTGTTCTGCCAGCTCCCTCGCCCAGGCACCGGCGGTGATCACCAGATGCCCGGCGCTGAATACTCCGGCGGGCGTGGTGACCTGCCACCCGCTGCCGCGTTGCTCGATGCGCTGCGCCGGCGTCGTTTCAAGCACCTTCACGCCGAGCTTCTCTGCGGCCAGCCGAAAACTCGTCACGGTTTTGTAGGGAATGGCGTAGCCGTCATCCTTGACCCAGATGCCGCCCACCACATGCCGGGCGACGGTGGGAATGATTTCAAATACCTGTTGGGCGTCGATCAGCACTTCATGGGTGAAACCCCGTCGCTGCAAGTGCTCGACGCGCTGGCGGCACTCGTCGAGTTCTGCAGCGGTTTCCGCGAGCTTGAGCTGGCCGCTGGGCACGAAACCGCCGTCGTCGCCCAGCGTCTGGACAAGGTCATGCCAGAGATCGCGGGACGACAGCGCCAGCGGGATTTCCGCCTCGTGACGGCCCAGGGTTCGAACCCCGCCCGCGTTGACCCCGGAGGCATGACGGCCGCAGTAATCAGCTTCCAGCACCGTCACCTCAACGCCGCGCTGGGCCAGATGCAGTGCAGTGCTCAAGCCATGGATGCCGCCGCCTATCACCAGCACGTCGCTGTGTCTTGCCCGCGCCTCACTCACCGGCCAGTTCCCCCAGGGTGATGGGCTTGATCGGCGGACGAATGCGGTAGTAACCCACTTCCGCCGCCGACACGCCGCGAGCCTCGGCGATCACTTCCGTCACCGTCAGCCCGCACATCCTCCCCTGACAGGGACCCATGCCGCAGCGACCAAACGATTTGGCCTGGTTGGGTCCGGCGCAGCCCAGGGCGATGAACTTACGCAGGTCCCCCGCCGTGACTTCCTCGCAGCGGCAGACGATGACCTCATCGGCGGGAATGCGGTTCGCTTCCTTCGGCTGATACAGAGCATCGAGAAACGGCCGAATACGCAGGTTCAACGCCAGCTTCTCGCGCAATCCATCGGCTCGCTGATCACGCTGACCCGCATCCAGCGTGCCCAGCCGTCGGGCAATGCCCAGCGCCGCCAACTCGCCCTGCACGGCCGCGGCCTGAGCCCCGCCGATGCCGGCGCCGTCACCGGCGACGAACATCCCCGGCACGTCCAGCTCACCCCAGGGATCGATCACCGGGCTGAAGCACAGTTGGTCCACATCCCAGTGATGGCGTGCGCGCAACGACTGGCTGAATTGAATGTTCGGCACCACGCCTTGATGCAGCAGTATGCAGCGCGCGGCGATACGCTGAGCCTGGCCGCCGACGGTGAAGGTCAACGCAGTGGCGGCTTCGTCACCCTCGATCGCCAGTTGCTCGGCGCCGGTGTGGTGCGGGATGCGCGCGCTGCGCAGACTGCGCATCAGCTCCAGCCCCTTGCGCAAATACGGCCAGGCACGCAACGCTGCGAACAGATGCCGCCGTGCGCGCCAGTAATCTTCAGGGCGCGTGGTGTCGACCAAGGCCTTGATCGGTACGCCCGCGCGCAGGTATTGCCAGCCCAGCAGGTACAACAGCGGGCCGCAGCCGGCCAGTACCACCGGCTCGGTCGGCGCGAGACCTGCGCTTTTCAGCAGAATCTGCGCGGCGCCTGCGCTCATCACGCCGGGCAAGGTCCAGCCCGGAATCGGAAACGGTCGTTCCATCGCCCCGGTCGCAAGCAACACCGCCTTGGCCTGCAGCGTGCGCAGACGCCCGTCACGCAGGTAGCTGACCTGGTGATCCCGGGTCACTTGCCAGACCGCCGCGCCTTTTTCATAGCGCACCGATGACGACGCCAGGGCCTGAGCCAGCACGTTGCCGTGGGCGTAATCCGCGCCGAGCAGGTCTCGTCTGGACAGCGGCGCAAGGGTGATCCCGCGATAAATCTGTCCGCCCGGGCTGCCCTGCTCGTCGAGCAACACCACCTGCAAGCCAAGCCCGGCCAGGGCCACGGCGCCTGCCATGCCGGCGGCACCTGCGCCCACGACCACCACGTCCACAGCCTCCACGCCACCGCCAAAATGATCACTCATGACTGCACCTCGACGGTCTGCACACTGGCGGTTTGCTCATTGCCGGTTTGCACGTTGCCGGCCTGAAAAATCAGGTCCCGTGCGCCTTCCTGGGAGCGGATGCGCATGCCCTGCGCCACTTCGATCAGGCAGCTCTGGCGATTGGGCACGCCGTCGATGTCCACCAGGCACTCGAAGCACACGCCCATCATGCAATACGGCGCCCGGGGCGATTCGCTCACCGGCGTCGCGCGGAAACGGTTGACGCCCGACATGAGCAGTGCCGCTGCCACGCTGATGCCCGCCGGCACCTCAAAGGCTTGATCGTTGAAGCTGAGGCTGACAGTTCGCGTCGACCTGACTTCACTCGTGACCGGTTGAAACAGCGGATCAGTGCACATGGGAAAACACCTTGTCAGTCAGGAAACGCTCGCCGGCGAACGCGCCGAGCTCGTCAGGCATGGCGCCACCCATCACCCACGGCGCGATGCGCAGGGCGTGGGCAGCGGCCAGGGTCACGCCACTGTGGCAGGTCACCACAAAGGCGCCCGGGTGGCTGGCCGATTGCTGATAAATGGGGAAGCCGTCGGGGCTCAGGACGCGCAGCGCCGCCCAGGCCCGGATGAGCCGCACCTCCCGCAACAGCGGAAACGTCGCGACCCCACGCCGGGCGATGGCTTCGAGCACCTGGGTGGAGGTGCTGTCGTCGTAACCCACCTCCTCCATGGAGTCGCCCAGCTGAACGGTGCCTTCGTCGGTTTGCCGGACATGGACCGTCGGGTGGTCGAGAAACGGCCGGACCCGCTCGCTCACCAGGACTTGGCCACGATTGGGTGCCACCGGCGCATGCAGGCCCACTTGCCGGGCCAGCCCTGGATTGCCCAGTCCGGCAGCGAGCACCACTCTTGGCGCGATGAAGCGTTGATGGCCGGCGGTGACGCAGAACTCGCCGGTGGCGCCGTCGATGCGATCCACCTGAATGCCGCCGTAAAACCGCGCGCCTTTGGCCTGGGCCGAGGTGTGCAGCGCGCGCAACAGCTTCAATGGATTGACGTGGCCGTCCAGGGGGGTGTAGCTGGCGCCCACCACAGACGGGCCGATCAACGGCAGTCGCGCTTTGAGCTCAGCGGCGTCGAGCATCTGGAACGGGTATTCGCCGAGGGCGTCCTGCAGGGTTTGTAGGCGCGATTGCCGCTCGATCAACTCCTCGTCGTTGAAGCACATATGGAAGCCACCGGGCTGGTGGAGCTGCACGTCCACGCCGCTGTCGGCCATCAGCGCCCGAGCGAAGTCAGGCCAGCGGGTCGCCGACGACTGCGTCCAGCGCGAATAGTCCGGCAGGTCGTGGCCCTTGCCCTGGACCCAGACCAGCCCGAAATTGCCCCGCGAGGCGCGAAACGCATCGTCGCCCTGGTCAAGCACCACGGTGTCGGCGCCGCTGCGGGCCAGGCCGTAAGCGACTGCCGTGCCCACCAGCCCTCCGCCGATGACGATCACGTCCGACTGAATGTCCCTTTGTGTGCCCTGGCTCATTTGCCTTCTCCGATCAACACCCGGTCCAATCCGACCATTCGGTCCAATATCAGCATCAGCAGCAACGTGCCGACGATCAGCACCGTTGAAACCGCCGTGATCAGCGGGTCGATGGTCTGGGAAATCTGGTTGTACATCGCCACCGGCAGCGTGGTGGTGCCGGGGGTGGCGACGAACACGGTCATGGTCAGTTCGTCGAAGCTCTGGATGAACGCGAGCATCCAGCCACCGACCACGCCGGTGCGAATCCGCGGCAGCACCACCCGGTAAAACGCCGTCCAGCGACTGGCGCCCAGGGACAGCGCCGCTTGCTCGATGTCGCGCTCAAGACCGATGGTGGAGGCCAGCGTGAGGCGCAGCGCATAGGGCAGCACGACAATCACATGGGTCAGGGTCAGTGCCCAGAACGAGCCGCCGATCTGTGCCAGGGAAAAGAAGCGCAGGAACGCGATGCCCAGCACCACCGATGGAATCATCAGCGGCGACAGTAGAAACCCGGTCACCGCGCCACGACCGGGAAAGTCATAACGGCTGATGGCCAGCGCCGCCGGAATCGCCAGCAGTGCAGCGATGGTCGCCGAGGCCAGGCCGAGTTTGATCGACAAGGCGAAGGCGTCGAGCATTTCCTGGTTGTCCGCCAGCGCGCGGAACCACCGTAGTGACAGGCCCTCGGTGGGCAGCGACAGGTAGCCCTTGCTGGTGAACGCCATGGCCATCACCACCACCAGCGGCGCGACGATGAAGGTGACGAACAGGGCATGGAACAGCAGCGAGAAAAATCCGTTCTTGTGCATGGTCGGCTACTCGAAGACTTGCTTGAACCGGCGCTCGGCCAGTTTGCTGCAACCCAGAATGATGATCAGATTCGCCAGCAGCAGGAGCATCGCGATGGCCGCGCCGAGGGGCCAGTTGAGGGTGCCGAGGAACTCGTCGTAAGCGGCCGTGGCCACCACTTTCAGGCGCCGACCGCCGATGATCGCCGGGGTGGCGAAGGCCGAGGCGGCCAGGGCAAAAACGATGATCGAGCCGGACAAAACGCCGGGCATGATCTGCGGCAGGATGATCCGGCGGAACACCGTCAGCCGCGACGCGCCGAGGGACAGGCCCGCCCACTCGACCTGAAGGTCCAGCCGTTGCAGGGTTGCCCAGAGCGCAATGACCATGAACGGCACCAGCACATGGGTCAGCGCAATGATCACACCGACCTGGGTGAACAGCATTTTCACCGGTTGATCGGTGATGCCCAGGGCTTGCAGCGCATCGTTGATCAGGCCGTTGTTGCCCAGCAGAATCGCCCAGCCCAGGGTCCGCACCACCACGGAAATCAGCAGCGGCCCCAGCACCACCAGCAGGAACAGCGACCGCCAGCGCGGTGCCATGCGCGCAATGATGATGGTTTCCGGGATGCCCAACAGCACGCACAAAACCGTGACGGCCAGCGCCATGCCGCCGGTGCGCAGGAAAATCTCGTGAAAGTAATCGTCCTTGAACACCTCCAGGTAATTGCCAAGGCTGTAGCTCTGCACCACGCCCTCGGTGTCGCTGAACAGGTTCAACGACAGCACGGCGGTCAGCAGCAAGGGCGCCAGCAACAGCGCGATGAACACCAGTAACGCCGGCCCGCTGAGTAACCAGGGCGCCACGCCCACCCGTTCGGCGTCATACCTGGCCATGGGCGACCTCCCGGTCGAGCAGACGCAGGTCGTCGTCGGACCAGTCCAGCCCGACCTCACTGCCCTCCTCCGGCGGCGGCGTGCCGAGATTCGGCAGGGTCATGTGCACCAGCCCCAGGCGACTTTCCACCGCCATCAACCATAGGTTGCCGAGGAACACCCGCAGCCGGACGCGCCCGGAAAACCGCCCGCTGCCCACCGCGACCAAGCGGATTTTTTCCGGGCGAATGTAGACGTTGACGTCATTGCCCAGCGCGCGGTCTTCGTGGGGCACGTGCATCAGTGTGTCGTGGACCTGCACATGGCAGCATCGGTCGTTGCGCAATTGCACCGCGCCGGCAAAGGCGTTGGTCTTGCCGAGGAACGCCGACGCGAAGGGCGAATGGGGCCGCTCGTAGGCTTCGAACGGCGTGTCGATCTGCACGATGCGGCCCTTCTGCATCACCGCAATGCGATCGCTCATGGTCATCGCTTCGACCTGATCGTGGGTCACCAGAATGGTGGTGATGCCCAACTCGCGCTGAATCGCCCGCAGCTCGATGTGCATCTCTTCGCGCAGCTTGGCGTCGAGGTTGGACATCGGCTCGTCGAGCAGCAGGAGGTTCGGCCGGATCGCCAGGGCGCGGGCAATCGCCACACGCTGGCGCTGGCCGCCCGAAAGCGCTTTCGGGTAGCGCTCACCGAGGCCGGCCAGCCGCACCAGGTCCAGTGCCTCGTCGACCCGCTTGCCGCGCTCGGCCTTGGGCACGCCGCGCATTTCCAGGCCGAAGCTGATGTTCTGCGCCACGGTCATGTGCGGAAACAACGCATAGCTCTGGAAGACGATGCCCAGCCCGCGCTGTTCGGGGCGCACGTGGGTGATGTCGCGGCCGTCGAGGACGATGCGGCCTTCGGTGGGCTGCACGAAGCCTGCGATGGACTGCAGGGTGGTGGTCTTGCCGCACCCGGACGGGCCGAGCAAGGCGATGAACTCGCCGTGCCGGACTTCCAGGTTCAAACCGTCAATGGCCCTGAATGTGCCGTAGGTCTTGACGATGCCTTCGAGGGTGAGAAATGCCATGGGCGTGCCACGCAGGCGGACCTGCGTCTCCAGAAGGATGCTCGGGGAGATCGGCTGGTAGGTCGATCAGCGACTGTCAGTCAGCGCAAGCGATCGGTGACCCTAGCGCTCGACGGTGCGGTTCCAGCGCGTGGTCCACTCGCTGCGCTGCGGGTTGATGGATTCCCAATCGACCTTGATCAGCGCGTTGACCTTCTCCGGCCCGTACGGCATGCGCGCGGCGACATCATCCGGCAGCTTGACGGTCTGGTTGACCGGCGCAAAACCATTCTCCCGCGCCTGGATTTCCTGCACTTCTGGTGACAGCACGTACTGAATGAACGCCTGGGCCAGCTCGGATTGCGCGTTGGGGGTCACGCTGCACGCGGCGACCTGCAGTGCGATGCCGCCTTCCTTCGGGTAGATGAATTTGAGCGGAAAGCCGGTGCCCTGCAACGCCACGGCCCGACCGCTGCCGTACACCGCCATGACGATGTCGCCGTTCTGCATCATGCCGTCCATCTCGCCCGGGGCCGAGACCCACGCCAGCACGTTGGGGCCGATTTCATCCTTCAGCGCCTTGAAGCCGGGGTCGATGTTTTTCTCGCCGCCGCCCCTCAGCCGGGCCATTTCCACCAGTGTGTGCAGGCCATAGGTATTGGTCACCGGCGGCATGCCGAGCAGCTGCTTGAAGCGTGGGTCGGTGAGGTTTTCCCAGGAATCCGGTGCCGCCCAGCCGCGCTTCTTGAAGGCCTCTTCGTTGTAGCCGATGCCGGTGGCCACCACGCCAATCCCCGTGGCCTCCGGGCTCAGCCGCGCCAGCGGATAAAGGTCCTTGTAGATCGGCGCGTCAGTGAGCTTCTCGCACAAGCCCATCTGCAACGCCTGATACATCGGTCCGTCGTCCATCATCGCGACGTTGATCTGCTGACGGCCTTTCTGCGCCTGCAGCTTGGCCAGCGTTTCCGTGGAGTTACCGGCGACGTAGACGACTTTGACGTTGTGTTGCTTTTCGAAGGCCGGGATGACGCGGTTCTTGTACATCTGCTCGGTGGAGCCGCCGACGCCGGCCACGTACAGCGTGGTCTCGGCGAAGGCCGGCGCACTTCCCATGGCGGCGAGCGTCAGGGCAATGGCCACGGCACTGCGATGGAAGGGACGAAACGGTCGTGCTGCTGAGGGAAGGTCAAGGCTATTCACAGACTATCTCCGAAGTGCATGGGGGCAGATCGAACAATGCGTCAGTCGCTTCGGCATGAACCGAAGCCTTGCATGCAGCGTGCATGCTCCCGGCGAGTCCATCGCGGGGTGGCGCATCTTCATGTGCGCTATGGGTGGCGGGTTCGAGTATTGCGACGGGGCGTCCATATGGTCAAATACGGATATACGGCTTAGTTATTCATATTTGATATGGAGCGCGACATGAACCTGAGACAGATCGAAGCCTTCCGCAGCGTCATGCGCCTGGGCTCCATGACCGCCGCCGCCGAGGTGTTGTTTACCTCGCAGCCCAACATCAGCCGGCTGATCGCACAACTGGAACTCAGCACCGGGCTGACCCTGTTCAAGCGCGCCGGCGTCAGGTTGATTCCGACCCAGGAAGGTCAGGCGTTTTTTCAGGAGGTCGAGCGCGCCTATGTCGGGCTGGACAGCCTCAAGCTGTCGGCGAAGAACATCCGCAATCTGGGGACGGGGCGCTTGCGGGTGGCGGCGGTGCCGTCGACCGGGCTGAGCATGATTCCCCGAGTGCTGAAGGCGTTCACCGAGACGCGACCGGAGCTGACCGTGTCCCTCCACGTGAACTCCTCGCCCACTGTTGAGCAGTGGGTGAAGTCGCAGTTCTGCGACGTGGGGATTGTGGTGCACCCCGGCGATGTCGATAGTCAGCAGATCGAGCTGCTCAGCGAAGTGGCGGCGGTCTGCGTGCTGCCGGCGGCTCATCCATTGGCGAGCCAAAAAGAAATCACCTTCACCGACCTGGAAGGCGAAACCTTTGTGTCGCTGTGCCATGGCGACGGCACCCGGGCGCTGGTGGACGGCCTGTTCGAGCAGGCGGGCGTGGAGCGGGTCATGACCGTGGAGGCGCAGTACAGCGCGATCAATTGCGAGATGGTGGCACTGGGCATGGGCATCACCCTCGCCCACCCGCTGGTGGCCCGGGATTTTCGCCACCGCGACATCGTCATCCGCCCGTTCGTGCCACAGATCCTCTTCCCCACCTACGTCATGTGGGCACCCGCCCAGACGCGGACGAAATTGTCCGAAGAATTCGTTGATACGCTCAAGGCGTTCTACCGGAACATCGTTTTTTAGGGCTGAATGCGGCTGCATTGCGGGAGCGCCGCTGCTCCGTGATGCGACATATGCAGCAGGGTAGGACCGCATACCCATAGTAGGACCGGCTTCAGCCGGGAACAGGCCAGTGTGAGCGACACATATTCAGCGGTGTGACATCCGGCGCCTTCCCGGCTAAAGCCAGTCCTACAGGGCGAACGCATATCCCTAGTGGGACCGGCTTCAGCCGGGAAGACGCCGGTGTGAGCACCCTCGAATGTGCGGGATGCCATAACAAAAAAAGCCGTGACGCACCACTGCGTCACGGCCTTGGTCACACGATCAGCCCATCAATCCAGACGAAACGCGATCACGCTGTCGCCCAACGTGGTGCCGAGCGAGCCGTGCCCGCCGGCCGAGATGACGACGTACTGCTTGCCGTCGCTGCCCAGGTAGGTCGAAGGCGTCGCCTGACCGCCCGCCGGTAGCTCCTTCTCCCAGAGCACGTCACCGGTGTTGATGTCGTACGCGCGGATGAAATTGTCCGCCGTGGCGCCATGGAACACCACGCCGCCCGCCGTCACCAGCGGACCGCCGTGGGCGACCATGCCCATCGGGAAGCCAATCGGGAAGCGGCCAGGCAGGAAGGCGGTCTTGAGGTTTTTAGTGGTGCCGGTGCGACGCATCCACTCTGTTTTGCCGGTGGTCAGGTCAACCCCGACCATGCGGCCCCACGGTGGCGCAATGCACGGCACGCCCAGCTCCGATGCGAATTGCTTGATGCGAATCGCGTAATCGCCCTTGAAGTTCTCGTTCCAGTACGGCGTGCCGTCCTGGGTGAACAGCCGCTTCTCGGCGGTTTCCGGGGTGCGCTTGATCAGGTTGTAGGTGTAGGCCAGACGCACCGGCGCAGCGATGAGGATTTGCCGATCCGGATCAACCGCCACCGAGCCCCAGTTGAACGCCCCGATGTTGCCCGGGAAGATGAGCGAGTCCTGCTCGGTACTCGGCGTCCATGGATTGCCGTCGTAGCGCAGCCTGTTGTAGGTCGTGCGGCAGGACATCTGATCAAACGGCGTCAGGCCCCACATGGATTTTTCGCTCAGCGCTTCCGGAATGAAGTTGATCTTCGACACCGGTTGAGTCGGCGCGAAATGCTCGCCCGGCACGCCGCCCTGGGTCGACACCTTGACCTGATCGACCGGGACAATCGGCTCGCCGGTCAGTCGGTTCAGCACGAAAATGTTGCCCACTTTGGTCGGCAACAGCAGCGCCGGCTGCTTGCTGCCCTCCTTGCCCACGTCCATCAAGGTCGGCTGCGACGGATTATCGCGGTCCCAGAGGTCGTTGTTCGAGGACTGGAATTTCCACTTGAACGCGCCGGTGTTCAGGTCCAGCGCCACCAGCGTGTCACGGAATTTTTCCGTGTTGCTGTTCGGATCACGGTTGATGCCGAGTTCGTCCGGCGAGGCGTTGCCGAACGGCACAAACACCAGGCCGTTTTTCATGTCGGCGCTCAGCGTGCCCCATGCCACCGGCGTGTCCTGCGGGTAGTTCTGGTCGGCGGCGATGGGCTGGGTCACCTCAGGATTGGCCGGGTCGAAATTCCACACCAGCTTACCGGTCACGGCGTTGTAGGCACGGATCACACCCGACGGGTTGCCATCGTTGTAGCCGTTGTCCATCACCGAACCGCCGACGATGACCAAGTCGCCGGCGACCAGCGGCGCGGCGGTCTGCATCAGCGCATGGGGACGGATCTCGCCCATGTTGGCGCTGAGATCGACCACGCCATTTGTACCGAAATCGCTGCACAGCGTGCCGGTGTCCGCGTCCAGGGCCACCAGTTTTGCGTCTGCGGTGGCGGTGATGATGCGCTTGGTGCATTGGCTCGGTGAGGAATCGGCCGCAGCCGTTGCCGCCGGCGCGTAGTAGCTGACGCCACGGCAGGTCTGGTGCTGCTGCAGGTACGAGCGGTTCTTCTCCGGCGCCCATTTCCAGTCCAGCGCGCCGGTTTCAGGGTTCAGCGCGTGCACTTCGTTGTGCGCCGTGCAGACGTAGACCCGGTTGTTGACCTTCAGCGGCGTCGCTTCGAAGGTGTACTCGCCGGCGTCTTTGGCGGCATCACGCAGGTCGCCGGTGTGGTATTCCCACGCCACGGAAAGCTTCTTCACGTTGCCGGCGTTGATCTGGTCGAGGCTGGAGAAACGCTGGCCGTTGTTGGTGCCGCCGTAGGCGACCCAGTCGTCAGCGGCTTCGCCCGTGCTGCGCGCTGCCAGCGGGGCGTCGATCTTGCCGGCCACCGGGTACGGGTCGTAAAACATCACCGCCAGCACGATCAGCATCATCACGCCCACGGTGCCACCCAGAAACGGGTGGAAGCGGCGCGTGTCGCCCGGGTTCTGTGCCTTGTACAGCGGACGCACCACCCACGGCAGCGCCAGCCACAGACCCAGCAGCGCGAACAGGTCGCCGCGCGGAATCCACTGCCATTTGTCGAAGCCGACCTCGTAGAGGATCCAGATCAGAATCGCCCACATCAGCAGCGCATACACCGTCAGCGCCGACTTCTTTTTCAGCATCAGCAGCACCGCCGAGGCCAATACCGCCAGGGCGATAATCGAGTATGCCGCCGAGCCGCCGGCGGCCACCAGTTGCGCACCCATGTACAACAGGGCAATGGCGAAAATCGCCATCACCACCCCAGTCACTCTCAAGATCATTGTTGGTTTTCCGTGTGGGGGCCGGTGATGGCGCCCGGGTGGGAAGTGGGCGAAAGCGGGAGGTCCGAGCCACCCGTTCGCAAGCGTTCCCGCCCATATTAACGCCCACACCCCGCGCCCCGGAAAACTTTGTTACACCCTCGCAAGCGTCTAGCGCAAGGCTTGTGGGGCACCGGCGCCATTCAACAGCTGCATCTGCTGACGATAATCGTCGGTGACCTGGCGCGCCTGGCTGCTGCTGTTGATGACCCGCGGGGTGATCAGCACCAGCAACTCGGTGCGGTCTTTGGATCTGCTGCGATTACCGAACAGCCAGCCCAGCCCGGGCACCCGGCCCAGATAGGGCACGGCGCTGACGCTGTCGCTGTTGTCCTGCTTGATCAGCCCGCCGAGCAACACGGTCTGCCCGCTTTGCGCCGCCACCTGGGTCGACACCGAGCGCGTTGAAATGCGCGGGTTGCCGTTCACCGTCACCGTGCCGTCGGCGTCGCTGACCTGCTGCTGAATGTCCATGTACACCAGACCGCCCGGGTTGATGCGCGGCACGACGTTGAGGATCACGCCGGTCTGCAGGTACTCGACGCTGCTCAGGGTGGTGTTCGAGACGCCGGTGTTGACCGTCGTCTGACTGATGGGGATGTTGTCGCCGACCTGGATCTGCGCGTTTTCGTTGTTCATCACCACCAGCGACGGCGCCGACAGCACCTGGGTGCGGCCGTTGGTTTCCAGGGCATGAATGGCCACTTGCAGGTTGGTGCTGACAAAGGAATAGAACAGCGAATCAGTGGCCCCGAGACCGGCCCCGCCGCCACCGAGCGCACCTTGACTGCCGGCGGTGTTGGCGACGGTGGTGCTGGTGGAATTGCCGGCCAGGCGGCCGAGGTACCACTGAACGCCCTGATCCAGCTCGCCCGTCAGCTTGACTTCGAGAATCCGCGTCTCGATCTGCACTTGCAGCGGCGCATTGTCCAGGCGCTTGATCGCTGCTTCGATCTCCTTCCACTGCGCCGGGCGCGTACGCACCAGCAATTGGTTGCTGCTTTTCTGCGCCGAAATGCGGGTGGTTGAGTCGAGGCCTTTCTGCCCATTACCCGAGGCAGCAGTGGCCGATGAGCTGCTGTCGTCGGCACCGCTGTCACTGCTGGCGTCCGCGTCTTGTTCCGGCTCGTCGTCCGAAGCTGCCGTGCTTTGAAGCCCGCTTTGGGACATGCCGCCCTGGCCGCTGCTGTTCAAACCGGCGCTGCCGCTCAATCCGCTGCTCGAACCCAGCCCTCCAGAGGTACCGCCTGACGTGCCGCCTGTCAGCGACGACATCGAGCGCGTGCGCAATCCCGGCGCCACCTTGGCGGCGCTCTCCTCCTTTACTGCGCCCGTGCCGTAGATCTGCTTGAGGTATTTCGCCAGGTCGGTGGCCTTCATGTTGCGCACGTCGTACACGTACAACTGCGGCTCGTTGCCGCCGCCTTCGTCAATGGTGCGAATCCACGTGCCCACCTCGTTCAGGTATTCGGGTTGGGAAGAAAACGCCACCACCGAGTTGGTTCGCTCAATGGGCAGGAAGCGCACCATCCCTGCCAGCGGCATCCCGCTGTCCGGTCCGAACAGCTTCTGCAGCTCGGGCATCAGCTCGCTGACCGAGGCCCGTTGCAGACCGAACACGCCCACCGACATGCCCTTGAGCCAGTCGACGTCGAAGGTGTCGATGGTCTGCTGATAGTTCGCCAGCTCCTCGGTGGTGCCCGCCAGGCTCAGCACATTGCGGGCGGGGTCCACCAGCAGGAACGCGTTCTCCCGGGCAAATGGCTTGAGCAGTTTCTGCATTTCCGTGGCGGAGATGTAGCGCAGCGGGAACAGCCGCGCCGACAACCCGGCAGATGGCTGGGCCACGGCCATTTCCGGCACCAGCTTGCCGGCAATCGCCTGGCTCGCCGGGAGGATGACGTAGCGATTGCCCTGACGAATCATCGCGTTGTCGGTCCATGACAGCAGGGTCTCCAGAATCGACAATGCCTGCTGCGGGTTGACCGGCCGGGACGTGGAGAAACTCACCTCGCCCTTCACCCCTTGGGCAATGGTGTAGCTCTCGTGAAGCATGTCGCCGAGGATGCTGTTGACCACCGCTTCGATGGGCTGGTTGGCGAAGTTGAAGACGATGTCGCCTTCCGCTGCCCGGGGCGTTGCGGTTGCCGGCGCCGGTGTTTTCACGAAGCGCTGGGTGCCCCGGATGATCTGCCGGGTGCCGGTAGTCGCCGCCGAGCTGTCCGCGGGGCTGGCTTGCGCCTGAACCGGCATTTGCTCGCTGCGCGGGTCGACCGGCCGCCGCTGGGTGCCGGTTCCGTCCAGCGCCTCGCGCAGCATGCCGTTGTCCGGCTCAAGGGTCGTCGGCGCAGTGGTGCAGCCGCTCAAGGCGACGGCCGCTGCCAGGCACAACAAGGGCGAACCCAGCGTCGCGACGGGTTTCGTGCTAGAGGCACGGCGCAGGGAAGGATTACGGGGCAGGTTCATGGAGGTCTTCACGGGAAAGGGAAAGCGGTGGTGAGGTCGACGGCGCTGGCAATCGCAGGCGCCGGACAGTGAGGGTTTCGTTGCGCTCGCCGAGGCCAAACGTGGCACTCGTCGGGCTGATCGCGCGCAGGGTCCAGCCGGTGGGCAGCGGCCCGTTGAGGCGGACTTTCAGCGCCGGGCCGTTGGCCGGTTTGATGAACGCCAGCTGCACCGTGCCGTCGAGCAGAACGCCGGTCAGGGTCAGCCCGGCCAGGCTGGCCGCTGCCTGAGTGCCAGACTGTTGCAGGTCCGGCCGGCGATCGACGCTGAACAGCGGGGTCTGCCAGCTGTTGGCCAGGCTGGGCAATTCCTCGCGCGGTAATGTCGGCGCTTTTGCCGCGACGGCCGGGCGATGACTCGGTTCGGCAGGCAGCCAGTCCGCCGACTGCCAGGTGCCAGTGAGTACCAGGGCGATCAGCGCCAGCAGTACGAGGGCGACGGCCATCAGCACGCGCTCGAGTGTGAGCGGGAAGCGCGTCACGGGGTGGCCTGCGCTGGGTCGGTTTGATCGGCCGTTGCCTTTGAAGCAACCGGCTGCAGATAGCCGCGAATCAGCAGTTGCACAGTCAGTCGCCCTGCCCCGCCTTTGCCCGGCGCATTGCTCGCGCGACGCACGCTCATGTGATCGATGAACAGTAACGGTCGCTGATATTCCAGCCCGTGCAACACCGCCATCAACGGCTCGATGGCGCATTCCAGGGTGACGCTGACCTTGACCTGGCGGAACGGCTCGCTGCCGTCCTGCTCCGGGGTGATCGGCATCCGTTGAGTAAGGGTGCAGCCGGCGCCGTTCGCGCCTTGGGCCGTGATGACGTCCGCGACGTGCTGCATGAGATCGGCGGCAACCGCGCTTGGGTCTTCGCCGGTCAACAGGCTCGCGCTGCTGGCCGGGTCCTGCGCGGCGGTTTCCAGCGCTGCGTTCAGGCTTTCGCGCTGCTGCAGCACGCCGGCGTAGCGCTGCTGTTGCGACTTCAGCTGCTCGGTCTCTTCGCCCATGTCCCGCAGCGGGCCGGCGAACCAGCTGTCGATGAGCAGCCAGTAGCCTGTGGCCGTCACCAGGGCGAGCACGATCAACGCAGCGCCGCGACGTTCACGGGGCGTCAATTCACGGGGTATCAGCGTTCGGCGCATCGGCGGCCTCCTGATGCAAGCGTGCGTGGAGGGAAAAGCGCTCTTTGCCGCTGTCGGCGTCGGGCTGGATGACGCCCTGAAACTGCGGGTTGTCCAGGCTGGGGCAGTCTTTCAAATGGCTGATCAGCGCACTGGCTCGCACGCTCTGGCCGGAAAACGACGCGTCGTCAGCATCGATTTCCAGTTGCTCCAGACAGGTGTCGTCGGGCAGGCAGGCGGTCAATTCACTCATCAGCGCAACCATGGTCGGGCGCGCGGCCTTGTGCCGGGTCAGGTAATCGGCGGCGCCGAGGGTGTTGCTCAGTTGCTGACGAAGCTGCTGAACCTGGGCCACCTGGCCTTTCAGCGACTGCACCGTCGCGCGCATGCCTTCCAGGCGTTGCTGACGATCGTGCAGCCACAGGCCCATCAGCGTGACGAGCAGCACGGCGCATAAGCCGACAAGCACACGACGCCGGTCCCCGCCACCGCGGTGATTTACCGGTCGCGCGGACTCGGGCAGCAGATCGATCCCCAGCGGCGTGCCGTCCTCTGAGCAGACGTCCACCCGTTGCGGCGTCAGGCTCTGGGCAGCGCACTCCGCCAGAATCGCGTGCATGCGCTCACGGAGGACGGCGATCAGGGTGATCTTCAACCCGCCTGCGCTGCGGCCGTCCTGGCGCACGACGTAGAACAATTGATCGCGGGGATACGGCGTGTATTTGTCCAGCTCATAGCCGACCACGGCAGTGAGATCCCGCGCGGCCGCTGTCGGCAATTGCAGGCGATGGATCATCACCACAGTGGTCGGCAGCATCAGCACATGGCGGGCGCTGGCCTGGATTTCAGACGTGGGCGTCACGATCGGCCAGCGATGGTTCTGCACGGTAATCTGGGGGCTGAGCCGATGACGCAACCGCACCGGCACGCAACCGCGCAATTCCGCGAGCCAACGCTGCCAGAACCGTTGCGCCGCACTGCCCTGCCAGCGCTGTTCGCCACTGGCCAGGTACGCCCGAAGCGGCGCAGGGACTGAAAAAGGTGAATTCATTCTTGCCAACGCAGCACCCGATACGGCTGAGCGCTACCCTCCGATGGGGACAGTAGAACGGTGGTCTGAAGCCGGGCGATGACGCCGTCCGGCAGTTGTGCCTGGCTGTCGATGCTCAGCACGCTGCCGGGGTCGGTGCCCGTGGCTGTCTGTTTTGGCAGGTCCAGGGCGCTGCGCAGCAATGGCGAGGCGAATGCAGCGTCCGGCCGCGACAGGCCGCTCCACAGCGTCACTTCTGGCGCCATGCGCTGGTACAGGTGTTGGGTCATCCCCGGCACCTGGCGCAGTTCTTCGATAACCCGCAACGGCGCGGCGCTGCCGTCGCGACGCGCCTGCAAGGCTCGGCTCAGCTGCGTCGCTTGATCGCGATCAGCGCCGCAGGCCTGGGCGACGCGGGAGATGTCGTCGTTGCTGGCCGCATTCAGATCCAGCTTGCCGCGCTCGCTGCTGACGCTGAGCACAATCCGCGCGGCGTCGAATGCCAGCGGCACCGCGCGGCCATCGGCGATCCAGCGCGGTCGGTGATTCCCGTCCAGCAATGCCTGCAACGCCAGATTCATGCCGGCCTGGGCGGCCAGCAGCGCCTGGGTATGCTGTCGCTGCCATAACGCCTGGCGGGTTTCCAACTGCACCCAGCCGGCCAAACCGCCAAGCAACAGGCTCAGCGTCGCCACTGCCCAGAGCACCAGCAACAAGGCCACGCCGCGCTGCCGATTCATTGCGCGCCTCCCGCAGCTGGCGCAGCACCGGAAGCCCCGCCGGACAGATCCAGACGCAGGGCGACCACTTCGCTGGGCCAGTTCACCGGGCCGTCCATCTGCATCTCTACGCGCACGGCGTGAGGCAAACGGTTGGGCCACGGCCATTCATTCAGCCAGCCGGTGGCCTCACCTTTTGGCGTCATGCCGCGATAGCTCAAAGACAAGCCTTTCACGCCGTGAAGCAGCACCTGCGGCTCACCCCAGGCGCGCAATACGTTTTCCTGGACCTGGGCGAAAGCGATCTGCAAGCGACGGTCCGCTGGCGGACCGGACACTTCCAGGGTGTGCCGCTGAATGCCGCCCCCCAGGTTGCCCGGCAGGGTCGCAGCAAACTGCATGCGTTGCGCCGTACCCACGAACAGCCCGGCGCCGGAATGATCGTTTTCCGACAGATCCAGCGGCAGCGCCTGGCTGATGGCCTGACGCAGAAAACTTTGGGCAGCCCGCCGCTCATCCAGGCGTGAGGTGTAGTGATCGGCCTTGATCACCGCGCGGTTGGCACCCACCAGCGCGCCGCCGACCAGGGTCAGCAGCACCGCCAGCAGGCTCAGCACGATCATGATTTCCAGCAGGGTGAAGCCGCGTTGTTGATTGTTCACTGGGCGCCCGCCTTCGCCGGATTGACCAGCCGCAGCGTGCTGAAGTGTGCCTCACGCCGCCCTTCGCTGACCGTCAGCTCCACCCGCAACAGGCGTGGCTGCCCAGCGTTGGCAGGCAACGCCGAGACGCCCATGGCCCACCGAATGCCGCCGTCCATCACGCCGTTGCTCTGCCCCGGCTGCAACAGGCCGACGGCCTGATCATCGAGCACCGAACGCGCCGCCTGGCTGAGCCGGTCCGCGCGATCAACCTGCTGCAACGAGCGAGCACTTTGCCCGAACGCCATCAGCAGCACGCCACTGCACAGGGCCATGACCACCAGCGCGGCGAGCATTTCCAGCAGGGTGAAACCGGCCTGACCGGAGCGGGCCGTCATGGCAAAGACCGGCTCTTGACGCTGCCGGTCAGCCAGCCAACGTCAATGCGCCAACGCCGCTCGCCCTGGAACACCTGCAGATTGCCGCCGCTGGAACTGCCATCCGGGTAGAACGCGACAGCTGCATCCAGATCCGCCGCCGTGTTCAGCTGCACCCCGACCTCGATGGGCCATTGTTGCGCTCGCTCACCGGGGGCCTTGAAGGTGCGATGGTTCAGGTCAAAGGTGGTCTCCCGAGGCTGCCCGCTGATGATCGCCGCGCTACGGGTCGTGCGCAGGGCCTGAACCATTTGCCCGAGCAACTGACGATCCGCGGCCTGCTGCAAACCTTTGTGCAAGCCGAACCCGACCACAGCGATGCCGATGCTCATCAAGACGATGACCACCAGCATCTCCAGCAGGGTAAAACCACGGCTTGCCCCAGGCGCGTTCATGCTCGCCGATTACTCCCAGTTGCCCAGATCGGCGTTATAGCCTTCGCCGCCGGGTTGGCCGTCCTGACCGTAGAAAATCAGGTCGAACGCACCGTGCTGACCCGGGGACCGGTAGCCGAAGGCATGCCCGAACGGGTCCTTGAGGTCTGAAGGTTTGGCGTAGGGCCCGGCCCAGCCTGAGGCGTTGGCCGGTTTTTCCACCAGTTGCTGCAGGGTTTTCGGCGGCGAACCCAGGTCCAAGCCATAGCTTTCGATCTTCATGCTAAGGCTCGCCAGTTGCGCCTTGCCGGCACCGTATTTGCCCTTGTCGACGTTGCCGCCGACCTGGCGCACGACGATGGTCGCCACGATGCCCAGCAGCACGATGACCGCGAGCATCTCCAGCAAGGTGAAGCCGCGCTGGCGGCGGGTTGCAGCGGTAAACGGAGTGCGGCGCATCGGTCTGGTTCTCTGATTAAAAGGGTTCGGGCTTCAGATATTGCTGGTCAGGCTCATCAGCGGCAGCATGATGGCCAGCATGATCACCGCCACCAGCACCGCCATGACCACAGTCAAGGTCGGCACCAGCGCGGCGAGCATGCGGTCGATGCCGCGTTTGGCCTCGACGTCGAACACGTCGGCCACCTTCAGCAACATGGTGTCCAGCTCGCCGGCCTGTTCGCCGACCTCGATCATTTGCAGGGCCAAGTCCGGCAGCAGCGGCTGTTCGCCGAACGCACTGGCCAGCGTGCCGCCGCCTTTCACGGATTCACTGGCCTGCTCGACCTGCTGCTGCAGCGCCCGGTTACTGCAGACTTGCCGGGCGATAACCAGCGCCTGCAGCAGCGCCACGCCGTTGTTCAGCAAGGTGCCGAGGGTGCGCGCCAGCCGGGCCGCTTCGATGCGCTGCAGCAAGGGACCGATCACCCCCATGCGCAACAGGCGCCGGTCACGTCGCAACCGCCGTTGGGGGTCGCGGGATCGCAAGGCGATGACCCAGACCAGCGTAATAGTGCCGGCCAGCAGCATCAGCCCGTAGTCACTGAGGAACTGCCCTAGCCAGAGAATCGCCTGGGTGATGAAGGGAATCGGCACGCCGAGGTCGCGGAAGATCGGCACGAACTGCGGCACCACGTAAGCCAGCAGCAGCGCCAGGGAGCCGAGCACGCCGACCACCAGAAACGCCGGGTAGATCAGCGCATTGATCACCTCCCCGCGCAGCAGTTGGCTGCGTTCCAGGTATTCGCTGAGCTGACGCAGGGTGTTTTCCAGCGCGCCGCCGGCTTCGCCTGCGCGGACCATGCTGATGTACAGCGGGGAGAACTGCCGGCCCTCTTCTTCCAGCGCCACGGACAGCGGCTTTCCGGCCTTGACCTGTTCGCGAATGCGCTCGATCAGCGCGCGGGTCTGAATCTGATTGCGGGACTGGCCGGGTTGGCGCAGCAGAATGGTCAGGGAGCGTTCCAGGGGCTGGCCGGCGCCGAGCAGTGTCGCCAGTTGCTGGGTGAAGCTCATGAGAGCAGCGCCGCTCAACGTGCCGCGGCCCAAAGCCTGACGCAGCCCGCCCAGGCTCGACGGCTCGACCTGCAAGACCATCAAGCCGCGCTTGTGCAGCAGGGCGATGGCCGCGTCGCGATCGGCGGCGTCCAGCAGCCCGTTCTGTTCAGTGCCCTGTCCGTCCAGTGCGCGGTATTTGAACGGGGTCATGTCATTCGCCTCGGGTCACGCGCAGGACTTCTTCCAGCGAGGTAATCCCCGCCACCGCCTGCCGCAAACCCTCCTCATGCAAGGTGCGCAACCCGGCACGGCGCGCGGCGTGCTCAAGGGTCGAGGCATCGGCGCGGCTCATCAGCAGGCTGCGCAGTTCCTCGTTCATCACCAGCAGTTCAGTGATCGCACTGCGGCCCCGATACCCGCCGCCGGGCGCATCGGTGCGCGGGCGGTAGAGAAGAATCGGGCGCTCGTCGGTGAAGCGCCCCAGCTCGTGTTCGTCAATCAGCGCCTGGGGTGCTTCGAAGGCTTCGCGGGTGAGCGGATCGAGGCGGCGCACCAGGCGCTGGGCGAGAATGCCGTTGACCGTCGAGGCGATGAGGTAGCTCTCGACGCCCATGTCCAGCAAGCGCGTGATACTCGCCGCGGCGCTGTTGGTGTGCAGCGTCGACAGCACGAGGTGGCCGGTTAGAGACGATTGAATGGCGATGCGGCAGGTTTCGAGATCGCGCATCTCGCCGATCATGATCACGTCCGGGTCTTGCCGCACGATGGAGCGCAGCGCCCCGGCGAAGTCCAGGCCGATGGTCGGCTTGACCTGAATCTGGTTGATCCCTTCGAGCTGGTATTCCACCGGGTCTTCGACGGTGATGATCTTGCGCTCGGCGGTGTTGAGCCGCGACAGCGCGGTGTACAGCGTGGTGGTTTTGCCCGAACCGGTCGGCCCGGTCACCAGCAGAATGCCGTGGGGCCGTTCGAGCACCGCCAGAAAGGCATCGAGACGCTCGCCGTCGAAACCCAGGCTGGGGAAATCGAAGTTGATGGTTTGCCGGTCGAGCAGGCGCATCACCACCGACTCGCCGAAACTGGTGGGGACGGTGCTCACCCGCAGGTCCAGCTCCTTGCCCTGAATGCGCAGCATGATCCGGCCATCCTGGGGCAAGCGCCGTTCAGCGATGTCGAGGCGCGCCATGATTTTCAGACGGGAGATCACCGCTGCCGAGGAACTGGACGGCGGCGCTTCGGCTTCGTGGAGCACGCCGTCGATGCGATAACGCACTTTCAGCTGGCTCTCGAACGGCTCGATGTGAATGTCCGAGGCGCGCTGCTCGACGGCTCGCTGCAGGATCAGGTTGACCAGGCGTATCACCGGCGCTTCCGAGGCCAGGTCCTTCAGGTGTTCGATGTCTTCGGGCGAGCCGTTGCTGTCGTCGAGGGATTCAATCAGCGTACCAATGGCGCTACGGCCCTGGCCGTAATAGCGCTCGATCAGCGTGTCGACGTCATTGCGCGAACCGATCGACAGCCACACCGGCACCTGACAGCAATAGGCAATGGCTTCAAACGCATAGGGCTCGCAGGGGTTGGCCGACACCACGTGCAGACCGTCTTCACGCCACGCCAGGGGCACGACCTGGAAATGCCGCATGAAGCGCTCGGTCAAGGCCGGCAACGGATCGAGCATGTCGGCCGCAGCGTCGAGTGTCACAAGCGGCGTCTGCAGCAGCGCTGCCCAGGCCCGGGCCATCTCGGTTTCCGAGACCAGCCCCAGGCGGGTCAGCAAGGCGAGCAGCCCGGCGCCTTCGGATTCGGCCATCAAGCGCCGCGCCCGCTCCAGATCAGCAGCCTTCAGCCCGGCGTTCGTCGACAGCCACGCGCAGACCTGCTCGGCGTCCGGAATCTTCAGTTGTCTGGCGTCGAGCGGGTTGAGCGGCATGGTGGCTAGAGGTCTGGATGGATAAGGCTTGGATGGATAACGGTGTACGGCGTTGACTAATTAATAACGGAGTCGGACTGTTTAATAGCGCCCACGGGTTATAAGCCGTGGGCAATTAATCCCACGGCTGCCATACAGGTGACATTTAACTTTAGTGCATCTAACGGCTTATTAGCGGAGCACGGATTGCTATTAGCCGCCAAAGCTGGCGAGTGTGCGTCGACAACTAAGGCGGCTATGCAGTCGTCTGATTGGTCGAGGATTCCTCAGCGCGGAGAAAGCTTACCAGCAAGCTAAACCTAATAGCAATTAGGTTTTTGACATTGCAATTAAAATAGACAAAACCTCGAATTACAGGACCAATACAGCCATTTAGTACGTGGAATTTAGTGAATTATTGCCGTAAACAGCCTCTATTCGTTTACTCACCAGCAGCAGTCACTCCTGCACGGCCCCGCTAAACGTGCCTTTTCGATCACCGGTCGTCTAATTAAAAAATAATCTTGCAAACGCTGAACTAATCAGTAGATTCCCCGGACTTAACGTTCGTCCTGTTCCCACAGGGCGGGTTTGCGTGTTCATTTAATTTCCACACCCCATCAATCGAGAAACAATCGATGAATAGACCCCTGCTGTCTGTTTGCAGCGTCGTGCTTTTCGGCGCCTGCAGTTTTGCTGCTGTTGCGGCGGACTCTACGTCCACTCAAAACGCAACTTCTGCAGAAACAATTCGCGCCCAGGTAGAGAAACAGCGCGACCAGCTTTCCGGCGTTGACAAAGTTGCTGTGCCAACCACCCAGACTTCGTCCGCCGTGCTCGATGCGCCGGTCGACACCGGTGATGCGCCGGTACTGGTGCAGAAGCCATGACCGACCGCCACGACATCACGAACTGCCACCCGCCCACGAGGACGTTGCCCTTGTCAGCTTTCAAACAGACCATGGCATTGAGCCTGCTGGCCATCAGCGTCGCCCAGGCCACCCTCGTTCACGCCGCCACGCCGATGACCGGCAACGAGGTTGAAGCGCGCGTTGGCGCGGTGCTCGACAACATGAACATCTCGGAGAAGATCAACTTCACCCGGGTCGACGACGGCCACATGATCCCTCGCCTGCCGAAATGGGGCATGGAAGGCACCATCGCCTACGACTCGTCGATGGGCGTGCACGTCAACAACGCCACGTTCGGCGCGCAATACCCGGCGCAGTCTGCCCTGGCCGCGACCTGGAGCATCAACCGCGCCAAGGAATTCGGTCTGGCGATCGGTTACGAAACGCGGATCTCCGGCGGTCAGCAAATGCTCTCCCCGGGCGTCAACCTGTACCGCACACCGTTTGGCGGTCGCTCCGCCGAATACGTCAGCGGCGAAGACCCGTTCCTCGGCGCCGTCATGGGCCCGGCCATCGCCAACGGCATCCAGGCCCAGGGCATTCAGGCAGCGGGCAAGCATTTCCTCGCCAACGAGCAGGAAGCCAACCGTCACTACGTCAACATCAAGGCCGACGAGCGCACCTTGCGTGAGCTGTATCTGCCGGGTTTCGAGTCGCTGGTGAAGAACGCCAACGTCGCGTCGATCATGTGCGGCTATAACAAGATCAACGGCGATTACGCCTGTGAAAACCATCATTTCCTGACCGAAGTGCTCAAGGGTGAATGGGGCTATCAAGGCAACGTAATGAGCGACTTCAACTCGGTGCAGGATGCGTTCAAGGGCGCCTGGGCCGGTACTGACATCGACATGCCGTCAGGCCTGCAATTCACCGAAGCCAAGCTGCTGCCTTACCTCTGGAGCGGTCAGCTGACCCAGAACGTCATCGACGACAAGGTCAAGCGCAACCTGCGCGCGCTGGTGAGCTACGGTTTCGACAAGCAACTGAACAAGGCCCAGACACTTGATCATCCGGAATACGGTCAACGTGCGGCGCTGAACATGGCGCGGGAATCCATTGTCCTGCTGCGCAACGAGAAGACCTCGGCGGGCAAGCCCCTGCTGCCGCTGGCACGCGATGCGAAGATTGCCGTGATCGGCGACCTGGCCCTGCAGCCGCCGACTTCGCCATTCGGCACACCCAACTCGCCACCGAACACCTACGTCACCGAACTCAGCGGCCTGCAGCAACTGGCCTCTAACGGCGCGAACGTGGAATACCTGCGCGAGATGAGCCTCAATCCCAAGGCGTCCGTCTGGTATCAGCCGAGCACCGGGCAGAACGGCATCAGCAACACTGGTGTGAAGGCCGAGTACTTCTCCAACACCGAGCTGGCCGGTTCTCCTGCCACGACCCGCGTCGAGCCGGGCGTCAATCTGAGCTGGACCACCAACACCAACACCACCGATAGCGGCGTCACTGCGGTGTCTGGCTTCAACACCACGCCAGGCGCGTTCTCTGCACGCTTCACCTCGAAGATCAAGCCGAGCATTTCCGGCGAGCAGGTCTTCAAAGTGCGTGCCGACGGTGCGTTCAAGTTGTGGGTCAACGACGAACTGGTGCTGGAAAACGACGGCACCCAGAAGTCTTTCGACCTGATCAACGCACTGGTCACCTCCGGCAAAACCGCGCGACTGCAAGCTGGCAAGGAATACACGGTCAAGCTGGAATACCGTCGCCTGCAAGGCAACTTCACGCCGGTATTGGGCGGCATGGCGGGCGTTCAAATGAGCTGGGCGTCTCTGCGTCCACCGAAGGACCTGTCCAAGTACGATGCTGTGGTGATCGCTGCCGGTACCAATTTCGAGTACGAAGGCGAGTCCAACGACCACGACTATGCGTTGCCTGAGTACCAGTCCGACCTGATCACCTACGCCACCAAGGCCAACCCCAACACCGTGGTGGTCTTGCACAGCGGCGGCGCGCTGGACATGCAGCCGTGGGCGAACAAAGTGGGCGCCAGCCTGCACGCCTGGTTCCCGGGTCAGCAAGGCGGTCAGGCTCTGGCCGAGATTCTCTATGGCAAGGTCAACCCGTCGGGCAAATTGCCGATCACCATCGACAAGAAGATCGAGGACAACCCGAGCTACCCGTCGTACTCCGATCCCAAGCAGTACCTGGGTGACAACGCGCTGACCGAGATGAACTACAGCGAAGGCATCTACCTGGGCTATCGCGGTTATGACAAGAAGCACGCCAAGCCGCTGTATCCGTTCGGCTACGGTCTGTCCTACACCACGTTCGACTACAGCAACCTGAAGCTGTCGACCAACGTGATGGCGCCGGGCAGCACGATTGACGTGAAATTCACCGTCACCAACAGCGGTTCCCAGGCCGGTTTCGAGGTCGCGCAGCTGTACGTTCACCCTGCAAACCCTGCAGTTGACCGTCCTGAGAAAGAGTTGAAGGGCTTCACCAAGGTTTACCTGCAACCGGGCGAAAGCAAGACCGTGAGCATCCCGATCGATTCGCGCTCCCTGGCGTACTACGTCGAGAAGACCGACAGCTGGGATGTCGACGCCGGCAAGTTCAAGATCCTCGTAGGGCCTGATTCCGAGGACCTGCCGCTGGATCGCACCTTGATCACGCTGTTCCCGGAACACCTGACCACCCGCGACAGCAACCCGCTGCCGTCACCACTGCGCAAAGCAGTACAGGTCAGCACCGCCCAGACCTACTAAGCCGCACGATTCAAGCTCAGGGACGAGCTTGAATATCCGCTTTCAGGCGCCGTAGATAGATATCGAACACGGCCATCACATCCACTTCATCGGGTGCCCGCAGCCACTGGATCTGCAAGCCATCCATCACCGAGAAAATCTCCTGAGCCAGCGCGCTCACCTCAATGTCCTCACGAATTTCTTTCGCCTCGATCAACGCCTTCAGGTGGCCCTGAGCGTGATGATGAGTGATGTGAAACCGCTCTTTGTACCAGTTGAATGCAGGGTGCAGATTCGACAGGCTCTCCGTGTTCAGCACCATCGCTGCCTGGCACTCCCCGGCACTCTCCACACTGAAGCTCATGCTTTGCTTCAGAAAGCGCACGAACCCCTCCAGCGTCATCTCCATGGTCAGTTCACTGAACCGCGACACCACCCGCTGATCCCTGCGCTCCAGCAGGGCATTGAGCAACGCTTCCTTGTTCGGAAAGTGATGCAGCAGGCCGACCGTGGTAATGCCGGCGAGCTGCGCGACATCCTTCATCGACGCGCTGGAATAACCGTTGCGGGCGAAGATCACTGTCGCCGCGTCGAGCAAGGCGGCACGACGCATTTCACCTTTGGGCGCACGACGCCGTTTCGGCGAGGCCACCTCGGGCGAGTCATTCCCTGATTCGTCGTCTGTCATAACACCTTGTCTCGTTGATTCGGATAAAGCCTGACCGAGCGCGGCAACGGCCTGCTCACGCCACTGCCGGGGCGTCGCCCCGGCGCTGGAAAAACCGTCTGGCGGTCAGGGACGCGATTGTAATCGAAGTCACGGCGATCAATGCGTTACCGGTCAGCATGGCCGGGAACGCACCGGCCGCGCCGAACAGAGAAATCCCGCCCAGTACGAACGGCACGGTGCCCAGCGTCGCCCGCAGCCAGGCGAACAGCGCCACCAGCCACGGCCGGCCCAGGGTGACGAACATCGCGATGGCGACAAAGTCCAGCCCGATCAGCGCCCACAGGCCGCCGCCAACGTGGCAGAACGCCAGAAAGATTGCCCGCCCGACCCCTTCCATTTCATAGGTGTCGGCCAGTGGATTGGCCGCCAGCAGCAGCACGCCCCAGACCAGCAGGCCATAAAGGATGACCAGCTTGCGGCTGAAACCTATGGCCGAGGCAACGCGAGCGTTGCGCTGGGCGCCGATGTTCTGCCCCAGCACCGGCGCCAGTGCGCTGGGCAGGGAAAAGAACACGCAGTAGGCGAATTGCATGACCCGGTCCATCACCGACATGGCCGCCAGCGCCGAGGTGCCGTAGGCGCCTATGGACGAGACCAGATAGGTCAGCCCCACGGGCGTGGCCAGATTACCGACCATGGCCGGCAAGCCGACCTGCATGACCTTGCGCGTGTGCAGGCGTAGCAGCCGCCAGCGGAGGGAAAACGGCATCGCCAGTTGGGCGCGCAACCAGTAGATGCCCAGCCCGAGGGACACCAGGGCCGACAGCGCATAGGAAATCCCCGCGCCCTCCAGCCCGAGGCCAAGCCCGAAAATGAACAGCGGGTCCGCCAGGGCCAGGGTTGCGGCGCCTGACAATACGACGCACAGGGCGCGGCGACTGTCGCCGGCGGTGCGCAGGATCTGCGCCGACATCTGCATGGCAGACTGCAACACGCTGAACGGTAGGGTCAGCCAGATAAAAATTCGCGCGGCTTCGTAGGTGCTGGCGTCCGCGCCGAGCCAATGGGTCAGCGGCACCAGCAGCGCCAGTTGCAACGCCGCCGCCGCGCCTGCCGCGATCACCACCATTAGCATCAAGTGCGCGATCAGCCGGGATGACGCTTTCGAGGCGCGATGGCCTATCCGCTCGGACAGCACCGTCGCCGCGGCAATGATCAGTCCGCTGGACACCGCGCTGTTGAGGAAGATCAGCACCTTCGCCACCCCCGTCGCGGCGAGCAGCAACGGATCGTGGAGCATCGAGACGTAGAGCAGCGTGAAGATGTCCACCAGGAATACCGCGAGCAGGCTCAACGCACTGGTGCTCGACATCACCAACACGTGCCGGGCCACCGAGCCTTCGGTGAAAACAGCGCGCGGTCGGGTCATGAACACTCCAGAAATAAACAGTGGCCGGGTGCGGCAGCAGGTGTGATGCAAGCGCTGCAAGGACAGCGCGCGCACTTTATACGTTTGTGCCCAGCGCCGCCGTATTTCTCGCCGCCAACAGCGCGTGGAAGTCCGAGGTGGTCAGCGGGTGACTGAGGAAATAGCCCTGACCCTCCTCACACTCCACCTCCTTGAGCAACTGAACATGCTCGGCGGTTTCAATGCCCTCGGCCGTGACCGTGAGGGAGAGCGCGCGCCCCAGCCCAACGATGGCCTGCACGATGGAGCGGTCGCCTTCGCTTTCGCTGAGCCGGGTCAGGAAGCTGCGGTCGATTTTCAGCCCGTCGAAGGGGAACGTACGCAGGTAACTCAACGACGAATACCCGGTGCCGAAGTCATCCATGGCGATGCGCACCCCCAGCTGCTTCAGGGTCCGCATGACGTCCAGCGCGCCGACAGCGTCCTCGATCATCACCCCTTCGGTGATTTCCAGTTCGACCCGCGACGGTTCGATGCCGGTGGCCTTGAGGGCGAACTGAATCCGCGCCGGCAGGTTGCCGCGCTTGAACTCGGCAGGCGACAGGTTGATGGAAATGAACAGCTGTTTCGGCCAGCGCGCGGCTTCGCTGCATGCCTGGGTCATGACCCAGTCGCTGAGGGGGATGATCAATCCGCTTTCTTCGGCGATGGGAATGAAGGTGTCCGGCGGAATCAGGCCGCGCTGCGGGTGCTGCCAACGCACCAGCGCTTCGGCGCCGACCATTTCGCCATCGGCAATGCGAAAGCGTGGCTGGAAATGCAGACGCAGTTCGTTGTGTTTGATCGCGTAGCGCAAGTCGCTTTCCAGACGGCGGCGTTCGATGATCCTGGCGTTCATGTCGCCTGCGTAAAACCGCCAGGTGCCACGGCCGCCAGCCTTGGCCTCATACAGCGCGATGTCCGCGTACCGCAGCAGTTCGGCAGCTTCGCGGGCATCGGTGGGCGCCATGGCGATACCAATGCTGGCGCTGACGAAAATCTCCTGGTCGTCGATCAGCACCGGGCGTTCGATGGACTCGATCAGCCGCCGGCACAGTGATTCGACTTCGTCCTGAGTCTGGGCCTCGCTGAGGATCAGCACGAATTCGTCACCGCCGACCCGCGCGACCAGATCGCCATGGCGTACGCAATCGGACAGCCGACTGGACACGTCATTGAGCACCCGATCGCCGGCGGCGTGGCCGAGCAGGTCATTCACCGGCTTGAAGCGGTCAAGGTCGATGCTCAGCATCACCAGTGGCGAGTCGAGTGTCGGGAGCGCTTTCAGTTTGCCATCGAGAAACTCCTGCAACCGGACCCGATTGGGCAGCCCGGTCAGGGCGTCGTGCTGGGAGAGAAATTCGATGCGTCGACGGGCTTCCACTTCCTCAGTGACATCGGTTGCGGTGCCGCGGAAGCCTCCTGCGACCATGGCCCGCGCCGAGAGGCGGCTGATGCGTTCGCGGCCGCAGGTCTCCAGATAGCGGCACTGGATGGTGATGTCAGGGCGACGGTTAGGGATCGCCAGCCACTGGGACACCTGACCGAGTTCGGTTTGCAGCAGGTCGTCCATCAGGGCACCGATCCACTGTGTACGGTGCAGGCCAGTCACGCATTCGAAGCGGTCAGAGAGGTAAGTGAACCGGCCTTCGCTGTCGATTTCCCAGACCCAGTCCGAACTGGCCTCCACCACGTCACGAAAGCGCGCTTCACTGGTGGCGAGCGCGCTCTCGCTTTTCTGCAGGGAAGCATAGCTGTCGTCAAGGGACCGCGCGGCAGCAGTGGTGCGTCGCAAAATCGCCCAGGTCATCAGGCACACCAGCGCGGCGGCCAGCCCGATCAGTGGCAGACCGAGGGCCAGCAACCGCTGCCCCGGCGCGGGCGGCGTCCAGTGCAAAGCACCCGCAGCCCCGCCTTCACCCAGCGGGAAGATCGACACTTGCTGGCGCTCGTCCGGCGTGGCGACATGCAGCCCCTCCACGCCGTACTCCTTGCCCAGAACGGCCAGCTTGGCGTCGTCCAGCACGTCGACGAAGATCAACACCGAGTGCAGCCGGTCGTCCGCGCTGACGCTTGGGTCGGTGCCGGGCGTGATGGCGGCTGCGGCGACGAGCGCGGGTGTGCCGTTCAGGTCGATGAAAGCGGTGAACGGGGTTTCTGTCTCGGCGCCCTCCCGAGCCCTGGCCAGCAGCAGGTCCCTGGCAGGGCCCAGCCACGGCTCGGCATCGGCCTTTTCCAGTTCGCCTTCAACCACGGCATACACCGTGCGATCGGCGTCATCAATGACAAACACGCCTTGAAACCCGAAATCGCTGTACAGCGTCGATCCGATGTTCTGACGGACAAATGCCCAGTCGGGGTCGACCTTCAGATGCAGATAGCGGTAGGCATCGCCCCAGAAGGCGTAGTCCTTGACCGTGACGGTCAGGGTTTTCTCCAGGGAGCGCATCGCTTTTTCGGTATAGAAGGCGCTTTCGAGTTCCTCGGTGTGATCAAGGTCACGGGCGAGGAACATCAACAAGTAAGCGGCCAGCAGAAACACGCCTGCCAGCAGGAACACAAACTTGAACAACGAGCCCCGCGCCAAGGCCACGGTCGAGGGCGTGGCGGGCTTGATGACATCGGGGTTGGGCTGATAGGACATGGATTTCCGCAAACTGAAGACCGGTGGGTCGCTTACGGCTGTATCGGCGGCGGTGTGGCAATGTTGAGCTGCACCTGAGCGCGCAGGCTGTCGTTGTCCTCGCTCAAAACCGCAAGCCGTTGATTGGCCTGCGCCCATTGCTCATTGGCCAATGCCAGCGCTTTCGCCAGGGATTTACTTTCCGCCTTTATGGCCGCCAATTGCTCTTGCAGCTGCTCACGGGCGCCGTCGGCTTTCGCGGTGGCCATTTGGGCAGTGCGAAGTTCCGCAGCGAGGCGCTGCGCCTGGTCTTGCTGATCCGTGAGCACCCGCGCCTGTTGGCGCAATTCGCCGAGCAGGCGCTCGTTGTCGCGGTTCAGGCGCGTAGATTCATCCTGCTTGATGATCAGCGTCTCCTGTAGTTTTCGTTGCTCAAGCTGAATCTGCTGAAGCTGGGCGTCGTGACGACGCTGATCCTGCTCGCGCTGTTCCTTGATGGCCTCGCGGTAGTGCTCCAGCGCCGCCCGGGCGTGCACATGCTTTTCTTCGAGGGACTGAATTTGCACGTCCCTGTCCCGTATCCGCACCTCAAGGTCCTGGCACTGCTGACTGAGACCGGCATTTCGCGTCAGTTCCGACTGCCAGGAGGAATGGGTCGTCTGCAGCTGAGCGCCTTGGTCGGTCAACGCGGCATGTTGCGATTCGCACTGATGCCTGGCTGCTTTGAGCTCCACCTCAAGGGCTTCCAATCGAGCTTCCCAGGCCTCCCGCTGGCGATCAAAGTCAGCTTGCGCCTGGGCAACGACCTCCGCGCCCTCCTCCGTCAGCCGGTCAAGCACGTTTTCAACCAGCGCCTTCAGCTCCTCACTCATGCGCTCCCGCGACGACACCTCGGCCGGCGCCTGGACGTCCAGTTCCTTCAAGTACCGGGCAATGGTGGTTTTCGACCCGGTGTTACCCAGTTCCACCCGTACTGCGTCGATGCTCGGGTAAGCGCCCTTGCTCAGCAACGCCTGTCGCGCGCGCTCTACCACCGCCTTGTTGATGCCTCCGCGTGCCATGTCCACCCCTACAATTTCGTACCGTGCTACGTAACATGTTATTACAGGCTACATTATCAGCTAAAACGTTGTGTGGAAATGTTTCCACCAGCAGCCGATAATAGTGTTTTATCGCCTCTCATTCGGTTAAGCGGCGACCAAAGCCTGTAAAACGCCTGTGTCACGCCGATCGAGGGATATATGGAAAAAGCAGATCGATACCTGTCAGCAGGCACCCGAGCCAACACACGTCGCAGCTATCGGGCCGCGATCGAGCATTTCGAAGTGGCCTGGGGCGGTTATCTGCCCACCACGGGCGATGGCATCGTGCGTTATCTCGCCGAGTACGCGGACAAGCACGCCATCAGCACGCTGAAGCAGCGTCTGGCGGCCCTCGCCCAGTGGCACGTCACCCAGGGATTCCCGGACCCGACCAAAACGCCCACCGTACGGCAACTGCTCAAAGGCATCCGCGTCGTGCATCCGGCGCAGGCCAAACAGGCGGCACCGTTGCTGTTGCGCCACCTTGAGCAAGCGGTCGCCTGGCTGGAGAACGAGGCCGACGCCGCCTGGCAGCGCGGCGATCACAAGACGCTGATGCGCCATCGACGCTCCATCGCCCTGGTGCTGATCGGTTTCTGGCGAGGGTTTCGCGGCGATGAGCTGGCCAGGCTGGACATCGGCAACACCCAGGCGCAGGCCGGCGAAGGCATCAGCTTTTACCTGCCGTACAGCAAAGGTGATCGCCAGCATGAGGGCGCCACGTTCCGCACCCCGGCGCTGAAGACACTCTGCCCGGTCAATGCCTATATCAACTGGATCACCGTGGCCGGCCTGACTCAGGGGCCAGTGTTTCGGCGGATCGACCGCTGGGGTAACTTGTCGGTAGAGGCAATCAATTCCCACAGCCTGGTGCCGATGTTGCGGCGCATCTTCAAAGACGCCGGTTTGCCCGACGACCTTTACAGCAGCCACTCCATGCGCCGAGGATTTGCAACTTGGGCGGCTGGCAACGGCTGGGATATTAAAAGCCTGATGAATTACGTCGGCTGGAAAGACATTAAGTCGGCCTTGCGATATGTAGACCCCACCACCTCGTTTGGCGGACTGGCATTGAAACCCGCATTGAACGCGGCCTTGCAGCCTGCAGTGCTGGGTCAAGCCTGATCGGCTCCCATGTTTTAAAGCGACCTGCGGCCCAGCCATCGACAACCCGGGAGTTAAGTCAGAAAAGTTTGCTGTTAGTACTGGCATCCATGCACCCACTCGCACTACAGTGTCTACGGTTACACCAGTAACCACCGTGCGCTCCAATGTTCGCCAGTGCTAACGCCGCACGTCAGTATCAACAAACCGAAACATGGAGTTCCAATGTCAAAACTTGCTGAATACCGCCAGCTCGAACGTCACCTTGCCGACCAGCTCGCTGCCCTCGAAGCCATGAAAGGTGATAAAGGCCTGGAACAGGAAATCGAATTCGAAGGCAAATTGCGTACGCTGCTCGGCGAATACAACAAGAGCCTGAAAGACATTATTTCGATCCTGGATCACCCAACCGGATCGAAACAGGGCAAGAACACCAGCGCGCCCGAGAAGACCACTCGCAAAGCCCGCGCCGTTAAAGTCTACAAAAACCCGCACACGGGTGAAGTCGTAGAAACCAAAGGTGGCAATCACAAAACCTTGAAAGAATGGAAAGCCGAACACGGTTCCGACACGGTCGAATCCTGGGTTTCCTGATCGGCCTGTCAACGGGGAACGGGATATAAACCGTCGCTCCGTTGCTGATCTCCCGATGCACGCGCCTGTTGCGCGGCATCGGTGATTGGATGATCGCACTCTCGTTAGTCTGCAGTTGCCAATCGCGCAATTGAATCGTTCGAACCTATACAGCTCATAAATAAGCCCGGCATTCGCCAGGGCTTCGCTTGTACTGTCTGCTGGAGTACTGCCGTGAAGAACATAGTGGCTGGCGTGCTGAATGTTTCCTATCGCGACATGGGCCCTGGCGATGGCCCTGTTGTCGTATTGCTCCACGGATTTCCCTATGACATTCAAGCGTACAACGACGTGTCGGCGCGGCTTGTCCAGGCGGGCTGTCGCTGCATCGTGCCGTACCTGAGGGGGTATGGCCCTACCCGCTTTCTCGATGCAGCGACGCCCCGTTCAGGCGAACAGGCGGCACTGGGGGCAGACCTGCTGGCGCTGCTGGATGCATTGAATATCCCGAAAGCGATTCTCGCCGGTTATGACTGGGGCGGGCGCGCCGCGTGTGTGGTAGCCGCGCTGTGGCCGGAACGGGTGACGGGGCTGGTCAGTTGTGACCCTGGCTACAACATTCAAGACATTGCCTCGGCAAACACTCCGGCATCGCCTGAAACCGAGCGACGCCTGTGGTACCAGTTTTACCTCCATGGTGAACGCGGCCGCGCGGGCCTTGCAGCCAATCGAGCTGAGTTCTGTCGATTGCTGTGGAAGCTCTGGTCGCCGACATGGCCATTCGCAGAATCCACATTCACGGATACCGCGCAGTCGTTCGAAAACCCCGACTTCGTTGACGTCGTGGTGCACTCCTATCGCCATCGCTATGGACTGGCACCCAGCGATCCCGGCTATAGCTTTATTCAGGAGCGGCTTGCGCAAAAGCCACAGATCACGGTGCCTGCAGTCATTCTGGCGGGTGCAGACGATGGGGTCTCATCGAAACGCGATGAACGTTCTGCGGTGAAGGGCTTTGCAGGGCCAGTACGACGGCTGGTGATAGCGGGAGTGGGCCACAATGTGCCGCAAGAAGCGCCGGCAGAATTTACCGATGCGATATTGAGCCTGCTTAGAAATAACTAAGTACAGATTGCCCGAACGGCTGGTGATTCAGGATTGCTCGGCGTCGCTTAACTCGACGGCCGACTTGGCCGCTTCAACTTCATCCTCAAAATACAGTTCGGCGCCCTGATCATCCTTTACGCGGAAGACAGCAGTCGCACCGGACTGCCGATGTTCGAGCGGAATATCTTCACCTTCCAGTCTGACAACGGCCACAGCCATTATGATTCTCCTGTAAGCAATACTGACAGCAATCGGACCCGCTCACGCTGGAACCTCTTCACATCTACTATCAGCTTTATGGTTCAAGGACGCCGCTCATCACGCACGGTATTCAGCGTACGACCGAGATTGAGGGTGTATCGGTGACGCGCTAAACATCTGTGCACTTTGAAAAGTGACAGGCAGCGGGCGATACTCAAGATCGATCAGGCGAACGCCGTTGATCAGGGGCTGTCCACGCGGCAATGCGCCAAATGCAGTGGCCAGCACAATCTGCTCGGGGTCAAACAGCACAATGGTTTCTCCGCTGTCCGCGTCCATATACAGCGAGTACGGACAGGGAACGGCCGGACAGACGTGATGACGAAGTTCGTTCAACACGCGCAAGCGGCGGTAGACAACGGTGCCTTCGCCCAACGATCTGCTGTACCAGGTATTCATTGCACTGCCCATCTCGTAAGCGTTATCAGTATCGACCCTGGGCTGAATCGATTCGTTCAACGGCAATGACGATGGACTGGGAGAACGTCACAGGCGAGCTTGAAACAGGGCGTGGATCTTGTCGATAACTTGGTCGATATCAAATGGCTTTTCAATCACTTCGTCAAACAGGTCTGGCCGCTCGGCCCCCATGTAAGCCTGTGCGCCACTCATGAGCATGATGGGCGTCGACGTGTACATCTCGCGGGCCTTGATGCTCTCGGCGAGTTCCAGACCGGTCATGCCCGGCATCATGAAATCGGTGATGATCAGGTCGGGCCGCTCGCGGTCGAGAATGTCCAGCGCCTTGGACCCGCTGCCGGCCACCACCGTCTGAAAGCCCTCGTCCTCCAGGGCGAAGCTAAGGATATCGGCAATCAGGTATTCGTCATCAATGATCAGAATGGTCGGCATCAGATGAGCACGTCCCACACTGTCGCGAGGGCCAGGCAGCTGCTTGAACATGACCACCCCCACGTTGCGAATCGCATATCTCAGACCTTCTTCATGGTGATTCCAGCGTTGCTCATCACGACTTCAAGTGGCGAGGGATCGTAGGCATTGTCTCTGATCTTCAGAATCGAAACCTGCCGTTGAAGTTCAGTCCGATGCTGTACGAACTGGACGAGCAGCAGGTTATCCACCACGCCGGAGATATCCGGTGCAGGAAGGCTCACGGGGTGGTCGAACAATCGCTGCGCTTCCCAGGCCGCCATCACCGTCACGCCACGGGCGCGAAGTTCGCTGAGCAAGGCGTCAAGCACGTCTGGCACCCGACTCTGATCGGCGGCCGCCCGGCCCAGGGCGTTGAGGCTGTCGATGAACACGCGTTTGATCTGTAGTCGCTCTATCCTGTCGAGCAAGTCGTAACAGGCGCGATCAATCAGACCTGCCGAGGCCGGGGACCAAACGATGTGCAGCGCGTCCGACGCCTGCAGTGCCGTGAAGTCCACGCCGAGAGAACGCGCTTTGGTCATCGCCCGCTGCGGCGACTCGTGAAAACCAAAGTAAAGCCCTGGTTCCTTTGCGGAACAGCCGTCCAGAAACTGGATGCCCAGTGAAGTTTTGCCGGCGCCTGAAGGCCCCATGATCAGCGTGACCGAAGACCGGGCCAGACCGCCACCGATGTGGGCGTCCAGCCCCTTGATGCCGCTGCTCAGAATGGCGTGGGGGTATTCGGGCATGGCGTCGCTTCGGGTCAGCATGCATTCGAGACGCGGATAAATGGAAATGCCCTGCTCGTTGATTTCGAATTCATGAGCGCCCGGGATCGCGCCGCTGCCCCGCGTCTTGCGCATCTTGATCCGACGCACCGTGCTCGACCCGATGGTGTCTTCGCCCATCTCGATCACGCCGTCGACCATGGTGTGCTCGGGACTGCCATCGTCCAGTTGCGAGCTGGTCAGGAACAGCACCGTGCAGCCGGCGAAGGCGGCGTGCCCCTGCAGCTCGGAGATGAATTGTTTGGTGTCCAGAGGCGTTTCTGCCCTGGAGCGCGCGTTGAGCAGACCGTCCAGAATCAGCAGACTGGAATGCTGGCGGGTGATCTCGCGGCGCAGCAACTTCACGACTTCGTCCAGACCATCGTTCTCAAGGGTGTCGAACGCGCTGACGAACTGGATGCTCTGGCCCACCGCCGCGCGATCAAAGAAGCTCAGGGTGGAGAGGAAATGAAACAGCCGGTCATGGGGTTCGGCGAGCAACGTTGCGAACAACACGCGGCCGTTTTGCCTGACATGGTTGAACCCCAACTGGTTGGCAAGGATTGTCTTGCCCGACCCCGGGCGCCCTTGAATGATGTACGAGGCGCCGGCAACGAGGCCTCCTTTGAGCAGTGCGTCGAAGCCCTTGATCCCGCTTTCAAGGCGTTTTAGCTGATTCAAATCCGCTCCCTTTCCCGATGTGCATCAGGCCTGAAAATACGCATTGCTCACGCGCGAAGGCCGATACAGTGGCGGGTAATCGCGGATCAGTCCAGCGTGTCGCAATGCGGCCGATTGCGGGAGGTGCCGCTGCTGCTTCGGGATCCCGTTCCGCGCCCTCGACAGGCACAAAAAAAAGCCCGCTTTCGCGGGCAAAACCGATGGAGTCATAGGGGATGAAGCAGTCCAGCCCGCAAGCGCTACTGTGAAATAGCCACAGAAACGCCGGGGCTCAATGAAGTCTGTCTACCCCTTTCACGGATTTCGGCAAGAGTCCGGCTTTGAATTGCTGAACGAACAACGCCGTTCTGAATCCACGCCCCAGCGTCGCTGCTTCCGCTTCAAAGCGAACCAAACATGAGGTGAAGTCCGGCTGGGCTTTATCGCTGAACAATTCGCTGACTCCATTGAGCGTCGAATCTTCTAATAAACGGCTCATTAGAATTCTCCATGCTGTACGCGGTTGTGATCACGTAGACCGTAGGGCCGGCTGTGCACCGGCCCTACCCTCAAGGTTTACTCAGCTTTGCCCTGTGCCAGACCTGATCCGAGATCAGCACCGGTCATCGGGTCAGCGTCCAGGTCAGACTTCAGGCGCTCCTTCATCATAGTCAGGGTGACCGAATCGTCTTCGCTCAACGTGACCGAAGCGGTGCCATCACCACCGTCTACCGCCGGCCTTGGATTCTCGACGTATTCGAAATCAGCGTCGCTGTTCCACGGCCCGCGTACGTTCGGCTCGCCGTTGGACATACTGAAGTAAGTCCGGGAGAACTCTGGCATGCCTGGCAGCTTGCCTTGCGGGAAGTTAGGCTGGATCGAGTGCAACGCTTTCTCGAAGGAAATCTGATGCGCGATTTCACGGGTCATCAGGAAGCCCAGCGCGTCCTTGATGCCCGGATCGGTGGTGACGTTAATGAGGCGCTCGTAGACGATCTTGGCCCGCGCTTCAGCAGCGATGTTCGAACGGAAGTCGGCCGTCGGCTCACCGATGGTGTCAATGTAAGCTGCAGTCCATGGCACGCCAGCAGAGTTCACCAGCGGTGCACCACCGCCGTAGAGAATCTGGGTGATGTGCGAATCATTGCCGGCGCCGTTGATATCGCGGTAAAGCTCGCCTTCCGCTTGCACGCCTTCGGCCAGTTTGCCTTTGCCGCCTTTGTTAAGCATCACGATGATCGAGCCGATAATCTCGAGGTGGCTCAGCTCCTCGGTAGCGATGTCCATCAGCAGATCCTTACGGCCTGGATCTTCTTCAGCCAACGCTTGGGTGAAGTAACGGGTGGCCGCTGCCAGCTCGCCCTGGGCGCCGCCAAACTGCTCCAGGAGCAAATTGGCCAGACCCGGATTAGGCTCCGCGACGCGAACGGTGTATTGAAGACGCTTATTGTGCAGGAACATAGTGTTACTCCCTTCTCAGGCTAATTCGTATCAGGGTTTTTAACGACAAGTTCATGTTTCGATTACGGCGATCGGTCAACTAAGCAGAACGCACAGATATAAAGAGAGGTGCCTGAAGCTCGAATTCAGGAAAGCGTGGGCGGACCCGACCGGTGGTTTGGCGCCGAAAGTTTAATAACGGTCGATTGTGTTCCGACAGGCGGCGTGTTGATTCCTTGGAGGCTCCGCCAACCATGGAGGAGCGACCCCAAGGGACCTGAATCAGCGGCGAGCAGTGAGAAACCGACGGCATTGCACCGTCGATTCCCCCGTGTTTTTTTTAGCAAGCCCCTTTGATGGCCAGCGCAGGTTGATTTCAGCTGGTAACGGCGCCCTTTGGGCCACTGGCAATGAGGGCCGCACCACACGCGGTTTTCATGCCGTCCAGCGCAACGGGGATTCCATCCACCGCGTACGTGCTGCTGCCTTCGGCGATGGGGAAAATACCTTTGCATAACGGGCAACTGACGTTGTGTCCTACACCGGCGATGGGCTTGCCGTTGAGGTCGGTGTGCGAAAAGGCCTGAAGCACAACGCCGCCGTGAGTGGTGAGGTCGCCTAGGCGGATGATGTCTTTCATAGTTGTGAAGACTCTCGGTTAGTTTGATTGAGTAATTATCTGTCTACGGTGATTGGTTATAAGCTGCTCAGCGCTGCCAACTATTTCGTAGTACCCGTAATGTAGGAGCTGGCTTGCTGGCGAACGCGTTGTATCAGGCAATGCGATCCTAGGGCGTCTGACGGCCAGAACGATTAACTCGCAAGCGGCGTCTTGGAACGTTGACAATCGAATTACCAACTTCCATAAGGAACGCCGTGCCGGTCTATCCAGGCTTGCGCCGCTGGATTTGGTGCTCTGTAATACAGCCCTTTATTGTTCAGATAAAAGCCGCGAGGCTCAACTTCGGCCTGAAAGCGGCCGACTTCTTTGAAGCCCAGACATGATCCGCCTAACCAGACTTTGACGATCCCGCCAGGTGCCATGCCTAGCGTGATCGTCTCTCGATAGTCTTCCTTCCACTCGGCTGCCCATCGACAAAACGCTCGCTCTGGCCGAATCATCTCTTCGCGTACCCACTGGGGTATTTGTATTTTGATCTTGTAAGCCTGAGGCTCTACCAGTGACTGCCAACGCAGGAAGATCTGGTCGGGTAGATCGACGTTATTTATAGGTTTTCCTCCTGACACCCCTTGGTGCCAGCCCTCGACTTTCCCTGTATAACTCGCGACGCCGCCGTGCACCCTGAAGAAGGCGAGTCCACGCGTATCCAGAACGTCGACGGTTTCCACCCAGACTTCCATGTGCTTGGGTGCAGCGAAACCTATGTGCCAGGCCGGATACGGCAGCTTGGGGGCTGGTGGTAATCTTGGCCCACTCGCGCAGGCACTGAGATTGATCAATAAACCAACCGCAAATATCAGGTGCCTCATTCGGGGTAACCTTCTTGCGGACGGTTGAGATGCACATTCCTACGATTAAGTGGTGCCGGTTTGCTGAATAGGAAGGGACCCTCAGGGGTCCAGTGCGCGGACAGGTGGATGTAACGCGCTCGGAGTAATTTCTGCTGCGCAGGTTCAAGTCGTACAAGCCGGTCTGTCATTACCTGCTGCAAGATTCGCTTCGAGATTGGCACGAGTTCATCGGGCAACATGAATCGTTTATCCGTATCGGTGATTACGTCGAATGGAACGCCGTGATGTATCCCCAGCTCACGCATGACACGCAGTGCAATCAAGCTCAGTTCACCATGCACGGGGCGTTCGAGCAGCACTGCTATCCAGTAGTCCTCGGTGACCGACGCAGCTTTGCCGCGAGGGTTAGTTGCTGCAGGCCAGGCTTTCACCGCAATGTAGCCATCCCGGGCCACACCTGATTCGCGCAATGCCTTGGCGTCCGCCTCTGCACGGGCCCAAGCGGCATGGGACTCAACCCTTTGGCCGGTCGGAACGCTAGCCTTGCAGGGCTGCGTCATCCACAACTTTTCTCGTGCTCGTGGGAGATAGCCCCCGCCGACATCAGAGTGAGCGCCGCACTGGGTTCCGAGACATTCATTTGTGCGGTGGCGTGATGGTTGCGAGTCCGCAGCAGAATTACCAACTGCCATACGGAATGCCGTGCTGGTCGACGTAGGCTTTGTTCTCCGGTTCGAGCGGGATGTACTTGCCTTTGCTTGCGCCACGGTAGGGGCCGAGCGGTTCGACTTCGGCTTGGTAACGGCCGACTTCTGTGAAGCCCAGACACGATCCGCCTATCCACACTTTTACAATTCCGCCGGGCGCCATGCCTAGCGTGATCATCTCTCGATAGTCGGTTTTCCATTGCTGATTCCACGGGCAAAGGACGCGCTCGGGCCGAACCATCTCTTCACGTACCCACTGTGGTATCTGTATTTTGATCTTGTAAGTCTGCGGCTCTGCCAGGGACTGCCATCGAAGTAAGAGCTTGTCAGGCAGGTCGACGTTATTGATTGGCTTTCCTTCTGACGCCCCTTGGTGCCAGCCCTTTACCTTTCCGGTGTAACTCGCGACCCCGCCGTGTACTCGAAAAAACGCAAGTCCGCGCTTGTCCAGCACATCGACGGTCTCAACCCAGACTTCCATGTGTTTTGGCGCGGCGAAGCCCACGTACCAAGCCGGGTACGGCAACCTGGGGGCGGGCGGGAATCCTGAGCCATTCACGCACGCACTTAGACTCACTAACAACACCACTGTACAGACCATGCGCCTCATTCTGGATAACCTTTTTGAGGGCGATTGAGGTGCACGTTCCGGCGTTTGAGCGGTGCCGGTTTGCTGAAAAGAAAGGGACCTTCCGGGGTCCAGTGCGCGGAAATGTGGATGTAGCGTGCTCGTAGCAATGCCTCTTGCGCCGGTTCAAGTCTTACGAGCCGATCCGCCATGACCTGCTGCAAAATTCGCTCGGCGATGGACTTGAGTTCACCCGGCAGTGTCAGGTCCGGCCGCTCCTCCAGACCTTTGAAGGGAACGCCGTGACGTATCCCCAGCTCACGCATGACACGCAATGCAATCAGGCTCAGTTCGCCATGCACGGGGCGTTCGAGCAGGACGGTTATCCAGTAGTCCTCAATGACCGACGCGGCTTTGCCGCGAGGGTTAGTTGCTGCGGGCCAGGCTTTCACCGCAACGTAGCCATCGCGGGCCACGCCTGATTCGCGCAAGACGTTGGCGTCCGCTTCTGCACGGGCCCAAGCGGCATGGGACTCAACCCTTTGGCCGGTCGGAACGCTGGCCTTGCAGGGCTGCGTCATCCACAACTTTTCTCGTGCTCGTGGGAGATAGCCCCCGCCGACATCGGAGTGAGCGCCGCATTGGGTTCTGAGATATTCATTTGTGCGGTGGCGTGATGGTCGCGAGTCCGCAGTAGCATTACCAACTGCCATAGGGGATGCCGTGTTGGTCTATCCAGGCTTGCGCCGCTGGATTGGGTGCTCGGTAAAACAACCCTTTTCCGTCTTGGTTGGGGCCCAGCGGCTCGATTTTCGCCTGGTAACGGCCGACTTCTTTAAAGCCCAAGCACGATCCGCCTAACCACACTTTTACAATTCCCCCTGGCGCCATTCCTAAGGTGATGGTGTCGCGAAAGTCTTCTTTCCACTCGCCAGCCCAGAGGCAAAATCCTTTCTCTGGTTTGATCATCTCATCACGGACCCACTGCGGTATCCGAATGCTGATTTTGTAAGCTTGAGGCTCCACTAGTGACTGCCAGCGCAGAAGGAGTTGGTCTGGTAAGTCGACGTTGTTGATGGGTTTGCCACCAGATGTGCCCTTGTGCCAGCCCTCGGGCTTACGCGTGTAACCGGCGACTCCCGCATGCACGTTGAAGAAAACGTATCCCCGCTGATCGAGCACGTCGACGCTTTCCACCCACACCTCCATGTGCCTTGGCGCGGCGAAACCTATGTACCACGCCGGATAAGGCAGCTTGACAGGTGGGGGTACTGAGCCTCCCGTTGCGCAGGCACTTAAGCTGATCAGGAATCCGACCGCAAAGACCAGGTGCCTCATTTGGGAAACCCGGTCTACAAATGGAAGCCTTGAACAAAGCCGCAAGTGCGCTAGCCGTCGCGTGCCGTGATGCTCCTTGTTAGCACTCATGGCCGAGTTACCAACTGCCATAGGGAATTCCGTGCTGTTCTACGTAAGCTTTATTCTCCGGTTCGAGCGGGATGTACTTGCCCTTGCTTGCGCCACGATAGGGGCCGAGCGGTTCGACTTCGGCTTGGTAACGGCCGACTTCTGTGAAGCCTAAACATGGCCCGCCAACCCAGACTTTCACAATGCCTCCCGGAGCCATTCCCAGCGCAATCGAGAAACGGTAGCCATCTATCCATTCTTTTGAGCCGCGGCAGTAGACCCGCTCTGGCCTAACCATTTCAGCGCGTACCCACTGAGGGATGGGAATTCTGGCCTTGTAAGCTTGCGGCTCAACTAGTGACTGCCAGCGCAGAAAGATTTGGGCAGGCAGATCTACGTTATTTATAGGCTTCGACTTGCCCCCTCCTTGATGCCAGCCTTCCACTTTCCCGGTGTAGCTCGCGACCCCGCCATGGACTCGGAAAAATGCAAGGCCACGCTGATCTAAAACATCTACGGTCTCCACCCACACTTCCATGTGCTCTGGCGCGGCCAACCCTATATACCACGCTGGATACGGCAGTTTAGGAAACGGGGGGAGTCTGGGCCCACTCGCGCACGCGGTAAGGCTCAGCAGCATGCCGGCTAAGCAAATTAGCCGTCTCATTCTGGGTAACCTTCTTGCGGTCGATTGAGGTGCACATTCCTACTATTCAGCGGCGCCGGTTTGCTCAATAGAAAGGGACCCTCAGGGGTCCAGTGAGCGGACATGTGGATGTAACGCGCTCGTAGCAACGCCTCTTGAGCAGGCTCCAGGCGTACGAGTCGGTCTGTCATGACCTGCTGCAAGATTCGCTTAGCGATAGGCATAAGCTCCTCTGGCACTGCGAGTTCAGGCCGCGCTTCCAGACCCTTGAAGGGCACGCCGTGACGTATCCCCAGTTCACGCATAACACGCAGTGCAATCAAGCTCAGTTCGCCATGTACGGGGCGTTCGAGCAGCACGGTTATCCAGTAGTCCTCCATGACCGACGCAGCTTTGCCGCGAGGGTTAGTTGCTGCAGGCCAGGCTTTCACAGCAATGTAGCCATCGCGAGCGACGCCTGATTCGCGCAATGCTTTGGCGTCTGCCTCTGCACGCGCCCAGGCCGCGTGGGACTCAACCCTTTGGCCGGCCGGAACGCTGGCCTTGCAGGGTTGCGTCATCCACAGCTTTTCTCTTGCTCTTGGGAGATAGCCCCCGCCGACATCGGAGTGAGCGCCCGGCAGGCCTATCTGAAGGTGCGTGTGGTGAACATTATTGAGAGAAAAGTCGGCGCGATATTCGTCGAGCGCTTGAAGGTGAATAACCTGCCGAGCGCAGTCGGGTGGTAGGTAGAGATTGACGCCACGATTGACGTCATCGCCTGGACTGAGGTCGCCATGCAGAGGGTCTGAGATGGCCGCAACGGTATCGAAAAGGTCAATCAGGTTAATGCATGCGTCTGTCGAAGCGTCAAACCCTTTCTTAAGACCGAAGTTTCCGGCCTTGAGCACTTCGGCGAATATGCCGCACTGCGGCTTGAGGAATTCATTTGCGCAGTGACGCGCTGCAGCTGCTCCGCGGCTGAATCCGAAAATATCGAGCTCAACTTTTTGAATCGAAGTTCCCGGATTGATTTCGCCGAAAAAGCTGAGCTGGTTCTTGATGGATATTGGTGCCTGTTTGACACGAGCCACCACCCCAGTTTCACCCTGCCCGAGGCCTTGACCAATCAGCCTGTCATCTTTGCCGCCACTACGTGTGCCGATGCCTTCCATGTAGACGGATAGGTAGGCGATCTTTTGGTCTTTGTTGAATGGAGTAGTACTGTTATCCGGATACAAGTCATACAAATACGCCACATTGCTCGGCGCATTTCCGTAACTGTTATTCGGCGCGCTGTTGAACGCACTCCCGTCAAACTCTCCAAACCCATACTGCTTGCACGTCGCGGCGATGCTCTCCAGCTCTTCACTGCTAAAGCTCTCAAGATCCTGCCGTCGGCACTGCGCCGTCGCCGCCGCATTGCTCTGGTTATTCCCCGTCCCATCAAAGAACAGCCCGATGCGCAGGGTGATGCCTTCGGTGATTTCCTCTTCCTCTTCTTCCTCCTCCAGTTCAGGTGCGGGACGCGGCGTTAGCCATTCTTCGGGCTGTGGAAAGTCGATCGCGATGTTTCCAGGCAACATCGTGTGGACGGGCATGGTCTTGCCGTCCTTGTCGGTCACGCCGTTGAATACTTCGCCGTTCTGGGTGGTGATCCGGTAACGGACAAAGCGTGCGGCGGCCTGTTGCGCGTCGACCAGGGTGTACCCCGCCCCATAGCCATAAGGTATCGGCGTCACCGGGGTGGTCAGCGTGGTGGCACCGCCCTTTAGCACGTAAACGGCACGGTGATAGATGTTCCCCGGCGCGCCCAGCTCGATCTCGCCATCCTTGATGCGGATGAACGCGCCGCCGCAACTGAGGACGAGTTCCTTCGGGGCGCTGATTTCTATCCGGCCGGCCAGGCTTTCAATCTTGATGTCGTCTTGGGCGAGCGCATGCAGTGCGGCACTTTGGGCGTGAAGCTGAACGTCGCCCTGAACCGCTTTTAATTGCAGCCCTTGGGTGACGGCGCACAGGCTGATTGCACCCTCGGCAGTGCCGGTGATGTTGCGTCCCGCGCTGATGTCGGTTGAGCGTGATGAGGTGATGGCAACGCTTTCGCGACCGGACGACAGGCAGATCGCTTCGGGGCTGACCATGCCGATGCCGGCCGGCGCGTGCAGCAGAAGTCCGGGTTCGGTGAGATGGGTGAGCGCATCGTTCAATTGCGTTTGGCCGCTCGTATCGGCGGGAATGGCGCCCGCACTTTTTGCGGCTTGGGCCATGGTGCGCGCCAGGGACAGCGCGGTTTCCAGCTGGTCGATTGCAGCGTCCATGTCGAGCTGCATCCCGTGGGCCCTGGTCTGTTCATCCGCACTGATAAACAGCCCGCTTCCCGCCCGAATCGCACCCCAGCCATCGGTGCGCAATTCAAAGCCTTCGCCGCGCTTATCCTTCTCGTTGTCGACCAGATGCCCAAGGTTTAGCTGGCTCTTGCCGCTGTGTTCGGTGCTGAGTTTGATGTGTTCCTTGCCGCGATCGTCTTCCATTCGCAGCTTGTTATTGGCGGGAGTGCGCAGGACGTTGCGTTTGTAATCGCTGCGCAGCAGCGTCACATGGTCAGGATGGCGATTGTCATGAAGGGCATGGGCGATGTAGGGCCGGTCCGGGTCGCCTTGCTCAAACGCGATGGCTACTTCGGTGCCGCAGATCAGCGGCAGGTGCAGGCCGTGGGTGTCGCCGGCATACGGACGGGCAAGGCGCAGCCACAGACTTTCCTCACCGAGTTTCCAGCTATCGCGGTCGAACAGAAAGCCGACCTTGTAACGACCTTCGCTGTCGATGTGGCTGTAGGGATCGTTGGCCAGCGAGCTGGTGACACGGGCCGGAACAGTGCCCACTATCTCAGGCTTGGTCAGCAAAGGCGGCCGAAAACACACGCTCTCCGAATATGGAATCGCCTCAAAGCTCAGCTTAAAACTGCGATCCCGCGCGGCTCGTAACCGTAATCGTGTGATCACCGCCCCCGGCTCAAACGCCTGCGGTGCGCCACCGGAAGTCTGCAGCACCTGGGCCAATCCCAACGAAGCGCTGCTGCTGATACCGCTCAGCCGAGTCTGATCATTCAGATAACGCTCATGCCGCAACCGCCCATAGAAAAACCCGCTTTCCCCCAGCAGATCTTCATCCTGATCCAGCTTGTCGCCCAATACGCGATATGGCTCCGCATAGTGATACGCCTCGCCATAAGTTGTGGTGTCACCCCGCGTCTGGTCCACATCGCCATCCAGCCATGCGTTCGCATCCCGATGGTGATAAGCCCGAAAGTGAACGCTCTGCTCCACCACCCCATGACTGACCTGCAGCCCCCAAACCCCGTCCGCACCGCTGCTGCCCAGCCCCGACTGAGGCCGGTAGGGCAGACTGATCCGAGGCCGAACGTAATGCCGCTGATCATCATGAAACTCGACGACCGCAATCCCCAATCGCTCGTCATTGGTAAATCGATACCAGATCCCCACTTCAGCCAGCAGCCGCGAAATAAACGCCAGATCACTCTCGCCGTACTGCATCACCTGCTCGCGCTTGGGATACTCCCGCACCAGCGAAAACAGAAAATCCTGCCCCTCAAAATCATGCCGCGTACGCAGAATGCTCTCGACAATCTGCGGCACCGACTGATGCTGATAAATCCGAAACTGCCGCCCGCGCGCCAGCAACGCCAAGCGCGGTTCCAGCGTCACTTCATAGCGCGCTTCGTCAGCAGAACCCGACAGTCGCTTGAACCCGGTGACCACCCCATGCAACGTCCGCAACACTTCAACCCGAGGGACCGGCAACCCACGAATCGCAACAGGCAACGTATGTGCCGCAGCATGCAGGCTGAACTGAGCGGTCTTCCCCAGCATCCGCTCGGCGCCGATGTCCTGCTCGACGGAGGTGAATTCCACACGGTAGAGAAATGGCTGACTCAGCTGCTCCTCACCCTCAAACGCCAGCACATCAAGCGAAAAAGGAAGGCGATGAACAACAAGCTTATGGCGACTGTTATCGAAGAAAGGCGGCATTGCGTTAAGCATGAATGAGCGTCCCTGGCAGGAAAATGCGCCCCCGACCGGTCCATAAAGGACCGATCAACTCATCCATGACAGGGGCTGAAGCGGGCGAAGATGCGGCATTTCAAAGTGTGACTCCAGAGGGGGAGGCACGAAGGAGACGGTTCCAGCGGCATTTACGGACTAATCCTACAAACCCAAAATCGGCAGCAAACCCAACCCCGCTTTCTCTGGCACAATCCCCTCTTTTTTCGAGCAGGACAGGCCAGAACATGGATCTGAATAACGTTTTTCAGCGCTTGAACACCGGCAGCAAGAAGTGGAGCCAGTACCCCGAAGACGTGCTGCCGATGTGGGTGGCAGACATGGATTTCCCCGTGGCCACCCCCATTGTGCAGGCGCTGAAGAACCGTCTGGAGCACCCGCTGCTGGGTTATTCCGTGCCCCAGCAAGCGCTGCGGGAAACCCTGGTCAAGCATCTCGCTGACCGGTACGGCTGGCAGATTGAGGCGCAGGACCTGGTGTTTCTGCCCGGCGTCGAGCCCGGCGTGAACATGGCGCTCCATGCACTGGTCTCGCCGTCCAGCGCGGTGCTGGTGCAGACGCCCAACTACTCGCCGCTCCTGCATGCGCCGGCCAACTGGAAACTGCCGCGCATTGATCTGCCCTTCCATGTCGACGCCCGGGGCGAATACCCCACCGACGTCGCGGCGCTGGAACGCGCCCTGCCCGACCATGGCGCGCTGCTGCTGAGCAATCCCCACAACCCGCTGGGCAAGGTATTCGAACGCGACGAATTGCTCGCCATCGGAGAAGCCTGTGTGCGGCGTGATGCGCTGATCATTTCCGACGAGATCCACGCCGACCTGCTGTTCGACGGTCGTCAGCACACGCCGATTGCTTCCCTGAGCCCGGAGATCGCGGCGCGCAGCGTGACGCTGATGTCGGCGAGCAAGGCGTGGAACATCGCCGGGTTGAAGACTGCATTCGCCGTGGTGCAGAACGCCGAGTTGCGACAGCGTTTCAATGCCGGGCGCCTGGGGCTGGTGGACAGCGTCAACGCACTGGGCCTGGAGGCTACCGAAGTCGCTTATCGGGAAGGCGCTCCCTGGCTGGAACAAGTCGTGGCGTATCTGCAGGACAACCGCGATTACCTGGCCGATGCCATCAAAAACCGCTTTCCGGGGATCACGATGCACCTGCCCCAGAGCACGTACCTGGCGTGGCTGGATTGCTCCGGCCTGGGGCTTGACAGCCCGCAGCAGTTCTTCCTCGAACACGCCAAAGTTGCGCTCAGCGACGGACTGGAATTCGGCGACGACTGCGGCCAGTTCGTACGTCTGAACTTCGGCTGCCCACGGCCAATGCTGGAGGAAGGCTTGGCGCGCATGGAACGCAGCCTGCGCGACATCTGACACCTTCCCGGCTAAAGCCGGTCCTACATGGCCGTGCTCAGAAGTACTTGAGCCAGGCGATGTCCCGGCGACGCGCCTTGAGCGCCGCGAACCAACTCACCGCCGGCCATAACACGACGGTCAGCATGGCGGCGCAGCCCCACAGGCCCAATACCGAGGTGAACCCGAAGTATTGGCCTTGGGTGGTGCCCCAGATCGCGACCGCGCCGACATAGAGCAACTTCAGCACATACAAGTGCAGGAGGTAGAAAAACATCGGCGCCGCGCCAAAGGTCACCAGTGGTCGCAGCCAGGCCCGACCCTGTTGCCGCTCAAGCCAGGCCAGAACCAGCAAGCCGACACCCAGCGTGAGGCTGATGAACAGGAGCGACGGCGGGTACTTGGTCACGTTTAACACGCTCATCAGGGTCTGCGCGGTGGTGTCACCTTCCACCCAAGGTTTCTCGCCATAGCCGTTGATGCCGCGCAGGGCGAGAAACAGCGTCAGTGCGCCAAACCCCCAGGCAATCAGGTTGATCTCACGCTTTTCCCCATTCGCGTCGCGACCAAACCACGGCCCGGCGGCGTAACCCACGGCAATCACGCCGATCCACGGCAGCAGCGGGTACGACGTGCGCAGGCGCAGACTGTCGCCGACCTCGATCCAGCCGCGGTCATGCAGAATCGCCCACGGAATGTGCATCGCCGAGCCCACGGCAAAGTGCACGTCATCCAGCAGGTTATGCCCGGCGATGATCGCCAGTCCCAGCGCCGCCAGCACCCCGCGCGGCAGTACCACCATCGCTGACAGCGCAATCATGCTCAGGCCAATCGCCCAGATGACCTGCAGGTAAATCACCGTCGGCGGAAACTGGAACGTCCAGGCGAAGTTCACCAGGGTCAGTTCAAGCGCGATCAATACCAGCCCGCGCTTGAACAGAAACCCCGCCACCGCGCCCTTGCCCGCATGCCGTTCGCCGTACAGCCAGGCTGAAAGACCGGTAAGAAACACGAACAGCGGCGCGCAGAAATGCGCGAGGGTGCGGCTGATGAACAGGTCGACGCTGGTGTGGGCGACGTCCATCGGGTCGCTGACCTGATGGTGCAGAAAGAAGGTCTCGCGCACGTGATCCAGCAGCATGAACACGATGATCAGTCCACGCAGGGCATCGATCGATTGCAAACGGCCGGGATGGGCGATGGAGGTGACAGGAGATTGCAGGGGGACGGACAGAGTTTGCATACGCGGTGGACTCTCGAAGCGCGATAACCGACAGGCCCATGATAGACCTGCAAAAACGAGTTATAACATAACACTTGAGAGCACCCAGCGCGCAATCAAAATCACGCGCAGGGTGTGGCCCGAGACCACCGCCGTGCCTCGTCACCGGCCATGAGCACCCTGCCCCGTCCGGTGACTCGGCTGTCGCGCAGATCAATAACCGAGCGACAACCCCGTGCTGCGACGCGGATCGTTGGCGCCGTAGAAACGGTTATTCCCCACTGGCTTCCCACCGAGGGAAGGCGCGCCAACGAGAATGGCGGCCAGATGATTGGCGTCCTGAGGACCGGCAAACTTGTGGCCCCAGCTTTCGAGGATCTTCTGGGTGTCAGGGCTCACGGCGAAGGTTTCCAGGTTGGTGGTTTCCGGCATCCACTGCTGGTGGAAGCGAGGCGCATCGACTGCTTCCTGGATGTTCATGCCGTAGTCGATGACGTTAAGCATGGTCAGCAAGGTGGCGGTGATGATACGGCTGCCGCCCGGCGTGCCGACGACCATCACCGTCTTGCCGTCCTTGGTGACGATGGTCGGACTCATCGACGACAGCGGCGACTTGCCCGGGGCGATGGCGTTGGCTTCGCCCTGAATCAGGCCGTACATGTTCGGTACGCCGACCTTGGAGGTGAAGTCGTCCATTTCATCGTTGAGGATCACGCCGGTGCTGCTTGCCATTACGCCAGCGCCGAACCAGTCGTTGAGGGTGTAAGTGACGGAAACCGCGTTGCCCCACTTGTCGACGATGGAATAGTGGGTGGTGTTGTTGCCTTCGTGGGGCGCGACGCCGGGTTTGATGTTCTGGGAGATGCCGGCTTTCTGCGGTTCGATGGCGGCACGAAGCTTGCCGGCGTAGTCGCGGTCAAGCAGATGACTGATCGGGTTTTTGACGAAATCCGGATCGCCCAGGTAGCTGTTGCGGTCGACGTAGGCGTGACGCATGGCTTCGATCTGGTAATGCAGCCCTTGGGCGGAGTGATAGCCCAGTTCCTGCATCGGGTAGCCTTCGAGGATGTTCATAATCTCGCAAATCACTACGCCGCCGGAACTCGGTGGCGGCGCTGAGACCACGTGGTAGCCGCGGTAATCACATTCGATCGGCGCCATTTCGCGGGTTGCGTATTTGTCGAGATCCGCCTGGGTGATGATGCCCTTCCCTGCATGGCTGGAATCGACGATGGCCTTGGCCACCCAGCCCTTGTAGAAACCATCGCTGCCTTTGGCGGAGATTTCCTTGAGGGTCCTGGCGAGGTCTTTTTGCACGAGGGTGTCACCGACTTGCAGCGGCTGCCCCTTGTTCAGGAAGATCGTGCCGAGATCCTTTGCATCGGCCTTGAACTCATCGGTGGCGGTACCGAGCAGGTCGACGTCTCCTTGCTCCAGGGCGAAGCCGTTTTCAGCGAGTTTGATCGCCGGCGCAATGACTTCGGCGCGTTTTTTGGTGCCGTATTTGCTGAGCGCCATCTCCATGCCGGACACAGTGCCGGGCACGCCGACGGCCAGGTGCCCCTTGGAACTCAGGTCCGGCACGACGTTGCCGTCCTTGTCCAGGTACATGTTGGCGGTGGCTGCCAGCGGCGCTTTTTCGCGGAAGTCGAGGAAGGTCTTGCGTCCGTCCGCCAGCTGGATGGTCATGAAGCCGCCCCCACCCAGATTGCCGGCGGCGGGATAGACCACCGCCAGGGCGTAACCCACGGCAACGGCTGCATCCACCGCGTTGCCGCCGGATTTGAGCACGTCGACACCCACATGGGTGGCCAGATGCTGAGCGGTGACGACCATGCCGTTTTCAGCAGCGGCCGGGGCCACGGAAGCGGCGTGGGCGCAGGACAGACCAAGGGTGAGCACCGTCGCAACGAGCGACTGGGCGAAGGGTTGGTACTTCATGGGCAGTTTCTCTTTTTTCTTGTGGTGGGAGACAGCGGTGGGCAGAAGGTGCCCCGCACTAAAATAGCGCATGGGGGAAAAGTTGCCAGTTATTGCCAGAGACCCGGGCCAGTTTTTGCCCGAGACCCGGGATAAGACCCGGCATGGGGAATGCCGGGTTCAGTGCGCGTGTAGAAGGTAGGACGAAGCGGACTCAGAACCACCGATCGTTGCGCTTGCGGCCCTTGGTCAGGGACGGGAGGATCAGGCCCAGCAACAGTCCAGCGCCGGCGATGCTGCCGCCGTACACCATGTAACGCATCAGCACCTGATTGTTTTCGTCACCCAGCTTTGCCTGGGTCGTGCGCAAATCCGACTGGGCGCTGGCCAGCTGCGCGTTCAGGTCCTTGGTCCGTGCTTCGAGCTCGTCGACCAGTTTCTTGCGCGACTCCAGGGTTTCCTGCATGCCCTGAACCTTGGTCTTCCAGTCGTCGTCGATGGTCTTCAGTTGCGCGCTGAGGTCAGCGGCCTTCTGGGTCAATTGCGGCAAGCGCTCGGCCTGCCCCGGCACTTCCTGCAGGTCCGCGGTGGGAATCCAGACGTTGTCGCCGGCGCTGCCGCGCACCTGGCTGTAGTCGCCCTGGGTGTTGATCAGCTCGACTTTCTGTCCGGACTTCAAGGTGCCGACGATGCGGTAGCCGTCGGTGGGACCGCTGCGTACGTAAGTGCTCAGGGTGTCACTGACCCAGCGATCCTTGCTCGTGGTTTCGGCCAGCGCGAACGGGCTGGCAACGGCGGCGGTTATCAAGGTGGTCAGCAGGCCGGCATTGAGCAAACGGCGTCGAACGCCCGGCACAGGGGTCAAGCGAAGGGAGGCATCGGAGGGAGAAATAGGCATGGATAATCTTCGACAAATTGAAAAGAAGGCCGATGGGCGGGCCGCATGCAAGGGAATAACGCCTGATCGGACAGCGCCGAACAACGCGCTGCAACTGCTGGAATAGGCATCTGGCGCGGGCGAAATTCAGCCGGACGTCGCGGGCCGTAACCCGGGCGTACTGCGCGCGCAGTGGTCAACAGACCATTGAAAAGATGTCAGGTTCAGTGGCGAGGGATGACATTCGTCCGGGAAACGTCCCACAACGATTGTCGGAAGACTTCAAACGACTGTGGGAGCGAGTCCGCTGACGAATGCCTTATCAGGCGACCAGGTCGACTGATGGAAAGCTATTCGCGAGCAGGCTCGCTCCCACAGGTTTGCTACTCAGTTGCTACTCGGCCATTGCGCTGCGTCGAGAAAAACGCGGCTCAATGCAAGGCGTTATCACTCATCGTGTTGCAACTGCTCCACCGTCGGCTTGAGAATCACCACGCCCAGCGGCGGCAGGTTCAAGGACAGCGAGAACGCCTGGCCGTGACTCTTGATCTCGTCGGTGCGCACGCCACCGCCGTTGCCAAAGTTGGAACCGGCATAGACCCCCGCATCGCTGTTGAACAGCTCGGCCCACTTGCCGCTGAACGGAACGCCAACGCGGTAGGCTTCTCGCGGCACCGGCGTGAGGTTGGCGACCACCAGCAAGGGCTCGCCCTCCTTGCTCCAGCGCAGGTAGGCATAGACGCTGTTGCCGGCGTCGTCACCAATCACCCACTGGAAACCCTGTGGCTGACAGTCCTGCTCGTGCAGCGCCTTTTCCGTGCGATACAACCGGTTGAGGTCGCTGACCAGCGTGTGCACGCCCTTGTGCTCGGCGTACTGCAAGAAATGCCAGTCCAGCTCGGTGTCGTGGTTCCACTCGCGCCACTGGGCAAACTCGCAGCCCATGAACAGCAGCTTTTTGCCGGGGTGGGTCCACATGAACGACAGGTACGCGCGCAGGTTGGCGAATTTCTGCCAGCGGTCGCCAGGCATTTTGTCGATCAGCGAATGTTTGCCGTGCACCACTTCATCGTGGGAAATCGGCAGCACGAACCGCTCGGACCACGCGTAGACCAGGCCAAAGCTCAGCTGGGAATGGTGGTGCTGGCGATGGATGGGGTCCTGCTCGATGTACTTGAGCGTGTCGTGCATCCAGCCCATGTTCCACTTGTACGAGAAACCCAGACCGCCCTGTTGTGTGGACTGAGAAACGCCCGGCCACGAGGTTGATTCCTCGGCAATGACCAACGCGCCAGGTGCTTCGATCGCCACCACATCGTTAAGGTGGCGCAAGAAGTCGATGGCTTCCAGGTTTTCACGGCCGCCATAACGGTTCGGGACCCATTCGCCGGCATTGCGGGAATAGTCGCGATACAGCATTGACGCCACCGCATCCACGCGCAACGCATCAACGTGGAAGTTCTTCAGCCAATGGATACCCGAGGCAATCATGAAGCCGTGGACTTCGGTGCGCCCCAGGTTGTAGATCAGGGTGTTCCAGTCCTGATGGAAACCTTCATGGGGGTTGGCGTATTCGTACAGCGCGGTCCCGTCGAACTGGGCCAGACCGTGTGCATCGGTCGGAAAGTGCGCCGGCACCCAATCGAGAATCACGCCGATGTCGTTACGGTGGCAGGCATCAACGAATGCGGCGAAGTCTTCCGGTTTGCCGTAGCGCGCACTCGGTGCAAACTGCGACAACACCTGGTAGCCCCATGAACCGCCGAACGGGTGCTCCATGATCGGCATCAGTTCGATGTGGGTAAAGCCCAGTTCCTTGATGTAAGGAATCAGATTCTCTGCCAGCTCGCGCCAGTCGTACGGGCGATCCGGCTCGTCATCGCCGCCGTGGTGCCATTGCCACGAGCCGGCGTGCAGCTCGTAGATCGACAGCGGCTGATGAATGTCGTGCTTGTCGCCCCGTGACTGCATCCAGTCGTGGTCCTGCCATTCAAAGGCCAGCGGCGCCGCGACTTTCGAAGCGGTAGCAGGTGGCAACTGAGTGGCCAGGGCCATCGGGTCAGCCTTGAGCGGCAGAACGCCGTGCTGGCCGAGGATTTCGTACTTGTACGCTTCGCCCGGGCCGATGCGCGGGATGAAGATTTCCCACACACCGGTCGGGTGACGGAGGCGCATCGGGTGACGACGGCCGTCCCAGCTGTTGAAGTCGCCGACCACCGAAACACGGCGGGCATTCGGTGCCCACACCGAGAAGCGCACGCCGTCGACGCCATCGACATTCCTGACCTGCGCGCCCAAGGCGCTGCTCAGGTCGCGGTGGTTGCCCTCGGCAAACAGGTACAAGTCCATCTCGCCCAGCTGCTCGCCGAAGCTGTACGGGTCTTCGGTGATTTGCTCGCCGGTGGCCCAGGAGATTTTCAGCAGATAGGGTTCGCGCACCGGAAACTGCCCGGCAAAGAAGCCCGGTTTGTCGGTCATGCTCAACTGGCCGAGGTCACGTTCGCCGTCGCGAGACAGCACGCGCACCGCCAGTGCGTTGGGCAGATAGGCGCGGATCACCTGGCCTTCAGCGCCATCGCTGTGGGGGCCGAGCATCGAGAACGGGTCGCGGTGCTCCGCACGGATCAACGCGTCCAGGTCGACGGCGCTGGGCAATATCGCGTGGTTGCCATTACCGAATTGGTCAGACGCACTCATTTTCATTCTCCATCAGACAGGTCTAGAAGCCCGCGCAAGCCTTGAAGCGGAACCGACAACCATGTCGGCCGATTCTCGGCCTCGTAGGCCACTTCATAAGCGGCTTTTTCCAGGGTGAACAGCGCCAGCGCAGCAGCCTCACCTTTGGCATCTTTCCAGTCGTGACCCACTTCAACGGTGGCCTTGCGATAGCCGTCGAGGAAGGCCTCGCGCGCCTGCTTCAAATACGTCTCGGCCACTTGCTGGCGGGCGGTTTCAGCCTGCACCGACGTGTCGGCACTTTGCGCGTTGCGCAGGGCCATCGCCGCAGCGTAGTCGAACGAGCGCAGTACGCCGCTGACATCTTTGAACGGGCTGTATTTGGCCCGACGTTCCTGCAGCGGACGCGCGGGCTCGCCTTCGAAGTCGATCAGGTAGGCATCGCCCTTCACCACCAGCATCTGGCCGAGGTGCAGGTCGCCGTGCACCCGCATTCTCAGGCCGCCGACTGACTGCTTCGCCAGGGTTTTGACCTGGGCCAGCAGCGCTTTGCGTTTGCCCAGCAGTTCAGTGATGAGCTGCTGATCCTGGGCCTCCAGAGAGTCGCGGTGCTGTTCAAGCAGCTGCAAGGCGCGCTCGATCTGCGCCGAAACGCTCTTCGCCGAGGCCTCGCTGTCCTTGACGCTGGTGACTTCGGTCTTGAAGTCCGGGTTATCCGTCGGGGCGCCGAGGATCACGTGCATCTCGCCCAGACGCTGGCCCAACAGGCCGGCAAAGTCTTTCAGCTCGATCAGCGCATTGGCTTGCTGCTCCAGCGCCGACTGACCGTGGGCCATGTGATCGCGCACGGCGCGTTCGAGGTTGTTCTGGGTCCATTCCCACGCATCGCCCTGATTGCTCAGGTAACCCTGGGCGATCATCAGCAGGTTCTTCTCGCCCTGCCCGTCGACGCGCACGACCGCGCCCATCAGCGGCGAGATGTGCGGGTAGCCGGCTTCGGTCAGGTACGCGCCCATTTCCAGTTCCGGGTGAGTACCGGCCGCGACACGGCGAATCATTTTCAGCACCAGCTTCTTGCCGACCACCACCGAGCTATTGGACTGCTCGGCCGAGAGGTAACGCACCTCGGCGTCTTCGTTCAGCCCCAGTGGCGCCAGTTGCGACGTGCTCTGGAACTGCAGCTCACCGTCCGGCGTCGCCAGCACGGTATTGTCCTGCATGCCTTTGATGACGTTGCGAATGAACGGCTCGAGGGTGAACGCATCGGTGATCAAGCCGACCTGGCGGCCACGACGCACGCGAGACAGGGCCAACTGTTGCGGCAACGCGCTGCTGATGTCGTCTTCCGGCAACAGGCCAAACGGCAACTGGTAGCGCACCGTTTCGCCGCCAGAGGTCACTTCGATTTCGCTCAGCAACGCCGGCCGCACCGTGGAGCCGAAGCGCACGGCGTAGGCAATGTGAATGCTGTCGATGGCCGTGCCCTTGCCGGCGAACCAGCGGCGTTTCGGCAGATAGACCGACAGCGACTGCTGCTCCATGGTCTGGCGCAGGGGTTCTTCGAGCAATTCTTCCAGGCGCTGCTTGAGCACCAGGGTCGGGAAGTCCGGCATGCTCTGGGCCGGTTCAACGTGCCAGCTGGGCATTTGATTCTCCGCGGCCAGCAAGAACCAGTAGAAGCCATAAGGTGGCAACGTCAGCAGGTAATTGAGCTGGCCAATGGGTGGAAAGGCGCTGCCGCCGAGCATTTCGACCGGCACTGTCCCGGCGTACGGCGCCAGTTCAAGCTCGGCAGCCTGGGACGCGGCCGAAACGTTGGCGACGCATAGGATGATTTCAGTCTTGCCGTCCGGCCCGGTGTATTCGCGGGTGTAGGCCAAGATGCGGCGGTTGCTTGGCGAGAGCATTTTCAGGGTGCCACGGCCGAAGGCTTTCTGCTGCCGGCGCACGGCGAGCATGCGCCGGGTCCAGTTCAGCAGCGAATGCGGGTCATGATCCTGCGCTTCGACGTTGACCGACTGGTAACCATAAAGCGGGTCCATGATCGGCGGGAGCACCAGGCTCGCCGGGTTGGCGCGGGAAAAGCCGCCATTTCGGTCAATCGACCACTGCATCGGCGTGCGCACACCGTCGCGGTCGCCGAGGTAAATGTTGTCGCCCATGCCGATTTCGTCGCCGTAATACAGGGTCGGCGTGCCGGGCATGGACAGCAGCATGCTGTTCAGCAGCTCCACGCGGCGGCGGTCACGTTCCAGCAGCGGCGCCAGGCGACGACGAATGCCCAGGTTGATCCGCGCGCGACGGTCCGAGGCGTAGTAATTCCACAGGTAATCGCGCTCGCGGTCGGTGACCATCTCCAGCGTCAGCTCATCGTGGTTACGCAGGAAGATCGCCCACTGGCAGTTCTCCGGGATTTCCGGGGTCTGGCGCAGGATATCGGTGATCGGGAAACGGTCTTCCTGGGCAACCGCCATGTACATGCGCGGCATCAGCGGGAAGTGGAACGCCATGTGGCATTCGTCGCCGTCCTTACCCTTGCGATCGCCGAAGTACAGCTGAGTGTCTTCCGGCCATTGGTTGGCTTCGGCCAGCAGCATGCGGTCGGGGTAGTTGGCGTCGATTTCGGCACGGATCTGCTTGAGGACCTGGTGGGTCTCCGGCAGGTTTTCGTTGTTGGTGCCGTCGCGCTCGATCAAGTACGGAATCGCATCCAGACGCAGGCCGTCGATGCCCATGTCCAGCCAGTAGCGCATGACCTCGATCACCGCCTTCATGACCTGCGGGTTGTCGAAGTTCAGATCCGGCTGGTGGGAATAGAAACGGTGCCAGAAATACTGCTCGGCCACCGGGTCCCAGGTCCAGTTGGACTTCTCGGTGTCGAGAAAGATGATCCGGGTGCCGTCGTATTTCTGCGGGTCATCGGACCAGACGTAGAAATCCCGCGCCTTGGAGCCCTTCTTGGCGTGGCGCGCGCGCTGAAACCACGCGTGCTGGTCCGAGGTGTGGTTGATGACCAGTTCGGTAATCACCCGCAGACCGCGGTTGTGGGCCTCGGCGATAAACTTCTTCGCGTCGGCCATGGTGCCGTAATCGCTGTGCACGCCACGGTATTCGGAGATGTCATAGCCATCGTCGCGGCGTGGCGACGGGTAGAACGGCAGCAGCCAGATGGTGTTGACGCCCAGCTCGGCAATGTAGTCGAGCTTGGCAATCAGGCCGGGGAAGTCACCGATGCCATCGTCGTTGGAATCGAAAAACGATTTCACGTGGACCTGGTAAATCACCGCATCCTTGTACCAGAGCGGGTCTTCGATAAAGGCAGCGTTGCGGGGTTTCTTTGCCATGACCACATCCTTTGAATTATTGGTTTGTGGCTTTGATGCGCCAGATACCGAACGGCTGGTAAGACGGGTCCAGGCGCATGAACTGGTACTTGCCATACCAGGTCCAGGAATGCCCGGTCATCAAGTCTTCGCCCAAGGTCGCGGCATCATCAGGCAGGCCCATTTCCCACAGTGGCAGCTCGAACGTCGCTTCCTGCACGTTGCGCGGATCGAGGTTCACGGCAACCAGAATGAAGTTGCTGCCATCCGCGGTGCGCTTGCCGAAGTACAGGATGTTGTCGTTGTACGCGGTGTATATCTTCAGGCCCAAATGCGTCTGCAGCGCCGGATTCTGACGGCGAATGCGGTTCAGCTGGGCGATCTCGGCAATGATGTTGCCGGGTGCGGTGAAATCGCGAGGACGGATTTCGTACTTCTCTGAATCCAGGTATTCCTCTTTGCCTGGCACCGGCGCTGATTCACACAGTTCGAAGCCCGAATACATGCCCCACAAGCCTGAACCCATGGTCGCCAGCGCCGCGCGGATCAGGAAGCCCGGGCGCCCTGAATCGTGCAGGAACGGCGGGTTGATGTCCGGCGTGTTGACGAAGAAATTCGGGCGGTAGCACTCGCGCCATGGCGACTCGTTAAGCTGAGTGAAGTACTCGCTCAGCTCGGCCTTGGTGTTGCGCCAAGTGAAATAGGTGTAGCTCTGGGAATAACCGACCTTGCCCAGGCGCGCCATCATCGCCGGCTTGGTGAAGGCTTCAGCCAGGAACATGACCTCCGGGTGCTTGCTGCGCACGTCAGCAATCATCCATTGCCAGAACGGCAGCGGCTTGGTGTGCGGGTTGTCGACGCGGAAGATCTTCACGCCCTCCTTCACCCAGCCGAGGATCACGTCACGCAGCTCGGTCCACAGGCCCGGAATCGCGTCCGGCGCATAGAAGTCGACGTTGACGATGTCCTGGTATTTCTTCGGCGGGTTTTCCGCATAACGGATGGTGCCGTCCGGACGCCACGAGAACCAGCCCGGGTGTTCCTTGAGCCACAGGTGGTCCTGGGAGCACTGGATGGCGAAATCCAGGGCGATTTCCAGGCCGTGTTCAGCCGCTGCGGCGACCAGTTCGCGGAAGTCCTCGCGGGTACCCAATTGCGGGTGAATCGCGTCATGCCCCCCCTCCTCGCTGCCGATGGCGTAGGGGCTGCCCACATCATCCGGCCCGGCGGTCAGGGAGTTGTTAGGGCCTTTGCGGTGAGCGCGGCCGATCGGGTGGATCGGCGGGAAGTACAGCACGTCGAAGCCCATGTCGCGAATCATCGGCAGGCGCGAGTGGACGTCCTTGAAAGTGCCGTGGCGCTTTTTGTCGTCGGTGATCGAGCGCGGGAACAGCTCGTACCAGCTGGCGAACTGAGCCAGCTCACGTTCGACGTCCAGCGGGAATTCCAGGCTGCGGCTGAGGAACGCGTGGTTATCCGCCTTCGCCATAATGGCAGCGGCTTCACTGCTCAACAGCAAAGCGACTTTGGCCTCGTTTTCCGTAGCTTCACCGAGGCGCTTGATCAGGCTGTCGAGCTGGCCGCGCAATTCCAGGGTGCTGCGCTCGGCGGCGTGCACCAGGTGCAGGCGCCCTTCTTCCAGCTCCAGATCGATGGTCACGCCAGCAGCGTATTTCTTTTCCAGCTCGTAGCGGTAGCTGCCGAACTGATCGATCCAGGCTTCAAGGCGATAGACATAGCGGGTAAAGGTCGGCGGGGTGAATTCGCCCACCCAGCTGTCGTTGCCCAGCTCGCGCATGGGCACCGACTGCCATTCTTCATCGTCAACGGCACGGTAGACGATACGTACGGCCATCTTGTCGTGGCCGTCCGCGTAGATTTTGCTGGTGACCGTGACCGGCTGACCGACAACGGCCTTGGCCGCCAGCTGACCGTTATCGATCACCGGCTGGGTGTCCTCGATCACGATCCGCGGCAGCTGCAAGGCTTGGGTCAGGGGTATCGGGTGGATAGAGTGGAGAACATCGTTGGCCAGGGAATCCGGACCGTACGGCTGATCAGCAGTATCATTCATCGAGCATCACTCCTCACGCCCAGGGACGCCCACCGTGGGGCGTCCATTGCTTCAGCGTCTTTGTCCATAACATAAGAGAGAGCCACGGGATCAACGCATCCGGACGTGGCAGCATAGGTTCCGAACGCCAGCGTCGGGCAAAAGTTCAAACAGCTTGCGTGACGTTTGATCAGGCCACCGCGGCCATAATGGCAGGCCAAGTGCTCCGGCGCCGCGGGGTGACCGCGCGGATTGAGTGAATCATTGTCAGGGCGCTGCGGTCGACATGTTTGCGTGATGGCAGGTGTGTGCCGCGTCACCTGACACGCCCCTCTCAACGAACCCAAGGAAGCGACGACCATGAGCATTCCCGTGCCCGCAGAAACGCCCGATCCGAACATAGACGATCCCGAACTGCCAGTGCCCAAGCCCGAGGAGCCACCTTCCCCGCTCATGCCTCCGGTGATCGAGCCGCCGGTAGGTGATCCGCCGAGCGGCGAGCCCCCGGCGATTCTGGATGACACGTTTCCTGAGTGATTCCTTGACCCGACGCGGTGTTGTAGGACTGGCTTCAGCCGGGAAGCTTTTAGACAGCATGCCGCGATGTTGAGGGTGCGCAAACTGGCCTATTCCCGGCTAAAGCCGGTCCCACAATGCGCGTGTTCCTGTAGGACTGGCTTTAGCCGGGAATAGCTCGGTAGACACACCCTCGGTCTTGCCGAATGACCGCTGGCTCACGGCTCCTGCGCATCGCCACCGGTGCGGCGGGCCGGGTCCTTGGCGCGTTCTTCCGGCGATTCAAAGCGCCTCACAATCCGCGGCATCAGACTGAAAATCCCCAGCGCCAGCAATGTGCTCAGCACCGCCGTCATTTCCCTGCCCATTCCCGCCGCGATACCGATGGCCGCCGTCATCCACAGGCCGGCTGCCGTGGTCAGGCCCTTCACTTGTGTCGCATTGAGAGCATCGCCCTTGAGGATGGTCCCGGCTCCGAGAAAGCCGATCCCCGCGACAATCCCCTGCACTACCCGGCTGAGTGCGGCGTCGTCGGCACCGGCCATACGGGGCACCAGCACAAATAATGCGGCGCCCATGCACACCAGCATGTGGGTGCGAACCCCGGCGGCCTTGCCCTTGTGCTCCCGCTCGAAACCCAGAATCCCGCCCAGCAGGGCCGCGATCACCAGGCGTATGGTCACGCGGGTGATCTGCCCGGCATCCGTGATATCAGAAAACTCGGCCTGCAGTGTTTCTACGACTTCTTCCCACCAGGCATTCATCAGTGCATTCCCCCTCATTCACCGTCAGTGCGGTATGGACCGCAGCGCGGTTCGAGAGTGCAGGAAGCCTTATCGAGCCCTGGCGCCTGATCCGGTTGTTGTGCGCCAATCTGCATCTGTACTAATCCGCGCGTCGCGAGCATATTTCGACACTGCAAACGGGTCGTCCGCCCTTCCGCTGGCCGGCCATGCATGGCTGCTGCAGCCTAAAGCCACTCTGCACGAGCCCACCATGAAGCGTTATGAAAAGTTTGCCGATGACATTGCCGAGCTGATTCGCACTGGGGTGCTGGCTGCAGGTCAGCGCGTGCCGTCGGTGCGCTATGCCAGCCAGACCCACGGCATCAGCCCGTCGACGGTGTTCCAGGCCTATTATCTGCTGGAGCGGCGGGGTCTGATCCGGGCGCGCCCGCGTTCAGGCTACTTCGTCAACGACAGCGTCCGCCTGCAAGGCTTGGGCGATCCGGCGCCGGAGCAGGATGCGCGCCCTGCGCCCCAAGTGAGCGAATCCACCGAAGTCGACGTCAGCGACCTGGTGTTCTCGGTGCTTGAATCGATCAAGGACCCGAACATCGTGTCATTCGGCTCCGCCTTTCCCAGCGCCGGGCTGTTCCCGCTGCAGCGCCTGGCCCGCTCTCTCGCCAGCGCCACCCGCGACATGGACCCCAGCATGGTGGTCAGCGACCTCTCACCCGGCAATCCGGCCCTGCGCCGGCAGATCGCGCTGCGTTACATGGTCTCCGGGCAGATGTTGCCCATGGACGAACTGTTGATCACCAACGGCGCCCTCGAGGCCCTGAATCTGTGCCTGCAAGCGGTGACCGAGCCCGGTGATCTGGTGGCCATCGAGGCCCCGGCATTCTACGCCTGCCTGCAGGTGCTCGAACGGCTCAAGCTCAAAGCGGTGGAAATTCCGGTGCACCCGCAACAGGGCATTGACCTGGCGGTGCTGGAACAGGCGCTGGAGCGTTACCCGATCAAGGCCTGCTGGAGCATGACGAGTTTCCAGAACCCGACCGGGGCGACGGTGCCCGAGTTGCGCAAACGGGAGCTGGTCGAGCTTTTGCGCAGGCATGAAGTGCCGCTGATCGAGGATGACGTCTACGCCGAGCTGTATTACGGCCAGCACGCGCCGAAACCGGCGAAGGCGTTTGACACCGAAGGTTTGGTGCTGCATTGCGGCTCGTTCGCCAAGAGCCTCGCGCCTGGTTATCGGGTGGGATGGGTGGCCGCCGGGCGTTATGCGCAGAAGGTCGAGCGGCTGAAAATCATGACCTCGCTGTGCGCCTCAATGCCCGCCCAGGCCGCCATTGCCGATTACCTGCAGCACGGCGGTTACGACCGCCACCTGCGCAAGTTGCGCCACAGCCTGGAAGATCAGCAGCGCGCGATGCTTGGCGCCATCGCCCGGCACTTCCCCGCGCAGACCCGCGTCAGCCAGCCCACCGGCGGGTATTTCCTGTGGGTTGAACTGCCGGAACAGATCGACTCGCTCAAGGTGTTCCAGGCCGCACTCGCCCAGGGCATCAGCATCGCGCCCGGGCCGATGTTCTCGCCAACGCGGCGCTTCAAACACTTCATCCGCTTGAACTACGGCAGCCCTTGGGGTGAAACGTCTGAACGGGCGATGGAGACGCTGGGGAAGATCATTCGCTCGATGATGGGTTAGCCATTGCGAGTGTGGTGAGCTTGCCCGCTAAGGCCTGCTTTCAGCCTCCAGAGCATTGGCTGAATGTTCCGGCCCCTTTGTGGGCAAGCTCATTCCCACAGGTTCGACGCACTGATCGGGATAGCAAGTCGACGCACCTCTTTGGGGATGAAGCGGGTGAGTCAGGGGTATCACCTAGCGACCGCCGCCCAGGTCGATGAACGAACCCGTCGAATAAGACGCCTTGTCGGACAGCAGCCACAAAATCGCTTCCGCCACTTCATCGGCCAGTCCGCCACGGCCCATGGGAATGGTCGGCTCCAGCTTGCTGACACGGTGGGGGTCGCCGCTCAGGGCGTGGAATTCGGTGAAAATGTAACCGGGGCGTACGGCATTGACTCGTACGCCCTCGCCCGCGACTTCCTTGGCCAGCCCGACCGTGAAGGTATCCAGCGCGCCTTTGGACGCCGCGTAATCCACATACTCGCCGGGGGAGCCGAGCCGTGCGGCCACGGACGACACGTTGACAATGCTGCCGCCGCGACCGCCATGGCGAGGCAGCATACGCAGCAGCGCGTGTTTGCTGCACAGCATCGGCCCGACGACGTTGCTCATCATGATCTTCAGCAGACGAAATTCGGACATCGTGTCCAGCCGCGAGGCCTCGCCCACCGTGCCGGCGTTATTGACCAATGCAGTGATCCGCCCCAGCTCCGAATCGACCCGGCCAAAGAGCCGAATGATTTCGTCCTCGTTGCTGACGTCTGCCTGCACCGCAATGGCATGCCCACCCGTTTCGCGAATCTGCCCGCACAGCCGCTCGGCCGACGCGTGATCAGACAGATAGTTGATGCACACGCGATAACCCTGCGCCGCTGCCAGAACCGCCGTCGCGGCCCGATGCCCCGGGAGCCGCCCGTGATGAGGAGATTTTTATCCATAAACGTTCCCAGTCGATCATTGCGTAGAGGTGGGGTGGGCATTAACACTCAATTGGTGATTTCGCTGAGTCGACGCCGGCAGGCTTCAATGTCCGCCATGAAGCGCTCGGCCGGCAGCGGATGACCCAACAGAAAACCCTGCAACGAGTCACAACCCAGTCGCGTGAGAAAACTTTGCTGGCTGGCGGTCTCGACACCCTCTGCGACGATGCGCAGGTTCAGGGCCTGGCCCAGCGCAACGATGGCCGAGACAATGGCGGCGTCATCGCTGTCGTCTTCCAGATCGCGGACGAAACCGCGGTCGATCTTCAACTCGTTGGCCGGCAGGCGCTTGAGGTACATGAGGCTGGAATAACCGGTGCCGAAATCGTCGATGGACAGGTCAACGTCCATGTCCGACAGCTTCTGCAGCACGGTCATGCTGGCGTCGGCGTCACTCATGGCAGTGGTTTCGGTGATTTCCAGGGTCAGGCAATTGGCCGGCAGCCCATGGGTGGCCAGTGCGTCTGTGACGGTTTCGACCAGCCCGACGTGACTGAACTGCAACGCCGACAGGTTCACCGCGATGCGCCAGTCGGTGTAGCCAGCGTCGTACCAGCGCTTCATCTGCCGGCAGGCCTCGTTCAGTACCCACTCGCCGATCGGGATGATCAACCCGGTTTTTTCCGCCAGACCCATGAATGTATCCGGCATCAGCAGCCCGAGCTGCGGATGATTCCAGCGCATCAATGCCTCGGCACCGATCGGCCGGTGGGTGCCTGCAGAGAACTTTGGCTGGTAATGCAGGCAGAACTGCCCTTCGCGCAGCGCCAGGCGCAGGTCCTGCAACAGCTGCAACTGATTGCGCGCGTTGGTGTTCATCGACGCGTCGAAGAAGCTGTAGCCGTTCTTCCCGGCGCTCTTGGCGTGGTACATGGCGGCGTCGGCGTTCATCAGCAGTTCCTGCTGGGTGCGGCCGTTGCCCGGGTACAGGCTGATGCCGATGCTCACCGTCACCTGAAGGTCATGTTCCTGCACGCTGAACGGCTGGCTGACCAGGGCTACCTGACGCGAGGCGACGCTGACCGCTTCTTCGCCATCATCCAGTTCGACCAGCAGCACAAATTCATCGCCGCCGATGCGCGCCAGGGTGTCGTGGCGATGGAAGTTTTCGCGCATCCGCACGGCCACCGCCCGCAGGAGCTGGTCGCCGACGTGATGGCCGAATGCGTCGTTGACCGGTTTGAAGCCGTCCAGATCCAGAAACATCAGCGCGAACATGCCGCCCTGAGCGTCCACTTTGTGCATGGCCTGATCAATGCGATCGGCCAGCAGAATGCGGTTAGGCAACCCGGTGAGGTTGTCGTGCAGGGCCAGTTGCGTCAGCTCGCGATTGGCTTCTTTCAGCGACAGCGACAATTGGGCAGTACGCGCCGCCATGCGCGCATCCAGTACGGAGGTCAACAAGGTAATGCCCAGCACCGTGAGGCTGGCGATCAATACCAGCTTGTCCAGACCGTCGGGAAGCAAGCCACCGGGAATCGCGCCGCAGAAACTGCCGGCCGGGAAGTTGGCGGCGGTCATGGCGGTGTAGTGCATGCCGAGGATGGCGAAGCCCATGATCACCGCCGCGCCGCTGCGGGCCAGACGCACGTAAGGGGTTTCCTTGCGCAGCCGCACGGCGATGCTTAGCGCTGCGGCTGACGCGGTGACGGCAATCACCAGCGACAGGCCGAACAAGGTGGGGTCGTAGTCGATGCCCGGCTGCATGCGCATTGCCGCCATGCCGGTGTAATGCATGGTGCTGCTGCCCAGGCCCATGACGAATGCGCCGAGGACAATGTTCAACACGGGAACGCGATCGTGACTGACCAGCCACAACGCAAGACCGGAAGTAAAGATGGTGATCAGCAGCGACAGCAGTGTCAGCGGGATGTCGTACGCCAGCGGGATGGGCAGCGTGAACGCAAGCATGCCGATGAAATGCATGGACCAGATGCCGACACCCATCGACAGCGCGCCGCCGCACACCCACAGCATTCGTGCCCGACCGCTGGCCGAGGCAATGCGCCCCGCCAGATCAAGGGTCGTATAGGACGCGAGAATCGCTACCAGGACTGAAATCAGAACCAGCGAGTAGGTGTAATGGCCTATCAACATGGGCTGGCCCTTGGCTCAACGGAATTCGGCTTTTCAGCCCTGATGAATGGGGCGGCGATTGTACCGAAATTCGCGAAAAAGTCCCGACACTCCGTCGCAAAGATGGCACATCGCTACGCAAGCACCTAGCGCTCCGATATGTCCTTGCCCGGCGTCAGCCCGGTCGCCACGTCCCAGCCACCGCCGAGTGCCGCGATCAGTTGTGCGCTGGCGACCAGCCGGCTTTCCAGCACGTTCAGCACGCTGCGTTCGTTGCTCAAGGCCGTGGTCTGCACGTTGACCACGTCCAGATAACCGATCAGCCCGGCTTTGTACTGGTTGTTGGTCAGGCGCAACGAATCACGCGCCGATTGCAGGGCCTCGTCACGCACGCCCGCTTCCTGCTCATACACGCGCAGCTGCGCCATGTAGTCCTCGACCTCCTTGAAACCGTCGAGCACGGTCTGGCGGTACTGGGCGACGGTCTGGTCGTAGACGGCTTCGGTGCGGTCCACTTCAGCAGCGCGCTGGCCGCCATCGAACAGGGTCATCGCCAACTGCGGGCCGACCGACCAGAAGCGGTTGGGCAGGGAAATCCAGTTGCTGACCGTGCTGCTGCTGTAACCACCGCTCATGCTCAGGGTCAGGTCCGGGTAATACGCGGCCTTGGCCACGCCGATATTGGCGTTGGCGGTCATCACCGATCGCTCGGCAGCGGCGATGTCCGGGCGGCGCTCAAGCAATTGCGACGGCAGCTGCGCCGGGATCTGCGGCACCGCCGGAATCGACGTTGTGGCCGCGAGGCTGAAGTCCGCCGGCGCCTGGCCCATCAGCACGGCAATCGCGTTTTCGAACTGGGCGCGCTGCCATTGCAGGTCGATCAGGTCGGCCTGGGTGCTCTTGAGTTGCGTCTGCGCCTGGGCGGTGGCATCACGGCCGGAAATCCCGGCGCGGTACTGGTTCTGGGTCATGGTCAGCGAGCGCTGGTAGGCATCGACCGTTGCTTCGAGCAAACGTTTCTGCTCGTCGATTACCCGCAGTTGCAGGTAGCTCTGCACCAGTTGAGACTGCAGGCTCAGGCGCATCGACGCCAGATCGGCGAGGCTGGCCTGGGCGCTGGCCTTGTCGGCTTCCAGGCCACGGCGCAACTTGCCCCACACGTCGGCTTCCCAGCTCACGCCCAACTGTGCGTTGTAGGTGTCCCGGATGCCGCTGCTGGAACTGCTCAGGCTCGAACTGCTGCTGCCGGTGCCCTGGCTTGAGCGGTTTTTGCTGGTGGTCAGGCCCAGGGTCGGAAAAAACGCGCCACGCGCACTGCGCACCAGTGCCGCAGCCTGCCGGTACTGCGCCTCGTATTGCGCCACGGTCTGGTTGGACGTGTTGAGCTTCTCGACCAGGGCGTTGAGCTGGGCGTCGCCATAGATTTCCCACCACGCGCCGCGCGCTATCGCATCACTCGGGTTGGCCTGGGTCCAGCCCTCGGCTTGCTTGAAGTGCGCCGGGGTCGGCATGTCCGGCGTCTGGTAATCGGGGCCGACGGCACAGGCACTCAGCAGCAGCGCGCACAGGGCCACGCCGAAGCTCCGGCGAAACGGCAACGTCCGCTGCAGGTCAGGCGTTTTCATCGAGTCGTTCATAGCGGAGTTTCCAGGGCAGCATCCGTCTGCACCCCGCGCCATGTGTTGAAACGATGGCGCAGACGGTCGAGATAAAGGTAAACCACGGGCGTGGTGTACAGCGTGAGGATCTGGCTGAGGATCAGCCCGCCGATAATGGTTAGGCCCAGTGGCCGGCGCATTTCCGCGCCTTCGGCGCTGCTCAGCAGCAACGGCACGGCACCGAGGATCGCCGCCAGCGTGGTCATCAGAATGGGCCGCAGACGCTGCAGGCAGGCGTTGCGAATCGATTCCACCGGGGTCATGCCGCCCTGGCGTTCGAGTTGCAACGCGAGGTCGATCATCAGAATCGCGTTTTTCTTCACCACGCCGATGAGCAGAAACAAGCCCAACAGCGAGATCAGGCTGAATTGCCCGCCGGTGAGGTAGATGCTCAACAGCGCGCCGACCCCGGCCGAGGGCAGCGTCGAGAGAATGGTCAGCGGGTGGATGTAGCTTTCGTAGAGAATGCCCAGCACCAGATACACCGCCACCAGCGCCCCGAGGATCATCCATGGCTGGTTCTTCTGGGTCGCGGCGAAGGCGTCGGAGGTCCCGGCCATCTTGGCGATCACGTCTTCGGGCAGGCCCACCGCCGCGACTGCGCGTTCGATGGCGACGTTGGCCTGATCGAGGGTGACGCCATCGGCCAGGTCGAAGGAGATGTTTTCCGAGGCGAACTGGCCGTCATGGCTGACCCGGTCGTCCTCCAGACTGCGCTCGTAACGGGCGATGGTCGACAGCGGCACCCGCGCGCCGTCGGCAGTGATCACCTGAACCTGCTCCAGCGTGGTCGGGTCGAGGGCGTATTTCGGGTTGACCTCCATGACCACCTGATACTGGTTCAGCGGGTCATAAATGGTCGACACCTGACGCTGGCTGTAGGCGTTGTTCAGGACCGTGGTGACCATGTTCATGTCGATGCCAAGGCGCTTGGCCGCATCGCGGTCGACGATCAGCGTCACTTGCTGGGTACCGCCGCCGTCGTTGGCGTCGATGGCAGTCAGTTCCTTAAGTGACTTCAGTGCCGCGACGATCTTCGGGTACCACAGGCGCAGGGTTTCCAGGTCGCCGCTTTGCAGGATGTACTGGTATTGCGAAGTGGTCTGCTCGCGACCGCCGCCCAATTGCAAATCCTGATCGGGTTGCAGAAACAGGCGCCCCCCGGGCACCAGGGGCATTTCCTTGCGCAGCCGTTCGACCACTGCCATGGCGCCGATGTTGCGTTCCTTGATCGGCTTCAAACGGACGATGATGAACGCGTTGCCGGTGCCGCCGTTGCCGCCGATGAAGCCCGCAACGCTTTCCACGGCCGGGTCCTTGAGGATCGCCGAGCGGAACGTGTCCATCTTCGGCTGCATCACCGAGAACGACAGGCCGTCATCCCCCCGCACAAACCCCATCAACTGGCCGGTGTCCTGCTGCGGCAGGAAGGTCTTGGGCACCACAACGTACAGCGCGACGTTGCCGACGATGGTCAACAGCAGCGTCAGCAGGGTCAGGCGCCGGTGGCGCAGCACCCAGCGCAGGCTGCGGTCGTAGCCTGCGACCATGCGATCATTGACCCGCTGGCTCCAGCGTTGCAGGCGATTTTCCGTGCCCGGCACGTGGGGCTTGAGCCAGCGCGCGCAGAGCATCGGCGTCAGGGTCAGCGAGACCACCAGCGAAACAACGATGGACACCGACAGCGTGATGGAAAACTCGCGGAACAGGCTCTCCACCAGCCCGCCCATGAACAGGATCGAGATAAACACCGCCACTAGCGAGACGTTCATCGACAGCAGCGTGAAGCCGACTTCTTTGGCGCCGAGATAAGCCGCCTCCATGGGCGGCACGCCTGCGTCGATGTGCCGGGAGATGTTTTCCAGCACGACGATGGCATCGTCGACCACCAGCCCGGTGGCGAGAATCAGTGCCATCAGCGACAGGTTATTCAGCGAGAAACCGTACAGGTACATGATCGCGAAGGTGCCGACCAGCGACACCGGCACCGCCAGGGTCGGGATCAGCGAGGCGCGGAAGTTTCCGAGAAACAGGAACACCACCAGGATCACCAGGACCACGGCGATCAGCAAAGTCATCTCGGCTTCGTGCAGCGTGGCCTTGATCACCGGCGAGCGGTCCATGGCCAGGTCGAGCTTGACGCTGGCGGGGAGCACCGCCTGCAACGCCGGCAACTGCGCCTTGATCGCCGCCACGGTTTCGATGATGTTGGCGCCGGCCTGGCGGTTGATCACCAGCAGCACAGCGGCTTTGTCATTGAAGAAGCCGCTGTTGTAGCGGTCTTCCACCGAGTCCTTGACCTTGGCGACGTCTTTGAGCCGCAACGCCGCGCCATTGGCGTAATGGATGATCAGCGATTCGTAATCCTTTGCCTTCTCCAACTGGTCGTTGGCCTGCACCTGCCAGTTGTGCTCGCTGTTCTCCACCGAGCCTTTCGGGCGGCGCACGTTGGCATTGGAGATGGTGGTGCGCACTTCATCCAGCGACACGCCGTACTGGGACAGCAGCTTGGGTTCCAGCTCCACGCGCACGGCGGGCAGCGAACTGCCGCCGATCTGCACTTCGCCGACGCCGTTCACCTGGGACAGGCTCTGGGACAGGATCGTGGAGGCCATGTCGTACAGCTCGCCCTTCTCCAGCACGTCGGAGGTCAGCGACAGCACCATGATCGGCGCCTGGGACGGGTTGACCTTCTTGTAGGTCGGCATGCTGCGCATCCCGCTGGGCAGCAGGCTGCGCGATGCGTTGATGGCCGCCTGCACTTCCCGCGCAGCACCGTTGATGTCGCGGTCCATGTCGAACTGCAGAATGATCCGCGTCGAGCCCTGGCTCGAACGGCTGCTCATGGTGTTGACCCCGGCAATCACCCCGAGGGAGCGCTCCAGCGGCGTCGCCACGCTGGACGCCATGATTTCCGGGCTGGCGCCGGGCAGCGAGGCGCTGACCACGATCACCGGGAAATCCATGTTCGGCAGCGGCGACACCGGCAGCAAACCGAAGCTCATCCCGCCCAGCAGCATGATCGCCAGGCTCAGGAGCATGGTGGCCACGGGGCGTTTGATGAAGGGCCCGGACAGATTCATGGGCGGGAGCTCCAAGCGGCAAGCTTCAAGCTGCAAGCGAATCGGCGGCGAGCACTCCTCTTGCAGCTTGCCGCTTGAAGCTTGGCGCTGCCGGTCATACCGCCACCTCGGTTCTCTCTTTGCGCTGGAACCGACGCCCCAACCGATCAAAGTACAAATAGATGACCGGCGTGGTGAACAGCGTCAGCACCTGGCTGACCAGCAGGCCACCGACCATCACCAGACCCAGGGGCTGGCGCAGCTCGGCGCCGGAACCCGAGGCGAACATCAGCGGGATCGCGCCGAACAGTGCCGCCAGGGTCGTCATGAGAATGGGCCGGAAGCGCAGCAGCGCCGCTTCGTAGATGGCGGTCTGCGGGTCGATCCCACGGTTGCGTTCGGCGTCGAGGGCGAAGTCGATCATCATGATCGCGTTCTTCTTGACGATACCGATCAGCAGGATGATGCCGATGATGGCGATCATGCCCAGATCGTTGCCGCTGATGATCAGCGCCAGCAGCGCACCGATGGCCGCCGACGGCAGGGTCGACAGAATGGTGATCGGGTGGATATAGCTCTCATAGAGCACGCCCAGCACGATGTACATGGTGATCACCGCCGCCAGCACCAGCAGCAGCGTGCTGGACAATGAGGCCTGGAAGGCTTCGGCCGCGCCCTGGAATTCCGTCTGCACGCCGATTGGCATGCCGATGTCTTTCTGCACCTGCTCGATGACTTCCACGGCCTTGCCCAGGGCAACGCCCGGCGCCAGGTTGAACGACATCATCACCGCCGGAAACTGCCCGATGTGGGCGATTGCCAGTTGCGCCTGACGCTGCTCGACCCGGGCCAGACTCGACAGCTTGACCTGCCCGCCGTCGGTGGTCTTGACGTGAATCTGCTCCAGCGCCTCGGGGCCGAGTTCACTGCGCGAATCCGCTTGCAGCACCACGCGGTACTGGCTGGCCTGGGTGTAGATAGTGGAAATCTGCCGCTGGCCGAAGGCGTCGTACAGCGCGTCGGTGATGTTGGCAACGGTCACGCCCAGCCGGCTGGCAGCATCTCGGTCGATGTTGAGAAACACCTGCAAACCCTTGTCCTGCAGGTCGCTGGCGACATCGGTCAATTCCGGACGCTGAACCAGCGCCTCCACCAGCTTGCCGCTCCACAGATTGAGCAGGTCGGCGTCCGGCGACGACATGCTGAACTGGTACTGAGTGCGACTGACCCGGTCTTCGATGGTCAGGTCTTGCACAGGCTGCATGAACAGGCGGATGTCCGACAGCTGATCGACCTCGGGCTGCAAGCGTTGGATCACTTCGGACGCCGTGACATCCCGGTCGCCATGGGGCTTGAGGTTGATCAGCATACGGCCGCTGTTGAGGGTCGCGTTGTCGCCGTCGACGCCGATGTAAGACGACAGACTGGCGACGGCCGGATCCTTGAGGATGATTTTCGCCAGGGCCTGCTGACGCTGGCTCATGGAGGCGAACGACACCGACTGAGGTGCTTCGGAAATGCCCTGAATCACGCCGGTGTCCTGCACCGGGAAGAAGCCCTTGGGCACGGCGAGATACAGCAGCACTGTAATGCCGAGGGTGGCGATGGCCACCAGCAGGGTCAGCGGCTGATGCCTGAGCACCCACTGCAACTTGCGCCCATAGGCGGCCACCAGCCAGTCGATCCACGCACCGCTGGCCCGGTAGAAGCGGCCCTGTTCTTCTTCTCTCGGCTCACGCTTGAGCAGGCGCGCGCACATCATCGGCGTCAACGTGAGGGACACCACGAGGGAAATCAGGATCGCCACCGCAAGGGTGATGGCGAATTCGCGGAACAGCCGCCCGACCACATCGGCCATGAACAACAGCGGAATGAGCACGGCGATCAGGGAAATGGTCAGCGAGATCAGGGTGAAACCGATCTGTCGCGCGCCTTTGAGCGCCGCCTGCAAGGGGGTCTCGCCCTCCTCCAGGTGCCGGGAAATGTTCTCCAGCATGACGATGGCGTCGTCCACCACGAAACCGGTGGCAATGGTCATCGCCATCAAGGTGAGGTTGTTGACCGAGAAACCAGCGAGGTACATGACGCCGAAAGTGCCGATCAACGACAGCGGCACGGCCACCGACGGAATGATCGTCGCGCTGAAGCGCCGCAGGAACAGAAAGGTCACCAGCACCACCAGCACGATGGAGATCATCAGCTCGTGTTGCACGTCGCTGACCGAGGCGCGGATGGTCTGCGTGCGGTCGGTCAGCACGGTGACATCCAGCCCGGCGGGCAGGTTTTCGGTGATGCTGGGCAGCAGCGCCTTGATCCGGTCGACCACGTCGATGACGTTGGCACCCGGCTGACGCTGGATATTCAGCAGCACAGCCTGGTTTTCGTTGGCCCAGGCGGCGAGGCGATCGTTTTCGGCGCCGTCGACGATCTCGGCGACGTCCTTGAGCCGCAGCGGGCCGCCGTTGTTGTACGCCAGAATCAGGTTGGCGTATTCCTCGGGGGACTTGAGCTGGTCGTTGGCGTCGAGCATCGACACCCGCGTCGGGCCGTCGAAATTACCCTTGGGGGTGTTGACGTTGGATGCGCTGACCAACGTGCGCACGTCTGCCAGGTTCAGGCCGTTGGCCGCCAGTGCGTCAGCGTTGACCTTGATCCGCACCGCCTGACGCTGGCCGCCGGCGATGGTCACCATGCCCACTCCGCTGATCTGCGCGATCTTCTGCGCCATGCGCGTGTCGACCAGATCGTTGAGTTTGGGCAGCAGCATGGTCTTCGACGTAATCGCCAGGGTCAGGACCGGTGTGTCGGCTGGGTTGACCTTGTTGTACGTCGGCGGCGCCGGCAAGTCGCTTGGCAGCAGGTTGGTCGCGCCGTTGATCGCCGCCTGCACTTCCTGCTCGGCCACGTCCATGTTGATGTCGAGGCTGAAACGCAGCGTGATGACCGAGGCGCCGCCAGAGCTGGTCGAGGCCATCTGGGTCAGGCCCGGCATCTGCCCGAACTGGCGCTCGAGAGGCGCGGTCACGGCACTGGTCATCACTTGTGGACTGGCGCCCGGGTACAGCGTCATCACCCGAATGGTCGGGTAATCCACCTGGGGCAATGCCGACACCGGCAGCAGCGTGTACGCGATCAGACCCGCGAGCACGATGGCAAGCATGCTCAGGGTGGTGGCGACCGGCCTGAGGATGAACAGCCGTGACAGGTTCATACGTTGCCTTTCTTCGCCGTCCCGGCATTGGCCGACTCACCGGGCTCCTTCGAGGGCTTGCCCTGCAACTGCTGGCCCGGCGTGGCCGGAACGTCCTTGCTGTCGTTGACCACGTCTACCGCGCTGCCGTCTTTCAGGCGGTCGGTGCCTTCGAGCACCACGCGGTCCCCGGCCACCAGACCTTCGGTGATCACCGTCGAGTTCTCGTCGCTCGGCCCGGTCTTGAGCGGGCGAATGCGCACGGTCTTGTCGCCGTCCATCACGTACACAAAGGTGCCGTTGACGCCGAACTGCACGGCGGCCGACGGCACCAGCACCACGTTTTTCAGGGTATTGGCGAGCAGGCGCGCGTTAACGAACTGATTGGGGAACAGCGCTTCGTTGTCGTTATCGAAACGCGCCTTGAACTTCAACGTGCCGGTGGTGATGTCGATCTGGTTGTCGATGCTGGCGAGCACGCCGGTGGCCTGAAGCTTGAGGTCACCGCGATCCCACGCTTCGACCGGCAGTTTGTCACCGCTGCGGTAGCGGCTGAGCACCTCTGCCAGGTCTTTTTCCGGCAGCGTGAAGTTGACGGTGATTGGCTTGATTTGAGTGATCACGACCAACGGGTTGGTGTCATTGGCCGCCACCAGATTGCCAACGTCCAGCTGGCGCAGACCGATACGACCCGAGATCGGCGCCCGAATCTGCGAGAACTCCAGATTGAGCCTGGCATCGCCCACTGCCGCCTGATTGGTCTTGATCGTGCCCTGGTACTGGCCCACGAGGGATTCGGCAGTGTCCAGGGTTTGCTTGGCAATGCTGTCTTCTTTGTACAGGCCCCGATAACGCTGTACGTCGAGTTGAGCATTCTTGAGCAGCGCCTGGTTCTGCATCAGCGTGCCCTCGGCCTGCTGCAGCGCGATCTGGTAGCTGCGCGGGTCGATCACCGCCAGCAGATCGCCGGCCTTGACTTGCTGGCCTTCCTGGAAGTTGATCTTCATCAATTCACCCGCCACGCGGCTGCGCACGTTAATCGTGTTCAGCGCCGTCACGGTGCCAAGGGCCTTGTAATAGATGGGGAAATCACCGGTGGTGGCAGCCGCCACCCGCACCGGCACCGGGACGGTCGAGCCGCCGAAACCGGGACGCTTGGCCGCCGCTTTGCCGTTCCCGCTGCTGCGGCTCGCGCTGGACTGGGCTTGATCGGTTTTCTGCGCGGCAGCGTCCGGCTTCGACGCAGAGCCTGGCCAGAAGCGCCAGCACAGGCCAGCGACGATCAACAGAACCAACAGGCTTATCAGCCAGCGACGGGAATTACGGGGGCCAGACGATTGCATGAATAAATCAACCAGTGTGCGCGTGAGCGTCTTCGGGAAGCTGAACAATAAGCACAGAAATCAGCGGGGCAAAGGGCCTTTACCGGCAATTTACCTAGTGCTTACTTTGGATAAGGTGCTGACGTACCAATAAAAAACGGCCTGAGGGAGTCAGGCCGCCTGGAGGTTGCCGGGTATTGCCGTCCGATGATGGCAATACGCCGTGAGGGAGCTTACTTCAATACGGCCAGTGCTGCGTCGTAGTTCGGCTCCTGGCCGATCTCCGGTACCAGCTCGCTATGCAGGACAATATCGTTTTCGTCCAGCACCACCACGGCACGGGTGGTCAGGCCCTTCATGGAGCCGTCGGCAATGGCAACGCCGTAATCCTGCATGAACTGCGCGCCGCGCATGGTGGACAGGTTCTTCACGTTTTCCAGACCTTCCGCACCACAGAAACGTGCCTGGGCAAACGGCAGGTCGGCGGAGATGCACAGCACAACAGCGTTGCTGAGCTCGTTGGCCTGGGCGTTGAATTTGCGGACGGAGGTGGCGCAGGTCGGCGTGTCGACGCTCGGGAAAATGTTCAGCACCTTGCGCTTGCCGGCGAAGGTTTCCAGGGTTGCGTCAGACAGGTCGCCCGCCACCAGCGTGAAGGCGGGCGCCTTGCTTCCGACGTTCGGCAGTTCGCCGCTGATCTGTACCGGGGAGCCTTTACGAGTCACTTGTGGCATGAGCTGATTCCTTGTTTGAGGTGGCATGCAAGGGCGGAAGTTAACCATGAAAACACAGGGTCACCTACCGCCGGGAATGAATATTCTGACAGTGCCGCGGCCGTTAAAAATCACGCTTGTAAAAAATATCCAGAGAGCTCGCCACGCCGCCTGCGACCTCCAGATACACCTTCTTGCTCAACAGGTAGCGCAAGGTCAGGGTGTTGGCCGGTTCAAATACCCCAACGCCATAGCGCAGGCTGAGCTTGTCGGTGATCTTGCCGCTGGCGACTACCGCTGTCTTGTCGCCGCTGCCCGAGGTGTCCAGATCGAAATCCCGAATGCCCAGCCCGGACGCCAGCTTGCCCGCCGTCGACGAACCGCCGGCCAGGCCCAGTGCCAGCGCAGCCTGGGCGACCATGTTGCTGTCTTCACCATTTGTGCTCAGCGGACGGCCCAGCACCAGATAGGACAACGCCTGCTCCTGGCTCATGGCCGGTTCGGAAAACACCGTGGTGGTGGGCTGTTCGGCGCTGCCGCTCAGGCGGATGCCGGCAATCACGTCGTCAGTCTGGCGGATGGCTTCGATGTCCAGATACGGCTGATCAACCGGCCCTGCAAACAACAGGCGGGCCTTGCGGATGGTCAGGCGCTGACCGTACGCGCGGTAGCGGCCGTCGTTGAGGTTCAACTCGCCCCGCGTGTCCATGTTGTCGCCGATGTGCACGTGGCCGGCGAGATTGGCGGTCAGGCCGAAGCCTGTGAAGCTCAAGGTCTCCTGGCCCACTTCGACGTTGACGTCCATGGCGATGGCCAGCGGGGTTTTGCCCTGTTTGGTCTGCTGGCCGACGATCACCGTGTCATCAGAGACTTTCACGGTCGACGGCGGCAGCTGCCGCACAGTGATTTCGCCTTTCGGAATCAGGACTTTGCCCGACACCGCAAGCCGGTCGCCCTGCAGGGTGATCTTCAGGTCCGGGGCCGCCTCCAGCTTGGCGTAGGGTTCAACCGTTATCGGCAGGCGCGTGCCTTTCAACGCTACGTCGACATCCAGTGCGTCGGCCCAGGCCACATGCCCGCCAATGCTGCCCTGGCCTGTCGGGCCGCTGTTCCATTTGCCGGTCAAATCGACGCGCTCGCCAGCAATCAGGGCTTGAACGTTGAGGTTTTCAAAGCTCACGGGTACCTCCGGACCGGAGACTTCGCCGTCGGTGAGCGCCACATTGCCGTTGATCTGCGGCGCCAGCAGGCTGCCCGAAACCCGGCCGCTGCCGTTGAGCTTGCCATTGAGTTTTTCCACCATCGGCACAAACGGCCGTGCAACCGACACGTCCAGGCCGCTCAGGGTGAATTCGCCGGTGACGGGCTTGTTTTTGGCGATCGGGTCGATGCTCAGTCGGGCCAACAACTCGCCGAGCTTGCCGCCACGAAAATTCAGGCTGGTGTCGACTTTCTTCGGCGTCAGGCTGCTGGTCAACTTCAGCGTGTCGTAGGGGAAGTCCAGCCACTGGCGCTTGTCCTTGACCCGCAGTGTTCCGCCACTGGCGTCGATGACCACCTGACCATTGGGGCCGGCAGCCGGCACGTCCAGCTGAATATCCGCATTCAATGCACCCTTCCAGGCGAAATCCTTGGGCAGCCATTGCGCCAGGCTTTCCAGCGGGAAGCGCTTGAGGTGGTAACGCAGGCGCGGCTCAGGCATCAGACGCTGATCTTCGCCGCACAGACTCGCAGGCCCCGAGACCCAGCAATGGGCACCGAAGTTGACCTTGCCGTCTGCCAGGCGCTCCAGTTTGGCCGGCTGCTGCAACTTCCAGTCCTGCCCGCCGCTCTGGATGTCACCGCTGGCCAGACGCCCGCGCCAGTTGCCTTTGTCCAGGTTGCCATCCAGCGCAAGGGCCAGTTTAAGCAGCGGCCCTTTAAGATCGAATTTGACTTGTTGACGCTTGATGTCGCCCTGGCCGTTCACATTCAAGGCACCCAGCGCGGTGTCGCCCGCTTGAATGCCGGTGGTCTTCAGATCAAAGGTCGCGCGCTGGGCGTTGTCGAGCTTGGCCGCCAACGTAAGCGCCTGCAGCTTGTTCGCCTCCAAGGCCAGTTGAGTGCCCTGCAAAGTCAGTTGCCCCTGGGGCGCCTGCACGGTGCCGGCAACGTCGACGCGCCCCTTCATCTGGCCTTGCAACCCGGGCCACAGCTGACCGAGTCGCGGGAGGTTGATGTCCAGCTTTCCGGCGATTTTCTGCTGCAGGTTGCCCGAGCCTTGAATCCGGTTATCGCCCAGGCGAATCTCAAGGCCGTTGAGATTCCATATGTTGTCGGCGCCATCGGCCTTGGCCTGCAGCACCGCAGGCTGACCACGCAGGCGACCTTTCAGATCCAGGTCGGCGTTCAGGTTCAATTGCTCGTTACGCAGCGACCCTTTGCTGCGCAGCGGACCCGCCAGGGAGCCTGGCAGTTCCGCGACCCAGTACGCGGGATCGATGGCGCTGAGATCCAGCGCCGTGTCCCAGGCAATGCCGTCGGCAAATTGCAGGTTCAGATGACCGCTGGCCTTGCCCTGCCCGGCTGCCAGTTCGAGCTGAGGCAGGAAGATCTGCTGCAGATCGCCGCTGACCGGACTTTGCAACGTGAAGGGGCCGGCCGGGCCTTTGAAGTCACCGGAGAAATGGCCGAGGTATTTACCGTCGGTGTAGGACACCTCCCCAGTGAACGCGTGCACGCTGACCTGCGGCTCGTCGATCAGCGGGTACAGGCGATGCCAGGGGAAGTCGAGCCAGTCGATTTTTGCGTCGGCGCGCAGGCCCTGTTGCCAGTCCAGCTTGCCGCTGGCCTTGAGACGCTGGGTGTCACTAGCGGTCAGGTCCAGCGCCGCGATGTCCGCGCCCTTGGCGTCGACCCGGCCTTGCAACGCCAACGCCACCGAGCCTTTTTCAGCAGGCAGGCTTGCGCTGCCAGTGATGGCATAGCCTTGAGAAAGGTCGCCCTTGGCGTTGAGAACCAACTGATTGAGCTGCAGCGTGTCCGGCAAATCGGCACTCGGTTTGAACCCGTCGCTGGTGATGGCGATATTTGCAGGCAGGTGCTCAACCAAGGGCTGCAGCTCACCGACGAGATGAGCGTCAATGTAGCCCTTGCTCTGCGCATTGAGCGTCAATGTCTTGAGCAGATCGCCCTGAACATTAAGCGCCATAGATAACGGCTGACCGCTGACGTCTGGCAGTTTCAGCTGCCCCTCGGCGGTCAGCGGCCAGTCCCCCTCTGGTTTGAGCAGCCCTGTCAGGTCAAGCGCGATGTCATCACGACCAGCGTGCAGCGAGTCGATTTTCAGGCCTTGAGCAGTCCAGTGCGCCGCCAGTTGCACGTCGCGGACCTGTTCGGTGCCGTCCAGGTGCAGGCTGCCGACCTGCACGCGCCCCAGTTGCAACGCCAGGGGCAGCTTGAGATCCGGCAGTTTAATGGGGCCGCTGCTGACTTCGTCGCTCGAAGGCGGGAATTGCAGGCGGATGTCGCCGGTTTGCAGGTTGTCGATGCACAGCGTCATGCGGGCGAGGCACGCCGGGGACCAGTCGAATACCGGCGCGTCGACTTCGACCTTGCTCTGGTCTTGCTGCCAGACCAGGTGATCGGCCTGCCATGCGCCGCCGAGCCGACCCGAAAACCCCTCGACCGACAGGCCCGGAACAAGCCCCAACGCCCATCGACTGCCGCTTTGAGTGCCGAGAAGGAGCATGAATGTCAGCCCCACAAGGATTACCAGCGACAGCAGCGTAACCGCCGTAATGGCCAGGGTGCGTTTCAACAAAGCCATGTTCGTCACAGTTCAGATCCCATCGAGAAGTGCAGACGAATACCGCCTTCTTCATCCAGCGCGTGGGCGAGGTCCAGCCGCAGCGGCCCGACCGGTGACACCCAGCGCACACCGATGCCCACGCCGGTCTTGAGGCTTGGCAGGTCCAGAGAATTGAACGAGTTGCCCTGATCGACGAATGCCGCCACGCGCCACTTTTCGGCGATCGAGTACTGATATTCGGCGCTGCCGGCGATCATGTAGCGGCCGCCAATCTTGTCGCCGTCGGAGTTTTCCGGTGACAGCGATTGATAGTCATAGCCGCGCACGCTCTGGTCGCCACCGGCAAAAAAGCGCAGGGACGGCGGGATGGATTTGTAGCCGTTGGTGGCGCTGCCGCCGACCTGCACCCGGCCGAGGAAGCGGTGATTCTGCGCCACGGTGGTCAGCCCTTTGAGCATGACCGTACCGTGCAAGAGGTTGGCATCCGAGCCCAGCCCTTCCTTGGCGACCTGGGTGTCGAACTGCAGCCGGTAGCCATTGTGCGGGTCGATGCGGTTATCGCTGCGCAGGTATGAATAGCTGACGCCGGGCATGAGCAACGTGCTCAGGCCTGAGTCGTTGCCCAGTCGGTATTCTTCGCGCTGCCACTTCAGCGAGATCACCCGCTCCCAGCCGCTGGGCAGCTTGCTGTGCCATTCGGGCCCGACGGTCAGCAGTTTGCTGAGGCTGTCCGTGTCGGCGATCTCTTCATATTGATAGCCGCCGGCGAAACGCAGTTTGTCGGTCAGGGGCGGGTCCAGCGGAATGTCGTAGAACAGGCCGACGTTCTGCCGAGGGGCGGAGATTTCGGCTTCAGCGCCATAACTGTGGCCTTGTGGATTGACCCAGTGGCGCGTCCAGTTGGCCTTCACCCGTGGGCCGACGTCGGTCGAATAGCCCACGCCCAGTCCCATGGTCCGCGGCTTGCGGGTCTGCAGTTGGACGTCGACCGGAATAACCTGAGCCTGGGCGTCTGTAGGCGCTGCATTGACTCGCACGCCTTCAAAATAGCCGCTCGCCTGCATGGCCTGGTTGAGTTCGGCGATGAGTTCGGAGTCGTAGGGCGTGTCCTGCTTGAAAGGCACCATTCGCTGCAGCAGGTCTTCATCGAAAGGCGCGTCGCCGCTGAAGATCACTTTACCCAGCGAGAAACGTGGCCCGCTGTCGTAAACCAGCTCGATGTCGGCGACACCAGCACGGGGGTCAACGGACAGGCGCTGGGTCACGAATCGGCCATTGAAAAAGCCATAGCGCGCGGCCTGGGTTTCGATCAGGTGCTTGGCGTCCTCGTAGACACCATGGTTGAGTACTGCGCCGGGTTTCAGGGCGTCGCCTTTAGGCACGCGGAAGCTCTTGAGCTGGGTGGCCTGCCCGGTTACGCGGATGGACACGTTGCGCAGGTGGACAGGCTCGCCGGCCTCGACCTTCAGCAGCAGTTGCAGGTTGTTGTCGACGTGGCGGACTTCGCTGTCAATCTGCGCCTGGTAATAGCCAAGGGCCTGAGCAGCCTTCAGCGCCTGCTCGACGGCCCCCACGCTGAAGCGTTCGAGGGCCGGCTCGTCGCGCTCGCCGAGACTGCCCACATACCCTTCGATGTTGGATTTGAGCGCGGCATTGGACGGCTTGATCCGGACCTCCAGCTGCGCATCGGCGAATGCCGCGCAGCTGGACAACATCAAGACAAAGCCACTGGTGTATCGACGGGGAAACTTCATAGGCGAGAATGCTACACGAGCAACGCGGGCTGCTGGAACCCGCTGAAATTGAGGAGCTTGCGTAGCTCAAGCCACAGAACCCAATGAAACATGAGGGTTTGGGTGGAAAAATATGCGTTCTCGGACAGGTCCTACTGCGACCTCACCGATTTCCTCATAACCCTGTCGTTGATAGAACTCCAGATAGTGGCCATTACCGGTGTCGAGGACGATCCCTTCCGAGTTCTTATCCTCGGCACACCAGTCATGCAGGGCATGCAACAACTGCTCGCCGTAGCGCTGGCCCTGGAAATCAGGGTGGACACCGAACAACGGCAGCACGTGAACCGCTTCGGACGGCGCGCAGGCCAGCACATCGTGGTAATACTCCAGATAGCGCTGGGTTCCCCGCAGGCCGGTGCTCATCAACATGCGAATGCGCCAGGCCCAGCTTTCGGTGATGCCCAGCCGCCGTTGGGGCGGGGCAATCAGCACAGCGCCTACCAGCCGGTCTGCGACGAACAGGCCCAGCGCCGGCATTTCCTGAAGAAAGTGCTGCTTGACCAGTTGGCGGATGGTCGACCTGACCCGGTGCTCGTAACCGGATCGGCCAGATTCGAAGAGGTGGGCGAAGCTTGGCTCCTGGCGGTAGGCGAGGTACAGCAGCGAGCGGGTTTCGCGGGAGTAGCCGCTGTCGAGCTGACGGATCTCCGCCGTTTCGCTAGGCAGTTCTGGCATGGTGTTCGTCCTTTTGATGAGCCCCGGGGCGGCCGCTCGGGTGGTGGTCTTCAAGGCTTCGAGTGGCCGTCTACAAGCGCAGTTCCCGCGATGTGGCCATCGTTCAGAAATGCCTACCCGCCATCTGTGCTCCTGCCGAGCGAACCGGGCGCTGGCCGTCGCCCGGCAGGTCGGCTAGCATCGCCGTTTGTATTTGTAAGGAGCTGCCAGGAGCGCCGCCCATGAAAATTGTGTCTTTTAATATCAACGGCCTCCGCGCCCGACCGCATCAACTGGCGGCGTTGATCGAGAAGCATCAACCCGACGTCATCGGCTTGCAGGAAACCAAGGTCTCCGACGAGCAATTTCCCCAGGCCGATATCGAAGCGCTGGGTTACCACGTGCATTTCCACGGTCAGAAAGGTCATTACGGCGTCGCCCTCCTCTCGCGTCAGGCGCCACTGTCGATTCACAAGGGCTTCGACAACGACGATGAGGACGCCCAGCGCCGTTTCATCTGGGGCACGTTCGCCGATCGCAACGGCAATCCGGTGACGGTCATGAATGGCTATTTCCCACAGGGCGAAAGCCGTGATCACCCGACCAAATTCCCGGCCAAGCTGCGTTTCTATGCGGATTTGCAGAACCTGCTGGAGACGCGTTTCAGCAATGACCAGCCGCTGGTGGTGATGGGCGACGTCAACATTTCCCCCGAGGACAGCGACATCGGCATCGGCGCCGACAATGCCAAGCGCTGGTTGAAAACCGGCAAGTGCAGCTTCCTGCCGGAAGAGCGCGAGTGGCTCGGCAAACTCAAGAGTTGGGGCTTGGTGGACAGCTTCCGCCATCTGTACCCGGAAGTGGTCGATCAATTCAGCTGGTTCGATTACCGCAGTCGCGGTTTTGAAGACGAGCCCAAGCGCGGCCTGCGCATCGACCTGATCCTTGCGTCCCACGGGCTGCAACCGCGCATCAAGGCCGCCGGCGTGGATTATCACCTGCGGTCGATGGACAAACCGTCCGACCACGCGCCGATCTGGCTTGAGCTGGAGTAACTGAACCATTAAGCGATGAGCCGCGCGGCGCCGTGCCTGCGGCTCGATCGTCCAACGCGCAACAAGCCGCGAGCTGTCATCTGGCCGTCATTCGCCTGTCTTATTCTCCGACCACTTCATTTCCCATAAAGATGCCGCACATGCTGCGCACTCGTGTATTCGTTCTGCTCGCTTCGCTTCTCGCAATAGACACGCACGCGGCGGCCCTGCCCGCGCCCACTGATGGCGCGCCGGCCTTGCGTATTCAGGGCTCTAACACGATTGGCGCGCAGCTCGGGCCGGCGCTGGTCAAAGGCTTGCTGGCTCGGCAAGGCGCGCTGGGAGTACAGGAACAACCCGGCCCGAACCCCAACGAGATGCGTCTTATCGCCCGGTTGCCCTCGGGCCAGGACGTCAGCATCGAGATCGCGGCCCACGGATCGAGCACCGGGTTCGTGGCGCTGAAGGACGGGCTTGCCGATGTGGCCGCCTCTTCACGCCCCATCAAGAACAACGAGGCCATCGACTTGGCGGCCCTTGGCGATCTGCGCAGTCATGAGGCCGAACAGGTGATCGCCATCGACGGCGTTGCAGTGATCCTTCACCCCGGCAACCCGCTCCGCGAGCTGAGCACGGCGCAACTGGCGAAGATCTTTTCCGGAGAAATCCGCGACTGGGAGCAATTGGGCGGCCCGGCCGGGGCTATCCATTTATACGCACGGGATCACCAGTCCGGCACGTACGACACCTTCAACGAGCTGGTGCTGGCCAGGTCAGGCAAGACGCTGTCGAAGGAGGCCAGGCGCTTCGAGTCCAGCGAGGAATTGTCCGATCAAGTCAGTCAGGACCGTCAGGGCATTGGCTTCATCGGGCTCCCCTATATTCGCCAGGCCAAAGCCGTGGCGATCATCGACGGTAAGTCGAAACCGATGCTGCCCACCGCCAGCTTGATTGCCACCGAAGATTACCCTCTGTCTCGCCGCCTGTACTTCTACTTGCCGCCCGACTCGAGGCAGCGCTGGGCCAAGGCGCTGGTGCGGTTCGCCCAGAGTCCACAGGGCCAGTCCATCGTCGCGCAGAACGGGTTTGTGGCGCAGACGGTTCAAGCGGTGAAGGTGCGGGCGACGGCGCAGATGCCGCTGGCGTACCAGAACCTTGCCCGTGTGGCCGAGCGGCTGTCGGTAAACTTCCGTTTTGCCCAGGGCAGCGCGACGCTGGACACCAAGGCAATGCTCGATCTCAAGCGCGTGGTCGAGTACCTGAAGGCCCATGACAAGCTGGATCAGAAGGTGACGCTGGCGGGGTTTGGCGATGCCAAAAGCGATCCCGCGCGGGCGCAATTGCTGTCAAAACTGCGCGCCATGGCGGTGCGCCGGGAACTGCTGAAACATCAGGTGGTGCTGCGTGACGTGCGTGGGTTCGGCGACGAAATGCCCGTGGCGGCCAATGATGGCGATGAAGGCCGGATCAAGAACCGCCGGGTGGAGGTTTGGGTGGAGTGATGCGGTTGAGGCACGCAGTTACTGTGCAAACCATTCACTATCCTGTCGTGGGATACCTCCGCAATCGCGCTGCGAACGGGGTCTATGTGGGAGTGAGCTTGCTCACGAAGAAGGCATTTCAGGCGCTGAAAACTTGAAAGATTTGCCGACTTCTTCGCGAGCAAGCTCGCTCCCACAAATTGCTTGTCATCAGAAAAATTTGCGGTGCCGCCGCGCTCGATGAAACCCCGCTCGCTGGCGACTCCGCCCGTCGGTCACCGGTGCTCGCTGCGCATCATCTCTTTCGGCACATACTTGCCGACCTCGAATTTGCCAATGGCCGCGCGGTGCACTTCGTCCGGGCCGTCGGCCAGGCGCAAGGTGCGCTGCATGGCGTACATATAGGCCAGCGGGAAATCGCCGGATACCCCGGCTCCGCCGTGCATCTGGATCGCCCGGTCGATCACCCGTAACGCAACATTCGGTGCGACCACTTTGATCTGCGCGATCTCGCTTCTCGCCACCTTGTTGCCGACGGTGTCCATCATGTAAGCCGCCTTCAGGGTAAGCAGGCGGGCCATGTCGATTTCCATCCGCGAGTCGGCGATCTTGTCGATGTTGCCGCCCAATCGCGCCAATGGCCGCCCGAACGCCGTGCGCTGCACGGAGCGTTTGCACATCAGTTCCAGTGCCCGTTCCGCCATGCCGACCGAGCGCATGCAGTGGTGAATCCTTCCCGGGCCAAGGCGACCCTGGGCGATTTCGAAGCCACGTCCTTCACCCAACAGAACGTTTTCGTACGGCACGCGCACGTTTTCAAACAGCACTTCGGCGTGGCCATGGGGCGCATCGTCGTAGCCGAACACTGGCAGCGGTCGCACGATCTTCACGCCGGCCGCGTCAGTCGGCACCAGAATCATTGAATGCTGCTGGTGGCGCGGGCCGTCGGGGTTGCTCAGGCCCATGAAGACCATGATCTTGCAGCGCGGGTCGCAGGCCCCGGAGGTCCACCATTTACGGCCGTTGATGACCCACTCATCGCCATCGCGCACCGCTGTAGCGGCCATGTTGGTGGCATCCGAGGACGCCACGTCGGGTTCGGTCATCGCAAACGCCGAGCGAATCTCGCCGCGCAGCAAGGGTTCTAGCCACTCTTGCTTCTGCGCGTCATTGGCATAGCGCACCAGCACTTCCATGTTGCCGGTGTCCGGCGCGGAACAGTTAAAGGGCTCCGGCCCCAGCAGCGAGCGGCCCATGATCTCCGCCAGCGGCGCGTATTCGAGGTTCGACAGCCCTGCCCCGAGCTCGGATTCGGGCAGAAACAGGTTCCACAACCCCTCGGCTTTTGCCTTGGCTTTCAGTTCCTCCATGATGGCCGTCGGCTGCCAGCGGTCGCCTTCGGCCACTTGACGCTCGAACACCGGCTCGGCGGGATACACGTAGGCGTCCATGAAGGAGGTCACGCGCTCGCGCAGTGCCTGAACCTTGGGGGAGTAAGCGAAATCCATGGGGCAGCTGCCTTCTGTGAGGTGTTGTCAGGTCGTGATCCGATGCTAGAACAGCGCTCCCCATTTATCTAACCTATTCTCGCCGTGTATAAACATTCATAACCGATATATGATTCGGCGCATTCCAAACAACAAGAACCGCACGAGGCGCACGGCAATGAACCTGAGCAAGGTCGATCTCAATCTCTTTATTGTGTTTGACGCCATCTACACTGAAGCCAACCTGACCCGCGCCGGCCAGATCGTCGGCATCACCCAGCCTGCCGTGTCCAACGCCTTGTCTCGCCTGCGCGAAACCTTCAACGATCCGCTGTTCGTGCGCACGGCTCAGGGCATGGTGCCAACGCCCATGGCGCAGAACATCATCGGCCCGGTACGCAATGCCCTGTCGCTGCTGCGGGTGTCGGTGCAGGAGAGCCGGATTTTCAATCCGCTGCAGGCCAGCAAGAATTACCGCATCAGCATGACCGACCTCACCGAGGCAGTGATTCTGCCGGCGCTGTTCCAGCGGCTGCGGCGTCTGGCGCCCACCGTGACCATCGAAAGCTTTCTGTCCAAGCGCCGGGAGACGACCAAGGAACTCGCGGCGGGCCGGCTGGATTTTGCCGTGGATGCGCCGCTGAACACTGACCCGCAGGTGCGCCACGTCAAGCTGATGGAAGACCACTACGTGTGCGCCATGCGCCGGGGCCATCCGCTGGCAAACAAGGAGGCCATCAGCCTGGATGACTACCTCGGTGTCGCGCACATTCATATTTCCAGTCGACGCAGCGGCCTGGGTTATGTGGACCTGGCATTGGGAAAAATGGGCATTCAGCGCAAGGTCGCGTTGCGTTCGCAGCACTACCTGATGGCCTCGCAAGTGTTGCAGCAGACCGACATGGTGATGACCGTCCCCGAGCGCTTCGCCCGACGCAATGACCTGCATTTCGTGTATTTGCCGGTGAACGACGTGCCGACCGTGGAGACGCACCTGTACTGGCACGAAAGCACCGACCAGGACCCGGCGAACCGCTGGATGCGCGAGCAGATCATCGAGCTTTGTCAGTTGGTGACTGCGCAGGAGCGCAAGTTGGGGAAGACCCTTGAAGCAGCTGTGAAGTAGGCGTTCAGCGGCGCATCCGGCCACTGTAGGACCGGCTTTAGCCGGGAAGCCGCCGGTATGAACACCATCAATTTTGAGGTGCTGCCGCCAACGCCTTCCCGGCTGAAGCCGGTCCTACAATTGGAATGCGATCATCCAGTGATGAACGCGGCGATCCAGTGAGACTGGCTTCAGCCGGGAAGAAGGTGATGAGAGTGATACGCCCCTTGACGTTAACGTAAAGCCCAACTTACGTTACGCCCATGCCTTCTGTATCGAGCACTGCCATGACCGCGACCACCTACAGTATTTCCGACCTCGCCCGCGAGCTGGACATCACCACCCGCACCATTCGCTTCTACGAAGAACAAGGCATGCTCAGCCCCGAACGCCGTGGGCTGGAGCGGGTTTATTCGGGCCGCGACAAGGTCACCCTCAAGCTGATTCTGCGGGGCAAGCGCATCGGCTTTTCCCTGGCGGAATGCCGCGACCTCATTGGCCTGTATGACCCCGCCGGCGGGAATCACAGACAACTGAGCACCATGCTGGAGAAAATCGCCGAGCGTCGCGCGCAGTTGGATCAGCAACTTCTGGACATTCAGCAGATGCAGCTGGAGCTCGACACGGCAGAGGAACGCTGCAAGGCCGCACTGGAAACATCCAGTTGATGCAACCCGCTAGCACAAGAACCTAAAGTCAAAACTCTCAGGAACGATGCCGCTATGTCTCTCCCTCAACGTGTGCGTCTGGTTGAAGTCGGCCCTCGGGATGGCCTTCAGAACGAATCCCACCCAGTCAGCGTCAGCGACAAACTTCAATTGGTTCAGGATTTGACCGACGCTGGCGTGAGCTACATCGAAGCGGGCAGTTTCGTGTCGCCGAAATGGGTGCCGCAGATGGCCGGCTCCGCTGAACTGTTCGCCGGCATTCAGCGCAAGGACGGCGTGATCTACGCCGCGCTGGCCCCCAACCTGCGCGGGTTCGAAGACGCGCTGGCCGCCGGCGTGAAGGAAATCGCCGTGTTCGCCGCCGCGTCGGAGTCGTTCTCCCAGCGCAACATCAACTGCTCAATCAGCGAAAGCCTGGATCGGTTTCTGCCGATCATGGAGGCCGCGCGCCTGCACGGCATCAGCGTTCGCGGCTACGTGTCCTGTGTGCTGGGTTGCCCCTATGAAGGTGACATTGCGCCGAAGCAAGTGGCGGCAGTTGCCAACGAGCTGTTCGCGATGGGCTGCTACGAGGTGTCCCTCGGCGACACCATCGGCACCGGCACGCCGGGCGCCACCCGCACGCTGTTCGACGTGGTCGCCGGGCAGATTCCGCGCGGCAAACTGGCCGGGCATTTCCACGACACCTATGGTCAGGCGTTGGCCAACATCTATGCCAGCCTGCTGGAAGGTATTCAGGTGTTCGACAGTTCCGTGGCCGGCCTCGGCGGCTGCCCTTACGCCAAAGGCGCGACCGGCAATGTGGCCAGTGAGGACGTGGTTTACCTCCTGCAGGGCCTTGGCATCGAAACCGGTATCGATCTGGACAAGCTCATTACCGCCGGTCAACGCATTAGCGACATCCTCGGTCGAGCGAACGGCTCGCGGGTGGCAAAGGCACGTTTGTCGGCTTGATGTGCGACAAGTTGTCACACAATGTTACCCTGCCCGCCATCACGTTCAGGGAAACGGGTAACACGGAAACACCTGGCGACAGATTCGGTCTTGAATCCACGCCGGTGAATTCCGGAAAGCCCCGCGAACCGGGACCTCAGCAAAGTTGGCATGGCTTCTGCTATGTCTTACGTACGACAAAAATAACAAATGCAATAACCCAATAAAAACAAGACGTATCGGCTCTGACACAACAAGAACAACACGGACAGAGACGCAGCTAACTGATTTTTTTGGAGTGGATCGCTCTACTTGAGGCCTTGGCCTCACGACCGTACTGAGAACAATAAAACTGCGTTCAGGCAGCTACCAGACGAGTCGGATCGAAAGATCGAAGCGTATCAGCGCTCAAAAAAATACGTTTGCTCTTGGCCCCCTATGGGGTCGCTCAAAAAAAGCAAAAAAGGCTGGCTGCCAAAAATAACAACAGGCCACCTAATAATAACAAGAGCATGCAGTTGAAATTGAAGGGGAGCCCAGGCTCCCCTTCGTGCTATCCGGCATTCGTAAACCTCCCCTTCTACCTATTCCAGCGGCCAGCACCTCGCCCCCGTTGACATCAACCCGACCGCAGGCTTACGTTAACGTAAAGGTGACACCGTTTATTCCCTCCTGACAGCCCTCCAATAACAACACGGGATGCAGTTCATGAATTACCCCACGCTCAACTTCGGCCTCGGCGAAACCCTCGACATGCTGCGCGACCAGGTGCGCGCCTTCGTGGCCGCCGAGCTCGCCCCGCGCGCTGCCCAGATCGACAAAGACAATCTCTTTCCCGCCGACATGTGGCGCAAGTTCGGCGACATGGGCCTCCTGGGTATTACCGTCGATGAGCAATACGGCGGCGCCGGCCTCGGCTACCTAGCCCACGTCATCGCCATGGAAGAAATCAGCCGGGGCTCTGCCTCCGCGGCGTTGTCCTACGGCGCCCACTCCAATCTCTGTGTCAACCAGATCAACCGCAACGGCACCCCCGAACAAAAAGCCCGCTACCTGCCCAAGCTGATCAACGGCGAGCACGTCGGCGCCCTCGCCATGAGCGAACCCAACGCCGGTTCCGACGTGGTCTCGATGAAGCTGCGCGCAGACCGACGCGGCGACCGTTTCGTGCTCAACGGCAGCAAAACCTGGATCACTAACGGCCCTGATGCCAACACTTACGTGATCTACGCCAAGACCGACCTGGAAAAAGGCGCCCACGGCATCAGCGCGTTCATCGTCGAGCGCGATTGGCACGGCTTCTCCCGGGGCAACAAGTTCGACAAGCTCGGCATGCGCGGCTCCAATACCTGCGAGCTGTTCTTCGATGACGTTGAGGTACCGGAAGAAAACCTGCTGGGGGCGCTCAACGGTGGCGTGAAGGTGCTGATGAGCGGCCTGGATTACGAGCGCGTCGTGCTCTCGGGCGGGCCGGTCGGGATCATGCAGGCGTGCATGGACGTGGTGCTGCCGTACATTCACGACCGCAAACAGTTCGGTCAGAGCATCGGCGAGTTCCAGCTGATCCAGGGCAAGGTCGCCGATATGTACACCCAGCTCAACGCCAGCCGCGCCTACCTGTACGCCGTGGCCCAGGCCTGCGAGCGCGGCGAGACCACGCGCAAGGACGCCGCCGGGGTGATCCTCTACACCGCCGAACGGGCGACCCAGTTCGGCCTGGACACCATCCAGATTCTCGGCGGCAACGGCTACATCAACGAATTCCCGGCCGGACGACTGCTGCGTGACGCCAAGCTCTACGAGATCGGCGCAGGCACCAGTGAGATCCGCCGCATGCTGATCGGCCGCGAGCTGTTCAACGAAACCCGCTGACCGCGCCGGAGGCCCCATGACCATTCTGCACACCCGGATCAACCCGCGTTCGCCGGAATTCGCCAGCAACAGTGACGCCATGCGCACGCAACTCGACGCCCTGCACAGCCTGCTCGACCACGTCCAGCGAGGTGGCGGTGCGAAGGCGCAGGAACGCCACACCTCCCGGGGCAAGCTGCTGCCCCGGGAGCGAATCAATCGCTTGCTCGACATCGGCTCGCCCTTCCTCGAACTCAGCCAGCTCGCCGCCCATGACGTGTATGGCGAAGACGTCCCGGCCGCCGGGCTGATCGCCGGCATTGGCCGGGTTGAAGGCGTCGAATGCATGATCATCGCCAACGACGCGACGGTGAAAGGCGGCACGTATTACCCGCTCACGGTGAAAAAACACCTTCGCGCCCAGACCATCGCCCAGCAAAACCGCTTGCCGTGCATCTATCTGGTGGACTCCGGTGGCGCCAACTTGCCCCGCCAGGACGAAGTGTTCCCGGACCGCGAACACTTCGGCAGGATCTTCTTCAATCAGGCCAACCTGAGCGCCGAGGGTATCGCCCAGATCGCCGTGGTCATGGGCTCCTGCACCGCTGGCGGCGCCTATGTGCCGGCCATGGCCGACGAAACCATCATGGTCCGCGAGCAGGCGACCATCTTCCTTGCCGGGCCGCCGCTGGTGAAAGCCGCCACAGGCGAAGTGGTGAGCGCCGAAGACCTTGGCGGGGCCGATGTGCATTGCAGGGTTTCCGGCGTTGCTGATCACTACGCCGACAGCGATGATCACGCCTTGGCCCTGGCACGACGCTGCGTGGCCAACCTGAACTGGCGCAAGCTTGGCCAGTTGCAGACCCGCCCGCCCCAGGCACCGCTGTATGCCGATGACGAGCTGTACGGCGTGATCCCGGCAGACGCCAAGCAGCCGTTCGACGTGCGCGAAGTCATCGCGCGGCTGGTGGACGGTTCGGTGTTCGATGAATTCAAGGCGCTGTTCGGCACCACGCTGGTCTGCGGCTTCGCCCACCTGCACGGTTACCCGATCGCTATCCTCGCCAACAACGGCATCCTCTTCGCCGAGGCTGCCCAGAAAGGCGCGCACTTCATCGAACTGGCCTGCCAGCGCGGCATTCCGCTGCTGTTTCTGCAGAACATTACCGGCTTCATGGTTGGCCAGAAGTACGAGGCCGGCGGTATCGCCAAGCACGGCGCCAAGCTGGTCACCGCCGTGGCTTGTGCGAAAGTCCCCAAGTTCACGGTGATCATCGGCGGCAGCTTCGGCGCAGGTAACTACGGTATGTGCGGCCGCGCCTATGACCCGCGCTTTCTGTGGATGTGGCCCAACGCGCGGATCGGCGTCATGGGTGGCGAACAGGCGGCCGGTGTGCTGGTGCAGGTCAAGCGCGAGCAAGCTGAACGCAGCGGCCAGACCTTCAGCGCTGAGGAAGAAGCCGCGCTGCGCCAGCCGATCCTTGATCAATACGAGCATCAGGGCCATCCCTGGTATTCCAGCGCCCGGCTATGGGACGACGGTGTGATCGACCCCGCCCAGACCCGCGACATTCTCGGCCTGGCCATCAGCGCCTCCCTCAACGCCGCCATCGAACCGACCCGCTTCGGCGTGTTCCGGATGTGACCCGAGAGAATCGCCCCATGAATGATTTCGCCACCCTCGACATCGCCCTCGACCCACGAGGGTTCGCCACGCTCTGGCTCAACCGGCCGGAGAAAAACAACGCCTTCAACGCGCAGATGATTCGCGAGCTGATCATTGCTCTGGATCAGCTGCAGAAGGACGACAGCCTGCGTTTTCTGCTGTTGCGCGGACGCGGCCGACATTTCAGCGCCGGTGCAGACCTCGCCTGGATGCAGGAGTCGGCCAACCTCGATTACAACACCAACCTGGGCGACGCCCGGGAGTTGGGCGAGTTGATGTACAACCTCGCCAAGTTCAAGGCGCCGACCCTCGCCGTGGTGCAAGGCGCTGCTTATGGCGGCGCACTGGGCCTGATCAGTTGTTGCGACATGGCCATTGGCGCTGAAGACGCGCAGTTCTGCCTGTCGGAAGTGAAGATCGGCCTCGCCCCGGCGGTGATCAGCCCGTTCGTGGTGCAAGCCATCGGCGAACGTCACGCGCGACGCTATGCCCTGACCGCCGAACGCTTCGACGGCACCCGGGCGCGGGAAATCGGCCTGCTGGCTGAGTGTTACCCCGCCGCCGATCTGGAGCAGCACCTGGAACACTGGATCGTCAACCTGCTGCTCAACAGCCCCCAGGCCATGCGCGTCAGCAAAGACCTGCTGCGTGAAGTTGCCGATGGTGAGCTGACCCCTGCCCTGCGCCGCTATTGCGAGAACGCCATCGCACGCATTCGCGTCAGCGCCGAAGGCCAGGAAGGTCTGCGGGCGTTTCTGCAAAAGCGCGAACCGGCCTGGCGCGGCAAACCCGGCACGCTGTCTCAAACACCACAAGACCTGCGTGCCCCACAAGGAGAGTCGCACTGATGAGCGCCCCCCACACACAACCGCTGAATTCGGTGCTGATCGCCAACCGGGGCGAAATCGCCTGCCGGGTCATGCGCACGGCCAAGGCCATGGGCCTGACCACCGTCGCCGTGCACAGCGCCACGGACAGCAACGCTCGGCACGTACGCGAGGCCGACGTCGCGGTGAACCTCGGTGGCAGCAAGGCCAGCGAGAGTTACCTGCAAATCGACAAGCTGATTGCAGCCGCCAAGGCCAGTGGCGCCCAGGCCATCCACCCCGGTTACGGGTTTCTCTCGGAAAACGCAGGCTTTGCCCGCGCTGTCGAGCAGGCAGGCCTGATCTTCCTCGGCCCGCCCGCCTCGGCCATTGACGCCATGGGCAGCAAATCGGCGGCCAAGTCGCTGATGGAAACCGCTGGCGTGCCGCTGGTGCCCGGCTATCACGGCGATGCGCAAGACGCCGCAACCTTCCGCGAAGCGTCCGCCCGCATCGGCTACCCGGTACTGCTCAAGGCCACGGCCGGCGGTGGCGGCAAGGGCATGAAGGTGGTTGAGCGCGACGAGGATCTGGCCGAAGCGCTGGCCTCGGCACAACGTGAGGCGCAGTCGTCGTTCGGCGATTCCCGCATGCTTGTCGAAAAGTACGTGCTCAAGCCACGCCACGTGGAGATTCAGGTATTCGCTGACCAGCACGGGCACTGCTTGTACCTCAACGAGCGCGACTGCTCGATTCAGCGCCGTCACCAGAAGGTCGTCGAAGAAGCCCCGGCGCCGGGCCTGACACCACAGATGCGTCAGGCCATGGGCGAAGCGGCGGTGCGTGCGGCTCAGGCGATTGGCTACGTCGGTGCCGGCACGGTGGAGTTTCTGCTGGACGCCCGGGGCGATTTCTTCTTCATGGAAATGAACACGCGCCTGCAAGTCGAGCACCCGGTGACCGAGGCGATTACCGGGCTGGACCTGGTGGCCTGGCAGATTCGGGTGGCCCAGGGCGAGCCGCTGCCGATCACCCAGGCCGAAGTGCCGCTGAACGGTCACGCGATTGAAGTGCGGTTGTATGCGGAAGACCCGGCCAACGACTTCCTGCCCGCCACCGGGACGCTGGCGCTGTATCGCGAATCGTCGCCGGGGCCGGGACGCCGCGTTGACAGCGGCGTCGCGGAAGGTGACGAAGTTTCGCCGTTCTACGACCCGATGCTCGGCAAACTGATCGCCTGGGGCGAGACCCGTGAACAAGCGCGCTTGCGGCTGCTGGCGATGCTCGACGAATTCGCCATCGGCGGCCTGAGGACCAATCTTGCGTTTCTGCGCCGCATTATCGCGCACCCCGCCTTCGCCCAAGCCGAGCTGGACACCGGATTTATCCCTCGTTACCAGGAAGATCTGCTGCCAGCGGCAGAGGGCTTGACGGAGGAGTTCTGGCAGCTGGCGGCGCAGGCGTACCTGAGCACTGCAGCGGTGACGATCAGATCCGACGACGCCCATTCGCCGTGGTCGACCACCCGCGGTCTTCGCCTTGGCGGCCCAAGCGAAGTGACACTGCACCTGGCGTGTGGTGCAGAGTCCCGAAGCATGGTGATGCGGAGTGACTCGCAGCAAGGCGTTCGTTTGAGCGGCGAGCACTTGCTGATCGAGCGGGATGGCGTGCGCCGGCAGACCATTGCGATCCGTCGGGCCGGCACGCTTTACCTGCAATGGCAGGGCGATGTGCATGCGATCCGCTCGGTTGACCCGATTGCCGAGGTGGATGTGAGCCAAGGTCATCAAGGCGGCCTCACCGCCCCCATGAACGGCAGCATCGTTCGGGTGCTGGTCAGCGTGGGCGAACAGGTGCAGATCGGCACGCCGCTGGTAGTGCTGGAAGCAATGAAAATGGAACACAGCATCCGCGCGAACGCAGCGGGTACCGTGGCAGCGCTGCATTGTGCCGAAGGCGAGATGGTCAAGGAAGGGACAGTGCTGGTGGAGCTCGCCGCTGTGGTAGACGGCGAATGACAGGCTGCCGACTCCCGTAATGTAGGACCGGCTTCAGCCGGGAAAGCGGCAGTGGGGACACCACACAATTGAGGGTGTTAACACTGGCCTCTTCCCGGCTAAAGCCGGTCCTACTATTGCACAGCGTGCAGCCAGTGAGATTGTGTGGGTTTCACCCACGCATCGCGGGCATACAATGAGATCGAGCGTGAACTCAAATGTAGGACCGGCTTCAGCCGGGAAGGCGGCAGTCGTTGCACCGCGAGATTGAGGGTTCGCACACTGGCCTCTTCCCGGCTAAAGCCAGTCCTACCAAGCGATGCATCCATTGCGGTAGGAGGAGGCCTGACCGACCTCCTCCCATTCCTCATGCCGCTACCTCATACAACTTAAGCACTTCAACTTCGCCACTGACCAGGCTCTGGCGCATCCGCGCCGCCTGCAGTGCCGCTGCCTTCATGGCGCTTTCCTTGACGTGACCATAACCGCGAATGCGTTCCGGGAGCCGCGCAAGACTCAGTGCCGTGTGCCGGTTGCTCGCGCTCAGGTGGCCGAGGATCAGCTCGATATCGCCCACGTACGCATCAATCAGCTCGCGCTCCTGGCGTCGCTCGACGCTGCGGCCGAACGGATCGAGCGCGGTGCCGCGCAGGAATTTGAAACGCGCCAGCACATCGAACGCCTTCAGCATCCACGGCCCGAAGCTGCGTTTGCGCGGCACGCCACTCTTCGGATCACGCTTGGCCAGCCACGACGGTGCCAGATGAAACTCGATGCGGTAATCCCCTTCAAATTGCGCTTCAAGCTGACGGGTGAAATCGCCGTTGCTGTACAGCCGCGCCACTTCGTACTCGTCCTTATAGGCCAGCAGCTTGAAGTAGTTGAACGCCACCGCCTCGGTCAACGCAGGCGGTTGCCCCGGGAACAGCCGTGCCTCGGCGTCCCGCACACGGTTCACCAGCGTCAGGTAGCGCTCGCTCAGCGCGCCGTTCTGATAAGCGATCAAGGCGTGGACGTTGCGGGTGACACGCTCTTCCAGGGTCAGATGCTCAGGGTCCGGCGTTGGCTGGCTCTGCGGATTGGCCGCCGCTTGCACCGCAGGGAGGTCAAACGCTGCACGACGCCCCCACAAGAACGCTTGCTGGTTCAGATTGACCGCCACGCCGTTAAGCTCGATGGCTTTTTCGATGGCCGCAGAGGTCAACGGAATCAGCCCCAGCTGGAAGGCATAACCCAGCATGAAAAGGTTGCTGGCAATGCTGTCGCCCATCAATTTGGTCGCCAGGTCCGTCGCCTGCACAAAGTGCGTTTTGTCGGCGCCGACGGCTTCGCGAATGGTCTGCATCATCGCTTCGGCGGGAAACTCCGCGTCGGGGTTTCGGGTGAACTCAGCGGTCGGCGTCTGCTGGCTGTTGATCACCGCATGGGTTTTTGCGCTGTTGAGCTTGGCGATGGCGTCAGGGCCTGAGGCCACCAGCAGATCACATCCCAGCAGCAGATGCGCTTCACCGGCCGCGATGCGCACGGCGAACAGATCTTCCTGGCGCGCGGCGATACGAATGTGGCTGACCACCGGGCCGAACTTCTGGGCCAGACCGGCCTGGTCGAGCACGCTGCAGCCCTTGCCCTCCAGATTGGCGGCGTAACCCAACATAGCGCCCACGGTAGTCACGCCCGTCCCGCCCACGCCCGGCAGCAGAATGTTGTACGGCTGCGCGAGGCTCGGCAGGGTCGGCTGCGGCAGTTCGGCGAACGCCTGGGCCTGTTTCGGCAACTGCGGCTTGCGCAGCTTGCCGCCATGCACCGTGACGAAGCTCGGGCAGAAGCCTTCGACGCAGCTGAAGTCCTTGTTGCACGCGCTCTGGTCGATTTCGCGCTTGCGCCCTTCGGGGGTTTCCTTCGGCAGCACCGACAGACAGCCCGACTTGACGCCACAATCGCCACAGCCTTCGCACACGGCCGGGTTGATGATGGCGCGCTTGTCCAGATCCACCATCGTGCCGCGTTTGCGGCGACGGCGTTTTTCCGTGGCGCAGGTCTGGTCGTAGATGATCACCGACACGCCCTTGAACTCGCGCAGCTCGCGCTGCACGGCATCAAGGTCGCTACGGTGGTGGAAAGTAGTAATCGGCGCGAACTGCTCGCGGCTTGGGTATTTCTCTGGCTCGTCAGACACCAGCGCAATGCGCTGCACGCCTTCGTTGAACACCTGGCGGCTCAGTTGATCCACCCGAAGCACGCCATCGATGGGCTGTCCGCCGGTCATGGCGACGGCGTCGTTATAGAGAATCTTGTAAGTGATGTTGACCTTGGAGGCGACCGCCGCCCGCAGCGCCAGATGCCCGGAGTGGAAGTAGGTGCCGTCACCCAGGTTCTGGAACACGTGGGGGGTTTCGGTGAACGGCGCCTGGCCGATCCAGGTCACGCCCTCGCCGCCCATCTGGGTAAACGTCTCGGTTTCCCGGTCCATCCAGATGGTCATGTAATGGCAGCCGATCCCGGCCAGGGCGCGGCTGCCCTCCGGCACACGGGTCGAGGTGTTGTGCGGGCAGCCTGAGCAGAAATGCGGGGTGCGCTGGGTGTTGAACAGCGGCGCAGCAAGGGCCTTTTCCTTGTCGGCCAGAAATTGCAGACGCGCGTCGATTTTCGGGCTGCTGTAAATCGGCGCAAGGCGCTTGGCGATGACCCGGGCGATCATCGCCGGCGTCAGTTCGGCCAGGTTTGGCAACAGCGAACGGCCTTCTTCATCAAACTCACCGACCACACGGGGACGCTGATCCACCGGCCAGTTGTACAGCTGGCCGGTAAGCTGATCCTCAATGACGCTGCGCTTTTCCTCGACCACAAGGATCTCGTCCAGGCCTTCCGCAAAGCCGTGCACCGACACCGGCTCAAGCGGCCAGCTCATGCCGACCTTAAGCACACGAATGCCCACCGACGCGCAGAGGTCTTCGTCGATGCCAAGCTCCTCGAGGGCCTGACGCACATCCAGATACGACTTGCCGGTGGTGATGATGCCAAGCCGCGGTTGCGGCGAATCGATGACCACTTTATTGAGGTTGTTGGCCCGGGCGAACGCGCGGGCGGCGTAGATTTTATAGGTATTGAGGCGCGCCTCCTGGGCGAGGGGCGGATCGGGCCAGCGAATGTGCAGGCCGCCTTCGGGAATCTGGAAGTCTTCAGGTATCTGCGTCTGGATGCGCAGCGGATCGACCTCAACAACAGCCGAGGAATCGACGTTTTCGGCGATGGTCTTCATGGCCACCCAGCAACCGCTGTAGCGCGAAAGCTCCCAGCCAATGATGCCGTAATCGAGAATTTCCTGGACGTTGCTGGGGTTGAGCACCGGGATCATCGAGGCGATGAAGGCGTGCTCGCTCTGGTGCGCAATGGTCGAGGATTTGCAGCCGTGGTCGTCCCCGGCGAGGATCAGCACCCCGCCCTTTTCGGCGACGCCGGCCGAGTTGCCGTGCTTGAACACGTCGCCGCAGCGGTCAACGCCCGGACCTTTGCCGTACCACAGGGCGAAGACGCCGTCGTATTTGCCGTGGGGAAACAGGTTGACTTGCTGACTGCCCCAGACCGCCGTCGCGGCGAGCTCTTCGTTGACGCCTGGCTGGAAATGAATGGCGTTCTGCTGGAGATAATCCTTGGCGTCCCAGAGGCTCTTGTCGAGGTTGCCCAACGGCGAGCCGCGATAGCCTGAGATAAAGCCGGCGGTGTTGAGCCCGCGGGCTTCGTCGCGCTGCTTCTGCAGCATCGGCAGGCGAGTCAGCGCCTGGGTTCCGGTCAGGTACAGATTGCCGGTTGCGAGTCGGTACTTATCGTCCAGACGAATATCAGCCAGGGACATTCAGGCACTCCTTTATTTTTATTAGTGCGTTTTGAATGCGGCGCCAGCGGCGTTTGCAGCCTTGCCAGCGCCTCGCCGTCAGGACGGTTCAGCCCAACGGTCACAGACAAAATACTGCCTGCCCGACGGAGGCTTTTTCTTCCTAAATCGATGCGAATCTGCTCATATCGTGCATGCCCGTTCCCGTTCAAGAATAAAAAAGGGTCAATTCATGCAGGTCAAGCTCAGCCCCATCGATCGCAAGATCCTCCGTCTGTTGCAGCACGACGCCAATCTCTCCGCCGCGGAGATCGCCGAGCGTGTCGAACTCTCCCAATCCCCCTGCTGGCGGCGCATCAATCGTCTGGAAGAAGAGGGCATCATCGAACGCAAGGTCGCCCTGCTCAACCCGGCCAAGCTCGGGCTGACCATGACCGTGTTCGTCGACGTCAAGCTGTCCGGCCACGGGCGCAAATACCTGACCGAATTTGAAGAGGCGATCACCGGATTTCGCGAAGTGCTGGAGTGCTACACCATGGCCGGCGACATGGACTTCCTGCTGAAGGTGGTGGTGCAGGACATCGCCAGCTACGAACGATTCCTGCGCGATCACCTGCTGCAGAGCCCCCATGTGCAGGAAGCGCATTCGAACATTGCAATGAGTGTGGTGAAGCGCACGACAGAATTGCCGATCGACTAGGCTGCCGATGGACCGAGGCGGAGGCAAAAGCCGCCCACGGGGAAAAACTCTTTTCACTGGGGCACGAAAAAAGCATTGACTCTCAAATGGGAATGATTATTATTGAGCGCAACCGGTCGCGAGACTGGTTGGTAACCCAGAAGCCTTAGGTCGGCTTCCGGATTATCTCCTCATCAGGCTAATCACGGTTTTTGACCCGGCTTATAGCCGGGTCTTTTTTTATGCCCTTTTCGGGTCTGGGTTCGGTCGGGTGTTGCGTCTTCAGGCTAATGAAGAGGGTTCGACAGTGAACTGTCTTTTCGATGGCGCGCATCATAGCAAATGGATCGAGCGATGGGCTCTTGCCGCTGTCAAAAATTGACACATTCAGTAAGAACTTCCGAATTCACGACGTTGTTTTCCGCGACCGCCGCTATTCAAACAGTGAGCAAGACGCCATGACTCAGCTCCTCGACTCGTTGATAACCAACTCTCCCGTGTCGCCCGCCTTGGGCACGAGCGCCGAAACCGACCTGTACCGACGCCGTCTGCAGCGTCTGCCGCGCAGGGTTCAGCAGGTCTTTCTGCTGAGCCGCCTCGACGACCTTTCTTACACCGATATCGCCCGCCTGCTTGACGTGGACGCCAGCACCGTCGAACGCTGCATGACGGTTGTGCTTGAGCACTGCGTCAGCGAGCCCGCCGGACATGACCCGTCCCGTGGGATTCTGCTGCAAGCCTTGCGCTGGTACGTGCACCTGCAAAGTCCTCAGGCCACGGCCAGTCAGCGCATCGAGTTTCGTCACTGGCTCGACGCCGACCCCAGGCATCTGGCGGCGTTTCAGCACAGCGAGCAGTTCTGGCGCACGCTGCAGGCACCGGCCGCGATTCTGGGTGCCAGTGGCTGGCATCGGCGCAAACCGCGTGCCTACGTCGGCTGGTTGCTGGTCACGGTGCTGCTGTGTGGTCTGCTGGTCACCGCCGAGGCCTACAGCTGAGGCAAACCCTGACTCTTTCGCGAAATATTCTGTCGCGGTCCTTCAACCTGATGCGTGTAAAGTAACCGTCATAACAGCCCAGCGAGACAATCAGGCCCTGCGTCGATTGCCTCCCGATGGCGTTGCGACGGCCTCGCAATGATAACCACGTACTCAGGACGCTCCCGTGACTCAAACCGCCCTTACCATCTCCGCCGATTTCGACAGCGGTAACATCGTCATGCTCGACGCCAGCAACCCGAAAGCGGTGCAACTGGCGATTCGCCCTGACACCAAGAGCGCGCACTTCCAGTGGTTCCATTTCAAGGTTGAAGGCCTGCACATCGGCGAGCCCCACGGCTTCAGCCTGACCAACGCCGGCGAGTCCAGCTACAACGACGCCTGGACCGGCTACAACGCAGTGGCCTCCTACGACCAGAAAACCTGGTTCCGCGTACCGAGCCAGTTCAACGGCAAGGCGCTGAACTTCGAGCTGACGCCCAGCGAATCCCAGGTGTGGTTCGCCTACTTCGAACCCTACAGCCGCGAGCGCCACGACTGGCTGGTGGAAGAGGCGCTGAACAAGGCCGGCACCGAGCTGCTGGCCACCGGCAAGAGCGTCGAGGGCCGAGACATTCCGCTGCTGCGCAAGGGCGACGGCGCTGCGGGCAAACGCAACATCTGGATCATCGCGCAGCAGCACCCCGGCGAGCACATGGCCGAGTGGTTCATGGAAGGCATCATCGAACGGCTACAGGAAAACGACCCTGAGTTGCAGGCCTTGCTGGCCTCGGCGGACCTGTATCTGGTGCCGCACATGAACCCGGACGGTTCGTTCCACGGGCATCTGCGCACCAACGCCCACGGCAAGGACCTCAATCGCGCATGGCAGGACACGACCCCCGAGCTCAGCCCGGAAGTGTTTTTCGTCAAAGCGCAGATGGAAAAATATGGCGTGGACATGTTCCTCGACGTCCACGGCGATGAGGAAATCCCCTACGTCTTCACCGCTGCCTGCGAAGGCAATCCGGGGTACACCGACAAGCAGGCGCAACTGGAAGCGGATTTCCGCGCGCGGTTGAGCGGCCTGACCCGGGACTTTCAAAGCAAATATGGCTATCCGAAATCGGCGCCGGGCCAGGCCAACATGAACCTGGCGTGCAACAGCGTTGGCGAGCGCTACAAGTGCCTGTCGCTGACCCTGGAAATGCCGTTCAAGGACAACGATGACGCGCCGGATGTCGTCACCGGCTGGTCAGGCCAGCGCTCGAAACAGCTGGCCCGTGATGTGCTGACCACGCTGGGGCAGATGGTGTCGGTGCTGCGCTGAGGCGTGAGCTGACAGTTCTCAGCTTCCAGAAACACCATCGGCAGCAGGGTGTGCCCGCTGGCGATGGCGTCAATCACAGTGACGACACGCATTAATCCCGCGATTTCCCCCGCAGCATGCTGTCCAGCACCTCATCCCTCCTCACCCAGCCGTGAAACAGCGCGGCGGCCAGATGCGCCAGAATTGTCAGGAAAAACAGGTACGCCAAATAGGCGTGGGCCTTGCGCAGCAGCGCGAAGGTGTCCGGGTTGGCCGAGACGATGGACGGCAGGCGCACCGAACTGCCGAGCATGACCGGATCCCCGGCGGCGGAAATCATCGCCCAGCCAATCAGCGGCATCGCCAGCATCAGCGCGTACAGCACGTAATGGGACAGCTTGGCCGCCAGTGCCTGCACGGCCGACAAGTCAGCCGGGAGCGGCGGCGTCTGAGTGGTCACACGGACGATGATCCTGACGATGACCAGCAGCAGAATCGCGATGCCCAAGGGCTTGTGCAGGTTCAGCAGCCACTGGTGCCGCTCGGACACCGAGGCGACCATGCCGGCGCCGATGAACAGCATGGCGATGACCATCAGCGCCATCAGCCAGTGCAACAGCCGCGCCAGTGGGGCGAAATGCTTGACGGGCGTACTCATGGCTGTTTCTCCTGGGCAGGTTCGGCTTTCAGCTGATCGACTTCACCGGTGCGACGCATGTACGACGCGGCGTAGGCGGCCGAACGCGCAGCGAGCAGCGGGTCATCCGAGCCTTCAATACCATTGGGCAGGATCAGCGGATCGTAATTGATATCGCGGCAGTCGCCGCTCAGTTGCGGGCTGTCGGCATTGACGACCAGCGTCCCGGCGTCGACGGTCTTGTGCTCACCGGACCAGGCCTTGGACGCATCGTTGGTCGGGTCCTGAGGGTTGGCCAGCGTCAGCACCAGCTTCCAGCGTTGGGGACCACTGGCGAGTCGTTCGCTGAGGTCCTTGTCCAGATAGTCCTTCGCGTCGGGCGCAGGCGCCGCATCGGTGGCTTCCGGCACCAGACTCCAGCGCACGGCCTGACGCTTGCCGCTGGCATTCACCAGCACGAATGCGTTGATGCTGTTGTAAGTTTCAGTGGCGAAGCTGGCCGAAGGCTTGGCGGTCTTGACCCAGGCCAGAAACGGCTGGGCTTCCGGGTGCGCGGCAAAGAACGCCTGGGGTTTCGCCGGGTCGGGCTTGCCGGTTTTCGGGTCAGGCCCGGTGGCGATCTGCAGATCGACAAACGCCTCGGGCGTCGCCACCGGAAACACCGGCATGCTGTTCATGCCGGTGCGCCATTGCTGGCCGTTGGGCTGGGTGAACTGCACGGCAAAGCTGCGCAACGGCGCGGCGCTGTCGGGGGAGTACGGGTTGCCGGTGGGCACCGCCAGACGCCCGATCACCGGCGTACGCCCGCTGGCGAAAACTCCAGCTTTGGACAGGCTGGCAGCGGCGCCGTTGCTCTCGAAGTAGCCAGCAACACAGATGCCTTTCGGGTGGTTGCGACGGTAACCGGGGTGGACACCATTGTTGCGTTCGAACACGTCAACGACGCGCGCCGGCGTCAGTCGCTGTGGGTCGAGGCTGCCATTGACGTAGGCGAACGCACCTGCAGCAATCAGTACGATCAGGCCAATGCCGCCCAGGCGCGCCAGTTTTGCCGATGTGCTCAACGGCGGTTTACGGGGGGATGGTGGTTCACGGTCAATCATCGATAACACTCCGGGCTTCTAGCCTCTTGAACTGCGGGTGATGTGGGACGCACTGAGCACGTCCTTATTCCAGGCACCGAACTTTATTTCTGCAACAAGGGAATATCTTGCTGCGTTGTGCGTCTTTCTACTTTGCCAGGTCGCTACTACGGCCTACCGATCCTGTCGATCGCTCAGGAAACGCCCATGCACGATGTCGATGACCAACTACGCGAGTTGCTGCCACGCCTGCGCCGTTTCGCGGTTTCACTGACCCGGGACCCCAGCAGTGCCGATGATCTGGTCCAGTCGAGTCTCGAAAAAGCCTTGTCATCCTGGAGCGGCAAACGGCCGGAGGGTGACCTGCGCGCCTGGCTGTTCTCCATTCTTTATAGGCAATTTCTCGACGCCCATCGGCGCTCGCGGCGATATAGCCGGATGCTGGAGTTTTTTACCGGGAATTCGCACGACCCGCACACGCCGTCGGCTGAGCGCACGATCGTGGCTCAGACCACGTTGCAGGCGTTCGAGAGCCTGAGCGCCGAACAGCGCGCGCTGCTGCTGGCGGTTTCGGTCGAAGGCTTGAGCTACAAGGAAGTGGCGCTGATGCTCGATGTGCCCATTGGCACCGTCATGTCTCGTTTGTCCCGCGCGCGTCAGGCGTTGCGCCTGCTCAGCGAAGGCGAGATCACCACCCCTGCCCTGCGAATACTCAAATGATCACACTGCCCCCTAGCGAACGCGATCTTCATGCTTACGTCGATGGCCAGCTCAATGAGGCCGACCGGGCGACGATGGACACCTATCTCGCCGCAAACCCGGCGTTGTTACAACGGCTTCGAGGCTGGCAGCAGGACGCCCACAGCCTGCGCGCCGGATTGAGCGGCGATCTGCATCGGATGCCCAATCCGCAGCTGGACCCGAGCGCGATTCGCCGGCGGATCGCACAGCAACGTACGCGTCGGATTGCAACGGCGGCGGTGCTGTTGGTTGCGGTGAGCGTCGGCGGCGCCGGCGGCTGGCAAGCGAGGAATATGTCCATAGGCCACGCCAATCCGCCGATGGCCGATGCCGTGCAGGCTTATCGGTTGTTCGCGGGCAACGCGGAGATGGCAAGCGATTGGAGCGCCACGAAAACCCGCGACGTACAGGGCTGGCTCGACACCCACTTCGCCCGGGCCAATCGGCTGCCGGATCTGGCGTCGGCAGGCTTTAAACCGGTCAGCGGACGCCTCACCACCACCGAACAGGGCCCGGCGGCCATGGTGGTGTACCGGGACGAACAGGGTCGCACCTTGAGTTTTTACATTCGCCCGCCCGGCGAATTGAACAAGCTGCTCCCCCGCGGCTCCCGTCGCGACGGCGACCTGCAAGCGGATTACTGGTCAGGCGCTGGCTATAACTACGCAGTGGTCGGACCCGCCGACGACCCGGCGGCGCAGGCGGCGCGGCGGGCTTTTTGAGCGGCTTTGGCCGGGAAGGTGTCGGACAGCGCGCTGTACAACCGAGGCTGTAGCGCTGTCAGCCATTGAGCCTCGACGGCTCGCTTTGCAGCAGCACCCTGGCATGAATCCCGGCCAAGGTGTCTTTCAGGGTCGAGGTCCCGCGGCCCTGTCTGGCTTCTTTGTCCTGTTGCAACGCCTGTTGCAGCACGCTGAGGAAGTTCTGGGTCTTGGAGGTGGAGATCGGCGTGTGCGTCTCTTTTTCCAGGCGGCCCAGCACATACTTGGAAATACGCGTCGACTGGCTGGCCGACTGGCTCACCGTCGCGTCCACCAGCTCGCCTTTTTTATAGCCGATGCTGGTCTTGCTGCTGGCCTGATCGCTGATCTGGTAATACAGGTAATTCTGCGTTTTCGGATCGGTGCTCAGGTCCAGCTTTTGCCCGCCTGGCAGTGGCTTGTGAAAACTCGCCGTGAGCTGGGATTGCTGGTCCTGGACAATGGTGCGATTCAATTGGTCGCGGCCTTTGGACTGGGTCGCCTGGGACAACGTATAGGCAAAGGAATCGAGCTCGCCGGGCCGACCCGGGTTGCCTTCGACACTCTTCTCGCTGACCGACGCGCTGAAGTCGCCCAGCCCGGTCAACAGGCCGTGGTCCGTGTCGGTCAGCTCGATGGAACTCACCGTCTGCGGCGCTGCTGAAACACGGGTGTCAGGGTAATTGGAGTGCAGCGTTTTGAACGCGTCCTCGAACATGGACAGCAGCTGCGCGTCGCCGTCACCGCGTTTGCGCGCCGCGTCGATCTGGCTGACATAGCCCTCCAGCGCCTTGGCCTGCTGGCCGCTGTCACCACGAATGGCCGCGTTTTTCAGGTCCACCGAGAGATCGAGATTGCCCAGCGCGCCATTCATGCGCACCGAACGCTTGTCGGCATCGGCGTGCAGTTCAAGGGTCTGGGCGCTGCCGTCTTCAAGCTTGAGGCTGGTTTTCAAATCTACGGAGGCGAAAGCCTTGGCATCGAAATGGGTCAGAGCGTCCAGCTTCAGGGTCGGCGGTTTCGAGGTCAGGCCGTCGATGGCCGACTGAAAACCGTCCGCCATGGCGTTCAGTGCGCTCATCTCGTCGTCGCTGAGGTCGCCGCCGCTCACCTGGGCCTGCACCGCCAGACCGTCGTCCTGACTGGAAAGGCTCAGCTCGATGGTTTTGCCGCTGGCGGTTTTCAGGGTCAGGCTGATGCTGTTGGCCGGATTACTGTGCAGGCGGTCCTGGGCAGCAGCGAGCTCTGCAGGCTCCAGCGCTTTACCGGTGGAGGAACGCAGCACCGATTGGGAAATATTCTGGCCGTTCTGGGCCAACTGACTGAGCAGCGTTGCACCCAGGGCCTGGAAGCGACCCGCGGTGGCGGAGGTGCTGAAATTGCCCGTCATGGCCAGCGAGACTTTGTCCTGCCGGGTGTACTCCCAGGCCGGCGGGACGCTGGCGTCGGGCATCAGGCCTCGGACGTTGTAGACCAACGGGGCGCTGACCTTGTTGTCCTGGCCGAGCATGACAACGGACGACGGCGTGGCAGTGGTGGTGGCAGCAGCGGCGTTGTCATTGAGCGCGACGGTGGCCGCCGGCTTGACCACCGGCATCAACTGGGCGGTTGAAATGACCGAAGAAATCGCTGACATGGCACTTCCCTGTTCAAGTGAGTAATAGACTTCCTGAACAGGGTGTCGGCGGACACTTTTGTAACTTGAGCGATACAAACCCGAACCACACCGGCACAAGGTGAGCGCCGTGGGGTGGGCCTCTCGAGGTTGAAACCGGAGTCAACTCAGGACAGGGCCACCGGCGCCTCTTGACGCAGACGTCGCGCGTCCTCTGCCGGTGGCACACCGAACAGGCGCCGGTAATCCCGACTGAACTGCGACGGGCTTTCATACCCGACGCGGTAGCCAGCGGCCGCCGCATCAACAGCCTGGGCCACCATCAGCCGTTGCGCTTCCTGCAGTCGCAATTGACTGCGAAACGCCAGCGGGCTCATGGACGTTACTGCTTTGAAATGCGTGTGAAAGGTCGAGCGGCTCATGCCCGCCACCTCGGCCATGTCCTCGATCCGACAGCCCTCCGTGTAATGCCCGCGCAGCCAGGCGATGGCCTTGGCAATCTGGCGCAGACGGCTGTCGGCGTTGGCCAGTTGGCGGAGCACGCCGTGGCCGCTGCCGGTCAGCAACCGGTAGAGAATCTCGCGCACGGCCAAGGGTGCGAGCTCGTCGATGTGTTGGGGCGTGTCCAGCAGGCGGGCAAGCCGCACTGCCGCCTCGAACAGCTCGGGACTGGTGTCGTTGAGTTCGATACCGGCCGCCGGCACGGCGCTCCTGTCAGCGGGCGCCGGGTGTCGCAACGCCAGATCGCTCAGGGCCGTCATGTCCAGGTCAAGCACCAGACACAGGTAAGGCTCGCGCTCGCTGGCCTCAATCACCGAGCCCATGACCGGAATGTCGATTGAGGCCACCAGGTAGCTGGCGGCGTCGTAGACAAAGGACCGGCCGCCGGCGATCACGCGCTTGCGACCCTGGGCGATGAGGCACAGCGTCGGTTCGTAGACCACTGGCATCGCCACGGTAGGTGCAGCGGCCCGCGCCAGGCTTACGCCCGGAATGGCCGTTGAATGCAGGCCATCGTCTGCAGCATGGCGGCTGATGAGGTCAACCAGTGTGGACAACGCGGTCATGGTTGCTCCGTTGTACGGATAAAGCAGAGGCCGGCAAAGAACCGACCGATCGGATAATCGTGCAAGAGCGCGGGATGATCCGCCTACGGCGTTATTCGCAGTGTTCGGCAGACTGAGGCCCTGAAGCATTCCACTCCATCACTCAAGGAAGCCATCATGCCCACTCTCAATGCACTCGACCACTACCGCCTGCTCGGACGATCGGGGATGCGCGTTTCACCCCTTTCCCTTGGCACCATGACGTTCGGCTCCGACTGGGGCTGGGGTTCCGATGAAGCCGAGGCCCGGCAGATTTTCGACACCTACGTCGACCACGGCGGCAACTTCATCGACACCGCCGTCAACTACACCAACGGCGCGTCCGAGCGAATCCTCGGCCAGTTTCTCAAGCACAAACGGGATCGTCTCGTGGTCGCCACCAAGTACACCATGGCTCGCGACCCGGGCGATCCCAACTCCGGCGGCAATCACCGGATGAACCTCACTCGTTCGGTGGAGACCAGCCTGAAGCAACTGGACACCGACCGCATCGAGCTGCTCTACCTGCATGCGTGGGATTTCACCACGTCTGCCGATGAGGTCATGCGTGCACTGGATGACCTCGTTCGCGCCGGCAAGGTGTTGTACCTCGGCATTTGTAACACCCCGGCGTGGAAAGTCGCGGAACTGCAGACCCTCGCAACCCTCAGGGGCTGGGCGCCGCTGGCGGCCCTGCAAATCGAATACAGCCTGGTCGAGCGCAGTGTCGAGCATGAGCTGATGCCCATGGCCCAGGCGATGGGCCTTGGCGTGCTGCCGTGGTCGCCGTTGGGCGGCGGCATTCTGACCGGCAAATACAACCGAGAAGATTTGCAGCAAGCGAGCGAAGCCGGCGTATCCGCGACCCGCAAAGGCGTGATCAGCTCGTCGGGCCATATGAACGAGCGGTCCCTGCAGATCGCCAGCGCCGTGGTCGACGTCGCCCATGACATCGGCGCCACACCCTCCCAGGTGGCTCTGGCGTGGACGCTCCTCAATCCGGCCGTCGTCGCCCCGGTCATGGGCGCAAGAACCCTTGCCCAGGCCCACGACAACCTGGGCGCCCTCGCCTTGCAGCTTGATGCCGAACAGATTGCCCGGCTGAACGAGGCCAGCACGCCGGAGCCGATATTCCCGGCCCGATTCGTCAACCAGCCGATGGTTCAGCAGTTGATATTCGGGGGCGCCACAGTGCAGAAGTAAAGTGGTCGATCGCCCCCTTGCAAACAGGGGGCGAGCTGCCAGATGGTGTAAACGCGTTTTTCATATGCGAACGCATCTGTAATCCATTCGACTGATGGTTTTTGTCTCTATTTATTGATCCACCATCCAGCGACGAGCATTCCGCCTGCACTTAATCAACTTTCCCGACAACTCACTCACTTGAATTGTTATCAACGAACGCACACTTTCCCTCCTCACATGGATACGGTGCTGTGGTGAGTCATTTAAAAATTAAGCACAGGTATGCTGATCTCACTGCGATTAAAGCCAGGCACCGACAAAGAACTCACCGTTTATTTTTAAACAATCAAACCCAGGGTCAAATGGAATGTCACAGCGTCCGGAGCCCTTGCCCCAACGCCCGGGAGACAGGGGTGCCGACCGCCGATCTAAAGCGTCGCGTGCCTGATGATTCTGTCCCGCCTGACGAGAAGATGTAGTATCCACCAACATTTATCAGAACTTATTCCCATGTTTGCCGAAAGCGAAGCAGGCCAACGAATCGCCGCATGCCTGACCCATCGGGTCAATGGCAGCGAGGAAGTTTCCGAAGTCGCTGAAGCAATTGTCTCGATGTTCGAGGAGATTGAAACCTCCCTGACGCCCATCATCGGGCCTAAAGGCGTTGCCGCATTGCATCGGCGCAGTCTTCACCTCTACCTGTCGAAGCATCCACTGCGTGGTGACAATTACGGCATGCTGGTGGTGGGCATGGATATTCAAGCGTTAAAGGCGTTGCTGGCCGAAGAGTCCATACCCGACGCGCTGTTGTTCGGTCAGGAAGTTCTGAACACCTATTACGCGCTACTCGCCACTCTGATCGGATCATCACTGGCTGCACGGCTGCTGCTTGACGTGTGGGAACATTCTTTCAGCGGCCCGCCTGCCCAGGACACCTCACAATGAGTAGCAAAGTCACGATCAACCGTCTGGCAACGGGCGTACCGGGATTCGACGAGATTCTGGGCGGCGGCCTGCCGGAGTTTTCCTTCAACCTCATCGCCGGTCCGCCAGGCTGCGGCAAGACCACGCTGGCGCACCAGATGATGTTCGCCCTCGCCACACCCGAGCGCCCGGCGATTTTCTTCACGGTGCTCGGCGAACCGCCGCTGAAGATGCTGCGCTATCAACAGCAGTTCAGCTTTTTCGACGACGCAGCGGTCAACCGCTCGATCCGCTACGTCAACCTGGCGGACGACACCCTGGCCGGGGATCTGGACGAAGTACTGCGGCGAATCGTTGCCGAAGTGGAAACCCACAGCCCTGCCCTGGTGTTCGTGGACTCGTTTCGCTCGGTGGTGCTGGCCAGCGAAACCGCAAGCAATCCCAACAACAACCTGCCGCAGTTCGTGCAGCAGTTGGGCATGCTGATGACCACCTGGCAGGCGACGACCTTCCTGTTGGGGGAGTATTTCAACGAGCTCGACAGCAACCCGATCTTCACCGTCGCCGATGGGCTGATCTGGCTGCGCCAGAGCGTTCAACGCAATTCCATGGTGCGCAAGATGGAGATCATGAAGATGCGCGGCCAGCCAACGCTGCCCGGACTGCACACCTTCCGTATCGCCGATTCGGGCATCACGGTATTTCCGCCGGCCGCGGTCACACTTCGGGACCGCTCCGAGCTTGTCGATGGCAGCCCGCAGCAGCGGCTGAAAATGGGCGTGCCTCATTTGGACGATATGCTTGGCGGCGGCCTGCCCCGGGGCTATTCGTTGCTGGTGGCAGGTCCTTCAGGCTCCGGCAAGAGCCTGCTGGCGGCAGCCTTTCTCGAAGAGGGCGCACGCAATGGCGAAACGGGTGTCATCGCGGTCTTTGAACAGCGGCCCAACCATCTGCATAACGCCGCACTCACGCGTCTGGTGCAGATGGACAAAGTGGGCGTCGTCGACCGACGCGTGCCGGACCTGTCCATCGACGAGATCGTGCAGCAGTTGCTCGCGGAAATTCGCCGGCTGGGTGCGACGCGTGTGGTGATCGACTCGCTGTCGGGCTTCGAACTGGCCGTGGCCCCTGCGTTTCGCGAGGACTTCCGTGAATCCCTGTCGCGCATGGTCAATGCGTTGACCAGCGCCGGAGTCAGTGTGCTGATGACCTCGGAACTGGAAGACCGCTACACGGATCTGCGCTTCAGCCCTTACGGCACGGCATTTCTGACCGACGCCATCATCGTCCAGCGTTACATCGAAATCGACAGCCGCTTGCAGCGCATCATGGCAGTGGTGAAGGTCCGGGCCAGCGCCCACTCGGATGAACTGCGGCTGTACCGCATCGACGACAATGGCTTGCAGATCGGCACGCGCCTGCACAATCAGGAAGGCCTGCTGGGCGGGCGTCCGACGCGCCTGGCGCCAGGGTTTACTGACGCGGCAGACGACATCCGATGAGCACGTCCTCATGAATGAGTTCGACAGCAAGGACCCGGCAGCGCGCGCGGACACCGACCGCGCCTACGCGCTGCTCGCACAGAACAAGGAAGAAGCCCTCGCGCACCTGGCGTCCCTGCGCCGAGAGCTGTTCGAGACCGAAGCTTCTGTTGGCACTGGCTTGCATATTGAGCTGCTGGTGCAAGCCAATCAGAAACTGGTGCTGACGGCGCTTGCGGCGCAGGCGCAGGCCCCCGCTGCCAATGCACCCGCCGATGTCTATCAGGAGCTGCGCGAAGCCAACGAACACCTGGTGATTTCCGCGCTCCACGCGCAGACGCTGCAGGCCCAGGCCGAACTGGCCCTGTCCCAGCAACGCACGGCCATGGCGTCAGTGGCCCATGAGATGCGCAACCCGCTGACGCCCATCAGCCTGATCGCCGAGCGCATGGTGCGCGCGTCCAGCGACAAACTTCCGGAAATGCGCGCGATGATTGAGGGGCAGGTGCAACATTTGGCGCGCATGGTTGAAGACTTGCTCGACGTCGCCCGGGCGAGCACCGGCAAGCTGCGCCTGACCTGCGCCCATATCGACATCGTGCACATCATCCGTGAATCGGTTGAAGCCTGTGCGCCGTTGATGCACAAGAAAAACCTGCAAATGGACATCAGCCTTCCGGGTGCGCCGATGCTGGTCAACGGCGACCGCATCAGGATCGTGCAGATCTTCACCAATGTCCTTACCAATGCAACCAAATACACGCCATGCGGCGGCAAGATCGCGCTGTGCGCCGAGGCGGTTCCCGAAGGCCTGAAGATCGTCATCTCCGACAACGGCATCGGCATTTCGGCCCAGGCATTGCCGATGATCTTCGATGCTTATGTCCAGGACACCCAGGCCATCGGCTTCAATGGTTCAGGCCTCGGCATCGGGCTGACCGTGGTCCGGCAATTGGTGGAAGGCCATGGCGGCAGCGTGACGGCCCACAGCGAGGGCGAAGGCAAAGGCTGTCGTTTCATTATTTTGTTTCCGCTGGTGGGATCTGCGCCGTAACTCGGCCACAATACGCCCCTAATCCCAGGCTCCAGGGCTTTACGCCTTTCGGTTCGCCGCAAAACCCGACACCCCCCAGGACTGAGCAATGCCCCAAGAGCGAATCGCTGCACTTCGGCTTCCCAAACCCATTCAAGGTGCGATCGATGATCTGGTGCGCGCGTTGAACGCCGCCACCACCAAGGAAGAACTCGAACGCGAGGCCGCCATGGAAATCAGCTTCATCCTCAGCCTTGAGACCAGCAAACGCCTGCGCCCGGCCGATGTAGAAACGTTGTACATGATCTTTGACGACGCCGTGCAGGAACGGCTCAGCCAACTGGCGGATCGGTCCTGACCGGATTGGCCGCAGCCCCCCTCACCTGCGCGTCGTAGCGTTCGCGCGCAGCCGTAAAGCCCTCCGCCTGTTCGATGACCCAGGTCCACAGCGGGATCATCTGCACCAGCAAGCCCATGCCCAGTTCGGTCAGCGCGTACTCGACGCGCAAGGGTTTCTCGCCGAAGTCACGACGACTGATCAGCCCGTCGCGCTCCAACTGCCGCAGTGTGTGGGTCAGCATGCGTTGGGTGACGCCGTGCAGCTGGCGCCGCAACTCGGCGTGACGCAACGGGCTACTCACGCCGAGCGCATGCACCACGCCCAGTGACCACCGGTTGCCGGAGTGGCCGAGGATATCGCGCTTGAGCCCGTCCTCATCGTCGCTGAGCGCACGACAGGCGTCCTGCGAACGCCGGACGATTTCCTGAGCATCCAGGCCGCTCGGTATCACCGCTGTGCCTACTTTTTGCCCGCCGATGTCCATGACAAGATCCCCAGCCTCACGTTAAGTGCGTCAAACAGGGGCTCACCATGCAGGCTGGTATTTCAAACGTCAAACAACACATTCTGGTCCTCGGCGCCGGCGAACTGGGGCTTGCCGTACTGCGAGGACTGACCGCGCGCGGGACTGAATCAGGGAGTATCAGCGTGCTCCTGCGCCAGACCCGCGTGGAGAGTCCGTCTCTGGAAAAGCAAAAGGAAATCGCCGCAATCAGGTCTCTCGGTGTAGCCATTGAGGTGGCCGACATCGCCGACGCCTCGGTGGCGGAACTGGCGGGGGTGCTCGGCCGTTTCGATACGGTGATCAGTTGCGTGGGTTTCGGTGCCGGTCGGGGCACCCAACGCAAACTCACAGAGGCTGCCCTCGTCGCGGGCGTCAAGCGCTACGTGCCCTGGCAATTCGGTGTCGACTACGACGTGATCGGACGCGGCAGCCCGCAAGACCTCTTCGACGAGCAACTGGAGGTGCGCGACCTGTTGCGCGCCCAGTCACGCACGGAATGGCTGATTATCTCAACCGGGATGTTCACCAGCTTTCTGTTCGATCCGGCATTCGGGGTGGTGGATCTGCAGGCCGGGCGGGTCAATGCGCTGGGCAGTCTGGACACGGCGGTGACGGTAACGACGCCGGAAGACATCGGCACCCTCACCGCCGCGATCGTCCTGCACAGCCCTCGCTTGATCAATCAGGTGGTGTACACCGCTGGCGACACCCTGACCTACGATGATCTGGCGGATGTACTTGAGCGCGTCACCGGACGGACATTCTGCCGCCGGGCCTCCAGCGTGCAGCAGTTACTGGCGGCCCTTGAGGAAATGCCCGACGACAATCTGCGCAAGTACCGGGCGGTGTTCGCCCTGGGCCAAGGCGTGGCATGGGATGTGGCGCAGACGTTCAATGGGCGGCACGGTATTGCGGTGACCGATGCCGAGGGTTGGGCACGGTCTAACCTGGCTCGCGGCTGACTCGCGGTCAATCTCTCTGAGTACGCACAGGATTTTTCCCGCGCAGATGTATCCAATGCCGAGACGGCCCCACGGCCTGCACTTCGAATGGTTTCAGCAAAGGACCCCACATGACGTTCTATATCTTCCTCATCGCCTGCGCCGCAGCGGCCAGCACCGGCATCATTTTCAAGCCGGGCAGCTGGTATGAATCGCTGCAAAAGCCACGTTTCACCCCGCCAAACTGGTTGTTTCCGGTGGCCTGGACGACGATTTATCTGCTGCTGGCCTGGGCCGGTTATCGCCTGACCCTGATTCCCGGCAGCGAAACCGTGCTGGCGTTGTGGGCCGCGCAGATTGCCTTGAACACGCTGTGGACGCCGGTGTTCTTTGGCGCCCACCGCATCCTGGCGGGCATGATCATCATTTCGCTGCTGTGGCTGGTGGTCGCTGCCATGGTCGTGCTGGGGATTCAGCTGGACCTCATCACCGGGTTGATCCTGTTCCCCTATCTGGTGTGGCTCACCGTAGCTTCGGCGCTGAATTTTTCGATTCTGCGTCATAACCGGTAACGCGGATCAGGCAGCCCTGGCCCGGCCGGCCTGCTGAATCAGCAGACCGGCCAGCGCCGACACCGCCAGCAAGACCACCACGCCGCCGTAGACATTGGTGGTGCTCACCAGCCCCGCCGTTTTGATCGACACGCCGGCCAGCAGCGCCGGAATGCAGAACGCCAGATAACTCAGGGCCAGAAACGCCGCCATCAGCGCACCCCGTTCGTGGGCGTGGGCCAGCGGCATCAACAGGCGCAGGGCGCCGAGGAAACTTGCCCCGAAGCCGACCCCGGCCACCACAGCGCCGGTGAAGAACAGCCACAACCAGCCCAGATTCACGGCCGCCAGAATCACCGAAACCCCGATCGCCAGAAAACTGCAGCCCACGAGCAAGGCCAGCCGCGGCGCGCGCAGGCGCAGGGTATGGATAGAAATCGCGCCACTGAGGGTCAGCGCTGCCACGGCAAAGCCGCCGTTGAGTACCGAGGTCGAACCGGTCGCGGCCGTCAGCAGCGACGGCGCCAGTGACAGGAAAAATCCGCCCAGCGCCCAGGCCGCGATGTCGGCCGGCAACACCACTAACAACGTTCCCCTCGCCTGCGCCGGCACAGCGAGCCGCGGGCGCAGGGTTTTCAGCACCCCTGGTTGCGGCGTCACGGTTTCAGCCACCCGCAGCAGGTAAAACGCCTGGCCCACGAACGCCGCGAGGAGCAAACCATAGGCCAGGCCCATGGGCAGCGGCGCGTATTCCACCAGTGAACTGGTGCCCAGCGCACCCAGCGCCATGCCGAACATCGGCGTGATGCTGTTGAGCAGTGGCCCTTGCTGCGCGTCGCTGTCGAGCATCGCGGCGCCCAACGCGCTGGTGGCTATGCCGGTCGCCACGCCCTGCAGCACCCGCGCGGCGATCAGCCAGGTGACGTCGGTGGCGGCGATGAACAACAGCATCGAGACGATCTCCAGCAGCAGCCCGATCCAGATGACCGGGCGGCGTCCGAGATAATCCGACAGCGAGCCGAAGACCAGCAGCGTCGCCAGAAGGCTAAGGGCGTAGACCGCAAAAATCACCGTCAACAGCACCGAAGAGAAGCCCCACGCCTGTTGATAGAGGTGGTAAAGCGGCGTAGGCGCACTGGACGCCGCGAAGAAACACAGCAGCACGAACGCCAGGAATCCCAAGTGGCTCGTCCCCCGACCATCGACTTGCGGGTTCTGCAAAGAATCAGACACGAGTACACTCTCCCGAAAAAGCACGCCACAAAAGCTATGAATTAGCGTTAGCAGTGTGCGAGCAGCGTCTGCTTAAAGCAAATACTTTGTGTTAGGGTCCGCAGCATGGCTATCAAAGAAGGCATTCGCACCGGCGGCCGCAGTGCCCGGGTGCAGACATCGATTCACGCGGCGGTTCGCGATCTGCTTCAGGAGCAGGAGCGTTCGGCCCTCAGCGTGCCCATGATTGCGGCCCGCGCCGGTGTCACGCCGTCCACCATCTATCGGCGCTGGGGTGACCTGACTTCGCTGCTCGCCGATGCTGCTGTCGAGCGTCTGCGTCCGGACGAACCCGTGGACTGCGGCAACTTGCGTGACGACTTGCGCACTTGGGTCGAGGTCTATCTTGAAGAAACCAACTCCGCGCCAGGCCGCGAAATGATGCGCGACGTGGTCGCCAGCAGCGCGACCCTGTGCTCCGGCAAGTGCCTGAACATGGTTCGCGATCAACTGCAGATCATCATCGACCGGGCCCGGGAACGCGGGGAACAGAGTCCCTCGGCCGATGAACTGGTCGACGCTGTTGTGGCGCCCATGGTTTACCGCATTTTGTACGCCGAGTCGGCGCCGTCCCTTGAGCGGATGCATCAATTGCTGGACCGCTGCCTGAGCTGACTCCTCTCCCGTCGCGCCGCGACCAACGAGCACTGGCCCCGACGACTGGGTATCATGGCCGCTCATTGATCACAGGCGCCCTTACCCCCATGCACACCCTTGCAGACCTGCGTGCCGGCAAACTGGCAGGCATCACGCGGCTCACTCTCAGTGCCGACCTCAGCGAACTCCCCGAGGAAATCTTCAGCCTCGCCGAATCCCTGGAGGTGCTGGACCTCAGCGGTAACCGGCTGACCGAATTGCCCGCCGACCTGCACCGCCTCAAGCGCCTGAAAATCCTGTTCTGTTCCAATAATCCCTTTACCCGCCTGCCGGAATGCCTGGGCCAGTGCGAGCAGCTGTTCTTCGTCGGGTTCAAGGCCTGCAAGATCGTCAATGTGCCTGCTAAAGCGCTACCACCCTCGCTGCGCTCGCTGGTGCTGACCGATAACTGCATCGAGACCCTGCCCGAAGCGATAGGCGACTGTTCACACCTGCAGAAGCTGATGCTGGCAGGGAACCGGCTGCGGCAATTGCCGGAATCACTGGCACGCTGCCAGCGCCTGGAACTGGTGCGGATCGCGGTCAACGATTTCCATGAACTGCCGCGCTGGCTGCTGGAAATGCCCGCACTTGCGTGGCTGGCGTTTGCCGGCAATCCGCTGAACGACATCCACACCGTAGAGCCGATCCGGCAGATTCCGTGGCCGCAACTGGCGCTGCAGAAGGTGCTGGGCGAAGGTGCGTCCGGGGTGATTCAGCAGGCGCAATGGCGTGCCAATGAAGAGGCCGCCTCGCTGGACGTTGCGGTGAAGCTGTACAAGGGCGACGTCACCAGCGACGGCTCGCCCTTGAACGAGATGCAGGCGTGCATTGCGGCCGGGCGTTATGACCATCTGATTCCGGTGCTCGGGCAGATCCAGGACCACCCGCAGGGCGCTCGCGGCCTGGTGATGGCGCTGATTTCTCCTTCTTTCGTCACCCTCGCCCGCCCGCCGACCCTGGAATCCTGCACACGCGACACTTACGCAGGCACACGGCTGAGCGTTTCGACCGTGAAGCGCATGGCCGCCGGGATCGCAGCGGCCTGCGCCCATTTACACGGCCACGGCATCAACCACGGCGACCTGTATGCCCACAACATTCTCTGGAACGAGTCCGGCGACAGTCTGCTGGGGGATTTCGGCGCGGCGGCGTTCTACCCGGATGAAGAAACGGGCAGGAGGCTGGAGCGCATCGAAGTCCGGGCGTTCGGGATATTGCTGGGGGAATTGCTCGACTGCTGCGAGGCAAGCGATGGGGAAGCGGCCGGCCTGCGGGAGTTGCAGCGGCGGTGCGTGCAGGCTGATGTGATGCAGCGGCCTGGTTTTGCGGAGATTGAGCGGCAGTTTTGAGGGCTGAATATCCGTGGTGTGACCACCGACGCTTTCCCGGCTGAAGCCGGTCCCACTGACTGCACGCGGCGTGTCAGTGAGACCCTGCCATGAGCACGCCGCGCAACATGTGGGACCCAGCCCTGAGGACGCCGCGCAATTTGTGGGACCGGCTTTAGCCGGGAAGAGGCCAGCGTGAACATCCTGAGTTTCGCGGTGTGCCCACCGACGCTTTCCCGGCTAAAGCCGGTCCTCCAACCAGCGAATTCAATCAACTGGCCCGGTCAGCCTTACCCCGCCAGACCGACGTAAACGTTTTGCACGTCATCATGGCTGTCGATGGCTTCGAGGAAGGCTTCCACCTCGGCAATCTGCTCTTCGCTCAGGCCTTCCACCGGGTTTTTCGGGCGGTAGCCGATCTTGGCGGATTCAACGGTGAAGCCGAATTCAGGCAGCGCCTTGCACACGGCGTCGAGGTCGGTGGTGTCGGTGTAAAACGTCGCAACGCCCTCTTCGCCTTGTTCAACGTCCTGAGCGCCCGCTTCGATGGCGGCTTCGTCGGCGTCTGCTTCGTCTTTGGCGGCGACGGCGTCGATCATGCCCAAATGGTCGAAATCCCAGGTAATCGAACCTTCGGCGCCCAGTTGGCCCTTGCGGAACAGCACACGGATCTCCGAAACGGTCCGGTTGATGTTGTCGGTCAGGCATTCCACGATGACCGGCACTTTGTGCGGCGCAAAGCCTTCGTAGGTGAGTTTTTCGAAGTGCACGTGCTCGCCGAGCAATCCGGCGCCTTTCTTGATGGCGCGCTCCAGGGTTTCGCGCGGCATCGACGCCTTTTTGGCTTGCTCGACCACCAGACGCAGGCGCGCGTTCATGTCGGGGTCAGCGCCGGAGCGCGCGGCAATCATGATTTCCTTGGACAGCTTGCCGAAAATACGCCCCTTGGCGTTGGCTGCCGCTTCTTTGTGTTTGACCTTCCACTGTGCGCCCATGATTGCTCTCTTGTTCCGGTGGCGATAGATCGCTCTGATTCGACGCGTCTTGCGCGCCGGACGATGACGATAAATGCTGAAATAATGGTGATCGATAGTGACACGCCGCAGCAGAGCCTTGGCAATCGGCGCATTTTATACACGCTGGCGCCAGAAGAAACCCCTGTAACGCAGGGATGCAGCCCTATAGGCTAGATAGGCTCCAGGTTCATGCAGCCGATGCACGCGTTGGCTGTGTCGCATCGACCCGTTTGCCCCGGCATTGCGCCCGGTTTCTGACTCGAGAATTCTCTGATGAAAGTCCTGTTCATGTGCACCCACAACAGCTGCCGCAGCATCCTTTCCGAAGCACTGTTCTCCCACTTGGCGCCGGCGGGTATCGAGGCGGTCAGCTCTGGCAGTTTCCCCAGCGGCCGGGTCAATCAGCGGGCCCTGCAAACCCTCGCCGCCGCAGGCATCTCCACGGCGGGCTTGAGCAGTAAAGGGTCGGGCGCGTTCGAGGGCGTGCCACCCGATGTGGTGATTACCGTCTGCGATCGAGCTGCCGGAGAAGCCTGTCCTGTCTTTTTCGGACCTGCCCTGAAGGCCCATTGGGGCCTGGCCGACCCCTCCGAAGTCACCGGGTCCGAAGCCGAGATCAGCGCAGCGTTTGACGCCACCCTCGCGAAGATCCGCGAGCGGGTGAGTGCGTTTCTAGAATTGCCGCTGAAAGAGATGAGCGCGGCCGCCCTGCAAGCCGAACTGAACCGCATCGGTACGCTTTAACGATCAGCCGAGGCGGCACTCGCGAGGCCGTCCGAGGAGTCCACATGCACGACACACTGCCGAATCTACACAGCGACCTGATCGACATCCCGTCACTTCAGCAACTGGAGCCGCGCGGGCCATCCCTCCACAAACCCCGCATTCTGCTGCTCTATGGATCGACCCGCGAGCGCTCATTCAGCCGGCTGGTGACACAAGAGGCGGCGCGTCTGCTGGAGCAGTTCGGCGCCGACACCCGGATTTTCGATCCCGCCGGGCTTCCGCTGCCGGACGATGCCCCGGAGACGCACCCCAAAGTGGCGGAACTGCGCGAACTGATGCAGTGGTCAGAAGGCCAGGTCTGGTGTTCGCCCGAACGGCACGGGTCGATGAGCGCCGTGTTCAAGGCGCAGATTGACTGGGTGCCGCTGGCGATCGGGGCGGTACGGCCTACTCAGGGTAAAACGCTGGCTGTCATGCAGGTCTGCGGCGGGTCGCAGTCGTTCAACGTGGTCAATCAACTGCGCGTGCTGGGTCGGTGGATGCGGATGTTCACCATCCCCAACCAATCCTCGGTAGCCAAGGCGTTCGCCGAATTCGACGAGGCCGGCCGGATGAAGCCGTCCTCGTATTACGACCGACTGGTGGACGTCATGGAAGAGCTCATGAAGTTCACACTGCTGCTGCGCGACCGTCAGGACTATCTGGTGGATCGTTACTCCGAGCGCAAAGAGTCGGCCGACGAACTGTCCAGGCGCGTCAACCAACGCTCCATCTGAGTGAGCCTGTGCGTTCGGGAACGTCCATCAGCGGTGCTTGAACGCCGGCTCGCGCTTCTCGATGAACGCCGCCATGCCTTCCTTCTGGTCCTCGCTGGCAAACGCTGCATGGAACACACGGCGTTCGAAACGGATACCCTCGGCCAGGCTGACTTCAAAAGCGCGATTGACGCTTTCCTTGACCATCATGGCCGCTGGCAACGACTTCGCCGCAATGCCGGCCGCGACGTTCATCGCCTCATCCAGCAGTTGATCCTGCGGCACGATGCGCGCCACCAGCCCGGCACGCTCTGCTTCGACGGCATCGATCAGGCGCCCGGTCAGGCACATTTCCATGGCCTTGGCCTTGCCCACCGCGCGGGTCAGGCGCTGGGTGCCGCCCATGCCCGGCAGCACGCCCAGCTTGATTTCCGGCTGGCCAAAGCGCGCGTTGTCGGCGGCGAGGATGAAGTCGCACATCAGCGCCAGCTCGCAACCGCCGCCCAAGGCAAATCCCGAGACGGCGGCAATGATCGGCTTGCGGCGATTAGCCACCCGATCGCTGTCGCTGAACAGGTCGTCCAGGTAAATCTGCGGGTACTTGAGCTCGGCCATTTCCTTGATGTCCGCCCCGGCAGCGAACGCTTTCGCCGAGCCCGTCAGGACGATGCAGCCGATGCCGTGATCGCGCTCCAGCTCGTCGAGGGCGTGGTTGAGTTCGCTAATCAGCTGCGCATTCAAGGCGTTGAGCGCTTCCGGGCGATTGAGGGTCAGGAGTGCGACGCGACCTCTCACTTCCTGGAGGATTGTTGTGTAATTCATTGTTTTACAGACCTTTTTGAGTTTGCAAGCAAGATACCGATAACCACAGATTCCACATGCGAAGGACGACGCAAGCCATTGATATCAAACGACAAGCTCGACAGCCATCGCCGTCGCTTCGCCGCCGCCGATGCAGATCGCCGCCACCCCGCGTTTTAGTCCACGCTGCTTCAACGCCGACAGCAACGTCACCAGAATCCTCGCCCCCGATGCACCAATGGGATGGCCCAGCGCGCAAGCGCCGCCATGCACATTGACCTTTTGATGGGGCAATTGCAGGCGGGCCATGGTGACCAGCGCGACGACGGCAAACGCTTCGTTGATCTCGAACAGATCGACCTCGTCCAGGGACCAGCCGGTCCTGCTCATCAATTTGTCGATGGCGCCCACCGGTGCGGTGGGAAACAGACCCGGTTCGTTGGCATAGGCGGCGTGGCCATGGATGACGGCCAGCGGCTTGATCCCGCGTCGTTGCGCTTCGGATTGACGCATCAGGGTCAAGGCCGCAGCGCCGTCGGAGATTGAGCTGGAGTTGGCCGCCGTGACGGTGCCGCCCTCGCGAAACGCCGGTTTCAACTGCGGGATCTTGTCCAGCTTCGCCTTGGGCGGCTGCTCGTCCTGGCGAATGGTCTTGCGCTCCTTGCCAACGGTCACTTCCACCGGAACGATTTCAGCGTCGAACCAGCCCCGGGTCATGGCCTCCTGGGCCCGGGTCAGCGAAGCGACTGCAAAACCGTCCTGGGCCTCCCGACTGAAATTTTCCAGCCCTGCGCACTCCTCGGCGAAGGTGCCCATCAAGCGGCCTCGGTCGTAAGCATCTTCTAGGCCGTCGAGAAACATGTGATCGATGATCCGGCCGTGGCCCATGCGGTAACCGCTGCGGGCTTTTTCCAACAGATAGGGTGCGTTGGACATGCTTTCCATCCCGCCGGCGATCACCACGTCGGCGCTGCCCGCCAGCAACATGTCGTGGCCGAGGATCGCGGCCTGCATCCCCGACCCGCACATTTTGTTCAGGGTCGTGCAGGTCGTGGCGTCGCTGAGCCCGGCACCCAGTGCCGCCTGACGCGCCGGCGCCTGTCCCAGTCCCGCGGCCAATACACAACCGAACAGCACCTCATCGACCTGCCCCGGCTCAATGCCGGCTCGTTCGACGGCAGCGCGAATCGCAGCGGCGCCCAGTTGCGGCGCGGTCAGGCTTTTGAGATCACCCTGAAAGGCGCCCATGGGCGTGCGCGCAGCGCTCACGATCACCACAGGGTCGTCGTTCAACGTCTGGCGTTTGTTCAAAGACATAATGGATTCCTCGATTAGCGAGCGGCCATGCGCAAGGCGCCGTCCAGACGGATCACCTCGCCGTTGAGCATGCTGTTTTCGATGATGTGTCGCGCCAGCGCGGCGTATTCTTCGGGCTGGCCCAGGCGTGGCGGGAATGGCACGCCGGCGGACAGGCTTTCGCGTACCTGGGGAGTCATGCCCGCCATCATCGGGGTTTCGAAGATGCCCGGAGCGATGGTCATGACGCGAATGCCGTAGCGCGCCAGTTCACGGGCGGCGGGCAGGGTCAGGCTGACAATGGCGCCCTTGGAGGCCGCGTACGCCGCCTGGCCGATCTGGCCGTCATAGGCCGCCACAGAGGCGGTGTTGATGATGACGCCGCGCTCACCACCGGCATCCGCCGTGCTTTCGGCGATGGCCACGGCGGCCAGGCGCATCAGGTTGAAGCTGCCGATGAGGTTGACGTTGATCACCCGGCTGAAACTGTCGAGGCCGTGGGGGCCTTCTTTACCAAGGATTTTTTCGGCGCCGACGATGCCCGCGCAGTTGATGACGCCGTTGATCTGGCCAAACGCACCGCGCGCCGCATCCACTGCGGCCTGAACGGCGCTCTCCTGGGTGATGTCGCTGACACTGGCGCGGGCGTTGCCGCCGAGTTTTTCCACGTGTGCCGCGAGCGCTTCGGCGTTGACGTCCACCAGCATCACGCTGGCCCCTGCGTCGACGAGCATCCGTGCGGTGGCCGCACCCAGCCCGGACGCGCCGCCACTGACCAGAAACACCTTGCCTTCGATCTGCATGATTGTGTCGTCCTTACACTTTTATTGTTGGAGTGGCGAAATACTCCGCTCTGCAGCGCCGATGGGCAATAGTCAAAGCGCGCAGAACGTCTGGTGGTTTTGGCCAGTGGCGCGTCAGTCTCAATGGGTTGTCGGCGGGTCAGGCCTTGGGTTGCAGCAGTGCGGCACCGGCCTGGGCCGACACCCGACGATTATCCAGCAGGGCCAGGGCGGCGATCAGCGCAACGCCAATAAAGGTCAGCTGGAAATCCGCCGTCACGGCGTGCCCGTCGTTGCCATGCAGGACCATCGCACCACGCAACAGTAAAGCGGCGATGGCGACACCCAGGCCCATGCTCAGCTGGAAGCACATGCTGAACATCGTCGAGGCATCGCTCATCTGCGGCTTGGGTACGTCGGCGAAACCCAGCGTGTTGAACGCGGTGAACTGCATCGAGCGCGACAGCCCGCCGATGAACAGAATCAGCAGGATCAGCGGCCAGCCCATGGCCTGATCGAGCAGCGCGCAGGCGGCAATCGCTGCCACGCCGATGCAACCATTGACCAACAGCACCTGACGAAAGCCCCAGCGCTGCATGATGCTGCTGGTAAACGGCTTCATCGCCAGATTGCCCGCGAACACCCCCAGCACCAGCAGCCCGGCGTCGAATGCGGACAGACCAAAGCCGAGCTGGAACATCAGCGGCAGCAGGAACGGCAATGTGCTGATAGCGACACGAAACACCGAGCCGCCCAGCAGGCTGACGCTGAAGGTGCGGATGTGCACCACCGCGACGTTCATCAGCGGCTGCGGGTGCCGGCGCATGTGTCGCCAGGCCAGCACGCCACAGACCACCCCGAGCGCCGTTATCAATAGGCCGGGCCACTGACTGCCATGGCCCTGCCCCAGTCGCTCCATCCCGAACAACAGCGCGGTGCAGGCCACGCCCAGCAGCAGGAAACCTTTCAGGTCAAACGGCCGAGTGCTGACTTCATTGCGCTTGGGGATGAGGATGAGGGTGGCAATCAGCGCCATGATGCCGAGGGGCAGGTTGAGGTAGAAAATCCACGGCCACGACGCGTGGGTAACGATGAACCCACCCAGGGGCGGCCCGAGTATCGGCGCCACCAGCCCGGGCCAGGTGATCAGCGAAATGGCCCGCACCAGGTCTTTCTTTTCGGTGGCGCGCATGACCGCAAGGCGCCCCACCGGGACCATCATCGCGCCGCTCATGCCTTGCAGGACCCGGGCCGCGACGAACGTCTCCAGGCTGTCGCTGATGCCGCACAGCATCGAAGCCACCGTGAACAGCACGATGGCGCCGCCGAACACCCGGCGTGAACCGAGTCGGTCGGCCAACCAGCCGCTGAGGGGAATGAACGCGGCGATTGCCAGCATGTAGGCGCTCATGCCGATATTCAGGTCCACCGCCGCGACACCGAACGTCCGGGCCATTTCCGGCATCGCCGTAGCGATCACCGTAGCGTCGAGGTTTTCCATGAAAAAAGTGACCGCCACCAGCAAGGCGATCAGCGTGGATTGACGTTGCGACATTGACGGGGTCCTCAGGCAGGCGTGGCGTTTCGCTTCAGTGCTCACCTGGTCACGGGGTCAGATAACGCACCACCGAGTCACAGATCATGGCCTTCTGGCGTGCCTTGATCTGCGCATCTTCGAGGTCGATCTGAAAGATTTCCGAGAAGGTGTGACGGTTGGAGACCCGATAGAAACAGAACGAGCTGATCAGCATGTGCAGGTCCACTGCCTGTACGCCCGGGCGGAAATCGCCCTGCTGCTCGCCCCGGCGCAGCGTCTCGTCCAGCGCCTGAAGCACGTTGCGGCTGAGCGCGCGGATGGTCGAGGACTGTTTGACGTTGGCGCCGTTGTGGATGTTCTCGATGCACACGATGCGCACGAAATCGACGTTCCGGTCGTGGTGATCGAAGGTGAATTCCACCAGCCGCCTGATCGCCTCTTCCGGCGCGAGGACGTCCAGCCTGAGGCTGCTCTCGGTGTTGCGGATGTCGCCGTACAGTTTCTCGAGCACCTCGGTGTAGAGCTGCTCTTTGCTGTTGAAGTAGTAATAGATCATTCGCTTCGAGGTTTGCGTGCGCTCGGCAATGGCATCCACTCGTGCGCCGGAAAGCCCCTGGGAGACGAACTCGGCGACGGCCGCCTGAAGGATGTCGTCGCGGGTTTTTTCCGGATTGTGCTTGCGGGTCTTGCGGGGCGCCTCTACGGGCAGGTCGGCGAGGCTGTCGTCAACGGTTTTCATGCGGGGCTCACAACCACGGGGTAATCGCGGGATTATGAGCTGCACCCGAGCGTTACGGAAGCGGCGCGTACGAACGCGGTGCGAGCCATCAGAGCGAGGCTGAATCGCCGCAAGCCCTGGCCATCGCTGCAAGGCGCACCGATGCATTCGCCTCGCCATAACCGGCGTAGCCGTTCCTGCGATGAAGGATTTCAAAAAAGAAACGCGCCTCGAACGCCTGGGTGTAAGCGTGGAACAGCTCGCCACCGTCGGCGTCGCGGTCGTACAGCACGTCGTGAGCAGCCAGCTTGCTGAGGAACGCCTCGTCAAAACCGAAGCGCGCCGCCAGGTCGTTGTAGTAGTTCCGCGGAATCGCCAGCCATGGCACGCCTGCCGCTTTGGCTCGCGCTGCTTGGACGAAGATGTCGTCACAGGCAAAAGCAATGTGATGAACACCTGAGCGGCCGTAGCTCGTCAACGCGCGGGCGATCGCGGTGTTGCCACGATCCGACGTGTTCAGCGGCAGGCCCACGCTGCCGCAGCGGCTGCGCAACGCCCGACTCCTCACCAGACCATGAGGGTCGGACAGCAGCACGTCGGCATCGGCCTGGAAATCCAGCACGCTCTTGAAGAACAGGACCTGACTGTCCAGGCCGTCGGCGGGCAACGCCATGGCCACGTGATCGACGCGTTGCAAACCGTTGTGCGCCGAAGGTAGCGACCTCAACGTGAAGTCCCTGTCCCAGAACGATTGCCCCGGTGCGGCGGGCTCGACCAGATAAATCAGGCTGCCGTCCGGCGCGCGCACGGCTGGAAATCCTGGTTGATCAGAGCCGAGGGGACCGCCGCAGATTTCGGCGTTGAACTGACGCGCCCGCTTCAGCCCGGCAGCGCTGTCGTCCACCCGCAACGCCATTGAGCGCAGCGACGCGCCGTGGACTTCGAGGTCAGACTGAGCAAAGGGCGGTTGAGCGAAGGGCGACTCAGCGAGGGAATCATGCCCGGCGGTCAACACAACCCTGATATCGCCCTGCCCCAGCAAGGTCGCGGCGTTGCTCCGGTGGTGACCCAACGTGCAGAAGCCCAGGCCGTGCAGCCATTGGCTCAGCCGTGCCCCGTGGCCGTCATCCACGGCGAACTCGAGAAACTCCACGCCGTGGCAGGGGCTCGGCGCCGGCGGATGGAACAATAATGACGGCGCAACGGCTTGAGGCTGCTGCTCCAGCAGCCCGCGTGTCTTCTCTTCCAGGTACAACAACGAACGCAAGCCGTCGGCGGCGGTTGCCTGAGCGGGCGCAGTGCGAAACACGTCGTTGAAAATCTCCAGCGACAGTGGGCCGGTGTACCCGCTGCGCAGAATCGCCGCGAGAAAACCGGGACAATCGAACTCGCCCTGCCCCGGGAAACAACGAAAATGCCGGCTCCACTCCAACACGCCCATGTTCAGCAGTGGCGCATCGGCCATCTGCACGAAGAAGATCTTCTCAGCTGGGATCTGCGCGATGGCGCTCGGGTCACCTTTGAGCGACAGCGTGTGAAAACTGTCGAGTAGCACGCCGAGGGCCGGATGGTCGACCTGCCGGACCAGATCCCAGACCTGCTGCCAGGTGTTGACGTGACGTCCCCATGCCAGCCCTTCATACCCCACGCGCAGTTGACGCGCGCCCGCCCGCTCGGCCAGCAACCCCAAGTCCTCACGCAGTAGGTCGTGGTCGCCCAGTGAATCCGTGGCGGTGTTGCTGCACACCAGCATCAGGTCGGTGCCCAGTTCGTGCATCAGGTCGAATTTTTGCTCGGCGCGGTCGAGGTTGCGCTGCAGATGCTCGCGGCGACAGCCTTCAAAGTCGCTGAAAGGCTGAAAAAGCGTGATGGCGATGCCGAGATCAGCACAAAGCTGCCCCACCTGGCGGGGGCCGCCGTTGTGATTGAGCAAATCCTTTTCGAAGATCTCCACGCCATCGAAACCTGCCGCGGCGATAGCGCGCAGCTTTTGCGGCAGGGTGCCGCTTAAGGAAACGGTGGCGATCGAGCGCTGCATGCGGGGGAACTCCGGATAAATACAGGGCGCCCGGCACCTGAATGAGGGCCCGAGCCTGGCGAGTGTGCGGGGGATTATTCGCGCCGCTGGGCAGCAGATCAAATGAAATGAACCGTCCGGTTAGTTTTGCGCCTGCTCGGACTTTGCGTTTTAACCGCCTGTATCGGCGCCATGTGCCGGGCTGAGACTTGGAGAGATGTTGGTTGCCTGTCCTGTACGATCGGTGTGCATTCAGTAGTCGATCGAATCGAGAATTCAGGCCTTTCGTCTGGCGCAAGTGTCGATCATCGACTGTGCTGCAACTCGATGGAATTTTCGGGAACTGCTTCTCTCTGACCTACATATCAAGAAAAGTCAGCAGGCTACCCATGACCTCTTTACAGCTACTTTCCGAGCGTTCTGCCACGGCGCACCTATCCACCGGTGCCCATTACTCGCTGTACTCCCGTTTGCTGCGCGGACAGGCGGCAGCAGAGCGGGATAACGTCCGTGATTTTCTCCAGGAGCAGCTGGAAATCGCGAAAACGCTGCCGTCGAACCTGCCTGCTGACTTGAACGACCTGTCCACCTGGGTAGCCAGCAACAGTCATGCGGTGGCCGAGCGTTACCGCGTCTACCTGGAGGAACGCCGCGCCGGCGGGCCTCGACAATTCTTCACCAACAAAGCTCACGCGCTGTATTTCCTGCAAAGCGTCGCGCCAAGCAAGCTGGTGGACGGCGCCTGGCTGTATGGCACGGTCAAGCATGCGGAGGATTGGCGCTACCATGGCTTGATTCGCACCTACCTCGAAGAGCTGGGTGACGGCGAGCCTGCGTTGAACCATGTGGTCCTGTACCGCAACCTGCTGACTGAACACGACTGTGCCCCCATCGCGCCCCTCGACGATGCCCTGTATCTGCAAGGCGCCATCCAGTTGGGCCTCGGTCATTTGAGCGACGAGTTCCTGCCGGAAGTGCTCGGCTACAACCTGGGCTACGAGCAACTGCCGCTGCATTTGCTGATCACCGCTTTCGAGCTGAGTGAATTGGGTATCGATCCCTATTACTTCACCCTGCACGTGACCATCGACAACGCCAGCTCGGGCCACGCCCAGAAGGCCGTGCAGGCGGTGCTGGATCTGTTGCCGAATGACGACAGCAAGGATGAATTCCTCAAGCGTCTGCGCGCCGGCTATTTGCTCAACGATCTGGGGATTGGCTCGACCGACATCGTCCGCGCCTTCGATCTGGAAGAAGAAGTGGTCTCGATGCTGGAGACCAAGAGCACCTTCGGCCAGCACATGCATTCCGATTACTGCCGCCTCGAAGGCCGCACGATCAATGACTGGCTTGCCACCCCAGGCCAGAGTCGTCAGTTATTGAGCGCGCTGGAAGACCGTGGCTGGATCAAGCGCAACCAGGACCCGCAGGACAGCCGTTTCTGGCAGTTGATCGATGGACCCGGTGCAGTGATGTTCGGTGTGTTCAGCGGTTATGAAATGCAGCTGCTGAAGGATTGGATCGCTGGCGACTGGCAGGCGTCGGAGCAGAGCAACCCGTTCCGCACGCGCTTCCGTCGTCGCCATGTGGGGAGCAATGACGCCCCACAGCCGCGTAACGCCTCTTCTCTGCCATTCGAGAAACTGGTCGAGCTGATCGCGCCCGACGCTCACCCGACGCCGGAAGGTCTGGCGGCGACCCGTATCTACGCCCGCCAGCTGGCGCAAGGAAGCCTGACACGATGAGCACCCAGACTGCGCTTGAGAGCACGTTCGATACGCTGGAAACGACAGACGAAAACCACGACCTCGCCCTGCTGCAGTTGGGGCAACGCCTCCAGTCAGAGGGTTATCGGTTCATGACCGTTACACCGCTGACCCATCAGCGGGTCAACGGGCGCGAGCAGAACCGCAAGGCGCGTAGCCTGCGGGATGTGTTCGGCTGGAGCCGCCCTTTCGAAACGGGCTTACTGGACGAATCCGAACTCGAAACGTTGCTGGCCGCCGGGGTGTTACGGGCCCACGCCGGGATGTGGGCCAGCGAAGTACGCTGGTCGAGCCTGGACGACTTACTGTTCGTGCACTCCGCCTTTCCTACCGTGGCTCACGATTCGGTGTTCTTCGGCCCTGACACCTACCGCTTCGCCCAAGCCATTGAAGAGCACTTGCGTACCTCGACGCATCCCATTCGTACCGCCGTTGATATCGGCTGCGGCAGTGGCGTCGGCGCGATCCTCATCGGGCGTGCCCGGCGGGATGCTCAGGTGCTCGCGGTCGACATTAATCCGACGGCCCTGCGATTCACCGCGGTCAACGCATCACTGGCCAAGGCGAATAATGTGGTCGCGTATCACAGCGATATCCTGTCGGGCACCACAGGCGAATTCGACCTGATCGTCGCCAATCCGCCGTACATGAAGGACAGTCAGGAGCGCGCCTATCGCCACGGAGGCGATCAGTTGGGTTCGCAACTGTCCGTGCGTATTCTCGCCCAAGCCATCGAACGACTGGCGCCGGGCGGCAGCGTGTTGCTGTACACCGGTGCGCCTTCGGTCGATGGGGTCGACCTCTTCCTTGAGCAGGCGCGCAAGCTCATCGACCGGGCTGACCTCGCCTGGTCTTATCGCGAGATGGACCCTGATGTGTTTGGTGAAGAGCTGGAAACCGAGACCTATCAAGAGGCCGACCGCATTGCGGCGGTGGTGCTGACGGTCACGCGAATCCAGTGATGTATCCGACCACGCCGGACGGTCGCTATTTTGTCGTCAAGGGCCAGCTGTGGCGCTGTAGCAATCCGGCACTTGCCGAGGAAGAGCGCCAATCGTGGGTCAACGACCTGATAAAGGCTCGGCAGGCTGTCAAAGCCGCGAAACGCGCCGAGGACGCTGCCGCACTCAAGGCGGCACGCGCCTCGGTCAACGCAGCGAAGATTGCATTGGGTGAGCGCGGGCCGGTCTGGTGGTCGGATGGCACACCCGACTTCAACCGTTACAAGGCGGTCAATACGCCCTACCGGAACTGGTTTGAGGGACTGGAAGAGCAAGACGCCTGACCGGACGCCGCAACTTGCCCATCCGCGGTGTTTTTTAAAAATTCTCTGAACGATTGGCCGTTGCTTCCAGTCGGAAACAATACGGGCACTTACCCCGCGTCACTTTTAAAAGAAGAGGAACTTCACGATGACAAATCTATTCAAGACTTCTGCATTCGCATTGTTGATGGCTGTTGGCAGCCAAGGCGCTTTCGCGGCGCAGGACAATGATGACTTTGTTGAAGATGCATCCGCCAAAGGTGTGGCAGAAGTCGAAGCCGGTAAGCTTGCGATAGAAAAAGGCACTTCCGCCGACGTTAAAACCTTCGCAGAAATGATGGTCAAAGATCACACCGCAGCGAACGCCAAACTGAAGGGCATTGCTGACACCAAAAAGCTGGAAGTCTCCGACAACGCCATGCTGATGGACAAAGCCAAGGCGATGATCCTCGAACTGCGCAGCGCCAAGTCGTTTGACCAGGCTTATGCTAACAACCAGGTTGTTGCTCACGAACAAACCATCGCGCTGTTCAAGAAAGAAGCGGCTGAAGGCAAAGACGCTGATCTGAAAGCATTTGCGACTGCGACCCTGCCAAAGCTGGAAGAGCATCTGACCCATGCTAAAGCCCTGGCCAAGGCGCACGGTGGTGACGCTGCCAAATAATTCGGATCACGCCTGTCACAGGCGGCTCGAATGTTTAGTTGAGAAAGGCAGGGTCCAGAGACTCTGCCTTTTTCATATCTGTCATAGGGGCATTGCACTACACGCCCGACCTACTACGCGCCACTCCAATGTGAGGCCCGACATGAGCAATGCCACCCGCAATCAAATGGCTGTTGTCCTCAACCAATTAAACGAACTTCGAGGCAGCGTGAACGTATTGTTCAGGTTGGAGCTATCTGAAGTCACGGAATTAACCGGGCACCAGACCGTGGACGATAAACAGAGCATCAACCAGTGTTTCGCGACCCTGGAAGCCTCCATTCTGGACATGGAACAAACCCTGGCAATGTTGGCGGAAGCGACTGAGCAGCGTGGAGTTGTCTGAGCGTTATGACCGGAACTCTGCGAGTGCCCCGCACTCTGGGTTTAATAGACACATGCCGCAGTGTGAGGGATTTCCATGAGTGCCGAACTGGACGAATACAACCGCAAGCGCGATTTCAACGCGACATCTGAGCCGTCAGGCAACACGAAGAAAAAACGCGCCTCGTCCAGGAAGGCTGCGCACGCCCTGCAGTTCTGTATTCAAAAGCATGACGCATCACGCCTGCATTACGACTTCCGCCTCGAAATCGATGGCACGCTGAAAAGCTGGGCAGTGCCCAAAGGTCCGTCGCTGGACCCCAAGGCCAAACGCCTGGCGGTGCACGTCGAGGATCACCCCGTTGAATACGCCACCTTCGAGGGCAACATTCCCGAGGGGCATTACGGTGCGGGCGACGTCATCGTCTGGGACCGCGGTGTGTGGACACCCCTCTCCGACCCTGCCGACGCCTATGCCAAGGGCAAGCTCAAATTTGAATTGCTGGGTGAGAAGCTTGGCGGCGTGTGGAACTTGGTCAAGACCCACATTCCCGGCAAGCAGGAACAGTGGTTTCTGATCAAGCATCAGGACGAATTCGCCCGCCCGGAAGCTGACTACGATGTGGTCAAGGCGCTGCCCGACAGCGTGCTCAGCGAGCGCACCCTGATTCCCAGAAAGCGCGGCGCAAAGCCAGCGTCTGCCAAGTCGGCGAAGTCCACGGCTGAGAAGCCAAAGCCCGTGGAGAAAGTCCCCGCCCCTCGGAAAAAATCCGCCAAGGCGCAGCTGGTGGGCGCCGAGCCCGCCGAGCTGCCGGATCTCATCAAGCCCGAACTGGCCACTTTGGTGGAATCTGCCCCTGGAGGCGACTGGCGCTACGAGATCAAATTCGACGGCTACCGGGTCATGGCTCGGGTCGCCGACGGCAAGGTGCAGCTGTTCACCCGCAATGGCCATGACTGGACCCACAAACTGCCGCGCCAGGCCGAGGCCATCGCCGGTCTGGCTCTTGAGTCGGCCTGGCTCGACGGCGAGATGGTCGTCGCCAACGATGACGGCGTGCCTGACTTCCAGGCCCTTCAGAATGCCTTCGAAGCCGGCCGCAGCGGCAACATCATTTATTACCTGTTCGACATGCCCTTTCTGAATGGCATGGACCTGCGTGAGGTGCCGGTGGAACAGCGCCGCGCCGCGCTGTCCAAGGTGCTCGAACGAACGGACGACGAGGTGCTCAGGTACTCCGAAGACTTCGCCGAAGTACCGGAAGTCCTGCTCAACAGCGCCTGCCAGATGAAGATGGAAGGCCTGATCGGCAAGCGCGCCGGCAGCCCTTATGTGTCGCGCCGCAGCGGTGACTGGATCAAGCTCAAGTGCAAACGTCGCCAGGAATTCGTTGTCGTGGGCTATACCGATCCGAAGGGCGCACGCAGCAAATTCGGCGCGTTGCTGTTGGGTTTGCACGACGCCGACAGTGGCGAGCTGCGGTACGCCGGCAAAGTCGGCACCGGTTTCAATGAAGCGACATTGGGCACGATTTACGACCAGCTGACACCGCTCCACGCGAAGAAGGCCGCGGCGGTCAATCCGCCCACCGGTTTCGAGGCCAAAGGCGTGCACTGGCTTAAACCTGCATTGCTGGCGGAAGTCGCCTTCGCCGAGATCACCAAAGAAGGATCGGTGCGCCACGCGGTGTTCCATGGCCTGCGCACCGACAAACCTGCGGAGTCCATCACCGAAGAGCTTCCGGCGTCGGCGCCTTCTGACGATCAATCGTCGGAGTCCGCGCGGGCGTCAGACGTGCCAGAAGAGCAGCTGGAAGACACGCCAACACCTGCGCCCCCACGCAAGCGCGCGAAGACATCCAAACCTGTCAAAGCGCAAGAGAGTCCGCGTGAATCCGACGCCGCCGATACCAGAACCGGCAAGATCCGCCTGACCCACCCCGAGCGGGTGATCGATCCCACCAGCGGCGCGACCAAGCGTGATCTGGCCGATTACTACGTCCGCATATCCGACTGGCTCCTGCCGCAACTGGCCCAACGCCCCGTCGCGCTAGTGCGGGCGCCGGAGGGCATCGGCGGCGAACTGTTCTTCCAGAAAAACGCCGACCGCCTCGCCATCCCCGGCATCGAGACCATGGGCAAGGAATACACCGGCCATCCGGTCATGCTGATCAACAACGTTGAGGCGCTGATCGGCGCCGTGCAAATGAGCACGATGGAGCTGCACACCTGGAACGCGGTCGCCAAGAATCTTGAGCGGCCGGACCGTTTCATTCTCGACCTAGACCCTGATCCGGCGCTGCCCTGGAAAACCATGGTGGAAGCCACGCAGCTGACGCTCGCCGTGCTGGATGAACTGGGGCTCAAATCGTTCCTGAAAACCAGCGGCGGCAAGGGCATTCATGTGGTCGTACCGCTGACGCCGAAGGCCGACTGGGACGCCGTGAAGGACTTCAGCCACGCCATCGTCAAGCACATCGCCAGGCTGCTGCCGGAGCGGTTTTCGGCGGTGTCAGGGCCGAAGAACCGCATTGGCAAGATCTTCATCGATTACCTGCGCAACGGCCTCGGCGCTACGACCATTTGCGCGTACTCGGTGCGCACACGGGAGGGTCTGCCGGTGTCAGTGCCGATCTACCGCGAGGAATTGCTGGAAATCAAAGGTGCAAACGCCTGGGACATCCACACCGTCCACGAACGCCTCGCCGAACTCGACAGCGACCCCTGGGCGGACCTGGGCAAAACCCGACAGACCATCACGGCAGACATGCGCAAGCGCGTCGGCCTTAAATGATTCATCAACTGGAGAATGCTATGGATAACTACCACATCACAAAATCCGAGAATGGCTGGGCGCTGACCCGGGAAGGCGCCGCCCGCGCGTCGAAAACCGCCGACACCAAGGCTGAAATCATCAGTGCGGCAAGTGAATTTCTCGACGGCAAGACAGCCTCGCTGAAGATTCACAAGGAGGACGGCACCATTCAGGAAGAGCGCACCTACCCACGCAGCGCCGACCCTACCAAAACCAAGGGCTGAGATCGCGTCCAGCTCGCCTCTTCCCGGCCAGAGCCGGTCCTCCGGATACGCCGTTCGGCAGGACCGGCTTTGGCCGGGAAGGCCCGTGGCAGGGCTGACGGGGCATTTACCTACCGCTAATCCCCCCGCTTCTGCTATGACCTGAACTAAACCCCTCGTGGCCTGCTCCGCTATTTAGATGTTCATTCTTAATCGCGGAGAAAAACCACAATGAGAGCACTTACCTACCACGGCGCCCATGATGTGAAAGTCGACACGGTTCCGGACCCGGTCATCGAGCAACCTGACGACATCATCCTGCGCGTGACCGCCACGGCGATATGCGGTTCTGACCTGCACCTGTACCGCGGCAAGATCCCCACCGTTGAACACGGCGATATTTTCGGCCACGAATTCATGGGCATCGTCGAAGACACCGGTTCGTCCGTGAGCGCCGTGCAGCGCGGTGACCGGGTCGTGATTCCCTTTGTCATTGCCTGCGGCGAATGCTTCTTCTGCAACATGGACCTGTACGCCGCCTGCGAGACCACCAACACCGGTCGCGGCGCGATCATGAACAAGAAGGCCATTCCGCCAGGGGCTGCGCTGTTTGGCTTCAGCCACCTCTACGGCGGCATCCCGGGCGGCCAGGCCGAATACGTGCGCGTGCCCAAAGCCAACACCGGCCCGTTCAAGGTCCCCGGCACGCTGTCGGACGAGAAAGTGCTGTTCCTCTCCGACATCCTGCCCACCGGTTATCAGGCAGTCCTCAATACCGGCATCGGCCAGGGTTCGAGCATCGCCATCTACGGCGCCGGGCCTGTAGGTTTAATGGCAGCGGCCGTGGCCCGGATGCTAGGCGCCGATCAGATTTTCATGGTCGACCACCACGCCTACCGCCTGGCATACGCGCAGGCGACCTATGGCGTGATTCCGATCAATTTCGATGAAGACGACGATCCGGCGGACACCATCATCCGTCAGACCAAGGGCATGCGCGGCGTTGACGGCGTAGTCGATGCGGTAGGTTTCGAAGCCAAGGGCAGCACCACGGAAACCATCCTGACCAACCTGAAGATGGAGGGCAGCAGCGGCAAGGCGTTGCGCCAGTGCATCGCGGCAGTTCGCCGTGGCGGCGTGGTCAGTGTGCCGGGCGTGTACGCCGGCTTCATTCACGGCTTCCTGTTCGGCGATGCCTTCGACAAGGGCCTGACCTTCAAAATGGGCCAGACCCATGTCCAGCGTTTTCTGCCGGAACTGCTCGAACACATCGAAGCCGGCCGTCTCGCGCCGGAAGCAATCATCAGCCATCGCCTGTCCCTGGAGCAGGCCGCCGAGGGTTACAAGATTTTTGACAAGAAACAGGAAGACTGCCGCAAGGTCATCCTGACCCCCGGCAGCCCTGAAATCCCTCTGACTGAAACCGCCACTGGCACCCAGACGGTGACCGGCATCCCTGCCGTGTAACCGCTCGCGCAAAAGAGGTACACGCAATGGAAACGCTCTTCTCGATCGCCCTGGCGGTCATCATCCTTCTGGTCGACGTGTGGGCCATCGCCAGTGTCTGGCGCAGCACCAAATCGTCCGGCACCAAGATCGGCTGGGCGGTGCTGATCCTTATCTTCCCGGTCATCGGCGTCGCTATCTGGGGCATCGCGGGGCCGCGGGGGATCGCCGAAGCGCCAACGTCCAACGAGCACAGCAAGGGCTGAGGCTGGCCTTTGATCCGGCGCGCGGTCGCAATGATCGCGCGCCTTTGCTTTCTGCGCCCTTCCCCTCACTTGAATCGACCTGCGCACTGACGTGCTCGATTATCCCCGCACGTTTCCCTCATTCGGATCAACCGTGCAACCGTTCGTCTCCGCCCCCGAACTCCCGCTTCGCCAAGCCCCTCCACCCTTACACAGCGCGCAGATTCCATGCAGCGTGGAATGGCCAGGCGCGCCCGTCCCCGAGTGTGCCTTTGCCGCGAATGATGTCCCGATTGATTTAAGGATGATGATCAAATGCCTACATTCAGCGAAGACACCGCAGGCGCTCAACCGCGCCCCGCGTCTCCAGGCGAGGCGCTGCACACTCTGCAAGACAACGCGAAGGATCTGCTCGGCACGGCCCGCGAACATGGCACCGAGCAGTTTGGCAGTTACCGCGACAGCGCTGCCGAGCAGATCGAAAACCTGGCGAAAACGGCGAGCGCTGCGGCGGAAGAGCTGCAGGACAAGGACACCCTGGGCATCTCCCATTACATCAGCGACATCGCCGAGAGCCTGAGCGCGTTCGCGACGAGCATGCGCGGCAAAAGCGCCGAGGAGATGCTGCAGCAGGCGGGTCGTCTGGCACGGGAAAACCCTGCGCTGTTGTGACCGGCAGTGTTGCGGTGGGCTTCGGGCTGTCCCGATTCTTCCGCGCCAGCAGCCCGGACCTGACGGCGTCGACCTCGTCCACGTCGTCCTCCGCCCCCGACTCGCCGCAATACCCTTCAGGGGAAAGCGATGGCGGCTTCAAGGCAGGCGAAGACGAAGGTCTGAATGCTCGTCACCCGTACGAAGGTGCTGCCTCCCGCGGCACACCGATCCAGACGCCGGATCCACTGGCCCCACACAACCCCACCGCCCAGGGTTCAGCCGCCACAGATGTTGACGGCGGGATTCAGCAATCCGGCGCGGAACTGGGCAGTTTTAATGCTGACCCTGGCACGGCAACCCGCCCTGCTTCCACATCAACGCCCGCGCCAGACAAGCCCGCGCCACGAGGAGAATTCTAATGTCGATCAATTCTGAACTCCCGCCGCGCGGCACCGCCAGCCACAACGGCGACACCGACACCTCGGCCCTTGGCCTCATCCGCCAGCTGGCCCACGAAGTCCCGGCGCTGATCAGCGAAGAACTTGCGCTGGCCAAGGCCGAAATCCGCACCTCGGTCGCCACTGCCAAAGCGGCAGCCGCGGCCCTCGCCGGCGGCATGGTCATCATGATGGCCGGGTTGGTGATCCTGCTGCTGGCCGCCGTCTATGCGCTGGCGATGGTTGTCGCGCCCTGGCTGGCCGCGCTGATCGTGGGCGTGGCGGCAATGCTCGTCGGCTACTTGATGGTGCAATCCGGCAAGAAACACCTTGAAGCCACCCAACTGGCCCCTGAGCGCACGATGAACTCGCTCAGCAAGGACAAAGACGCTATTCAGAGGAAAGTCTCATGAGCATCGACAGCAGCTTTGCCAGCGAAGATGAACTGAACCGCGACATCCCCGACCCGCTCCTGGCGAAAAGCCCGGACGCGATCGAGCGCAACATCGATGCGCGCAGGGCCAACATTGAAAACCTGGTCGACGCCTTGGAGAGCAAGCTGTCCCCCGGGCAACTGATCGATCAGGCGCTGGCATTCACCCGGGAAAACGGCGGCGAGTTTTTCGGCAACCTCGGCACCTCGATCAAGAACAACCCGATGCCGATGCTGCTGACCACGGTGGGCATCTCCTGGCTGATGCTTGGGCAGAATCAAAAGCCCGGCCATACGTCAGGCAGCAGCGGTGGCGCGTCAATGTTCGGGCAACTGGGCGAGAAGCTCAGCGGTGCTGCGCAGAGCGTGAGCGAGACGTTCAGCGGCGCGACGGATCACGCACGGGAATCGGCGCACCAGGCCAGCGACAAGGTCGGGCAGTTTGGTGAGTCCGCCAGCCACACCCTGGACGATCTCAAGCATCAGGCCAGCGAAAAGACGGCGGCGATGAAAAACACGCTGTCATCGTCAGCCGGCAATGCCCAGGAAGCGCTTCTACGTCAGGGTCGTCATTTGCAAGGCACCTTCGAGTACATGCTGCGCGAGCAACCGTTGGCGCTCGCCGCGATGGGCATCGCGCTGGGGGCGGCCCTCGGCGCTGCGTTGCCGAGCACCGAAAAGGAAGACAAGGCGTTTGGCAAGGCCAGTGACAACCTCGCGCAGAAAGCCAAGGCGACGGTTAGCGAGACATGGGAAACGGTGTCGGACGCCGGCAAGAACATGGCCGACGACCTAAAGAACACTGCCAAAGGCGTTTGACGGCGAATGCAACGAGAGACAAAAAAAAGGGGCTGCGTTGGCAGCCCCTTTTCATGCGCGCTACTCGCCGAGCAGGTATGCGCAGCGGTTGGAGCCGTTACAAGATCGGCTTGCCGCCGGTCACGCCATAACGTGTCCCCGAGATATAACTGCCTTCGTCGGAGCCTAGCAGTACATAGATCGGCGAGACTTCAACCGGCTGACCCGGCCGCCCAAGTGGCGTTTCTTCGCCGAAGCTTTTCACGTCTTCGTCGGTCATGGTCGACACGATCAGCGGCGTCCAGATCGGGCCGGGCGCGACGCTGTTCACGCGAATACCGCGCTCACCCAGCAACTGGGCAAGGCCGGCGGTGAAGTTGGCGATGGCGCCTTTGGTGGCTGCATAGGGCAGCAGCGTCGGTTTCGGCGAATCGGAATTGACCGAGCTGGTGTTGATGATCGAACTGCCCGCGGCCATGTGGGGCACGGCGGCCTTGCAGATGCGAAACATCGCGGTAATGTTGATATCGAAGGTCTTCACCCACTCCTCGTCAGGGATTTCCTCGAGGGTTTTGTGGGACATCTGGAACGCCGCGTTATTGACCAGCACGTCGATGCGGCCAAATTTCTTCACGGTTTCGTCGACGATAGACAGGCACTGGGTTTTCTCGGCCAGATCGCCCGGCAGCAGCAGGCATTGACGACCCGCCTCCTCCACCCAGCGCGCGGTCTCTTTGGCGTCTTCGTGCTCGTCGAGGTACGAGATCGCCACGTCGGCGCCTTCTCGGGCATAGGCAATCGCCACGGCGCGGCCGATGCCACTGTCGCCGCCAGTGATCAGCGCGATCTTGTTGCTCATGCGGCCTGAGCCCTTGTAGGTGGTCTCGCCGCAATCCGGGTAAGGGTCCATTCTGCTCTGATCGCCAGGCACGGTTTGCTGTTGAGGTTTGAAAGGCGGTTTCGGGTAATCAGTCATGGGGCTCTCCTCGAAATAGTCCAACGCAAACGGTCAGCGTTAAGGGTGGACTGAACGACCGGGGGATGAGTTCGGAGTTTTTTGCAGCGATCGCACTGGGCGGTTTCGCACGATGTGCCAATGAGGGAGCTCGATTCTTTCCGCATCGGCAATACTGTATTGCGAAATGATAGCTAGCTAACGGTATACCCCACTGCTACTTTCAAACACGTTGAATCCGCCGATTTGACAACCCCCCCGGAGCCGCCTTCACGTCAGAGATAACGTGAGGGCGGCTCGCTTTTGTGCGCTGGCCCCCTTGGTCCATCCGCTAGCGTTCTGATCGGGTCCCGTGTCGAACCGGGCGGCTGAAACCCTGTCAAGCCTCCCTTTTCCCTTCCGAGTCGGACATCATGACCGCCGGCCGTTTCCCGGCCCGTCATCCACCTACTCGTTGAAGAGACCTCCCCCATGGCCAATCACGACATCGCCTTCACGCCCGACCCAGACGCCGACTCGATCTCCTCGGACGTCGCCGGTTTCGGCGGTCTGCTGGTTTCAACACAGATCCCCACCCGCGCCGACGGCAGTCTGGAACTGGGCGGGATCGTCGAGCAGAGCGAATGCACCCTGCAGGCGCTGAAAGTGGCGCTGGAAAGGGCCGGCAGTTCCATGGACCGCGTCCTGCACCTGACCATCTACCTTACCGACATGGCCGATCGCGCCGCATTCAACGAAGTCTACACACGCTTTTTCGCCAGACCCTGGCCTGTGCGCGCTGCGGTTGGCGTTGCCGCGCTGGCCGTCGAAGGCATGCGCGTGGAAGTCACGGCGATGGCCGCCAAAGCCTGATCACGCGGTGATTCTGGCGCCCCGCTCCACCCGCAGGCGCCATCGGGCAGCAGACGGGTGCCGCTCAAGCGTTTCGCCGCTACAATGCGCGCCTTGACCGTGACCGTGCCGACTAAAAACATATGTCTCTGCCCAAACATCACCTGGAATTGCTCAGCCCCGCCCGCGACGTGGCCATTGCCCGCGAGGCCATACTGCATGGCGCTGACGCGATCTACATCGGCGGCCCGAGCTTCGGCGCGCGCCACAACGCGGCCAACGACGTCAGCGAAATCGCCCAACTGGTCGAGTTCGCCCGCCGCTACCACGCCCGCGTCTTCACCACCATCAACACCATCCTTCACGACAACGAGCTGGAACCGGCACGCCAGCTGATCCATCAGCTGTACGACGCAGGCGTCGACGCACTGATCGTGCAGGACCTCGGCGTGATGGAGCTGGACATTCCGCCCATCGAGCTGCACGCCAGTACCCAGACCGACATCCGCACCCTGGAGCGCGCACGCTTTCTCGATCAGGCCGGCTTCTCGCAACTGGTGTTGGCCCGTGAACTGAATCTGCAGGAAATCCGCGCCATCGCTGACGAAACCGATGCTGCCATCGAGTTCTTCATTCACGGTGCGTTGTGTGTGGCCTTCTCCGGTCAGTGCAACATTTCCCACGCGCACACCGGGCGCAGTGCCAACCGTGGCGACTGTTCCCAGGCCTGCCGTCTGCCCTACACGCTGAAAGACGATCAGGGCCGCGTCGTTGCCTACGAAAAACACCTGCTGTCGATGAAAGACAACAACCAGAGCGCCAACCTGCGCGCACTGGTAGACGCCGGCGTGCGCTCGTTCAAGATCGAAGGCCGCTACAAGGACATGGGCTACGTGAAGAACATTACGGCCTATTACCGCCAGCGTCTGGACGACATTCTGGAAGACCGCCCGGACCTGGCCCGCGCCTCCAGCGGCCGCACCGCGCACTTCTTCCTGCCCGACCCGGACAAGACCTTCCACCGGGGCAGCACCGACTACTTCGTCACCGACCGCAAGATCGACATCGGTGCCTTCGATTCGCCGACCTTTACCGGCCTGTTGGTCGGCGTGGTCGAGAAAGTCGGCAAGCGTGATTTTCAGGTGGTGACCCACGAGCCGCTGTCCAACGGCGACGGCCTCAATGTGCTGGTCAAGCGCGAAGTGGTGGGTTTCCGCGCCAACATCGCCGAGCCCAAGGGCGAGTTCGAGGAAGACGGCGAGAAGCGCTACCGCTACCGCGTCGAACCCAACGAGATGCCCAAAGGCCTGCAACTGCGGCCCAACCATTCCCTCAGCCGCAATCTCGATCACAACTGGCAGCAGGCCTTGCAGAAGACTTCGGCCGAACGCCGCATCGGTTTGTCATGGGTCGCGCGCCTGCGAGAAGAGCGTCTGGAGCTGGTCGCCACCAGCGAAGAAGGCATCAGCGCCCGCGTCGAGCTGAACGGTCCGTTTGGCGTTGCCAATAAACCGGAGCAGGCGCTGGAGCAACTTCACGACCTGCTCGGCCAGCTCGGCACCACTGAGTACCACGCGACCGCCATCGAGCTGGACGCGCCGCAGGCTTTCTTCATTCCGAACTCGCAGCTCAAGGCCTTGCGCCGTGAGGTTATCGAGAAACTGACCGCCGCTCGCATCCAGGCGCATCCGCGCGGAGCCCGCAAGCCGGAGACCTCGCCGCCGCCGGTTTACCCCGAGGCGCACCTGTCGTTCCTGGCCAACGTCTACAACGAGAAGGCGCGGCATTTCTATCATCGTCATGGCGTGCAGCTGATCGACGCCGCGTACGAGGCCCACGAAGAAAAGGGCGAAGTGCCGGTGATGATCACCAAACACTGCCTGCGCTTCTCCTTCAACCTGTGCCCCAAGCAGGCCAAGGGCGTGACAGGCGTGCGCACCAAGGTGGCGCCGATGCAGCTGGTGCATGGCGATGAAGTGCTGACGCTGAAGTTCGATTGCAAGCCGTGCGAGATGCACGTGATCGGCAAGATCAAAGGCCACATCCTCGGACTGCCGCACCCAGGCAGCGGCGTCCAGGTGGTGGGCCATATCAGCCCGGCGGACCTGCTGAAGACCATTCCCCGCACGCCGCACTGATTCTGGATCGACCTGCTTGTCGCGCTGCGCCCCTTCGGGCTGCGGCGCGATGGATCAGCGCCGCGCGACTTCGTGCTTGATGCAGCCTTCGTAATACACCTGTTTGACGCTTTCCGGCCGCAGCCGCGACGGGCTGTCGTAGGTTTGCTCGGTGATACCCAGCGCGCTCATGCGCATCCATTGCTGCGCAAAGTGCTGGGCCTGCATTTTCTTGCGAGCGCCGTACAGCGTCAGGCCGGACAGTTTGTACCGCTGAGCGGTGGCTGCCATTCCGGCGCCCCAGGTGCAGACATCGCGTTCGTTCTTGCTGGGGCTCCGGGCCAGCGCTTGGGAAGTCACCGTGGCGAGGAGGCAGAAGGTTAATGCGATCCTGATAAACGACATGCGATTCCCTGCCTAACTGACTGATAAGGCGCGGATTCTGAACGTATAGGTCAGAACGAGGGGCCAGCATTTTGCCTGCTTTCCCGATCAGCCGACCAATGACATCTGCGCCGCCGTGGTCTGAGGCCCTCGCGTCACATTTGAGTAACGAAAGCCTGCGCCGCCTGCTACCGTGTAGGGGCTACGTCTGAACCTTATCGACCGATCCCCGGTCGATAGATGCACCTCTGGTTCTGTCGACCGCTGCCGTACCCGACCGAACCCGCTTATTTTCAGAAGGACCGTTCATGATTCCTATCCAACGCATCGCCTGGCTCAAGGCTTGGGGCGCCCATGGTTTTACCGCCACGGGGGTGGTGCTCGCCTTTCTTGCGACCATTGCCCTGTTCGATAACCAACCCAAGGCGTGCCTGCTGTGGCTGGGGTTTGCCCTGATCGTCGACGGCGTGGATGGCTCACTGGCGCGCAAGCTCAACGTGCAGTCGGTGCTGCCGCATTTTGACGGCTCCGTGCTAGACCTGGTGATCGATTACCTCACCTACGTATTCATCCCCGCCCTGTTCATTTACCGCTACATCCCGCTGCCGGAATATACCCTGCTGCTGACCACCTCGATCATCCTGGTGTCGTCGCTGTTCTGTTTCTGCAACGTAGAGATGAAGAGCAAGGACAACTACTTTCAGGGCTTCCCCGCCGCCTGGAACGTCGTCGCCTTGTGTGTCTACATCCTTTCCCCGGCGCCGTGGCTGACGTTTATCACCGTGATCTGTCTGGCGCTGCTGACCGTCACACGCATGAAGTTCCTGCACCCCTTCCGGGTTCGCCGGTTCATGGCCCTTAATATCGCGGTCACCGCCGTGTGGTTCTTCTGCAGCTTCCTGTTGGTCATGAACCACCCGTACAACGCGTCGGTAACCTTGTTCGTCTGGCTGGCGATGTCGGCGTACTTCCTGGGGATCTGCATCTGGCGGACTTCGATGGAGTGGATCGACAAAGCTCGCGTCTGATTTCGCCCAAGCCATCTTCCCCCAAGCCATAAAAAAGCAGCCATCGTCGTATGGCTGTTTTTTTTGCGCGGTATTTAGACCAAGTGTTTTTAATTCACCGCGCTGCGAGGTTCACGACGTGTAGCTCAGCGGCAGCTGGGTCGTGGACTTGATCTGCTCCATGGCGAAGCTGGAACTCATGTCGGTGATGCCCGACAGCTGAATGAGCTTTTTGTAGACGGCGTCGTAGCCTGCAATGTCCGGCACCACGATTCGCAGCATGTAATCGGTGTCACCCGCCATGCGGTAGCACTCGACCACCTCGGGCAACGTGGCGATCAGGTCGTGAAACCGCCCCAGCCACTGGGCGTTGTGCTGGTTGGTGCGGATCGCGGCGAAGACTGTCACCGCGACGTTCAACTGCGCCGGGTCAAGCAATGCAACCCGGCCACGAATCACGCCCTGCTCTTCGAGCTTCTGCACTCGACGCCAGCACGCGGTGCTGCCAAGCCCGACACTGTCGGCGACGTCTGCAATCGGGCGTGTGCAGTCGTTTTGCAGGATGCTCAGGATGGCCTGGTCGAATTTGTCCATGGAATGCGCGGTGGCCTCAGTGTTGTCATATGCCGGGAAGTGATAAAGATAGGTCAAAATGAGCAGCGCCGGGAATGATATTCCCCTTAGCACGCCATTAACGAAAATAGATTCTACAAATACGGTAAATCTCCGTGGATGAATCAATTTTTTTTCACCCTGACGCTAGTAGTATTTTCTGCACGACGGACAGCGCAGAAATTCCCATGAAAACACTTCCTTGCTATTTCGATTACGCCGCCACCACACCGGTGGATGACCGCGTCATCCAGGCCATGGTCACGTGCCTGGGCCGCGAAGGCACCTTCGGCAATCCGGCCTCCTCTTCTCACTCTTACGGCAATCAAGCCCGCCAGGCCGTTGAGCTGGCCCGCCGTCAGGTTGCAGAACTGGTGGGCTGCAGTGCCGACGCGCTGGTCTGGACCTCAGGCGCGACCGAATCCAACAACCTGGCGATCAAGGGTATCGCGCTCAACCCGCGCAACGGCGCCCGCCGCCACCTCATCACCAGCACCATTGAACACAAAGCCGTCATCGACACCGTGCGCCAACTCGAGCAAGCCGGTTGCCCGGTGACCTGGCTCGAACCCGACAATCGCGGCCTGATTCACCCCGACGCCGTGCGCCAGGCACTGCGCGACGACACCCTGCTGGTCTCGCTGATGCTGGTCAACAACGAGCTGGGCACTGTGACCGACATCGCCACCATCGGCCAATGGGTCCGTGAACACGGCGCCCTGTTCCACGTCGACGCCGCCCAGGGCGCTGGCAAACTGGCAATCGACCTGAGCACGCTGCCAGTGGACCTGATGTCCTTTTCCGCGCACAAAACCTACGGCCCGAAAGGCATCGGCGCACTCTACGTCGGCGAACGCTCACAGCCGCTGCTCGAGGCGCAGATGCACGGTGGCGGTCACGAACAGGGTTACCGCTCCGGCACCCTCGCCACTCACCAGATCGTCGGCATGGGCGCGGCATACGCACTGGCCAGCGCTGAAATGGACGAGGAAGTGAGGCGTATCAGCGCCTTGTCGGCGCAACTGCGTGAAGGGTTGCTCGGCTTGAGCGGCGTGAGCCTTAACGGCGATGCACAACAGCGCATTCCCCACACCCTGAACGTCTGCATCGACAGCCCGGGGTTTAACGTTGCCAGCCTTGCCAGTGAACTGGCGGTGTCCTCGACCTCTGCTTGCAACTCGGCAAGCAGCAGCGTTTCCCACGTGTTGCTGGCGCTGGGGTTGAGTCAGGCTCAGGCGGGCAGCAGCTTGCGGCTGAGTTTGGGCCGGTATACCGAAGTGGGTGATGTGGAAAAGGCAATTGCGGTGATTGCCGGTAAGGTGAATGCGCCCTCGGCGACGTTTTGGTAAGAGAGCTGGCTGGAGCGAAAGTGGAGCGAAAGGGGACCGATTTATTTACAACGCTTCACCGTAAATTAAGCAATCCCCGATGGCTGCGTTCCAAGCCAACTCAAGGGCAGCGCCCCGCCCCTTTTCGTCTGCGCAATTGACAGGGTCGATCACGTCTCTGTCTAACCCAATGCATCATGTAACGATACTTCATGATCGAGATCGCCATCCTCTAGACATTTATATGGGGCGTCTCCTACCGCTGCCTTCAGCAGGCCATGCAACGCTGGAGTTCTAAGATTGACCTGAAGCCAAAGCGAATGGCGATCCTCCTGAATCACACGCACCTCGTAATGAGCTCCGTTTTTCAAGCTCCAATCTTTTAGATAGACAGATCCCTCGTAGTGTTCAACGTAAAAAGCGCTGGACTTAAGAAAATCCATGACGTGCTGACAGATACTTTCGTCTGCCAATACCAGCCTATACTCATCACTCATAACGTTTTCAACCTCTCCGGACTAACTGTAGGCCAGTAAATAACGTTGAAGAAATGCTTTCCCTTATTTACCTTGCTTGTTTGCGGCAAACTTACTGAGTTCTAAGCCATTCAGCCATTTTTTCGGTGATGCGTTCCAACAAACCCACCCTAGCTATGATAACGAGCTCGCAGCCCATATCTTTATCGAGATACAAAACTAATGGATCAACATCCTCATCGAGAACTATTTTGAGGATTCTACCGGTGATTTCATTTCGTGCGGAGAATACAGGATTTCCGTCTCTGAACGGTGTGCCATCTGAGAAAGCCGTATTATAAAAAGGCGCCTTAAGCTCTTTTATCTCTGTTCCCTCCTCATTGCACGCTAAAAGGAAACGATCGTACAGGTATTGCTCCAGCTGAATATAGCTCTGCTCTTCTCTTAAGTAGTCGTCAAACACTCAATTACTCCGCTAGCCCCATGCCAGTAATTATTTCAACTCCAACTCCATCAGGTTTTTCGCAGGAATGAATATGCTCCACAATCGTCGCGATTGTTTTTTATCAAAAAAATAATGCTTTGCTTTTCTTGGCCAGACGATAACAGCCCCAATAATTAAATCGCCAAGCGATTGGGCAAACTTTGCAGTTTATAATGTAAGTCTTTTTAGTCATGAAATACATGCCCTGCTCCGCCTGATTTTTTTGCCTGCGCACCAGTCTTTCCATTTGGTCCGACAGGACTGATCTATGTACAGCGCCTCGCTGTAAATAAATCTGTCCCCGCTGAACGTGCTCCGCCTTGCTTACTCGCGGAACCTGGGCGTGTTGCTGCTCGCTCTTCATTGCGTCCCTACGAGATAAAGGGGTCCGTCCCCTTTATCCCTGTCGTCTACGACCAGCTATCCCCGCACACTAAAATTTTTCAGGGAGTCAAAGGGGTGCGTTCCCTTCAACTCACCAAACCGGTTTCATTCCATGACTGCCATTTCACATGCAAAAATTATTATTGAGATTTAATCCATTTACACATTTCTTTTTTTATTTCATCCAGCAAAGCCACTTTCCCTACCAAGACGAGTTCACAATTCATTTCTTTGTCATGATACGACACCAGCGTGTCGATATCCTCATCAAGCACTATTCTTAGGATTTGACCGTTACTCTCATTTCTCGCAGAGAATATTGGGTTGCCGTCCTGGCACGGCGTCCCATCCGAAAATTTTGTATTGCAGTACGGTACTTTAAATTTGCCGATGTCCAGTCCGTGTACCTTCCCCTCCGAACTAAATAACTCATATAAATGTCTTTCCAGCTCAACGTAGGACTGCGCGTTATCTAAGTAGCTGTTGAACATATATTTTACTCCACGAAAGCCTTACCGGTGATAACCTCAATGTCCACCCGTTCATGTTTGGTGTCTTTCACCATAAACGAATGGTTGATATACGAATCTGCTCCGCCACATCTGCACGCATTATCAATGTACTTAATGGCCTTTTTGAAAGCGTCCTCCCTGGCAGCAAGATCTTTCTTGTTAAGTTTCTCCTTCAGCTCAGACAGCATTTGCTTGGCCTCACTCGCGGTGAGGGGTTTATCTTGGTTCCAGGCAACCGACTCCTCAAGCTTTGCGCCTTGAGCCTGGATCCGACCACGATGGGCAGCCAACCCCAACGGATCCGTCCAGACCAAGGGATTCGGGGCGTATTGGTAAACATTAATGCCACCCTCATAACCTATCGGATCCTTGCTGATGAACCGCCCGACCCTTGGATCATAGTACCGATGCCGGTTGTAGTGCAGGCCGGTCTCGTGGTCGTGGTACTGCCCCTGGAACCGGATCGGTTGGCTCAGGTTGACCTGTTGTGCGAATTCAGAGCGCTGTTCGGTTGCTTCGCCCCACGCTTTGTATTGAGCGCTCCAGGCGGTGTTGCCGTTCTGGTCGGTGATTTCCTGGGGCGTGCCGAGGTGGTCGCATTGGTACCAGGCGAGGGCGTCGATTGGCAGTGCGACAGGTTTGTAGTTCCAGAGCGGATCTTCTTTGAAGTTGTAGCGACCTTCGTAAGTCGGTTGGCTTACGAGGCGAATGGTCTCGTGTCGGATGGCCTGGGCAACCGGGACGTAAGTACCGGGCTCGTGGATGTAATGGACCGTGCGGCCGAGTGCGCTGGCGTAGGGCGGAGGGCTGCTTTCCCAAGCCAGGTTGTCGCCATCCCAGCCGTACAGGGTGAAGCCGCAACCGAGTTCGCGCTCTTTGCGGGCGTGTTCGTTTTCGTTCCAGCCGGTGCCGGCTTCGGGGCGTGGGCGGTAGTGGGCTTTGGAGAGTTTGTAGAGGCGACGTCCGAGGGGGTCGTAGCCGAAGTCGACGGTGAGGCGCGGATCTCGGAAATGCGCGAGGCGATCGAAGAGGTCCCAGTGCAGTTCGCTGCGCAGGCCGTCGGTCCAGCGCGTTGTCTGGTTGCCGCGTTCGTCGTATTCGTAGTGGTTGCCGGCGTAGTCGCGCAGCAGGTTGTCGATCAGTTTGTGGCGGACAGGCTCCGGATCTAACGGACGGCGGACGGGGTCGGCGCTGTCATCGAGCAGATTACTAGCCCGGTCGAAGGCGAAGGTTTCTGTGCCGTGGCGGCTCGTTGCGGCGAGCAGGCGGCTGACCGGGTCGTATTTATAAGCAAGGACTCCACGGCGGCTGTCGTTGATGTCGGTGAGTTGGCCGGCGGCGTCGTAGGTGTAGGCGCGTTTTATAAGCGTGGATTTGTCGTCTGCTCGGCCCAGTAGTTGGTGTTGCAGACGTCCTGCCGGGTCCCATTGCTGGGTTTGCAGAAGGTTATTGCCTTGATGCCGCTTGATCTCGCGATGCAGATCATCGCGTTCGTAACTAAGCAGTTCGTGCTCGTCGAGCTTCAGGCCCAGTAGATGACCGCTGCCATAGGTGAGCCAACTGACACGATGTCCATCAGGGCGGACAGTCGCGACGCGGTTATTAAGGGCGTCGTATTCGTGCTGCCAGACGGCAACCAGCGGCTTATCCAGATTCGAATAATGCTGATGCTCGCGTAGCAAGTTGCCCGCTGGGTCATGGAACCATTGCAACCGGCTGGCGGCGTTGGTGGCCATGACCAGATGGCCATTGCCGTCGTAGGCAAAGGTTTCGCTCTGGGACTTTTCGCCGAGGGTGGCACGGCGTTCGGTCAGGCGGCCCACTGGGTCGAAGGTCAGCGCAATCGTGCGCTGGCCGTTGATGGTTTCGGCGAGGCGGCCGGTTTGCGGGTCGTACTGATAGCGAGTCGAGCGATTGTCGAAGCCGCGCTCTTCCAGCAGCCTGCCGACCGGGTCGTAGTGAAAGTGCGCACGGCGTTCGTTTTCGTTTTCCAGCGCAACGAGACGACCGAGTTTGTCCCAGCGGTAACGCAAGGTTTGCTCGGCGGCGTCGACGCGTTCGGCGATAAAACCGGCGGCGGTGTAACGCCATGTGGTGCAGCGTTCAAGGCCATCGGAGTGGGCGAGAAGTCTGCCTTCGGCATCCCGGCTAAAGCGCTCTTCGGTTTTGTCCGGATGTTTGATCAGGACAAGCTGGCCTGACTTGTATTCGTACGTGGTGCTGTGCCCGGCCGGATCGGTAAAGCGAACCATTTGGCCGCGTTCGTCGTACTCCCAAACACTCAGCTTGCCCGAGCAGTCGGTGTATTTGAGGAGTTGTCCGGCGTCGTTGTAGGCCAACGCCTTTGTATTGCCGTTGGCGTCCTTGATTGCTGTAGGAAGGCCAAACGAGTTGTAGGTGTATTCGGTAACGTTCTCTAGCGGATCGATCGCCTCGACCAGATTTCCGCGATGGTCGTAGTCCCGCTTCCACAAGCCGCCCTCGCCATCGCTGATCTTGATCAGACGACTTTTATCGTCGTACGCATAATTGATGACGCTGTGGTCAGCGCGGGTGTGTTCGGTCAGGTTGCTCAGCTTGTCGTAGCGATAACGGTCGGTGCTGCCACCGGTGTGAACGTGGCGAATGATGTTCTTCGCCGCATCACGGAAGAACCATTCGGAGCGCCCATCGGCATGGCGAATGCGATAGGTGTAACCCAAGCTGTCGTAGTAGTGCCGGGTTTCGTGACCGAGAGCATCGGTGACGTAGGTCAGACGAATGTTTTCATCCCACGCCAGCCGAGTATCAAAACTGCCGTCATCCGCCCACTCGCGCACGGCCTTGGCGTCGGGCCCTGTTCCCTGCCACTGCAGGTTCAGGCCGCGATTGGTGCGGTCGGTGTAGCGAGTAATGAGATGGTTTTGATACTGGTAGCGCCACGCAGCGCCGTTCTCATCCTGAGCCAGAACAAGATCGCCAGAATCGTCGTACTGATACGCGCAAAGTTGGCGTTTGACGGCGCCGTCACGAACTTCCCACAGGCCGGTCAGACGCCCCTGATCATCAATCAAAGTGCCAAGGCGAAGATGGACTTTGTTGGCATCTTTTTCGGAGTAAGTCACCAGCTCGGAGAGCACCAATTGCCCATCATGTCGATGCTCGTAATGCAGCATCACCCCGGCTGCATTGGGCAAAACCTTGCTGATCAGTACAAAACGATCACCCCGCCGAACATAGGTTTCCCTGTGCTCAAGGCCACGCATCAGCAATAACCGATCTTTGCTGAGGCGAACGACCGTCAGGTTTTCAATGGCGTTGAAGTGAAAGAGTTTTACCTTGGGAAGAGGAAATTCATGACTACGCCCATCCGAGTCATGAAACACCAAACCATCGCCGACGAGATCAAAGCGCGTGGTAAACGGCGTAATCCATCGCGCGCCCACCACGTCATGATCGTAGGCATCCAGACTTGAGCAATAAGTCCGCGTCCACTCAATGGGAAAAGGCCCCGGCAAACTGAAATCGGTATGACTGACCGACTCAGAACCCATCGCAAAACTAATACTGTTGGCCGTAGAGGCGCAGACACAATTCTTGAGCTCGTTAGGTCGACCCTTGGCAGGCTTCTCATGCTGTACAACCTCAAGCTTCCCTTCACCGGCCCGTCGCTTGGCCTGATTAATCACCCCCGGCTTGATGTTGAAAGACTGCCCATGCCCGTTGCGCGCACGCCAAATGACGACCGCACCCTCCAAGGTAACCAGCAACGCAGCGATGGAATGCTGAGCCCCGGGATCCGCAAGCCCCTTAATTTGCGTGCGAACCTGAGGAGCCAGGTCACGCAATAACCTGGCCTGCCTGCCCACCTCCTTTTTAACCGCTTCAGGCACAAGGTGTTCGACGGCGCCATTCACCGCACCCTTGCCCGCAGCAACGCAAACATCCGCAGCCGCCGCAAAAATATTGCCAATCGCCGCCTGAGGATCGTAGGCCCAAAGATCGCCTGCGGCCTGAACCAGCTGCTGCGCCTCAAGCAAATCACCCTTGGCATTCAGCTCCGGGTTAACCAGCGTTTCAAGACCAGCAGCGATCTGAAGCAGCACGCCTTCGCCCAGCTTCCCGGCATCCTCAAGAATCCCGGGCAGCTTGCCCTGCGCCTGGGTCACGAAATCATCAAGGGTCCCGACGATGGTGGCATTGAGGTGCCCGATCAGAATCTCGATCAGCGCGTCACCCAGCACCATCTTGCCGGCCTGCCGCATCTCCTGACGCACCAAAAAAAGCATGGGCCGCAGGCTCATCCGTGCCGCCGCCATGCCCGGCGGGATGGGGACCATGCCGATCAGGTTTATGCCCAAACTGACCCAGTCCAACGGGTCGCGCTTGGCACTGGTCGCCAGCCGAGCGATGTCATTCAGCGCATCGACCAGCGCCATGATGTTGCCCACCACCGGCAGCCCGCCGGCCACGCTCTTGATCCGTTCAAGCGAAACGACCCCGCCGCTGATGCCCTGCAGCCAGGCATCGACATTCGCCGCGCCAAGACCAACGTCTTCAACCTGAATCTGATCAAGCGGTACAACCGCCACCTGAGGCTCGCGCGTCCCCATATTCGCGCTCATGAAAACTTCTCGCCGGCCAGCAAGTCCGGAGCCTCAAGCAGGCTCTCCAGCTCAGTTGGCGCCGGCAGGCTCGGGAGCTTGCCGCTTTTGATCACGCCACTCAGAACGCTCGCAACAAGAGGCGCGAGTGCGGTGGCCTGCGCCGGTAAACTCGCTCCGGCGCCCTGCATCGCCGCCAATCCGTGCTCAAGCACATCCTAGTTCTTGCTCGGCAACCCCTCCGTGACTGCCGCCTCCAACTGCGCCGGAACGGCTCCCGCACTTGGCGGCGTAGCTGGCCATTCGGGCTTGCCGATGACGCTGCCATCCGTCCAGGTGTCTGCGGGGTCTTTGCCAAAGGTCACCCTTCCCGGCCCCGGCGCAGCACCGGAAACGGTCATGAAACCCTTGCCGTCGAGCGCCCCTGTGACGCGTTTACCCAAGGCATCGATCACCTCGAAACCGCCGCCCTGAATGCCTTGCTGCCCCGCGTACTGGTTGAACAACTCAAGGTCGCCCTCCCCCGGCTTTGGTGGCTCGGGGAACACGCCCGCCAGGTTTTGCGCCGAGGTGTAGGCAAAGTTGGCGGCGTGGGCGGTGTACGGCCCGGTGGTGACGTGGGTGATGCCGGCCGCGTTGTAGGTGGTGGCGCTGCCGCCGCCCTGGATCACCAGCTCGGTTTTCGCGGTGAGGGTGATGCGCTCGGCGTTGGCGGTGATGTTGAGTTTGGCCAGCAGGTTGATGCTGTCCTTCAGGGCCCGCACGTCGATGTCGCCGGATGCCGCGACCAGACGCCAGCCAAGGCTTTGCACAAACAGGCGCATGCCCTGGCTGGCGCTGGCGAGCAGGCGTTTACCCACGGAAAAACTGGTGTGCCCCGTGCTGCTCAACGCCAGGTGTTCGCCGGTGGCGATGTGGCTTGAGCGCGGTGTGGTCAAAGCAATGCCCGCCGGGCTGGCGAGCACCAGATGCGCTTCGGTGAACTCGGGGAACTCGTTGCCACTTGCGTTGGCAGGGCCGCTGCCGAGCACGCCCTGATGCTGGGCGTGCAGGGCTTTGGCGACGTCATCCTGATCCCCAGGTTCCTGTGCCCGGGATTCCTTGGCTTGCACCGCGAAGCCGTCTTGCTGATCGGCGGCAGTGGCCAGGCGTTCGGCGGTTTCCGGCAGGTCCTTGTGGTGCTTCGATTCGTGGGGACGCGGCTCGGTGGTGATCAACAAGCCAGCGGCTGCCCGGACAGCGCCGTGGCGGTCGGTGCGCAGCTCGAAACCTTCGCCACGGGGCTGGCCGCCGGCGGGCCGCGGATGGGTCAGGTAGCCGAGGTTGATGGCACTGGCGCCATGATCGCTGCGCAGCGCGATGCTGATCTCGCTGGTGGTATCGTCGATGCGCAATTCGTTAGCGCGACTGCCCTTGTATTCCTTGCTCTTGACCGTGGCCAGGGTCTTGAAATCGGGCAGTTTGTACGGCGGCAAGTGGGCGCCGTGATACAGGCAACCGGTGATGAGGGGCTGGTCGGGGTCGCCTTCAAGGAAGGTGATCAGGACTTCCATGCCGACCCGCGGCAGATTGATCGCCCCGAAGTGCTGGCTGGCCCAGTTCGACGCCACGCGCATCCAGCAGCTGGACTTGTCGTTGTGCTGCCCTTCCCGGTCCCAGAAAAACTGCACCTTCACCCGGCCGTGCTGATCGCAGTAAATCTCTTCGCCTTCAGGCCCGGTGACCACGGCGGATTGTGTGCCCAGCACCTTCGGCTTCGGATGCTCCAGCGGTGGCCGGTAATGAACGTCCCACGGCGTGGCGCTGAAACGGTTGCGATAGCCTTGATGGAAATCGCTCTTCAGGTCAGTGACGTCGCTGGTGATGACTTCTTCCAGTACCTGCGGCTGCTTACCCTCGTGGAAGACCTCGGTCAGCAGCCACAGGTCGTTCCACAGCGGGTTGGCGTGTCCGCTCAGGGCGAGAAAATGACCGCTGACCAGGCGTGGCTGATCGCCGCTGCCTTCGGCCAGCCGGTAGTCGCTGCGGTGGCGCTCAAGGGCGCGATTGGCCAGATGGCGGCCACGTTCCCGATCGGCGAAGCGGCCGGGGTAGTCATAATCTTCGAGGTCCGGGATGGCCACACTGTTGGCGCTGCCTTCCAGCTGGAACTTCGGCTTGGTGAAGTCGTAATCACGCCGCGTCGTGCGGCTGGTGCGGGTGTTCATGCGCAGGCCGAAGCGCTTGATCACCTGGACGTCGGCGACCAGTCCGGTGTCCTGCTGATAGAGCACCGGCGCCAGTTTCGGAAACACCGTCTGGTCGTCGCCGAACACCAACAGATGGCCCTTGGCGCTGTGCTGGAAATGAAAGTGAATGCCTTCCTCTTCGCACAAACGCTGGATGAAATGCAGGTCGGATTCGTCGTACTGCACGCAATAGACGCGCTCGGGATAGGTCGCGCCGAGCTGGAACCGGTAGTCGATGGAGAGGATGCCGTGCTCTTCCAACACCTGACTGATGATTTGCCGCACCGTCATCTGCTGGAAAATGCGCTGGTTGATCCGGTGGGCCAGGTACGCCAACTGCGGTCGCAGGGAAATCCGGTAGCGGGTCAGGCGCTTGCCGGCATCACCCTGGGCGATGCTGTAGGCCAGCCCGTGGACACCGGTGCCGTCTTCGGCCAGCTGCAGAAACGTCTGCCCGTGCAGAAGGCTTTCAAGGTCCAGCGCGGCCTTTTCGCTGACCAGTTCCACCTCGAATTCGAACGGTTGGTTGAGGCGCTCCCGGCCGGTGAAGGACAGCACTTGGAACAGCGTGTCCTGCCCGTTGAGGGTCAGGCTGAATGAGGCTTGGTTGGCCGGTGCGAACATCCCGTGTTCCTTATGCGCTGTTGCGGCAGACGTCGATGCCAAGGGGGGCAATCAACGACTGCAAATGCGTGGAAGGACAGCGAACCGCCTTGCCGTTGCCGGCGTCGACGGCGCTCTCCGCGTTCCGGAAATCGCGAGTGATCGGGTGTATTCGCGTTTCCAGAGGACGACGGAGATATCAAGGGGCGTGCCAGCGCGGGCGCAGGCCTTATGTCACGAGGGTTTGCGGTAAATGCTTAAGGGGATCAGGGCGTGATTCGGTGAGGAATCCGGGGAAATGTGCGCAAGAAGTTGCGCACCTCTGCGCAACTTCTTGCGCACTGCTCTACACGGCTCCAAATACGCGGCCTGCAGGGCGATGGTCAGGCTTTTTTTGCGCATGGACTGCGCAACTTTTTGCGCATGATGGCGATGGGGAATTACGGAGCTGTGAGCACGCTTACCGGCCGTCCAAGCGGTTGATCAGGATCGGCGGCATTGCACCGCCGATCTCCAGGACGCTGGATCAATACTCGGCGTCGGCATCCGCCAGATGGGTGTTGAATGCCGGCCGCGTCCCGCCTACGCGGGCCAGAAAGTACAGCGCCACCCCCACCAGCATCAGTGCCCCGGCACGCAGCCAGGTTTCGGCGCTCTGCTGCGTCAGGAGGATCAGGCACGACACAATCGCCAGGACCGGCACCCAGGTCGGCACGCGGAAGTGGTCAACGTCGACCACGTCTCGACGCAACACCAGCACCGCCAGATTGGTGCTGATGAACACGAACAACAGCAGCAGGACCACGGTCTCGGCCAGTGTCGCCAGGGAGCCGGTGAGGGTCAGGATGATTGCGACGATGGACGTCGCGACGATGGCCACCCACGGCGTCCGTCGTTCCGGCAGCACGTTCGACAGCGCGTGGGGCAGCAGGCCCTGGCGCGACATGCCGTACGCCAGACGGCTGGACATGATCATGGTCAGCAGCGCGCCATTGGCCACGGCGACCAGCGCAATGAAGGCGAACAGCCGAGGTGGAATCCCGAGGTTCGACGCCTTGACCACTTCCAGCAGCGGTGCCGACGAGTGCACCAGTTGTTCAATGGGCATGACCGTGGCGGCCGCGACGCCGACACCCATGTAGATCGCCCCGGCAATCAACAGCGCACCGAACAACGCGCGGGGATAGACGGTGCGCACGTTGCGCACCTCCTCCGCCAGATTGGCCGAGGTCTCAAAGCCGACGAACGAGTAGAACGCCAGCAACGCTGCGCCGAGCACGGCGAACGCGGGGTTGACCCCCTCCTTGAATTGCACGGCGCGGGACAGATCCGCGTCGCCGGAGCGGAAGAACCAGATGGCCGCGACGATGACCAGGAGCAGGCCCGACACTTCGATCACCGTCATCACCAGGTTGGCGGACAGTGACTCCTTGATGCCACGCGCGTTGAGCAAGGCGATGACCACAAGGAAGATCAACGCGACAACGTGAGCCGGCAGATCGATAAAGGGCGCCATGTAGTCGCCGGCAAACGCGAGGGACAGGCCGGCTGCACTGGTCACGCCTGCCGCCAGCATGCAGAAGCCCACCAGAAACGAGATCAAGGGCGACTTGAAGGCTTTGCCGGCAAACACCGCTGAAGCACCGGCGTGGGGGTATTTGGTGACGAGTTCGGCATAGGAACCTGCGGTGAGCATGGCAAAGCACAGCGCAATGAGCAGCGGCACCCAGATTGCTCCGCCCACTTCACCGGCAATCGTACCGGCCAACGCGTAAACCCCGGCACCAAGGACGTCGCCAAGGATGAACAGCAGCAGCATCGGGCCAGTGACGGCGCGCTTCAGTGCCCTGCTTGGCTGGTGTGGAGGTGTGCTCATGGGGTCGCTCCGCTGTGCTGCGATAGTAAAGGAATGATTCTAAGGCTGACCCGTTGAGAACGGGGAAGTTGTGGTAGGGCGATACGGCGACGATGAGTGGTGATCTCCCAAGGCCGACGTTCAAGCGCCGCCCAATGCGTTCACGCCCAACGCGCGCCCCCACCGCTGCGCTTCGGTCCATCTAACGCGGGGTTTCGACCAATCGCTGGTGACGGAGCGTGACCTGCTCAAGCGCGTACACCGCTGCCTGATGTTGCACCGACGCCCGATCTCCCGAAAACAGACGCTGCTCGCTGGAGACCCGCAGTGCCCCGTGATGCAGGAATCCCCAGGCAAAACACACCGTGCCGGCGGGAATGCCGTCAATGTCATCCGGACCGCACACGCCCGTCGTCGCCACCGCGACATTGGCCGGGCTGTCGCGCAATGCGCCGACGGCCATCTCCTCGGCGACTTCAACGCTGGTGAGGTTGCATCGCTCGATGGTGTCAGGGCTCACGTGAAGCAAACGCTGCTTGGCTTCGGGCGAATACACCACGTAGCCGCACTCGACCAGCGAGCCGCTGCCCGGCACTTTCGCCAGCAGCGCCATGATCATCCCGGCAGTGCAGGACTCGGCTGTGGCCAACAAGAGCGCATGCTCCCGGAGATAGCCCAGAACGGATTCGGCAGACATCGTTAACTTCCCCCCTATGACGGCGGAATTGCCTTGTGGATACAGGCATCTGGAACCCGGCCGCCGGTGCAGCGTTGCGATTGCGTGACAATCAGGAGATGAAAGGCAGTGGCCCGCCTTAATCCTGCCAGTTCGGGGCGGCCCGGCACCTTCGCAGCAGACGTTTCAGAAGCGGCCTTGCGGCATTCTCCTCATCACCATGAGCCACTCGAACCCGCATCAGCGCTCCGGCGCCATGCTCTGCAGCTGCCACAGCGTGCGAAACTGACCCGGCGCCTCCCGCAGCGCTCGAGGCGGGCCGTCCTGAATCAGCCGGCCGCCTTCCAGAACCAGTACCCGGTCAAAACCGGCAATCGTCGACAACCGATGTGCCACCGCCAGCACCGTGCGCCCGCGCATCAGGTCGGCCAGAGCCCGCTGGATGATCGCTTCGGAATCGGAGTCCAGCGCCGAGGTGGCTTCGTCAAGAATCAGGATAGGTGCGTCCTTCAGAAACGCGCGGGCCAGGCCAAGGCGCTGCCGTTGTCCACCCGACAACATGACACCGCGCTCCCCTACTTGCGTTCGGTAACCCTGGGGCAATGCGCGGATGAATTCATCGCAATAGGCCTGGCGCGCAGCGGCGACGATTTGCTCCTCGCTGGCGTCGGGCAGGCCATAACCAATGTTTTCCAGCACGGTGCGGTTGAACAGCGCCGGCTCTTGCGGAACCACCGCGATTTGCCGACGCAGGCTGTCCTGGCTGACCGAGCGGATGTCGCGTCCGTCGATGAGGATCGCGCCGTGGCCCACATCGTCAAGACGCTGCAGGAGGCTGATCAGCGTGGACTTTCCAGATCCAGACGCACCGACGATGCCGACGCTCTGCCCTGCAGGAATGTCCACGCCCAGGTGACTGAATACCTGCACGCCGCCGGGGTATGTGTAGCCGACGTCCACAAGTTGAATATGCCCACGGGGTGGCGCCAGTTCCTCGGGAGCATCGCTGAGCGCATGGGGCTGGGCGATGATGTTCAGGGTCTCGGCGATCACGCCCATTTGCTGCGATGTGTCCACCAGCGCCAGGGCAAGGTCCCGCGATCCGTGCAGAATACGGAATGTCAGGGCGCTGACCATCACCACATCCCCGGGCGTGATCTGCGCGTCCAGCCATAACGAAATCGCCCATCCGA